>NZ_CP195039.1:312500-1300000 GCF_051165765.1 Shewanella sp. HL-SH8 | reverse complement strand
AATCTGTGAGAGTGCTAAACACAGCATGGATTTACTTGGCTCATATAATCGACTCACTAAAAAAGATCCTAAAACCGGTGAAGTTGTTGCTATGACAGAAGAAGATAAGCAAGCGGCTAGAACTGAGAATGAACAAAGAGTGAAGCTTTTTTGCAATTAACGACTCACAGCAGTGAAATTTAATCTAAATTTAAAAAAGGGAGCTAAATGCTCCCTTTCTTTATGTACCTAGTAAAAGATGAAGTTACTGCACAAACACCAATTTCCCCAGCTCAACATTAGCTTGAATGACTTTACCCGGAATTAAATCCCCACGGAGTAGCTTTTGCGCTAAAGGGTTTTCCACTTCTTGCTGTAAAGCTCGCTTTAATGGCCTTGCACCATAAACTGGATCGAAACCGACTTCAGCAATTAACGATAGCGCTTCATCAGATACTTGCAGATCAAACTCTTTTTCAGCTAAACGTTTGCGTAGCAGTTCAAGCTGAATGCTGGCAATGTGTTTAATATTGCTAGCATCAAGTGGATGAAACACTACCGACTCATCTACCCGATTTAAAAACTCAGGTCTGAAATTCTGTATCACTACATCCATAACGCTTTGTTTCATTTCCTCATAAGTCACACGACCGAAACTTTCTTGAATACGATCGGATCCTAGATTCGAGGTCATAATAATCACAGTATTTTTAAAATCGACTGTACGACCTTGCCCATCGGTTAAGCGGCCGTCATCTAACACTTGCAGTAAAATGTTAAATACGTCTGGATGGGCTTTCTCAACTTCATCTAATAAAATGACCGAATAAGGTTTTCGGCGCACAGCTTCAGTTAAGTAGCCACCTTCTTCATAGCCTACATATCCTGGAGGGGCACCGACTAAGCGAGAAACCGTGTGCTTTTCCATAAACTCTGACATATCTATGCGCACTAAAGCCGACTCGGTATCAAATAAAAACTTAGCTAACGATTTACACAACTCTGTTTTACCAACACCTGTCGGGCCTAAAAACAAGAATGATCCTATGGGACGTTGGGGATCGGCAAGTCCTGCTCGGCTTCGGCGAATAGCATTGGACACAGCATCAACGGCTTCATTCTGCCCAATCACTCGCTCATGCAGTGCATCTTCCATATGCAATAATTTCTCGCGCTCACCTTCAAGCATTTTTGACACAGGAATACCGGTTGATTTTGATAACACTTCAGCAATTTCAACATCGGTGACTTTATTCCTAAGCAATGTCATGTCTTGCATCTCTGCTTGAGAGGCTAAATCTAATTGCTTCTCTAGCTCTGGAATACGGCCATATTGTAACTCAGACATACGGGTTAAATCCCCAGCCCTTCGAGCAACATCCATGTCCATTCTGGCCTGTTCTAAATCGGCTTTGATATGCTGAGTACCGGCCAATGCGGCTTTTTCGGTATGCCAAATCTCATTAAGCTCTGATGCTTTCAATTCAACATCTTTTAGTTCGACCTGCAAATGATCTAAGCGTTTTCGACTTGCATCATCGGTTTCTTTGGCTAACGCTTGCTCTTCTAGCTTTAACTGAATAGCTCGGCGCTCTAATCTATCTAAAGATTCGGGTTTAGAATCAATCTGCATGCGAATACTTGAAGCAGCTTCATCAATTAAATCGATGGCTTTATCAGGTAATTTACGATCCGAAATATATCGATGAGACATAGTTGCTGCGGCAACAATGGCGGGATCGGTAATTTCTACATGGTGGTGAAGTTCATAGCGCTCTTTCAAACCACGTAAAATGGCAATCGTGTCTTCTACGCTAGGCTCGTCCACCAGCACTTTTTGAAAACGACGCTCAAGTGCGGCATCTTTCTCTATGTATTGACGATACTCATCTAAGGTTGTAGCACCCACACAATGTAAATCACCACGGGCTAATGCGGGCTTTAACATGTTGCCAGCATCCATTGCGCCTTCACCTTTACCCGCGCCGACCATAGTATGTAATTCATCTATAAACAGAATCACTTGGCCTTCTTCTTGGGATAATTCATTCAGAACTGCTTTTAAGCGCTCTTCAAATTCGCCTCGATATTTAGCCCCTGCAATCAGTGACCCCATATCTAAAGACAATACCCGTTTGTTTTTAATACCTTCTGGGACTTCACCATTAACAATTCGTTGAGCAAGCCCTTCAACGATGGCAGTTTTACCGACACCAGGCTCACCAATTAATACTGGGTTGTTTTTACTACGGCGCTGTAATACCTGAATCGTGCGGCGAATTTCATCGTCACGACCAATAACAGGGTCTAACTTGCCTTGTTCTGCCCGCTCGGTTAAGTCGGCGGTGTACTTTTTCAACGCTTGGCGTTGATCTTCTGCATTAGGATCATCCACTTTTTGACCGCCGCGAATTTGTTGGATGGTATTTTCCATTAACTCTTTGGTGGCGCCAGCATCTTTAAGCGCTTTAGCTAACGCGTCATTACCTTCAAGTGCTGCAAGAATGAATAATTCAGATGAGATATATTTGTCTTTGCGTTTCTGAGCCAGCTTGTCACACAAATTAAGCAGGCGAATAAGGCCTTGCGACAACTGCACATCACCGCCAGTTCCATCAACTTGTGCTAAGCGCTCTAATTCTTGGCTTAAAGTTGAACGTAATGCACTGACACGCATGCCCGCTTGAGTCAGTAATGGATGAATTGAGCCAGAATCTTGATTAAGTAGAGCCATCATTAAATGGATAGGTTCAATAAATTGATGATCCCGTCCTAATGCTAATGATTGCGCATCAGAAATAGCAATTTGAAACTTATTCGTCATACGGTCGAGTCTCATATAACCTCCTACATCTAATACAAAAAGTAGATATCCGTTGGGATATGCTGTTATCTAAAATATGGGGGCATAGTAGTGAGATTTCAAGCTAACAAAGTATGATGAGGTGTAAAAAAGTGGATTATTTTTTATACAAAATAACAAAAAGCGGTGAGATTAAGATTTTAGCCAAATCAATGAGGCCATACGGCCAGTGTCCTTATCTCGACGATAAGAAAAGTAGTCGTTGTTTAATACGGTACATTCATCAGCACTATAGACGGTTTCGATACCTAGCTGAAGTAAACGCACTTTTGCTAAACCAACCATATCAGCCAAATATTTATCAGTTGTATTCACTCTAGGGATGAAACAGTCTGCTATGGCATTTTCAAGTTCAACATCAGTAGTATCAATAGCTGCGCGAGCCATAAATGCGCTGCGCACTTCTGCTCCTACTTCAAACTGACTGTGTCCAATACAGGGGCCTAGACAGGCAATTAACTCACATGCAGGTACTGAAAAATGCTTTACAGCCTGTTCAATAACCCCAGCACATAAACCGCGCCAGCCGGCATGCACAGCTGCAACCTGTCGACCTTGTTTATCACACAATAATACCGGTAAACAATCTGCCGTCATTACCGCACAAACTTGGCCATATTGGTCACTATAACTACCATCCGCTAAAGGAACACTCGTGCTATTAGCCACTTGAGATATACACACCACTTCAACACCATGCACTTGTTCTAACCACAAAGGTTCGCAAGGTAACGCAAGTGAAGATAAAAGTAGACGCCGATTAGCCAATACCGTTTGAGGATTATCTCCTACATGTAATCCTAGGTTTAAACTGTCATAGGGGGCACAACTACTCCCACCATGTCGGTCAGTAAACGCTATTGCTACATTTTCAGGCAAAGGCCAATTGGGTCTTAGCATTTATAAATACACAATTATAAATACACTATTGGGTTTAATTCGGTATCAATGCGCATTGCTTGAGTCAAAAGCAACATATCTTCAGGTATTGGCGCTTTCCAACTCATGATTTCACAGGTGATAGGGTGCGCAAGCTCTAAACGAATTGCATGTAATGCTTGGCGTTTAAAGTTTTTCAATATATCAAAAAACTCTGGGCTAGCGGCTTTAGGCGGACGAGGACGACCACCATAAACAGGATCGCCAACCAACACATGACCAATATAATCCATGTGAACTCGAATTTGATGAGTACGGCCTGATTCAAGACGTAAACGTAACCGAGTGTGGGCACGGAATTTTTCCGCAACACGATAATGCGTTACTGAAGGACGACCACCATTAACTACCGCCATTTGTACGCGTTTAGTAGGATGACGATCGATAGGCTCATCTACAGTGCCACCCGCTGTCATAGTACCAATTACAATGGCTTCGTATTCACGCACAATTTCACGGGCTTGAAGCGCGGCAACTAAATGCGTTTGCGCTTCAACTGTTTTAGCAACCACCATCAGGCCAGTCGTATCTTTATCGAGGCGATGAATAATACCAGCACGTGGTACATGCTCAATATCAGGACAATGATGCAATAATGCATTCATCAAAGTACCATCGGCATTACCAGCACCTGGGTGCACGACAAGACCAGCAGGTTTATTGACCACTATGATGTGATCATCTTCATAAACAATGTTTAAAGCGATGTTCTGCGCTTGAGCGCGAACTTCTTCTTCAAGCTTGGCGTTGATTTCGATCAGTTGTGATTCAAAAATCTTTTCCCGCGGCTTGTCGACTATGATACCGTCTACGGTAACTGCACCGGATAAAATCCATTCTTTGATGCGTGTGCGCGAGTAATCAGGAAAAATAATCGCCAATGCTTGGTCAATTCTTTGTCCTGTTTGTGTTGCTGTTATCTCGCTTTTTAGATTAATCTCTTGTGTCATAGGAACCGTAACCCTTTTCTGGGGTCCAAAGTGAATGTAGTATCTGTTACAATCGGATGTTTTCTATTTTACCGTGAAATGGAAAAATTCTTAACCACAACTTATAAAAGAATTAAATTAAAGTATGTATAAATTAGCCAAAGGCGCCGCCCTAGTATTACTTTCAGTCGCTATTACCGCTTGTAGTAGCAGTCCCGAAGATGACGAGTTTGCCAATAAAGCCTCTCCTGACGTACTTTATTCTCAAGCTAGAACCTCAATGGAATTAGGAAACTATTCTAAAGCAGTTCGAACGCTAGAAGCTTTAGACTCGCGTTATCCTTTTGGCCCACATAAAACTCAAGTTCAATTAGATCTGATCTTTGCTTATTACAAAATGGATGATGTTGCTTCAGGTGTCGCCAATATCGACCGTTTTTTACGCCTGAATCCGACTCATCCTAATATTGATTACGTGTATTATATGCGTGGTTTAACAAATATGCAGGCAGATAGTTATTTATTTCACGATATGATGAATATTGACCGTACTGATCGTGATCCTCAAAACGCTCAAGATGCCTTTAAAGACTTCGATCGCTTGATAAAAAGTTACCCTGAAAGCAAGTATGCTGCTGACGCTCAAAAGCGTATGCAATACTTGAAAAACCGTTTAGCGCGCTATTCTATCAACGTTGCAAGATATTACATAAAAATGAATGCTTGGAGTGCTGCTGCAGTTCGCGCTCAAACCGTTTTAGAAAAATTCCCTGGTACACCAGAGGCTGAGTCTGCGCTTGAAATTATGGCTACCGCCTATGACGAACTTGGTCAAGACAAGTTAAAACAAAACACGTTAACTGTGATGAAAGCCAATTTTCCTAATAACGAATTAGTTAATTAATTATTACTCAATTAAGTTAACTCATTTAAAACGGCCTCTTTATGAGGCTGTTTTTTTAACCGTGTTGATAAGTTGATAAATAAATACGCCATAAAGATATCAGTAAAATGACTCATGATTAATGAATATTTTTGCAGCACTGACCGCTGATTGATTAGTCTAAACGCTGCTTAATTCAGCATTGGAGTTGAAAAATAA
Source organism: Shewanella sp. HL-SH8 (assembly GCF_051165765.1). Classification (NCBI taxonomy): domain Bacteria; kingdom Pseudomonadati; phylum Pseudomonadota; class Gammaproteobacteria; order Alteromonadales; family Shewanellaceae; genus Shewanella; species Shewanella sp. HL-SH8. Next base: position 1,294,188 of record NZ_CP195039.1, on the reverse strand, counting down.
CTTTTTTTATAAAAAACGGTTGACTCAAACACTATAAAACCTTAAATTGCACCCCGTCGCCCGAATAGCTCAGTCGGTAGAGCAGAGGATTGAAAATCCTCGTGTCCCTGGTTCGATTCCGGGTTCGGGCACCATATTTAAATTGGTGGCATCAAGCGACTAATAAAGTGATTAACAAAAAAGCCTCGCAATGCGAGGCTTTTTTGTATGTGAAATTTATAACTTACTGAATCAAATTGCTTTGATTGGCTATTGCCAGCAAAGCATATGATCTAAAATACTTACATAGGTTCAATATACTCAACCATAAGCTGAACCGTTTGATTACCTCTAAACTCATTCACATCTAACTTATAAACCACTCGAGCCTGTTTAATCGTCGCGTCGGGCCAAGTTTGCATATCAACATTAAACGCAATGCCATCTAGCATTAATTGACCGCACTCTGTTTCAAGTAATAACTTAAGATGTTTTTCGCCCACAATACGTTGCTGCACAACATTGAAGCAACCATCAAATAGCGGCTCTTCAAATGATTGCCCCCAAGGGCCAGCATTACGCAGCATAAAAGCAGTATCTAAGGTCATGTTAGCGGCAGCTAATTCGCCATCTGACATTAACTCTCCAGTTAGCTGCTCAAAGTCCAGGGTATCTCGAACAACATCATCAAAAGCTTGTTTGAATATCTCTAGCGCGTCAGCCCTTAAAGACAAGCCTGCTGCCATTGCATGGCCACCAAACTTGATAATAATACCTGGATGTAATGAATTAATCCGCTCTAGTAAGTCCCGCATGTGCAGACCTTTTATTGAGCGAGCTGAGCCTTTAATTTCGCCGTTTCCCGCCTGTGCAAAAGCAATCACAGGCCTGTGGTATCTATCTTTTATACGTGAAGCTAAAATGCCGATAACGCCTTGATGCCAGTCTGGTTGAAACAAAGCTAACCCCCAAGGCAGGGTCGCTTCATCCAGTGCTATAGCTTGTAAGCTTTTCAAGGCTTCTTGCTGCATACCTGCTTCAATGTCACGTCTGTCTTGATTTAAGCCATCTAGCTCAGCCGCCATTCGTCTTGCAAGCATGATATCGTCACACAATAAGGTTTCGACACCTAACGCCATTTCATCAAGGCGACCGGCAGCATTTAGCCTTGGGCCAACCGCAAAACCAAAATCGGCAGCAACAATCTTACTCGGGTCACGCTTAGCAACTTCTAGCAATGCGGTAATACCTGGGCGGCAACGCCCTGCGCGTACACGTTGTAAGCCGGCTTGAACTAAAATACGATTGTTGGGGTCTAGCGATACCACGTCAGCGACAGTGCCTAGTGCGACTATATCAAGTAGTTCAGCTAAATTAGGTTCTATAATACCTTGCACCGCATACCAGTTGCGGCTGCGAAGCTCTGCACGAATTGCTGTCATTAAATAAAAAGCGACCCCAACACCTGCAATGGATTTACTGGCAAATTGGCAACCAGGCTGATTAGGATTAACAATGGCATCAGCTTCGGGTAAGATTTTGCCCGCAAGATGATGATCGGTCACAACCACTTGCATACCGTAAGCTTTGGCAGCTTTTACGCCGTCTATCGACGAGATACCATTATCAACCGTGATAAGTAGTTGCGCCTTTTTACTGTGGGCAACAGCGACAATTTCAGGACTCAAACCATAACCGTAGTCAAAACGATTAGGGATTAAATAATCCACTTGAGTCGCACCCATCATTCTCAAAGCGAGTAAACAAACACAAGTAGACGTGGCGCCATCGGCATCAAAGTCACCCACGATTAATATTTGCTGCTGAGCATGCATCGCATCGGCTACTAATTTAGCGGCAACATCTAACCCTTTCATGGTATTAGGACGCAGTAATTTAGCTAACACTAGCTCACAATCATCTTGCCCCACACCACGTCGAGCATATAACTGTCTCAATAAGGGAGGTAAAGTAATAGGAAGATGTGAATCATCAACTTGAAGACGACGAGTGATTTTATGAGACAAAACAAACCCTAATGCAGTGATATGTGAAAAAGGTGACCAATAAAAAGGTGAGCTATTGCTCACCTTAGTCAGTTGACTATCGAGATTCGAGGGTTTTCAATAAGTCATTTGGAGGCTGATAACCTGGCACCATGCTACCGTCTGCAAGTATCATCGCTGGCGTACCGTTAACGCCAAATGAACGTCCAAGATCAAATTGTTTGCTAATATCAATATCACACGATGCCGCTTTAATATTCTTACCTTCTTTAGCATCAGTCATTGCTTGCAATGGATCTTTAGCACACCATACAGCTTGCATTTCATCGGCGTTAGCTGAAGGGATCCCTGCGCGAGGATAAGCTAAGTAACGGATCGTAATGCCTAAGTCATTATATTCACTCATTTGATTGTGCAGTTTACGGCAATAGCCGCAGTCTACATCAGTGAATACCGTGACCACATGCTTTTCATTTTTAGCTTTATAAACCAACATGTCTTTCTCAAGTGGTTTAAGCATATCTATGCGAGGCCCGGCTAAAGCAGCCTCAGTTAAGTTGTTCATGCGGTTATTTAGGTCATACATATTGCCATGGATCAATTTAGATCCATCTTCAGTAATATAGAGCACACCACGATCGGTTAACGCTTGCACAATACCCTTTATCGGCGATGCTTGAAGACTCATCACCTCAACACCTAACATGTCTGATATTTTTTGTTTTAACTCACTATTTTCAGTATCAGTTGTGGCTGCTGCATAGCTCATTACAGGAACAACTAAACTGGCGACAAGAATTAAGGCTTTAGATAACTTCATAATTATTCCTAATTTACACGGGATTAAATGACTAGACCCGACTTTGATTGCAAAACTTACAGATTTAGTACGATTAACGCAACTATGCTAAAAGCTTTTTAATGTAACGAAAGGCTACCCAATAGGTTAACCTCGCGGATGATGCTGTTGATGAAGCTGCTGCAGACGGGCTTTAGCAACATGAGTGTAAATTTGAGTCGTGGATAAATCACTGTGGCCTAAGAGTAATTGTACAACTCGTAAATCAGCGCCGTGATTCAGTAAATGAGTCGCAAAGGCATGGCGTAAAGTATGTGGCGATAAGTGTACCCTGATCCCTGCTCGTGCACTGTATAACTTAATGCGATGCCAGAAAGTTTGTCGAGTCATCATCTGCGCACGCCTCGACGGAAATAACACATCAGATTGCTTCATATGTAAAAGTGTTGGCCTAGCAGTTTTTAAATATAATTCGACTTCACTAATAGCTAATTCACCTAGCGGAACTAAACGCTCTTTACCGCCCTTACCCATCACCCTAACGACTCCTTGGCGCAAACTTATTTGCTCCATGGTTAAACTCACTAATTCGGTCACCCTCAGCCCTGTTGCATATAATAATTCAAGCATCGCTTTGTCACGGCATTCGATTGGATCATCGATATCGGGCTCGGATAGTAAGGCATCTACTTGCGCTTCAGATAATGCATCAGGCAATTTGCGTGGCAGTTTAGGTGACTCAATTAACGCAGTAGGATCGACATCAATCAACTTATTCACAATTAAATAACCGTAAAAGCGTCGTAAGCTACTCATCAATCTTGCGGTACTGGTTTTAGCATATTGTTGCTCAAATCGATATGCGAGATACGCTTTTAATAGCAATGAATCGGCATCAACAAGGCAAGACTTTTGACTTAATACAAAACGTTCGAAATGCGCTACATCAGTTCGATACGATGCTAACGTATTATCGCTTAAGCCTTTTGTTGACCATATATCGTCAATGAATTGTTCGATTAGGGGGTGCGGAGAGTATTGATTTGATTTCACGTAAGACTCTATTTAACACGCTAGATATGCTAGCTATAGATTAGCATATCTAGCGGTCAAATATTAGCAATCCTTACTGATAAGCAATTAGCTGATAAGCATTTATGCCGCAGAGGTTGCTTGATCACTTTTAGGTAAAAACAAACATACCGCAGAAACGATAGCGGTTGGCAGTACCCAAGCCATGCCTTCTGCATGTAACGGTAAGAAATTAAACATCGACATATCAAAGCCACCGGTTTTTAATCCATCTAATACGCCAAAAGCTAGCGCAACGCTTAGAATTAATCGTTGTGACAATTCAGGACGAGCAAATTGTGGCGTAATAAAAGTCACTAATACCAATGCAATGGCCACTGGATAAATCGTCATCAATACAGGAATACTAATTATAATTAATTGTGATAAACCCACGTTAGCAACAGTGGCACACACCACACTGAAAATAATCACAAAACGTTGGTATGACACTGACGGTAGAAGCTCATTGAAAAACTCAGAACACGCAGTTACCAGACCGATCGCGGTAGTCAAACACGCCAAACCAACGACAGTAGACAGCATAACAATACCTAACATGCCGAAGTTATGGTCAACATAGTTAGTTAAAATGACACCACCGTTTGATGCTCCCTTAGCTAAATCACCTGCTGAAGCACCTAGAAAGAATAGTGATATATACACAAATGCCAATCCAGATGCGGCAATAATGGCGGCGCGGATCAGATACTTGGTTTGATCTGCAACATTATTAACGCCTTTTTTACGCAGTAAATCGATAATAAGCATACCAAACATCAGTGATGCCAAGGTATCCATAGTGTTATAACCTTCAATAATCCCCTTTGATAAAGGACTTGCCAGATATTCCGCAGAAGGAGAGCCTACCGTTGAGCCAGAGATAAACATCACACTCATTGCTAAAGCAACCAACAAGGTCAGTAAAATAGGCGTAAGTACTTTGCCGGCGTTATCCAAAAGTTTGCCAGGATAAAGTGACATAAACATCACAATCGTGAAAAACACTAAGGTAAATATCAGCTGGGCTATATTGATTGCTTGACCCGCTATCATCACCACCGCATCAGGGTCTGCTATAAACGGACGAGCGCCTATTTCAAAGGCGACCAAACTGGTTCGAGGCGCCGCAAATGCAGGCCCTATAATAATATAAATAGCAATGGCCAGAGCTGTAGCAGCAAATGGTGGCAAATAGGCCATAATTTTACCATTGGATTTAGCTACAGCAATCAATCCTATCAGTGGCATTCCCACCGCGGTTAATAAAAAGCCAACCATAGCCAGTGACATGTTCTCACCCGCTAAAAAGCCCGCAAAAGGCGGGAATATAAGATTACCTGCACCCAAGAAGAATGCGAAAGCCATAAACCCTAGGCCAAAGGTATCGATGATCGATAATTTAGTTGTTTGCACGTTAACATCTCTTTTTGTTGTATTTGTTCTTTAACCAACTTAAGTGATCAAATTCATTTTAGCTACTGCTAATAATGAACACGTCACAGATCGTAATAGTATATTTACACCCTAAGCTATCTAAATACATTAAATTTAGTGCAAAAAATAATCATTGTTGATCTGTTTATATAACCCTTAGTTAGTGTTTGAATGAATCAAGCCATTACAAGCGGTTTTACCTTGAAAGAGCAGCCTGAACTAATAGCAAAGATGCTAATAATACGCAATAGAGACTGAGTATATTCAGTTATTTAGATTTCAAGCCTGAAACAATTACCAAAAGCACTAAACATAACTAGCACAGCCTTTAATAAGCGATAACATAAATTAACAACCTGGTAATTAGGACCTTATATTTATATTATGGCCGCCACCACATTGACTGAGGGTTAAACACCAGTAGAAGTAATACTGCATGTTTTAAAATAAGCCATCATCAATCAATTAACACGCTGGTGTAATTTGTTATAATCAACCTTTAATTCGCTCGCACTGTAGCCCTTAATGCCATTCACATTTAAACAATTTCATATCGATGATAGCCATTGCGGCATGAGTGTAAGCACTGACGGGGTGCTGTTAGGTGCTTGGGCGGGCTTAACTAACGCAACACGTATTATTGATATTGGCGCAGGAAGTGGCTTATTGAGCTTAATGGCTGCACAAAGAACATCGACAAAAACTCACATTACTGCAATAGAGTTAGATACATCTGCAGCTCAAGATTGCCTCAATAATATCGCCCAAAGCCAATGGGCTAAAAAAATTGAATTGATACAATCCAGCATTCAAGATTTTTGCTTACAGCAGCAAAATATAGCCGCAAGCAGTCGCCAATGCTTTGATCATATTATTTGCAACCCTCCCTACTTTACCAATGGCCCGCAAACTCAGGATCGTGCCCGCGCAACGGCAAGACACACTAATCAACTGGATTTTACAGACTTAGTACAATCCATTTACGCTTTATTAGCCAAAGATGGCGTGGCCAGTATCATTATTCCGGTTCAGAGTGAAGCGATGTTCAAACCAGCATTATCTGGCATTGGCTTAGAAATAACTCAACGTATTGAAGTCAGCAGCGTTACAGGAAAACCACCTAATCGGCTATTGCTGGCGATTAAACATCCTGCTTCCGAACAAAAATATGTTACCGGCTCGATCGATATACGTGATAAACAAGGTCAGTATTCGGTAACAATGACAGATTTATGCAAGGATTTTTACTTAAAACTTTAGCCTGTGTGATTCGTCAGCTATAATAGACGGCTACTTTTAAGCGAGACCCACGTGCATGTTATTTGAAGATTTCGATTTAGACCCAAGGTTATTAGATTCACTGAAAGCCATGGGCCACAAAAGCCCCACGACAGTTCAACAACAAGCTATTCCTATGGCGATGGAGCAACGGGATATTCTTGCGCGTGCGCCAACAGGGACTGGTAAAACAGCAAGTTTCTTATTGCCAGCCTTACAGCACCTGATTGATTTCCCTCGTCGTTTCGAAGGACAAGCCCGCATCATGGTGTTAACACCTACCCGTGAGCTAGCCAGTCAAATTCATCGTTATGCATGTCATCTCGCAACTGACTTAGATTTAGATATTGCCATTATTACTGGTGGCGTTCCTTATGGGCCGCAAGAAGAAGCCCTTGCAGGTAATATCGATATATTAATCGCCACACCAGGCCGATTGATGGAATACCTAGACAAAAGAAAATTCGATGCTACTGAGGTCGATATTCTAGTGATTGATGAAGCCGACCGCATGTTAGACATGGGATTCTCTTCAGTGGTGCAAGCCATTGCGATTGAAGCACAAGGTCGTAAACAAAACATGTTGTTCTCTGCCACTTTAGAAGGCAGCGGGGTTGAGCGTTTCGCACGTGATCTATTGAAAGATCCTGTCACCATAGATGTAGAAGCACCTCGCAGCGAAAAAGCTAAAATTCATCAGTGGGCGCATTTAGCTGACGATAAAGATCATAAATTTGCCCTACTGTGTAACATCTTAAGACAAGAGCAAGTTAAGCGAACAATCGTATTTGTTAAAACCCGTGAAGCGGTGGCTAGCCTTGAAGGATTATTATTAAAAGCCAATATACCTTGTGCGTTTATGCGTGGCGACATGGAACAAAAGAAACGTTTTCAAGCCCTAGGACGTTTTACAAAAGGTGAAGTCAATGTGCTATTGGCTACCGATGTGGCAGCCCGTGGTATTGACGTTGATGATATTACTCATGTAATTAACTTTGACATGCCACGTTCAGCTGACACTTATGTGCACCGTATTGGTCGCACAGGGCGCGCTGGCGCTAAAGGTACTGCTATTTCATTAATGGAAGCACATGATGTACGAATTGTCGGTAAAATTGAGCGCTACATTGAGCAAACGTTAAAACGCCGTGTCATTGAAGAGCTTCGTCCTAAACATAAAGAAGCTAAAGTGCCGGGTAAGAAAAAAGCCAATGCCAAGGACCCTAAAAAATTCTCTAAGAAGTCAAAAAAGAAAAAATAATTAATATTGGTAGGTAATCTGCTTACTGTAATATTTAAATATAAATAAAAACGAACCTAAACAGGTTCGTTTTTTTATTGCCTGTATTATATTTAGGTTGATATTTAAAAAATTCATCGTCCGCACATGCTAATTTATTTATCAAATCGCCCAAGATGTTAACAACCGCAACATCCTGCTACAGCTAATTTACATAAATCAGTTTAGCTGAATCATAAAATCTGCTAATTTAGACAGATTACTGATAAGAATAAAAAAATGTACAAATATTGCCTAAAAATACCGCGCATTGTACAAAATATATTCATCAGCATCATTTCAGCATGGATACGCAAAAAGAATGAAAACTATTTTAAGAAGACTGACCCCCCTTTTTATCTTGATCGTGGCAATTGGATTTGCACAGCTACTAATGCAAACCCAAGAAGCTCCTGAACAAAAAGACGAAGCAGAAATTCTCACTATTATTGATGTGATGACAGTAAAGCAACAAACGGTTTCATTAAACCTACCTTCGTATGGTGTGGTTAATCCCAAATATAAAACTCAGCTCGTAACAGAAGTACAAGGGCGACTACAAAATATATCTGCCGAGTTTGTTGCGGGCGGCATAGTTAAAAAAGGCGATCAATTAGCGTTAATTGAACCTTCTGATTATGAAGCTGACTTGATGCAAGCAGAAGCCAATGTGGCACAGGCTACTGCAATGCTAAACGAAGAAATGGCCCGTGGCCAAGTGGCTAAAATAGAATTTAAAGATTTCGATAGCGGCGTTGCCCCAGAATTAGGCTTACGTATCCCGCAGCTTAAAAAAGAACAAGCAAATGTAAAGTCGTCTAAAGCTGCACTGGCCCGTGCGCAACGTAATCTTGAACGTACCATTATTCGCGCACCGTTTGACGGCATCATTAAAGCGCGTCATGTCGACCTAGGCCAATACGTCACGTTAGGCACTAATTTAGGCGAGCTATACGATACCAGTACCGCAGAGATTCGTTTACCGCTGACCAATAATGACTTGGCGTATTTAGAGTCAATTGACAATCCAGACACCGAAGTCACCTTAAGCGCTTCTCTAGCAGGTCAAAACATGACCTGGAATGGCAATATTATCCGCAGCGAAAATGTCATCGATGAACAAAACCGTATGGTTTACCTCGTTGCTGAAGTCATTGACCCTTATCTTATAAAGTCAAGAAATAATAAACAGTTACCATTGAAATACGGCAGCTTTGTCACCGCAGTCATTAAAGGTCGCAGCGTAAGCGGTATTGTGCAGCTTCCACGTCATGTACTACGTAATGACCAAGTCGCCATTGTCAGTGATGATAATATCATTGAGATGCGCAGTGTTAACCTAGTCAGAACCGACATTGACAGTGTCTATATTAAAGACAGCTTTACCGATGGAGAGCGCATCTCAATGACCAATGTCGCCAACCTATCTAATGGTCAAAAAGTAAAAATATTAGGTGAGGACGATAAGTTAACCCCCACAGATGATGTATCTGATGATGAGCTAACCCCTGCAGGAGAGCTGTGATGCAGAGCCATTCAGGAATCATATCTTGGTTTGCTCGCAATAACGTTGCAGCAAACTTACTCATGCTAGTACTGATTATCGGTGGATTATTCAGTGCCGTAATAATTAATAAAGAAATTTTCCCCAGCTTTTCACTTAATCTTATCAATATCACTGTGGCCTACCCAGGTGCTGCCCCGCAAGAAATTGAAGAAGGGATCAACATCAAAATTGAGGAAGCCATTCAAGATATTTCTGGGATTAAAAAAACCACCTCTGTGGCTAGCGATAGTATAGGGTCTGTCACCATTGAAGTTGAGGATGGTTTCGATGTTCAGCAAGTGCTTGATGAAGCTAAGCTGCGTATTGATGCTATAGCTACCTTTCCTGATAACATTGAAAAGCCAAATATTTTTCAAATAAAGCCTGAAAACAATGTTATTTGGGTGTCGGTTTATGGCGACATGTCAGCCCATGACATGAAAGAGATGGCTAAATCAATTCGTGAAGACCTCACCGATTTACCCGGCGTAACACGGGCTAAGCTAACAGGTGTAAGAGATTACGAAATTGGCATTGAAGTGTCTGAAGATAAGCTACGCGAATATGGTTTAAGTTTTAGCCAAGTGGCGCAGGCGGTCCAAAATGCCTCTATTGATCTACCCGGCGGCTCTATTCGTGCTCAAGATGGCGACATATTATTGCGCACCAAAGGCCAAGCCTATACTGGCGAAGACTTTGCTAAAATTGTGGTACTAACCCGCACCGACGGCAGCCGTATTATGCTGCCTCAAGTGGCGAATATTAAAGATGGCTTTGAAGAAAGATTAGAATACACCCGTTTTAATGGCAAGCCAGCGGCAATTATTGAAGTCACCAGTATTGATGATCAAGACGCGTTAGCGATATCTACACAGGTAAAAGCCTATATAGCCGAGCGTCAAAGCACCCTGCCCGCTAATATACAAGTAGATACTTGGGGGGACTTAACTCACTATCTTCAAGGCCGCTTAAACATGATGTTATCTAACATGTTTTACGGTGCACTGTTGGTATTTATTATTCTTGCCCTGTTTCTTGACCTTAAATTAGCTTTTTGGGTGATGATGGGGTTACCTGTGTGTTTCTTAGGGGCAATGTTGTTAATGCCCGCGGTTGGCATGTCGATTAACATGTTGACCTTATTTGCTTTTATCTTGGTACTGGGGATTGTCGTCGATGATGCCATTGTGATAGGTGAAAGTGCCTACAGTGAAGTTGAAGAAAACGGTCATTCTTTACACAACGTGATAACAGGTGTGCACAAAGTTGCTATGCCTGCCACCTTTGGGGTACTGACCACCATTGCCGCTTTCACGCCAATGATTTTGGTATCAGGTCCGATGGGCATTATTTGGAAGTCTATCGGCATGATTGTTATTTTGTGTTTAGCCTTCTCACTCATTGAATCAAAATTCATCTTGCCAGCACATTTGGCACACATGAAAGTCAAAAAGAAAACCGCACCGACTAATGTATTTTCGCGTTTTAAAGTTGGCTTAAATGACAAGCTACAATTCTTTATTCACCATAAATATCGACACTTTTTAGAAGCCTGCATTAGGCAACGCTATAATGTTGTTGCAGTCTTTGTCGGGGTATTAATTCTCTCTATCGCTTTGGTTGCTAGCGGGAAAGTGCGTTGGGTATTTTTTCCTGATATTCCATCTGACTTTATTCAAGTTCAACTAGAAATGGATGAAGGTAGCTCTGAACTCAATACCTTAGCCACGGTCCAGCAGGTAGAAGATGCTTTATATCGAATGAATGATGTTATGGAGCAGGAATATGGCACAGGTGTAGTTAAACACAGTTTTGTGTCATTAAGCTCACGTACTTCAGCGTTTATTTTTACTGAGTTAACTAAAGGTGAAGACAGGGACGTTGATGGCGTATCTATTGCCGAAGAGTGGCGCAAACAGTTACCTGAATTACTGTCGGTTAAAAAACTCAATATTAATGCCAGCACTAATGAGACCGGCGGAGATTTATCCTTTAGATTAACCTCAACCGATTTAGATCAACTGGCCCTCGCCTCTAAAGAAATTAAAGATAAACTGGCAACCTATGAAGGTGTATATGATATTTCAGACAACTTTTCGTCGGGCAGCCAGGAAATTCGTCTTAATATTCTGCCAGAAGCACAGGCACAGGGGTTAACTCTGTCTGACTTAGCGCGCCAAGTGCGTTACGGCTTTTATGGTTACGAAGCACAACGTATTTTGCGTAATAAAGAAGAAGTTAAAGTGATGATCCGCTACCCACTGGAGCAGCGACGCACCGTGGGGCATCTTGAAAATATGATGATCCGCACCAGTAACGGCCAAACGGTACCATTTTCAAGTGTAGCCGCAATAGAGTTAGGCGACTCTTATGCATCTATTACCCGTGTAGATGGTCGCCGTGCAATTACCATTAGCGCTAATGCAAATACCAACAAAGTAGAGCCTAGTAAAGTTGTTGATGAGGTACAGTCTGAATTTATCCCCTACTTATCAGCAAAATATCCCCATGTATCGGCCTCATTAGATGGCAGCAGTCTGGATGAGCAAAATGCCATGTTAGGCTTAATACAGGGCTTTTTCTTCGCCATGTTCACTATTTATGCCTTAATGGCTATTCCACTTAAATCATATACTCAACCTTTAATCATCATGTCAGTCATCCCCTTTGGGATGATTGGCGCGTTAGTCGGCCATTACATGCTGGGATTATCAATGAGTGTATTGAGTTTATGTGGCATCGTGGCGTTGGCTGGTGTGGTAGTCAATGATTCGTTAATCCTAGTGGATTTTGTGAATAAATCCCGCGAAGAAGGCAAGTCGATTATGCAATCAGCAATCGACTCAGGCTGTTATCGATTCAGAGCAATTATTCTTACCTCGTTAACCACCTTTGTTGGCCTTGTTCCAATTATTATGGAAAAAAGCTTACAAGCTAAAATTGTTATCCCTATGGCAACCTCATTAGCTTTTGGTATTTTGTTTTCCACCGTGGTGACGCTAATTTTAGTGCCCGTTCTGTATATTATTTTGGATGACATTAAACGTCTGCTGAAACGCTTTTATTTATGGTGGTGGAGACCTAAAACTACAGATGCGGATTATTATTAATCTGTAGCCAGTATCGATTATGAATCGTTATAGTTTTCAAACAAAACAGCGCTTATTTAGCGCTGTTTTTGTTTGTCTAATCTGAGATCTGTCCAGCATTCATTTATTAATGCATGGGTTAACATAAAGCAACATCCACAACTTCAGCATGCAATGTCGCAAACTCAGCCTACAGACCATACGACGACTCACAACACCTTGGTTTATGATATTCGCCACAGTCGCTATATCAATTTAACCAGTCGTTGCACCTTACGTTGCAAATTTTGCCCTAAACATAATGGTAGCAAGCAAGTTGCTCAATATGATTTAACCTTAAGCAAAACCGTTACTGCTGACGATATATTGCCATTATTCGGACAGGTAGATAAGTTTGAAGAGTATGTGTTCTGCGGATATGGAGAACCGACACTGAATTTAGACGCCCTGCTGACAATAGCGAAAGAATTGCAAAGTCGTGGCGCCCAAGTCAGGCTTAATACCGGCGGATTAGGTAACCTATTTCATCGTCGCAATATTTTACCTGAACTGGCCACGTGTATTGATGCGATGTCGATATCACTCAATGCAGACACAGAGCAGGCCTATGTTGAACATTGCCAACCCAAATTAACACACGCTTATAGTGCTGTGCGTGAGTTCATCACCTTAGCCCCACAATATATCCAATCAGTATCGGTCAGCGCAATAAACGGGCTAGCTGGTGTTGATATTGAGAAGTGCCGAACAATTGCGTTTGATGCTAATTGTCACTTTACTGAACGCCAACTTGATATCGTGGGTTAGCATGATTTAATTAACTAATTCATGCTAATATTAGCGTCCACTTCACTTTAGTGTAGTTTGGCTACTTATACAGACAAAGTTGGCGCAATGTTTAAAAGAAAAACAACAATTTCAGGTATTACATCCCTCATTGCTTCAGTCCAAGATATTCATTGGTCTCGCACCCAAATTTTATCACTTTTTAGTCAGGTTATTTTATTGCTGATTGGGCTGATTATTATCAGTAGTACCATCATTGATATGGGTGAGCGCAGACTACAGGAAGACTGGGCTGGCCAACGATATAGCGAATTACAAACAGTAGCCTCACTCGCCACTGACAAAATGGGGTTTTTACAATTTAGAACCCAAACATTTGCTAATGGGGAGTTGCTTCGTCAATACCTTTCTAGCCCGAATGAAGAACAAAAACAAAAACTTTTTCAAAGCTGGAACTCTCTAACACAAAACATTCCTGAATTACTTGGCCTGGCATTGTATGACCCACAAGGAAAACTTAAATTTTCCACATCAAATAATTTAGAAAACTTAACCCTACCCCAAAAATTATTGAAAGGGAAAAGCACCATGGGAGGTGCTGAAATATACTCCTCTGATATGGCATTTACCCCGATTGATGGCAAACTCGAACCCTATATATATCAACTTGCATGGTTAGAAAACCTTGATCAATCTATCAATGGTTATCTAGTCACATTTAACTCTGTTACCCGATTATTAGATACCATAAAACCGGCTTTTTTTAATCCTAACTCGCCGTTATTGTTATTAGATAGTCAGAGTTTTTTATATGCTGGCGCAAATCAGCCTAGTCCATTAAATAATATGCCTGATACCTTAGGAGCAAGTTTAAAACAAACCAACCCTGAGCTGTGGCAATCTATGGCGATGAACAATTTCGGCCAATTTCACAGTAAAGACTCAACATTTGTTTATTTGAAGGTGGAGCTTACCGGGCAAAGTGAATCGAAAAAAGAATATTTCTTTTTATCTTATATTCGTCACCAGGATATCGCTGCACGTTTTGATCCCTGGAAAATGGTACTTATCGTTGCCAGTATTGTGATCGGGTTATTGGGCATAGGGTTAATTGTTTTTCGCCAGCGTTATTTAATGGAAAATAAGGCCAGAAATAATAGTATTCGCTTGTCGAATGGATTATTTAATACCGAGTTAAGTTACGCTATCGTCAATGATAGTGGCCGAATTCTGGGAATTAACAACAGTGCTGCAAACTCATTAAATTATCAACTAAACACCTTAACCGATCGCAGTTTACAGCGAGTGATCAATCTTTCTGACGACAAATTTGAAGCGCTGAAAACAATTTTACGTACCGACCAGTATTGGTCTGGCTGTGTCAGTTTAGAAGATGATAACCATCAGGTTAATATCCACATACACCGCCAAGCACTATCGCAAAAGGAACATTACTGGATTGTGGTATTTAATGACATCAGTGAATTAGTTGCTAGTCGTCAACAGGCTTTCCTCAATCAATTGCTCAGCGAAAACGCAATAGCAACCACATTAACTAACGCTGAGGGAAAAGTAATTAACTGCAACCATAGCTTTGATAATTTAATGCAGCTGCGCGGCGAACACCAGGTTGATATTAAGACACTGCTGGGCAGCGAAATTAGTGATATTTGGAGTAATATTCTTACCCAGGTGACCCTGCAAGGTGAGTGGCAAGGTCATGTTACGCCATTTGATCAAAGCCGTTTTATTGAAAACTTAAAAATTACCGTCATGGGCCATATGTCTCTTGAAGGGGATATTGAATACCTTATCTTTACTGTCGAAACCAATGCCACGGGTCCTATCATCAATCAAAATATGATCACCCCAAAAAGCAGTATGGTGATGCGGTTAGTTGATTTAGAAAACTACTTCAACAATACCAGTGAAAACATTAAAGCCAGCTCAAGCTTACTGGTCATGGATATCAATCCAGAAGGTATTTTTAGTAACATGGGCGACATCAGTCAGCTTGAAAAGCGCCAGCAAGATATTGAGGTTCAAATGTTGATAGACTTACCGGCAAACTATCAATTAGCTCACTGGCAATTGGGTAAGTTAGTGCTATTTTTACCGCACACTGATGCCACCCGAACCCATTTATTTGCTATTGAGATGCTTAAAAAGCTCGCAACAAAACACTTAGATGAAGGTATAAATATTGGTATCGCAGGCTATTGTGCTCCTCAAAGCCTTGAGCAATACCTCATCAATGCAGATGTGGCATTAAAGCGCGCTAAGCAATCAGGTGACCAAAATATTTGCCAAGCCTTTACCCGGACCTTTGATTATGAAAGCAAGTCACCTCTGGAATAAGCACACTATTCCTGTTCAATACTAAATGGATTCACATTGTCAGGTAATTTGCTTTCAGTTATTTCAATAATACTTGAGCGGTTCATGGTCACTTTAAAACGAGCATACTCAGGCGCTTCTTTGCCATCTTTGAGCACCGCAACTAAATTGAGTTGATAACGGCGCTCTACAGATTCATGACTCACCTTCCCCTCTGATTCATGGTAGATTTTTGCGTTACCGCGCTCAAGGTATCTAGCAAAGGGAATTAAGCTGAAATTTACTTGCTCTTGAATTTGCGAATATCCTGCCTCAAAGGGTTTATTGGTGACTTTAGTCGCAATACGGTAGTGCAATGTTGTCGTGTCGACCTTATTTTGGCTATGACGTTGTTTCATAATTTCGGCGACATGTTTTGGAATATCTTGCGGGCGAATAAACTCCAACCACACTAACTGCTTAGCAACGATTGCTTGCGTAGTGGTATCACGCAATATTCGACTCCAACGCGGTCGTCCGCGCTGAATAAGGCGCCACATGGCATTGCGAATATCTTCTTTAAATATCTCACGAAAACCATATATCACTGCCAAAGTCAGTAATAAGGTCATCGTTAGACCATTGAAGAATCCTTGAGCCTTAAAAATAAGCGCTGACACAACAAGCATAACTAACCCTGTGGCTAATCCAGTCACAAACTTCTTTAACCCGATCCCTAAAGGCTTTAATTCTTCTTTTAATACTACCCCTTGCTGAATAAGCCGACGAAGCAGTAACATTTTATTAGAAATACGATTTGCATCTTGCTTAGTTTGAGTCGAGTTATAACGCTTTTCTACTTCACGATATTGATTTTCGCTGCGACACAGTAAAATAACTTTCTCTGTAATGTCATTATATTCAGCACTACGAGGTCGAGACGCTAAGGTTTTAAGTAATTGTTGCTCGCAAAACCAGGACAAATAATTGTCGGCGTGCTCAAAGTATGACTTCCATTTTTCTTCACTGGGTTCATTACGGCGGAATTTTTTTAGTAACTGTGCGACGAGTTCGCACAAATCATTTAAGACGGGATAAAATTCATTTGCCTCTGACTTTTGACGTAACTCTTTAGCATCGGTTTCAATCGCAACAGCAAATTGATAAGCAAATAGATTAAGATATAAACGAAACTCTTCTAAAGTACGCTTATTCAAACTGGCAAAACGAGATTGAACTAGCGGTAAATGCAGCCCTTTGGAGTAATATGAGCGTCGGCCAACTATACCGCTATGATAATATTCCTCCTCATTTAAGGTATTACTACCGATCGACATTTCATTAGGTAAAAAAAAGTACAAATCAAAAGTTCGTTGAACGCCTGTGCCCATTTGATGGCTAAATTTAACCGAAAGCGCTTCTTCTTGTTTAACTTTTACCTTTGCCACTGATCCACTCTACTCGCATATTCGATGCTAATAATCTTACTATAGATTAGTTAAATCTCTTACAATCTTAATTTAATTTAATTTAATCAGTTACAACCAAGATTAAAGTGTAACAGTCTGAAAATTAAGTCACTAATTTGTTAGATACAATAATTTAAATCTCATCGTTTAAGTTGCATAGTTTACATACAATAAACCATCTTTTAAAAGATATTTGGGGTATAAATTAGCTATAAAGCTCAAATCTTCGCCATGATACTGACAGGAGGTGAAAAACTGAAATATAGATAAACACACACAATGATGATCAATATTAGCATCAAAAAATATAACCTATAGGGCATGGTTTTATAGGGCAAACCTAATAAACTAGATGCACGAACCACATTCCTTTTATACAGTACGGCTCCTTGTCCTGGAATGTATTCGAGTAAGCAAGCTTGCTCTTTACCTAAAAAATGGACTAATGATTCAATCGTTTTTGAGACACTTACGTGGGTCATAGACGATGATGCGAGCTGACTTATTGGAACGACCTGGCCTCGATGCAGAACTAGCTGTTCAAGCACCCAAAATTCTTGATCATTTAAAGGCCAGCTGAGGTCTCTTGAGGGATCAACGAATAATTTATTGGGCCGATCAAACCAACAACTCCCGATTTGCATGCCTTACTCTCGCTAGGTTCTAAAAGGTGATCTAGCCTCACATTTTAAGTGCTTACCGACCATGTAAATGCCTTTACAACGTCGAAGTCATTCAACATTATTTGCCATATTGTGCACCTAACTAGCGATTAAAATCGTGAACCTGAGCGCGAATCGAACATATTAAAGTAATAATATCGATTTTATAAAACGGGGATAGCAGTGAAATCAAGAGAAATACTTTAAATTCAAGCTAGAGTGCAAAAATATAGCTGGTAAATACCAGCTATATTGAGGTAAAAACACTCAAACAGAAAGATTAAAAGGCATATAACAAGGTCATATTAGTTTCTGTATCAGTGCTTTCTTTACCTTCAAGCGGATCGCTATTATAACGCACAATAACGGCGAACTTCATTGCTAGTGCGCCAACAATGTTTGCGGTTAATGATGTTTCTGAGCGTGCATCTAATTTTTCACCCCAGTCGGCAACAAAACGTTGTTGGAATTTAGATGAATCACTGATTTTAGTTTGATAATTTAACACGGCGTGAGCAACAACGCTGTCTTCAGAATCATAGCCTTCAGCCAGTGCCGTTTCTTCATCTAAACCTTGATAAATATAACCGGGACCAATTTCAGCTTGTAGAGATGTATCTGCAGTATCAATAAGGCGATGACCATAACCTGAAGAGGTTGTTGAGGTAAAATCATAACCAGTAAAAGGATCGACTTCATAATTGGTGTTAGCGAAAATATAGCTACGCTCATTAATTTGATAGTTACCTTGAGCACCGACAAAATAACGTTTTGCAGTGACATCACCGGTATCTTCTTTATAAAGCCCCTCGAATAAGTATTGGTTTTCCCAATTATCTAGCTCATGCTTCAAATCTAAACGTGCTTTAAAAGAAGATGTATCTGTGTTGCCTGTCGTTAAGGTTGCCCCTAATTCAGCTTCCCCACCAAATGTGTCATCACCTTCAACAAAATCAGCACCAGCTTGAGCTGTGAATGGTATTGCAAATGTTATTGCAGCAGCTAAAAGCAATTTTCTCATATTATTAGATCCTTTTCCGTACGTTAATCCTCTCAAAATCGGACGTATATTAACACTTTGATAATAAAATTGAAAAACTGACTGAACGGTATGCCTTACTAAATATTGATTAATCATGCTCTAGTACTAGACTTTTTGATTGCCAGCGTCCACTGCGCCAGCGCCATAACATGGCTAATCCACGCACCCACTCATCAACCGCCAAAGCGGCCCATATGCCAACTAAGCCATACTCTAAATGAATACCGAGCCAATATGCCCCAGGAACCGCAATACACCACATAGAGAAAACACCAACAAAAAACGGAAATTTGGCATCACCACTGGCGCGTAATGCATTAATCACCACTAAATTAAATGTGCGTCCAGGCTCCATAAACAAGGTGAGAATAAATAACGGTGCCACTAATTGCAGCACATCGGTTTCATCGGTAAACAATGCCACAAGATCTTGGCCCCAAATAGCGGCTAATGCGGCCACTGAAGTGGTGACTATTAACCCCAACTTCAAAGCACGATACATTTGTTTTTCAGCAGCCTTAATAGCTTTAGCTCCCACTAAGTGACCGATAATGATTTCATTACCAATACCTATGGATAATCCAAACAACAAAATAAACATACAGATTTGAAAGTATAACGACTGTGCGGCTAATGCTTTATCGCCCATCAAACCAACAAATGAGGTCACCACTAAAAACTGCAACATCCAGGACAAATTCTCTCCCGCTGCGGGCAAACCAATGTGAAACACTTTTTTAAGCATTGTCCATTTTGGTTTAATAATTGAAGGGACATGCAGGCGAATTCCGGTATAACGTACAAAAAGAACCAACATGATGCATACACCGATAATACGCCCCGTGACAGTGCTAATTGCCACACCGGCCACGCCCATTTCAGGTAAGCCAAACCAGCCATAGAGTAAGAGTAAATTACCGATAAATGTGATGATATTAATCGCTAATGTTACCCACATAGCTTGCAAAGTATGACCATGGGCGCGCATTGCTCCAGCAATACACATCGCCATAGCTTCAGGAATTAAACATAAGCCGACAATTTGTAAATATAACTTACCGTCTGCAAGTAAGTGCTCAGGTAAATTCATTAAATAAAGAATAGAGCTGGCACCTGCAACAACGCCAAACGCCGCAACCACTCCCACACCTAGGTTAAAACCGATAGCTGAGTAAACAACATCACGGGCAGCAGCTTTATTTTTAGCACCAAGATATTGGGTTATCACCACACTTGCACCAATACTGACAAAGCTAAATAAGGTAATGGCTAGTTGAAACACCATATTGCCAACAGACAAGGCTGCAACACCTTGATATGAAACATGACTTATCATAAATGTGTTTAACGCTGCGGTTAAAAAGTGCAGTGCAAAATCAATAAATAATGGCCAGGTTAAGCTAAATAATGATAACGGTTTATCTGTCGTGGTTTGCATAATTGCGGTTTCACTAATGTTTGTGATTAATAATGAACAAGAGAGTAGGTCGATATTTAAATTCGACTCGGATTAACAGATTACAATTACAGTATGACGAAAATGCACCAACTAACAAAAAACTATAAATGCTATCAAACAAAAAGCCCGCCGAAACCTAAGTCTGACGGGCTTTAACGCGGCTATAAATTAGACTATTTTTGGGTCTAACTCGCCAGATTGATAAGCTTTATACATAGCCTGTAACGACTTAGGCTTAATTTTAGATGCCATACCAGCACAACCAAACGCTTCATAGCGCGTAGTACAAATGTCTGCCATAGCTTCCATTGATGCTTTTAAGAATTTACGTGGATCAAATTCTGCTGGATTTTCAGCTAAGAATTTACGAACTGCACCAGTAGATGCTAAACGCAAATCGGTATCAATATTCACTTTACGTACGCCATGCTTAATCCCTTCAACGATTTCCTCTAAAGGCACACCGTAAGTTTCAGGGATCTGACCGCCATACTGATTGATAATCTTTAACCACTCTTGTGGTACTGAAGATGAACCATGCATTACTAGGTGAGTATTAGGAATACGGGCATGGATTTCTTTAATGCGATCTATTCGTAAAACATCACCTGTAGGCTTACGACTAAACTTGTAAGCACCATGGCTAGTACCAATAGCGATAGCTAGCGCATCTACATGGGTATCAGCCACAAAACGTGCCGCTTCCTCTGGGGTTGTTAGCATTTGGTCCATAGTCAGAATACCTGCAGCGCCGATACCATCTTCTTCGCCAGCTTCGCCTGTTTCTAAACTGCCTAAACAACCAATTTCGCCTTCAACAGACACACCACATGCGTGTGCGAAAGCAACAGTGCGACGAGTCACATCCACGTTATATTCATATGAAGCTGGTGTTTTACCATCGGCCATTAACGAGCCGTCCATCATAACTGACGACATACCTAATTGAATAGAACGCTGACAAATATCAGGATCGGTACCGTGATCTTGGTGAATACACACTGGAATATCTGGATATTGCTCAAGCGCTGCAGCCATTAGATACTTTAAAAACTGTGGACGAGCATATTTACGTGCACCCGCAGAGGCTTGCACAATAACAGGGCTGTCTGTTGCTTCAGCCGCTTGCATAATTGCACGCATTTGCTCAAGGTTGTTTACGTTAAAAGCAGGTACGCCATAACCATGTTCAGCAGCATGGTCTAGCATTTGTCGTAGAGAGATAAGAGCCATTTTTGTTCTCCAATTATAGGGTGATTACTCACCTAGGTCGCTATTTTTTGGATGGATTTTTATATTCCTTAAGCTAACAATTGTTAGGTCTGTTAACTTAAGGAACGGTTTTTTATAATAATTATTATTTTTATCGCTTAACGCTTATTCTGCGCCGCGTTGTTCAAGCATTTCTACAGCAGGAAGCTTTTTGCCTTCTAAAAACTCTAAAAAAGCACCGCCGCCGGTCGAAATGTATGAAACTTTATCTGCAATATTGTATTTATCCACTGCCGCTAAGGTGTCACCACCGCCAGCAATAGAGAAGGCTTTTGAATTTGCAATGGCCAGGGCGATACGTTCAGTGCCTTTACCAAATTGATCAAACTCAAATACGCCAACAGGACCGTTCCACACTATCGTGCCAGCTTGTTCAATAATTTTTGCCAAAGCTTCGGCACTTTCTGGGCCGATATCAAAAATCATGTCAGTATCACTCACATCGCTCACAGACTTTAGTGTCGCTTCAGCCGTTGGGCTGAATTGGCTAGCAACCACAACATCTGTAGGGACAGGAATGTCAGCACCGCGACTCTTAGCGTTAGCGACTAAACGCTTAGCTTCATCAAGTAAGTCTGCCTCATATAATGATTTGCCTACATTGTGACCCGCTGCAGCAATAAAGGTATTGGCAATACCGCCGCCCACAACGAGTTGATCAACAATACCGGACAAGCTTTCTAGCACAGTTAACTTAGTAGAGACTTTAGAGCCACCAACAATTGCCACTAACGGACGAGCTGGGTTATCCATTGCTTTGGTTAAAGCATCTAACTCTTGGGCCAATAATGGGCCAGCACAAGCGATAGGAGCAAACAGACCAACACCATGGGTTGATGCCTGGGCGCGATGTGCGGTGCCAAAAGCGTCCATAACGTACACATCACATAATGCTGCCATTTGCTTCGCGAGTGCTTGATCGTTTTTGCCTTCGCCAACGTTAAAACGCACGTTTTCAAACACAACCACTTCACCCGCTTTAGCGTCAACACCGTTAAGGTAGTCATCAGCTAAACGAACTGGGCAATCCAGTGCGTTAACTAAATAATCGACAACTGGTTGCATCGAAAACTCAGCATTGAATTCGCCTTCAGTTGGACGTCCAAGGTGAGACATCACCATCACAGCAGCACCTTTTTCAAGTGCAAGCTTGATTGTTGGTAATGCAGCACGTAAGCGTGCATCACTTGTTACAACACCGTCTTTAACAGGTACGTTTAAATCTTCACGGATAAGCACGCGCTTATTTTGCAGATCTAAATCGACCATATTGATAATAGCCATAATTAGCCTTTCCTTATAAATGTAAAAATTAAAAAACAAATCTGTTGTTCACCGCCGATGCATCATCCACGGTTAAAAATCATTCATGCCCTTTGATTTAGTTATTTAGTTATTTAGTTATTTTTAGCATAAATCATCAGGAGTATTATTTTGACTGCTTAGCTTGGATCATCGCCAAGCTGGTGTCGAGCATGCGATTAGCAAAACCCCACTCGTTGTCACACCATAAGAGTAATTTTACCAAATGCCCGGCGCTGACACGCGTTTGGGTGCCATCAACAATACTCGACCGCGGGTCATGGTTAAAATCACATGACACTAATGGCTCTTCTGTATATCCCAAAATACCATTAAAACTGCCATTTGAGGCCAAGGCTAACACCTGATTAATTTGGGCTATATCGACTTTTTTCTCAAGGGTAACGGACAAATCAATCGCTGTAACATTGATTGTTGGCACGCGCACTGAAATGGCCTCAAACATATCTTTCATGTGGGGCAATATACGCTCAATACCGCGTGCTAACTTGGTATCCACTGGAATAATTGACTGACTGGCGGCGCGGGTGCGACGTAAATCATCATGATATGCATCAATCACTTGCTGGTCATTCATCGCCGAATGGATCGTGGTAATTGCGCCACTTTTAACCGTAAAATGCCTATCTAACACATCGATAACTGGCACAATACAATTGGTTGTACAGGATGCATTGGACACGACTGTATGCTCAGGGCGCAGTAAATCATGATTCACCCCATAGACTATAGTGCCATCAACATCGGGAGAAGAAGGATGAGAAATAAGGACTTGTTTAGCACCTGCTTGAATATGCACTTCACATTCTTGACGATCATTTAAGCTACCCGTCGCTTCATAAACAATATCGATATCCAGTTCAGCCCAAGGTAGTTGACTTGGGTCAGACTGATTAAGCAATAGAATGGCATCATCACCAATAATAAGATGATTGTCTTTTAAGCTGACCTGATGTTTAAAACGACCATGGGTTGTATCGTATTGGGTAAGATGACGAATAGCGTCGGGTTTTGCGAGTTCGTTAATCGCAACTATTTGAATTTGGTCACGCTTCCCTGATTCATATAACGCCCTCAGAATGGAGCGACCAATACGACCATAACCATTTATTGCAACTCGAATCATTCCATTCCCAGCATAAAGAGAGAGATTATTAAGGCAGAAAAATAAAAAACGGCCAACACATAAAGTGTCGGCCGCCATATTATACACAATTAAGCACTTAACATATAAGCGCTAATTTGAGTCAATCGTGGATCATGTTTTTAAGCCAGTGCTTTGACTTTGCTAACCACATTATCAACGGTGAAGCCAAAGTGCTTCAATAAGTCGCCACCCGGTGCTGACTCGCCGAAGGTTGTCATGCCGACAACATCGCCATCAAAGCCAACATACTTATGCCAGAAATCAACATGAGCCGCTTCAATTGCTACGCGTTTAGTCACAGATCGAGGTAATACAGACTCTTTGTAAGCTGCATCTTGCTTGTCAAACACATTGGTCGACGGCATAGACACTACGCGTACTTTGATGCCATCGACAGTTAATGCTGCAGCAGAATCAACCGCTAACTGCACTTCTGAACCGGTAGCAATTAAGATAACGTCCGCAGCGCCTTCACAATCAAGCAGCACATAACCACCTTTAGCGACATTGGCTAATTGCTCAGCGCTACGCGCTTGAGCCTTAAGACCTTGACGGCTAAAAATTAAAGACGTTGGCGATTTGCGAGTTTCAATTGCAGACTTCCAAGATACTGCTGTTTCAGCAGCATCACATGGACGCCATACAGTCATGTTAGGTGTCATACGTAAGTTAGCTAATTGCTCAACAGGTTGGTGAGTTGGGCCATCTTCACCTTGACCGATTGAGTCATGGGTATAAACGAAAATGTTCTGAATACCCATTAATGCAGACATACGTACCGCATTACGTGCGTATTCCATAAACATCATGAAAGTTGCGCCGTAATTGATGAAGCCGCCGTGTAATGAGGCGCCATTCATAATGCCACTCATACCAAACTCACGCACACCGTAATAAATGTAGTTACCGGCTGCATCGTCTTGAATACCTTTTGAACCTGACCATAGCGTAAGGTTTGAACCCGCTAAGTCTGCGCTACCACCAAGTAACTCAGGTAACATAGCACCAAAGAAACCAATTGCATTTTGTGATGCTTTACGACTTGCAATGCCTTCAGCTTTATCTTGGCATTCTTGAATAAATGCTTGTGCTTTTGCTTCAAAGTCTGCCGGTAAATCACCGTTTAAGACACGACGTTCAAACTCTGCCGCTAATGCTGGGTGAGCCACTTTGTATTCAGCAAATTTGTCATTCCATAATGACTCATTAGCCACACCTTTATGCTTAGCATCCCAACCAGCATAAACATCTGATGGAATGTCAAAAGGAGCATGTGGCCAGTTTAAGAATTCGCGAGCCGCTGCAATTTCTGCATCACCTAATGGTGCGCCGTGACAATCATGGCTACCCGATTTATTCGGTGAACCAAAACCAATAATTGTTTTACAACAGATCATTGTAGGCTTATCAGTTACAGACTTAGCTTGTTCAATTGCGGCGCGGATTGCATCAGGATTATGACCGTCAACATCAGCAATAACATGCCAACCGTATGCTTCAAAACGCTTAGGCGTATCGTCAGTAAACCAACCTTCAACGTGACCATCGATAGAAATACCGTTGTCATCCCAGAATGTAATTAGTTTACCTAAACCTAATGTGCCAGCTAATGAACAGGCTTCATGTGAAATGCCTTCCATTAAACAACCGTCGCCTAAGAAACAGTAAGTGAAGTGATCAACGATATCGTGGCCATCACGGTTAAACTGTGCCGCTAAGGTTTTCTCAGCAATCGCCATACCAACGGCATTACTGATACCTGCACCTAATGGACCCGTGGTGGTTTCAACACCAGGGGTATAACCATATTCAGGGTGACCAGGCGTTTTAGAGTGCAACTGACGGAAATTTTTAAGCTCTTCAATTGGAAGCTCATAACCCGAAAGATGTAATAGAGAGTAAATAAGCATTGAGCCATGGCCATTAGATAAAATAAAGCGGTCACGGTCAGCCCAGTTAGGGTTGGTTGGATTATGCTTTAGGAAATCATTCCATAATACTTCAGCAATATCTGCCATACCCATTGGTGCGCCTGGGTGTCCAGAATTGGCTTTTTGAACGGCATCCATACTTAACGCACGAATTGCGTTTGCGAGTTCTTTACGAGATGACATGCTCTCTCCTGCTTGTTTAATGAGGTCTAGCGGGCAATTGTGGAGACATATTTTCCCCTACTAGGCGGCGCGACGCAAATTAATATTTTTCGTGTGTATCAATTCAAACATCAGATTGGCTAATAAAGCGCAATAATTGCCATAAATTGGCTTAATATAGCAGCTTAAATAGTGGCATTAAGCTTCCATCAAAGCGGACATTATTGGTTCAGGTAATTTATTTATTGGGTTTATATTGTCTAATTATGTATACAGTTACGTTAAAACCTCACGTTCGAAATGTCACTTAAACCTTAAATTTCATCACGTTAATTACACAGAATAGCAAACAGCTTATCTTGCTGTTTAACATTTTCATGAAACATTGCACAATTCTACGCTTTAATTCGTATAGTGGGGTGTTATCAAAATCAATTTCGACTAGAATAGACGTCTAGACGTATATAAATTTATATTTTTTATCAGCAAACGATGAGATTTCCGACTATGGCAAAGCACTTGTTCACTTCTGAATCAGTTTCAGAAGGTCATCCAGATAAAATCGCCGATCAGATTTCTGATGCGGTATTAGACGCAATACTTGAGCAAGACCCAAAAGCTCGTGTTGCGTGTGAAACCTATGTCAAAACAGGCATGGTATTAGTGGGTGGCGAAGTGACCACTTCTGCTTGGGTTGATATCGAAGAAATTGCTCGTAAAACCGTGCGTGACATTGGTTATACTCATTCTGATATGGGTTTTGACGCTGATTCCTGTGCAGTTTTGAATGCAATTGGTAAGCAATCTCCTGATATTAACCAAGGTGTTGACCGAAGCGATCCTGCTGAGCAAGGTGCTGGCGACCAAGGATTAATGTTTGGTTATGCGAGTAACGAAACTGATGTGTTAATGCCTGCACCTATTACTTACGCGCACAAATTAGTTAAACGTCAATCAGAAGTGCGTAAAGATGGCACCTTACCTTGGTTACGCCCTGATGCAAAAAGCCAAATCACCTTTGCTTATAACGATGGCAAAATTGTCGGTATTGATGCAGTTGTGTTATCAACCCAACATAAAGAAGAAGTTAAACAGGCTGATTTAATTGAAGCTGTGATGGAAACCATCATCAAACCAGTATTGCCTTCACACTGGTTAACTAAAGATACTAAATACTTTATTAACCCTACTGGTCGTTTTGTTATTGGTGGTCCTGTTGGCGATTGTGGTTTAACCGGTCGTAAAATCATCGTAGATACCTATGGCGGCATGGCTCGTCATGGTGGCGGCGCTTTTTCGGGTAAAGATCCATCAAAAGTTGACCGTAGTGCGGCTTATGCTGCGCGTTATGTGGCTAAAAACATCGTCGCTGCTGGGTTAGCTGATCGCTGTGAGTTACAAGTGTCTTATGCCATTGGTGTTGCAGAGCCGACTTCAATTAGCATTGAAACATTTGGCACAGGTAAAGTATCAGAAGAGCTACTGATCAAGTTAGTGCGTCAACATTTCGAGTTACGTCCATATGGCTTAACTGCAATGTTAGATTTGGCTCGCCCTATCTACCAAAAGACTGCGGCTTATGGCCACTTTGGCCGCAGTGAGTTCCCATGGGAAGCAACTGATAAAGCTGAAATTTTACGTGCTGATGCAGGTTTATAATCAATACTGTTAGCCTAAATTAAAAAACCGCCATTAAGGCGGTTTTTTATTGTCTGCATTCCAAGAGCCGTTAAATCTACACGTCGCAAAAATGGAGCGCTAATGTAATCGGCAATCAGCAGTGATCAAAATGAGCGCTTTCGGCGCACATAAAACCGATTTGCTGCATGGTCATAATCGGTACAGTGATTGTGTTCACGACTTGAATATTGCTGCCTTGTACATCTATGGGATCAATTAGGCTAAATCCTACTTCATATTGATTTATCTTGCCACAATCTATCCAGCAATAATCCATCTCATGACATTCATTATCACAGCCATCACTTTCTTGATTATCACTTAACCCTAACCACTTAATGGCATAACGCGGTGTCGAGTGAACCGTGTTATTGGTGATTAATATTATCTCAGCGGCATGATATTTATATTGATGTTGCGCTAGCACAGCGACAACTAATTTGGCGTTATCGAATGCACTCAAACGCAATCCAAGATAAGGCGCAAACAACTCATCAAATTTAGGCGGTATATTCAGCATTTTTATCTCAATAAATCACTCGAACTAACAAGTAAAAATCACGCTGTTGAAAACTAAAGAAATCGACAACTTGCATATCGGCATATTGAGTATGGGCACTGAAGGAACGGCTATTATCTTCAGCAATATAGGCAACTAAATATCTAACCTTGCTGCTCACCGCCTCGGCAATATGATTAACTAAGTGAGCAAAAATGCCTTGGCCACGATACTGTTCAGCTATCCATATTGGTCCATATTGACAACTATTGGTTTGAGTAAGCGCTAATTTAACACCATCACGTTCAATGTCTAATTGCGGCAGCTTTTGAATTATTTTTTGGTACAGTGCTTGTTTAGCAAAGAAGTCCCATTTAGCAGCAATAACGTAACCGACAATCTGCTGGTTATCTAGCGCCAGCATGATCCAATGTTGATTGATTAATAAAGTCACTTGCGCAGCCGTTAAAGCCTGCCCTTGAAGACTGGGATCAAACTGGCCTAGCTCAGCATTAACATGGGTGCGTTCTAGCTCGACTAACTGCGAGACATCCGCGAGATTGGCTTTGCGATATAGAATCACTCTTTTTCCTGCGGCTTGTCGGATGGGGAATTTTCAGATTTAGGTGCTTCAGCTTTATCACTTTCAACTGACGGAGGCTTAGCTAAAGCAGTATCTTGTTTTTTAGCCCATTCGATGACTAATGCTACAGGATAGGGCGTCATCATTGTTAAACCTAGGCCAATAAGGCTCGCCACCATCAACATTCCCTGAGCACGCTGGCTAGATTCGGTAAAAATCAGTAAATAGCTGCCCGCAAATAACAGTAATGACCCTAAGTAATGAAGCCCTTTTAACCATTTAATCATATCGATTTCTCACTAATAGGCCGATGACGTGTTATCACTTTGACACAGTATCAAGTAGAATAGCTTCAATTGAAGCAATTTAGGCAAATACAGTAAACATGATAAAGCATTTTTTAGGCGCCGCAGCAGTTATTTTTTCATTAAGCGCATGCCAAAGTTATTCAGATATTGATAACACCACAACACTTGTTGGCCAGTGGCATATTGAATCCGTGCTGTCAGAACCAACTATTGATTACAGTCCTGCAAAATTAGTTTTTTCTGACAACGGTCAGTTAACAGGCAACACTAGTTGTAATCCATTTATGGGTCAATATTCACTTAAAAATGATTTGCTGACGCTTTCACCCGCGGGCTCAACCCGCAAAGCTTGTATCGAAGCACTCATGGTACAAGAACAAAGAGTGATGCAAGCACTACCTTTAGTTTATAGCGCCAAGCTTAATCAAAATAAGTTACGTTTAGTCAATAAAAGCGGCCAAACCATTATGGTGCTAAGCAAATTAAACAAATAGCTTAACCTTCCCAACTTGTGACTAAGTAAACTATTTACTACACTTCACACAGTGCTTTAAATTGAATTTATATTCACAAAAAATGGACTTTTCTTGACTCAAGATTCATTTCTATTCAAAATGTAGCGTTTTTTTGAATAACAACTATAAGAAGAAAATACAATATGCCAACCAATAAAAATCAGGATGATCTGGTCAGAACATTTAAAGCAATCTTAAAAGAAGAACGCTTTGGCAGCCAAAGTGAAATCGTTAATGCGCTTCAGGCTGAAGGATTTGGCAATATTAACCAATCTAAAGTATCGCGAATGCTGAGCAAATTTGGCGCAGTAAGAACCCGTAATGCCAAACAAGAAATGGTCTATTGCTTACCCGCTGAATTAGGCGTGCCTACAGCTGGCAGCCCGCTGAAGAACTTGGTACTTGATGTTGACCATAACCAAGCCATGATAGTGGTACGTACCAGCCCTGGAGCAGCCCAGTTAATTGCACGACTATTGGACTCAATAGGCAAACCTGAGGGTATTCTAGGCACTATTGCCGGTGACGATACTATCTTTATTAGCCCTTCAAGCATCAAAACAATTGATGATACGCTTGAAACGGTTAAGTCTCTGTTTAACTTCACTGAGTAACTGCTTAGTTATACTAAAAAGCAGCTGTTGGCTATCATTGAATCCCGAAATATCAATGCTTGCCACTAAATACCCAATAAAAAAGCAATGCTTTGGCATTGCTTTTTTATTGGGTATTTTTGTTAACAGCGACGGCTAATAATCATTATTAATGACAGCTGCTACTCATCTACCGTAGACATTACTCTTCTTCCCACTGGGTGAGAAAATCCAATGAAGGTGCAAAAAAAGATGACCCGGTTAATGCTTTAGTAAACAGCATTAAATGGTCATGGTTACCATGCCCATCACCATAAATCATGCTACGTAGCATTTGCTCAAAGTTATCAGGTGTCTTGCAGCTAGAGATAAACATCAGTCCCTGCTCTTTAACTGAGCCGTATGGCATACTTTGACGTAAAATTTCCATAGTATTGCCATCAGCATCTTTTAAATTAACCCGTTTGGTATGGCTGGTTAACGGCTTATCGGCAGATTCATATTCAATATCATCTTGTTTAGTCCGGCCGAAAATATCTTCTTGCTTCTTAACAGGCAAACGTTGCCACTTACTTAAGTTGTGAGCAAATTTCTGTACATGGATATAGCTACCTGACTTAAATTCAGGATCTTCCTCTGCCACCAAAGCCACCTGTTGACGATGACGACCTTTAGGATTTTCAGTACCATCAACAAAGCCAGTTAAATCTCGGCTATCCATAAAACGGAAACCGCGCTCCTCATCAATCAGCTCAACCAAGTCTTCAAACATTTGGTTAATTTCATTGGCTACCAGATGCAAAATATCGAAACGGTCACAACGAATATGAATAAATAAGTCATATTCGATAGCCGGCGCATCACGGTTACCCTCATTCATTGCAGGGAAAGGTTTTAACAGTGCGGGGCGGGCCTGTGGATAATATGTGTCCCAAAAATTAGCCCCAATACCAACAAAGCCATTAAAGGCACTATCAGCATATTGATCTGTTAGCTCATAGATATATTGCGCTACATTAGCAATCGAAGGACGCAGTTTATCTTCAACGCCGTCATTGGCATTAAACATCAAATAAATACTATGTAAATTACCTTCAGCACATATCCCTAATTGCTCGCGCGGCATAACCTGATTATCCATATTGAAACAAACCACCTAGATTGTTATCGGAAAGGAAGACTTAAACTGAACGATTTAATTCAGTGTTCAATCAATTGAAACTCTTATAATCATCATAAAATAATTTTTCAATAACACAAATCAAAAAATAACCAAGGGGTGCGTTGGTGCAAATAAATTAACTTTTTGCCCTGGCGATAACTGTAACATTTGGCTTTTTACTTCCAAACAATGCTCTTCAACTTTGACCCAATAATGACAAACCGTTCCTAAAAACCTTCTATCCACGATAGTGGCGACGCCATTATCATCAGCAACCAGTTCAACTTGTTGCGGTCTAAGCAATAAGTGCCCTTGATAATCTACAGGATAATTTATAGCCGCACTACTTTGGAGTAAACCAATTGGTGATGATACTTGCTGACTATTTGTTACCTTTATTGGTAAATAATTTCCAGCACCTAAAAACTCAGCAACATAACGGTCTGTAGGGTAAGCATAAAGGTCTTCAGCCAAACCGTGTTGAATAATAGCGCCCTGCTTAAATAAAGCTAATTTGTCAGCAAATACAAATGCTTCATCTTTACTATGGGTGACAAATACAGCACTGACATTACGTTGCTTCAAAATGCTTCTTATTTCAAGCATCATCTCATTACGTACTTGAGCATCTATGTTAGAAAAAGGTTCATCAAGCAAGAGTAACTGGGGTTCATAGGCCAGCGCGCGTGCAATGGATACACGTTGTTGCTGCCCGCCAGACAACTCATGGGGGTAACGTTGGCCTAAGCCGTTTAGCTTAACTAGTTCTAGCATTTCATCTAAACGCGCTTGACGCTCAATTTTATTCAAACCTTTGACGCCGAAAAGAATGTTATCGGCCACATTGAGGTGAGGAAACAAAGCATAATCTTGAAAAATCATTCCTACCCCGCGCAGCTCACTAGGTATAAATATTCCATCACCGGTAAGAGTATTGCCATTGATTTGAATTGTGCCCTGACTAATGGGCTGTAAGCCAGCAATAGCGCGAAGTAAGGTGGTTTTACCACAGCCACTGGGGCCAAGCAAAGCGACAATTTCGCCTTGTTGCAGGGTAAGATTGAGCCCGTTTAAAATCACCTGTCCTTGGTAATCACTGGAGACATTTTCGATGGTAAGAGTCGACATATTAGCGAGTATGCTCCAATGAACGGTTAAGATAAATCAACGGAATAAGTCCAACAAATACAATTACAATAGCTGCCAGAGCGCCATGCTCGAGCTTTTCATCAGACACAAATTGGAAAACATAGGTCGCTAGATTTTCAAAGCCAATTGGCCTTAATAATAGCGCTGCGGGCAACTCTTTCATACTTTCAATGAATACCAGTAGCGCACCAGCCAATAAGCCCTTGCGCAATAGTGGCAAATGAACACGCATTAGTAGCTGTTTAGGCTTTTGGCCCATAGTAATACTGGCCATATCTAACGATGGTGATATGCGCTTATAACTACTCTCAAGGCTACCAATTGCTATCGCTAAAAAACGCACCGTGAATGCAAATACAAGCGCAAAAACACTACCCGTAAAAAACAAACCAGGGCCGCGAGCGCCAAACCAGTCATAAATATCATTAACCGCAAAATCTAAATAGGTCAAAGGTACTAGCACACCAATCGCTAAAACTGTGCCAGGTAAGGCGTAACCAGTGCTACTTAAACGCGATGGCAGGGAGTCCGATTGCCTAGGACTCACTCGACGTACAAACATCAATATTAAAGCTAATAATAAACATATTAAGCTAACGAGTACCGCAATGTACAAACTATTCCAGCTATATTGCCAAAAACGATCATCCCAACTTTGGTCAAAATAATCGATGGCATAAGCGCTCAAAATTATAAACGGTAGTAAAAATGCAAATAATAATAGTGCACTACAGTATGCCCAAGCTGCAAAAGATTTAATCCCTGTCAGTCGATATCTATCATTGTCACTCAGCGCTGATTGCTTTTGAAATAACTCTTGCTTGCGCCGGGCAAATCGCTCAACGCCAACCATAGTAAAAATCACTAATAACATAATCGCTGACAATTTGGCTGCCGCGGTTAAACTGCCATAGCCCAGCCAAGTGTCATATACCGCCGTGGTTAATGTTGGTACAGCAAAATAGCTTACGGTGGCATAGTCGGCAGCGGTTTCCATTGCAACCAGTGCCACACCAACCGCCAACGCTGGACGTGACATAGGTAAAGCTACCCGCCAAAAGCTGCGCCAAGGGCTAGACCCCATAATGCGCGATGCATGTAATAAACTAGAAGACTGCTCCATAAAAGCGGTACGAGCCAATAAATAGATATAAGGGAACAGCACTAACGATAACATGATCGCTGCACCACCTAGGCTACGAATAGCAGGAAAATAATAATCGTGTGGAGAACTCCACTGAAACAAATCTCTTAGGACACGTTGTACAGGACCTGCATAGTCCAGCATATCAGTATAAACATAGGCGACTATATAGGCTGGCATAGCCAAAGGTAATAGCAATAACCATTGAAAATATCGACGCCCAGGAAACTCACAACGGGCAACAAACCATGCTGCAGGGACGGCAATGACTAACGAGCCAATACCCACCAGCAGCATAAGCAATAAGCTATTAGCAATATAGGTTGGAAGTACGGTATCAAACAGGTGCTTAAAAACGGCTTCATCGGGAAATGTGGCTTGCATTATTAATGCAATAAGCGGCAGTGTGATCACCGCCGCTATTAAGTAACCAGTAAGCGACCAGCTTCTGGATAAACCTAAAATCATAACAACTATCCAGTTAAATCAATACGGTGCAATCCTCGACACTGTATTGAGTGACAATGCAAAAACTGGCGTAATATCAATATTGATATTAAAGGTCGAATTTTACTTCATCAAGTAGCTTCACTGCCGCTTGATGATTTTCAGCCAATTTATAAATAGGAAGTGAATCTGCTTTGAAGTCGCCCCATGATGCCACAAGTTTTGACGGCTTCACATCAGCTTTAACCGGATATTCCATGTTAACGTCCGCATAGGCTTGCTGAGCAACATTAGAGGTTAAAAACTCCATTAATTTTATTGCATTATCTTTGCTTGGCGCAAACTTAGCTAGCGCCATACCAGAGACGTTAATGTGTGCACCTCTGTTAGCCTGATTAGGGAAGTTTATCTCAACGGCTTCAGCCCAGCTTTTTTGATTCTCATCCATCATCATATTGCCATAGTAATAACTATTACCAATAGCAACATCACACATTCCCTCTTTAACCGCTAACACTTGGTCGCGATCATTACCCTGGGGTTTGCGCGCTAGGTTAGCTTTGACGCCTGAAAGCCAGGTTTTAGTTTCTGCTTCGCCATGATGCGCGATCATAGAGGCCACTAAAGCGACATTGTATGGGTGCTTACCACTACGAGTACAAATTTTACCTTTGTATTCCGGTTTAGCTAGGTCTTCATAATCGATATCAATCTTGCCGGTGCGCTCTTTTGAAGAATACACATTACGTACGCGCATAGTTAGTGCATACCAATCATTCGTAGGTGAACGATAAACCTCAGGAATATTGCTATTAATCACATCATTGTTAACTGGAGAGACAAGATCTTTTTCAACTAATTCCATTAAACGAGAAAAGTCAGAGGTTAATACAACATCAACTGGAGACAAACGGCCTTCACGTTCAATTCGTTCTGCAATTCCATCTTTAGCGAATACAACATTGACCTTAATACCAGTATTTTGAGTAAACTGCTCTAGGATAGGTTCAACCAAAAATGCTTGTCGATATGAATATACAGTTAACGCCTCATCCGCCATTGCAGAACTGGCTAAACATGCTAAACCTAAAATCGCAGTGCCTTGTACCATTTTCATTTCCACATTCTCCTTGGTTGATTTAAACTGCCAAAAGCAACTAACAATGATAATAGTTATCAATCGCGACAAGGGTAAATGATCAGCACAAAAGGAGCAAGCGCATTTTATTAAATTTGTATTGATGTTGACTTAGATCTCGCTCAGTACTGCAAGCATATAACACTGTGGCTTATTACCAGTACTTCTCTACTGTTATTTGCCCAGGAGCCCTTCTTAGGTTTTTAGTTAACCCTAATTCTAATAGTGCGGTTTGTGCATCAGAAATCATCCCAGGATTACCACAAATCATCACTTGAGAGTCTTCTGCATTAATCGTTAATGACGCTTTTTGTTGTAACAGACCATTATTAATCGCATCGGGAATACGACACATTAACGCATCTTCGTAGGATTCACGGGTAACAATAGGAATAAAGTGAAATTGTTGAGAATATTTTGCTTGTAGCTGCTTAATAGATTCTAAATACGCTAAGTCCGACGCTAAGCGTACACCATAGACCAAAACAACTTTTTCAAATCGCTGCCAAGGCTCGTCAGTTAACAACATTGAAATAAAGGGACCAACAGCGGTGCCAGTAGAAATCAACCACAAATGCTTACCTTGCAGTGCGCCATGGGGAATTTCATCTAGGGTCATGAATCCGGTCGCCTTGGGTGTCACTTCAATTGTGTCACCGGGGTTAAGTGATTGCAGATCGGGTGACAATTGACCATTTTCAACAGCTACAGCTAATATTTCGATATAATCGCTGCCTGGTGGGTTAACCACTGAATAAGCCCGAGCAATACGTTTTTCATCTCGGATTTGGCTTAACTTAATAAACTGCCCTGCGATATAAGGTTCAACAGGCGCTTTAATCTTTAAGGAAAAAAGCTTTTCATTCCAATCAATTCGCTCAATTACTTCACCAGTTACCCACATAACACACCCTTATTCTTTTGCGTCTTTAGTAGAAGGTAACATGTCTAACTTAAACTTAGCTAATCCACTTTGAATATGCTCATAGGTACTATCCACACCAGCGACAATATCGCCTTGAAGCACTTTCAAACCTGACAATATGGCTTTGGCTTGTCCAAAGCCGTCATCTATCGCCTTAGATATCTTATCCATAAAGCTATTAAGCTGAGTCTCGAAATCATCTTCGGGGTTTTGTTGCTGATATAAGCCAAAAAAACCTGTGGCAAATTGTACTATTCGATCTGCTGTGGCTGTAGGCGAGTAATCAACTTCAACCTCCATTGATTTGGAGGGTTTATTTTCACCCAAGACTAAATCAAGCTCAGCATCTATGGCATCAATGGCACTGCGATATAACAATGCCAGTGATTGATCTCCGGAAGATAACGTCACTTTCTCCTGTGCCGCCAGAATTTGTCCATTCATTAATCGCTTAGTAATTTGGCTAACAGACATATTGGCTTGCTTAACCTCTGACCGCACACCCTGATTACTGACGTTATCAACAGCCTGTTTATCTTTCTCTGTATTTTTTGACAATGATGTAAACTGGGTCATATTTCTATTGGGTTTAATTTCCATGAAGCCTGCTCCATTTTTGAAATCTATATCTCTTTATCGACGAATAAAAATTAACCTAAAGTGATATTTTTAAAAATCACCCTTACACTCAACATTAGCATCAGATACTTTATTTAACGGCATAGATTAACGTTTCGATTACTGCATCGAATGAATATTGTTAAGCTTTAGACTATTCATTTAGTTGTTTTGACTAGTCATAAACTCGTTATTTCAGCTAGATTGATCTTATTCTTGATACTCAGTATAAGTTTCAACTGTAGTAGGTAATCTTCAACTATATTGATTAATCAATCTGTTGAGACAAATTTAACTCGCTTAATTTAAGGATAATACATGCAATTGCAACCGTGGATTTTATGGGGGATAGATCTGTTCGCAGGCCTGTTTCTAATGCTATTTTGGGCCGTTATCATTGGTGTAGTGTATATGTACATCGCTGATAAGCTTCAGACAAAACAAGCTATTAGGCATAATTATCCGGTTATTGGTCGATTTCGTTATTTATTTGAGAAACAAGGTGAGTTTTTTAGACAATACTTTTTTGCTAACGACCGCGAAGAGTTACCTTTTAATCGTGCTGAGCGCAGCTGGGTATATCGAGCAGCAAAAAACGTAGAGCGCACCATTGCTTTTGGCTCAACTCAGCCCTTAGACAAGCAGGGCAGTATTTTATTTCTCAACTCAGCATTTCCTATCAGTGATCACATTCATGTTGCACCAGCCACAGTAACGGTTGGCGAGCAATGTGATGTGCCCTATACCACAGACAAAATTTGCCACATTTCAGCCATGAGCTTTGGTGCATTATCAAGACCTGCAATAACCGCATTATCCCACGGTGCAGCAAAAGCAGGCTGCTGGTTAAATACTGGAGAAGGGGGATTAAGCCCACATCATCTTAAAGGTAATTGTGACTTAGTATTTCAAATTGGCACCGCAAAATATGGCGTACGTAATGCAGAAGGTCACCTTGATAACGAAAAATTGAAACAAGTAGCAGCTAACCCACAAGTTAAAATGTTTGAAATTAAACTCAGCCAAGGTGCTAAACCAGGTAAAGGCGGTATACTTCCAGGCCTAAAAGTCACTGAAGAAATAGCTAATATTAGGGGGATTCCCATTGGAGAGGACTCTATCAGCCCTAACGGTCATATTGAAATTACCTGTGTAGCAGATATTTTAGACATGGTTGCCCAAGTAAGAAATGCAACAGGAAAACCAACTGGTATCAAAGCGGTTATAGGCGATATCACCTGGATTGAAGATATGTGTGAAGAAATTGCTCTAAGGGGGTTTGAGCATGCACCAGACTTTTTCACCTTAGACAGCGCAGATGGTGGAACAGGTGCCGCGCCTCAAGCTCTAATGGACAATGTTGGCTTACCACTGCGAGAAAGCCTGCCAAGGTTAGTCGACTTACTTATTCAAAAAGGGCTACGTCAGCGGATAAAAATTATTGCGACTGGAAAGTTAGTCATGCCATCTTATGTTGCATGGGCACTCGCTACAGGTGCAGATTTTATCGCATCAGCCAGAGGTAACATGTTTGCGTTGGGCTGTATTCAATCACTACAATGCAATAAAGATACTTGTCCGACAGGTATCACCACCCACGATAAGCGATTACAGCGAGGACTCGACCCCAAAGATAAATCGACTCGTGTAGCCAACTACAATCATTTCTTACATTATGATTTAACAATGATAGCTCACTCCTGCGGTGTTAACGATGCGAGACAATTGACGCGAAAACATGCACACATTGTAATTTCTAGTGGTGTTTCCGTTTCTCTAGATAAACATTATAAGCATCTGATTAATTAAGCTATTCGAATACAGTCCCAAAGTATTACTTTAAAGCTTTTTGATTATCAGTTAGACTAGAAGGTGATGCATAGATCACATTACAGAGGTAAAGTGTAAGATGCATCACCTATAGTGACTAGCTGATAGCGACTACCAGATAGTGACTAAAAGTCGATAAAAATGCTTTAAAGGATACAATCTTGAATTTAAAGAACGTTCAAACTGCAATAAAAGGAAAAACAGCAAGTTACAGCTGTAAAAATTGCGATCGTCTAACTGAAATTGAAGGCGAGATGGTGTGTTTTGAACAAGGTAAAATTATTAGGCTTGTTCCATTAACAGAGCCCGATACCTTAATAAAACTGGTTTGTATTGGTTGGCAAAAAAAATAGCTCTATTGATAACTCCTAAGCACTATTGGTAACTACTAAATATTTCAGCACTCACTCTCCAACTAAAGCCTTAAGTCGAGCTTCTCTAAATACAAACCTATATCAGCAAATCCTTATTTTCAGATTGCTTAATAATTTTCTTGTCCATTTCATTAATAGACTGCTTCGCTAATGTTACCCCACGTGTTGTCACTCTTAATCCTGCACACAATTCATTATAAACACGGTTAATTTCATCATCTGATAATTCACGCGCTTTTAACATAGCAACAATAGCAAACCAATCTGTACTCACCTGATGTTGAGTACCTTCTAGGGCTGCGATTAAAAGAATATTCTGCATCAGCCACCTCCATATGTTATAAGCATTTTAACACTAGCATTTAAAAAAAAAGCACTTGAGACATGCTGTCAAACCATCCAAATCTAGTGTGCGGCTTTTTAATAAACAACCCATAATCCTGTTAAATAGTTGAGTTAATTATACTCAAACACTATTAATAAACACTAGTTATACCTTGTTTCTTGCAACAGGTTAACAATTCAACTTAACCTCACTCGAGTTATGAAATACGTTCAATTTGCTAAATCTAACACGTTTAACCTATTTCATAGCAAACTTGTTAATTGTTTTGAACACAAGGCAAATTATCACCTAAATAGCTGGTTTGCCGTAAGTTAATGCAACACAAAAACAAATATAAGCCAATGTTTAATAAGGTTTACATCACGGAAAGAGGTTGTTTAAGTTTGTTCATTCTGAATAGTCCATAAGTGTGCATACAAGCCTTTGTTATTGATCAATTCCGCGTGGGTGCCTGTTTCAACTATTTGCCCTTTGCTTAGTACGACTATCATATCAGCATCGATAATTGTTGATAAACGATGTGCTACCACTAGACTTGTATGTCCTTTAGCTGCATCACGTAGAGCGTTTAAAATGGCTTTCTCAGAGCGGCTATCCAAAGATGATGTTGCTTCATCGAATACTAAAAAGGGCGCAGATTTTAATACTGCGCGTGCGATAGAGACCCGTTGTTTTTCCCCACCAGATAACTTTAATCCACGCTCACCAACTTTGGTTTGCCATTGCTTAGGGAGCACATTAATAAACTCACTCAAATGAGCGAGTTCAGCGGCTTGCTCTATTTCAACTTGGGTTGCATTGGGTCTACCATAGCGAATATTTTCAAATAAAGAATCATTAAATAACACTGTATCTTGGGGAACAATCGCAATAGCGCGCCTTAATGCTTGTTGAGTCATATCGCGAATATCAACATCATTTATGGTAATACGGCCATTATTAACATCGTAAAAGCGGAACAGTAATTTAATCAAGGTCGATTTACCGGCTCCACTGTCACCAACCACAGCCACTTTTTTACCTAGAGGAACTTCAAAACTAACATTATTTAATATTTGCCTTTCATCATATTGAAAACTGACATTCTCAAACTTAATCTTACCGAGCTCTGGGGGTTGATCACTGGCGTGCTCCCTATCAACTACGGTAGGTTGTTTATCCAAAATATCAAACATACGTTCAATATTGGCCAGTGCACCTCTGATCTCTCTGTAAACAAAGCCTAAAAAATTAAGTGGAATAAATAGCTGCATCATAAAGGCATTAATCAGTACAAAATCACCAATTGTCATGGTTTTTTCAGTCACCTCGACAGCAGCAAGCCACATCATGGCTGTCATCGCAATCGCTATAATCGACGCCTGTCCAGCATTTAGGGCAAATAATGATAAACGGTTGTTTCGCTTTGCCACTTCCCATTCTGAAAGAGCAGAGTCATAACGCGCGGCCTCATGGGCTTCATTATTGAAATATTTAACTGTTTCATAATTCAATAAACTATCAATAGCACGGGTGTTAGATAAAGAATCTGCCCTAGCGGCTTCTCGTACAAATTCAGTACGCCACTCAGTCGCCATAACCGAATAGCCGATATAAGCCACTACAGAAACAAGTGTGATTAACGCAAAGCTAATCCCGTATTGATAGAAAAAAATACCAATCACTAAGGTGATTTCCAGCAAGGTCGGTACAATATTAAATACCATAAAACGCATTAAAAAGCTTACACCGCTTGTACCGCGTTCAATATCCCTGGATAAACCACCGGTTCTACGATCTAAATGAAAATCTAAATCTAATCGATGCAAATGTTCAAATACAGCCAAACCTAATCGCCGCATGGCTCTTTCTGTTACTCGGCCAAAAAGCGTGTCACGAATTTCACCGATCACCACGTTGAGGAATCTGATTGCACCATATGCGAGCACTAATACGATTGGAGCGGCGACAATGACATTTGCAGCTGAAGTATTACTATCAAGCGTATCGACTAACTCTTTTAAAATAAACGGTAAACCCACGCTGGCCAACTTCGCCACAACCAAGCAGGTCATAGCTAAAAAAATACGCCCCTTAAATTCTAATAAATAAGGCCAAA
Organism: Shewanella sp. HL-SH8; assembly: GCF_051165765.1. Classification (NCBI taxonomy): domain Bacteria; kingdom Pseudomonadati; phylum Pseudomonadota; class Gammaproteobacteria; order Alteromonadales; family Shewanellaceae; genus Shewanella; species Shewanella sp. HL-SH8. The sequence continues at coordinate 1,252,726 of NZ_CP195039.1, read as the reverse complement.
GCATACCTAATACTGTCCAATTAAGTTTCCCTACAGGTCCTTCAAAATAAGCGGATGGCCGCATAAATAGCTCCAATTAATCAAGGGCGATAAATATTGAGATAGAGACGATTTCCTCTGTGGGCATGGTAACACCGCACTCACAGCAATGATGTTAACAAATGCAAAATTCGTCATATAAGAATAATCTGCATAATTTAAAATATTCAGAAACAATCTCAAACGAAAGCAGCATGACACTATTAAATCGATTAAAGCAGTACTTTTAACCTACTAAATTAAATTAAAGCACTCCAAAAATACTAGTTAATTGAAAATAAATTGCCTTTTAGCGGTTTTTGACTCGAATAAGAGTTATTTCTAAGATCAGAATTTGTTACTCTTTAACCGTACTAGGTTACCCAAAAGAATTAGCACTATAAGCTAATGGCGTAATCGTTAATTGAATAAGATTGGTAGGAAGCTTTATGCTAGACAGTGAGAATATAAAATACCCTCCACTACAGTTAATTCAAACATGGGTTTGGATGATGATAGAGTCAAATAACCCTGAATTACAAGACAAAGGGCGTAACAATCTCATTTTAGCATTTGGAACACTTGCCAAAGCAAATGAGTATTTAACACAAAGCATTAAAAAATAAGGCGCGTAAGGCGCCATATTTATTAAGCCTTAAATTAAATCTCTTTTTAGCCTCTTCGTTTTATTACGCTGTTGCTAAGCGTGGCTAAAAGCGCTTCGGTATCTTGCCAACCTATACATGCGTCGGTGACACTTTGGCCGTAACATGCAACTTTGCCATCAACGATATCCTGGCGTCCTTCAACTAGATGGCTTTCAACCATCACACCAAAAATACCATGATTACCTGCAGCAATCTGAGCTGCTACATCTTCAGCAACTAGCATCTGACGTTTATAATCCTTAGCACTATTGGCATGGCTAAAGTCGATCATAATATTGTCAGCTAATTGAGACGAGATAAGTTGTGATTGGATTTTACTGACATCTTCTGCACTGTAGTTAGGCTTTTTACCTCCGCGTAAAATGATATGACAATCAGGATTTCCTTTGGTAGATACAATAGCAGAATGACCAAACTTGGTAACAGATAGAAAATGATGCGGGGCATTAGCTGCTCCAATCGCATCTATGGCCACTTTTATGGTGCCATCAGTACCATTTTTAAAACCGACTGGGCATGACAATCCTGATGCCAGCTCACGGTGAACTTGAGATTCTGTGGTACGTGCGCCAATAGCGCCCCAACACATCATATCAGCCACATATTGCGGGGTAATCATATCTAAATATTCACCAGCTGTGGGAATACCAAGATCATTTAAGTCAACCAGCAGTTTACGTGCAGTGCGCAGTCCATCATTTAATTTAAAGCTGTTATCCATAAAAGGATCATTAATGAGCCCTTTCCAACCAACGGTTGTCCGTGGTTTTTCAAAATACACTCGCATGACCACTTCAAGCTCATCGGCATATTTTTCACGCATAATAGCTAAACGTTGACCGTATTCAAGTGCAGCTTTAGTGTCATGAATTGAACAGGGCCCTATCACCACGAGTAAGCGGTCATCTTTTCTAGCCAAGATATTATGAATACTATTGCGCGCAGTAAATACCGTTTCAGATGCATTTTCAGATGCCGGAAATCGCTCTAAAATGGCTATAGGGGGAAGTAACTCTTTGACTTCATTGATGCGCACATCATCATTTTGATAATACATATAATACAACTCCGGCTTGCAGGCTAAATTTCAATCGTTTTGCAAAAAATTGTCCCAAATGAATGGTATTTACATAAACATGACATTAAAATTTACCCACTATCCATCAACAAATCAATAAACTATTCAAATATAAACATATTGTTTTTATACCATTGTTTATATTAAAGATATAATTTACTTCATCTCATTTTTAGATTTGTTAATCTCATCAAAAAATAACACCATAAAATATCTTCTGCAGGATCATAATGAGCTTGTTATACTCCAGTCACATCTGAATAATAGTTACTCAATAAACTTTACAGGTAACGATGCAGTTTTATAAGGTGAAATAATTTGAGATTACTAAGTCGCGCCCTTAAACCGCACAGTAAACTAAGCCATTTGGGATCATTAATCTGTCTGTGTACTCTCATGCAAATTTCTCCCACACTTTGCTCAACTGAATTGACCTATACTGGTGAAGACCTTACTGATGTTAGCTTGGCTGGTGTCGATGCAGCTGAACCTATATCAAACAATATGCCAATAACTTTTACAACCAGTAGCAGTATTGAACCTTACTTTTTTGTCGATCAAAAAGGCGGGCTACAATATCACTTATTAGCTTCAGCATTACAGATGAGCCACCTTAAGTTAGGGAGTATTACTTACGCAACTAACTTACGGGCATTGAGATTAGTAAAAACGAAACAAGTCGATTGTATTATTAATGCACCAGCTACTGATGATGGCTTATTTCTGACTCAAAGTTTAATCGAATACCAAAATAGCCTGTTTTATTTAACCAAGAACAAACTCAAAATCGACACCATTAGCGATCTCAAAAAATACTCTTTGATCAGTTTCCAAAATGCCAGTCAATATTTGGGGGATGAATTTATCGAAGTATCAAAACAACACCAAGATTATACTGAAATTGCTAGTCAACAAAGTCAGGTGCTAATGTTATTTGGCGAGCATACGCAAATGGTTATTTTAGAGCAGCGTATTTTTGATTATTACCGTCGTAAAGTTCAACACAAAATCAAACACCCTTACGAAGTCACTCAGGTAATCCTGTTCGACTCTGCACCTCGCTATATTGCTTGTCATGATCAACAAACTGCCATTTTAGTTGATGAGGCAATATCCCTACTAAAACAGAGTAATCTGTACCAGCGAATATTACTTGATGCAGAGCAAGGTAAATATAACACTCAGTATGTTGAACACTAACATCCGGGTCTAAAGCGGCTCAATACAACTTGAGCACGACTTTTTATGCTCAAGTTATATTCTTACCAACTTTTCATTGCCTGCAGCTTATTTTGATATCGACGTTTATCATCGATATCCCCCGTTAATGCCAATGCTTTTTGCATATTCTTTTGCGCTAAACCTCGCTCACCCGTTGCCCAATAGGTCTTTGATAGACCGAAGTAGAACTCATGCCGATAATCTGCCTTTTCGAGTGCTCTTTTATACCACACCACCGCCTCTTGGTAATGCTGCTCAAAATAGGCTTGCTGCGCCATATCATAATAATAAAATGGGTTGTTGATTCTCTGTAACTCCAAAATTTTATGTACAGCCGCCCATTCATCTAACCTATCTTGCTCACCCAGAATCAAGGCTAAATTAAATAAAGTCGTCATGTCTTGATTATCGACCGACAACGCAGCTTGATATGCTTGTTCAGCTTTTTTATCGTCGCCCTTATGTCGATATATCACTGCGAGTGTATTGATACTGGCTACAAACTTAGGATCCAATCTAATCGCTTGTTTAATCAAGGCATAAGCTAAGTCATACTGTTGCTCCACCAATGCTTCTGCGGCAATATTGTTGTAATACATTGCGGTCAAGGTTTGCTTATTGACTCGTTTTTGACCAAAACCACGCACAGCCCTTTCAGGTAGAAAATCAACTAATATCTTGCTGTCACGAAATGAAACAGTATTAGCATCAGTAGTGGCGACTAAGAATAAATTAACATGGCCATTTACAAGATAAAATCCACCTCGTCTATCCCAAACAGGCTCAACATCAATATCTTGAAATTCTACAGGTATATTAAACACATCCGCTAATGCGGCTGATAATACTACCAGCGACATACAGTTGCCCTGCCGATTAATGGCCGTTTCACTGGCAGGGCGTGTGTAATGGTCTCGGTATTCAAAGCCGCCATTTTGCGCTCCAATATATTGGGCCAGCCACTGGTGAATAGGCATTTTTCGATGTTGAGTGGCATTGTCTCTTGAATAAACTTGCTTTATTTGGGCGACATAAGAAGAAGGTAAGCTATAAATTTGCTCAGGTGAGATGATCTCAGTTGTGGTAAATAGCTCGTCATGAAATAGTGATTCCAAATCAATGGGCTCTACTGAAACAGACGTGGACTGACAGCCAGACAGTGGCAAAAAAAGTGCAAACATTACCAATATAGGTAACACTCTTTGCTTAAGTTGATGTAAGCCAGTAATAGGATTGACGTACTTTTGAAAGGTAATAGACCACATAACCCAACCCTCTTAATCGAAATACGAATAAGGTAAGTTTAGTCAAGTAAACCCTTTTCAGCCAAAAAGACGTGAATTTAACAACGGGCATCCACCAGTTCAACTCAGATTAACAGAGTACTATTTAGGTTGTGCTGGATGCTTAGGCGGATCTATTTTAATAAATAACTCTTTATTTTGATAGTCATACGGACGATAAGCAAAGCCATTACAGCTAAAATATCGATACGGCAAAGCAAATGGAATACAGCCCACTGGCAGGGCCTGTAAAATTTCAATTTGCTGCTGCATTCTGAGCGCCTCTTGCCATTCGAACTCTTTAGCAATTTGATCGCGAACGGCAAAAGCATCAAATTGTTCAGATGACTTTCTTACTACAACTTGCCCTGCGCTAAGTGAATAACTGACCATAGAACTTATCGCGATTACCGTAAAAGTCATAAAGTGATTGAAGGTATTCATAGGCCGTCTCAAATGATGTCATAAACAATAAATCTAGCACATAAAAAAACAGAGCCCTAAAGGACTCTGCTTAAATATTACGACACTTGTAAAATTAGCTACCGTTTTTTACGCTAACAAACTCAGGATAAGCGTCAATACCACAGTCAGATGCATCCATACCGACATACTCTTCCTCTTCACTAACACGAATACCCATAGTCACCTTGAGAACAAACCAAACTAAAAGTGACGCTGAGAATACCCAGCCAAAGATAACTGCTGCACCGAATAACTGCGACCCAAAGCTTGCATCAGCATTTGATAATGGCACTAGCATTAGTCCTAATAAACCTGCTACTCCATGAACTGAGATTGCGCCCACTGGATCGTCAATTTTGATACGGTCAAAACCAATAATTGAGAAAATAACCACACCACCAGCAACTAAGCCAATGACACCAGCCATAACAAGTGAAGGCGATAATGGATCTGCCGTAATTGCCACAAGACCTGCTAAAGCACCGTTTAATATCATAGTTAAATCAGCTTTACCCCACACCACTTTACACACAATCAAGGCGGCTATAGCACCGAATGCGGCGGCGGAGTTAGTGTTGACGAAAACCTTAGCCACGGCTGACGCATTTTCAGCATCAGACACCAATAACTGTGAACCACCGTTAAAGCCAAACCAACCCATCCACAGAATAAACATCCCTAAGGTTGCCATTGGTAAATTAGAGCCTGGAATTGGATTAACCTGGCCGTTAGCACCGTATTTGCCTTTACGAGCACCCAGTAATAATACACCAGCAACAGCCGCTGCTGCACCCGCCATGTGTACTATGCCACTGCCCGCAAAATCAACAAAACCAGCTTCTGATAAAAATCCACCGCCCCAAGTCCAATAGCCTTCAACAGGATAAATAATCGTCGTCATAAACACTGAAAATGCCAGGAAAGCCCATAACTTCATGCGTTCTGCAACTGCACCCGATACAATCGACATCGCGGTAGCAACAAATACAACTTGAAAGAAAAAGTCAGACTCTAATGCGTGGTCAGCATCAGCAGCTTGCGAACCAATTAATGCTCCAAATGAAGGAATAATACCGCCTTCAGCGTTGTCGACATACATGATGTTATATCCAACAAGCAGGTAGGTTACACAAGCGATAGCATATAGACATACGTTTTTAGTTAAAATTTCAGTGGTATTTTTTGAACGTACTAAGCCAGCTTCCAACATGGCAAACCCTGCAGCCATCCACATCACTAATGCACCAGAGATCAAAAAATAGAAAGTATCTAATGCAAAGCGTAACTCGCTAACAGTTAGTCCTAATTTTGCTAATTCTTCCATTATCATTGCCCCTTATAATGCTTCGTTATCAACTTCACCGGTACGAATACGCACGGCTTGTTCTAAATTAGTTACAAAAATCTTACCGTCACCAATTTTGCCGGTATGCGCTGCAGTGGTAATAGCCTCAATTAACATATCTAGGTTTTCTTCTTTAGTGGCTATTTCTAATTTTACTTTAGGTAAAAAATCAACTTGATATTCAGCACCACGATAAAGCTCAGTGTGACCTTTTTGACGACCAAAACCTTTCACCTCAGTAACTGTCATACCCTCAATGCCCATACCAGCTATTGCTTCACGGACATCATCCAATTTAAATGGTTTGATGATTGCGCTGACGAGTTTCATCCCGACCTCCAAAAATTAATAAAATATGAATTTGTTATATATTTGTTGATAAAACAGATTCAATCATCAGGCCAGTTTTTTAAGTTAATGTTTTAAATAGAAATAGAGTAAATTTTCAATAAAAATAGCGACAATTTAGCACCATAATGGTGCACTAAAAACTAGGCCGCTTGATATTGGTGCAGCTCTACGATGAAATGAGCGAAGAAAAGATTAGTGTTAGCCAAGTGATAAACCGCATAAAAAAAAGCCCTCTTTCGAGGGCTTTACTAAAGCATTTAGCTAATTCAAGTTAACTCTTCAAAGTTGCCTTGAGTAAACTTACAACTTACTTATAAGTCGCTTCGCGTTTTTTTGCTTCTTCTTGCCATTTAGGCACTAGATTTTTCTTGAATGCTTCTTTTTCTGCATTCATTGTTTTCATGTCCATGCCTAATGCTGCTTGCGCTTTTGCTTTAGTCGACGTGTCAGGATAAGCAATGGGTTGCTTAACACCTTTAGCCGCCAATAGGTGAGCAAGCTTAATACGTGCATTAGCCGCTTTATCAACCGCGGTGCCTAAAATACGTAACGCTTCATCAGCTGCGTGAGCCGCAACACCATGTGATGCAGTTGCATAGTCCCAACGCCACTGTGAATGACGGATATCCATAAGGATAGGCTTCATTTCAGCTTCAGTTGCACCCGCATCCCAAGCCGCTTTTGCTTCAAAGTGAGCTTTAACTAATTGTGCTTCAGCACTGGCTTTAAGTTCACCTACTTTTTGCTTGCGTTCATTAGTTAAATTAACCATGAACTCTTTGCTTTGGCTATGGCAGGTAGCACAGGTTTCATCAAAACGATCGAACGGATTACCCACTTTGTGATCGGTAAACTTACCTTTACCATTTGCTTTAGCCACTTTAGGCATATGACAATCTGTACAGGTTACGTTGTTTTTTCCGTGCACACCTGCTTTCCAAGTTTCATAACCTGGATGCTGTGCTTTAAGCATAGGAGTTCGAGATACAGCATGGGTCCAATCAGAGAACTCCATATTGTCGTAGTAAACTTCCATTTGCTCAACAGTAGTTCCCATATCCCACGGGAACTTCACAAAACCAGGTTTATCAGCGGTTTTCTCGAAGTAGTACTCTACATGGCACTGCGCACAAACCATAGATTGCTTATCTTTACGTGACGCTTTATCAAAAGGTGTGCCAATTGCACCTAATGCACGATCGACATATGGACGAGAGATGCGTAATTTAGGCGATCCTTTTTCATGACAGTCACTACAACCGATTGTGTTAACAATTTCAGGTCCGCCTTTAGCCCATTTGCCCGTAAAATAGCCATCTTCGCCTTGCTCTTCGATTACACGGGGAACATCTGGACTTTTACAACTCCAACATGCCATCGGCATTGGGCCGTCTTCAGCATTTTTAGGGGCGCCAGTACGTAATGTGTTAGTGACGTCAGTAACCGCATAATGGTGACCACGTGGTGCATTATAATCTTTTGCGAAACCGTAACCTGCCCATAAAACCACTAAGCTAGGTACCTCTTCCAGCATATCAACAATTTCTTTACTTTCGCTGGTATCATGCCAAGACTCATACTGAGCAGAATACTTATCTTTATATACTTCACTGCGGGGTTCAGTCTTATCACTTGCTATTGCACCAGCAGCTAAAAAGCTGGTCGCAATGACTGCACTTAATACAGTATTTGTTATGTTCATCTTCATCACCTTCACTCCGTGTTACTTTATAATTAATTTATAACCACGATCTTTCCAAGGTCAAAATTAGCTATTTAAGCCTTAATTAAGAATACCCCTTTCGGGGTATAGAGATAGAAGTATGCGCCAGATCAATATGTGAACGTGTTGTATCTCACATTTTTTCAATTCTGTTAATGTATTAAAGCGCTAGCTAATGTAGAACTCTCTTTTCACCTGTGTTTCAGTGGTGTTTTAAGTAGATAAACATGTCACACTAATTCAGCTGAAAAACGTCATAAAATGGATCGAAAATGTTAAAACGCGGTAGTTTAACCTCTACGATACTGGGAGTAATGTTAGTGCTAATCTTACTTTCTTCAAGTTTAGCTGTGTACTCAATTATTAATTTATCATTCAGCATTGGTGATGCCCGAGCAATCAATGCCTCAGGTTCATTACGTATGCAAAGTTATCGACTATTGCTATCTGCCAACACAGAAAATGACCAAGTCAACGCCAAAATTGAAGAGTTTGAAAACACTCTCAACTCAAATGAACTGCAAAATTCCCTCGCATGGTACAGCCCAAAAACCTTATCAAAACAGTACTTACTAGTGATAGATAAATGGCAGTTAATGAGAACCTATGCAGAAACTGGTGAAACCAAGCTTTATAGTGAAGCGTTAACCGATTTTGTTGATACCGTCGATACTCTGGTATTAGAAATCGAACGTTTTTCCGCCGATAAATTGAGGTTACTGGTCCTGAGTCAAGTTATTGGGTTGACATTAATGTTAATCGTTGCCGCTATTGCCGTTATGTTTACCCGCAGGCGAGTGGTAAAACCGCTGCAATTATTAATGGATAGTGCAATTACTATTTCACAAGGTAATTTCGATGTCGATATGCCTAAAACGGATTACATAGAGCTAACGGCATTAAGTAATGCACTGAAAAAAACGGCCTCAGAATTATCAAATTTATATCAAGATCTTGAACAACAGGTATCTGATAAGACCTTAGCGCTAACACGTGCCAACAATGAACTCTATTTCTTATATGATAACTTGATTATGTTGCATTCAGACCGGCTTGACTACAAAGCACTAAAGTCAGCGTTAGATCAACTTCAAACATATGAAAAATTAGACTTTTTAAGATTAGTCATTGAACATGAAGACCAATCTCAAGACGTTATTGAGGCCAGTAAAGGTTGGCCTTCGACACCTCAAAATAGCGTGTGTTTTCCGCTACAATTAGAGCAAACCCGCCAGGGCTATTTAGAAGTCATTTCCACACATAAGCTCAATACACCCTTATTTATTAATTTTGCGGTGATGTTAGCACGATCAATTACCATCCATAATGCGACTGAGCAAAGGCAACAACTCGCGCTAATGGAAGAGCGCGCTGTTATTGCCCGTGAGTTACATGATTCTTTAGGGCAGTTATTGTCATTTTTAAAAATCCAGGTCAGCTTGTTACGTAAAAAATTACCTGATAATTGCCGTAATGAAGCAGTAGAGCTTCAAATAACTGAAATTAACGATGGCGTCAGCTTTGCCTATGCCCAACTGCGAGAATTATTATCGACTTTTCGCTTAACCATTAAAGAGCCTAATTTAAACCACGCCTTAGAAGTGATGCTTGATCAGCTAAGGCCCCAAACAGATATTCAGTTGAGTTTACAATATGCATTGTCAGCGCATTTACTTGAAGCAAAACAACATATTCATATTTTACATTTAACCCGTGAGGCCACGTTAAATGCAATTAAACACGCCAAAGCAAAACATATCGTGATAGATTGTCACTTAACATCATCAGCAATAATTAACATCACTATTTCAGATGACGGCATGGGTGTGTCACATTTAAAAGAGCGTGATCAACACTTTGGCATTGGTATAATGCATGAGCGTGCCAGCAAATTAAATGGCCAACTGTCCTTTAGTGCTAACACTACTGGCGGCACCACAGTAACACTTAGTTTTCCACCACAGCAGGAGCCTTTAAATGGGTAAGCCATATTCAGTACTCGTTGTCGACGATCACCCCTTACTTCGTCGTGGTATTTGCCAACTCATTACCTCTGATGGAGATTTTACTCTATTCGGTGAAGTCGGTACCGGCTTAGATGCGTTAACTGCATTAAGCGCTAATGAGCCGGACATTATATTGCTAGACTTAAACATGAAGGGCATGTCGGGTTTAGATACCTTAAATGCCATGCGTCAGGAAGGGGTAACCGCTCGCATTGTAATTCTAACGGTGTCAGATGCGAAACAAGATGTTATTCGTCTACTTCGTGCTGGTGCTGATGGATATTTATTAAAAGACACTGAGCCAGAGTTACTGTTAGAGCAGCTTAAAAAGGCCATGTCAGGCCACCGCGTGATCAGCGCTGAAGTTGAGGCCTATCTATACGAATTGAAGACCGCACCGGATGATAATGGATGGATTGAAAGCCTTACCCCACGAGAACTGCAAATTTTACAGGAATTGGCCGAAGGCAAAAGTAATAGAGTGATTTCAGAAGATTTACATATCAGCGAAGGCACTGTAAAAGTGCATGTTAAAAACTTATTGCGCAAAGCAAATGCTAAATCACGTACAGAGATGGCGGTAAGGTACCTAAACCAATAAGCTACTGTAATACTTTGATTTATGATTAATTCACGATAACTAAAATCAATACAAAGGCGATGGCTGATGCTTCTGTACAATCTAATGCTTTATCCGTTGAAAAGGCGCGCTTGAAAAGCGCGCTTAAATAACATTTCTATCTGCAGCAAACACCAATTAAATCTGAAAAATTTATTCTTGAATAAATACCAACCAGCTTTTAAGCGCTTTTTCAAAGTCTTCTAGGCCACAATACCCCTCTGATTCAGCATTATACAATGCCATACCGTCCTCAAGATTATGCTCTTCGTCAAAATCAATCGCGTTAACAAAAATACGGACCTGCTCAATGTCGGCATCAAGGGTTAAATCATTACCAATGTCCCGCCATTGGGTGTTAACCCCAGCGATTAATTGGGCAATGTGAGTCAGCACTTGCTGAGCACGTGTCACATCAGCGCCTAACTCTTCGGCAAACCAGCGACCAAACACTTCATGATCCATGCTGAAGCTGGCAAATACAGTGTCATCTAGACGATTACGTCGAAATTCGAATTCCATTTTATACTCTTAATTATGCTCAGGCTTTTAATAATTATTGGCCATAACTCAATTTGCTATAACCTATTTTAAACCATAAATGATATTTTGCTGTAAATGACAGTACGATACCTATTGGGCGCTGCCAGTATATATCGTAAAGTAGCCCTAATTCATCAGAATTGATTTTCAAATACAATTCGTTAAGGAAATGCCTTATGCACAAAGGATTTATTTATCGTTTACTGCTAACTGGCCCAAATGCAGGTCAAACGCTATCAGAAGAGCAGTTAGCCAGTTGGAAGCCCGAAGATGGTTTGCTTTGGGTGCATTTAAAATATAAATCAACCGATGCCCGTCATTGGTTGAACAATCAAAACTTAGAAAAAGCCGAAAGAGATACCTTACTGGCGTCCGACACTCGCCCTAGGGTAGTTCATTCAGCTAATGGTATTTTATTAACATTACGTGGAGTGAACCTCAACCCTAACTCAGATCCTGAGGACATGGTTTCAATACGTATTTATATTGAAGAACATCGGATTATTTCTACTTGTGAGCGCCAATTACAATCAATTACAGAAGTGGCTGACAGTATTCAGTTAGCCAAAGGGCCTGTTGATAGTGCCGGGTTTATTTTATCAGTTGTCGATCACCTTACGCTGCGCCAAGTGGGTTACATTAACAAACTTGAAGAACTGATGGATGAATTAGAAGAGCGAGTTGTCACAGACACCAATAAATCATTACGCATAGATATTGCTGAGTTACGCCGTCAAACCGTAGTGTTAAGAAGATACCTTGCACCACAACGTGAAGCATTAGGAAAAATCCTGCATGAAAACAGCCTACTACTTGACCAGCAAGATAAAATTCGTTTGCGGGAAACTCAGGATAACCTGATAAGAGTGATAGAAGACTTAGATGCCATACGCGATCGTGCCAGCTTCACTCAAGAGGAGCTTCAATCACGACAAGCCGAGCAGCTCAATCAACGTTTGTATTTCTTATCACTTATTTCTGCGATCTTTTTACCACTGGGGTTTTTAACCGGTTTACTCGGGGTGAATATCGGCGGCATTCCAGGAGCAGAATCAAGTTGGGCATTTGCCGCATTTTGTGGTGGATTAATAGCCTTAATCGCGATGCAAATGTACTTGTTTTATCGCCTAAAATGGATTTAATACGCTATCTCAATCATGAAATACTGCGTAAATATACCTATTTAAAATACATAAAAAATGGGCGCTAATTAGCGCCCATTTTTGATATTAATTATTAACGATTAGCTAATAAGTTATTTTGCAGCCGCTTCAGCAGGTGCCTTTTCAATTGAAATTAATTCAACTTCAAACACTAATGTCGAGTTAGCTGGAATAGTACCAGTATCACGATCGCCATAAGCTAATTCAGCTGGAATAACAAACTTGTATTTTGCACCAACAGACATTAACTGAACGCCTTCGGTCCAACCTGGAATTACGCGGTTAAGCGGGAATTTTGCAGGCTCGCCACGAGTGTATGAGCTATCAAACTCAGTACCGTCGGTTAATGTGCCACGATAATGCACTTCTACTGTATCTTCAGCAGCAGGCTTATCGCCTTCACCTGCAGTTAATACTTCATACTGTAATCCAGATTCTGTCGTTACAACGCCTTCTTTAGCTTTGTTGTCACTTAGAAACTTCTGGCCTTCTTCAATCGCTTTAGCCGCTAAGGTTTCAGCTTGCTCTAAACGCTTGTCATTTAATTTTTTGTCTAGACCTTGTAAAACCGTTTGCATTTCTTCTTCGGTCAAGTCGGTAGTATCAACTAAACCATCGCTGAAACCTTGGATGATCAAAGTACGATCAACAGCAAAGCCAAGCTCTTCTTGTTCTTTGATATGGCCAGACATGTACTTACCGATAGATGCACCTACACTGTAAGCTTCTTTTTGAGCTTCAGTTGTAAGCTCAACTTTTTTCGCTACAGCTTCTTCCTGGTTACATGCAGTTAGACCTACAACGGCTAATGCAACTAACGATAATTTATAAATTGATTTCATTAAAGCTTCCTCAGCATCCTTAAGTGGTTACAATAAGCACATCATTGTCTGTAATGAGACAATTAGGCTAATGTTAGTGAGCCACTTTATACTAACTATTTCTGATATACCATTGGGTTGAGTCCTTATGGACAAATTTTTAAGGAGCAAGTTCATGTTACGCGTTTTACTGCTGATTTTTTGCTCTATTTCACTCATTGCTTGCCAACCTAAGGCAGATAATACCGTGGTACTCACTTCAGATGCGAGTTACCACGCCACCTTATCAAAAGATGGTCAATATGCATTAATTAGTACCGCCAATAATGGCGTACAGTTCTGGTCTCTCGCTGATAAAGCAATCAAGTATCAATGGGTACATGGTGCGAGTAATAGCAGCAATGTATTTGACACTGCCATTTCAACTAACAATGCCTACGCCGCCACCTTATCCAGTGACTCTGTAGCAATATGGAATATCGATAATGGCCACTCTGTCGGCTGGTGGACATTACCTGCTTACGCTCAAAGTGTCGCTATTGCTAACAATGGTCATGCGTTAATCGGTTTGGCTGATGGCTCTGTCATGTCGCTTCAACCTGATAATCAGGGATTAATCCAGTTTTTAGGGCATCAGGAAAAAGTGAATAGCGTGTCTATTTCTGATGATGGATTAGTTGCCTTAAGTGGTGGCAATGATGGACAAATCCTTTTATGGCAAGCACAAACAGGCCAGCCTTTACAGCAATGGCAATTAGATTCAAGAATTACTAAAGTTTTACTCAGTGGTGATGGCACCCTAAGCTTTGCCGGTGATATCACTGGCAATGCAGCAATTTGGCAATCAAACTCAGGCAAAAAAATCAGTGCACTGTTAATTGAACGTCGCCAAATGAATGTGTCTAGCGCACGCTTTGTTAACCAAAATACTCAGCTGCTAACCGGTACTCCGTCTAAAGAAATATTTTTATGGCAAGTCAACTCTGGTGAACGCCAGCAAAGATGGCAAGTTGAGGTGACTAAAAACAGCCAAAATAGAGGCGCTGTAGTATACTCTGTCACCCAGCCCAGTACTGGCAAAGTGATGAGTGTTAGCAGCCAAGGTTTATTAGAAGCCTGGGATTTATAAATGTTATTGTCGAGGTTTGAATGGAACAGTTGTTAACCAAAATTGATGATTTAGAAACTAAGATGGCGTTTCAAGAAATTACTTTGGAAGAATTGAATCAAGAAGTGATTAAGTTAAATGATATTGTGTCGCGCCAGCAACATCAAATTATGCTAATGGTTAATAAATTACATGCGATTGAACCCAGTAATATGGCCAGTCACGCAGATGAAACACCACCGCCGCATTACTAATGCGGTTAATTAGCTGGAACGCTAAATCTAATACTGACTCACATTAACGAATATTATCTGCAAAGGATGTTTATGCCTGATGCTATTTTGTTGCCAATAGCTGTTACGGGGGAAAATATTTTAACCTTAACAGCTGAAAAAGTGACCCTATTTGATCAGTCTATTCAATTATTAGCCGCCAATATGCTGGCAACCATGACGGCTGCAAACGGAGTAGGCATTGCCGCACCACAGGTTTTTAGCACTGTGGCGATGTTTATTATGGCCTCCAGGCCTAATGAACGTTATCCCACCGCGCCAACTATGACCCCTATTGTGGTAATTAACCCGACTATATTGGCCGCCTCTGAGTTAATGGAATCTGCCGATGAAGGTTGTCTATCTATACCAGGGCAGCGAATTAATATTTGGCGTCATGCGGATATTAAAGTGCAATATCAACAACTAAATGGTAATTTGGTGACTCAAAATTTAACTGGGTTTATTGCGCGCATTTTTCAGCATGAATTTGACCATCTTCAAGGCATTACCTTGCTTGAGCGAAGCCTAATGAGCGAACAAACTAAGCAAAATGCGTATATTTAAATCTACGTTAGCGTTTAAAATTTTCAATGGGTCACTTAACAGTAAGGATAATGAATGAAACTGAATGCTTTCTTGATACCACGTTCAACCATTATCAGTATCTTGATGTGTTTGACTCTATCAGGCTGTGCGTTCAACAGTATATTCATTAATTATCCATCACAAATAATCCCTTACAAACAACAAATCAACAGCCCTAGCCCATCACTTGACCTTGATGATATTGCTAATGAAATCGACTCTAATGACGGCTTACTATATGCACAGGAATCTGGACGTTTAGCGCAAATCAATGGCAGTTTTGAACAAAGTAAACACTATTACCAACAAGCGATGGAAGCTTATAAAGCCTTTGATGATAAAGCTAAAATCAGCGTCACTGACATGGGCTCCAAAGCCAGTAGTTTATTATTAAACGATAATGCTATTCCCTATCGCGGCCCTGGCTATGAGCGGATTATGCTGCACCAGTACCAAGCCTTAAACTACCTGTTTTCAGGTGATTCACAGGGCGCAATGGTAGAATTAAGACGCAGTAATGAATTGCAAAGCAGTGAGCAAGCTCGCTACCAAAAGTCACAAAAATCAGTCCAGGCGATGGCAAACGGCACAATAGACGCTGAAGTAAACAAGTTAGGCCAATCAGCCGGAACAGTAACCAGCTCATTTTTAAATGCATACAGTTATTACACCACAGGTTTGCTTTACGAATTACTCGGTGAGTCCAACGACGCCTATATTGATTACCGTAAAGCCGCTCAAATATCACCTAATAATAAATACTTACAACAGGATTTAGTTAGGCTGGCTAAGCAACTTTCGATGCCACAATATGACGACTTTTCACGGCGTTGGGGCGATGCAGTTTTAGCCACCCCAAAACAAGGCCAAGTGGTGTTTTTAATTGAGCGTGGTTTTGTGCCTGAAAAGCAAAGTCTGACAGTCCCCTTTACCATCGATGGTAACTGGCAAACCGTGTCACTGGCGACATATCAACCTGCGATGAATAATAGCGCGCCGGTCTCTATTCAGGGGCTTGGCAGCGCCCTTAAAGCTGAAACCATAGCCAATATCGACGCGCTGGCAATTAATGCGTTAAAAGAAGACTTGCCAGCAGCATTGGTGAGACAGGCGTTAAGGGTTTATGCTAAAGCTGAAATGGCACAAAGCGTACGCAGTGAAAGTAAGCGCCGTAACGACCAAATTGATGCTGGCGTGATTGCAATGCAAATTTTTAATGTTATTACAGAACAAGCTGATCGCAGAAGCTGGTTAACCCTACCTAATCACGCGCAAATTGCTCGGCAATATGTTGACCCAGGCGAATATGAAATTAGCCTAGATAATACACAAAAGACTAAAATTGAGATTAAATCAGATAAAACTACATTAATTTGGGTTATAGATACTGGTAATCGTACCCGTTTTTATTCGATAATCCTGTAATTGCACCACCAACTTATGGAATTGATTATGAAACCAATGAAACTAATATTTGTTCTTGCCGCAGTGTTGGGGCTAGCCGCTTGTCAATCCAAAGTGGAATATGGCGACGCTACAGAAGTCGAAACCGTTAACGAAAACTTCGGCTCTACTGATTTACAAGCTATTGCGGCTAAAATGGTTGATAGCATGATGACCTTCCCACCGGTTGTGGTGATGACTCAAAATAACCGTCCAATTATTTTTGTCGACAAAATTAAAAACAAAACCTCTGAACATATCGATACTGAGTCAGTTACCGACACCATCAGTAACAAGTTACTTCGCTCTGGTAAGTTTCGTTTTATTGACATGACCAAGGTAGATGCCGTTCGCAAACAGCTCGATTATCAAAACAATGCGGGTATGGTTGACCCAACTACAGCGATTAAGTTTGGTCGCCAAATTGGTGCGCAATTTATGCTTTATGGCAACTTATCTAGCATAGTTAAGCAAGATGGCAGCACCAAAGATGTGTACTACAAAATGACCATGCGTTTAATGGACTTGGAAACAGGTTTAATTGAATGGTCTGATGAAAAAGAAATTCGTAAAACTAAGTCTAAGTCTTTCTTAGGTATGTAAAATTTAATTTATATATTATTAAAGCCGACATTCATGTCGGCTTTCTTATATCTGCAACAACTTTTGCTGTGCAACGTTAGGAAAACCATTAAGTGAAATTGCGACACGCCTTTATAGTAAAACTACTCGGTATTTGTGTATCAGCCACGGCAATAACCGGCTGTATGAATACATCGTCAACAACCGCCAGTCTTCGGGACGGCACGCCTTTTATTAGTGAGTATCAAGCCAGTGAACGCGCTCGGGTGATCAGCAATGTTGACTATCAGCTGACCTTTTTCCTAAGTGAACAAAGTCAATTTCGCGCCATATCCACTGTTAATTTCGAATTAAATGGCACAGCAAAAAACCTGACCTTAGATTTAAACCAAGCGAATATCATCTCTATGATAGTTAATGGTTCAAAAATCTACCCTAAATACAATGGCAGCTATATCACTTTAAGCCCGTCGCTGCTGCAATCAGGACAAAATACTATTGCCATTGAGTTTACTCGCGAACACAGCACTAATGGTGAGGGGTTACATCGCTTTGTTGACCCGGTAGATGGCAAAGTCTATTTGTACTCGCATTTTGAACCGGCTGCAGCCCAGCAGATGTTCGCCGTATTTGACCAACCCGATTTAAAAGCCAGTTTCCAGCTTAACGTTCATGCCCCTAAAGATTGGCAAGTGATAAGTGCAATGCGCGAAAGCAGCATTAGCGCACAAGGTAATGATAATGTATGGGTATTTCCCGCATCACCTAAGTTAAGCCCATATAACTTTTCACTACATGCTGGCCCATATCATGTATGGCAAGATGATACAGGCCCATACCCGATGCGATTATTCTCTCGTCAGTCGGTCACTGAGCAAGTCACTCCACAAGACTGGTTTACCTATACCAAACAAGGGTTATACTTTTTTGATCGTTATTTCGGCATCCCTTACCCGTTCAAAAAGTACGACCAAGTCCTAGTGCCTGACTTTTTATATGGCGCCATGGAAAATGCCGCTGCGATAACCTTTTCAGAAGATAGATTCTTATTTAACGCTAAAATGACCGCCTCGCAAAAAGAGCGCCTCGCAGGCGTTATCATGCATGAAATGGCACACCAATGGTTTGGTGATTTAGTCACCATGAAATGGTGGAATGGATTATGGTTAAATGAAAGTTTTGCGGCCTTTATGGGCACACTTGCCACAGCTGAAGCGACTGAATTTACCCACGCTTGGCGCACCTTTTATGCATCAGGCAAGCAACGTGCTTATGAGTTAGATTCACTGGTTACCACCCACCCGATTGAAGTGCCTGTTGCCACAACTCAAAATGCCTTTGATAATATCGATGCGATTACCTACCAAAAAGGCGCATCAACGTTAAATCAATTAAGTCATTTACTCGGTAAAGAAACCTTCCGCCAAGGGGTTAAGCAGTACCTTACCGAATTCAGTTATCAAAATGCCCAACTAGATGACTTTATCGGTAGCTTAGCTAAAGCCAGTAACCGTGATCTAAGTCAGTGGACTCAAGAATGGTTATACAAAGCAGGCGTTAACAGTATTAAAGCTGAATACACCTGTGCCAACGGCATGATTAGCGACTTCCAACTGGTTCAGCGCGCCGTAAGCGATGAGTTTCCAACATTACGCGAACAAAAAGTTAAAATTGGCTTATTTTATCAACGCCAACATGGCGTTGAAGAACATCAAACCGCTGTAGTCACCTACAAAGGTGCACGCACTGACGTCAGCGAATTAGTAGGCGCATATTGTCCTGATTTAGTCTATCCAAACCTAGATGACTGGGGCTTTGTAAAAGTTGATTTAGACCAACGCTCGATGAATACTGCCAAACAAGCACTCAATAAAGTGCACGATCCTCTATTGCGTTCAATGTTATGGCAAAGCATGTGGGACAGTGTTTTAGATGGTCAGGCCCCGTTAAATGATTTCATTAATGTAGCATTAATTAATGCGCCACTTGAGCAAGATTATACCATTTTAGGTCAAGTGATCAGTAACTTACTGCGCGCCAAAGAAATGCTCGATTTAATGGCTCCCGCCAATAAACAGTATGCGGATAAAGTCAGCCGAGCACTCAGTCAGATGAGCTTACGCATGACAATGGAGCATCATAAAAATAGTGACTTCCAACGTCGTTGGTTCTCCGCATACGTTAGCTTATCAACCCAGTCAGATCCGTTAAAGCACTTACAGCAACTGTTAACCGGTACCACTAAAGTAAAAGGATTGGTGTTAGATCAAGATTTACGTTGGGATATCATTAGACAACTTAATCGCTTTGATTACGGTAACGCCTATGCATTACTCCAACGTGAAAAAATGACCGACACATCTGATTCAGGTGAAAAGGCCGCCCTTGCTGCTGAGGTTATTCGCCCTCAAGCACACCTTAAGCGCCAATGGTTAAATACCATTGAACATAGCCAAGCCATGCCGTTTTCTAAACTGCGGGTAGCCATGTTTAACTTGTATCCTGCCGAGCAAAACCTACTCAGTGCCGCCACAGCAGAGCAGCGATTAGCCAACTTAATTGAGTTAGATAAAAAAGGCCCGGTATTTATGCGCAGTTATACTCAGGCGTTAATTCCACGTGCCTGCTCAATTGATAACATTACTATGATAGATCAAGTGCTTAATACTGAAACAGGCTTATCAAAACTGACCCGCCGCGCCTTATTAGAGACCCGTCAAAATGAGTATCGTTGCATCAATATTAAGCAATTAGTCAAACCTCAGTAACCCAAGTTTGATAATAACAAAGCTTATCAATGAAAATGGCCAGCAATTTTGCTGGCCATTTTCATATTGTACTAAGCCACTAACGTAAGCTAAAGGTCATCATTACTGGCGCATGATCTGTACTGTCGCTGTCGCGTTCATAATCCGGTCGCACTAAATGACGATCAAATGTTTGGTATTGCTCAATGTGGGCTAAATTTTTCAATTGTTTAGGATCAAACTCACTCGACACCAAAATATAATCTAAAACTGAGCCTTCACTGCCGTAATAGTGAGTTGCTGGGCGTGATATCGGCAGCTGAATATCAGTATCTTTTACTGATTCAAATTCATCTAACGCTAAGCTAGTATTTGATTTAGTCGTCGCTTTAAATAATTCATAACTGTCGTAAATTCGAAATTGATTCAGCTCAGCAAGTAATTGTTGCTCGCTCAAACCGGCAAGTTTTTTATCGTCAATATCATTACGATACACGCGTAAATTTTGATGAAATGCGGCAAGTAAATCACTGTGTAATTTATCGTTAAAATCCCCCATCAACACAAAAGGAGTGTGTTTTTGATGTTTGCGGATCAACATCTGATGGCACAGAAATGTCGCTTCATTACCACGCTGAATACTTGACGCCCAACGCCCTAACACTTGTCTTGATATAAAATCGGCGGCGCCCGAAGCACCGCTATCAGCTAGGTCATCCTTATCAAAGCCACTTCGCTTAGATTTTAAATGGATCACATAACAATCACAGGGGCCAAACTGCGGCAACTCTACCGTGGCACGCAATGGCAAGCGGCTAAAATTAAATTGTGACAGGCCTAATGCCTGACAAGCTGCCTGATCAGCCTCAACATTGGCCATCTCAGTAATTGGATAACGTGATGCTAATGCCACTACCGGATGACGATAAACATAGTCACTTTGCACTTCTGGCTCATCTAATACTGCAAAGTAGTCATAGCCTAATTGCTGGCATAAAGCTTTTAAAGCATCGGGGCTAAAAACCTCTTGAAAACCAATAATGTCTGGTTGGTTTTGTTGAATAAAATCACTGATCCAGGCGCATTTTTTACGCCATTGCTCAGTGGAGTAAATATTTTCAAAATCATAGTAGGCATTAGGTGGCGCAATAAAGTTAAATAGATTTATCGATGCGACACTATATTGAATTAAGGCAGCAGGGGAAGATAACAAATTAGTTGAGTTCTTTAGTTCCATAATGACAAACATCATAGGCGTAAACCCTGAATGTCTCAATAACTTAAAAAAACATATATAATATTAAATTAAAAATCATACACTTAAATAAATAAAGCAAATTAAATCGCCTTAATTGTTATTTTTTTGTGAACCAATAAAAAAATCACCCCGTATAGAAAATTCGTCATCTAACCCTATGAGGAATTACAAAATGAAACGGATTTATCCCTTTGCGTTGTGCGTGTCACTTGTTGGACTAACAGCTTGTTCTGATGATGATAACGACGTCGTCGAAGTCACACCACCAGAGCCAGTTGCCACATCACATGTGCGTGTAATCCATGCCGGTAGCGACGCACCTAAGGTTAATGTCACTGCAAATGGTGCTGAGTTACTTGCAGGTGTCGACTACGCTATGTCCAGTGGTTTACTTGAAGTGACCTCTGCTACCTATAACATTGATGTTGACGCAATTCTTGCTGACGGCACGACAACAACAGTATTAGAAGCAGAATTAGTTGCAGCAGATATGATCGAATACACAGCAGTTGCATTAGGCAAAGTTGCTGATGGCAGCCTCGCAGTAAAACTTATTCAAAACCCAATGGCCGATATTGCCACTGGTTATGCTCGGGTGCAGGTGCTTCATGCTACACCTTCTGTAGGTTTAGTTGATGTTTATATAACAGCTCCTGATGCAGATATTAGCAATGTATCGCCAACGCTATCAGCTAATTACATGGACGCCAGCCCACAGCTTGAAGTAGCAGCAGGTGACTATCAAATTAGAATCACAGCGGCTGGCATGAAAGATGTCGCATATGACTCAGGCACAGTTGCCTTAGGCGATATGCAAGATTACTTTATCAGCGCGATCCCAAATACCTGGTCAGGTTCATCTCCTGTTGCATTGCATGTTGCGTTAACTGAAGGCCAAGCAATACTTAATGATGTTAACAGTGGTGCAGATCTGCGTGTCGTACATGCTGTAGCGGATGCACCTGCCGTTGATGTATTTTTAGATGGCACAACAACACCCGCTGTTGATATGTTAGCGTTTGGTGAGATAGCGGGTTACTTGAATGTACCCGAAGGCGCGCATACAGTAACAGTTGCCGCTGATGCTGATAACGCTGTAGTGGTAATAGATAATGCAGCTGTAGATTTAGCCTTAGGCATGAGCTATAGCACTTTAGCGATTGGCTCGTTAACCAACAACGCTATTGAACCATTGGTATTAATGGACTCAACACGTCGAGTGGCAACTGAAGCTAAACTCACAGTAACCCACGCAGCCTATTCTGCACCTGAGGTCGATATTTACCTGACCGCATCGGCAGACATTAGTGAAGCGACTCCAGCCCTAGAAGATGTTCCATTTAAAGCATCATCAGGCAGCATCAGTGTTGTTCCAGGTACTTACACTATTAGTGTCACTGTAGCTAATACTAAAGATGTTGCTATTGGTCCATTAGAAGTAACATTAGATGCCTCTGGTGTTTATGGCGTTGCCGCAGTTGATAATATTGGTGGCGGTGCACCATTTGGAGTGATCCTTTTAGATGACTTCACCGTAATGTAATTTGTTATACCCATTTAATCTCCGTAAACCCTTTACGGCTTATCTTTAACCCGGATAAGCCGTTTTTTTTATAATGGGGCATATTCAATGTTCAAGTTATTAACTATATTGATATTCGTACTAGGATGTTTTGCAAGTCAATTAGCCATAGGGAAAACTAAGGTGGAATTACAATTTGCCGATAGCCATCATATTAAGTCTATTAACATTAACAATGACACTGTAATGGGTGGGTTATCATCTAGCCATGTGAGTAAGTCGAAACAGTCCGTTGATTTTTCCGGCTTAGTCTCATTAGACAATAACGGCGGATTTGCTTCAGTTGAGTTCGTCTTATTAACGGAACTTGAACAGGCAAGCGTGTGTAAGTTAATTGTTAAAGGTGATGGTAAGCGTTATCAAGTGCGCTTTAAAACGGCTGACTTACAATATGGTGAAGCGTATATTGCCGAATTTACTACCCAGAAAGATCAAATAAGTGAGCATGTTTTTAAGGTCGATGACTTTAGAATTGGCTTTAGAGGACGAACAGTTCACAATGGTTCCGCATTAAACTTGGCAAAGGTTGAAAAAGTCGGCATTTTAATTGCGGACAAACAGCAAGGCCAATTTGATATCTCTTTACACTCAATTTCATTTCAGTAAATTAGGAGCATGCAGCAAATGATCCAAGGCATTATCTTTGATCTCGACGGTACCCTTGTAGAATCTAGCTTAGATTTCAGCCTTATTCGACAACAAATCGGCTGCCCTGATGATATCGATGTATTAAAACATGTGGAGTCACTGGGCTGTAAAGATCTGCAAGACAAGGCTAACCAGATCATTATTGAACATGAAAACCAGGATGCCCAGAGCGCTAAAGCTTTGGCTGGCATGGCTGTACTGCTTAGTTTTATCGAACGGCAACAGATCCCCTGTGCCATTGTCACCCGCAATAGCAAGGCGGCGAGTGAACTAAAGCTCACCCAAAACAAGATTAATATTGGAACAGTACTGACTCGCGAATGCTATCCCGCCAAACCCGCACCTGATGCACTTATCGCTATTGCGACACAATGGCAAATCGAGCCCAAACATATTATGTATGTCGGTGATTATTTGTATGATATCCAGGCCGCCAATAATGCCGGTATGATTGCCTGCTTTATTAATCACGGTATTGAGACACATTATCAACATTTATCCGATATTATCGTTCAAAGTCTCGATGAGCTATTAACCATCATCAAACAATATAGCTTAAAGAAAGCGCCTTAACAGGCGCGCAATCTATCCATAATTAATTAGATAAAATCACATATTTCAGCTAACGATTTTTTATCTAAAGCATGGGTCGGCACTGTCGCATCTTCCGCAGGATAACCAGCAACAATTAACATGTAAGGTCGTTCATTATCATTATCGCGACCGCATATTTTAGAGAGAAAACTCATCGGCTTAGGCGTGTGGGTTAATGTACCAAGCCCTGCATGATGTAACGCTTGAATTAAAAAACCTGTCGCAATACCTACAGATTCATGCACATAGTAATTACTCTTTTGCTCATTTTCTTCTTGCTTACGTTTTTGGCTAAAAATAGCAATTAACCAAGGCGCATGCTCTAAGTAAGGCTTGTTGGCATTGGTCCCCAAAGGCTTTAATGCATCTAACCATTCCTCACCTGCGCGACCAGCATAAAAGGCTTGCTCTAGTGCTTCTGCCTGCTGGCGAATTTGCGCTTTTATATCGGGGCTTTGAATTGCTACAAAATGCCAAGGCTGATGATTAGCGCCGTTAGGCGCTGTGCCTGCGGCTAAAATACATTGTTCAATGATTGCTTGGGGCACCGCACGGTTTGAAAACTTTCGAATAGAATGTCTACGCTTAACCTCACCATAATTTGCTTGAGCCCGATGAAGCATCTCATCCTGCGGATATTCTATAAAGTCGCTCAGTGGCAAATGCTCGTCTGACATTGTCGTTCCTTGAGTAATGATAAAAATCGCGTTATTAAAAAATACTATGCCACATCAATACTCACCTAAAAAGAAAATTGTTATTGTCACAGCAATCCATGTATTGCAACTCATCCATTAGCTGGATACAGTGCTGTAATGATTTTTATAAGGATGTAACATAATGATAGCAGCCATCATAGGTGCAACCGGACTGGTCGGAAAGTCTTTACTAGAGTTGTTATTAGATAGCGATAAATATCAAAAAGTATATGTTTTAGGGCGTTCACAACCGCACATAACCGCGCACCATTTTGGTGAAGAAAAGCTACACTATATCGCCTGCGAATTAGATGAGTTGCATGAACTGAGTTTACCTGAACCTATCGATCATGGTTTTTGCTGTTTAGGCACCACGATTAAACAGGCGGGAAGCCAACAGGCGTTTATTGAAGTGGATAAATTAGGTGTATTGGCTTTTGCTAAACTACTTAAGCGCCAATCACACTCAAGGTTAGTACTTCAGGTCATCAGCGCCTTAGGGGCAAATCTTCACTCTAGTGTGTTCTATAATCGTGTCAAAGGTGAAATGGAACAGGAGTTATGTCAATTACAGTTGCCACATGTACAAATTTTTCAACCTAGTTTACTCATTGGCGAACGAGCAGACAGTCGTACATTAGAACAACTTGGTCAGTGGTTTTTCAGATTAACCGGTTTTCTGTTTATCGGATCACTTAAAAAGTACAAACCTATCGATGGACTACAGGTTGCACAGGCCATGTTCGATTCAGCACAACAGGCCTCTAAATCGGTTAGCATTATTGATAACTATGCTATGCATAATCACCATTAAGGCTGGCTATGATGAATATTGAAGCTATCTATAATAAATTGAAGCTGTACATAATAAACAGTGAAAACGAATAATTTACTCAAGATTGTCTATACTGTTACGAAAGCAAAAAATATAAAGTAAAACATGAACACTCAATAACTTTGGAGATAGCAATGAGCGATAAATTACTCACCCTTGAAGAAGTCTGTAAAATTTTAGATAAAAGCCCAGCCACGATTAAGCGCTATGCCAGAGAGAATTTGTTATCGAGTCATCAAGATGGTGATGAACTGACGTTTCCAGAGGGAGAAGTGATGCGTTATTTAGACTTCTCAAAACGCCTAGGCTAGTTTTTACCCTAACGGTTAGACTCACTATCACGCTAAATATCAGGCAAAGAGATAACCAATCACTAAAAAAGGGAAAGCAATGCTTTCCCTTTTTGTTATCTAAACTGAGTTAACTTAATCACCAAAGTCATCCAGTAAAATATTTTCAGCTTCAACCCCTAAACTTTCAAGCATACCAATGACAGAAGAGTTCATAATTGGCGGGCCGCACATATAGAACTCACAATCTTCCGGTGCTTTGTGATTTTTAAGATAATTTTCAAATAACACATTATGAATAAAGCCAGTGTAACCGGTCCAATTATCCGCAGGTAGTGGATCAGATAACGCCACATGCCATTCAAAATTATCATTTTCAGCCGCTAGCATATCAAAATCTTCCTGGTAGAAAATTTCACGTTTAGAGCGAGCGCCGTACCAAAAAGTCATTTTACGATCGGTTTTAACCCGTTTTAATTGATTAAAAATATGCGATCGCATTGGCGCCATACCCGCACCGCCACCGACAAATACCATTTCAGCATCGGTTTCTTTAACGAAGAACTCACCAAATGGGCCAGAAATAATCACCTTGTCACCGGCTTTTAAATTAAAAATATACGATGACATTTTACCCGGTGGTAAACCTTCCGGCGGTGGCGTAGCAATACGCACATTGAGCATTATACGACCTTTCTCATCGGGGTAATTCGCCATTGAATAAGCGCGTAATACCTCTTCATCAACCTTTGACACTAGCTTAAATAATTCGTATTTTTCCCAGTCATCACGGTATTCGGCAGGAATATCAAAATCGGCATAGCGAACTTCATGCGCTGGCGCTTCAATTTGAATATAACCGCCCGCTTTAAATAGGACTTCCTCGCCGTCAGGTATTTTAAGTAATAGCTCTTTAATAAAGGTCGCTTGGTTATTGTTAGAGATAACCTCACATTGCCATTTTTTAACACCAAAGATTTCTTCATCGACCTCAAGTTCCATATCACTGCGCACAGCAACTTGGCAGGCTAAACGACAGCCTTCTTTGGCTTCTTTTTTAGTAATATGGTCAAGTTCAGTGGCCAGAATATCACCGCCACCCGACTTCACTTTTACCCGACATTGGCCACATGTTCCACCACCGCCACATGCTGATGGAATAAAAATCTGATTACCTGCTAATGCGGCAAGTAATTTATCACCCGCAGGCGTGCGCACGGTTTTAGACGCATCATCATTAATACTAATGGTTACTGCGCCTGTGTTCACTAACTTACTTTTGGCGACTAAAATCACCATGACTAACAGGCTTACTACTATGGTAAACATGCCAATACCAATTGCCATTTCCATTAAATGCACCTTCTTATTAATCTGTCATTCTGCTGTGAGGAATTCATACTCTGCTTCCCAATGCCTTACAGCGTAATGCCAGCGAAAGACATAAAACCTAATGCCATCAAACCTGTGGTAATAAAGGTAATCCCAATACCTTGCAAACCTTCAGGAATAGCGTTGAACTTCATCCGCTCACGCAGCCCAGCTAATAGCACAATTGCCACCGCCCAACCCACCGAGCTGCCCGCGGCAAACACGATTGATTCAGTTAAGTTGTAATCACGGTTAGCCATAAAGATAACCCCGGCAAAAATGGCACAGTTGACCGTTAGCAAAGGCAAGAAAATCCCTAGGCTTTGATACAGGGTGGGAATGTATCTTTCTAAGAACATTTCTAAAATTTGCACTAATGCGGCTATCACACCAATAAAGGTAATGAGCTGTAAATAGCTGATATCTAAGTCAGCTATTCCCGCCCAGGCTAACGCGCCAGGGGCCAGTACATTGACATAAATCAGTTGATTAATCGGCACTGCTAGCATCATTACCACAATGACTGCGATACCTAGGCCGAATGATGTGGACACCTTCTTCGATACCGCTAAAAACGTACACATACCCAAGAAGAATGACAGCGCCATATTGTCGATAAAGGCTGCTTGGATAAATAAATTAATATAATGTTCCATGATTATCCTCGCTTACTTTGAACAACATTAATCGCCCAAATCATCACGCCAATTAAGAAAAATGCACTGGGCGGTAAAGTGAACATTTCGTTAGGTAAATACCAACCACCGTTCGCTACTGTGGTCAATATTTCATGACCAAACAATGAACCACGCCCTAACAATTCACGCACAAAGGCAACACCAAGCAGAATAACGCCGTAGCCAATGGCATTGCCTACCGCATCGACAAACGCAAGATGCGGTGGGTACTTCATCGCAAATGCTTCAGCACGGCCCATAATGATACAGTTGGTAATGATTAAGCTGACAAATACCGATAACTGTTTCGACAGCTCATAAGCGACATCTTGCAGCACCATATCAACGATGATCACTAATGACGCGATAACGGTCATTTGAGCGATAATTCGCACACTGTTGGGAATAAAGTTGCGAATGGTTGAAATAATCACATTGGAAAAAACCAACACAAACGTTACCGCTAAAGTCATCACCAATGCAGTTTGCATTGAGTTACTGACCGCCAACGCTGAACATACCCCTAACACCTGCATGGCTACTGGGTTATTGGCAAAAATCGGCGAAGTTAATATGTCTTTTGTTGAAGTTGACCGACTCATTTACTTCTCCTCCGCTTTAGCAAAACGGTGAAGAAATGTTTGGTATCCTTCAACGCCAAACCAAAACTCAACCGCTTTTTGTATGCCAACACCAGTACGTGTTGCACCAGAAACACCATCAACACCATGTACATCACCGGCTTTGGCGCCGCCTTTGACAACCTTAATCGCTATCTTACCTTTGGCGTCAAACAGCTGCTTACCTTGCCATAGCGATGTCCAATCTGGATCAGTCACAAAATCGGCAATACCGGGTGTTTCACCGTGTTCATAAAACACAATATTCTTAATGGTATTAAGATCAGGTTCGACCGCCAAATAGCCATACATCATCGACCACAAACCTTTACCGTAAATAGGCATCACAATGCTGGTTAACTCGCCTTGGGCATCGAACACCTCAAAAATACGTATTTGATCGGCACGGCTTTTAATTTTGGCGGTATCTTTTTTCGGCTTACTGGAGGTTTCTGGATTAATCGCCGCCATACGGCTATCAAAATCTAACAGATTCTCCTGTTCGATATACTCACCGCTTTCTAAGTCGACCAATTTAGGCTGTACACGCGTTGTAAACAACTCTCTAAAGTCGGCAGAACTATTGGCAATACCAGCCGCGTTTAATACAAACTGCTTCACTTCATCACGTTTTTTAACTAACTTTCTTTCTTTTAAAATTTCGGCAGTGCCGGTGATCATAAAAGAACACACTAAGCTCAAGCTGATGATGAAAACCATGGTTCCCAGCACCGAATCTTTTTTAAAGGCCATGGCGTTTTAGTCTCCGTTTGATGTTGGCTCTCGCCACCAGATAATCGAATAACGGTGCCCATAAGTTGGCAAATAAAATGGCTAACATAATGCCCTCTGGTAACTTGACGTTGAGCACTCGGATCAATACCGTCATAAAGCCAATCAGAGCGCCATAAGCATATTTGGCATTGCGGGTATAAGAGGCAGTTACTGGGTCGGTAGCCATAAACATCATCCCCATAGCAAAACCGCCAGTGACCAGATGCCATGTCCACGGCATAGTAGCCATGGCATTTTTAGCCGGACCAAAGAGGTTAAATATAATTGCGGTGGCAATCATACCCAACATCACCCCAGCAACCACTCGCCAGTCAGCCACTCGGGTCATCAGCAAAATGCCGCCACCCAGTAATATCGCTAAGGCACTGGTTTCACCAATCGATCCCACAGTGAAGCCAAAGAAAGCATCCCACCATAGCGGATCACTTAATGCCCCAATCCAACTTACATCAGCAAAGCTGAGTTTATTGGCCGCTGCAAGCCCTAAGGTTGTCGCCCCTGAATAGCCATCTACCGCAACAAACTGGCTTATTGCAGCCACTTCTGTTGGATAGGCGAAATAAATAAACGCATAACCTGCTAAGGCAGGGTTTAAGAAGTTATATCCCATGCCGCCAAACATCTCTTTGGCAACAATAACCCCAAAACTGATGCCTATCGCCATAATCCACAGCGGGGTAGAAACAGGCAGGATAAGTGAAAATAGTAACGCGGTAATAAAGAAGCCTTCATGCAGCTCTTGACCACGCATTCTGGAGAATATGACTTCCCAGAACAGGTTAACGGTCAATGCAGTAAGATAAAAAGGCACGTAAAAACTCGCGCCATAGGCAAATAAACTTAATATGCCAGACTCAGCGGTTAAGCCTGAAAATAGCATATTGAAAATGGCTAAATGCCAAGTATCAGGTGCACTAGCGCCTTCAATAATAGCCAGTTGGGCTTGTAGGCCAATGTTGTACATACCAAAAAACAATGCTGGCAATAAACACATGCCAACAATATGCATGGTACGTTTTACATCAATGGCGTCACGTACATGAACCTGCCCCTTGGTGCTACGGCCGTGGGCAATCCATAAAGACCGTAAGTATTTACGCATCGAATCGCCGTGCTCATAATACTTGTCTTGGGTCGACGGTTTCTTAATAGGCTTACTCATTAACCTTCCCTCTCGATAATATCTAGGCAAGCACGTAATTCTTTACCAAAGTCATACTTTCCAGGACAAACAAAGGTACATAACGCGAGATCTTCTTCATCTAATTCCAACGCACCTAAAAGCTGTGCTTCATCGGTATCACGTACCACTAAATCACGAATAAGTAAGGTGGGGAGAATATCTAAAGGCATCACACGGGCAAGCTGGCCAAACGCCATCATCGCGCGGGCTGAACCACCAGCATGGGTGGTAAAATCGAATAATTTTTTGGTACGGCTAAAGCCAGACATCATGATGCCAGTGAGACTAAATTTGTCTTGATCGTTTCGCACCCAAGGCAGTAATTCATGTTTGTCATCTTCAGACAGCACACAAATCTGGTTATGAAAACGACCTAGGTAATCGTAGCTACCCTCAGCAGTGTGGCCATTTAGCACGCTGCCAGACACTATGCGTGAACGAACATCCTTAATTTTACCCGCCACAATCGGACTTAATTGAGCACCTAATTGGGTGCGAACCAAACGCGGTTCAAGCACATTAGGGCCCGAAAAAGCCACCACTCGGTCGGTATACAGTTCACCATTTAAAAATAACTTACCGAAGGCAATAACGTCTTGATAGCCCAAATGCCACACAGGGCGCTCTATGCTTGCTGGCAGAATAAAATGAATGTGAGTACCCACTAACCCAGTAGGGTGAACACCATTAAATTGATGAATAGACACCTTAGACAATTTAGTGGTGATATCGTGCTTCAATAAGGGCGCGTTATCATCCTGGCACAGGTACACTTTGCCTTCGGTTAAATAGGTAAGCACTTGCAAACCTGCAACAAAAGCCTCTGTTTGCTCAGCAATAATAATGCGAGGGTCAGCGGCAAGCGGATTACTGTCTATTGCCGTAACAAAAATACCCGCTGGTTGGCTGTCCAATTGCGGTACCCGCGAAAATGGCCGGGTACGTAATGCGGTCCACAGGCCACTATCGACAAGGTTATCAACCACAAGTTGGCGATTTAGCTGATTAAAGTCATCATAACGCGCAAAGCTTTTAGCTTGTTGCTGATCATCACACTCAATCACAACCGCCTGTAAAACACGCTTTTCGCCACGATGAATTGCGCTAACCTTGCCGCTAGCAGGTGCTGTAAATTTTAGCCCAGGGGTTTTCTTGTCTTCAAACAGCGCTTGCCCTTTAATAACACTGTCACCCACCTCAACTAACATGGTCGGTTTTAAGCCGACATATTCTTCACCTAATAAAGCCACTGTTGTGACTTTTTCACCGTCAAACACTTGTTGAATAGGCAGACCCATAATAGGTACATCCAAGCCGCGTTTAATGGTTATTATCTGGTTTGAAACCCCTGCCATTATCATCACCATCAATAAAAATTCGATGAGCAATTTTAAATCTTTGTAAACGCTAATGTATGAAGCAAGATCACACTAATGAGGTATTCGGTAATTTTAAAACATGATATCCGGCAGCTATTGTGAAGCAGATCACTACAAGGACGGCTAAGCACAAACAAATGTTATTTTTACTACAAAAATAATATTTGATGTTAGCGCTTAAGTAAGAGCTTAAGTAAGCGCTTGCAACTAGACATGACTAAAATTGCATAAAAAGTCGACATATAAGTTAGCTAGCATGCTTAAAAAATACTAAACACACATACTCCAATAAAACATATATAAATTTATATATATCAAATTCTGTATATAAGATAATATTCCATAAGACACTTTAGAGCCAAATCAGATATTCAATGACTTACCAATACTTGAGTCGAGCAACTGAAAATATCAATCTCTTTATATGAATAAAACCTAAGGCTAACAATGATTAACCCAACTCAATTTTTTAAATGTTTAGCCGACGAGACGCGACTGCGTTGCCTAATGCTTATTCAACATGAAGGAGAATTATGTGTTTGCGAGTTGACCGAAGCATTACAAGAAATTCAACCCAAAATTTCACGAAATCTAGCTCAACTACGTAAATGTGGTCTCCTAATCGATCGCCGTCAAGGTCAATGGGTGTTCTACCGTATTAATGCTGATTTACCCAAATGGAGCCAGTTAGTATTAAGCGAAACAACTCACCACAATGCACTGTTTCTAGAAGAAAACCTCAGTAATCTATGCCGAATGGGCGGACGCCCTGAACGCCTAAAAGCTTGCTGTTAATCGCTCAATAAAATGAATTGACCCAAACAAACGTTCACCATACAAAGATCAACTAACCCTAATACAAACCGCCAATACCTCATTAAAATAGTAAGTTTAAAGGATACTCACATGACAATTAAAATCGGAATTAATGGCTTTGGCCGCATGGGACGTTTAGCGCTTAGAGCAGCTTGGAACTGGGATGATGTTGAATTTGTCCAAATCAATGATCCCGCCGGAGACACTGCCACCTTAGCCCATTTACTCACATTTGACTCAGTTCACGGTCGTTGGCAACACGAGGCCAATGCCGAAGCAGATGATATGGTGATAAACGGTAAACGCATTGCCTGTACCCGCAACAAAACCATCAGCGAAACCGATTGGTCAAAATGTGATGTCGTTATTGAAGCCTCAGGAAAAATGAAAACCAAAGAAGTACTGCAAGCTTATTTAGATCAAGGTGTAAAGCGCGTTGTAGTCACCGCCCCAGTGAAAGAAGACGGTGTATTAAACATCGTAATGGGCGTAAATCATCAGCTTTATGACAAGGCAATTCATTCAATTGTCACTGCCGCTTCTTGCACCACTAACTGCTTAGCGCCCATTGTCAAAGTCATTCACGAGAACATAGGTATAGTGCACGGGTCTATGACCACGATTCACGACATTACCAACACCCAAACCATTCTCGATGCACCACATAAAGATCTTCGCCGTGCACGAGCCTGTGGCTTAAGTCTTATTCCTACTACTACAGGTTCAGCAACTGCGATTACCCATATTTTCCCTGAACTAAAGGGCAAGCTTAACGGTCATGCTGTGCGTATTCCGCTGGCCAATGCCTCATTAACCGATTGTGTGTTTGAGGTCAGTCGCCCAACCACAGAAGCAGAAGTGAATAGCTTATTTAAAGCCGCAGCCGAAGGGCCTTTAAAAGATATTCTAGGCTATGAAGAACGCCCTTTAGTGTCGGTCGATTATAAAACCGATCCACGTTCGAGCATCATTGACGCGCTATCAACCATGATCATTAATGGCACTCAGGTTAAACTTTATGCCTGGTATGATAACGAATGGGGTTATGCAAATCGCGCCGCTGAACTCGCTCGTATGGTCGGCCAAATGGATAAAGCATCAGCTTAAATAGAGAGAACTCAATGGGACTTTTGACTGAATCGTGCCGCTGAACTCGCCCGTATGGTTGACCAAATGGATAAAGCTTAAGCTTATATAAAGAGAACATAATGGGACTTTTGACTGAATCGTGCCGCTGAAATCGCCCGTATGGTTGACCAAATGGATAAAGCTTAAGCTTATATAAAGAGAACATAATGGGACTTTTGACTGAATCGTGCCGCTGAAATCGCCCGTATGGTTGGCCAAATGGATAAAACTTAAGCTTATATAAAGAGAACATAATGGGACTTTTGACAGGACTGTCGCCAGAAATTCGCCAATACTTGGTCGTTACTGGCAACTATTGGGCATTCACGTTGACCGATGGCGCCCTTCGTATGTTAGTGGTGCTGTATTTTCATGGTTTGGGTTATAGCCCGCTAAATATTGCGATGCTGTTCCTTTTTTATGAATTTTTTGGGGTAGTCACTAACTTAATTGGCGGCTGGTTAGGTGCACGCTTAGGCCTTAATAAAACCATGAATATTGGTCTTTTTATGCAAATAGTTGCCCTTGGCATGCTATTAGTTCCCGCTGCAGCGCTAACCATCCCCTGGGTCATGGCGGCACAAGCTTTGTCTGGTATAGCCAAAGATCTCAATAAAATGAGCGCGAAAAGTAGCATCAAATTATTGGTACCTGCCGATGCGCAAGGCCAACTGTATAAATGGGTTGCCATATTGACCGGGTCGAAAAATACCTTAAAGGGAGCGGGCTTCTTTTTAGGCGGCGCCTTACTGACATTATTGGGTTTTCAGTATGCGATTCTTTGCATGGCTGTTGGGTTATTGCTGGTGTGGATTTTCAGTCTATTTAACTTGAAGCGTGACTTAGGTAAAGCCAAAAACAAGCCTAAGTTCACTGAAATATTCTCAAAAAGTCAGGCGGTAAATACCCTTTCAGCGGCGCGACTGTTTTTATTTGGTGCTCGCGATGTGTGGTTTGTGGTCGCCTTACCCGTTTACCTAGCGTCAACCTTCGGCTGGGATCACTGGTATGTCGGCGGCTTTCTCGCTCTTTGGGTCATCGCTTATGGTGTAGTACAAGCTTTTGCACCCCGATTAACCGGTAAAAACCAAGGCAAAGTCCCCGATGGACGCAGCGCCTTAGGTTGGGCGGTTTCGCTCAGTGTGGTGCCAGCCGGTATTGCACTGGCTATAAGTTATGACTTTCATGCTGCCAATATACTTGTGGGCGGATTAATGCTTTTTGGCGCATTATTTGCCATCAACTCCTCGCTACACAGTTATTTGATTGTCAGCTATGCCAGCGAAGATGGCGTGTCTTTAGATGTCGGCTTTTATTATATGGCCAATGCGATGGGACGTTTAATCGGCACAGTGCTGTCTGGTTGGGTTTATCAATTATATGGTATGGCCGCTTGTCTGTGGATATCAGCTGTTTTTATTGCACTAGCCGCGCTTATTTCAGTCAAACTGCCAAGGCATCAGCAAGCGTAAATCATTTGCGGAGTAAGGTTAGATGAGATAATGCGTTATTTCATCTAACCTTAATAAACGTCTAATGCAGCTATTGCCATCCTGACGCATAGAGTTCAAAACACAACAATATCGACAACAATATCGATTAGCCCACACGGATAGGTTCAGTAATACCGTTTCAGCTCGTATCTTTAAATGAATTTATTTGATATATATTGGTGTAAGCTAAGTGACACCATGATTTATTTCAGGAGGGAGTGTGGGGAGATCATTTGTATTATTTGTTGCCTTTAGTCTAATACCCATATTTTCTGTCTATGGAAAAGAATTGAAACTTGCCGTGGTGCCTAAATTTCATAGTGTTTTTTTTGATCAAAGCAAAGCTGGCTGTATGGATGCTGCGGCTCAAATAAAAGGCGTGGAATGCATATATCGGGGACCAGATATAAGTAATGTTAGGATGCAAGATCAGGTAATAAATCAACTGATTGATGAAGGTATTGACGGTATTGCTGTTGCCGTTACACAATCTAAATATCTCGTTAAAAATAGCCTTAAGAGAGCTAAAGAAGCAGGTATTCCGGTTATTACCTATGACTCTGATATTGATGTTTCAGTCAACGAGGACACTAATAGTTTACGCCTAGCGTATATAGGCACTGACAATTTTGAATTGGGTAAGTCATTAGGTGAAGAGTTAAAAAAACTTCGCCCCAATGGGGGAACGCTAATAATGCAATCTGGGCGACCCGATTCTCCCAATCTGAATTTAAGACTGATGGGTGTCCGTTCCGCATTATCGGGAAAAAAATACGACGCACCTCCTGGAGAATTGCTTAATAACGATTCGGGATGGACAGAAGTTAGAGAGCCTTTCTTTAATTTTGATCAATTGGATCAATCTGTTAATCAAATGGAGTCTGTAATGAAAGGTAAGCCTGTAAAAGCAGACTCTTTTATTGCTGTTGGTGGTTGGCCGCAAAATGACCAAGCACTTTATCGTAAAATGATTGCCCCGTACCAGGAAAAAATTAATAACAACAAGGTCATCATTGTTATTACGGATACATCCTCTGAACAATTAACTATGTTGGAAGATTATCTTGTTCATATCAATATTGGTCAAAAACCCTATGAAATGGGAAGACAAGCCATTTTGACACTTTATAAGATTGTAACAGAACAAAAATATCAGAAAACCATTTACACACCTATCACTGTTTGCACACCAGAGAACGCTGATACCTGTACCAAGATTACTGGATTGTAGCCATTGCAGATAATATAGCCCCGCTAAATTTCTAAGCTGCAATCACTCTGGTTAGAGTAACTAGTCCAATACTTCATGGGTACTTATTGCCTGCCGCAGGAATGTTCAGGATGAAAGGAATGTCCTGATCACATGGATGTGAAAGAACGACTTTATGTGCAGATAATCCAGCGAGACGCCAGCTCTTGATTTTAAAATCAGCATCCATGTGGGCTTAACCAAAACATCCATGTTTTGGATACTCGCTGGCTCATCTGCACCTGAATTATTGTCTCTTCGATTTAGCTTCATTTATGACTGTGGCAAAGCTAAATCAGAACAAAAGTTAACTCATTTTCAGGACAGAAGTGGGTTAGGGTTTAGCTTTTTATAAAAGTTTATCCTGACCCGACTAAATTTTAAAACTCAGTTAAATTTTCCTTGGCGTCAAAGATTACCTACAAGTGCAGATGATCCAGCGAGACGCCGCAAGCACATCCATGTGGGCTTAACCAAAACATCCTTGTTTTGGATACTCGCTGGCTCATCTGCACCCGAATTATTATCTCTTCGATTTAGCTTCATGGATGGCTTTGGGAAAAGCTAAATCAGGACAAGAGTTAACTCGTTTCCGAACTGAAGCGAGTTAGAGCTTATTTTTACAAAATTTAACTCTGACCCGACTAAATTTAAAGAAAGAGAAAATACTCCAAAGAATAAATTCTGATTATTGCCGATATAATAATACTGACTGATGCTCATAAAACCTAACGCCAATATAATGGGCGCGCGGCTTTTTGCGCGTCCAGCCAGCTTTGCTGGCGATCATTGATATTCTTGTTATATTTCATTTCAACAGAACCTTAATTTCACGCTCGGGTTCGGCTGCTGCTTCAGTGAGTATTTCTAAGACTCTCACTTGAAACTCTTTAAGGCCACCAAGGTTTGAATCTGTATTTATACTTAATATTGTATAAGGAGGTTCAATACCATTAATAGAGCCAGTAATTAGACTATCCGCTAAAGCATCAAGGTTTCGCCCGTGCCATTTAGGAGCATCTAGTTTAGGCAAGAAATCAGAATAGAATTCTTCTTCCGTTTTGATTCCATCCCAATTAATCGAAATTTCCATACGAGCCTTAAGAGATATAACGCCTCACTAAAGTGCGCGTATTTTTGCGTCACTTTTCAGTGACTTGTTATGTTTACTCCAGATCATTCCAATAAATGGACTGAAGACCAGCAAGGCACTTAGCAAGTAAGCACTGTAAATGTATGTGGTGCCAGCTTCATTTAGAATTGCAGGGCCAACATAAGGGTCATTAATTTCTAAAATTAACCCGTAAAAATACAGAGCCGGAAACGGGAGTGCTAATAATAAAAACCAAGGTTTAAACCTAACGCTAAAAATTGCCACCAAAGATCCTACAACCCCCCATAAAATCATAGACCCCAGAGTTGGTTCTTTATCCATTACCTCTGCATATACCGAAGACGAAGATACTAAGAGTAATGAAAAAGTAGCTAACAAATTAATTTTCAAACTACACCTCAGAAACATAACGCCGCAATAAGCGGAAAATTACTGTTGCTATAATGTTTGAGGCACGAAAAACAGCCAACTGTAAATTTTCCGTTTAATTGCCTTGTTAGCAGTACTTACTTGATACTAGTAGTTACTTTACTAATTTCAGCGGACATCTCTTGCTGTATTAGCGGTCTTAACCTTAAGAACTTTGCATAAGCTGGATTGTCCAATATCTCTGAAATTTGCACCAGCTCATCTGCGGTAAAATGTTTAATGTAAATGCCTTGAATTTTATTGATAAATTCGTCGGAATTAACAAGTTTCAACAATTTGATAGCATATTTACTAGATTCTTCCTCTGTGTAACCACCAGAAGTAAAAACCTTCGTTAAAGACTCTTCATTATAAGCGGAAGATGATTTTTCAAATATACTCTTTGCAGCTTGTTTAGCGTCCACAGAATCGGCAGCATAAATGCTTTGAGAAATGATTAATAAAATGAATATGAGCTTACGCATGTGATTGACCTCCTTGTACCGCTAACAGCGTATTAGCGAGAATTCCGATAAACATCCTGAGAAGCTCACCAAAACACAACATCCAAATCGCTTTAATTATTAATAATTTTAGTAACTTATCAGCTTAAATAACCCAAATCAATCACCTTTTAGTCTAGGCAAAAGCGAGAATTTAGATAATCGAGAATAATACAAACTCGTTATGCAGAGCAGATATGTTAACAAAAATCAGCTAAATCAATTAGATAGAATTATCCTTTAGGTAAAACCGAGAATTTTCGCAATTACATAACGAGAAACAACACTGTTGTTTTAACACAAAGGAATTATAACTGTATGAAAACACAGTATACTGTCGCAAAGATTTTATGATGTTAATCGTAGATAAATTTATATCAAAATGGTGCTTTCATAAACTAGCGATAACTATGTTCGAGCAAAGTTTAAATTGGATGTTCTCTAACAAGCTTTGGGGCAAAAGTGAGTTAGTGTTTTGAAATAATCTTATGCCACTCACTCTTTAAAACTTGCCGATTAAGTCAATACTCGAAAGGTTCATCATGGTGGTTTGCGAGCCGACCATCCGACCCAGGGATGGGTCGGTTGAGCTACAAGGAAGTACTTGCGCGTGTCGGTGAGTTAATATCATGCTGAACCTACATAGATAAACTTCACGATACATTCTTTACTATGAGCGAAGCTTCATGTTCATAGTGGCCGTAGGCCATATTCCAAAAAAACCTTGGGGCAAAACCAAGTCAGTATTTTGAAATAATCTTATGTCACTAACTCTTTAAAACTTGCCGATTAAGTAAATGCTCGAAAGGTTCATCATGGTGGTTTGCAAGCCGACCATCCGACCCAGGGATGGGTCGGTTGAGCTACAAGGACTTTTTTATTTCGAAAGAATGCTGCGTGTCGGTGAGTGAATATCATGCTGAACCTACATAGATAAACTTCACGATACATGCTTTGCTATAACCAAAGCGCCATGTTCATAGTGGCTGCTGGCCATACACATAAGCTGACATGGGGGGGGTAAATCAAGTCATTGTTTTTAAATAACTTTATGTCACTCACTCTTTAAAACTTGTTAATTAGGTAAATGCTTGAAAGGTTCATTATGGTAGTTTGCGAGCCGACCATTCGACCCAGGGATGGGTCGGTTGAGCTACAGAACTTTTTATTTCAAAAGAATGCTGCGTGTCGCTGAGTGAATGCCATGCTGAACCTACATAGATAAACTTCACGATGCATTCTTTACTATGGTATAGCTCCATGATCATAGAGACCATATGCATAATCTCACTTTAACTCACTAAGCTGTTAAGGCTTCAGCCCTCTTTACCAATGTTCAGCCGTTAACATCAACACCCGTCAGGCTCGACAATTGTCCATCTATAAGCTGATAACAAGCATCCATTTGACTTAACGCCGTGGTTCTGTGGCTTATCATCAACACGGTTTTATGCTCAGCAAAGGCAAATAAGGTTGCGAGTATTTCCCGCTCGGTGCGCTTATCTAATCCTTCTGTGGGCTCATCTAACAGCAATAGTGGTGCATCACGCAGTAACGCGCGGGCGACACCGATTCGGCGTTGCTCGCCGCCAGATAATTGCCTGCCGCCTTCGCCCATCCAAATGTCTAGAGGTTTATCACCCTGTAATAAATGACTTAAGCCCACTTGTGACAACACATGGGTTAACTTGTCATCGTGGGCTTTACGTTTTTCACCAGCGACATAAGGTAATGCCAACACTAAGTTGTCACGCAATGTACCGCTAAACAAATGCACCCGCTGGCTGACTACCGACATTGATGCGCGTAAATTAGATTCGCTGTAATCTTCAAGCGGCAGACCATCTAAAGTAATACTGCCCGAGTCTGCTTGCCATTCGCGGGTGATCATATGCAATAAACTGGATTTACCGCAGCCGGTTTTACCGATAATAGCCACTTTGTGTCCAGCTGGAATATGTATATTCAGCCCTTTTAAAACCGCTTGATTAGCGTGATAAGCAAAATGTAAGTTGCTGATAACCAATGCGCCTGTTTTAGCCTTAATTGCTTCATTAATAGCATCATTGCTGCCAAATTGAATGGCTGGAACTTGCTCGGTTATTGCCGTGACCCGCGTGGCCGCTAACACTGTGCTAGATAAATGCTGAAACGCGCCTGCTATTGGCATCATCATTTCTAAACAGGCCATAGTGGCAAATATGATCAAGGCAAATAATGGCCCTGGTGGCACGGCATCGCCCACGCCATTCGCGGCTAAATACAGCATCAACAATACCGCGAAACCGTTGGTTAAAATTAATATCGCCTGACTTAACCCAGTGATTTTTGCCATCGCAATTTGGCTGTTAAAAAAGATCTGTTGCTGTTGATACACTTTGGTTAAATAACGTGAATTAGCAGCAAATAAGCTTAATTCAGCCTGACCTTGAATCACATCCAGTAACTGTACTCTAAAACTTTGTTTAGTTTCGATTAACTGCTGGCCTGGCACTTTGCCTAATTGATAAAAAATACTCGGCAATATCAATAATACTAAAAGCAAAAAGCCGCACAGCGCTAACGCTAAACTAGCATCAAACCAGGCGATAAATGCATACAGGGCAGCTATCATCAATAATGATGCGCTAATCGGTGTAATAAGGCGCAAATAAAGGTGATCTAAGGTATCGATATCAGCCACTAGTCGATTTAATAAATCGCCTCGGCGTAGGCCTGTTAAATTAGCGGCGCTAAGAGGTAAAAGCTTTTGCCACGCCCACACTCTCAGTTCAGTTAATAACTTAAAGGTGGCTTCATGGGTGGCTAAGCGCTCACCATATCGGCTTGCGGTGCGGGCGATAGAAAAAAATCGCACGCCGCCTGCTGGGGT
This sequence comes from Shewanella sp. HL-SH8, assembly GCF_051165765.1. Taxonomy (NCBI): domain Bacteria; kingdom Pseudomonadati; phylum Pseudomonadota; class Gammaproteobacteria; order Alteromonadales; family Shewanellaceae; genus Shewanella; species Shewanella sp. HL-SH8. Next base: position 1,211,169 of record NZ_CP195039.1, on the reverse strand, counting down.
GAAAAAGTTAAAAACCTGCGCTGTGGCAACGGTGAGTCCTGCGACTGCGGTGGCGGATAAAAACCACCCCGACAATGACAATAAACCCACACCCGCTAACAAGGTAATAAAACTGAGTAATAAGCCCACTAGCATCATTAACCATTGGCGCTTAAATAAGTGTACAAAAGGCAGTAGCACTTTCATTAACTGACCTCCTGTTGCAGTAATTGATAAAAGCTACCTTGGGCTGCCATTAATGTTTGATAGTCCCCCTGTTCCACCAGCTGGCCTTTATCGATGACGATAATGTTATCGACTTGAGTTAAGTCATTTAACTTATGCGTCACCATTAAGGTGGTTTTTGCCTTTGTCGCTTGAGATAAAGCGGCCATTACCGCTTCAGCACTTTGTTCATCTAAGCTGGCTGTCGGCTCATCAAGTATAAACACACTGGCTTGTTGGCTGAGCGCTCTGGCCAAGGCGATTCGCTGGGCTTGCCCTACTGATACGCCAGATGATTGATCGCTTATTACCGTATGCAGACCTTGGGGATGCTGAGTGACAAAATCAGCAATTTGAGCTTGTTCAAGTAATAGCATAATGTCTTGGTCACTTAGATCGGGACTGCCTAATGCGACGTTTTCAGCAATTGTGCCGTGAAATAACAGCGGGTCTTGCCCTAACCAGGCAAGGTGTTTTCGCCAATGGGCAAGGCTGATTGAGTCAAAGGCTTGGTCATTAATCAGTAACTCGCCTTCATAGGGTAGAAAGCCTAACAAGGCTTGCAGCAAACTGGTTTTACCCGCGCCACTAGCACCCACAATAGCCACGTGTTGCCCTGCGATAATATTGAATGAAACAGGCCCAAGTAAACATTGACCATCCATGCTCATCACTCTTAGATCTGTCGCCCTGATGCTAACCTGATTAAGATCAGGCGTTTGATTGCCATCAGTGTGAACATGAGAAAGGGGATAATCTAATAACTCAACTAAGGATTCTGCTGCGCCAATAGCTTGCGCTTTAGCGTGATAATGGGTACCTAAGTCGCGCAGTGGTTGAAAAAATTCAGGTGCTAACATAAGCACAAACATGCCGGTGAATAAGCTGATCCCTAAGCCATAATGACCAAAATTTAAATGGCCTAAATAACTAAAACCAAAATACACCGCCAATACTGCGATAGATAATGCTGCAAAAAACTCTAACACCGCCGAGCTTAAAAATGCCAGTCGCAACACCGACATGGTACGACTTCTAAAGTCTTCCGATGCTTGATGGATTTGCTTAATTTCGGCTTCACCGCGGTGAAACAATTTCAAGGTACTCAAACCTTGTAAGCGATCCATAAAATGACCACTTAATCGACTTAAGGCGCTGAAGTTTTTGCGATTGGCATCCGCAGCCCCCATGCCCACTAAAATCATAAACATTGGAATAAGTGGCGCTGTGGTCAAAAGCACCACACCTGCGGCCCAGTTTAAGGGAAATACCAGCACTAAAATAAACACAGGAATAAACCCTGCCAACAGCATTTGTGGCACATATTTACTATAAAAATCATGTAAATCTTCCACTTGCTCAAGCACAATACTTGCCCATGCACCGGCTGGCTTACCTTTAATAAATGCCGGCCCTAGGGCAACCAGTTTGTTCAATACTGCTTGCCTGATATCTTGGCGGAGTAATCTTCCTGCCTCAAAGCTGAATCGTTCGCGCCAGTAAACTAAAGCGGCGCGGGTGAGTAATAATATGGCTAAACCGATAAAAAATGGCCGTAATTGACTGACAGTTAACTCAGTCATAATCACCCCATGTAAAATTTTAGCAATACAATAAGCTTGGCCTATGATGGCTACGCCATTTAACAGTCCGAGTAAGGTCGCTAACTTAAGGTAAATACCGCAGGCAGATTGCTGACTTTTAAGCCATTTGGCCAATGACTTTTCTAACGACTTATCCATGACACTCCAACAACAATTCTTGATGCCCTATAAGCAAGATAAAAGGCACAACATTAAGAACATAGAATAATAAAAATAGAGAATGGTTTTAAAGTGCAGTATCGCAGCTGTCACCTACCTAATACAATGAGTCGGTTGATAATGTTAACTGCTGCACAGTTTAGTGATTGATGAGCGGGATCAGGCTAGGTAAATGGCTTCACTATTGAGGATCAATGGCGCCATACCTGACCAACACATGCCAAAGCAGTTTCAATTCTTGCACTTTTTTTGCGTGGCTTGAACGCTCACTCCAGCTTGTAGGTTGCTTACATAATGTATAGGCGGCTTGTCCCAAAATGGCGGCATTTATCATATTATTCTGAGCAATGCTTTGCGCTAACATAGGCATATTCGCGCCGCGAAAATCACTGGGTACCTCTTCTACCGATAACTGATATCCGCCATGCCATAACAGTTGAATATCATGCCCATCACATAAGGTTTGTAACAAATCACCGACGTGAGAGCCTTTAAAGCTAGGGTCGGCGACTAAAATCTCGATATCATTATCTAGAGATACATCACCGTGGATTTGTGCCTCAATGTAATGATCAAGATTACAACTTGGCGTGCGTGTAAATCGCCCTTGGATGGCATGAGCTAAATCAGTGGTTAAATAGTCAATCAATTTAGCGGGCTTAAGCCCTTGAATACCTAACGCGTAATGGCGCTCAAAACTTTCACTTAATAATGCCGCTAACACGCCATCGAAACAATTTATGGTGCCCTTCTCTTTTGGTAATCGATAAGAGTCCATATAGCTAAATGTACTGCGTGTTAACACTTGTGGGGTGGTCAGAAAGTAGCAACTACCAAAGCGTGGTGCAGGCCCCAATGAGCACAAGCCCAAGTCTAGTGCGCCATACTTAGGCCGATGTTTGATGCCTGAATAACATTGACCAAATAACTGGTTTTCCCAATAATCACGTGGCCCACCTAACTCTGGCGATAATTGACCATTAGAGATATGAGTTTCAAACTGGCTTTTATAAACACCGTCTTTTATCAGGCCTTCAACCACTCTTAAGCCACGGCTATCGACTCTATCAGGGTGAAAATGCAACGCAACTCGGCCATGCTGATTTAGTTTTCGCATTGCAAGTTGCAGTGAAACCATAGAGATATTTGACATCAACAGTACATTTTTGATCAACGCATGGGCGGGATCGCGTAACACTAAGGCAATCTTTTCAATGTGTGATAATGCGGCCTGTTTTGGGGTCATGAACTGCCTTATAAGACAAAAATGAAGACGAAAAGTAGGTAGTAAACTAACGACAGATTAGCATAAAAGCTAAATCAAGGGTGATAGTGATATAGCTAATAACCGTTATACAATGCACCAAGCAATTCATTGTATGCAATATTTCTTTGTTTGGCACTGAAGATTAAGACTTTTTCACGATTCCGCTAGACGTGTTTAGATAGCACTCATATTGCTTTTCAGGTAAGATGCACGCCCGCCGATATTGGCTACCTTAATATATTTAACCGCCTCGGCTGTTAACTGAGATGTAATCTATGAGTTTTGAAAACCTAGGACTAAGTGCTGCTATTTTAAAAGCGGTTGCCAAACAAGGTTATGACACCCCATCCCCTATTCAAGCCCAAGCCATTCCTGCAGTATTAAACGGTCTAGATGTTATGGCTGCAGCGCAAACAGGTACAGGTAAAACAGCGGGATTTACTCTTCCTATTCTAGAATTATTATCCCAAGGCACGCCAGTTAAACGCGGTCATGTGCGTACTTTAATATTAACGCCTACCCGTGAACTTGCTGCGCAGGTTCAAGACAGTGTCGCGACCTATGGTAAACATTTACCACTTAAATCGGCTGTAGTGTTTGGTGGCGTGTCTATTCAGCCACAACTGGCATCACTTAAAAATGGTGTTGATATTCTAGTAGCAACACCTGGGCGTTTATTAGACTTATATCAGCAACGCGCGATCAACTTTGATCACCTTGAGATTTTAGTCCTTGATGAAGCCGATCGCATGTTAGACATGGGCTTTATTCGTGACATTCGTAAAATTTTGTCATTCTTGCCAGCTAAAAGACAAAACTTAATGTTTTCAGCGACATTCTCTGTCGAGATCCGCGAGCTAGCAAAAGGCTTAGTAAACAACCCTGTTGAAATTTCTGTTACCCCACGTAACAGTACTGCAAATAGCGTTGAGCAAAGCATTTACACTGTCGATAAAACGCGTAAGTCAGCAGCGTTAATCGAACTGATCAAAATCAATAACTGGAATCAGGTATTGGTATTTTCTCGCACTAAGCACGGCGCGAACCGTTTAGCGAAAAGCTTAGAGTCAGCGAATATTTCAGCTGTGGCGATTCACGGTAATAAAAGCCAAACCGCACGTACTAAAGCCTTAGCGGACTTTAAGCGTGGTGCTGCCCAAGTTATGGTTGCAACTGACATTGCTGCCCGTGGTATTGATATCGACCAACTGCCTTTTGTAGTGAATTTTGACTTACCGCAAGTGCCTGAAGACTATGTTCACCGTATTGGTCGTACCGGCCGTGCTGGTGCATCAGGTGAAGCTGTGTCTTTGGTCAGTGATGAAGAAGGTAAATTATTACGTGATATCGAAAAACTGATTCAACGCCAACTTCCACGTAAGGTGTTAATCGGCTTTGAGGCGAATTTTACCTTACCTGAAACCCAATTAACGGGTTCTTCAACAGGGCAAAAATCTAGCGCGAGTCGCACTAAAACCTCGAGTTCAGGACAGGATAAAAAAATCCACCAAAGACGTCAGGGTAATAATGAGCAGAAGAAAAGTACTGATGGTACTTCTGCAAACGGCGCAGCTGCAAAGAATCGTCCGCCTAGACGCCAAAAACCATTAGTTGATTTAGGGGCTAAATTTGCTAACCGAGCACAAACACCTAAACCAAGTGACAATGACTCAGGCGAGCGCAAAGCGCCAGCTAAAGCAAGTCAACCTAAGCCGCAATCGCAGCCTAGACAAACTAAGCCTAGCGAACCTAAATCTAGCCCTACATCAACCAGTAAAGTTGATCCTTATGCTAATGCTAAGATTAAGTTCCAAACAAAAGATTGATACTGAGTTAACGCACTTGATGAGCAGTTAAAGAGCCATTGATTAGCTATCAGTAAAGAATCGATATGAAAATGGAGGCTTATTGGCCTCTATTTTTATATCTGCCGTTTAGCCACAACTCATTATTTATCTGTAGATTTAGATGTTGATGTTGATGTTGATGTTGAAATCGTAACTCTTTCTTGATTAGACAACCGTACCTCTATCCCTTCTATCGTGGTAATTTTACGGGCATGAATGTCTTTTTTGCGCACTTGGTACTGGGTGGACATTGCCTCAATAGGTGAAGATATTTGTACCGTTACAATTTGATTATCGTCATACCAACCCCAGCCCCAGAATGCCGCAGTCGACAACATACAAACCGTGATCAAACCGTACATAACCATTTTATTAAATATAGGGTGCGGTGAATGCTCCGTTACTGCCTGGGTGGTTTTACTGATAGATGATTTCCCGCGGCGCAGATAAAAAGACGCTCCTATAATAATCAGTAACGTAATAATGATTTTGATGAACACACACATCTCCAACAACAAATAGAGTGCTATTGTACGTCAATTTAATTAAGAAACTGTTACTCGCCTCGTTAAATGCAATCAATCATCTGCTATTTGTCGTGCTTAACGAGAAACTGGTCAATTGCGATAAAATAAAGTCTATAGTAGTACATCGAGTAATGTGGAGATTCATATGTTAGAGATTGCCTTAATTTATTTAGCTGCAGCTTTGTTTTCAGTCACCATAGCGAAACGAGTCGGGTTAGGTTCTGTGCTGGGTTACCTTATTGCTGGAATGCTTATCGGACCTTATTTACTCGGCTTAGTCGGTGACCAAACAGACGTTATGCACTTTGCTGAGTTTGGTGTAGTGATGATGCTATTTTTAGTCGGCTTAGAGTTACAGCCATCAAGGCTTTGGAAATTAAGACACTCAATATTGGGTCTAGGGGGCTTACAGGTCAGCATCACCACTGTGATTATTTTTAGCGGCTGCTTGTTTGTCTTTGAATTACCCTGGCAAAGCGCATTGGCAATCGGCTTAATGCTAGCGCTATCTTCTACCGCAATTGTATTGCAAACCTTATATGAAAAAGGCTGGATACAGCAGGAAGCAGGCCAAAATAGTTTCTCTGTATTACTGTTTCAAGATATCGCGGTTATCCCTATTCTTGCGCTATTACCCTTACTGGCATTTACCGACTTTCCCACCACAACAGCACATAATAATATCACTGCCAGCCTGCCTGCTTACATGCAAGTGGCGGTCTCAATTACGGTGATTATCGGCATTATTTTGGCGGGTAAGTACATATCTGCGCCATTGTTTAGATACATTGCAGACACCCGATTGCGGGAGTTATTCACAGTATTTGCACTATTTTTGGTTATCTCAATTGCCTTTATTATGCAAAGTATTGGTCTGTCACCTGCGCTTGGTACATTTTTGGCGGGAGTGGTATTAGCGGAAAGCGAATTTAGACATGAATTAGAAGCGGATATAGAACCCTTTAAAGGCTTATTACTGGGGTTATTTTTTATTACGGTGGGCGCATCAATAAACTTCCCATTGTTGTTTGAACAGTTGGCTTTGGTATTGATGTTAGTGATAGGTTTGATAACCATTAAAGCCAGTGTGCTATTTATGTTAGCAAAACTGTTTAAGATGCAAACCAAGCAAAAGTGGTTATTTGCCTTAGCCTTAGCTCAAGGTGGCGAGTTTGCCTTTGTATTGTTATCACTGACAAACTCACTACAAATACTGACGCCTGAGCAAAGTGAAATGACCACCTTAGTCGTTGCTATCTCTATGCTGATGGCCCCTTTATTATTGATTTTTTATGACAAAGTCATCAACAAGCACACCACTACAACTCAAGCTGATTTTGATAAACCAGCCGATATAGAAGCGACCCAACAGGTGATCATCGCAGGCTATGGTCGTTTTGGTCAAATTGTCGGACGTTTACTGTCAGCACAGGGTTATCATATTTCCGTACTAGACCACAGCCCAAGTCAAATAGAAGTGTTAAGACGCTTTGGCAACAAGGTATTTTATGGTGATGCCGCAAGACAAGACTTACTTGAAGCCTCTGGGGCCAAAAATGCCAAAATGCTCGTTATCGCAGTCGATAATGCCGATAAAATTATTGAAATAGCCACATTAGCCCGTAAACATTATCCCCATTTAAAAATTGTCGCCCGCGCAGTTGATAGGCGCCACGCCTATGAGCTCATTCGTATCGGTGTTAGTCACTTTAAACGGGAAACCTTTGATTCGGCACTCAATCTAGGTGTCGATGCGTTAACACTGCTAGGTCACAGCCAGGCTGATTCAGAACGCGCTGGGCAGTTATTTTCTAAACACGATAATGAATCATTAACCCTACTCGCTGACTTATGGGGTGATGACCACAGCTATGGCGTGGCGGTGAAACAACGCAGCGAAGATTTACGTCAAGTGCTGGCAAAAGATAAACAGCAGCAGGACAAATTGAACACCTGCCATGGTGAGGATTGTTAAACGCCTTAAATCAACCTATTACAGACACTAAATGAGTGATAATTTGAACAGAGTTTAGTTAATCGAACAAAATAATGACGCTCAACTGCTCACAATTAAACCACTGTCTTTATTGATAATTCAATGGTCATAAATAGCTATAGACGTCTTTATGACACTTCAACTGCAACAAATGATAATAATTTGTTAAAAAATTTGAATTAATGAGCCTAGTTAGGTTATCTTGTGCGCTGCGAAAGAAGTGTGCATGCGCTCATTTTGCCTCAAGCATTTGGAAAAAGTGTCTACATAAAAATGTCACGGAAGATATTAATACAGTAATTCATTGTAATTAAATAATTTATACTTATTTTTCTTTTTCCTTATGTGCAAAATACACTTCTAAAAACACTATTGCTGGCATCTTTGTTACCGACAAATAAAATAGCAATATATGTTAACGAATATAACGATAAATAGAATAACAATAAAAAAACTATCATTATCGATTGAAGATTTGCAAGGATGAAGACCCATGAACGAAGCTAGTCAACCTAGCCAACAGAACCCCCTAATCGAAGAAATTAAAAATCGCGTTCTAGAAGTAGACGCACTTCGTCATGGGACACAACACCCTGATAATATCGAATTACCACTCGATTATATTGAAGCCTTGGATGAGGTGACGTCAATCGATCGTGAGGAAATTGAAGATATCGCTCGTGATGTCATCGCCAAGCATAAAAATATCACCCGTGTACAGCCTCAAAAAAGACAGAAAAATAAACAGCGTGATCTTAATCAATGGTTAATTAATATTTCGCTATTACTCATCATCAGTGTCACAGTGAAAGTGGTGTTTTTAAATGATGGCAGCCCAAAAGATCCTAGTGAAAAAACCTTTGCCACCACAATAGCTTCTACTGATTTTACTGCCTTACAACAAGATGCGACAAACACCTTTAGTAGCATGATTGATTCAGCGCAAGCACTACTCCCTAGTGCAGAAGACTTACCTGATCTCCCTTTCAGTATTGAAGATATCGACTTGGCTGCAATTGAAGAGTCAGCATCACAAACATTTTCTTCTATTTTACAATCAGCGAAGGATTTATTACCCCAAGAAGATATTCAAACAGCAAATAACGATAAAGTCGTACAAGCTGATGAAATAATTATTGCAGAGCAAAACCTTACTGAAGCGGCCCCTGTTTCAGAAACAGGAGTCACAGAAACAAGAGCTTCAGAAACAAAAGAATCAGAAATACCAGAAAACCTTGTCGCTAACAATAGTATTGATGCGACATCTGATACAAAATCAGACTCAGATTCAACATCTATAACGTCAAGTAAAGCCACTCTTGCGATAGCACAAGCCGCTATAGCTGAAGCAGCTATAAAAAAGGAACAGGCCGAAGCGCTAGCAGCGTTAAAAGTGACTAATAAAGTCATTGAAAATGCTATGACCAAGGGAACAACTGTTGAAGAAGAGCTAGAAAAAGCGGCTTTATCGAATATCGACAGCATCAATGCTAGTACTAATACTGGCGCTGTTACACAAATAACAACAGCCATAGAAGACGTTACTAATGCGCCGTTCACTGCGGAAATAACCAGTGTAATAGCAACCGAAAAACCAGTGATACAACAGCCTATTATAGAACAATCTATTGAAGAAAAGCCTCCTGTAGATAATTCTGTAGCCAAAAGCAGTACCGCTAACGGCAATAACACTGAAGTTGAGGTTATTGCTAATATTACAGACACATCAGACAAAGCAGATGAAGCACTCGCTTTAGCCTCAAAAGTTGAAAGTGGTGATAAAGTAGAAACTATAAACACAGAGCAGAAAGTAGCTGCTAAGACTATAGAATCGACTGCTAAAACCACAGTTACCGATACAACTGAAATAGCACAGAATGACAGCAGTATTGATGCAACAAATGTCGAAGCTGAAGATATAGAGACATTAGCAACAGAAACCATGGCAACTATGCCGATGGTAATGGCTGACACAAGGCTAATGAAAGCATTAGATCAGGCGTTTAATCAACTTAGCAACATTAAGGCGCCACCTCGGCCTGAACTCGCCATCAAAGCAACAAACATTGAAGCGCCTACTGATCCTACAACTGTTGATGCTGAAAGTCTTGATATCGCCGATACAAATAGTGTCGCCACTGACAAAGTTAATATTGCAGCAGCTAACATCTCTACCATAGACGAGCAGACAACTGTTGCTGACGAGCAGGTAGCTACAGAATCAGAAAAAGCAGCCACACAGTCACAAGTAGCTAATCGTATATTACCGAGTGAGACCCAATTAATCCCCCAAGAGACAGCTGCGCTTATTGAGCAACCTAAAAACACAAAAGCTATAGATACTAAGGCGATAGATACCAAGGCTTTAGATTCTAAGGCTTTAGATTCGAAGGAAAGAGATACTCAAGCAATGAATGACTCACAAGTGACCTCAGCGGTGCCAGTTGAGCTTGTCGTAGAAGCAAAAAAACCAGTGCCAACCAAGGTTGCTTCCGACAAAAAACAGCTCGTTGAAGAATCTCACACAGACCTAGCCCTAACATCAGTTAATCCAAGCCCTGCGGTATCAACTTTGAACGAAAAACCTATATCAACAGAGCCAGAGGTTACTCAACTAGCCCTAGCAGACGCAGATATAGAATCAGTCGATGACAATACTGCAACTGAAATAGCCCAAAACACGCCATCAAATAAGGCATCACAGGTGTTGCGGGTAACATTAGGTGCCGATGATGCAATAGATGAAGTGACACAAAAATTAATTGCAGCTCAACAAGCGCCTTCAAATATAAATGCGATAGCCAAGCAAGCGGTTACACAGATATCTCAACCTAAGGCAAATGACGCCGAGATAGCGGCCATAACGGCACAATCTAAATCAGTGGTATCTGAGCAAGCCGCATCAAAACCTGATGAAATAGTGGTACAGACGGTATCAACTGCTACTAAAGCACCTATAACTAAAGCTCCTATAACTAAAGCACCTATAGCAGCACCTGCGATAAATACAGATGCTAGGTTTGTGGCAACTAAGCAGGACGCACAAAGTAACTATAATGGCCTTAACCTTAAGCTACAGCTAAACTCTATTGTTGATTTAAGCCAGCTGGCTAAAATGTCGGTATCACAGTTTTATAGCGACAAATCAAGACTACCAAAACCATCAGATAAGATTGATTTACCTATTAATGACCTTAAAGCACATCCGTTAATAAGTGATATTTTTCTATCAGAGCAAAGCGATGTTGTTGTAAAACTGGCGAAATATTATGGCGAAGACTCACAACTGACTTTTACTCCTAGCATTGGCAATAATGATGGTGGATTGATTAACTGGAAGTGTAATGCCAATATCGATCCATCATTGTTGGTCGGCCCTGGTGAATCACCTTGTAGCTTAACCAAAAGCGCCGCTGCACCCGCGTCTAATACCAAGCTTTAAACGACAAGTAAGTTTACACATAAAAAGCATAAGCTCGCGCTTATGCTTTTTAGTTTATGCGCTAAAGTTAGGCTACATTATTGGTATTTTAAAAGACCAAAACATACTCGCTTCTCGGTACATTGCGGCTCACTAAGGCAAATAATCTGCTAATGATTCTCCATACTGTCACATTGATATCCTTGACGCATAGAGTCAAAACGGCAACGAAGTCCACACTGCCAAGGTGCATTATCAAACTTTTCAGATTGCTGTACAGCATAGTCTTTACACATTTGATAATCATCAAAGCCATCCTCCATTTGATATTTAGCCGATTGGTATCCATTTTTATAGATAAAAGCGGTCCAAGTTTCAGGGCTTGTTTGCTGATGGCTTTGGTTAATACTCACCACAGCCACTGAAGCTGCAATAAATAATATAACAACCACAATAATAGCAGGCCAATGACTGTCAGACTTTACCTTGCTAGATCCCGCGCTTTTCACATCAATATCCTTAACGCCGCCAATACAGCGCTCAGCCGTGTAATACTGGCCTGTGTATGTGTGGCGATAGGTTCGGCAATATTAGGTTTTATACTCATGCAACCTATTATGCTTTCGTTTGGTAATGCTTACCGTTAAGTCGCTCAATAATTTGGGTTGCCGTTAAATCATGTACCACATTAATCACCGTCGACGCGGCATCGGTAATCGCCCCAAGCACCACTAAAATAGGGATAACTTCAAGTGGTAGGCCTAAAGTGGTCACAATAAAAATTTCACCTAAAAATGCTCCACCAGGTACGCCACCAATAATAAATGCCGACAAAACAGCAATCAAAACGGTAATCATAAAGACATCGGCACTGAAATCTAAGCCCAACAATGAATAAATAAACACTATCTTTAATGCGGTGATCATAGCTGCACCGCCTTTATTTAAATTAACTAATAAAGGCAAACTAATTTCAGCTATCTGCTCATTCAAACCCATCTTATTTGCACTGCGAATCGTCACAGGCAAGGTCGCTAACGATGAACTGGTACCTAACGCAGTGACTGCGGGTTCTAACATGTTCTGCCAAAAGCGCCTTATGCCTTCAACACCGCCACCCAGCCATGCATAAAATGTCGAGCCCACGGTTAAATAGAAAGCTGTCGCAATAAAAAACAGCCCAACAGCACGTGCAAATGTGCCCATTAATGCTGCATCTTGGCTTGCCATCGTTGCCGCAAAGTACGCCCCTAACCCTATCGGGGCGGCGTACATAATGATCGCAATAATCTTCATGATAACGGTATTAAGGCTATCTAATAAATCTGCCACTTTACGGCCATCCTCGCCTGACTGCCCTATGGCAATACCACTGATAACCGACATAATGATGAGCGCCAATATATTGGATTTAGACAACAAGCCAACAAAGTCATTGGTTGTTAATAGGCTGACAAAGTCCATACTGCCGCCAGTATTATCTACTGTTTCAGCTAATGCTAATGTCACCCCTTGTGCGGGATCAAATGCAGAGGCAAGTAGAATGATACCGATTGCGGGGATCATCGCCATCACAATGGAAACAGCCATAATAGAAATCAGAATTGCGCCTAACTTTTTTAAATCAGTCATGCGCGCAATAGAAGACATCACACTTACCGCCACCAGCGGCACTATGATCATAAAGAGTAAATTAAGAAAAATTTGCCCTATAGGTTTTAACTTTATGGCAAAGTCAGGCAGCCATAACCCTAGTGCGCCACCCATCATCAAAGCGGTTAATAATATTATTGAAGATTGATAAGCACGAAGCGTGTTCCACATATTGTTTCCAAGTGAGTGATTATAATCGACTCAAGTTAAGTAAAATTTAACCCATGCACAATGCTAAATGCCCTATGCAAAATACACACTAACACCCTGATTTTATCAATTGCCTTTATACATTTTCTGATAATTAGGCATGTATTCGAGCCAAAATGGCGGCGTACCTATATGCTCTTGTACGGCCTTAATAAACTCACTAATTAGCATAGTCGGTTTACGATGTGGATATATAGCATAAATGCCAGTATCTACTGTTGATAAGCCATATTCTGTCAGAAGTGGCACCAATTTAGATTCAATTATTGGTTTATCTAAATTAAATAAATCAATCATCGCATACCCTAATCCATCAGTGACGGCATTAATTAATGTGCGTACATCGCTGACATGGTAATTACCTTGCATCGTATACACCTTATAGCTATCGCTATCTGGCGGTGTGCTAAGTAACATTTGATCCAAGCACACATTACCATTGTTATAAATAACCGCAGGCAAGCGAATTAAAGCCTCTGGTGTTGCAGGTTGTCCGTGCTCTGCAATAAAAGCTTCTGAGGCTACAATGGCAAAGTGCGTTTTAGCGATTTTTTTAGCAACCAGATTAGAATCGGTTAATTTGCCTAACCGAAATGCCACATCGAAGTGTTCAGAAATAATATCGGCCCGTTTGTCATCTAACGACAAAGTCACTTTTACGTTTGGATATTGCTTCATAAATTGACTGATAACAGGTTGCAGATATTGCTGGCCAAAGTTAATCGACGAGGTAATACGAATATTGCCCCTAGGTTCAGATTGATAGGAGTCGGCAATATTTTGAATTTGAGTTAAAGTCTCCATGAGTACCTGAGCTTGTTCAAGTATATCTTCCCCTGCCGATGTTAATGAAAATGACCGAGTTGAGCGATTAAGTAACTGTACCCCTAAGTCCGCTTCCAGCTTTTTGATTTGCTTAGACAGTAACGAATTGTCCATATCATGGAGAGATGCGGCCTTACTAAACGAGCCTTGCTGCACTACATCTAAAAATAACCCAAGCCTTTTAGTTAATGAAGCCATTTAACCGCCTGCAATAATAAGTGGGTGAGATTAAGGGATAAATAAATCTACTATCACGCAAATAAAAACATAAAAAAACCAGTTGTTATTCAACTGGTTTTTAACACGCTAATCAAGTCACTATTGTGATAATTATCGTTAATTGATTATTCTAGCTAAGCTATCGCTAAATTCACCTACTTAGTTTCCGCTAGCTTAGCGGCAATATAAGTGTCAATCACTCGCTCAAGTAAATCCAGTGGCATAGCGCCATTCTTTAACACTGCATCATGAAACTCACGTAGGTCAAATTTATCCCCTAAGCTGTCTTTCGACTTTTGACGCAGCTCGAGAATTTTCATCATACCCACTTTGTAAGACGTCGCCTGCCCCGGCATGACAATATAGCGCTCAATTTCAGACACCACATCGCGTTCGGCGCGGCCGGTATTATTAGCCATATATTCAATAGCCTGCTCACGGGTCCACTTTTTAGCGTGTAATCCGGTATCGACAACTAACCTTACCGCTCGCAGTAACTCATCGGTTAAACGGCCAATATTATCCGCCGGTGTTTTTTGAAAACCTTGCTCATAGGCTAAACGTTCAGCATACAGTGCCCAACCTTCAATATAGGCGGTAAAAGGAGCAAAGCGGCGAATAAGCGGCATACCTTCCAGTTCCATCGCTATCGCTACTTGAAAATGATGCCCCGGGATACCTTCATGGTAAGCCAAAGTTCTCATCCCGTATTTAGGCGTGGTTTTGACATCATACAAGTTAGCGAAGAAGCGTCCTGGGCGAGATCCATCTAAAGATGGACCTTGATAATACGCACCTGGTGCTGTTTTCTCTTTAAATTCAGGAATACGCACTACTTCCATACCCGCTTTAGGACGAATGTTAAATGTATCGCCTAGCCCCTGGTCAATTTCATCTAAAATGGTTTGATAGTCTTTTAGAATTTGCGCACGGCCTTCATCTGAGTCTTCATAATAAAACTCAGGTCGGGCAGAAAACTCATTCATTGCGGCCAAATAGCCATTGGAAACATCAACGCCTTCGCCTTCAAAAATAGTCATCATTTCGAGATGAATGCGCGCCACTTCAGACAAACCTAAGTCATGGATATAGTCAGCGCTGTAGTCTGTTGTGGTAAAAAATCGCAATGCCAAATTATAGGCTTTATCTCCATCCGGTAAGCGCCAGTAACCATCATCAGTGCCCGCTTTAGTTTTTAAGTCATCAAAGTAATCAATAAACAAGCCATAGGCTGGGTAAACTGAATCACGAATAGCAACATCAGTTTGCGTTAGAATAGTTTGTTTATCTTGTTCGCTAAACGCCTCAGCTTTATCCATTTTAGTTTGTAATGAGGTATACAAAATATTCTCTGTCGCAGGCGTTGCAACAAAACCACGCATCTCATCTAACACGCGGTCAATCACAAATCTGGGTGGAATAATCCCCATTTGTTCACGCTTTTTCAGGCCAATTAAATACTGGCCAAATTTACGATTAACTTCGCCTAATCGCGATAAGTAATTTTGCGCATCTTCTAGGGTATTGACTTGATGAGTCGACTCCATAAAACTGGGGAAACCACTTTGAATACCAAACATCTGGTTAGCTGGGTAATTATGATATTGGTACTGTTCAAACTCATCCAACATATCCAGTAAATATAAAGCCACTTGTTTAGATATCTGTTGATTTTCATCTAAATCAGCATCTTGGTATTGCATCAATCCTTTACGAAATTCGGCTAGCTCATCAAACATGGCTTGATCTTTAGCAGGGTCGACATTATCTAGATGAGCGTTATGGCCTGTTATACCAACGGATTCGAGAAAGCCTAAGGAGGTTAATGTTTCAGGGTTTTCAAAGGCCATTTTAACCATTGCACGGTCTAAATAAACTCTAAACAAAAACGGTTTTTCTGCATACCATTCATGTGCAGCAAACCCGCCACCCAATGTCACCAGACCTAAGGTCCCTACACCAATCCATTTTAATGACTTTTTAATCATATCCCTGCCTTTTGAAATATCACATACCAAATTTATTATGGTTATCATTACACTTATAATGACAGCCAAAATGTTAACGATAAGTTAACACGCAATAAGTTAGCTTGCTGGATTTTATGCAATTTATGTCATTTAAAAAGTAACAGAGTGTTATATCGCTATAATTGACTTAACCGACTATCAATAACAAACCAACAAGACTCAAAACAATCTAAAACCAACTCGATAACAAAAATAGCAAAAATAACGTAACTGAATATTCAAAATTGAAAAACATAAACTATTATCGATTTTATATTTCCACAACAAGGGACTTCACGTAGTATTTGCCTAATAGCCAAAGTTACTTGATTGCATACTGAATAGCATTAGCAACAAACAAAGCAAATACCCAAACTGAGTAACCAAAAGTAGCGACTAAAGATGAAGAAACAAAATGAATATCAACATTCACAAGCTGATGCAGAAGCTGAAACGCTTTCACTCGAGAGCTTGCTTGCATCTGTAGAACAAACTGAAAACCTTGCCAACGACGCATTAAATCCAACCCATGAAGAAATTGAAAAAGCCAATGATCGCCGCGACTATATTGTTTATCTCACTATTAAAGGAGTCAATGTTACTTCTATGGAGATAATCGCAAATATTGCGAGGAAGTTTGATTGTGATCCCAACCAAATTATTGAAGATATACATTCTTTAACTGACAAAGACACCTGGAAACAACATAAAAAACGTTTGAAAGACAGAGTTAACGGTCAAATTAATCGCAGATCAGCGCTCACCGTTGCTAGAAAAAACGATATTTCAAATAAAATGCTACAGTCATTCTCTTTTAATGCTGAAACATTACTTCACTTATCAAGTCAGTTTGAATGCCGTCCGGTACATATTGTCGATGATATTCGCCACTTCAAAAAGTTTTCTACTCAAAAACAGTTTTTTATTGACCAGCGAAGTAAAGCACCGATGATCCGTGCCCTGACACGTTTTGCGCGTTTTAATATTCAATATTAGTTTATCAATGGTAAGTTAATAATATATTGCCAACCTTATGCCCCCTCATTTTCCCTCTTGCAGTATTCTTAAGCTCAAATTAATAGACAAGGTCTACATTATAAACTTTGCTAACAATTGATAAGTTGACATTTTGGGTCAGTCTTAGAAAATCAAGCAGACTTTATAACGACAATTCTATAATAAAAAGCCCAGAAAGGAAGACGATAACAATGAGAAAATCCTTAATTGCCATCGCATTAGCAGGTACATTTTTAACTGCATGTGGCACATCAGACCCTAAGCAAACTAACAGCGCTATTGTAAAAGCCACACCTGCAGCAAAGGCTGAGTTAGGTGAATTTGGCATTGATTTAACCGCCCGTAACGAAGCGATTAAGCCTGGCGATGACTTTTTTATGTATGCCAGTGGCACTTGGTATGACAACTTCGAAATGCCAGCAGATAAAACCCGCTATGGCGCATTCAGCCTATTGGCAGAACGCAGTGAAGATCAGGTTAAAGCGATTATCGATGATATTACCAGTCGACAAAATTTAACCCCTGAAGAGCAATTAATTGCCAATTTTTACCATGCTTACATGGATACAGACACCATCAATAAACTTGGCGTATCACCTATCCAGGCAACGCTTGATCAAATTAATGCCATTAAAAACACTGATGATTTAACAAAAGTGTTTGGTAATGCTTGGCTTAGCGATGCTGACTCACCTATATCTGGCGGCATGTGGTTTAACAGACTTGACCCTGATCAATATGAATTCACTATTGGCGCAAGCGGTTTAGGACTTCCCGACCGCTCATATTATTTAGAAGACACTGAGCGCTTTAGTCACATTCGCAGTGCTTATGTGAGTCATATTGCTGAAATGCTTGCATTTGCAGGTATCAAAGATGGCCAGGCCCGTGCTGAAGCTATCTTGGCGCTTGAAATCCAAATTGCACAAGGTCAGTGGCCACGTGAAAAACGTCGCGATCGTGACCTGACACTTAATCAAATCAAACGTGCTGATTTAGCAAAAGAGTATCCAGACTTTAATTGGGATCTTTTCTTTGAACAAACGGGTTACAGTATTCCACAACTAAATGTGGCTCAGCCAGAGCCCATTAAGGCTATGATTGTATTAATTAATCAGCAGCCAATTAATGTGTGGCAGGATTATTTAACCTACCATACCCTAAGCAATAACGCCGGTTTGCTCGCAGAAGAGCTGTTTAACGCTAACTTTGCTTTTTATGGCAAAGAGCTAGATGGACAAGAAGAGCCTCGTCCACGCTGGAAACGTGCCGTTGATGAAATGTCAGCCACTGAATCACTGGGGTTCGCTATTGGTAAAGTGTATGTTGAACGGTATTTCCCTGAATCATCAAAAGCAAAGATGGCCGATTTAGTTGAAAACCTTCGTACAGCGCTAGGGCAACGTATTGATGGTTTAGATTGGATGAGTGGCGACACAAAAGTCAATGCCCACGCTAAACTGGCGGCATTTAAGCCTAAAATTGGCTATCCGGATGTATGGCAAACATTTGATGGTTTAACCCTTTCAAACCAAGATTTAGTAGGCAATATCCATAAACTACGTCAATATTTTCATGCTGACAGCGTAGCGACCGAACTTGAAAAAACAGACCGCAATCGTTGGGGTATGACACCGCAATATGTTAATGCTTACTACAACAGTTCATTTAATGAAATTGTGTTCCCTGCCGCTATTTTACAACCGCCATTTTTTGACCCTAATGCAGACCCAGCAGTTAACTATGGCAGTATTGGTGCGGTGATAGGTCATGAGATGGGCCACGGGTTTGATGACCAAGGCTCTAAATCAGATGCCAATGGTATTCAACGTAACTGGTGGACAGATTCTGATCGCGCTGCATTTGAAGCAAAAGCTGATCAACTCGCCGCACAATACAGTCTATACGAGCCAATTACGGGTCATTTTGTCAATGGTCGCAATAGCCTAGGTGAAAATATTGGCGATGTAGGTGGCTTATCTATGGCTTACCACGCTTACCAGATAAGCTTAAATGGTAAAGAAGCTCCGGTTATTAATGGCGTCACGGGCGATCAACGTTTCTTCCTTGCATGGGCACAAGTGTGGAAAGAAAAGCGTACCGAACAAAGTATGTTAAGCCAACTGAAAGCTGGCACCCATGCACCGGGTCATTACCGTGCATTAGCGCCTCGTAACCACGACGCTTGGTACAAAGCGTTTGATGTTAAACCTGGCGACAAGCTATATTTACCTGAAGATCAACGCGTACGTATTTGGTAGTAGATATGGGTATAGGTTGGCATAGTTTCGTGCCCGCTTGTTAAAGTATTCAACTAATCAGTAGCAACATAATTAAAATGCCAGTCAGCGAGTTGACTGGCATTTTTTTATTTAACCTCAGCTCGGGGTAAGAGATGAATAAACGGTATTGAAATAGCCAAAATTCAACTGTTTATCCTCAAACTTGAGCTTTGCGCTGTTAACAAGGCGAATTTATGCGTCAATAGCGAGCTATTGCAAATGAATTCAACGCAGTTAGCGGGGCAAAGATCTGTTTGATATGCATTTATTATCCCGAGCTGAGGTTATTTAGTCCATCACAGCTTCTAAGGTAGAAATTAAACTTTAGATGTTATCCATTGACGTCAACCACAATTCGACCTCTGATTTTACCCGCCATTAATTCTTCGGCTGCTTGTATTACTCCGTTCAGATTGATCTCTGTGGAAATATTATCAAACATAGCCTGTTCACTCGGATTAGCGAAAATCTCGCCTAAACGCTGCCAGGCTTCTTCTCTATCACTAATAGGGCGCATAACACTGTCAATACCAGCCAATGTCACCCCTCGTAGAATAAATGGCATAACGGTTGCGGGCAGATCCATACCTTGAGCTAAACCACAGGCAGCAACAGTGCCACCGTATTTTATACTCGCGCAAATATTGGCCAGAGTGTGACTACCAACAGAATCAACCGCTCCCGCCCAACGCTCTTTGGCTAAGGGACGCCCTGGTTCAGAGAGTAATTGACGATCAATAACCTCTTTGGCCCCTAAGCCTTTTAGATAATCAACTTGATCAGCACGCCCTGTGGACGCAACGACCTGGTAACCTAGCTTAGCTAAAATGGCGATAGCAAAACTGCCGACGCCGCCATTAGCGCCGGTAACTAATATTTCACCTTTATCAGGAGTCACACCATTTTTTTCTAATGCTATGACACATAGCATGGCGGTATATCCCGCTGTGCCAATGGCCATTGTTTGGCGAGCAGAAAACGCTTTAGGCAGCTTAATAAGCCAGTCACTTTTTAATCGCGCTTTTTGGGCAAGTCCACCACAATGTACTTCACCCACACCAAAACCATTTAATAAAACGGTATCGCCGACGACAAACTTATTACTATCAGATTGTGCCACTACGCCGACTAAATCAATCCCTGGCACCATAGGAAACTGTCTTACAACTGGGCCTTTACCCGTAATCGCTAAGCCATCTTTGTAGTTCAATGTGCTGTATTGGACGTTAACCGTAACATCACCTTCTGGTAAAGCTGACTCATCAATATCTTTTACTGCTGCGCGATAACCTTGCTCGTCTTTCTCAATTAACATGCCACGAAACATAAAACCTCCAATTAGACCGATCGTCTATTTAAATGTAAAAAATTTTATAAAACCAATTCATGTTTCTATTAATACTACCTATTCACGGCTCATGACAAGCAAGTCTAGATAAGTGTATTTAATGGAAACTTTTCATAAAAAAATCATAATAATCTTGTAAAGGTTGTGTATTTTGGACTAGCTTTGCTCGGCTGACAGCCCCTTCCCAACCGACCCAAAAAATTTCAGCTAACTTATCGCAATTAATAGACTGACTAATCTCATTATTAACTTGTGCGAGGGTAAAACACAGGGACAATCGCTGCTGCCAACTCGCAAAAACAGTAATCAATTGCTGACGATAGCTCTCTGGCAGTAAATCGACTTCTTGACCTAAATTGCCAATCAAACACCCACGCTTAAAATGGTACTTTTCCATGCCAAGCTTAGCTTTATCAACAAATAAACTGAGCCGGTGGAGTGCGGGTAAAGACTCATCGGACAAACACTTATCTAATTGATACATAAAATAGCCAGCGTAGTTTTCAATCACAATTTGGCCGAAAACTTCTTTGCTGGAAAAATAGTGATAGAACGACCCCTTAGGCACGCCCACTCTTTTTAAAATAAGATCAATACCCGAGCCAGCAAAACCGGTTTCAGTCAATTGCTCTAGGCCGCTGCGGATTAATGCCGCTTTAGTATCTTGATTGTCACGGTTGGCTTTTGGAGGGCGACCACGACGAGGCTTTACTGTTTCTATGTTCATCACCAATAATAGACCGATCGTCTCATTAAATACCAGTCATAAATATTCTGAATGTGGTTAGCAATACAATTCCTCGCTTAAGGTCAACAATTTGATAGCAGATTTAATGACTCAACACCACTCACCAACTTAGCGCATCTGACCCACCACAATAAAACACGGACTAAATAAGCTTTTTTAGTCCGTGTCAGGTTATGCTAATTACAATACGGTAAAGATATCTTTTATCGGTAAACGTGATTTAGGCAGACCATGATTATAATCCTCGCCCTCTTTGTGATATCCAATGGCTAATGCCACCTCAACCACATAACCGTTTAATTCTTGCTTAAACTCTTCACCAATAAGCTCAGAGTCAACACCCTCCATAGGAGTTGAATCTATCCCTAAACGCCCTAATACATGCAGAGTATTGCCTAAGGCAATATAGGTTTGAGCCTTAGTCCATTCGCCATTAAAGCCAGCGTCATTAGTATTAGCTTCAGCAAAGGCAAAGGCACCATTAAGCATATTGTCATACATGTCTGCCGGCAAATGACCTGAGGACACTTCAACATCAACAACCTTGCGGTAATCATCTTTGGTATAAGCAGGATTATGTGCAAATAGAATAATATGTGAAGCTTCAGTTGCATGCGGCTGATTGAATTGATACTTGTTTGCAAAAGTATTATGCAAACGCTGCTTTGCCGCATCACTTTCAATAATAATGAACTTCCAAGGCTGCGAGTTAATTGAAGACGCGGATAAACGCATAGCTTGTTGTAGCACTGCAATATTTTCAGAAGAGATACGTTTATTTGAATCGTATTTTTTTACGGTATAACGACGTTCTAAATCTTGAATAATTGGGTGAGACATGGATGATTTCCTCATAGTGCTAGGTCAATGAGGAGAATAATAAAGGATTTAACACTGGTTTATTAGTACCGTTAAATCCAATATTAATGGACAATTTATACCTTAATAAAATGTCCATATCACTTGAAAACTAGTACGAAATCGCATCTGAAATTGGAATGTAGTGCCTTATTTGTCACCTAAAGTATTTACAGCAAAGCGCCTGATAATTGAACGAACTGCTGTAACGGAATCATGTAAATCATGACTCATTTGTAAAGATGTTTCCGATGACTCGTTGGTCGCTTCTGAAGCATCAGCTATTTCAATAATTTGCTGATTAATATGCTCCGCTACCGCACTTTGCTCCTCAACTGCTGCAGACATATCCATTGATAATTGAGTAATTAGCTCAACAGAATCACTGGTAGAAATCAGCTTCAACCTTGTTTTTTCAACAATTTCAACGCCTTGGGCAGCGGCTTGTTCACCTTTACCTGAAACTTCAAGTGCATTTTCAGCTCGTTGAGAAAGTATTTTTACAATATCGTGAATTTTATCTGTAGATTCACGGGTTTTTGAAGCTAATGCGCGTACTTCATCAGCTACTACACTGAACCCTCGGCCTTGTTCTCCAGCTCTAGCCGCTTCAATCGCTGCGTTTAAGGCAAGTAAATTAGTTTGATCAGCAATATTAGAAATTAAGCTCGCGGCTTGGCTAATTTCATTAGTTGAATCAACAAGCTCTTTAACCGTTTTAGCAATGTCTGTAACGGATATATTTAAATTATCTATCGATGCTTTGGCGGAATTGGCTAACTCAGCACCTTCTTGAACCGTGACCTGAGCTTGTTTTGCACTTGATGCATTGCGCTCGACATTCCCCGCAACCTCTTGAATTGCGGTAGACATTTGAGTAATTGCCGAAGCAATTTGTTGAGTTGAATGACTTTGTAGCGCCACGGCTTTTGCGGTGGTTTTAGCCTGCGCTTGTGTTTTATCTGCAATAACATCTAAAGAACGAGCCGAATCTTCAATTCGAGTGAGTGCGGTTCTACAACGGGCGATTTCAGAACCTAACGCAAGCTTTGCTCTTGCCTTTCCCCCTAGGTCATCAAAAAAAGTCATCGCGACAAGTAAGTCGTTAAATGAATCAGGACTTAAGGTATACAGTTCACGCCAATCGGACTCATTACGATAATAAGTCCAAATACACGATATCAGCATAGTCACTAGAATTAAAATACATTCAATTCCACCTCCCATGACAGCCGCTACAACACTCAATAGCATTAATGGTAACCAAACAGGTGTTAAAGACTTAATCAGTTGAAACGCATTGGCAATTATCTTTCTAGGAGGTAAATTATTTCTTAATCTGGCATACATGGTCTCTGCGCGTGCAATTTCAGATGGAAGAGCACTCACTCTGACTGATTCATACCCAACGACTTTATTGTTCTCGAACACTGGGGTTACAAACGCACTGACCCAATAATGATCACCATTCTTACGTCTATTTTTTACCAGTCCCATCCACACTTTTCCACTAGAAATGCAGGACCACATTTCTTTAAACACTGCGCTAGGCATATCGGGGTGTCGAATAAGATTATGCGGTTTTCCAATCAACTCTTCACGTGTAAAACCGCTTACTTCAACAAATTCATCATTACAATAGGTAATATGGCCGCGGGCATCTGTACCAGAAATCAATCTAAAATGAGGCTTAAAAACGTGCAGCTTTTGTGTTACGGGTTGATTGTCACGCATATTACATCCTTGATATTTAGTCTAAAATACACTCTATGTCAGTAAAATATAGTCTAAATGGCAAATATTGAGATCTTCAGACCAACTTAGTGACTGTTAATTAAAAATCTTATTACCTGTATTTATAGCAATCGTCGGCAAAAGTGACTTTATGCATTATAGGCTTGAAACCATACTGAAAAATATTTAGTCGCTTCGTGGTCAACTCTCTGATCTAAAGCTCAATCATAATATCGATTAATTGTGCATTATCTTCATCCGAGTCAAAGGTCGCAAATAGCAATTTTGTGCCTTTAGTTACCATCACACTGTCAAAATTATCTTCTGCATTTGGATACAGCTTTAACAAATCAGACTTCAAAACTGGAATGTTATAACGTGCAAGCACAAGGTTAAAATCCTGTTTACTTTGCTCTTTAATAATAGATTCCGTTACTCTGATTCTGTTAACAATCCCCTTATCATTGACACCAAAAAGTAGATTTTCATTAGCAATAACCCAAACACCGTCAGCATTTAAGTTAACTTGGTTACTCCGCTGTTGATCGTCTAGCTGGTACATATCTTCGGTATTCATAGTAAAAAAATGGCTAACTTCAATAGAGTCTGTCGCGGTAAAATTAATATTTGCAGACTTTTTTTTATCACCTGATGGCAATATTGTAAAACCATTCAATAGAAGCTCAGCGTCCTTATAGAGATCGACTTTAAAACTTTCAAAGTTTAAAAATAGTTGGGATGTGTCGCTATACACAATGGTCTCATCACCGTGCTGAACCAAATCGAGATTTTGGTTAACACTTTGATATGTGTCTCTATAATTGACATCGTTAATAAACCAATTATCAATATCATAGTTTTCACTAAACGCGATGAGATTTGTGCCATGGCTATTTAGAATAGCCTCATTTTTAGCAATACCTATCACTTTATTACTCTTTACATAAAACCATAGACTTCTGCCATAACCCAATATTTGGGTACCATCATGGTCTAATAATCTAATACTTTCAGGCCCCATTTGGGCTTTTAATATTGATAGCGGATCACCTAACATAACGCCATAAGCACCATTGACAGACACGCTTGCGCTAGGCGGCTTATGTTTATCGGCACTGATCATTAAAGATTGACTATTTGGTACAGCCAACACTACTGACGTATCGGATAATAGAACTCTCATACCATTACTACCAAAGGGAGTCCGCTTAGTCGTAAGCTCCTTGTTATCACAAAGTGTAATGTTTTTTGCTTCTATATTGACGTTGATTTTATAATTGTCGTATTTATCTTCATCACTATTACCGGCCACTTTTTTAACAAAATCTAAGGTGAATAGTTGCTCAATAATAATGGCTTCAGCACCTGATTTTTTGCCATTTTGCTGAGCCACTAACAATGCATTTTTTATTGATTGCTCTCTAAAATCATCAGCATTTAGCTTAGTAGTTACATCATCATTTTCATCATTTATAAAAGTTAACTGCTGATGATATTCACTTAAAATGATCGGTTCACACTTGGGTAAATAATCAAGAATAGCTGGTAGCTCGCTTGCGAACGCGATATTAGACAGGCATGTGGACAAAATTGCATAGCGTAGTGGTTTAAACATAAATCATCCTTGAGAGTGTTTTTAGATCAACTATTCCATTTTAAAGTATGACCTTTTACTAACATTAGACCTAATATGTAGTACGTTTAAATATCGATAACGATTAAACATCTGAAATATTTGTAAAAATTTTTATTAATGTTGAAGAACAAATTTATAGATAATCACATAAAATATCAATGTTAAAAAAACATAACATAATATGAAAATCCATTGAAATATGGCGTGGGTTAATCCTGTTATAAAGGACCTAATGCGTGAACATTAAATTTGTTATTTATGGATTAGTGACACTTACGGTCATTACTGATGTTTTTGCCGATGAAGCAGCAGCCGTTTTTAAATGGCCGAAACCATATAAGGCTGCCGTGAGCCTTTCATATGATGATGCGTTGAATAGCCAGTTAATAAATGCAGTTCCTGCGCTAGATAAATATGGCTTTAAAGCGTCATTCTACCTTACGCTTTCAAACCCAAGCTTGACCACCAACATCGAACAATGGCGTCAAGTCGATACCAATGGTCATGAACTGGGCAATCACACCCTGTACCATCCTTGTCGTAAATCCATATCTGGGCGAGATTGGGTGATGCCATATCATGATTTAGATACCAAGGTAATCCGTCACATACGTCAAGAAGTGTTGTTAGCCAATACGCTGCTTCACGCTATCGATAATAAAAACAGTCGCACTTTCACTCCACCATGTGGTGATTTTAATGTATCTGATGGTAATTATATTAACACTATTAGAGACTTTTTTATCGCGATTAAAGGATATAACCCTCAATACGACCCCAAGTTTGTACTTCACTAAATTCAATCATTCAGGGTTATATCAATTAGATTTACACACAGGTAGTGAAACACTATTAATTAATGACTTTCCGATTGCAGGGTGGAGACATTGGCAATTACGTGATAGTAAAATTTAATATTTGCTAGGTAAAAAGTATAAGGAATTAAATCTAAAAAATTCAGAGACACAAATACTTTTTGAATTTACAGGACGCATGCCTAATAACTGCAATATGGCTTATAAGCACAATTTTTTCGCATGTGACCAAATAGAGTTAAGTCAAAGTAACGTTTGGCAACTTCAGCTGTCGAAGTAATTTAACGGACCGCTTTAAAAAACTGGTAAAATGAGCTTGTCTGCAAGTAGTAACCAGTTACTGCTAACTTGTGCTTTCACTCTAGTGCAACTATATATAAAATAGCTTTATTGGATTATTTAGTGTGGGAAGCATATGAAAACGACTGTAGTTTTTGCCTTTTTTTTGCTTATTGCCTCAACATCCCTTAGTGCTAAAATACCGTCAGAAATCACTTTAGCGACAACAAATTGGCCCCCATATACTTCCGGAAGCTCGCCTGATAAGCCAGGTATTGTGTATGAATATATAACCGAGATCCTAGCCAAGAATGGTATCACCTTACGCATTGAACGCTATCCTTGGTCGCGGGCAATCAAAATGGCAAATGATGATAATGATATTCACGGTTTACTAACAGCAGTATATGAAGAAGCCCCCAAGTTACTGTTTACCCGAACTCCAGTTATGAACTACAAAGTAAACTTCTATACGGCTATAGATAATCACTGGCTGTATCAAGATCAACGATCACTCAATTCAATGCCTTCTCCCTTGTGCATTATTTTAGGTTATGGCTACGGATCGCCAATAGATGAGTTTATTCACGATGAAGCAAATAAAACCAGACTCCATATTTTAACGGGTGGCAATGCACAGCAAAGACTGGTCAAAATGCTTGAATACAAGCGTGTGGCCGTGATTATTGAAGATGAGTTAGTAATTGAAAGCTATACAAAAAAATCTACTAATATTCGCTTTGCTGGCACCTTAAGTGATTCTCCGTTTTACCTTGCGTTTAATCCTAATTTGAATTGGAGTAGAGATATCGTCGAATTACTTAATCAAGAATTGGCCGAACCTGAAAATTTACAACGACTACAGCAGTTAGTTAGCGACTACACCAGCAAGCAACAATAACACTACTACCAAAAACATTAATAATCTGCTTTGTATAATCCAATAAAAGCCTTCATTGCGGCGCTGTTAGCTAATACTCTTTGATCAAAATTTTGCTGACCTGGTGTTTCAGTACATGCACCAAATTTAGCCCCAAGCTTGACTAAAAAAGACTCAAATGATGAGTCAAAATGATTAAATATCACCCCATTTCTTACGGGACAATCATCAATATCACCATCTTGCGCTAGCGCAAAATATTGTGCTAGCGCATCTCGTAAACTAAAACTGAAAGTTCCAGGCGAGCAATTTGATTCAAATGAATATAAATAAGTAGCACTAAGCAACACATCTTCGTGACATGTCAGCACACCGTCTCGACTTAACTTTGCTAATAAATCAGCATGCTGAAGTAATAATTTACCTTCTACAGAGGTATATTGATTCGATTTGGGTTGCTGCTGTTCAAGCAAAAATCCCCTATTGGGATTTTCACCAAATAAATTGAACCTTTGCCCGTGACTAAATCCGCTTGGGTTAACTAAGGGTAACAAACTCAAGTTAAGATATTCTAAGATGTCATCAGGAAGTTGTTGTAAAAAGTGGAGCATTCCCCATGGACCAGCTGCCTCTTCGCCATGAAAGCCTGCGCAAATTAACACTGAAGGTAAATCATTCTTTGGCGTACTTGATTGATACAGACAAATAGGCAAATCATCTACCGATCCTAAAGTCATTTGATTAAAGCGTAAACGCGCTATTTCAGTGGCGAGTTTAGCGCTAAATAGATCAACATCATTACTCTGACAATTGTATATGTCGCAAGCCCAGAAATAGGCTTGATTCATAGTATTAGTCATACAAAACCCCTGAAAAAACACTTAAAATATAATAGCAATGACGTATTCTATCGTAGCGGTTAATAATAGAATAGTCATAGGTCATACTTTCAGCTAACACATCAATTTGCATATCACTTCAGTGTTTTCAGATAAACACTTTGGTTAACATCATTTTTATTATTTGAGTCATGTCTATGTCGTCAACAGGTACATCATTACAGCCAGCTCAACAAGATTTAAGCTTGTTAGAGCAGCCTGTTGCAAAACTTTTTTGGCGCTATTCAATACCGACTATAGCGTCAATGTTAATTACCGGTATTTATGTTGCCATCGATGGTATGTTTGTTGGCCACTATTTGGGTGAGACAGGATTAGCAGGGATGATGTTAGCTTACCCTGTCGGTGCCATTTTATATGCTGTAGGGGCCTTAATAGGAATGGGCAGCGCAGCCCTTGTATCAATGAACCTTGGTAAGGGTAATATTATCAAGGCTCGGCATATTTTGGGTAATGCATTCAGTTTATGTTTACTGGCTGGATTATTTTTTGCCGTTTGTGGGAGCCTGTTTGCCAAAGACATCTTGATTGCACTAGGAGCCGAGGGGGAGGTATTACACAGTGCCCATGACTATTTATTCTGGTACTTTGCCCTGAGCCATTTTCCTATTATGTCTTTAGCTTTTACAGCACTATTACGTAACGATGGTAGGCCGCATTTTGTCACCTGTGTACTTATTACTGGTGGCATATTAAATACCTTTTTAGATTGGTTATTTATAGTGGTATATCCCTTTGGCCTAGCAGGTGCGGCGATAGCCACCATGTTAAGTCAAGCCGTAACTGGCTTATTGTGCTTACAGCATTTTTTTGGCACTAAAACGCAATTAAAAATCAATTGGTCGCAAATGCGGCTTCGAGCAGAGCATTGCATCGATATTACTAAGACGGGTTTTCCGAGCTTTTTAATGAATTTGTACTTATCGATAGTCCTTACTCTTCACAATACCGCCTTACTCTGGGTAGGCGCCCCTTTACATGTTGCGGTTTATGGCGTCATTAGTTATACCGAGGCAATCTTCTATTTGGTTTTTGAAGGGATTGCTTTTGGCACCCAGCCTATCTTTAGCTTTAATGCTGGCGCAGGTCGCTACGACAGGGTCAAAGAGGCTCGCCACATTGCATTTAGTATGACTTTACTGGTCGCCGTTATTGGGCTTATTTTAATTTACACTCGCCCACAGTGGATGGTGTATCTTTTTGCCGGGAATAACCCTGAATTAACCCCTGTGGCGATTGAAGGGTTACGATGGTATTTTTGGGGACTGCCTATGGAAGGGTTATTACTTGTTGGAGCGAGTTTTTTCCAAGCTATTGGTGCTACCAAAGAGTCTGCTATTTTAACGGGGTTAAAATTAATATTAATTGCCGCGGTAATTTACCTTTTTGCATGGGCATTCGGTGTTTTCGGTGTATGGATTTCACTCGCGAGTTGCAGCGTGGTACTGACGATATGGATGTTGTTTGCCATTAAACGAGTCGACAAATATAGAATGGGAGCTTAGAGAAATATATTTCAGCATCCTTAACAATATCTAAGTAATGCTTATTAAAAACAGTGCTTACAAGCAAAAAAAAGCTTTAGACCTTAACACATTAAATAAGTTGCAGAAAAGTTAAACTAAAGTTGCACTAATAAAAAACTGTCCTAACCTTAATAGTGAATATAACCTCACTGTTAAGGTTTTTCTATGAAAAAGAAGATAGCAATTGTCATCAGTTCACTATTTCTGGCATCGCCAGCTGTAGCTGAAGTGAATATTTCAGGCTTTGCTTCGGTCGTCGGTGGTCAAGTGCTCGAAGGCTCCGGCGTTGAAGAGTTTGATTTAGGCCCCTCATTTCTAGCAGATTACCCTTTAGTGGGCGTCTATGAAGAAGAAATCAGTTTTAACCCAGATACATTAATTGGTATTCAATTCAGTGCCGATTTGATGGAAGGCTTATCAGCAACAGCTCAAGTAGTATCAAGAGGCGCTAATGATTTTTCTGCCGATTTTGAATGGGCTTATGTATCGTATGATGTAAACGATAACTGGACATTACAAGGGGGTAAAAAGCGTCTTCCCCTCTATTATTACAGTGATTTTTTTGATGTCGGTTATGCGTATACTTGGATTAGACCGCCTGCAGACAACTATACTTGGCAAATATTTAACTACAATGGGGTTAGTGCACTTTACAACTATTTAGTTGGTGATTGGACCGTGTCTGGTCAAGT
Organism: Shewanella sp. HL-SH8; assembly: GCF_051165765.1. NCBI lineage: Bacteria > Pseudomonadati > Pseudomonadota > Gammaproteobacteria > Alteromonadales > Shewanellaceae > Shewanella > Shewanella sp. HL-SH8. The sequence goes on along the minus strand of NZ_CP195039.1, from coordinate 1,180,514 downwards.
TTATTACGGTAAAGAGGAAAGTGACCCAAATAAACTGTTATCTGAGTTTTTCTTTTTAGAAAGTACCCGTGAAATTTGGAAAGATATTGGCGGTATCGTTGTTCAATTTAATCGCGATTGGTTAGATATTCGCTTAACCCATATGCAATACACTAATGAACGCTATATTGATGATGTGCAACAAGAGTGGGATGGCAGCACAGAGCGAAAAGGTAAGTTTTATGGGTTATCGGTCAATATCGATTATGAAAACTTTATCTTATTAACTGAATTAAATCGTCTGTCTTTACAGGGTGACGATCTAGATACTTACTTAATCACCCTTGGTTACAGAATTAGCGATTTTACCCCTTACGTTTCTTATTCTGACTTTAATGACGGTGTTGGTGGCGAAGTTCATAATACGACATCATTTGGCGTACGTTGGGATTTTCATCCTTCTGCTGCCCTTAAAGTGCAATATGATGACGTAGAAGATAATGGCGGGCCGGGCTTAAAAGTTGCCGGTGATGCTAAAGCGGTTTCTGTTGGTATTGACTTAGTATTCTAGGAGAGAGATATGAATAAATTACTATGCTCAATCCTGTTGAGCTTAATATCACTGCAAGCATCCGCGGCAATTGCGGTTATTGTTCACCCGAGTAACGCTGACAGTATCGATCAAAAATATATCGAAAACATCTATCTTGGTAAAGTAAAGTCGTTCCCCAGTGGAGAGCAAGTTGTCCCAATTAATATGGATGCGTCACAGGCGGCTAAAGAGACATTTGACTCTGCTGTATTAAGTAAGTCAGCAAGTCAGCTAAAAGCTTATTGGTCGAAGAAAATGTTTACTGGTAAAGGGACACCACCCAAAGAAGTATCCAGTACCGAGGACATGATCAAATTGATCTCTTCAAACCCAAGTATGATTGGTTATATAGACAGCGGCTCAGTGAATGACACAGTAAAAGTGGTTGCCGAGTTTTAGGCCTATCAATATTTTAGAGTCAGGCGGCGATATTTACACGGTTAAGATAAGCTAAAAAAATGCCAGCGGTAACTTAAACGTTATCGCTGGCATTTTTTATTATGTTTAATTATTTTTTCATGCTTATAACTTTTGCTGACGCGCTTGATGCAGCTTCTTGTAGCTTTCAATCAGCCTTAAATGCGGCTCGATCCCTTCTAAATTGATACTGGTTTTAGTTAAACCGTAAAAACGTACCTTGCCCGAGACAGACCCAACCACATTCTCCATTACCTCAGCACCAAACATTCTATTAAAGTTACCGATAAAGTGTTCTAGCGCTAAGTCTTCATCTAAGGTCACTTCAAGCACGGCATTGACCGCTTGATAGAATAAGCGGCGTTGTACAGTATTGTCATTAAACTGCAAAAACTCCTCGACTAATTCCAGGGCATCTTCATGCTGTCCTAGTGCCAAGTAAATCATTATTTTGAGTTCAATAATGGTTAGCTGCCCCCAAACCGTATTCTCATCAAAAACGATACCAATTAAGGTACCAATATCTGTCTGGTTATCAAGCTGGCTTTCTTCTAAACGATTAACTAACTTGCCTAGGGCTTTAGTGCTTAACGAGTGCAGGTTTAAAATATCCTCACGATAAGCAAGCGACTTATTGGTGTTGTCCCATATTAAGTCATCCACTGGATACACTTCGGAATATTCCGGCACTAATATACGGCAAGCTGAAGCGCCTAATTCTGTAAATTCAGCGATATACACTTCTTTACCCATAGCTTCTAAAATACCGAACAGTCCACTCGCTTCTTCTTCACTGGTGCCGGAGAAATCCCATTCACAGAACTCATAGTCATACTTGCTGCTAAAGAAGCGCCAAGATATTACCCCTGTTGAATCAATAAAGTGCTCAACAAAGTTTTCAGGTTCAGTCACTGCCATACTATTAAATGTTGGTTTTGGCACATCGTTTAAGCCTTCAAAACTGCGCCCTTGTAACAGCTCAGTTAAGCTACGTTCTAGCGCAACTTCAAAACTTGGGTGTGCTCCAAACGAGGCGAATACACCACCGGTTCTTGGGTTCATTAAGGTCACACACATCACCGGGAATTGGCCTCCTAATGACGCATCTTTCACCACAATAGGGAAGCCTTGTTCTTCCAAGCCTTTAATGCCCGCTAGAATGCTAGGGTACTTTTCAAGTACCGACATTGGCACATCTGGTAGCACTATTTCTTGTTCAATGATTTGACGCTTTACTGCGCGTTCAAAAATTTCAGATAAACACTGCACATGAGCTTCTTCTAGGTTATTACCCGCGCTCATGCCATTACTTAAAAACAAATTTTCGATTAGATTAGACGGGAAATATACCGTTTCACCATCAGACTGACGCGTGTAGGGAATAGCACAAATACCGCGATCTTTATTACCTGAATTGGTATCAATCAGGTGCGAGCCACATAGCTCTTCATCTGGATTATAAATATCTAAACAATACTCATCTAATAGGCCTGTTGGTAGTGAGTCATCCTCTTCTAAAGCAAACCATTTCTCATTCGGATAATGGACAAATTCGCTATTGGCGATCTCAACACCATAGAATTGATCATTGTAGAAAAAGTTATTGTTTAAACGCTCAATAAACTCGCCCAAGGCTGAACACAGTGCGCTTTCTTTGGTGGCGCCTTTACCATTGGTAAAACACATAGGTGATGCTGCATCACGAATATGCAAAGACCACACATTTGGCACTATGTTACGCCACGATGAAATTTCAATTTTCATCCCAAGGTCAGCTAACATGGTGGTCATGTTTTGAATAGTTTGTTCAAGGGGTAAGTCTTTACCTAAAATAAAGGTACTGGAATCGCCTTCAACTTGCCCCATCAACATTGCGTTGGCATCGGCATCGAGATTTTCAACGGTTTCAATTTTAAATTCTGGACCTGTTTGCACCACTTTCTTCACGGTACAGCGATCGATTGAACGCAAGATCCCTTCGCGATCTTTATCAGAAATATCAGCAGGTAGCTCTACTTGAATTTGGAAAATTTGGTTATAGCGATCTTCAGGATCAACAATATTGTTTTGCGACAATCTGATATTTTCAGTCGATATATCACGCGCTTTACAGTACACCTTAATAAAATAGGCGGCACATAATGCTGACGAAGCTAGGAAGTAATCAAAGGGACTCGGCGCAGAACCATCACCCTTATAGCGAATAGGTTGATCAGCCGTGACGGTAAAGTCATCGAACTTGGCTTCTAGTCTTAAATTGTCGAGAAAATTTACTTTGATTTCCATTGAATACGCCTACAGTCATTCACGGCCAAACGGCCAAATTATCTAATTAAGATGAATTATCGGTGTTTTTGGCCCAATAGTCTTGGGTTTATTCAACAAAAAGTCTGAATTAAGCTGATAACAGCAAAGCATAATGGGAAAGATCAAAATAGAGCTGCAACATACTATGGGACGTTAATACTTTTATTTTTGCTTTTCTGACTCTCTCATCACCAAAAGAAACGTAAGGTACATTTTAGTGGGCAATGACAGCACCATGCCAAAGGCAACGCACATGGCGCTGATAATAATGCCTTTTACGCCCATGGCTTCAACGGTTTCACTGAAGTTGTGTAGATAAATACCCGTCAGAATTAAGCTAATTCCTATCGTTATACTGGTTTTTAGTAACAAGATAAGCCTAGCATCAGTCACTTTTAACTCTTAATTTCGAGGATTACGTATAACTAATATAGTGCCCTTAAATGACCAATGCCACCGTGATTCAGATCATACCAGTAACTTTCTAACCTAACTTAATAACTTGACTTAAACTCTGTATTTGATGGATGGTTAATCACCATCAACGGATAACTGGGATAAATCTTGATCGGGTTTAGCATAACTTAAACGGCTTAATTGCTTGGTAGTGTGATAGCCATCAAGCCCTGATACAGCAACGGTTTCCAGTGACTCTATATCAAGATAGCCATCGGCTTTTAACGCTTGTTCAACAAATAAAACGTGGCTGATTTCACCAATCACTAAAATGGTGTTATTAATGGCGAGCGGGATAATCTCACGCACTTGCAAAGAAAACTTCAGCCGACTTTGTGCCACAAATGGCGCAGCAACATCGTTAATGTATTCAGCGGTTAAGCCCACTTGTTCAAATTCAGACACACCAACATCATAACGGGCGGAAGTTTGATGAGCCTGCTTATAAATCTGTGCCGAAACCTGATTAATAGTATAAACCCCAGTTTGTTTAATGTTGTCTAAGGTATCTCTGGGCACACCATCGGGGCGGATAATCATTCCCATTAATGCGGGATCTGCACCAATATGAAATGCTGAGCTAATCATAGATAAATTAGTTATGCCCTTTGCGTCTTGAGTGCCTACTAAATTGGCACTCTTAAAGCCCGATAAGCTGTTAATAAAACGTGCTCTAAAACGTGGTTCTAGCGCGGTTATATCTTCAGAAGTTAAGTGTTTCATTAATGGTTTATCCTAAATTAACAGGCAGATAGTATCTATTATGTCTTATAGCGCTGATAAATTAGCCAATAAGTGTTCCGCATGGTCTAAAATAATCTGGCGATCTTCCGCTGGTTTTTTTAACCAATTGCCGTAGACCATTTTAGTGCGTGGATTTGCGCTAAAGTCATTTTGATGCCGGCTCATAAAGTGCCAATACAATGAGTTCAGCGGACAAGCATTGGCGCCGTGCGCCTTAGCGACTTGATAGACACAGTCACCGCAGTAATCACTCATTTTATTAATGTAGTTACCACTGGCCGCATAGGCTTTTGAGCCTACAATACCGCCATCAGCAAATTGACTCATGCCTCTAGTATTGGGCATTTCAACCCACTCAATAGCATCGATATAAATGCCTAAATACCAAGCATCGACCTCATCGGGTTGAATGCCGGCGATTAAACAAAAGTTGCCTGTGACCATCAGCCGTTGAATATGATGTGCATGGGCATATTCAAGCGATTGCTTGATTGCATGGTGCTGGCAATTCATTTTAGTATTGCCGGTCCAAAACCAATCGGGTAGCGACCTTGATGCGCCAAGTGCATTTAACGTTGAATAGTCCGGCATATTGGCCCAGTAAATCCCCCTCACAAACTCGCGCCAACCGATTATTTGCCTCACAAAGCCTTCTATTTGCGCTAGGGTTATTTCGCCATTAGACGACTCAAAATGTGCAATAGCGGTATTAACAACGCATTGGGGACTGATCATTTTAGTATTAAGGGCGAAGGACAACCGTGAATGATAAAGGGTCCACTGCTTAGATTCGCCCAAAGTATCTAATTTAGCCGTCATTGCATCTTGAAACTGTCCGAATCTGACTAAACAAAAACGGCAAAAATGCTCTAAAAGAGATAATGCTTGTTGCCGGTTGACTGGCCACAACAAGGTGGTATTCACTTCACCTAGGGTATGGATGTTATGCCGTTGAATTCGTTCCCATATTGATGTGACATCATTACTAAATAACAAGGGTTCAGGTACAGAAACAAAGTCTTTGGGTTTTAATTTTTGACGATTTTGCTGATCGAAATTCCATTGGCCTCCAGTAGGTTCAGTCCCTTGCATCATCACATTAAATCGTAGTCGCATTTTACGGTAAAAGTGTTCTAGCCGATGTTTTTTATCCTGCTGAAAATAGTCAGACAACTCAGCATCCGTTAAATAAAAATGCTCGGTCTCATAAGAGGTTGCTGTGATAGTTAACCCTTGAGTAAAAGTATCAAGTTGCTTTCGTAAGCGGTATTCATCAGCAAGTTGATATTCAAATTCTGTAACACTGTAACGCTGAAATAAGGCCGTCAGTAATGCTGTTAAGTCTTGATATTGCGCAGTGTCATCTAAGGTTAGGTGCAATACACGATGGCCCACCTGTTCAAGTGCGCTGGCAAATTGTGACATAGCAGCAAAAAAGGCTGATATTTTTTGGGCATGATGCTGGGTATAACTGGCTTCTTGGTGCAGCTCGGCAATAACATATAAGGTATGTTGATCTTTTTCACGAAACCAAGAATGCGAGGCATTAAGTTGGTCGCCTAAAATTAACCGCAACCTTGTTGCTGACTTCATCTCTTACTCCGGTTCACTGTCTGAATGGGCATTATTTGATCTATTCTGGTATTAATACTACTGGGCTTATCGGGGCGCAAATTAGCATGTTCAACATCGCTACCCTCAGTTAGGTTTGGAAGTATAGCTTTACGTTCACCAGCGCAGCGTTTAGAACAATATTTAACGTTTTGCCAATCCTTTTGCCATTTTTTACGCCAGTTAAATGGACGTAAGCACACCAAACATATCTTAGACGGAAGCTGGGATTTTTTCATCTAATCTGGCCTCACATGACGTTGCAAAAGTCGATAAGCTTCCCGCTTAACCTCAGGCTTAGTGCGCCACTGCCAAAGTAAACTTTGGGCCGCTTTATAGGTTTCACCTAAGTCGACTATCGGTGCAGGATAATCTGTACCTATGTTAACTTGATACATCATTTGCTCCATGGCAGATAACTGCCAAGGTGAATGAATTAAAGGTGCAGGTATTTCGGCAAGTTCTGGCACCCAACGTTTAACAAATTCACCTTGAGGATCTTTTTCCAGCCCTTGCTTAACAGGACTATAAATCCGAATAGTATTAATACCGGTCACCCCAGCTTGCATCTGAAATTGGCTGTAATGTATACCTGGCTCGAAATCTAAGAATAACCGCGCTAAATGTTTAACCCCTAAACGCCAATCTATTTGCAGGTGATGAGTTAAAAAACTGACTAACATGGCGCGCATTCTAAAATTAATATAACCGGTATGATGCAAGCAGCGCATACAAGCATCAACCATAGGCACGCCAGTTTGACCTTGCTCCCATGCAAGCAGTTTATTATCAGCATCATCACCGTGAGCACGTGGTAGGTTGGTATAACCTCGATTTACTGGACGAAATTCCATCTCAGATTCACTTTCAAACTTCTGAATAAAATGACAATGCCAATGTAATCTCGAACTCAGTGCCACTAAGCTTCGCCGCCAGCCTTTGGTATGCCAATGACTAAGCAGATGCTGATAAACTTGACGCAGACTGATATTACCCCAGGCAAGATAACTGGATAAACGTGAGCAATGCTGCTGGCTCAGTTCCGGGCTAGACAAACTATAGGCATAAGACTGACCACGACCTTGAAAAAATGATTCAAGCGTTTGCCATGCCATGCTTTCGCCCCCAAGTTGAAAGTCACCTTTGTCCTGGTTAAAGTATTGCGCAACATCAGCCAGCGAATGGCAAGCAAGCGGCTCTATTAGCCAGTTTACTGTGGCTAAGTTTATCGACTCAAATTGATAACGCATCACCTGTTGCCAGTACTTATCCCAATGTTGACGATTAGGTAAACCGCGAATAACCGCCGCATAGGGCGTTTCATACCACGCAATATCTTCTATATCGCACCAATGTTTAATATCAATATCACGATCAAAGGTCACCTTTAGACCCACTTCTTGATGGGAAAATAACTGCGTAATACCATACTTATGGTGCAAATCAGACAAAGTTTGTATGGCTGGATCTGCACTGCACAGTAAACTGCCTTGGGGCAACTTAGTTTGCATATCAGTCATAGATTCAATAATAAATTGCCAGTGCCTTGTCGAATAATGTGGGTCATTAACTAAAATTGGCTCAAAGCAATAAACCAGCAGCACCGGTAAGCCGCTATTAATTGCATTAACTAAAGGCTGATGATCAGATAGTCTTAAATCTCGTTTTAACCATACAACGGCTATAGACATTAACTTTCCTCTGAAGACATTTCAGCAGACATTGGCCAATCTGCAGCATCAACTGAATCTAAATGACACACTCCCTGCTCGCCCTGCCATTTTTGAATAAATACATTGTCCGGATCATATGTTTTACTTTGTTTGGCGATATTAAAATGACGACCACCTCTTGGGTCTGCGCCCACGCCGGCAATGTATTGCCAATTACCCCAGTTTGAAGCGACATCATAATCGATAAGTTGTTTTTCAAAATATGCCGCGCCATAGCGCCAATCAACGCCTAACTCGTTGACCAGACAACTGGCGACAATTTGCCTTCCCCGGTTGGACATATATCCAGTGGCATTGAGTTGCTTCATACAGGCATTCACCAACGGATACGGTGTTGTGCCATGGCACCACTTTTGAAAACGTTCAGGAAAGTAACTGGTTAATGGCGCGGTTTGCTTGCCTCCTTTGAAGTTAAATAATTGCGTTGCTAGCCTCAAGGCTAACCAATGGAAATATTCTCGCCAAAGTAATTCAAAGCCTATCCAATAGGTAGAATCATTAGCACCATGTTGAGCTTCATATTGCCGCACAGCAGTCCAAATTTGGCGAGCAGAAAGATTACCATGGGCTAAAAAAGGGCTAAATTTAGTCGAGTTATCAAAACCATCCAGCTCATTACGAGTCACTTTATATGTGCTGGGTAAATCGCTACTGAAGTAGTGATGCAAATGCTTGAGCGCACTTAGCTCGCCACCTAACATCAATGACTTTTGTTGATGCTGACCTGCCAAAAATAAAGGCAATCCTACTTGGTGTTGATCAAACAAAGCGGTGTCAATAACGAATGGATTGGGCAGTGTATCTAACCAGGTTTGGCAACATTGAGACACTTCAAGACGGTATTTTTCCACCTTGCGCCTGAACTGCGAGAAACTCGAAAACTCAGTATCGAATTCATTCATTTGCTCATAACTGAATAAGCTATCACTCCACTCTGACACAAACTTCACTTGTGTTAGCTTTTGCTTTAGTCGCTGCCAAAGTTTGATTTCATTCCAACCGACATTATCTGAATAACCGACTAAGTTAATTTTGTTTGATTGCACAATATGAGAAATCACCACATCAGGTTTGCCATAACAAACATGCAGTTGGTGACCCAAAAAGCTAAGTTGACTGCGGAGATCGTCAAGCGACTGCAGTATAAAATCAAGTCGATGCTGGCCGATAGAAGTTTGCTGGTAGTTATTCGCTTTCAATAACATAGGGTCAAACACATACACAAAAGCGATTTCAGTGCTTTGACGGATCAAGGCACTCAAAGCGAGGTTATCTTTTAATCTTAAGTCGTTGGTAAAACAAAACAAGCCGCGATATGAAGACAAGTCATACTCACAATGTCAGTGAAACATGATTGTTGTACGAGCTAAATTAAAAAAAAGTTTAGTCTTGTGACTCTATATGGTGTCAGTTTCTAATGATTAATGTGCTGAAAATTATTATCTATTCAAGACAGCATTAATCAGTCATTAAAAAAGGCCATCAATATTAGTTGATGGCCTTTAAAGTATTCAATTTGAGCGATTAACGCTTAGGTTTTCTAGATGGGCTAGGTTTACCTTTACCGTTTTGTGCCTGGCCTTTAGTTTGCCCCCTTGGCGCTCCTTTTGCCTGACCTTTATGTTTTGTGCTGCGATTATGCTGCATGAAGTGTTCTGGCCCTTCAATTTTATCGCGCAATGATTCGGTTTTAGGCTTAGGTTTTGGCTTTTTCTTGGCCACAGACTTTTTATCTTCTGATGATGAGTCTTTTATCATCTCAAACAACACATCAAGCTCTTGCTTATCTAAATCGCGCCATTCACCAATGGGTAACCCTTTAAGGCTAACGTTCATAATTTGTTGGCGTTCAAGCTTAGTGACTTCAAAACCAAAATGTTCACACATACGTCGAATTTGGCGGTTTAATCCCTGTACAAGTACAATTTTAAAAGCATAAGGTGCAACTTGTTCAACTTTACACTTTTTCGTTACTACACCTAGAATAGGTACACCTGCAGCCATACCTTTAATAAAGCTATCGGTAATCGGTTTATTAACCGTAACCACATACTCTTTGTCGTGATTATTACCTGCCCGAAGGATTTTATTAACCAAGTCACCGTTATTCGTCAAAAAGATTAACCCTTGCGAGTCTTTATCTAACCGACCAATAGGAAAAATACGTGTTGAATGATTAACAAAATCAACAATATTGTCGCGTTCAGTTCCTTCTGAAGTACTAACAATGCCCACTGGTTTATTCAGCGCAATAAATACCAGGTCTTCAGCATCCTTAGGTTCGATTTCGTGACCATTAACCTTAACTTTATCGCCAGCGTTAACATGATCGCCTACCTGGGCACGCTTACCGTTAATAAATACATTACCTTGCTCAATATAACGGTCGGCATCACGTCTTGAGCAAATGCCACTTTCGCTGATGTATTTATTTAGGCGGATAGCTGAATCTGTCACTTTAGAATTCCTATGGGTAAAATTTGTCAATCAATGCCGTTATATGCTCATGATGTCAACACAGTAAAAATCAACATTACAGAGGTATCAATATAAGGATCAATACAAGGCTTAACGTCGATGCTGAGTTTATCAATTTTTAGATGCCTTGCATAAGCCTGAATACACAATAATGAGGAAATTGAAGTTGCAACAAATACCTGAGGCTATTCGCCCTAAAAGTAACCGGTATATGTGAGCTACATAGGGGCATCAAATGATTTATGCCATCACAACAAGCGATAACTTAAGGAAACGCCGTAATTAAACAGTGGTAATAATGTGGGGGGAGTATTAATAGGTTTAAAATAGACTTGCTGAAATAGAACAGTTAACAATAAATGGGCTTAAAATAGGATGTACTGGCAGTAGATTTGCCGGAGAAAGTCTTACTTAATGTCAAATTTTAGGCAAAAAAAAAGCGCAAACAGTCGCTAGACTATTTGCGCTATCTTACTAAAGTAAGAACTTACTCAGCAGTAACGTTAGCTGCTTGAGGACCTTTTTGGCCTTGTTCTACTTCGAAAGATACTTTTTGGCCTTCAGCTAAAGTTTTGAAACCATCTGAAGTGATTGAACGGAAATGAACGAAAACGTCCGCGCCGCCGTTATCAGGAGTAATAAAGCCAAAACCTTTATCTTCGTTAAACCATTTTACTAAACCAGTTGTTTTAGACATTTTGTGTCCCTTATATAATAATTAATAAATCTATCGCGAAAATGCGATGCACTGAAGCTTGAATTATTGAATGTGACTATAAAGCTAAGGGAAACACTGTGGATAACAACGATAAAACGAAGAGATCTAAAGCTTTTCTTTTACTTAATATTCATTAATAACTCTGTTTGCCAGAGCAGGCTACATAATACCTCAGTTTTGATTATTGTAAAGACTTAATTAGTGCAAATTTATAAATACACCGTCTTTATTTTAAGCCAATACAATCAAACTGCTGCAATACAGTGATAACCAACTCTCTCGCCTAAACATTCTAGTACAGAGAATTCGGTCTTTCCATTTCTTTGTTGCACTATTTTTAAGGGAACAACCCTTGTTTTAACAATGTGCCTCAAACTGAAAAACTGAAGAAGCTCTGATTGGCCATATAATTCATGGAATTGGTGAAATTTGTCTTACTAGAGTGCAGATATAGCTATCCATTACGGATACTTATTATAGGAATAAAAAAATAGCGGATAAAAAAGTAGGTCATAGAAAAGTAGCGAATAAAAAAGTAGCGAATAAAAAAGCGCTACTTTTTGTTTATATTAATTAACTAAGTTGATTAAACCTGCGCAAGTTTAACAACCAACTAGATCAATCAGTTGCTAAGTTAAAAGGCCTTTTAGCTAAAAACTAGTTACCCCAAGGATTTTTAGGGTCTTGCGATGGCGCTGGTCGATTGCTACTAGAACGTTTGTTCTGTGCATAAGCGTCTTGGGTTCTTGGCTTATCTTTACCATATTTAGGGCGACTATTATTTCGCTTCATCTCTTGATAATCCGATGTCGCTTTGTCACGCATCTCAGCAACTAATTCCACGGTTAGCTCTTGAGGTTTACGCGGCATAATGCCATCAAAAAATCCGCGTTCTCGAGGTTTTAACTCAAACTGCGCCGCACTGCCTTTAGGCATACGTTTAAAACGATAAAGGTAAAAGTTTTCTACGCGTTCCCTAGCCCATTCAGTCTTTTTTAAAAACTTCACAGCGGCTTCCATACTTGGGTTAGTGTGAAAACACTCTAAACGCAGTGCTGCGTAAAGGATTTTCCAATCGTAAAAGTCAATTAGCTCTGTCACCATGGTTTCTAATTTTAAACCATGTAGTGGGTTATTCTGTTGTAATTCAATCATAAAGAGTTCCAATAACCGAATTTTCGGTTTTTTTGTAGCAAAAACGACAACGGTATCAATATCAATCTATTCAATATGAGCCGCCGAATACACCTATGATAGCAAATAATCATATCACTCAGCCATCATCCTTATCTCAGCGAACCGCTAATATAAAAATAGCTTAGATATAAAATCTAAGCTATTGCAATCATATGAGTAAAACCCTTATCCGAGTAACCCCCATATTAAGCGGCCCAAAAGAGGCCTATGCTGTGTGGTAATGCTCTAAAATTTTACCTAAACTTTCTGATGCTTTAGATAAATCTTTAACACTATTTGACGACTGCTTTGCCAGGTCTTTAATTGTATTGGCTTTTTGACGGATATCGCTTAGCTCCGATGCAATATCATTTGCGACTGCACTTTGCTGCTGCGATGATGCTGCAATCTGGAAGCTCATATCGATGACGACTTGAGAAGACTCGTTAATTGAACTGACATCTGTACCAATAAGACTCACAAGCTCGCTACTGGTCTGTGCTTGCTTAACAGTATTCTGAGTAATACGGTCCATATTGTTGGTTTCTGATTGTAAGTTTTCAATCATAGTATGAATTTCTACCGTTGCAGCCTGAGTTCTACTGGCTAGGGTACGGACTTCATCGGCCACTACCGCAAAACCACGCCCCATTTCGCCTGCGCGCGCAGCTTCAATAGCAGCATTTAACGCCAATAAATTAGTTTGCTGGGAAATAGCATTAATAGTAGTGATGACATCATTAATATTAACCGCGTTTGTTTTTAGCGTATTAACTGACTCAGAGGTTTGCTCAATAAGCACTGATAATTGCTCAATCTCACTAATCGCTTTTTGGACTCGCTCAAAGCTTTGACTAATAGATTTTGAGTTTTGCTCAACTTGACTGACTGATTTCTGCGAGATGCTAGACACCTCGGCAGCAGAAGCGGTCATTTCCTCCATTGCCGTAGCAACCGAATCAAGAGATGAATACTGGTGATCAATTTGCAATTCGCTTTCATGGTTTACATTGGCAAATGAATTTGACGTACTGTTTAATGTTTTAGCATTCGCTTTAACTGTAGTGACCAGCTCACTTAATGTATCCATGGCTTTATCAAGTGCACAACCAATGGTACCAAACTCATCCCGGCCGGGATGGAAACCTAATCGAGAGGTAAGATTACCCTTGCCAATGTTTTCGGTCGTATTCCAAAGCACCCACAGCGCCCCGCCAATAAAGGTAGCATTCCAGTAAGTAATTAACCCGAAAGGCAATAGCCATAACAGGGTTAAAAACGCACTCGTTAACGCATCACTTTTAGCTGCGGCTTCTTGATTGGCAACAGCTTCAGTCAAAGCGTAATTCTCACCAGATGTTGCACGCATAACAGCAGTGATAGAGTCTCGGTTACGGCTTGACTGAGATAAGCCTGTAGTTTGAATATTTAATTTATCTAACTTATCTGTTTGTTCAGCACCATCAGTCGCTTGCAAAATACCTTTTAATTGGCTTTCAAGCATAAATTGTGACTGCTGCTCTATTAGGTTGATATTGTCTTGATAACGAAAAGTCGCTAGGCTGATTATTGCAAGTGCAAAGACACCAAATATGACCCAAAATTTGTCATTAATAGACATTTTAATAAATATTTTATCAATACTACGAAAATCAACTTCTTTCATACTTCAGTCCAACTCTTTAGTGATGACGGCATTTATGCAATCTTAGATTAAAAATGTACAAATGACAGCAAGGATAAATATAATATCTACATAGGACAAAAAACATGGCATTTGAGGTACATCATAAACATATCTTTTAGTATAAATAAACGTCACATTTACTTTGATGTAGAAAAACCCTCGTTTGGGCATTCCATCCTACGCATAATTACGGTATAAGGACGCAATGAAAATCCCAAAAAGAATCCAACCTCTGGTTGAAGAAGGCTTGGTGGACGAAGTCCTCAGTCAATTAATGAGTGGCAAAGAAGCTACTGTTTATGTCGTGCGTTGCGGCGAGGATATTCGCTGCGCCAAAGTTTATAAAGATGTAGACAAGCGAAGCTTTAAACAAGCGGTGCAATATCAAGAAGGCCGTAAAGTTCGTAATAGTCGCCGCGCTAGAGCAATGGAAAAGGGATCTAAATTTGGCCGCGATCAACAAGAAGAAGCTTGGCAGAATGCCGAGGTCGATGCACTGTATAAGCTAGCGGATGCAGGCGTACGTGTGCCTAAACCTTATGGCTGCTATTCAGGCGTATTGTTGATGGAATTGGTCACAGATGATGACGGTATGGTAGCACCGCGCCTAAACGACGTTGAAATGACGACCGAAGATGCCATTCGCGATCATGCCAGCATGATTGAATATACCAAACTGATGTTATGCGCTGGTTTAGTTCATGGCGATTTATCTGAGTTTAATGTTCTGGTTGACAGTAACGGGCCAGTCATTATCGACTTACCCCAAGCGGTTGATGCCGCCGCCAATAATAATGCAGAATGGATGTTTGCGCGTGATGTGAACAACATGACCAATTATTATAGTCAGTTCGCTCCAGAGCTTGCTGTGACTAAGTATGCTAAAGAAATGTGGGCATTATTTGAAGCTGGTGAGTTAACGCCACAGTCAAAACTGACTGGCGAATTCCAGGAAAGTGAACATATTGCCGATGTAGGTGCTATTCTTGAAGAAATTAATGCTGCTAGGGAAGAAGAGCAAGAACGCTTACAGCGTATTGTTGATGCAAACTCAGACCAAGACTAGCTAATACGTAACAAGCAAAAGGGGAAATATTCATTTCCCCCTTCATTCCCCCTTCAATTAATTTTTTACACTGCATTACTCATATATACGTTAGAAATATGTATGACTTATGCTGTTGTGCAAATTATCTAACTCGATCTGCATTTGATCAATAAACTCGTGCAGCTTGTCTTGCTTAAGTTTTTCGGGCTGAGCTGACATCAATTGCTGATTAGCTCCTTGCAATGCCTTAGTAATCTCTTGATTACGAGGTAAGCGCTCTAGTCTGCGTGCAATTTGACGCAAAGCATGACTTAGTGAACGAGGAAAATGCTCTTCTTGCAGCAAAAATCGCAACACATCAGCACGGTTAATGCGTAAACGCATTTCACGGCGATACATTTGATAGGCCGTCAGTGATTTTAATACACTCATCCACTGAATATTATCAAAAGCCGACAACTCATGCTCGAGATCAGGCAACAAAGAAGCGGAACGCACATCAATAATACGGGTAGTCATGTCTGCACGCTCAATATTACTGCCGATACAAATAAACTCATAACAATCATCATGGGTCATTGTGCCGGCCAGCATACCGATAATTGTTTGGTTGGCTAGAATGATTCTATTCAAATATTCATAGCGTAGACGTCTGGAAAATACATTCTGCTGATTTTCTGTGGCATATAAATATAGTGCATTAATTTGCTCCCAGGCTTCACGCGGAATAATCTCCCTAATGGTTCGAGCATTTTCACGAGCAGCGCTAAGCGAACTAATGATCGAGCTGGGATTGGTTTTATCGGTAACCATAAAACTGATAACCGCGTGCTCAGTGGCGTCATCGTGTAAGGAATAAAATAACTCGCGATTAGACAAAATATCAACAATCGGCTCCCAACCTAACACTACACTTTTAGGTAAATCCAATAACAGGTGAGAGTTAACATTGATGATGCGAGCGGTATTTTCAGCTCGCTCTAAATAACGTGCCTGCCAGTATAGAGTGCTGGCGACCCTTGAAAGCATGCTCATATTGACTCCATATCTACAATCCAAGTATCTTTACTGCCACCACCTTGTGACGAGTTCACCACGGTGGACCCCTTGCGCATTGCGACTCGGGTTAAACCACCAGCAGTCACCGTGACATTTTTGCCACTTAATACAAAAGGACGTAAATCAAGGTGACGGGGCTCTACTTTGGTATCAAACAACGTAGGTGCAGTAGATAGAATCAACATAGGTTGAGCGACGTAATTTCTTGGGTCTTCAGCGATTAACTTTCTGAACTCTTCATGTTCTTCAGCTGAGGCATGAGGCCCAATTAACATGCCATAACCACCGGATTCATTGGCAGGTTTAACGACCATTTTTTCAATATTATTAAGAACGTATTCGCGCTCTTCATCAATGAAACACTTGTAGGTAGGCACGTTCGCAATAAGCGCTTCTTCGTCTAAGTAGTACTTAATAATATCAGGCACATAGGCATACACCACTTTATCATCTGCCACACCAGAACCAGGGGCGTTAGCTAAAGCAACATTACCGGCTTTCCAAGCACGCATAATGCCGGGAACACCTAACGTAGACTCAGGATTAAACACTTCTGGGTCAAGGTATTCATCGTCAATACGGCGATATACTACATCCACCCGTGACAAACCTTCAATGGTACGCATATAGAGAATATCGTTGTCATCGACGACTAAATCACTACCTTCGACTAACTCTGCACCCATTTGCTGGGCAAGATAAGCATGTTCAAAGTAGGCAGAGTTATAAATACCGGGAGTCAACACCACTATTTCAGGCTCTTCAATGTCTCTTGGGGACATATCTGCAAGCATGTCATATAACTGTGAGGGATAATCGTCTATCGGTAAAATATTATATTTTTCAAACATCTCAGGAAACACTCGCTTCATTACTAAGCGATTTTCCATCATGTAAGACACCCCTGAAGGGACTCTTAAGTTATCTTCTAATACGTAAACAACACCTTGATTATCCCTGACCAAATCAGAGCCACAAATATGTGCCCACACGCCAAGAGGCGGGGTAAATCCTTCACATTGTGGTAAGAAGTTTTTTGATTTGTGCAGAAGATCGGCGGGGAATACACCATCTTTAATGATGTTTTGGTCGTTATATAAATCGTTAATAAACATATTAAGCGCTTTAACGCGCTGCTTCAAACCTATCTCTATTTGTTGCCACTCTCTTTTATCGATGAGTCTTGGAACAATATCAAACGGCCATGCGCGATCGATTGAGCCTTCTTCATCATTGTATACTCTAAAAGTAATACCCATGACGTGAATAGCGGAATCTGCAGCGGCTTTGTATTCAATTATTTCTGTGTCAGAAAGAGAAGTTAAATAGTTACACAGATCAATAGCGTAGGGTCTTGGTGCCCCTGAAGTTTGAACAAGTTCATCGTGAAAGTTTGCGACATTATAATCATTCCATTTAATAGCCATACATACCTTTTCGATTGCTTTTCAAAGGTTCACTATACGCAAAAATGATTACTTTTATTGAATTAATTCATTTTAATTAACATTTAATCCATTATATTTTACAATTTATCGGAGAAAAAAACACCCATTTCTCCGATAAACAAGCAACTTTTAAGCCCCTATTTCACTGTTATCATCGGTAATAATTTCATGAATAAAACGCAGTTTATCCAATGCTGTAATCGAAATAACAAAGGGATAAGCATCGTCCATTCCCATGCTACGATTCAAGGCATTTAGCACTGCAGTTAATCGACACCAATCATTAAATAAATGAGTAAAACTAGACGCTGTATAGGTTTGGCTATAATCATCAGTGTTGACTAACGGGTTAGCAACCATGTTGCCAGACACGCTAAATTGGAAGTCATTAGCAGTTTCAAGTGTATCAACCATATGTAAATAATGGGCCCATGTTTCAGCCCAGTCTTCCCATGGATGCATACTGGCATAAGCACTAATCCAAACGTTCTGCCAATTGTTAGCGGGGCCATCTTGATAATATTGGCTCATAGCATTGGCATAATCTAAGCGTTCATCACCAAATAATGCTCTAAAACCGTCTTGGTGAGGCGAATTTTTAATTAAACGATCCCAAAAATAGTGACCTGATTCATGCCTAAAATGCCCAACTAAAGTACGGTAACGTTCTTCCATCATTTCGCGCATTTGAATACGAGATGCAGAATCTGCTTCATCTAAATTAATGGTAATCAACCCTGCACTATGGCCAGTAGAAACATAATTTTTAACCGTTAATTCGTTACCGTATTCGTCTTCAACTTGATTTTGTAAAAATGCGAATCCTAAACCCGATATCGGATCAGTCGTTCGATTAATAATAGGCAAATTTAGCTTAAGCAAAGTATAAAGCAGACGCCTTTTCCCCTGCTCCATACGAAACCAAAGCTTAATATTATTTGGGTCAGAAAGATTAGGGATCACTTCTGTCAGGCGACAAGACACACATAACTCATGGCTATCTTGAATAGGTACCATCCAGTTACAAACATCATACTGAGAATAATTTTTACACTGACGGTATAACAAACCATTACTAGATGACTGCAGCTGCCCATTACGATTTTTGGTGAATGCACTGAGTTGTTGGTCATCTGGGATAAAACCCAATAACAAACTACATGAAACACACTTGCTATTAGCAAAGTGTAACGTGCTTCCACATTGACAAGAAAACGTCTTCAAGCGTGAATTCCTTAGTGTGCATACTAAAACAGGTATAGCTGAGCATGATGAGCTAATTTACCTAAAGTCGCAATGCAAGAAAAAATTAGCAACAGGGTAAAGTTAATTATGTAATCTAATTACGTATATTCAATAGTACGAAAAACAGATATAGTCAAAAATCGCGTCTTAACTTGAATAACCCGTACCTAAAAAATCGTTCTGGTAAATTATGTGAGTCTAGCCTTTATTTATATAAAACAAGGTACCATTACAAACAGTCTATAGCGTACATACTGCTGTCTATTTAATCACCTTTAATAACTAGCGATATACCAGATAGAAAGCTAGGATTAAGCAGGTCTAATGAAATATTAATCTCTGCGCATGGGAATTCATTTTTCACTCAATACCAAAGCAAAATTAGTGGTCAATATGATATTGAAAAATACATTGTTATTTACTCTGCTATTCTGTTGCCAGTCGTATATCGTTTGGGGGCAAAATGCACAATCTATTTGTCCTGAACCGATAAAGGTCGGCTTTAATGATTGGGCACCTTACTCTTGGGTTGACGACTCAGGTAAAGCTGTTGGACTGGATATCGACATGCTTACCCTTGTTGCTAATAATCTTGGCTGCCAAGTAAAATTTATCCACATGCCGATTAAGCGTGCTCACCAAATGTTAAAATCTGGCACTTTAGACATGATGATGGGGGCAAGCTACACAAAAGAACGAGAGAAGTATGCCTTTTTTACTCAATCATACCGAGATGAAGAAATAAGATTGTTTACCAAGGCCGATACCTTGCCTCAAATAAGCATAGATAAATGGCAGGATATTTTTAGTCTAAAATTGAAACTACTAGTGCCGACATATGGCTGGTATGGGAAAGACTATTTACAGTCAAAAGCAGAATTACACAATCAGGGCTTATTAGTTATTAGCCAAGATGCGGCACAATCTGTGCGGATGCTCGCCTATAAAAGAGGTGATATTCTGATTGGCGACTCCATTTCTTTACCTTACATAGCCAATCAATCAGAGGGGCTTGCGCTAGAACCATTGCCTCTTCTTGTTGACAGCAATAAAATTCATTTCATGTTGAGCAAACAAACAAAAAGCTCTGGCTTATTACAGGAAATAAACAATGCCATCTTAACCCTATCAAACCGCGGGGCATTAGCAAAGATGGTTAACAAATGGCAGAATATCTCTGTCGCACAAACCCCAAAAACATCTACTGAAGAACCAATCCAAGCACCTGCTGTTATAGACAATCATGGTGCTTTCAATTATACGGGCCAAGGGCAGCTAAGCCGTTAGTGATTCATGACTAACACTGCAGCTTTAGGCTAGCGTTTTCCCCTTAATCGCGCTGAAGTTATTACTTTAGAATAACAAAGTTAGCGTTAGATTATGTGTTTCCAGAGAAAACTTAATATAAATCAGCATTAAAACGGGCAACTCTTGCTTCAGCTACAGTGCAATCGGTGATCTGCATTAATTCACTTAAGGTAATATTGGGGCTTTGGATGATTAAACGTTTAAGCTTGTTTTCTAACGATTCTAACTTGTCAGCATGACCTAGTAAGCCTGTATCAATTTTTTGGATTAAATAACCAAACGCCTCAGTCTGCTCTGTTTTTAATCGCATTGAAAATGATTGCACCTGAATCGCCGAACCTATTATCAGCCAGTTCCTCGAACGACGCACACGTTTAAGCTCACAACCAGATTGCAAGGCTATAGCTTTAGCATGCTTAACATTGTTTCCCTCTATTCGATGAATAAGTGAAGGCAGTGAAATAGTGATCGGTTCATCCATTGATATTTTTACCAAGATAATGTTTATCGTTAACTGAATACAGAGGAACACCGTAACAAGTCGCCGTGTCTAAAAATATAAATCAATATTTTCAAAAGCTTATATTAAAAACCACACTCTGAATTTTACATGAAAAAGATCACGCTTTTTGTTAGAAATATATTTTCAATTTGCTCTGCCAAACTGATTACTTTTTTTTGCCTTCTGATAGAATGCGCCGCGTCACATAAGTGTCATTTTGGAGTTGTTGCATGAGCGTTTCTCCCTTACCAATTGGCAATACATTGCGTTGGTTCAGTTTAATAGCATCACTGTATTTACTATTGCTTGCTGTCGCAATGATAAGTACAGGTTTTAAATTAGCAAGCGGTGAACAAGCAATGGCATTGTTTGAGTTTGCTTCACACCCTGTAACCGGATTAATGGTCGGTTTAATTGCCACCGCGTTAATCCAATCATCAAGTACTACTACCAGTATTATTGTCGGCTTAGTCGCTGGCGGTTTACCTCTACAAATCGCTATTCCCATGATCATGGGAGCAAATATAGGCACCACCTTAACCAATACCTTAGTTAGCTTAGGACACTTACGTTGTCAGCATGAATTTCGTCGTGCCTTTGCAGGCGCAACCGTGCATGACTTTTTCAATTTACTCGCGGTGTGTATCTTCTTACCATTAGAAATTATGTTTGGCTTACTGGAAAAGTTAAGCGGCTGGATAGTCGCCCCCTTTGCCGCAATGGGCAGTTCTGGCAGCATTGGTTTCGATTTTATCAAACCGATGACAAAGCCTGTAACCGAATTTATTTCCAGCCAACTACAGTTTGAAAACCCAATCATTAATGGCACGATTGTCATTGGATTGGGTATATTCATTTTGTTTTTTGCGGTGTTATTTATGGGGCAGCAACTGAAAACCTTAATGGTTGGACGCGCAGAAACAATCTTAAAAACGGCATTGGGTCGCGGACCTAGTCATGGCATTGCAGCAGGTACAGCTGTGACAGTGCTAGTGCAATCTTCATCCACCACGACAAGTTTGATAGTGCCGCTTATAGGCAACAATATTATTACCCTAAAAGAAGCTTATCCCTTCACCTTAGGCGCTAATATTGGCACCTGTATTACCGCATTACTGGCGGCAATGGCTGTTTCTGGCGATCACGCAATATTGGGATTACAAATCGCACTTGTGCATTTGTGTTTTAACGTATTAGGCGTATTAGTGCTTTACGGTATCCCTTTATTCCGCAACTGGCCGATATATTGTGCCGAATGGTTAGCTGAAAAAGCCCAACAGAATAAGTTAACGGTAGTGGCTTATATTGCTACCGTCTTCTTTATTATTCCTGCGGCCTTGATTACGATAACCAACTGATCGCCGTTTAGATAAAATAAGCAGATTATATTGATGGGGTTGAGACAAAATCTGAACCCCATTTTTTATTTAACCCGATCAGAGATTATTTAGTCTGGCACTCAAGTAGAAGTTGCTGAAAATGGCCACCTAAATCTTGGGTAGCAAATTGCTCACTAGCCATTGCCATTTGCTGCATACTGGCTATCGCGCCCGTTACCCCTTGCTGCTCAATTAATGCCTTAGCGTAAGACGCGGCATCAGCCCCCTTTTGAAGCAAACTAGCCACTTGTTCAAAGCTGACATCTTGCTCCAGTAACTTTTGTACTGAACCTATTAATTCAGCAACCTGAGCAGACTCAGCCAAAGCACCTTCCACACTGACTAACTCACCAAGCGGATCTTGACTTAATTTGGCAGCAACACATGCTGACACGCTACCCGTTTCAGCGCTCTTAATCACCGCATCAATGCCTTCGCTTCGAACAGCCTCTATGGCGGATTTTAGCTGTTCATCTTTCGCTAACCAAAGCGCCTCTGCTTGTTGTTTTTCATCCGCACCGAAAAAGCCACAACCAGACAATACAACTCCCGTAGCCAAACAACTGCCTATGACTAAAACACGTGTTTTCGATAAAAAAGCCTGCGACATTCTCACTCCTGCAATCAAGTATGATTTATTAAGGTTAATGCCATGACTGTATAGGTCAGACGTTAAACCAGCATGAATAATCACAAGATATCCATTAGTCTTATCAACAGAGTTTATCATTGGACAATAAACACTGATTCAATGATTGAATAATGCCAACAAACTATTTAGGATCAACTTATCAACCGCCAACAAGAATGACCTTAATGACCACCGAGCTTTATTTTATCTACGACTCGCACTGCCCTTGGAGCTATGCCGCCACACCTTTGGTCAATGCATTGCAAGCAGCCTACCCTGAAATGATTGTTCACTTATTACACAGTGCACATTACATAGGCCAAGACAGTGCTGGCGAAGAACAAATGGAAGCTGCTGCACGGATTAGTGGACTTAAGTTTGGTAGAGATCATATTCGCTATGTAAATAGCCCTAAGAACTCAGTGAAAACCGCAAACCTAATGGGATGGGTACAAAGCAAACAAGCTAGCAAACAATTAGATGTGTTAAATGCTATACAAAGGGCACACTTCATTGAAGGCAACCCGTTAGATAACAAACACGATTTCAATGCCATTGTCGAAAAATTTAAACTATCGCCATCAAATAAAGTGTTTAAAGATGAGCTGAGTATAGAGGCAGAACACGTGCTAGAAGGTATTGAAGAAATTCAACAAGTCATCGGTACTGCAGGCTTCCCTGTTATGGTCATGACCGTCAATGACAACGCTATTTTTATCGACCACTCACAATATCTAAGCAGTCCTCACGCTGTGGTTGCTGCGGTTGAAAAAGAAATCGCTGCAATTAAATAGTGAGCAATTAACTAGCCTAAAGTGAATCCAATTCGGCAATAGATTAATATCTGTAGCGTAAATAGATAATAAAAAGCCACGGTTTATAACCGTGGCTTTTTATTGTTTACTTTCTAATAACACATTTATTCAATGCGTTAACTAACATTCTATATTTGAGAAGACAGTAACCAAATCGCCAAAGCAAAAAATATCACGCCCATAAACTTGTTCTGATATGTACGAAATTTTTCATTATTCAGCAAGGGTTTACCTAAACTCCCCACTAAAGCCACCAGCAACAAATTAAACAACAATCCCATCACATTAAGCAATAGCCCTAATACTAGCATTTGCTCGCCCGAACTGGCACTAAGCTGAGTAGAGACAAACTGCGGTAAAAACAAAACAAAAAACAGCAGTGCCTTAGGATTAAGTAGATTACTGGTAACTGCGCGGCGATAAAGCAATTTAGCTAAGTTATTTTGCTGCTCTATTTCAGGGGCCTCTGTTGCGAGACTGCGCATACAATCCCAGCCCATTTTAAGCAAATAAGCACCACCCAGTAAACGCAATAACTCTAATGCCATTGGATTCATGGCAACCAATGCAGACACCCCCATGGCCGCAAGCAAGGTTAAAATAAGCCCAGAAGTTGCATTGCCTAAGCTGGCATATACACCCACTTTGCGGCCATAGCTGAGGCTAGAGCTGGCGATTAATAGCATGTCAGGACCCGGTATTAATAGAAGAGCGATAACAGTGGTTAAATAAACAGGCAGTAAAGCTAGGTCAATCATCATAACGGCACAAATATTAGGTCAGCAGCAAAAGAAGGGGCGGATTCTACAGCTAACCAACATGAATTAAAATCATCTTGGGCTAAAAGTAAAAGTTACCCTGGCAGAGTTACATTACAAGTAACGGTATAGCTGACGATATAAACAACCGAATGAAAAGATAGTGACTATAATATTACTAGCGTTAATTCGTGATGCTAAAGCGAAAGTAACATCCGGTTCAGTGAGCTCGTAAAGGGTATTCCTAATGGAAAAGCAAACGTTATTAATTTCACAAAAAGCGACCTACCTTAGTGTGGGTTTATTAGTCACAGCAATTGTACTTATTTATGTGGTAATGCAAACATTAGCATTACCGGTTATTCAAAAAGAGGTTGAGAAGAAAGAGCTATTACGTATTTCGGCCAGTGTTAATGAAGTAAGAATTGAACTCAGTAAAGGCGCTGTGTTGACCCAAAGTTTAGCCTCGTTAGCAGCAACGTTACCCTTAGATGAACAACAATTTTCGCTGCTATTCCCCCAAATAATTGACCAGTTTGGCAATACCAATGTCGCTGGCGGGGGCATTTGGCCAGAACCTAACGCTTTTAGCTCAGGTGTGGCATTAAAATCTTTTTTTTGGGCACGAAATGCTTCAGGGCAATTAGACAAAATTGATGATTACAATAAACCCAGTGGTCCTGGCTATCATAATGAAGCCTGGTATATTGCGGGGCGTTCACTTAATACTGGACAATGCGGTTGGTCTGAAGCTTATGAAGATCCGGTCAGTGGCACCGCCATGGTCACCTGCACTGTCGCAATTAATCGAGCAGGTCAGTTTTGGGGAGTGGCAACCGTTGATTTAATGCTAGCGGGTTTAGATAAGCTGTTTAAGCGCCAAAACCAAGAGTCGGGCGGGTTCAACTTTGTACTTGGTCAAGACAATCAAATTATTAGCTTTCCAAGTATTCGCTCAACATCCCTTGATATGAAAAAACTCAATGATGTTGTCGCCCAAGATAGCAGCTTACAACCGCTATTAAGCGCAATCAACAGCGGCCAGACCATCATTCAACTGCCAGAGGGCGTTGTTGAAGGCAGTGGCTCTATGTTGGCGATAATGGATATGCCAGAAGAAGGCATGAAGATTGGCATAGTGCTACCTGACCCTATCATCCAAAAACCTATCAGTGATTTAAGCTTAAGCTTATACGCTACGCTTATTCCAATGCTGCTTTTTTTTGTTGGTATTCTGATTTTGAATGCCAACAAAGTGATGCAATGGGTGAATGAGACCACGGCGCAAATTCGCATGTTAATCAGTGGTGGTTCTGCTGCAACACTCAAGATTGACAGGCATGATGAAATAGGTAATTTAAAACAAGCCGTTAACCAATACAGCGAACATCTTAAGGGCTTACTTGGACAGATAGCAAACGAAGCAGTGGAGGCCAAAGCCCGAGCCAAACAGCTAAATGATATGTCCTCTATGCTAAAGCAGCGCGCTGAGTCACAACTAACAGAAAACCACATGCTTGCCGCTGCCATCACAGAAATGTCAGCCAGCGCAGCCGAGGTTGCACGAAACACCAAATCAACCTCAGAAACCGTCGACGAATCCCAAGGTCTGGTTCAACGACGTATGGATGATGTTAAAGAAAATAGTAAAGCCAACCAGGCATTGTCAGAAGTACTTCAACAAACTGCCAATATTATTAATCGTCTTGCGTCCGGACTCTCAACAAATGGGTACTATGTTAGATGTGATTAAAAGTATTTCAGAGCAAACGAATTTGCTGGCATTAAATGCCGCCATTGAAGCCGCTAGAGCGGGCGAACAGGGGCGCGGGTTTGCGGTGGTTGCAGATGAAGTAAGAACCCTAGCAGGCCGCTCTCAAGAATCCGCCAGCAAGATAGAAGCTATGATAGCTCAGTTACAAACATCGGCTAGCCAGGGCGTGAATATTATTGTCAGTTCACAATCTTTATCGAGTGAGTCTTTGACTCGATCAGAGAAAGTTATTGCAGGATTTAATGAAATTATCGAAGTGTTTAGCGGCATAAGTCGCAGCACTTCGCAAATAGCAGTAGCAGCCAGTGAGCAGTCAAACGTGTCGGGTGAAATTAACCAGCTTGCCGAAAACATTAGAGTCAGTAATGACTTAAATGCCAAGGATGCGCTTGAATTAGCCAATGTCAGTAGCTCGTCATCAGAGTTGTCAAATCGTCTGTATGATTTGAGTAAAGGCTATGCTTAGTGATCAGGCTGTAAGCTACAGGACTATTTGGCATATATAGCGTTGTCACCATAAGATGAGTGACATAGCCGAAAATAGCCCAACAAAAAAGCGAACTCTTTAATGTTCGCTTTTTTTCTAACATTTAACAATCTCTAAAATGTAACCATTGCTGAAAAGTAACCATTACTGAAAAGTAACAGACGCTGGAATGTAATAATCGCTTGAATGAAGCAATGCCAAGGCCATTAATACCGTTAACGGTATCATTAAGAGTAAAGATCAGTTGAGTAATTCATGCTCTTTAGGCAGTTGCTTACTGATCCATAATATCAATTTATGCTTGCGATTCGGACCATCATCTTTATCTTCGGCCAAGGCTTGAATCAGGTTGTCTTCAACCAATAATCGATAAATACATTCCACTTTATCTTTGGGTGAAATACCTTTACCAAAATCAGCAAAACCCCGTTTTTGCGCGTAGCCCATGCCTATTTCCATTGCAAGTTTTAGCAGTTTTGTATCGTGTTTACCCGCTTTCATCTATCGCCCTTATCGTGCGTATTTATCATTATTAAGCTACGCGAATATCCATAAAATACCACTAAAATTTATGACTTAGATGCCTAAATATCTCGCAAATATCACTATTGATGGCATAGATTTTAAAAATTAATCTTAGTTAATATCATAACCCTATGCGGCAAGGCGAAGGCTTGGTATTGTATTGAGGTTATTATTTTATGTTTTTACGGCCACTATTCAACGCTACGATCATATTTTGAATAGGCGTAAAACACCTCAATCGGGCAAAGACCCAAGGATATTTCAATGCGTAAAACCCTTATAACAACAGCAGTCAGTGCTGCACTGATGCTTAGCGCCTGTTCAGAGCAATCAGCAGACACTTCAATGACCAGCAAAACGACCGCAGAGGCATCAACAATGACAAAAACGCCTGCCGCTGCCGACAACGTGCTATTAACGCCAAGCCCTTTACAATATATGGCGCCGCAATTTGATAAACTAAAAGCGAGTGATTACTTACCTGCATTTGAACAGGGCATGTTAGAGCACAAAGCAGAAATTGCCGCGATTACTAATAACACTGAAGCCGCCACGTTTGACAACACCATTGTCGCGCTAGAAAAAACCGGTGCTATTTTAGACCGTACTCAACGCGCCTTTTTCAATCTTACTGGGTTAATTTCTGACGACAATTTCATCAGCGTTGAGGAACAAATTGTTCCTAAGCTAACGGCACACCAGGACAATATTTATCTTGATGAAAAGCTTTTTGCTCGCATTCAAGCTATTTACAAAAACAAAGCAACATTAACCGGTGAAGACTTGCGCCTAGTAGAAGTTTACTACGACCGTTTTGTGCGCTCAGGCGCTAAATTGTCTGATGCAGACAAAACCACAATGCGTCAGTTAAACGGTGAGTTAGCTAAGTATGAAACCAGCTTTTCACAAAACGTATTGAAATCTTTCACTGATGACGTGATTGTGGTTGAAGATAAAGCGCAGCTTGACGGGTTATCCGATGGCGACATTGCATCATTAGCCTCTGCGGCAAAAGATGCCGGTAAAACGGGTTACATGATCACCTTAGTGAACACCACCACTCAGCCACTTTTATCTAGCCTTAAAAACCGCGATTTACGTAAAAAACTGTGGCAAACCTCTGCTTATCGCGCCATGGAAACTAACGCGCCGTTAAACATTAAAATAGCTCAACTACGTGCACAAAAAGCGCAACTATTAGGTTACCCAACATGGGCGGCTTACTCACTAGGCGATCAAATGGCCAAAAACCCAGAAGCGGTTTACGGCATACTTGACGACCTAGCACCAAAAGCACTGGTTAAAGCAAAAATTGAAGCTGCTGATATTCAAGCTGAAATTGTTAAAGATGGTGAAGACTTTACCCTTGAGCCATGGGACTGGGCTTACTATGCAGAGAAAGTACGTACCGCTAAATATGACCTAGACGACGGCCAGGTTAAGCCTTATTTTGAAATGAACACTGTACTAAATGACGGCTTGTTCTTTGCGATGAATAAGCTTTATGGCATCACAGTTAAACCGCGCGCTGATTTACCTGTGTGGCATAAAGATGTGACCGCATATGAAATATTTAACCAAGACGGTAGCTCAATTGGCCTGTTCTATTTAGACCCATATGCACGCCAAGGTAAGCGTGGTGGAGCCTGGATGGATGAATTGGTTAGCCAATCATTCTTAAAAAATACTAAGCCAGTGGTCTATAACGTGCTGAATATTCCTAAGCCTGCCGAAGGTCAGCCTACACTGATGACATTTGACGAAGTGAGCACCATGTTCCATGAATTTGGACATGCTATTCACGGCTTATACTCACAGGTTAAATATCCAAGTTTAGCGGGCACTTTAACCGCACGTGACTTTGTTGAGTTTCCATCACAAGCCAACGAAGACTGGAGCATAGAGCCACAAGTGCTAGCAAACTATGCCAAGCACTATCAAACCGGCGAGCCTATCCCGGCTGAACTTCTTGCTAAAGTATTAAAGTCACATACCTTTAACCAAGGTTTTGGTACGGTTGAGTACTTAGCTGCAGCGCTGCTTGATATGGAATGGCACTCAATTGCTGCAGGTACTGAAATTAGTGATGTTGCCGCTTTTGAAAAACAAGCACTAGCAAAACACGGTTTAGATTACACGCCTGTAGCACCACGCTATAAAACCACCTACTTTAGCCACAGTTTCGGCGGCGGTTATTCAGCGGGTTACTACGCTTACTTATGGACTGAAGTGTTTGCCGCAGACGCGTTCTCGCACATGATGTCACAAGGTGGTTTAACCCTAGAAAATGGCCAGAAATATCGTGATGCTGTGTTGTCAAAAGGTAATAGCCAGGATCTAATGCAAAGCTATATCGACTTTGCCGGTAAAAAACCTTCAACTGACGCGCTATTAAAGCGTCGTGGTTTAGTTAACTAACCTCTGGGTTAAACAACTAACGTATACAATCAGTCACCTTAATAATCGACCTCAGAATGATATCTGGGGTCGATTTTTTACATCTGAATGCCCGACAACTTAAGGTTGGCATGCACTCGCTTTAGCTTTAGATTTAGCTTTAGCTTTAGCGCTTCGGCCAATAAAAAGCCGCTCGCGATTAAGCGAACGGCTTGTCTATTTTCAAGCACTTGCTACAAATTACTTAGCGGCTTTAGTATTCACTTTCGAGCCAATCTCAATGCCTTTAGCATTGATATCAATCGTCATTTGCATACTCATATTGTAATCTTTCATCATAGACAACTCTTCCGGCACTTCTTCGCCGCTTTGCTCTATCATGGTCATCATTGGCGATAACATTTTCTCGTAATCAACCGCCAAGTTAAGCAAGCCATTTGAAGTTAATGCTTGTTTACCTAAGGTATCCGCTAACTTTTGCGCTTCATCACCGGCAAACAAAACTAAATGCTGACCTTTAACAGCCATTTTTGCTTGTACGCCAAACTCAGGTGGCAACATTAATAATGAAGTCACATCAACCGCTTCACCGTCAGCCTTTAAATCAACCTGAGCTAAAGGTGGATACATAGGTTTAACCATATCAAGCAACAGGGTTGGGTTTTCAGCAGACATAGTCACTAACGCGTCTAACTTGTCAAAAGCTGGTGAACCATCAGTATCTTTTAACTGATAATCTATTACCGTTAGGCTTAACCCTTTAACGCCATTAGCCATGCCGGTCATCATACCAATCATGGCTGGGTTGAACTCTTCTAATGCATATTGGCTTTCAGCTAAAGGCTGACATTGATAGCTTGGTGTTTTTAAATCTTTCCAAACCGCGTTTAAAGATGGTGCTAACTGAGCCACATCAATCCCTAAACCAAATGACATAATATGGTCGGCAGCATCAGCACCAAAATCAGGAATAAAACCACGCATTTTAGATAATGCATCCAGTATCACTGCATTTTTGCTTTCTATCACAAAACGCGCATCAAATGTACTTTGTTCACGCGATACAGAATAAGACTTAAATCCCATTACCGAACGTGGCCAGTTATTAGCAATGCCCATTAGCTCAGTTTGACACTGTTCGCTGTGAAGTTCGGCAAATGGATCTTCATCCTGCAGCGCTGCCAATTTAGTAATTTGCTTAGCCAACATGTTGCCATCGGTAGAGGTGATACCTTTTACTAACTCAACATGGTTGATAAAACTAATACTGTCTTGCATAAAGCCGTGTTGCTTGGCGATATCTTGTATCATAGTGGTGGCAGAAATTGGGTTATCAACTTTTTTGGCACCTAACGCGGTTTGTAACAATTCAACTTGGTTAAATGAGGTGTTTAACGTAACAGTTAACCAGCCTTTATCTTCAGCAAAGATAATATCTACTGTTTCATCAGAATCTTCACCGGTTAATCGATAAGCACGGTATTCAAGCTCTGCGGTGGTGCCGACTGTGTGCGTTAAGCCACTTTCTTGCTCTGCGCGATCTAATTCAGCCCAGAACGCTTTCGCATCAGCCAATTGAAGCTTCATCACTGGCAAAGCACCTAGAGTATAAAAATAACTTTGCATCTCATCAGGTAAACCATAATGTGCTATCAGCTTGTCAGGCTCGGTCATCAATGTCAGATATTGCTTATAAAGACTTAAGAAAAACTTCTCGTGCGGCTCAGAAAAATCGCTCAACTCACCAAGCTGCTCAACTGAATAACCTTGAGCGCTTCCCGCAGAGCTATACAGATAATCTTTAAAGGGAAAAGGGCTTAACTGCCCTGAAAACGCTAGCGTATCTGCTGGAATATAATCCAGCATAGGATTTGCCACTACTGAGTTAGATTGTTGGCTAAAATAATATCCACCCGCACCAACCGCTAATACAGCAACTGCAACAGCCATTTTATTCATTTATAAACTCCAATTTATTCACTATTTAACTCTTCCATGAGAGTCACGAGGATTATCTGTTGGTCAAAAGTACCTATTTCCAACTTTCAAAGACATAGGTAAACGATTCAATAATTTAACATTAATTCGACCTTAACGCATTAGCTTAGGCCTGTATTTAATTATGATTATCATTTTAAATAGAGGCCTCAACTCGAGTTGAAAGGTGAAATCAATAAGCTAAATTTGACACCTTTAGCTTAACCTGCAGGATTTAAATATTGAGTGGAATAAGATGATTTCAAAAACGCTAACTTGGTTTTGCCCCAAAACTTGTTAACCTTCGAATGAAGGTGGATTACATTTTTTGATGGTTCATTTGAGTGTGCTGGTATTGTGTTTGATGTCTGAAGACCGCACCTTCAATTCAATCTATCGCCTGTCCGGCGCGGAATGCGCAGACACTTCAGCTATACGCTGCAAGTCCGTCCTTGGAAGCTCTGCCAAAACATCCCTATTTTGGAAGCTCGCAGCTGTATCTACACTGTCAATTTACAAGAAGAATGTCACTTCGATTTTAATTTGTCTGTTTATGCAGCAACACAAAGGTGTCTTTTTCTACTTGCTCGTTTTTCCAACTGAATTTTGCTAGAGTACTTACCAATCAATCGCTTCTATCTCCCTCTGTCAGGATAGTTTTAATCAGTGTTATCTACTAAAGTAAATTAAGGGTATATATGAGCTGTACGACTAAACAATACGAAACAAACTCCTCACTAGAGGAGGTAGAGCTTGAGTCAACAGAACTACTGTTTAATCATATCGGTGATCACTTATTAAATATCAATGACAATCTGGGTTTTAGAGGGCATGGAGATTCTAATTGGTCATTGCAATCAACTTTTGTTCGTTTTTGCATTAGTATTGGGATTGAAGATGAGACAATAAGGCAAGTGACTCTTAATAAGTTAAAAAAAGCGTTTACGGAAAACTTAGTCGTAAATGGTGACTTGCCAGAAGAAGTAATTGAGAAAACAGATATTTTTCAATTTGGTCAGCACTATGGTTTACCTACGCCATTGCTTGATTGGACACATTCACCTTATGTAGCTGCATTTTTTGCATTGTCAGAGCAGTACCCAGGCGGAAAGCCAAAAAATCCAGTTGAAGGCCTAGGGATATCTAGAAGTTTGTGGGTATTAGATCGGGGAGCTGTTAAGCATTTTAATGACAATATAATGACTCATATTCGGCCAAAGAAAAGTCAAATTATACTTCAAGAAGAAATGTTAAATGAGCAGTACCCACTTTTAGATGTGATTCACAGTGTTAACCAATATAATAAAAGACAGCCTTTTCAACAGGGGTTTTTTACCCAGCATGCTTTTTACAACTCTTTAGATGCCTGGAGAAAAAGAATTGATAGAGAAATTTCTCATGCATACCCATCACCCCTTTTAAAAAAGCTAACCTTTAAGTGCACAGAATCGGAGCGTACTAAATATTTAAATGTTTTAGACAAAATGAATATAAATAATAGAACGTTGTTTCCTGATATAACAGGATCAGTTTTAGGCGCTATTGAGACTGTTCGGCAAGATAGTAAAAAGCAAAACCACAAAGCGATAACAACCCGATTAAAGGATACTGACTAACACGTCCTCCCGAAGAGAAATGGGCTATAGAGAATTAGGGGCTTTCGAATAATTCCAGTTACTTTTTCTAATCAATGTCAGGTTGTCTAGATCTAATGCTCTAAGACGTTTTTGTCCAGTTCCGAGTTAGCTCTTGAGTTACCACAGCCATCAATAAAGCTAAATCGAAGAGATAATAATGCGGGTGCAGATGAGCCAGCGAGTATCCAAAACAAGGATGTTTTGGTTAAGCCCACATGGATGCTGATTTTAAAATCAAGAATCGGCGTCTCGCTGGATCATCTGCACTTGTAGTCAACTTTTGACGCCAATGAAAATTTAACTGAGTTTTAAAATTTAGTTTGGTTAGGGCAAACTTTTATAAAAACAAATCTTCCAACCTGCCTTTGTCCAAATATAAGGTTGGTGATCTCAATTAAGTCTCGGATGCAAAATATGGGGTTGTTTTTTTAAAGCTCAAAGGTTACGCAAAGACTAGAAAGGTGAACCATGAGTGTTTGCGAGACGACCGTCCGCCCCATGGACGGGGCGGAAGATCTATAGGGAGCGCTCTTGTTTAAATCAAAAGCTGCGCGTGTCGGTAAGTAAATGCCATGGTAAGTCTATAAAAATAATTTAAGCTAAGCGCACTTTTCGCCCAGAATTGAAGTAACTCTTGTGTGATATAGGAACAAAAAAACAGCTAGGGTTAATAATATAAAGCCCCAACAAGCAATGCTTGTTGGGGCTTAAATTTGATTGCTTATTACGCTAACAAGTCAATCAATGTGCTCGAGGATGCGAGCGAAGCTTTTGGAGGTACTTGGACTGCAAAAACAATCCTAAAAAGTGTCAACAAAAAACTATCTACGGGAATGAGTAAATGTAGACGAGTATTGCGTACTCTGCCTAACTTTTTAAACAAAATTTAACTCTTTTTAGGGAGTATTTTAAAATTCAAATACTTACTCAATTTACTCAAGACAACTTACTCAACCTAAAAACGGTCACAGTAACACTATCGAAAAGCTATATCTCGTAATGCAATCCACATTCACGCTTCATACCATTAAAACGGGTTTCTTCTTCAGTCATCCCAAGCTCTAATGGCTTACTTGAATGGGTATCACCAACCGACACATACCCTTGTTCCCATAATGGGTGATACGGTAAAGCGTGGGCAGTTAAATACTCATGCACATCTTTGTTAGTCCATTCAATAATCGGTAGTAATTTATAACGATTACCGTGAATCGCTAAAATAGGCAATGCTTCACGCGTACCTGCTTGTGTGCGGCGTAAACCCGCAAACCAAGTACCTACGTTAAGTTCAGCTAGAGCACGTTGCATAGGCTCAACTTTATTGATGCGATTATATTGCTCAAGTCCGGCTAAATCTTGCTCCCACAACTTACCAAAACGCGCCTCTTGCCATGCAGCGGTTTGATCAGCGCGATATACTTGCAAATTTAAGTCTAAACGCTCGGTTAACTGATCAATAAACTGATAAGTCTCAGGAAACAAGTAACCGGTATCAGTCAAAATGACCGGAATATCGGCTTGAACCTGACTGACTAGATGCAACATCACAGCAGCCTGAATACCAAAACTAGAGGATAAAGCATGCTCGCCTGGCAAAAATGCCAGACCCCATGCCACACGCTCAGCTGCGGTTAAAGCAGATAAAAACTGATTTATCTTTGCCAGTTCAGCTTGCTGAACCTCTTTAGGCTGGCTGAGCAATTCAACTAATTGCTCAGGTCCTATAGAGAAATTACCCATGAAAATCCTTAGCGGCGTCTAAAACCGCCTTTACGACACCAATACGTACCGTAAAGTTACCAAAGGTCTCGCCCGCATCACGCTCAGTAGCGTAACGGCCAAACAAACCATCCAACTCAGCTAAAATTTCAGCTTCTTGAATGTTTTCTTTGTGCATTTTATTTAAACGAGTCCCTTCAAAACTGGCGCCTAAATACAAGTTATAACGCCCAGGCGCTTTACCCACTAAGCCAATTTCAGCCGCAAAAGGACGCGCACAGCCGTTTGGACAGCCTGTCATACGCACCACAATAGCTTGTTCGCCAATGCCATGTTTTTGCTGTAATGCATCGATGTGATCGATAAATTCAGGGAAATAGCGCTCAGCCTCAGCCATCGCCAATGCACACGTAGGTA
This sequence comes from Shewanella sp. HL-SH8, assembly GCF_051165765.1. Taxonomy (NCBI): domain Bacteria; kingdom Pseudomonadati; phylum Pseudomonadota; class Gammaproteobacteria; order Alteromonadales; family Shewanellaceae; genus Shewanella; species Shewanella sp. HL-SH8. The sequence continues at coordinate 1,145,490 of NZ_CP195039.1, read as the reverse complement.
ATGCCACACAGGCAATAGAGTGACCACGGGTTGCCGATAACACTTCACCCAATAGACCATGCTTACGCGCTAAGCCTTCAATTTCGGCCTTATCTTCAGCTGCAACACTGGCAATAATCATATTTTGATTAGAAGTCATACGGAAGTCGCCTTTATGGATCTTAGCGATTTCACGTAAACCGGTTTGCAGTGTTTTACCCGGTACATCTTTAATGCGGCCACTTTCGATAAACAAGGTTAAGTGCCACTTGTTATCAATGCCTTCAACCCAGCCGTAACGATCGCCACGATCACCGATAACGACATCACGTTTAGGTTCGAATTTAATGCCTGTACGCTTTTCAACTTCGGCTTTAAATGCATCGTAGCCATGATCAACTATGGTGTATTTAAGGCGTGAACGTTTGCGGTTAACTCGGTTGCCCCAGTCACGTTGCACTGTCATCACGGCTTCAGCAAATTTAATCACGTCAGCGGTTTTAATGTAGCCAAAGTCATCGGCTAAACGCGGGAAGGTTTCAACTTCTCCATGGGTTGAACCCATACCGCCACCAGCGACTAAGTTAAAGCCAATTAGCTGACCATTTTCTTCAATGGCAATAAAGCCTAGGTCATTGGTGTAAACATCAACATCGTTATCTGGCGGCACAGACACAGCCATTTTAAACTTACGCGGTAAGTAGGTTTGGCCATAAACCGGTTCATGGGTTTCAGTGTCTAATAGCTTTTCTTCATCTAACCAGATCTCGGCATAGGCACGAGTGTGTGGTAGTAAATGATCAGATAGCTCTTTAGCCACGGCATAAGCTTGCTGATGCAGCTTAGACTGAACCGGGTTTGGGTTACACATTACGTTACGGTTTACGTCACCACATGCCGCAATAGAGTCAAGTGCAGCTCTGTCTAAGCCTTGGATCAAGGTTTTTAGATTACGCTTTGGAATGCCGTGATACTGAAACGTTTGACGCGTAGTTAAACGAATACTGTTTGAAGTGGTTAGCGTTGATGAGATTTTATCCACATCTAACCATTGTGCTGGCGAACAAATACCGCCTGGCACGCGAGCTCGTAGCATGAAGCTATATAAAGGTTCTAGCTTTTGCTCTTTACGTTCGTTACGTAAATCACGGTCGTCTTGCTGGTAAAAACCGTGGAATTTAATTAACTGCTGATCGCCATCACTAAACGATCCGGTCACTTGGGTGTCTAAACCCTCTTGAATAGTACCGCGTAAATAATCACTGTCGATTTTTAGGTATTCGTTTACTGCTAATTTTTGCTCATCACTCATGGAGACAGCCTCTTAATTCTATATTCGCTAAGGCGTTGATCGTTTAATCTTAATGACTTAACGATTAATAACCTGGTACGACAACAATCTTGCTTAATCGCTTAGCTGCGGCGTTGCTATTGACTCATCGGATCGCAATACCTCTTTGCAGCTAAGCCTAATTCTGGTGCTTATACTGATGCTATAAGGTTAGTACACATCTTTTTGATAACGCTTATTACTGCGTAAATCTTCTAAGTAAGCTTCTGCTGCATCAGCAGTTAGCCCGCCTTGCGATACTACAACGCCAACTAATGCTTGATGTACATCTTTAGCCATACGCTCTGCATCACCACAGATGTAAACATGGGCACCATTTTGTAACCATTGCCATACATGCTCAGCTTGCTGGGTAATACGATGCTGCACATAAACTTTATCAGCTTGATCACGTGAAAACGCTACATCTAAACGGCTTAAATCGCCACTTTTTAAATACTGCTGCCACTCAACTTGATATAAGAAATCTTGTTCAAAGTGTGGGTTACCGAAGAATAACCAGCTGTCACCCGTTACGCCGTCTGCGGCACGTTGCTGCATAAAGGCACGGAATGGTGCTACACCGGTTCCAGGGCCTACCATGATCACTGGGGTTTCTGGGGTTTCAGGTAAACGGAAATGCTTATTCGGTTCAACATAAACCTTAACCGCTTGACCTTCTTCTGCTGATGCTAAGAAATGAGAAGCACCACCAAATCGGGCTTGACCCTGACGCTCATCCTCAACCAATGCAACCGTTAAGTGAACTTCAGTTTCTACTTCAGCCTGGCTAGAAGCAATTGAATATAAGCGCGGTGTTAATGGGCGTAATACTTCAACTAATTGGCTTGCGGTAACGTTAGCTGGGTATGCGACCACTAAATCAGCCAGCTGGTTGGCGAGTACAAACTGACGTGTTTGCTCTTTATCTTCGCTTAATGCCAATAGCTCTGCACTGCCGCTAAATTCAGCCCATGCTTTTACTAAACCAGGGTATAACTGGGTTAGCTCTTTTTTATCTGTTAAGGCGTCAACAAGGCTTAAGGTTTCTTTACCTACGATGACTTGATCATCTGCAGATAAACCTAAACCTGAAATAATTTCATGCACAAGTAAAGTGTTATTGCTAAACCAAATGCCTAATGCATCACCGACTTGATACGAAATACCTGATTCACCAAGGTCAATTTCTACATGGCGTACATCACGGTCTGAATCGCGTCCGGTTAACTTTTGACTGACTAATACTTCAGCGGTATACGGTTGTTGCTTAGTAAACGCACTGCTGCCAGCTTGTGTTTGTGGTACAGAAACTATGCCTGCACCCACGCTTTGAATATGAGGTTTAACGGCTTCTAATACACTGTCTTGCCAATCTGACGCAGCCTGCTCGTAATCAACATCACATTCAGCCAATGGCAGTAATTGTTTTGCACCTAATGCAGCAAAACGAGCATCGAAATCTTTACCTGTTTGGCAGTATAATTCATAGCTTGAATCACCTAGCGCGAGCACTGAGTAATGAAGATTATCCAGCTTAGGGGCACGCTTTGAAGCTAAAAACTTATGCAATTCCATCGCGTCATCTGGCGCTTCGCCTTCACCATGGGTACTCACTACTGCTAGCAATAGGGTTTCTTGTTTTAATTGGCGCACATTATATTCGCCCATTGAGGCTAAATTAACTGCATAACCTTGTGCCTGTGCTTTAGCCGCTAATTCTGTTGCTACGCCTCGACCATTGCCGGTTTGACTACCATAAAGAATAGTCACTGTTTGGCTAGCACTTGCTTGTGTAGCTCCAGCCAGTAGGCTTTGGCTGTCATTAGCGTTAGCACTGGCAGCTAAGTAGCCACTTACCCAAGCTAATTGCACAGCAGATAACTCAGAGGTGAGTTGTTTTAGCTTATCGACTTGCCCTGGTGACAAAGGTGAAGCTAATGAAGATAGTTCGTTTAACGACATAAGACGGCCTTATAACAGTGTAATGTTTGTAAGCTTACTCCTGTCCGCTAAAAGCAAAAAAGAATAAAAGATAATTTTTTATTCCATTTAGGAATATGCAAAGTCGTTTTTTTAGGCTACAAAAGTGTGGGTTAGTTAAAAGTTTTTAATTTCCCTTAATTAAAACAGCATTAATTAACCCTGCAGCACTTGTTTGATTGCAGTGTCTACAGCAAGCTAAGAAGCTGGATTAACAATTGGTTATCTATCAAGTTAATTGTTCTCTGAATAAAACAACAAAACGATGCCCAAAAGGTACCGTCAACAGAGACCTATTGATGTTCATCAACTGATATCAATGCCAGCCAAATACGATCGATTTGTTGATCACGACCGTCAACGAATGATCATGTGAAAATATTATGCTATTTGGCGGGGGAGCCTTATCGCATTTTACTCATTAACCATCAGGGAACAGTCATGCAGATTGGAATACCGAGAGAAAGTATTGCAGGTGAAACGCGCGCTGCTGCGACGCCAGCCACAGTGGTACAACTTAAAAAGCTCGGCTTTAGTGTGGCCATAGAGGCGGATGTAGGTAAATTATCAAGTTTTGATGATGCCGCATTTGAACACGCAGGGGCTGAAATTGTCGCAGATGCATACCAAGCTGACTTTGTTTTTAAAGTTAATGCACCTACAGACGATGAAATTAACAAAATGAAACCTGGCACTACCCTTGTTAGTTTTATTTGGCCAGCTCAAAATCCTGACTTAGTTGACAAATTAGCTCAGAAAAAAATTACCGTGATGGCGATGGACATGGTGCCACGTATTTCACGCGCTCAGTCACTAGATGCCCTATCATCTATGGCTAACATTGGTGGTTATCGTGCAGTTATTGAAGCCGCCCATGAATTTGGCCGTTTCTTTACCGGTCAAATCACTGCTGCAGGTAAAGTGCCACCGGCTAAAGTACTGGTTATTGGTGCAGGCGTTGCTGGCCTTGCCGCTATTGGTGCTGCGGGATCACTGGGCGCAATCGTCCGTGCCTTCGATACTCGCTTAGAAGTAGCCGAGCAAATTGAATCTATGGGGGGCACATTCTTAAAGCTTGAATTTGAGAACACCGAAGGCGGTTCATCTGACGGTTACGCTAAGGTGATGTCAGAAGAGTTTATTGCTGCTGAAATGGCGTTATTTGCCGAGCAGGCAAAAGATGTTGATATTATCATTACCACCGCACTGATTCCTGGCCGCCCTGCGCCTAAGCTGATCACCAAAGACATGGTTGATAGCATGAAGTCAGGTTCTGTGATTGTCGATTTAGCGGCGGCCACTGGCGGTAACTGTGAATATACCGTGACAGGCGAAAAGTTTGTCACCGACAACGGTGTAAAAGTTCTTGGTTACACTGACCTGCCTGGTCGACTACCGGCGCAATCATCGCAACTTTATGGCACTAACCTTGTTAACTTGATGAAGTTAATGTGCAAGGATAAAGACGGTAACGCGCTGCTTAACTTTGACGATGTTGTTATGCGTAATATGACGGTAACGCGTGACGGTGAAATTACCTTCCCGCCTCCGGCCATTTCAGTGTCTGCAGCACCAGCCAAACCAGCCGCTGCGCCTGCGGCCAAAAATGCTCAGCCCAAAGCCCCTTCTAAGCTTAAGTATGTTTTAGGCCTTGCTGGCATTGTGGCATTTGGCGCAATAGCCACAGTTGCACCATCGGAGTTTTTGTCACACTTTACGGTATTTATATTGTCATGTGTGGTCGGTTACTACGTGGTATGGAACGTGTCTCACTCATTGCATACACCGCTTATGTCAGTCACCAATGCCATTTCAGGCATCATTGTTGTCGGGGCTTTGCTGCAAATAGGACAGGGTTCAACACTGGTCACAGTGCTGTCATTTATCGCAGTGTTAATTGCAAGTATTAACATTTTTGGTGGTTTTACCGTCACTCAGCGCATGCTGAAAATGTTCCGTAAAGATTAAGGGGAATTATCGTGTCAGAAGGACTGGTAACAGCATCGTATATTGTCGCGGCGGTATTGTTTATTTTAAGCCTTGCGGGGCTTTCAAAACAAGAAACGGCTAAAAACGGCAATTTATTTGGCATCATAGGGATGGTTATTGCCCTTGGTGCAACTATTTTAAATCCAAGTACCACAGGCGTTGTATGGATTATTTTAGCTATGGTGATTGGCGGCGCAATTGGCGTTCGCTTAGCACTGAAAGTTGAAATGACCGAAATGCCTGAGTTAGTTGCTATTCTTCACAGTTTTGTGGGCATGGCTGCGGTATTAGTGGGTTACAACAGCTTTATCGATTTACACCCACAGGCAATTAACGAAATTGTAGTAGCAATCGGTAATGACTTAGACACGACGCTTGCAACGGCTGAAGCGGCATTTGCTGAGGCAAGCCAAGTACAGCAGCAAAGTAAACATTTAACTGGGGCAATGCTTAATATTCACCTTGTAGAAGTCTTCTTAGGGGTATTTATTGGTGCAGTAACCTTTACCGGCTCTGTAGTGGCATTTGCCAAACTGCGCGGATTACTGCCATCAAAAGCACTGACCTTGCCACATCGTCATAAGATGAACTTGGCCGCAGTGATTGTATCGTTAGTGTTAATGGTGCAATTTGTGCAAACAGGCGGTGCGGTTACCCCAATCTTGATTATGACGCTAATCGCCTTTGCGTTTGGTTGGCATTTAGTGGCCTCGATTGGCGGCGCGGATATGCCAGTTGTGGTTTCAATGCTTAACTCATACTCAGGTTGGGCTGCAGCCGCTGCAGGTTTTATGCTATCAAACGACTTACTGATCATTGTCGGTGCATTGGTTGGTTCATCGGGCGCAATTCTGTCTTACATCATGTGTAAAGCGATGAATCGCTCGTTTATCTCGGTCATTGCTGGCGGATTTGGTAACGATGCTGTCGCCACAAGTGGCGATGAAGACGTGGGCGAGTACCGCGAAACCAATGCCGAAGATGTTGCTGATATGCTGAGAAACTCTCAATCAGTCATCATCACCCCAGGTTATGGTATGGCGGTTGCGCAAGCACAATACCCGGTTGCAGAAATTACCCGTAAATTACGTGATTTAGGCATCAAGGTGCGCTTTGGTATTCACCCCGTTGCAGGGCGTTTACCTGGTCACATGAACGTATTGTTAGCCGAAGCAAAAGTGCCGTACGATATTGTATTAGAAATGGATGAAATCAATGAAGATTTCAGCAGTACTGATACCGTCTTAGTGATCGGTGCCAATGACACGGTTAATCCTGCTGCGATGGAAGATCCAAACAGTCCAATTGCTGGCATGCCAGTACTGGAAGTGTGGAAAGCGCAAAACGTGATTGGCTTTAAGCGTTCAATGAACACAGGTTATGCGGGAGTGCAAAATCCGCTGTTCTTTAAAGACAATACTCAAATGCTATTTGGTGATGCTAAAGACAGCGTAGAAGCGATTCTAAAAGCACTTTAATTACTGACCTTTGCAACATAAAAATACCAGCCAACAGGCTGGTATTTTTTTATGTTTATAACCAGCAACAATACTGTTTTATATAGACTAGCCTTAATCAAGGTTCAGCTATTTATCGCCCATATACAATAATCAAGAGTAATAATTTAATCGTTTGACCATTTAATCTGGAATTCAATTTCTTGTTCTGAATCAATTCTTTCATGCTCTATATTGTAAGTGGCACGCACTGGCACATAAATTCTTTCACCGGCTATCTGGATCTCAAATTTAGTTCCACTTTCAAGTGAGTCAGCTAATCGCCTTAGTTTTGCAACAAATTCAGCCGTTGTGTATGTTTTTTCGATATCTCTGTCTGCTTTTAAACTCATTTTATTTACTCCGCAAATAACTGTTATCCATAACAAAATGAATCAACTTACCTAATCTTAATGATTCATTGACTCAATATAGCTAAGTTAGGTACCAAAAAATATTATAAAAAAAGGAGGGCTAACATGGTTAGCCCTCCTGATTTTACTCGTTCACTATTACGCCAAGCTTAAAACTTATAGCTATAACCTAATGTTGCAGATTGTGGCTTACCAGAGAAAACTGAGCCATGAACACGCGTGGTCATGTAGGTTTCGTCAAATAAATTATCTACATTTAAGTATACTTCTGACGCGTCGTTAATAAAGTAACGCGCTGATAAATCAAATACTGTTTTAGAAGCAATTAACTGATCAGCAGGAATATCACCCTGACCCGCTTTAGTGCGCATATCGTCGGTATAACGACCCGCCAATGTCACTTGCCAGCTTTCTGCTGCAACACCTGCTGATAGATATAACTGATTTTCTGGCAGATAAGTTAGCGAGTCACCTTTACTTACGCTATCCCAGCTTTCAAAGTCAGAGGTAAAATCAGAGCCAAACTCTGCACTGGTGTAGGTGTAGGCCATCTTAACTGGGAAGCTTAATTCACCTTTTTGGTTAAACTCATATCCTAAGCTCAACTCTAAACCCGTTACATCAACTTCACCGGCGTTGTACTGGTTATCAATGTTGTTATCATCACAACCTTGAGCCGCTGTACAGTTACCATGCATATTGCTGTAGTCACCATAGAATACGATAGCTTCTGATGTTAACGCATCTTGGTTATAACGAAGTCCTGCTTCATAGTTCCAGCTTTCTTCTTCTTGACCGTCAGCGTTACCAGGTGCAGCAGGAGAGAAACCTTTTTGTACGCCTGCTAATACGATAAGCGCGTCATTCACTTGATAAGTCGCTGATAAAGAAGGCATGATAGCGCTGAAACTGTTATCAACATCTTTACTCGCTTCACCATCACGGCCTGGGTTTGCTTTACCCCAATCTACGCGATTAGTGGTAACGTCTTCGTAGCGAACACCCGCGGTAATAGCAAAATCACCAATGGTCATACGATCTTGAACAAACAATGACCAGGCTTCTGCACTATCGATACGATTAGAATCTGTGCCCGGAATACCGCTTTTAGTGCGGTTCATTACTTGAGAGGTGTCTAATTGATAGGTATCAGCCCACTGATAACGGTCCATTTCATCTTCATGGTAACGCGCACCAAATGCAAGCTCATGGTTACCGACAAAGTAATTTAATTCAGTTTGTAAACCCTGAGATAAATAACTACGATTGTTCGCTTTAACACTCACGTCAATAGGTGCAGTAACTAAGCCCTTGTCAAAATCAGCTGCATTTTGTACACCGCCACTGCTTAAACTTGAACCACCCACTTTATCCGCTTTATACCAGTTACGGTGAAAGTCGTTATAGTAAGCCGTAGTATTAAGTGAAAGTGCATCATTAAGTTCAATCACATGATTTAACTGTATTTGCTTGTGTTCAGTGATCATTTGATCTTTTTGTGACGCAGAATAACGCGTAAATGGCGTTGCAGCATAATCAGCATCAGTTAACCCCATATAAGTTTCGTTAGAAACCTCATCGGCGTACTTCAGTTTTAACTCAACAATTTGTTGATACTTAGCGGTTTCATCCGTTTTAATGCTGACTTTAGCAAGCGCATCATTTTTAACAAAACCAGTGTCACCGCCAACACCATTGATGTCACGGAAACCGTCAGCTTGGTAGCGATAGATTTCAGCGACCGTACCGACGCGATCACCTTGACCACCGGCATAAGCATGTACTTTGCCAAAGCCATCTTGACCAGCGGCAACATCCACTTTACCCGCTAAATCTGCATCTGGAATTTGACGCGATAGCATGTTAATTACGCCACCTGTGGTACGTGGACCATATTTAACCGTAGAGCTACCTTTTAAAATCTCTACACTTTGCATACGACCAGAAGTAGGGAAATAATAAGCTGCTGGTGAAGAATAAGGCGCTGGAGCGGCTAATACGCCATCTTCCATAATAGTAATTTTTTCAGTACGGTTTTGACCTGTACCGCGCATCCCGATATTTGGGCGTAAGCCATAGCCGTCTTCTTCTTGAATATACACACCTGGAATGGAAGCCAATGTACGCATAATATCGGTATACTTAAACTGCTCAATATCAGCTGCAGAGATAACATGCGCACTGCCCGGTACAGTGTTAATAGGATTGCGACTACCGAATATGGTTATTTGTTCAATGTTGGCTTGTTTAGTTACTTGCTTTGTGCCAGCAGCTTTATCTGCGGCTGTTGCACCCATGCTCATCAATAATGCACTTGCTAAAACACTCAAACGTAAGGTGTTTGACTGGCTCATGTTAACTCTCCCAAATACTACTAACTACTAAAATACAAATAAAAACAATTCTTATTAACATTGTTGATTGTGCGTAATTTTACTTAAGCGAGCCTTAAAATCAACAAATAGGTACGCTTTATTTACAAATAAGGTAGTCTTGTGGCGACCAATTTCACATATGTGAATTAGATCACCGCCAGTCAGTACAAAAAACATTCAGATTTGACTTTGTATCAAAAGATAACGAGTCATCGGGTGAGTATATTGCTAAATGTGCAGTAAACTACGGTGAAAAAATTAACCATTAATTATAAGACTCATTCCATCATGTTTTTATCACCTTATTATTCTAAGCAAGATCAAAGTGTTTTTATCGCGGCACAACAAGCCAGTGATTTTGCTAAACGGGTTGCTGGAGATTTCAACCCTATCCATGATGTCGGCGCAAAACGTTTTTGTGTGCCGGGTGACTTATTATTTGCACTGGTCTTAACCGAATATGGCTTAAGCCAAAACATGACATTCCAGTTTGCTGGTATGGTCGGTGATGGTGTTGAATTGTGCTTACCCAATGCTGGCGAAGATAAGTTCACTATCATTGATGCGAAAAATAAAGAGTACATGCACGTCACTCGCCAGGGGCAAGTATGTCAATGTGATATACAAACAGCCGCATTCATCAAAAGTTATGTCGCGTTTTCTGGATTAAACTTTATCCACGTATTGGTTCCTATGATGAAGCAACACCAGGTAATGATTAACCCTGATCGTCCTTTGGTGATTTACGAAAGTATGTCATTTCATCTTGACCACTTTGACTTTGATGACATTAGCCTACATTTAATTGATCAACAGTTATTAATTAATGGCAAACGTGGTGATGTCACCTTGACCTTTGAATTGCGTCATGAAGAACGTGTTATTGGTACAGGGAAAAAAACCTTAGTGTTAAGTGGACTGCGTGAATACGACGAAGAAAAAGCACAACAAATGTGTCAAAATTACCAATCCCGTAAAGACACTTTATAATCCTCCCGCTTGGCTTAAAAACGCGCTTACTTGATGATGAATAAGCGCGATTACCCTTCAATTTCACTACCAATAAAAATACGCTAAACGATTGTTATTTAACTAACACCCAATGATTTCCTTACTGCTTTATCAAGCCAGCATTTCCTATCAAAAACTGCCAATAAAACACTGTCGATAAACCATGAGATAAGTGCCGGCAACACTAACAGCCTTGCCATCACTAAAATATTGCTCCCCTAAAATAACACCTAGTTATATAGATTATGTCGTCAATATCAGGATCAATAGATGTGACTGCAGCAGACTAAATAAGCAATAGATGTTGCTAGCGTTTTTGGGGGCATAGTGGGGATACACAATCATGCTCGCTGTAAAGCAAACATAACTTGTAGAACATAACGGTAGGTAGATTTAGCACACTATTTGAATTGGTCGCAGCGATTTTGTATAAGCATTCAAATGGTCTTAGTGGACGTAAGGGAAGCCCACTAAGACAATTTATCAATTAAGCCGCTTTTTGTTGAGGCGTACTTTCTAGCAATAAAATAGCACTGTAACCTATCAAATGATTTACGCATTTTACGCCATCCTCACCTAACTCAGTTGACGCTATTTCTTGTGCAATATTGACTGCTTTAAAATATGTCACGTTATCATCGCTGGTACCACAAAGGCTAAAAAACAGTTTCAGTACTGCCTTATGCTCTTCACCCTGCACTGCTTTCTTCCATGATAACTCTAACGATGCAATAGAACTAAAATCGAGTGTATCAACAAATAGCTGCCCGATCCTATGATCTAAACGCACTAAAAACTCGGTCTTTTTTGGAAAGTGATGACTAATACCAGTTCGACTAATGCCAGTTGCATTTGACAAGGTTGTATATGACATAGCCTGAAAACCTATGGTAAGGATTTGTTTAAGGGCTTCATCTAAAATTTGATTTACGGTTTGTTCGGTTTCAACTCTTGAACGCTTGGCCATGCAACTGTGTCTCGCTAATAATTTGGGAGAAAATCTTACCAGACAGCATTAGAAAGTACCGCTAAAAATAACCCCAGAAACAACAGACTTGCCAACATTTACACGACAAAATGTATCAAAACTCAGCCATTTTGATACACCTGTTAATAATTTACCTTTAAAATTCAAAGAGTATTAATCTAATTCTCTACTAAGCAGCCCCTAACCAATTAGCAAAAATACAACAAAAAATTTCACTTTAAATAAATCATATAAATCAGTAGATAGCGCTTACAAATTTTGCGATGACTCTAAATATTGACTGCGCCATTTTTGTGCGGCTGGCTTTCCCATCAAAAAATCTAATGTCGGTTGAAGAATTTTGGCTAAATCGGGTTGGCGCCAAAACATATAGTTGGGTAATGGTTGCACCACACCGGCACCAAATGTACGTTGGATTAAACTTGAAAATTCGCTAATGTCTCTGGTGGAATAATTGGGTAGCTGGGGATAAATTTGCGCTATAAATTCACGATAAGGAATATCTTTTACGTATGGTTTCTGTGCATTCATTTGTAACAAATACTGCAATTGAGGGGCACTCCAGTGAGATAAGTTATCACTATCATGAATAATAGCTAAGTTACGACGATGCAGTTGTTGCAAGGCAAAATGTAGCTGTTGTGTTTGCGCTAAATGCCAAAATAAATAAACATCAGCTAACCACTCATGCTGGTAATCAGTTAAGTTTGACGGTAATTCCAGGCCCTGCAATGCAATATTATGCAAGTGTCCTATCTCATGCCATAAGCTTAATTGAGCTTGGTTAATAAGCTCAATACTAAAGGTTTCAAGCCCTAATGAGCCGGTCTGTTGCTTGGGCTCTCGGTCAGCTTGTATTACTATAACTCCCGCAATAGTTGGATGGTTAACAGCTAACACCATCGCACTTTTATAGCCCATAGATTGGCGAACATTCAGTGCTGATAATCCTATTTGTTTCTGTAGAGAGTGTGGTAATTCTTTGAGGCAGAAGTCAATATTGGCCAGCGGGCAAATTAATGCCTGCTTGTTGAAAATATTAACCCATTCTGACGGGGTATCTACTGAAGATATTTGTTGCTGGTTAGTAATATGATCTAACTGCTCGGCATGCAGATTAACTGACTGAACAATACAAAACAGCAGGCCAACTAATTTGATTAATTGACCTGACTTGCCCTTCACATCGACACAAGAGTAAATGCATCGATAGCATTTAACCATATGAATAAAAAAGATATCAGTGAAGGGCAATTTCAGCCTTGAAAAAAGCGTCACACTATTTATTAGCCATAATGTTTTGAATAATTGCTGTCGTTGACACCCCTTCCTCAAAACCAAGTACTTCTACTTTACCACCATTAGCGATGACTTCTGCTCCGCCAGCAATATCTTCAATTTTATAATCCCCACCTTTTACTAACGAGTCAGGCAGTAAACGCGCAATAACTCGCTGTGGTGTGTCTTCAGCAAAAGCGACAACCCAATCAACTGACGCTAAACCAGCTAAAACCGCCATACGGCGATCAACCGGGTTAACTGGACGGCCATTTCCTTTTAAACGTTTAACCGATGCATCATCATTCACGGCAATAATTAATCGGTCACCAAGGGCACGAGCCTGTTGTAAATAGCTGACATGTCCCGCATGTAAAATATCAAAACAGCCATTGGTCATGACAATTTTTTCGCCACGTAAACGCGCTTGATCCATAGCATAGGCTAACTGGTCTTCACTCATGACACCAAAGCCCGACTCACCTTGATTAATTTTGAGGGCGCTAATCAGTTCAATACGACTTACTGTAGAGGTACCTAATTTACCGACAACAATACCCGCTGCGGTATTGGCAATGGCACAGGCTTGTGCAAGCGTCGCACCTGCGGCAATAGAAGTAGCCAAGGCAGAAATAACCGTATCACCGGCTCCAGTAACATCGTGTACTTCGCGCGCAACGGTAGGAATATGTAATTCAGGTTCATCCAGGGTAATTAACGTCATGCCTTTTTCAGAGCGAGTCACTAAAATGGCTTTAAAATCATGTTGAGTTAATAAGTTTTTTGCTTTTGCAATAAGATCATCTTCACAGGTAACAGTACCTACAACAGCTTCAAATTCACTCATGTTAGGGGTAATTAATGAAGCACCATGGTAGCGACCAAAATCACTTCCCTTTGGATCAACTAATACACTCACCCCTTTAGCGCGGGCTTTGGCAATAAACGCCTTAGGTTCGATAATGGCGCCTTTAGCATAGTCAGATAACACTAATACATCGATATCATCTAACAAGGCTTCAGCTTGCTGAAATAGCTGTTCACTGTGGCTAAGTTCAAAGGGCTCTTCAAAATCAAGACGAATTAACTGCTGGCTACGCGATAATACGCGTAACTTAGTAATAGTCGGTTTGCCTTCAACTGCCAGCCATTGTGGTTCAACCCCAAGGGTTCTTACCCCTAAAGTCAGCGCTTCAGCAGTTTCATCTTTACCAACTAATCCGGCTAGTTGCACTTTGCCACCTAAAGCAGCAACGTTTAACGCCACGTTAGCCGCTCCGCCCGGACGATCTTCAATTTGATTTATTTTCACAACAGGAACAGGGGCTTCTGGCGAAATACGTGCCGTTGGGCCAACCCAATAACGGTCAAGCATCACATCGCCAATCACTAAAACACGGGCATTTTCAAAAGCAGGAAGAGAAACCTTCATAGTGTAATCACTGTTTGTTGTAAAAAATTCCCTTGATTGTACCTAATTTTCACAGAGAAATGAGTTAGAATATTAAAAAAATTCATCGATAAACGAGTCATTTGTGATCGAAAAAGCCCAATTCACCTCAAAACTCTATCACCCTAAGTATTGGTTACTCTGGTTAGGCGTAGCAATCATGCGCATAACCCAACTTATACCGATTTCAATGCAAATGAAAATAGGCGCCGGATTAGGCCGTTTAGTAATGATTGTGGCGGGAAGTAGAACTCACACCGCTAAACGTAATATTAAGCTGTGTTTCCCCGATATGCCTGAAAATGAGCAACAGGCATTGCTAAAAAGTAACTTTGAAGAAACGGGTAAAGCACTATTTGATACCATTAATGCTTGGTGGTGGTCGGATGAAAAAGTACAAGCTCACATGACTATGACAGGCCAGGAGCATGTTGAAAACAGTTTGCAAAATGGTAAAGGCGTTATTTTATTTGCGGTTCATTGCTTACCGTTAGAAATGGGCGCTCGTGTTTTTGGTCAATTCCAACCTGGTATTGGAGTATATCGCCCGCATAACAATCCAGTGATGGAATATTTACAGGTAAAAGGCCGACTACGCTCTAACAAAGGACTAGTGCCTAAACGTGATGTACGTCAGATGATCCGCAGCTTACGCGCACCGGATGTTATTTGGTACACGGCGGATCAAGATTTTGGCCGTTCAAGTGCGGTGTTTATTCCATTTTTTGCAGTACCTGATGCAGCTACAATAACTGGGGCAACCTCGTTGGCTAAATTAGGTAAGGCAAACGTATTACCTTTTGTTGTTGAACGCACAAGTGACGATAAAGGCTATAAAATTGAGATATTGCCACCTCTAGATAACTTTCCTGGCGACAATGAACTTGATGATGCGATACGCGGTAATAAAATGATTGAACAAATAATTAATAGAAGACGTGTCCAGTATATGTGGCTTCATCGGCGCTTTAAAACACGCCCTGATGAAAATAGTCCATCGCTTTACGACTAATAAAGATCCACTAAGTCGTCTGCTAGCTAATCCAGTATATTTAGAAATCAGATTTCTATCGGTTAAATATAATATATGAACCTAAAAATGGGTTGATATTTTAACCTGAATAAGTGACGATGCGCCCTGTTACAGCGTATCAGCTGCCACATAAAATAACCCTATTAAATAGGAATACCACAGCATTATGTTAAACCTTGTAAAATATGCCGTTTTTACTGCAACTATGGCAATAGTTAGCTTCAATAGTATTGCATTAGAATATCGCTTACCTGCCAAAGGCAGTTTATTAGTAGGTGAAAACCAACATTATGTGGTGCCCGAAGGTAAACTGACACTGGAAGATATTGCATCACAATTTCAATTAGGGTTAACCAATGTGTTAGAAGCAAACCCTGGTGTTGACCCATTTCTTCCAACTCCAGGTAGCACTTTGGTGATCCCACATCAATTGATTTTACCTAATACCAAGCAGGAAGGCATAGTCATCAACGTGGCTGAAATGCGTTTGTATTACTATCCTAAAGGGACTAATACCGTTGAAGTATTACCTATTGGTATTGGCCAAATTGGTAGAGACACGCCAGAAAGCTGGGTAACAACGGTACAACGTAAGCGCGCAAATCCAACCTGGACGCCTACCGCTACAACCCGTAAAATCTATGAAGCCAAAGGTATAACCTTACCGGCTGTATGGCCAGCAGGCCCTGATAATCCTATGGGTTTATACGCCCTTTATATCGGTAACCTTTTCGCTATTCATGGCACCAATGCTACTTTTGGTATCGGCTTACGGATAAGCCAAGGCTGTATCCGCTTACGTCATGATGATATAGAGCATTTATTTAACACAGTTCCTGTGGGCACCCGAGTCGAGTTTGTTAATCAACCGGTTAAATACACCGCTGAACCTGATGGCAATCGTTATTTAGAAGTACATCAACCACTGTCTAAAACACAAAATGAATTTGAATCTAACGAGCCTGTAGCATTAACTTTCAATAAAGAAACGACTCGCTTTATTGCACACGCTGAAACAGATTCTTTTGTACTAAAACGCTTATTAGAGCAACGTACTGGTATTCCAACACGTATCAATCCTTAAATATCTGTGCGACTAAACTGCGTTATATAGCAAAGCTTGTGCTTAATCATAGAAAGTTTGTATAAAAAAGACCCATATTATATGGGTCTTTTTTACTTTAATGAGATTTTCGCTACCGTATAATTGCACTTAGCCACTTTGCTGCAAGTCAATTAGTCATCTGCTTGTGTCTTATTCACCGCATCAGTAATCGCGCTAACCTTAGCGGCTATCTTGTCTTCTTTGTCTTCAGTGCTTTTTGAATCTGCAACGGCTTTCACTACATCTGAGCTTTTTATGTTATCGGCTACTTGCTCGCTTGCCGCCATTGACTCTTTAGATAATGTATCTATATTGCCTGACATTAGTGCATTGGATGTTTCCATTGCCTGTAAATCCTCCATTGCCACATTAGGATCCGCTAACCCAGCATTGATAAGTTCTTCCTTCTGTTCAACAAAAAATTGTTCAGTTTGAACATCATTCAATAACTTAACGGCATTACGCTCGGTTATTGATTGTGCCGATTCAGATGATGGGGTGAAAAGTGCAGGTTCAGAACTTACCTTTGGCGTTTGTGCAAACTGAGTTAATGCGCCAGATTGCCAGCCTAACAAAGCTGCGACAGCAACAGCACCAAAACCGAGTAAGACTTTATTGGAAGATGCCTTGGTTTTTTGATCTTTATTTAAGGACGCGCTAGTTGTTGTTTTGAGTGAATTGGGGGCCACTATTTCAGTTTGAAAATTATCGCTAGAGTTTGCTGGCTGAGAAATCTGACTAGCGTCACTATCACTTGATACAGGTAACACACCGGCATCAGGACCTTTTGTCCGCATACCAATAAATTGGCCACCATCATATATTTCCATATCGTGACTCGACACATCGGCCTCAACAACACCTGTGCTAATAATCACCAGTTTATTACAAAACAATTTGCCTTTTAGCGTGCCGCTTACACGTAACTCTTGGCAATATACCTCGCCATCTATTACCCCACCGGGCTCTATTTTAACTTCATCACTAGAACGAACTACGCCGGTAATTTTGCCCGCTATCAATGCAGGACCTTGAATGTCGATCTCACCCTTGAGCGACATATCCGCCCCAATGTAAGTTACACCCTTGCTTTTATTGTTCATTATTTTATCCTTTACAGATTAGGGGTGTTGCAAATTTACATCAAACTGAGCATAAACGCGACCCATGATAAAATTGAACTGAGTTATACTAATGCCGTTTATTCCTTTGAATCCCATTATGACATTATCGCCCCTTTCACAGTACCAGGCCCTAAGCCAAATAAGCTTACAGCCTGATGCCGCGCAATCTGTGGCCTTGCAAGCATTAGACTCGCTCTACTACCAATTGCGCTCTTCAGGTAATGACCATGATATAAAAGGGATTTATTTGTGGGGGGATGTCGGCCGCGGAAAAACCTTTTTGATGGATTTGTTTTATCAAAGCATCACTAATACACCCAAGTTACGTCTGCATTTTCATCGATTTATGGCCATGCTGCACCAGCGTCTAAATCAAACTACTGGCATTAGAGATCCGCTCACCCACATCGCCAAAGATATTGCACAACAATATCGTTTGATTTGCTTCGATGAGTTTTTTGTTGCCGATATTGGCGATGCGATTTTACTAGCACGCCTATTTGAGACATTATTTGCCGAGGGGGTAATATTAGTCGCTACCTCTAACATTACCATTAGTGAGTTGTATAAAGGTGGCTTACAACGGGATCGCTTTTTACCCACTATTGAGTTACTGAAACACCATACCGAAGAGATCCACCTTAACGGTAGCGTCGATCATCGTTTGAGTGGCTATTCAGCTTGCGACCAGCAACATCATCTACAGTCAGGTACTGCATTACATAATCCTTTATTTACTTTGCCGTCCAAGCTCGATGCGCCGAGCGTTTATAAGCTGTTACAGCAAAATACCGCTTTAGCGATTGATAAAAAAAGCCATTTACGGCAAACATTATCTCTATATGTCAGCGACCTATTCCGATCGAAAATGCCATAGACACTCTTGCTTGGTTTGAGTTTGACGCATTATGCAGTGGTCCCAGAAGTGCGCTGGACTATATTGAGTTAGCAGGACAATTTAAGGCAATTTTACTCAGTAATGTGCCAGCATTAGGCGGTGAAATTCGAAGCTGGATTAAAGCACGAGGCACTGAAGATGGTGTTATCGCCACCAGCACCGGAGAAAGACAACTCGCCTATTCAATACAAGATGATCCTACTCGCCGCTTTATCAGCCTGGTGGATGAACTATATGATCAAAAAGTCTGCCTTATAATACATTCACATATCCCGCTTGAAAATCTATACCAAGGCGGTGCATTATCATTTGAGTTTAAACGTACCTATAGCAGATTAATTGAAATGCGCCGCTGGTTATAACCTAATCGCGGGTAAATTTTTCTACATCACTAAAGCGCTTTAAAAAATTATCTAACGCTTCGTTATTAGGGTAATCAAACTGGTATTTGTTATGAAAGAAAATATCTAACTTTACCTGCACATCGCTTAAGGTAATGGTGTAACCATCAAAACCTGTTAGTGCGTTAATGCCGCATAAGTGATAGACCGATTCTGCGGTATCTGATGTTTTCTCACCATATTGGGTCACTTTATTAAAGACCCGTAAAGCCCTATGGATATCAATTTCGTTTTTCATAGCACTCTCTTCACGTTATCTAAGTCAGTTTAGCCATTGAATATAGCACTTCATTCATCGTAAACACCATATCGCAATTTCATTGAGAAAACATTGCTATCAAATACGAATACAAGGCACAATCAGCCCATAAAATTATCGAATGAAATTTCATCCATAACGAGAACATAAGTTACTATGCCTGATATTGTCATTGCTTTTTTTGCCTTAGGTCTGCTTGCAGGATTAATTAAATCCGATCTTAAAGTCCCTAAAGCCACCTACGAAACCCTGACCATTTTACTGATGTTAACCCTTGGCTTAAAAGGCGGCATGGCATTACATGGTGAGACGCATAACCTACAAATAAGTGAACTGGTTGCCATTATTGCGCTGGGTTTTATTATCCCTCTCACTCTATACCCCATTTTACGTAAAGCGATACAACTCGAACAAAAAGAAGCCATCAGTATTGCTGCTCACTACGGCTCGGTTAGCGCTGGTACATTTGCGGTGGTATTAGCTATGGTCGATTATTCTGATTTACCTTTACGCCCTGAAACCACACTTTACTTAGTGCTATTAGAATTACCCGCTATTATTATTATGTTATGGCTGCACCGTCATTTAGAAGCTAAAAATAACCCTCAAATAACAACCGCTTCCCATGGCAGTGTTCTGCATGAAGCGCTGACCAGTCGCGGAGTGGTGTTACTGTGTGGTGGTGTGGTTATCGGCTGGCTTTATGGCACTGAAGGTATGGCGCCATTAACCCCCATTTTAATGGGTGGTTTTAAAACACTTTTAGCATTGTTCTTATTAGAAATGGGGATTAGCACAGCAAAAGTGTGCTTTCCACTGCCGTACAAGCAATGGCGTTTGTTAGCGTTTGCCGCAATCGCCCCCTTTGTTTTAGCCTGGGTGGGCATTGGCTTAGGCTTGATGCTAGATTTACCTTCAGGCAGTATTCTTGTATTGGCAGGGTTAAGCGCCAGTGCTTCATATATAGCCGCACCCGCTGCAATTAAAGCGGCAATACCCGATGCCAATATTGGTTTAGCTATGCTGGCATCATTGGGGATAACCTTCCCTATTAACGTACTTATCGGCTTACCTTTGTATCAAATTTGGATTGAGACATTAGTCGTGAGCTAATCACTGTCAGCATCAGTTCAAAGCCATATAACAAAACAGGTTAACTTTATCTAAAGTTAACCTGTTTCAGTTTTAGCTATACCAGTTATGATATTAATACTTCATTTCAAGAATATGGCGATAAATTTCAATCACGGTATCGGTTTTATTCTTAACCAAGTCTTGATTAATTTGACTGCCCATTTGTTGTAACGTGAGCTCATGATTGTGATCTCTTAGCCAACAATAGGTTTGAGTTAAGTGCTGCGCTTGCATCACCGGCATCAGTTCTAAATCAGCCAACACTTCAAAGATACGCACATTGTCTGACCATATGGTTAGCTCTTGGTATTGATGTGCATAAGCCAACACCATAAACTGGGCGATAAATTCGATATCCGCAATTCCCCCCTCACTTTGTTTTAAGTTAAACATGCCAGCGGTTGCCTGCAACAAGTGATCTCGCATTTTGATACGCATATCCCTTACTGCGGTGGCCAGTTCATTTTTATCGCGCTGAATTTGTAATACTTGCGCCCTTAGTAAGCTAAAACGATGGGCTAACTCATGGTCGCCAAATACAAATCTCGAACGCACTAAGGCTTGATGCTCCCAAGTCCATGCATCTTGCATTTGATACTCACCAAAGCGTTCAATTTCACTCACTAACAATCCTGAGGATCCCGATGGACGTAGGCGCATGTCAACTTCATACAATTCACCGGAGGTGGTACGAGTCGCAAATAAATGTACTATGCGTTGAGCTAATTTTAAATAAAAATGACTGTTGTCTATTGGCCGTTTGCCATCAGTCGTCCCCGCAATGTTATTACCGTGTAAGAAGACTAAATCTAAATCTGAACCATAGCCCAGCTCAATGCCGCCTAATTTACCGTATCCAATAACCGCAAAACCCATCTCATTTGGAGAGGTTCCTTGAGGCACACCGTGGCGTGCAGCAATTTGATGCCAAGCATGTAATACAACTTGCTCAATGATAGCTTCAGCCAAATAAGTGAGGTGGTCGCTCACTTGCATAACAGGTAATACTCCGGTGACATCTGCCGCCGCAATCTTTAGCTGTTGCGATAACTTAAACTGGCGCAAAGCTTCCATTTGCTGCTCCATATCATCTTCTGGCACACGCAGCAGATATTGTCGCAGCTCGCTTGGATAGTCATCAATCGAGGTGATATCATATAGTTGAGCGGGATCGATTAGCTCATCTAACAGCATTGGAAAGTTGGCTAACTCTTTAGCAATCCACGGACTGGCACAACATAAACTGACCAATTGTTGACGGGCGCCTGGATTTTCACATAACAATTCAAGATAAGTGGTGCGGGTTAATATTTTATCCAACACCTTAGATACCGGCTTAAATGCCAAACTGGGTTTAGTTTGAACCGTTAACTCTTCTAGCAATTTTGGCATTAACCGGTCTAGGGTTTCTCGACCTCGGGGGCCAATTGATCGCTTAGAAACGGTATTACGCCAGTCACTGAGAAGTGGCCATAATTCAGGGTCTTCAATTTGTTGTTCTTGCAATAAATTGTCAGCATGATCATCTTGCTGAATATTCCAAAACAAACTTGTCCAATGATCGCTATGTTCATGTGAATCACTGCCACCTACTGTGGCATTAAAATGACCATGAATTTTTGCCATAGCCGCTTCAATATGAGTGCGTAAATCCGTTTCGTTGGTTAACCCCATGCTGTAACATAAACGTTCCCAGTCCAATGAATTATTCGGTAATGTCTGGGTTTGTTTGTCATCAATGGCTTGCAGCAAGTTTTCAACTCTGCGCAATAAAATATAAGCATGTTTTAACTCATCAACAGCTAAGTATTCAAGTTGCCCTAAACTGTATAAAATATCAATCGCGCCAAATAAGCTTTGCTGACGCAGTGCAGGTTCACGGCCACCCCGAATTAACTGAAAACTTTGCACCACGAACTCCACTTCACGAATGCCACCAGCACCCAGCTTAATGTTGTCGGTTAATTGGCGGCGGCGCACTTCCTGGGCAATCATTTGCTTCATTTTTCGCAATGACTCAATCGCAGAAAAATCAATATAACGGCGATATACAAACGGACGTAATAAGCCATGTAACTCGTCACAGTAAGCGGTCCAGGGGCCAAGTACTCTGGCTTTTACCATGGCGTAACGTTCCCAGTCGCGTCCTTGTTCCTGGTAATAATCTTCAAGGCCGGCAAAGCTGACCACTAAAGGCCCGCTTTCGCCATAGGGACGCAGACGCATATCAACCCGGAACACAAAACCATCGGCGGTGACTTGGTCAAGCAGGTTAACTAGCTTCTGTCCCATACGAATAAAAAACTGCTGATTAGCTATCGCACGGCGGCCGCCCACTGTTTCGCCATGTTCAGGAAAGGTGAATATTAAATCGATATCAGAAGAGAAATTAAGCTCTCGGCCACCTAATTTACCCATACCGAGAATCAATAAAGGCTGCGGTTTACCCTCAGAATCGGTAGGTGTGCCCAGTTGTTGGCAAGTATCTCTATAAAGCCAGTCTCTTGCCGCAATCACTAATGCTTCGGCTAACGCAGACAAATCAACTAAAGAGTCTTCTAGTTTTGCGTAATTAGCAAAATCTCGCCATGCCAGTCGTACCATTTGCTTATTACGAAATAGACGCAACGCCGACTTAACTTGCTCTTCAGTAGTGAGCGCTGTCAGGATTTGATCTAGTTCTTTACCAAAGTCAGCCCGCACCACTTCATCGAGCAAACCGTTAAAAAGCTGAGGTATCCATTGAGGATTACGGCATAACTGATCAGCAATATAATCACTTAGTCCTAATACAGTGCGCAGCTCGGTTTGCTGAACATTAGTCAGCGTCGTAGCCTCAGGCCAGAGGTCGACTAATCTTAACCAGTAACTTTCTGCTACTTGCTGTATTTGTGCAGATAATACCTTGTTACTTTGAGATGGCATGGCGATAATTATCCTTTGTTCAAATTCTCTGTTAGACATAATATGTCAAGAATGTTATATCTTGAACCTGAAGTTTTTTTATTTTTAACTCAAAAACAAGAGATGAGTGACCGAGTTAATATGACTTAGAATATAAACTGTCATCTTAAGCATTTACGTAATTTTGTTTTCAAAGGTAATTTGGCCACCAACAACGAGCCAATTACGACTGAATTCTGTACTGTGAGCAGAACAAATAACGCTTTAAGTGCTTTTACTATTTGGAGTTAAGGTTAATATACTCAAGATACTATACCCTGTACTATACGCACATTAAAAATTGTGCCCTATGCACATGAATTTTATAACACTTGGAGAAAACATGGCTGGCAAGTTTCCCCGTGTATTCACGTTTTTTATCATGCTTTTTATCGGCCTAAATCTTACGGGCTGCGGTGATGATCGACCTGAGCAAATCGCAAAATATCAACAATTAACCACACAGCGTTTAGCGCAACTAAAAAGCGGTCTTGAAAGTGGTCAATTACGCAATGCAACCTTGTTAAAGCAATACAGTGAATTGCTCACTAGGCAAAGTCCTGATCTTGCGCCATTAATCAGTGAGCTGGCATTAGATGCCACCACCCTTGGGCCTATGTACCAATCTTTGCTGCGTCGCAATGCTGACTTGGCGAATGCAGCTAATTTTATCGATTTAGATCAGCAGCTTGCTGAAGCAGAAAATGTCTATCAAGCGACAGACACCAGTTTGTATAACGATATGTTGTCAGATCCGGTTAACGTGGTTGCCGACTTATCTAAAGGTAAATTGGCGCGGGTAAATTCAATTAGCCGTGAAGCCGCAGCATTAGCTAATGGCAGTGAAGATTTTGGCCCAGGCAGCCAATTGGTAGGTAATCCTTCATATGGCAGCTGGCAGTCGAACTCAAGCGGTACATCGTTTTGGGCTTGGTATGGCATGTATGCGATGTTCTCAAATGTCTTCCAACGCCCAATTCGTTATGACAATTGGTCAAGCCGCCGTGGTTACAGCTACTACAATGATGTCGGCCGCTATCGCTACACCTCACCTCAGCAAGCAACCTCGCAGGCTAAAACCTATGAGCAAACCAAAAAAAGCTTTGCCAGCCAAGGTAAAAAGTTTGATAGCCCATACGCTAAACCTCGTACAGGCTCGACTAGCTTGTCTCGTCAAAGTGCTAGCGCGCCTAAAGCCAGTAGTACAACGCGTACAGCAAGCAGTAAGTTTCGTTCAAACTATTCAAAAACGAGTAGTTTCCGTAATTCAAGTAGCCGCACCACTCGCGGCATTAGCCGTGGTAAATAGGTAGGACTGACAATGACATTTCTTCAACAATATGGCATCACAGAGCCACTACTGATTATTCTTGCGATTGACTTAACTATCGCAGTGATCTTACTCGCCTTAATGCGCTATTTGCAGGGCTGGTCAATTAAGGTTAATAGCACTCAAGAACTGGCTGTACGCGATAATTTTGCCTTCGGTATTAGTACTGCTGGCGCAGTTGCAGCATTAGGCATTGTGCTAACAGGCGCAATCACCGGTGAAGCGGCAATATCATATACTACCGAAGCTATCGGCATGTCCGCATACGGGTTTTTCGGGCTAGTCTTAATTAAGCTAGGCCGTTATCTACATGACAAAATTGCCTTAAATGAATTTAATAAAAGTGATGAAATACTTAAGGGTAATGTATCAGTTGCTATAGTAGATGCTGCGGCAGCTATTGCAACGGCCATTATTATCCGTGCGGTATTAATGTGGGTAGAAGACATCACTATCGACACATTCATTGCCATTTTTAGCGCGTTTTTAGTGTCACAATTAATCTTAGTTATTTTAACTCGCTTGCGTGAAAGCCGTTATGCCAAACGCAATCAAGACGCGTCAATGCAACAAGCGCTTAAACAAGGGCAAACTGCTTTGGCAATACGTCATAGCGGTTATATGATTGCGATGGCACTGAGCTTTAATGCCGCCAGCCACTTTATTTTATATATCCCAACCGCTTACGTGAGTAATCTTATCGGCTGGTTAATTTTCTCTTTTGTGATGCTAGTGCTGATGAGTTTGGTTATCGCATTGGTTAAAAAGTTAGTCCTTGCTGGTATTAACTTAGCCGAAGAAGTCGAAAAACAACACAACATCGGTATTGCCGCGGTTGAAATGGCAATCAGCATTGCTGTTGCCCTAATCTTAACGGCATTAATGGCTTAACAACTATGTCTAACACTTTGCTTGAAACACAAACACCTCAATCAACAGCGGAGGATTTCAAGCAAAGTGATGCTGCCTCTCCAGCTTTACCTATAAATAAACGTATAACCTGGTTTGATGATGCCTTACTGCTGGGCATTATGGCACTGCTTGCCGGTTGTGGTTTAATCTATGAGTACCTACTTTCACATTATGCTGGAAGAATATTAGGCGCGTTAGAAGCCGCTATCTACACCATGATCGGCTTAATGATTGTCTCTATGGGAGTTGGCGCATTTGCAGCACGTAAAATCAAATGTGCTTTCACCGGTTTTGCCATCTTAGAATTAAGTGTCGCCTTGTGTGGCTCGTTCGCCATCATCATTACCGCGGCAGTTATTGGCTTTGGGCAACAACTGCCATTGGCTATTGCCAATAACTTAGGTTTGCCACCAGATCAACTGCCTAACGGTGGCTTTATTGCCACATTACAGTCGCTAAGTGAATACCTTCCCTATGTTTGGGGAGTAATATTAGGCCTGATGATTGGTATGGAAATTCCGCTGATCGCCAGAGTCAGGCAGTCGCTTTCGGAAGCGCATTTACTCCATAACGCGGGGACGATTTACGGTGCGGATTACGTAGGTGCAGGGATTGGTGCTGCCATTTGGGTATTCTTTATGTTATCGATAGATATCCAACTTGCTGCCGCACTCACCGCCAGTGTAAACCTGATTGCTGGCGCTATTTTCATTTGGCGCTTTTGGCATAATATCAACCATGCAAAATGGCTACTTGTCGGGCATATCATTGCTAGCGTCTGCATTGGACTATTGGCAACCAAAGGGCCACAGTGGGAACAACACTTCAATAATTTGTTATACAAAGATAAAGTTGTATATGCAAAATCAACCCGTTTTCAACAGCTCACTTTTACCGAGCGGTTACGAGGTAATGGATTAGCCCCAGTTTATAATTTGTATATCAACGGCCGACTACAGTTCTCCAGTAGTGATGAGCACATTTACCATAACTTCTTGGTTCACCCGACCTTGGCAGCCAGTGCACGACATGACAATGTGTTAATTATTGGTGGCGGCGATGGTCTAGGTCTAAAACAAGTACTTGCTTGGGAACCTAAAACAGTCACCCTAATAGATTTAGATAAAGACTTAGTCAGCTTATTTAAGTCACCTCCCGATGACATGCCTGCTTTTTTAAGCAAAGCAATGCTGGAATTGAACGGCAATAGTTTAAATGACCCCAGATTAACACTTATCAATGATGATGCCTTTAATGGGGTAGATAGCTTAATTGCGCAAGGTCAACACTTTGATGCCATCATTGTTGACTTACCAGACCCTAGTCACCCTGATTTAAATAAACTTTATTCCGATTTATTCTATCGTAAGCTAAATGAGCTACTCAGTGCCGATGGTATTATCACCGTACAATCAACCTCACCTTATCATGCCCCTAAAGCCTTTATCTCTATTGGCAAAACCCTAGCGTCCGCTGGCTTTAAGGTCGACCAGTTCCACCATAATGTCCCCAGCTTTGGCGAATGGGGCTGGAGCATTGGGAGTAAACAAGGTTTATCACCTAAGCATAGGTTGGAGGCACTTCCTCAACTGCCTATTCAAAGCGACTGGCTCACCTTAGGCTTAGTCAACGGAGCATTCGAATTTCCTGGCAATTACTATGCTGAACAACAAGATGTCAAAATCAACCACATTGGCTCATTACAGCTTTACCATTATCATTTAGCTGCATGGTCTGAAAATGAAGTGATGAATCTTTTTTAATGGACACGATAGCACTTGACATATTATGTCTTGATGCTATCTTTAACACAGACATAATATGTCATATAAGGACAACTATGAACATCCACACTATTGCTAACCACTTAAATGGTCTTTGTGACAAAAGCCGTACCGGTTTTCAATTTGATTGTTACCCAATTGACGGGGAAGTAGAAGTACTTCAAGTCAACGTTGTTGGCCGAGAAGAAATTCCGGTTTTTGTCTCAGTGACTGACAACCAAATATTGTGCATCAGTTACTTATGGGGCGAAGATGAAGTCAATCAATCACGCCGCGCAGAAATGTTTGAGACCATGTTAGAGCTCAACATTCCAATGCCACTATCTTCATTCGCAAAAATCGATGATAAATATGTGGTTTACGGTGCATTATCAGTCGAGTCCAGTATGGAAGAGATTGAGCAAGAATTAGCAGTACTTTCAGACAACTGTTTGGAAGTGATCGATGAACTCTCAGAGTTTTTGAATTAAGGAGTCAATTATGGGCATTTTAAATAAAATCCTAACCGCATTTCGTGGCGGCGCGACAGAAGTTGGTCAAAGCATTGTTGACGCTAACTCAACACGTATTTTTGAACAAGAAATTCGTGATGCAGAAAAACATTTAACTAACGCCAAGCGTGAATTAACTGACGTGATGGCGAAAGAAATGCAAGCCAATCGTGAGGTTGATCGTTTGAAGCGCAGTGTTGCTGAGCATGAAGGTTATGTGACTCAAGCGCTTGAGAAAGGTAATGAAGCTTTAGCAATTGAAATTGCAGAAAAAATTGCTCAACTTGACCAAGAGTTATCTGAGCAACAGACTGCCAATGATAGCTTTAGCTCGCATGCTGTTCGCCTTAAAGATTTGGTTAAGAAAACTGAACGCCAGTTATCTGATTACCAACGTCAATTAAGCATGGTAAAGACCACTGAAAGCGTGCAAAAAGCCACTGCGACCATTACTGACTCATTCGCCTCAAGCAATTCAAAACTGCTTAACGCTAAAGATTCTTTAGAGCGCATCAAAGCTCGTCAACAACAGTTTGATGATCGCCTAAAAGCATCTGAAACATTAGCGGAAGAAAACAGCGACAAGTCATTACACGCCAAACTAGCAGAAGCTGGCATTGGTGAGCAAAAGTCGAGTGCTAATGCAGTACTTGATCGTATTAAAGCACGTAAAGGCTAATTGATTATGGGATTTTTAAGCGGCCTATTCGGCAAAAAAGAAGCCCCTAAGCGCCAGCTTGACCATCCCAATAAGCTGCTCAAGGGTGATATGTTAACTCTTGATGACAGCTTTGCGTTGCCCGCGCAATTGCGCGGACAGCAGCTAAAGGTTGAAGCTATCCACACTTACGAATATGAACGATCGCAGCAATGTGAATACTTATTACGTGGTCACAGTGGCAGCCCAATTTTTATGTCATACGTGGTGGAAGACGAAGCCTATTTAAGTTTTTCTATTAAAGTGAATCGCGACACAGTTGATAAGCTTTTTGACTTAGATGCTTTTGCTGAAATTTTTGAAGAACCAGGCAAAGCGACTCTAACCTTACAAACGCTATCAGCTGACACAGCTGAAGAGTTTGGTCAGTGGCTGTCCGGCGATTATCATCAAGTGGAATTTGCCGGTTTTGGTTATTTTCACCGTGAAGATTACCGTGGTCAAAAGCCTCCACAGGATGAAAATGGTGCCCGCGGCGAAGCATTTGAAAGTTACTCACTCATTAATAACCAAGACACTCACGCGCTTGATATTGAAGTTTATGAAGGTGGCGACACTGAGGTCATGTTGACCTTATATCGCCCGTTAACGGATATCCGCGAATACTGGCCTGCAAGCTAATCTAGGAGAGTCGACGCTATGAGCAAAGGTAAACCATTACCAGAGAAATGGTTAAATAATCAAAAAGCAGCCAAAGCCACTCAAGTGGCTTTTGATATTGATGAGCAATTTCAATATTCTATCCGTAAGGCCGCGCTAGATCGCGGTGTTAGTCCTTCTGATCAAATTCGCACCATTCTGGGTTTGTCGGTATCTAAACGCCCTAAGCGACCTAGACTGACGGTATCGCTAAGCGCTGATGATTATGTATTGTTAGCAGAAAAATATGCCTTACCATCAGATGCTCAGCTTGAAATCAAAAAGCGAGTCTTGGATGATCTGGTTCATTTTATCGATAAGAAATAATGACTCATTGTTTTACCGATAATGAATAAATACTTAAAACGCGTTAGACTTTTGCCTAGCGCGTTTTTTTATGTCAAAAATGCCACTTAACGAATCCAAGATCTACTTTTACTAAACGGACTTTTTTTGATGATCAAATCTAAGCGATGGGCTACTAAAAATATTAACTCGCTCAATCCTTTTGATTTTGCGATGATGATTTTATCATTTTTCTCGGTGATCATTGTTTTAGCATTGACCTTTGGCAAGCTCGAACCTGAGACCTATCGTATTTTATTGTATATCGACGGCGGTATTTGTTTTGTTTTTATGAGTCGCTTTTTTTGGGGCTTGTTTAAAGCACGCAATAAAGCTTACTACTGGCGCCATCATTGGATAGATTTTGTTGCCAGCATTCCCGCTATAGAAGCATTAAGAATTGCTCGCGTATTTCAAATACTGCGCGTTATTCGACTGATCCGCACCAGCCGCTCGATTTTTTTACCTTTGTTGAAGCAAAAAAAGCAAGCCACATTGGCAAGTTTGCTGCTAGCGATGGTTCTGATTTTAGCCAACGCTTCAGTACTGATACTTATCGTTGAGTCGGGTGTTGATGGCGCAAACATTCATACCGCAGAACAAGCTATTTGGTGGGCATTAGTCACCATTTCAACCGTAGGCTATGGTGATTTTTATCCAGTGAGTACTTTAGGGCACGTCATTGGCGGTATTGTAATTATCAGTGGCGTAAGCTTTTTTGGGGTAATTTCAGGTTATATGGCTTCAGTTTTTGTCTCCCCCGATGAATCGTCTGAGCGCAATGAAGCACATCAAGAAGCGATTAAAAATGAGTTAGAAAATGCATTATTACGTATGGAAGCAAATCAAGCTAAGATGGAACAAAACCAAATAGCCATGCTAAATGAAATCGCTAAGTTGAAAACCGACTTAAGTAATAAGTAATCACTAAACGACAGGTAATAATCACTGGGTAGATCAGTATTAAATAAATTAACTCGAGTTTCAAAAATCGACTTACTTCATACTATTAATCCATATAAGTCAGCTTATAAACGAATCAAGCCTGCAGGATCAAAATAGTAACTGAGCTAACCCCTTGGGTAAAATGACTATTATGAAGGTTAATAAATATCTTCATGACCCCATGCTTAAATAGGAAATCTCTCGCTGAATATGCTAAATTGATTAACAATGTTAATCAAATGTTGTCTTGACTCTACTCGTTTTCAGTCCCCTTTTTTGGAGTAATATGTGCATGAACGATTCTGTTGGATCAAAAAATGTCATTAAAATCCCAATTGATAAGCTTGTACTAGGGATGTTCATTGTGGCAATTGATCGCCAACAAGACAAAGTAGACGTGCTTAATCCAGGCCAAATAAAACACATTGATGCCATCAATAAACTGATAAAAAATAATATCACCACAGTATGGGTCGATATAGAACGCTCATCGGATACTTGTGGGCTAAAAACAACAAAATCAACTGGCCTAAATCCTCTAGTACGAAAAGCCATTTCCTCCCGAGAAGATAAGCGAATCTATGCAAAAAAACTCCTCACTGAAGCAAAAAGCTTAATTCAAAAGGTGCTATCTGAAACCTATGAAGGCAAAGCGATTGAAGTCGGTCCATTCGAGGCTGTTGCCGACCAGATGATTGAGTTGATATTAGATGATGCCGACGCCTTTAAATGTATCTCAGCACTGCGCACTAAAGATGCTTATTTGATGGAACATTCTATTAATGTTGCGTTTTTACTGGTGACTTTTGGCCATCATTTAAACCTTGATACCGACTTACTTAGGCAAATGGCTGTCGGAGGTATTGTCCACGACGTAGGCAAAATTCAACTCGATAATAACATTTTACACAAACCCGGCAAACTTACTCCGGATGAATTTGAGCATATGAAGTTGCATCAAGTCTATGCGATGGCCATCATGGATGATACCCAAGGCTTGTCACAAATAAGTAAAGATGTTTGCCTCATGCACCATGAGAAAATTGATGGTCGTGGTTATCCTAAGGGTTTAGAGGGAGATGATATTCCTCTGCATGGGCGCATGAGTTGCATTGTTGACATTTTTGATGCCCTTACTGCGACGCGTTGCTATAAAGAAGCCATGAGCCCGGCTGCAGCATTCAAAATTTTGATCAGTTTAACCCCATTTCATTTAGACCAAAAATTAGTTTATGAGTTTATCCGCTGCATTGGAATATACCCGGTAGGCTCACTAGTACTGCTGTCTAATGAGCAAGTCGGGATAGTTTGGCAAGCTAAAGGGCGCGATGCATTACACCCAATAGTGAAATGTTTTTATTCGCAAAAAAATAAACGCTACAGCGAAGTCACTATGATTGATTTATTAAAATCTGAGGTTTATATAGAGCGAGGAGTCTCTCCGAGTAGTTTAGATATTGACCCGTCTTCATTTTATTAAGCATATTATTGATTGTTTTATACCAGCGTCACGAAACGATGAGCATACAAGCAAGCAGCTAAAATAAGCCATACGTTAATGCCGTGATGTTTATGCTTCACTCATGTTGCACTCACGCTGCAAATTGCAGCATGAATGCCTTAACAAAAGTAGTCGTTACTCGCCAAGCAACTTTTGCCACCAAGATAATGATTCACCACAATTTGCTGCGGGTTTGTAACTGACCTGATGGGCGGGTAAGTTAACCACGTTATGACACTTAGGTTGCATAGCTGCACCATTAGTCTGGTCAAAATAACCATTCACAATGCCGTTCACCGGTGGCATACGTAAACTTAACGGCGGACGTTCATTTAAAAATGCCTGGTAAACCGCCATAGCACCACTGCTGCCATATAAACCCGTTTTACTGTTATCGTCCTGTCCTACCCAAATAGCGGCGACATTTCGCTCGTCAAAACCCGCAAACCATGAGTCTCGGCTGTCGTTACTGGTGCCCGTTTTTCCGGCCAATCTAACACCTGGAAATGCTGCACCTAAGCGTTTAGCTGTGCCCTTTTGTACAACATTATGCATCGCATACTGCACTAAATAGTCAGTTGCGGGATCGATGGCTATTTCATTTGCTAAACGGTTGACCTCAAGCGGCGCATTTTGACTGTCTAACACCGCACTGATCGAAGTCAGTTTGCGATAGCGCCCTTCATCAGCAATGGTTTGATAAACCTGTGCGACCATTAACGGCGAACCGTTCACCGCGCCCAACAACATAGAAGGATAATGCGGTATAGCCTCATTCCAACCAGCTTTTTGAATGGTGGTTGCGACGTTATCAACCCCAACCGCTAAACCCGCGTTAACTGTTGGTACGTTCATTGAGTGGGTGAATGCCTCTAATAAAGACACTTCACCACTGAATTTTTTATCCACATTATTGGGTGACCAGGTTTTACCTTGTTCATTTTTCAAGGTGAGTGGTTTGTCAGCTAATGGGCTGGCTAAAGTAAACTTATCCGCTTGAGCTAACGCTGCAGCATATACGAACGGCTTAATGAGCGAGCCAATAGGTCGGCGAATTTCAACCGCACGGTTAAAACCGTCATAGCTAGGCTGTTTGTCCCCAACCATTGCAGCAATACCACCGGTATATTTGTCTGTCACTACCATGCCAACTTGGACGTTTTTAGCTCGCTTATCTAATGACTTTAACGTCGACACAACAGCTTTTTCAGCCGCATCTTGAGCCATAGGATCAAGTGTAGTGTAGACCTTTATGCCTGACTGGCTTAATAAGCTATCGCCATAGCGCTGACTTAATTCATTTTTTACCACAGCAAAGAATGCGGGCAGTTTTTGGTGGACAGATTTTTTCCCATCCCTTAAGCCTAAAGGAGATTCTGCCGCGGCTTTGTACTGCGCGACGGTTAGCTTGTCATGCTCCATTAAAATACGTAACACTAAATCACGTCTTTCTTGTGCACGTGCTGGATATCGCCACGGGTTGTAATAAGATGGCCCTTTAATCACCGCCACTAAAAATGCTTGCTGCGCTACGGTCAGTTCAGCCACTGGGCGACCAAAATAGAACTGTGATGCCAAACCTATTCCATGTACACCACGGGCTTTATCTTGCCCCATGTAGACTTCATTTAAATAGGCTTCAAGGATTTCCTCTTTGCTGTAACGAAAATCAATAATAATCGCCATTAATGCTTCACGAGCTTTACGAATAAGTGAACGTTCACTGCTTAAAAAGAAGTTTTTAGCCAATTGCTGAGTTAACGTTGAGCCACCTTGTACAGTGCGGCCTGCGGTAATGTTAACCACCACAGCACGGGCAATGGCCAATGGGTTAACACCATGGTGCTCATAAAAACTGCGGTCTTCCACCAGCAATAATGAATCTACCACTAATTTAGGCATTTCTGGTGTTGGCACAAATAAGCGGTCTTCGCCATCGCTGGCAATAATACGGTCTAATAAAACAGGTTCTAAGTGGAATACTGCTAATTCACGTTTATCACTCATTCGCTCAACAGAATTAACTCCTAAGCTATCAAAACTTATCATCACGCGTTGTTCAGCTTGATTTCCCTCTGGGTGTAAAAATGGCCTACGCCACAACTCTATACGCGTGCTCGATGCAGAAAATTCACCCACTTGGCGCGGATTGGCCACTTTGCGATAACCCAGTAATTTAAGCTCAGCCATAAGTTGTGGATGATTAATAGCAGCCCCAGGATAAAGTGCCATAGAACGACTGAAGACTTGTGCAGGTAAATGCCATTTTTGACCTTCAAATTTTTGGCCAATTATTTGATCAAGATAAATAGCGTAAAAGGTCACAAATGCAAGACCGACGAGTGACAGTTTCCACGCCAATGAAAGTAGACTTAGCAACCAGCCTTTTTTGTGCTTTGAGGATTTTGTTGTTGATGTCTTTGTTGCTTTATTTTTTGCCATGTTGCTCTACAAGGTTATTAATAAGATAAAAATTGCTTCAATGGCTTATAAGCCTGGAGTTTTCTTTTTGGTAAATTTGGTTGCCTTTGTATTGGCAGGGTCATCTGGCCACAAATGCTTAGGGTATCTGCCGCGCATTTCTTTTTTCACTTCGACATAAGGCCCTTGCCAAAAGCTGGCTAAATCGGCCGTTGTCGCAAGCGGTCGCCGCGCGGGTGACAATAATTCCATGGTTACGGCAAGTTTACCATTAAATAATACCGGGCTTTGACCCATGCCGAACACTTCTTGTAGCCTAACACTCAGTAAAGCCCTTAATTGTTCATGCTCAAAATACGCCTGGCCATATTCATCCACAGGCAGCAGATATCGAATAGGCGCATGCGTTCCCGTAGACATCAGCCAGCTCGTAGGAGCTAAACTGTTTAAAGTTTGCTGTTGCTCCCAGGTAAGGTGATTAATTAACAGTTTGCCGCAATCTAGCTTAGTCAGTTGCGCTAAGCTGCGTACATCGGTTAAGTAAGGCATCAACCACTGAGTTGTACTAGCCATTAAACCGGCATCGGTATAATCAGGCCAAGGGTGTTTGGCTGACAAATCTGGCAATAAATGCGCGGCCATTATCACCCTTAATTGCAACTGCTTAACACTTTCATCCATATTTAAAATGGCTAGGCCTTTTTGTTGCACCAATGCCATTAATGCCGCTCGAATATCGGTTGAACTGATACTGGTGTCAGCCACAGATTTAAGCACAATACAGCCCAACTGTGTTTGGGTTTGCGCAAAGAAACGTCCTTTAGCTTCATCCCAGCCGCTCACCCTTTGCTGGGTCACTAAATGCGCAAGTTCATCATTTAATAAACGCTCATCTAACGCACAAGCTAGATACACTCTGCCAGCATTTCTACCTTGGGTTTCTTGAAAATCAGCCACCACTAACCATTGTGCATGAACGAGTGGATCTTGAGGGTCAAGGGTAACGCCGGTACCATTACTTAACACAAAACCTAACTGGCCTCGTGCTTTGGCGATGCGGTCTGGATACGCTAACCCCAAAAGATGGGCAATATCATAATCACTCGCTAGGTGAACAGACTGCTTAATATCTCCCTGTAGTGACAATTTCTTTTGCCACTGCTTGGCTTGTTGGCCTATTTGCCCCTGACAAGCCATCGACAAATAGCCACTAATATCAGCACCTCTTGCGGGTAAACCTCTGGCTTCTATTATGCCTGCAATTAAGCAGGCTAATAATGCAAGCTCAGGTGTACCATTAAGTTGCGCTAATGCTTTGGCGCTAAGTAACATATGCGCCAGACGTGGATGACACCCTAATTGGTGCGCCTCTCGGCCTAATGCGGTAATTTTATGCTCGCTATCAACCAGCTCAAGCTGGTGTAATAATTGCCAAGCTAATTGCTCGTTCACTTTAGGGGCTGGAGTTAATAGCGCTAAATCGCTAAATTGCTTTGCGCCCCAACAGGCGCAATCTAATGCTACGCTGGTCAGCTCAGACAACACGATTTCAGGGGATGTTGCCTTTAATAAACGCCCTTGTTCTTCCTGGCTCCACAGTCTAACCGCTGTTCCGGCTGATAAGCGCCCTGCTCGGCCACTGCGCTGCACAGCAGACGCCTGACTAATGCGAGTTAAACTCAGGCGTGAGACTCCGGTTTTAGGGTTAAAGTTAGCACTGCGCTGATAGCCACTGTCAACCACCATAGTAATACCTTCAATCGTTAAACTGGACTCGGCAACGTTAGTGGCAAGCACTATTTTACGAAAACCTTTAGGGGCTATTTGAATCGCTTTATCTTGCTCAGCTGCGGTTAAGTCACCGTATAAAGGACACAATAAAATATCTTGGCTTAACCTTGGCTGTAATAAACTCGCTAAGCGATTTATTTCGCTTCTGCCGGGAAGAAAAGCCAATAAAGAACCATTTTGCTGTGCACTATCACTTTTTGACTCAAGCATTAACTCGGCAATAATTTTAGCCATATGGCTAAGCCAATCTGGTGAAGACCCTATAGGGGAGTATTTCACATCAACAGGAAAGCTTTTTCCTTCGCTGTATATAACCTGCGCTTCTGGCATTAATATCTGTAGTGGAAGCGCTTCTAGGGTTGCTGACATTGCCAAAATAATCAGATCTTCACGCAATGATGATTGCACTTCTAACGCTAACGCTAAACCAATATCAGTGGGTAAATGGCGCTCATGAATCTCATCGAAAATAATCATCTCAATGCCGTTTAACTCAGGATCATCTTGGATCATCCGCGTTAAAATACCTTCGGTGACCACCTCAAGTTGAGTCTTAGCAGTAACCTGGCTATCACCCCGCACTCGATAACCCACTTGCTGACCAAGGGGTTGATTGAGTTGCTGTGCAATAAAGCGCGCCACATTACGCGTTGCTACTCGACGAGGTTCCAGCATTAATATTTTGCCCTTAATTTTACCCGATTGAAGTAAAGCTAAAGGCAGTGCAGTTGATTTACCTGCACCTGTGGGAGCTTGTAAAATAATTTGATTATGAGATGAAACCGCATGCAAAATATCAGGCAATACAGCGGTAATAGGCACATTTAAAACAGCAGGAGTCATGTTGGTTACATCAGCCATAGGGCTAGTTGAAGTCAAATTATTTAACAAAGTGTAAATGATTTAAGGGGGCCTAAGGAGCTACAGTTAATGTTTTAATGCGTGCTTTTATTTATGCTTACATCGAACATATATGTTCACAATAATGGGGTACGGTCAAATCCATTAGTCAATTTAAAGCCATGATTAATATTGCCATCAATATTTTATATTGCGTCATTTTACTGTCCCTGTGCACTATTGCAAACTCGCAAAGGATTAAATATCGTAAATCATATTATCAAGTCCACGAACCGCCAGCCAAGGTGAACGAATACCGGACTTAAGGGTGGATAATGGGCAAGGTTTATTAATTGCATATCCCTGGGCATAATCAACACCCAATGTTTTTAGTTTTACGCCGATTTCAGCGGTTTCGACAAACTCACCAATCACTTCGAAATCCATATCTTTACCGAGTTGGCAAATCGCTGAAACAATGGCTTTATCTCTGCGATCGGTACACACGTTTACCACAAACTGTCCATCAATTTTAACAAAGTCTACATCCAAAGTTTTTAAGTAAGCAAAACTTGAAAAACCTGATCCAAAATCATCTAATGCCAATTTACAGCCTAACGGACGCAACAAATCAATTAATGCAGTTGCTTGTTCTAACTGACTGACCGCTGCGGTTTCTGTAATTTCGAAACACAGTTTATCAACCAACTCAGGCTCAACCATTAAACGCATTTCAAGCCAGCTCATAAACTTTTGGTCCGCCAGCGACATGGCTGACAAGTTAACTGAGACCATGGATAATTCTCGCCAAATATTGAGGTTTTCGCTACCCCATTTAAGTAAATTATCAATTACCCAACGATCGACTCTTGATGCTAAGTTATATCGTTCTGCCGCAGGTAAGAAAATCGCTGGAGAAACAAAGCTGCCATCCTCTAGCACCATGCGCAGCAAAATTTCCATATGCAAACCCACTTCATTATGATTAAGGGGCTCGATTAACTGGTAAAACAACTCAAACTGGTTAAGTGCTAGAGCACCGGTAATGTCGACAGAAGCAACCATTTGAGTATAAAGAATATGGACTTGCGGATCGTCTGAACTAAAATAATGCCAACGATTCCGACCTTCTTGTTTAGCAAGCCGACATGCTGCGTCGGCCTGACTCATGACTTCATAAATATCTTTAGCTTTAGGATCAAATGTCGCAATTCCAATGCTCATGCTGACATTATGTTTCACCTTTTTCCATTTAAACTCATGTTCACAAAGCTGTTGGCATATTCGCTTAGCAACTTGTTGAGAAGACACTTCATCTGAGTGATACATTAAAATACCGAACTCATCACCACCTAATCTAGCAACCACATCGCCTTTGCGCACTAACTGCTTAAGGCGTTTAGAGACTTGCTGCAATAATTCATCGCCAGCCTGGTGACCACTTAAATCATTAACAACTTGAAACTGGTCTAAATCAAGAAAGGCTACGCAAGCAGGAATAGCTTCATCGCTGGCAAGTAACTCATCTAACATACCTTCAAATTGCACCCGATTAGGTAACCCGGTTAACGCATCATGATTTGAGTGAAATGTCAGTTCGTCAGCTAAACGATAACGTTCAGTGACATCTTCAACCATTAATAATAGTTGCTGC
Source organism: Shewanella sp. HL-SH8 (assembly GCF_051165765.1). Taxonomy (NCBI): domain Bacteria; kingdom Pseudomonadati; phylum Pseudomonadota; class Gammaproteobacteria; order Alteromonadales; family Shewanellaceae; genus Shewanella; species Shewanella sp. HL-SH8. The sequence goes on along the minus strand of NZ_CP195039.1, from coordinate 1,106,969 downwards.
TGTGAATTTAATGCGTGGCAAAAACTCATTTTATACCAATGGGTTGATATACCTAATTTTAGCGGCACCTCACACCAAGCTTGTCGAAGCACACCTTGCCTAACAATATGTAATGTATCTTGTAATAGCGCGTGATCATCATGTCGAAGACAATCAAACAAACTCTGGCCAACTTCAAACTTCAGCATGTTTTGCGACACTTGGTTTTGTAGTACTACTAAATTTTTAACATCAATTAATGCACACGCCATCGGCAAATGGCTGAATAGCTCTTGGTATTGTTTTTCTTTATTAACCAATAAAACGGATAATCGTTTTAGCTCAAAAGCGGCGGCTAAATGAAAGCAGTGTTCATCTAACACAGATTGCCAAAAACTTTCACAGCTTTGCGGTTTAGAATCAATTGTTACCGTGGTTTGTTGTAATGACATTGCAATAAGCACCACACCGACATTACCCACATTGGCCGCTGGAGTTATTTCTAAATGTGATATTGCTAAATTTTTATCAATTGACTGTGCAAAAAATTGACAAATGAATTGTTCTTGTTCTGTTGTAGCTGAAGAATGTTGCTGATCAATATGTAATGGCTTTGATAAATTGAGTACCAGATCAATCAAGTCTTTGTTTTGTTCAATCGCTTGAGTTAATAAGTTTTGCTGTGGGAAGTGTTTGGTAGAATGACTAGCAACCTTATATGTTGAAGTATCGACGATATCAAGACTGGGTGAAAATGTGTTATTGCTATGACTACTTTTAATCGCGAACACGATATCGCAACTAAGTTGTTTGCATATTAGCGCTAGCACACTATCAATCATTAACATTGACATCGGGCTATCCATTTCTAAAGACTCATAGGTCAAAGCCTGTTTCAATAAATTCTGGGTGCTTTCAGCCATTAATCAACTCAATAATAAAGTTCGCGAGATATATTCTTTACAGCCATTGGTCAGAGGGTATAGCCGATATATTGTTCATATAGACATAATGCCATCTTCCTTGACTGCCCAAAGTATTTTGTTCTATTTACACATGTTACATACTTTCCGTATAGCTTCACCATGATTAACACGGTCAAGATTAACAATAGTCGAAAACCTTGTTTTCGTCAGTACCACGTTATGCTAATTAATCTATTTCTAAAGATAGTGGGATAAATAATGAAATCAAGTCACCCAATAGCTGCACAAAGATTATTTATTGGATTTAGCGTCAACAAAACAGATAAGTGTCAATTTTTTGATATACAGCAAAAGCTTACAACATGTATTAATACAGAAGCTTTACCCGTAACACAATCAAATATGCATATTACTTTAGCTTTTCTTGGCCAAGTGAGTCATTCATCCACACCAAGACTATTGGATGCTTTAGATAAGCTAATAAAACCTGTATTTCATTTAACGTTAGACACACTTTGCCTATTGATTCAGCCAGGCATAATATGTGCCCAGGGCATTGCCGACGACATACTGCTTAACATGGCTGATGCCGCTCAACAAGTTTGCTTGCACTTAGATCTTCACCAAAGCCAATGGCACTATCGACCACATATCACCTTGTTTAAAAAAGCTGACAGACTAGATTATGCGCAACAAAGATTAATTAATCTGGATCATAAGTTACCCATCACAGTCTCTCCAACACATTTACACTTGTATCGTTCAGTTAGAACCAAACAAGGCGAGCAATATAACATATTGCACAGTTGGCCATTACAAAACGATTGATTGTCAGCGATAAAAAAGCCATCTTTCGATGGCTTGAGTTCAAACATTTATCTGATACCTTAAATACCGTTTAGCTTAAGGTATTAAGGTCAGCTGTTATCGCTTCAGAATTTCAGCCACTGTCAGTACACCATGGGTTGTTGCGCCTGCGCTAAATAACCCTGTAGCAGAGGACTCAAATGCCGCCGCCAAATCAATATGCAGCCAGTTTGCCTCAGGTGTTACAAAGCGCCATAGGAAACCTGCTGCATTTGATGCTCCGCCTGCGCCGCCACCTTTAACTGGACGACTATTGGCCGTATCAGCGTAAGCAGATGGGCAAGTGTCGCGGTGCCAAGGATCTAACGGTAATGGCCACACATTTTCACCCACTGCGGCTGCACATTGTTGCGCCATTTTTATCGTTTCTGTTTGTGGTGAAAATATTGCGTTATATTCGTTACTGACCGCCATAACTGCAGCGCCGGTTAAGGTCGCTGCATCGATAATTAATTTAGCGCCTGACTCTGAAGCAGCCTGTAAACCATCAGCTAATACCAAACGGCCTTCTGCATCGGTATTAACAATTTCTACTGTGGTGCCATTTTTATAGGTTAAAATATCGCCTAATTTAAATGCACGACCACTGACTAGGTTTTCCGCGCAACACAAATACAGTTTGACTCGTTTGTTCAAACCAGACTTGATGGCTAAACCTAAAGCAGCAGTCACAGTTGCAGCGCCGCCCATATCGCACTTCATAGCTAACATACCTACCGACGACTTTAAGCTATAACCGCCAGAGTCAAATGTGATGCCTTTACCCACAAGCGCAACATCAACGGGAGCATCAGCCGCAAGCGGATTAAAATCTAATTCTAATAATGCCGGTGGACGCTCACTGCCACGGCCAACCGCATGAATACCAACCCATTTTTTAGCTAACAAGTCTTGACCTTCAACGATATTAAAGGTCACTTTATCGCCACCAATATCTTTTAGCCAATTTGCCGCTTGGGTAGCCAGTGACACAGGGGAAAGATCTTCAGGGGTATCGTTAATTAACTTACGGGCAAACGCAGCGGACTGCGCACGATCTGTTAGTATTTGCTGTTGTTGGTCATCACCACACCAAACCACTTCATAGCCAGGTTTGGCGGTGGCAAAGCCTTGGGCGAATACCCACTGTAAATCAACAGTCCATAGTTCACCTTGAAGCTGAACTTGGTTAATGCCTTGATTGCGAATTTTACGGGCAGCCATTTGCACTTGGCGAAGCGGTGCATTCCCACTTAAATGAATGAAGCTATTTTGGCCTTCAAAAGTGACATCGGACTTGCCCCAATGAGTTGCGGGAGCTTCTTGAGTTAAAATGACAGTCATAAATTGCATGATAAATTCCTTGTTTGCAGCATTTTCGCGGTACGTCACCATAGAATAATAATGTATTCAGCCGAATAACGAAATTGACAATAGTATATCAGCTGTCACATTCTTTTATCTAATGATGTATGGTTACTATTATTTGCCACGAAATCAATTTATATGGACTTCACTCCCCCGCTACAACATGGCCGACTCATTAAACGTTATAAGCGTTTTCTGACCGATATCATTTTAGATGATGGCAGCGAAATGACCATTCATTGCCCTAATACCGGTTCAATGAAAAACTGCTTATATCCTGGTCAAAGTGTGTGGTTCTCTGAATCAGATAACCCGAAACGAAAATATCGCCACACATTTGAAATAATGCAATCGGATCAAGATCATTTAATCGGCGTAAACAGTGCTAGAGCCAATGCGCTTGCCGAGGAAGCTATCAATAGTGGCGTTATTACCGAGCTAACTGGTTACTCCACTTTACAGCGTGAAGTGAAATACGGTGAAGAAAATAGCCGCATCGACATTCTTTTAACGCGCAAAGACCGGCCTAAGTGCTATATTGAAATCAAGAGTTGTACCTTGTTAGAGCAAGGTGAAGGTTATTTTCCTGATGCCGTTACTACGCGGGGACAAAAGCATCTAAGAGAATTAATCGAAATGGTACAACAGGGTCATCGTGCCGTAATATTGTTTGTGGTGCAGCACAGTGGAATATCAACAGTGAAACCCGCCGCACATATCGATCCTCAGTACGCAGACTTACTCAACAAAGCGATTAACCAAGGCGTTGAAGTACTGGCATATCAAACCCTATTGTCACCCCAAGCCAGTAGAATTATCGGTCCATGCAAAGTGATGGTATGAATTAAATAAAAAAGATTTATACCGTAAAAAATTTGCCACGCTATACAGATTCTGGTATAGATAGCGCCGTAAAAAATAAGCCGCAATTAAACGCAAACGATTACAGGAGATGCGTTATGCCTGAAGGCACTAAGAAACTTGGCGTACTCGCTATCGCAGGTGTAGATCCTTACCAGGAAAAAGCTGGTGAAGAATATATGAATCCCACGCAACGCCGTCACTTTAAAGTGATACTCGAAGCATGGCGTAACCAATTGCGTGAAGAAGTTGACCGTACACTGACTCATATGCAAGATGAAGCTGCAAATTTTCCAGATCCTGTTGACCGCGCAGCTCAAGAAGAAGAGTTCAGTTTAGAGCTTCGTGCTCGTGATAGAGAACGTAAGTTGATCAAGAAAATTGAGAAAACACTACAATTAATCGAAGAAGACGATTTTGGTTATTGTTTCTCATGTGGTATCGAAATTGGTATCCGCAGACTTGAAGCAAGACCTACCGCTGATCAATGTATTGACTGCAAAACGTTAGCAGAAATCAAAGAAAAGCAAATGGCTGGTTAAATACGTTTAGGGCGAGATTATTCTCGCCCTTTCTATTTAATTTGTCCTCACTTCAAAACGGCTTAAGATATGTCATATATCGGACGCTTTGCGCCATCACCATCCGGCTCACTTCATTTCGGATCATTAATTGCCGCACTCGGTAGTTATTTACGTGCCCACAGTTTGCATGGCCAATGGTTAGTCAGAATGGAAGATATCGACCCTCCGCGAGAAGTTAGCGGTGCCAGCGATGACATACTGCGAACGCTTGATGCCTATGGCCTACATTGGCATGGCACTGTGTTATATCAAAGTCAGCGAACTCAAGTCTATCAAAACACCATAGAGAAACTTGTTGCTCAAAACCAAGCATATTATTGCCAATGCTCCCGTAAAATGATTCAAACTATGGGAGGCGTTTACGATAGCCGCTGTGGTTTAGTCAATATCGTCAATGCACACACTACTGGTGCTATCCGTATTCGTAATAGCGCTAAAGTCAGTTTTTTTGATGATATCAATCGCGGCCACATTAATGTTGAAAGTGGTTTTGCGGGTGAAGACTTCATTATCAAACGCAGTGATGGCCTTTTTGCATATCAACTTGCCGTCGTCATTGATGATGCTTTTCAGGGAATAACTGAAGTCGTCAGAGGCAGCGATTTATTAGAAGCCAGTTGTCGACAAATCAGCTTATTTCACCTATTAGATTTACCAACACCTAATTGGTTGCACCTACCACTCGCTTGTGCAAAACCAGGATTTAAACTATCCAAGCAAAACCATGCTCCAGCAATCAATATACAAGCTCCACAACAAAGCCTGAATGCCGCCCTAGACTTTTTAGGTCAACCTAAAGTTGATATCGACCATGTAGATAAAATGCTCGCTCAAGCAGTAGCGCAGTTTTCCTTAGCCAATGTGCCAAAACACAGTGAAATTATCTTAGCAAAACCAGCTGGCGCGGTAGATTAGCACCAAACAACTGTTGGAAATTTGTCAACATCAGTTATCACACAGTTATCTACTCATTCGCGCACAATTGGTATATCATACCCGCCAGATTTTTAATCAATTAATTTAGTGTCAACGAGGTGTATTATTTTTCGCCGTATTAGTCAGTTCTGCAAGAATTTATTTGATAATAAAGCAGCGCCCGAGCTCGACCAGCCGTTAGAAGAACAAAACGGCCTACGTTTGGATATCATTTCACGTGATAGCCACGATATTTCGCGCCGCCAGATCAGCGAAAATGCATTAAAAGTGCTTTATCGACTGCACAAATCAGGTTTTAAAGCCTATTTAGTCGGTGGCGGAGTGCGCGATATTCTATTAGGGCTTGAGCCTAAAGACTTTGACGTTGTGACTAATGCCACTCCAGATGAAATCAAAAAATTATTCCGTAATTGCCGCTTAGTCGGACGCCGTTTTCGCTTAGCACATATTGTTTTTGGACGTGATGTCATTGAAGTAGCAACATTTCGTGGACATCATGGCGAAAACAGCGACACCATTTCAAAATCAAATGCCGAAGGTCGTCTATTACGTGACAACGTATACGGTGAAATTGATGAAGATGCTGAACGTCGCGACTTTACGGTTAACGCCTTATATTATGATATTAGTGACTTTTCTATCCGCAGTTATGGCGGTGGCATTGAAGACTTACACGCCCGTAAAATCAAGCTAATAGGTGATCCTGAAACCCGTTATCGTGAAGACCCTGTTCGGATGTTACGCGCGGTAAGATTTGCCACAAAATTATCGATGGAAATCGATCCTATTTCTGCCGCCCCGATTAAATTATTAGCGCCACTATTAGCCGATATTCCAGCTGCCCGTATGTACGAAGAAGTGTTAAAGCTTTTCTTTGCAGGTAAAGCTCAAGCTAATTATCAAATGATGCAAGATTTCGATTTATTTGGCCCGCTATTTCCACAAATACAAGGCATTATCACTGATGACCCTAAGGGCTATGCGGCTAAAATGCTCAATACTGTTATGCGCAGCACTGACGATCGAGTTAACCAAGATAAACCGGTTACGCCAGCATTCTTTTATGCGGCAATTCTCTGGTATCCGCTAAAGCAACGAGCTGATGATATCGCCCTTGAAAGTGGTTTGACATTGTATGATGCGCAAGTGGCAGCTATGGGTGATGTGATGGAAGAACAATGCCGCACGATTAGCATTCCACGCCGTTTCAGTACGCCTGCAAAAGATATTTGGCAACTACAACTTAGATTTGAGCGTAGCCAAGGTTCACGGGCATTTAAATTATTAGAGCACCCTAAATTCCGTGCAGCATATGATTTATTATTACTTCGCGGTGAAGCTGAAGGTGGCAGTGTGGCCAAGCAAGCTACCTGGTGGAAATCATTTGTTGAAGCTGATGAAACACAACGTAGTGATATTGCTAAAGGCTCAGGCAAAACAAGCTCAAACCGTAATCGCAATACAGCACAGCGTAAAAGAAAGCGCAAACCTGCTGTTAAATCGGACTCAGCTGCAGAATAATGACTTTAGTTTATGTCGCATTAGGAGCTAATCTTGCAGAGCCAGAGCAACAGCTAAACCAAGCTGTTGCCGCGTTAAAAAAGATTGCTGTCAATGGTGATGTTACAGTGTCGAGTTATTATCGCTCAACGCCCATGGGTGATGTTGTTCAGCCTGATTATGTTAATGCGGTAGCCTGCTTTAATACTCACCTTGAACCGATTGAATTACTCAATAGCCTGCAAGATATTGAACAACAACAAGGCCGGGTGCGTAATGAACGTTGGGGCCCAAGAACCTTAGATCTTGACCTATTATTATATGGATTACACATCATTGATATACCAAGATTACAGGTCCCGCATTACGGTATGAAAGAGCGCAGCTTTGTGTTAATCCCGCTGGCTGAAATTGCTGAAGACTTAATCTTGCCGTGTCATCAGGCACTTAAATCGCTACTGACACCAGAAATGCAGCAGTCTTTGCACAAAATACCGAATAAAAGTTGATTTCACCACTTTAGAGTATATGCTCCACAGCGTATAAATTTGAATTGTATTAAGAGTCCACTATGTCAAAAGTCACTAGTTCTACCCTATTGAAGTTCAAAAAAGAAGGTAAAAAATTCACTGCACTAACCGCATATGATGCCAGTTTTGCAGGTGCCTTTGACAGCGAAGGGATTGATGTTTTATTAGTGGGTGACTCTATGGGAATGGTGTTACAGGGTCATGATGACACCTTACCTGTTACCGTTGCTGATATTGCCTATCACACAGCCTGCGTACGTCGCGGCATAAACCGTGCTTTACTGATCGCTGACATGCCTTTTATGAGCTATTCAACCGCAGAACAAACCATGCAAAATGCTGCCATCTTAATGCAGGCCGGCGCTAACATGGTCAAAGTTGAAGGCGGTCACTGGTTACTTGAAAGTGTTAAAATGCTCACTGAACGCGGCATTCCTGTTTGTGCTCATTTAGGATTAACACCTCAATCGGTTCATGTATTTGGTGGTTTCAAAGTCCAAGGACGCGATGCAGATAATGCCCAACGTATTTTAGATGAAGCCAAAGCTTTACAGGGAGCTGGTGCTCAATTATTAGTCCTTGAATGTATTCCGGCAACTTTAGCTAAAACAATCACTGAGGCACTTTCAATTCCGGTTATTGGTATTGGCGCTGGAGCAGATACTGACGGTCAAATCTTAGTAATGCATGATGTTTTAGGCATATCGAGTGGTTACATTCCTCGCTTTTCCAAAAACTATCTTAAACAAACGGGTGAAATCCGCAGCGCTATTCGCGCTTATATTGACGAAGTGGCTGACGGTTCATTCCCAGCTGAAGAACACATCTTTAACTAATTATTTCGCAGGTTTAATTCATCATGATCACCACTGCCGCCATCTCTGACATTCGCGCTCAAGTTAACGCTTGGCGCATTAAAGGCGAAACAGTTGCATTTGTCCCAACCATGGGTAATTTACACCAGGGTCATATTACCCTTGTTAATCGAGCACTGAAACAAGCTGACCATGTTGTTGTGTCTATTTTTGTTAATCCACTTCAATTTGGTAAAAATGAAGACTTAGGCGCTTATCCACGTACCTTAGCGGCGGATAAACAAGCCTTAGTTGACGCTGGTGCTGCATTATTATTTACTCCAACACCAGAGACTATTTATCCTAAAGGCTTAGATAAACAAACTTTTATAGAAGTACCAGAAATCGGTGATGAGCTTTGCGGCGCAAGTCGTCCAGGCCATTTCCGTGGCGTTGCCACTGTCGTAAATAAGTTATTTAACATAGTTCAGCCAGACATGGCATTTTTTGGTAATAAAGACTTTCAACAATTGTTAGTCATTAAAACCATGGTCGCTGACCTGTCACTCCCCATTAATATTATTGGTGTGGAAACGATTCGTGAGCCATCAGGTTTAGCGATGAGCTCACGTAATGGTTATTTAACCCCTGAAGAAAAAATTAATGCTGCTGCACTTAAACAAGCATTAGATCAAATGGCACTAAGTATTCAACAAGGTAAAAGTATTATCGAGGCCAGCCAACACGCCACTGCATCACTTATTGAAGCGGGCTTTACGCCAGATTATCTTGAAGTCCGCAACAGCAACAATTTGCAACCCGTTACCGCTGAAGATAACAGTTTAGTCATTGTCGCGGCAGCATATTTAGGCAAAGCGCGTCTTATCGATAATTTAACATTTAATCGATAACGACGATTACTCGTATTCTTGATACTAAATAAAAATTAGTACTTCTGACTCAGACCGAACACCCGCTAGCAAGCTCATATTAAGCCCTAGAAACACACTATCACACCTTTCTTGGCCATTTTTCGCTAAGAAAGGAGTGATTTTGAGCGGCATAAATAGTAAAAAACACTTCTGTAGTAGATATTACATGCGTCAAAAAAAAATCAATTGTCAATAAACTGGTTTTGTCGTTACACTTGCGATGTTTATTTAACATAAATTTATCTAACATATTTATGTGATAAAGCTGCGATGGTTCTATACTCACTAACGGTATATGATGGATTTACAGAAGGATATGTGGCCGCATGGCAAGAATTATATATTTATTGGTGCTTTTACTCAGTCCTTTTATGGTGCAGGGGAACACTAATGCCATCTATAAATGTATGAAAGATGACAAAGTCGTATTCAGCCATAGCGTTTGTCCGGAAGCATTCCGCCAACATAAAATTGAATACGAAAACGGTATCACTACTGAAATCGACTCAGATAAACGTGAAATCAAAATTGATCCCCTCAAAGCACTACTGAACAAGCAAACCATTTCAAAAGAAAAATTACTCCAATTACTTGAGGGAGAGATCTATCGTCTTAAGCAGGAAAATAGCTACTTTGAAATTCTGCGAGCAAGTGAAGTGCAAAAATTAGATCGTAAACGTTTTTGGCAAACTAAAGCCAAAGATGACCCTAGCTATGGGGTAGAATTACAAGAGATTAACCAACGCTTCGACGAACTCATACTCAGTAATAACAATGTGATTAAAGTATTAAATCAGCATAAATCAAAAATTGAAGCTGAAGCGTCACCAGATGAGTTAATGAGTCAGTAAGATCTGTATTGTCATCTGCCTGTTAAACATAAATCAAATCTATGGATTTTCGTTCCATCCGTTAGTTCATTAATAATGACCTTGCGGTATTCAGGCAAAACTCTTTATGTTTGTCGCAAGGCGTTTATTGCTAATAAGCCTAACATAAACTATGCGTTTACCTCCCCTAATGTATGACTGGCATTAGGGGGCAAAAACGTATTAGCCCCATCCTCACAACATAATAAAACACTCTTTATCCTTACTCAGGCTTAAATACTCCTATCATATTACCGGTTGATTTTTTAGGCACTTCGATATCAGTTTGCTGCTCACGATAGTCACAATCGGTGCACTCAATCGTTTCAATGTTATTTTCTTTAAATAATAAAATACTGTCTTTCGCGCCACATTTAGGGCATTTAGCCCCCGCTACAAAACGTTTTTTTATTTTTGTCATTAGACACTCTCAATTCGGGTTAATTAGATCACAGTGGCTATTTTGCCATGGAAGCGTCGTATACGTCCTGTCATTGTGGGAAATAAATCGCGAATACGGTATTATCCACCCACTTTATTTTACAGCTTCAAGTTGCGTTCATGATCAGTATTAGCCAAGCACAATTAATTCGAGGCAGTAAAACCTTACTCGACGAAACCTCTGTGACGATTTACCCTGGTCACAAAGTGGGTTTAGTCGGCGCAAATGGTACCGGAAAAACGTCATTATTGGCATTGATTTTAGGTCATTTACACCTAGATAAAGGCGAGTTCTCACTACCCGCAAATTGGCAAATATCCTCTGTAGCCCAAGAAACCCCGGCGCTTGATGTATCTGCATTAGAATATGTTTTAGATGGCGATACTGAGTTCCGCCAGCTTGAAGCTCAACTCATCACCGCGCAAGATGAAAATGATGGCAATGCCATCGCCCTTATTCATGGTAAAATTGATGCAATTGGAGGCTACGCTATCCGCGCCCGAGCGGGTGCACTATTAGCCGGTTTAGGTTTTGGCGATGCTGAGCAAACCAACCCAGTTAAAAGCTTCTCAGGTGGCTGGCGGATGCGTTTAAACCTTGCGCAAGCGCTATTATGCCGCTCAGACTTATTATTACTCGATGAACCTACCAACCACTTAGATTTAGATACCATGTATTGGTTAGAAGGTTGGATTAAGTCTTATCAAGGCACCTTGATTTTGATTTCCCATGACCGCGACTTTATTGATGCCATCGTGGATGAAATTATTCATGTTGAACATCACAAACTCAACTTCTATAAAGGCGGCTACAGCGCATTTGAGCATGTACGAGCTGAACGTTTATCACAGCAGCAAGTAGCCTTTGAACGTCAGCAAAAAGAACGTGCACATATGCAGTCTTTTGTTGACCGTTTTCGCTATAAAGCCAGTAAAGCCAAGCAAGCTCAAAGCCGCCTCAAAGCGTTAGAGCGCATGGCTGAGCTTCTGCCATCCCAAGCTGACAATCCATTTCAAATGGCGTTCCGTGAACCAGAAGCCCTGCCGAACCCATTGATAAAAATGGAACAGGTTGCTGTGGGTTATGGTGATAAAACGATTTTAAGTAAGGTACAACTCAACTTGGTGCCAGGTGCTCGAATTGGTTTGTTGGGCCGTAATGGTGCCGGTAAATCAACCCTAATTAAGTTACTTTCTGGTCAGCTTCAAGCGTTATCAGGCAAGTATGAACCCAATCCAGGCCTTAACATTGGCTACTTTGCTCAACACCAAATTGAATTTTTACAATTAGATGATACACCGCTGCAACATCTTTCTCGCTTAGCTGCGCCCAGTGTTCGCGAACAAGAATTACGTAACTTTTTAGGTGGATTTGGGTTTAATGGTGATATGGCTTTATCACCTGTAAGACCTTTTTCCGGTGGTGAAAAGGCCCGCTTAGTACTGGCATTACTAGTATGGCAGCGTCCTAACCTGCTGCTATTAGATGAACCCACTAACCACCTTGATTTAGAAATGCGCCATGCCTTAACCATGGCACTGCAAACCTTTGAAGGGGCAATGGTTATCGTGTCGCACGACCGTCACTTATTACGCCTCAGCTGCAGTGATTACTACCTTGTTGACCAGGGTGTGGTAAAGCCTTTCGATGGTGATCTAGATGATTATCACCAATGGTTATTAGATGCAGCAAAAGCAGCCCAAGCAAATCAAAAGTCAGAAAACACCAATACTGATACACCACAGATTGACAAAAAACAGCTAAAAAGAATTGAAGCAGAATTACGTCAAAAGGTATCACCGTTAAGAAAACAGCAAACAAAACTAGAAACTGAACAGCAAAAATTCACTGACCGTTTAGCAGAACTTGAAGTCGCATTAGCCGATGGAAGCCTGTATGAAGCTGAAAACAAAGCCAAAATGACGCAGGTGCTCAATGAGCGCACTAAATTGACTCAGGCGATGGATGAAAGTGAAATGGCTTGGTTAGAAATACAAGAGCAAATTGAAGCAATAGAGCTGTCATTCAAAGCTGATTAATGGGTTAAAGAATCTCAACAGCTTATGCGCATTGTGTACCATTTCACAGTATTCAATGCGCGATGCTAATTGTTAACAGAATATTCAGAGATTGATATATGGCTGACGGGCAACCTTCAATGACAACATTTTCTAATGACATCTGGCAACAATGCGAGCAAAAGTACCTGTGTGACCCACAGGCTTATATTGCGCTACAAGACAATTACCAGGTGAATGTCAATCTGCTACTACTAGCACAGCAGCTAGATCAGCAATCTTATCCGCTTGGTATTAATGATTGGCAACAATTATCCCGTTTAATAGAGCCGTGGGAAGCTGGCGTATTAAAACCTTACCGCCAGTTGCGGCGGTTGGCTAAAGCGCATTTGACCACAGATGAATATCAAAAAATGTTACAGGTTGAATTGATGTTAGAGCGCAAATCACAAAAAATGTTGCTACAACGTATCAATCTCATTCATGCTGATTCAATAGCATCTAACAAAACGGGTAAAGATGCTCCGATCAATTCCACTATCAATGGCGCACTTAATACAGCTAGCCAAAACAGCTATCACTATTTAAGCCTATTTGGTCTAACACTGTCACATCTTCCGAGTTAGCAGTAAAACATTATCAACAAAATTTTAGCAACAAAACTACTAACTTATGTTGGTTTATATACTAGCCATAACCGTTAACTGGCTTTCAACTTTTCAGCCAACATAGTGGCATTTCTGGCCACCATGCCATAAATAGATAACTGCGGATTGGCCCCTAAACTGGTTTGGAACATTGAGCCATCAAACACAGACAAATTAGTAAAATAATGCGATTGCCCAAAACTATCCACCATCGCTTTTGTGGTGTCCTCTCCCATTGGGCAGCCGCCCATCACGTGCGCAGAGGCAACAATAGTTTTGAGCAAACGTAAGTCCATTGAACCAATCACTTCCTGCGCTTGCTTCCAGGAGGTTAAGAAGTCTAATCCATCATTCATAGGCAATACTTTTTTTGCCCCTGCGGCAAATTGGAGCTCCGCCATGGATAAAAAAGCCTTTCTAGCAGCAGCCCAAAAATCATTTGATAACGGGTAATCTAATGCAAAACCATTATCGGTCAAACGCACCTGCCCTCCCATACACTGCTCATTGAATCCATCGCGAATCAAAGCAATCATCACCTGCATTTTGTTGAAGTTAGCCATCAATTGCGCATGACTTTGGCCAAAACCAATGGTTTTAGAGGCGATCAACACAGGGTGAATAGGCGCAACTTCTAGCTTATAACCTAAGTCTCCCGCAGCACCATCTCGCCAAACAAACTGATCTGAATAGATAGACTGGGGTGCACCGCTATGGCCATTAATTTGCTCATCAAACAATCCGCCAGAAAGTAATGAAGGGTGAAGGAAGGTTTTGCCCAATAACTTATGTGGGTCAGGCACATTAGAGCGCATTAAAATGGTCGGGGTATGAATAGCGCCAGCACTTAAAATATAGTGCTTAGCACTGAATGTTAACTCAACACCGCTGGGCTTTAAGCCTTCGTTTAATGCCGTTGCCGTTAACCCATTAACTTTATCGCCACTGTGCTCAAGTTTAGTCACTTTAGCGCGTGAAATTAAGGTCGCACCTTTATTTAATGCCGCAGGAATGGTTGTCACTAGCATAGATTGCTTGGCGTTAACCGGACAGCCCATGCCGCAATACCCCGTATTCCAACACCCGGTTACATTTCGTTTAATAACCGTATGTTCCCAGCCAAGTTTCTCGCAGCCTTCGCGCAGCACCCCATTATTACGATTAGGTTCATGCTGCCACTCGGTAATATTCAGCCGTTGTTCCATTTTCTCAAACCACGGTAGCATCTCTTCTGCTGACGTGTTGATAACTGAACGCTCCGATGCCCAAAAATCGAGTGTTTGTTTCGGTGTACGAATTGAAGTTGTCCAGTTAATAGTTGTTGAGCCACCGACTGCTCGGCCTTGAAATATGCCGATGCCTTTATCCGCTGTTTTCATCGCAGCGGCTTGTTGATATAAGTTAGGATATGCGTGGCGCTCTTCCATATCAAAGTCTTTAGAAGATTTAAGCGGACCACCTTCAATCATTATAACCGTTAAGCCTGCCTCAGTGAGTACTTCAGCGGCAGTTCCACCACCAGCGCCGGTTCCGACAATAATAACATCGGCTTCAAAATGACGATTTTGCTGCAAGGTGCTGGCATCAATGTGCTGCCAACCTGAATCTAAACCTGTGGTAATAGGATCAATAATAGCCAACTCAAGTATCTCCTTTGGAAAAAAGCTAGGTTAATTAGGCATTAAGCAAAAAAGTGGGCTTTGCATAACCTAGTTTTCCCCAATGAGCTGGGGTAGCATAGTAACTGGCTAAAATTAATTCGCGTAATCCAAGATAGGCTGTCTGTACCATGTCTAAGTAATGGAAGCGCCATGCTTCAAGCATATTGGTTAAGTCGACTGGCGAACGCATCATTAATGGCGTCATGCTGCCAGTCAATATTAACAGGCCTAAACGGCTTTCAAGCAACGCTAACAGCTCTCTTAACTCAGCTTGCTGCTCTGTCGGCAGCACCTCAATAGAGGCCTGAATAGCATCAATAGTCGTATCAATAGCCAATTTTCTTTGGCTGGCGACTTCCGGTAAAGCACCATCTAACAACACAGGAATAAGCACACTGAATAACACCCGATACTGAGTATCACCACTAATAGCAATAGGGTCTGATGGGTATAAATTAATGCCTAAAGCGAGTACAGCAGTACCAGCAAAAGCACCGGTAAGAAAGGTACGACGTTTCATTTTCTTCCCCCTATTATTTTTGTTGTGATAATTTTATCTGTGTTACAGTGACACTAATCATATTTAAACACACGTTTAAACTTTCACAAACACTCGTTGAATGACTCATGTCGATAAAAAACCCTTTTACTCCACCCTGGTGGGCCGCTAACCCACATATACAGACTATTTTGCCCTTCATGTTCAAAGTGGCCAAACCAGACACCTTTCGCCAAAGACAAGAGCTTCCTGATGGCGATTTTATTGATTTAGACTGGTTAGGTCAGCCACAAAATGGCGACCCTATTCTCGTGATTGCCCATGGGTTAGAAGGTAGCACAGAGTCACACTATGTTCGTAGAATACTAGTAGAAGCAAATAAAGCTAAATTATGCTCAGTAGTCCACCATCATCGCGGCTGTTCTGGCGAACCGAATCGCTTGGCAAGAAGTTATCACAGTGGTGACTTTGATGACCTAGCTTTCACTCTGAAACAACTTAAAACCTATTATCCTGATTCGGCTTTATATGCCGTAGGTTATAGCTTGGGCGGCAATGTGTTAGCCAAATACCAAGGCAGTAAGCGAAATCAAAGTTTACTCGATCGGGCGGTTATCGTTTCAGCACCGCTAACCCTCAGTGCTTGCGCTAAAAAATTAGAGAGTGGCTTTTCAAAAGTTTATCAATCACATTTGATTAAGCGTTTACAGAAAAAAATGCTCGAGAAACTCGATAATCATAACTTAGTCGCACAAATGCCTTTGAATAAGGCTGAACTACAGCAGCTGAGTACATTTTATCAATTTGATGACAAAGTTACCGCACCTTTGCATGGTTTTGCCGGTGTTGATGATTATTATTCCCGTTCAAGTGCGCTGAACTTACTAAAACACATTAGTAACCCCACACTTATCATTCACGCTAAAGATGATCCCTTTATGACTGAAGCGGTTATTCCCACACAAGATGAGCTGTCAGCAGCGATACACTACGAGCTGCATTTATCCGGTGGTCATGTCGGCTTTATCGATGGCGGTTGGCCTTGGAAGCCTAAGTTTTATCTTGAAAAACGCATCATTGATTTTTTGCTTGCAGATCCACAAGTATCCAGTAGCAAAGGTAATACTGCATGATTATTCCCTACAGTGCATTACACGGTTTAGAAGGTGATACTCTAAACAATTTAATCAAAGAGTACTTGTTCACTCAGGTAGAAGATGGCAGTTTTAGTGAACTCGATAGCCAACAACTTTTAAATATGATTAAGCAATGTAAGCAGGCTTTAAAGCAAGGTGAGTTGGTGGTTGAATACAGTGAAGAGGATGAGTCAGTAGCCATTCGTCATATCAAAAATATTATTCTCTCAAAATAATAAAGCCTGTGAGCATTGACCAGAAGGTCTTAACTACCGTATAAATGTTATTCCAACGATTACAAAGCCTAAGCATTTCGCTTTGTTACCCCATGTTCAACGTGATAATTTCTAGGCAGGAACAATGTCAGCTAAACATCCTATTATTGCTGTGACGGGCTCATCTGGTGCCGGAACAACAACGACTACAACGGCTTTTACCCATATTTTTCGTCAATTGGGAATTAATGCCGCCTTTGTAGAGGGTGACAGCTTTCATAATTTTACCCGTGCTGAGATGGAAGTGTTAATCCGTAAATCTCAAGCTGAAAATCGTAACATCAGTTATTTTGGCCCAGAAGCCAATAACTTCATCAAACTCGAAGAATGCTTCGAAAGTTATGGCACTAAAGGTATGGGTAAAACCCGCAGCTATTTGCATACATTTGATGAGGCAGTGCCCTTTAACCAAATGCCCGGTACGTTTACTCAGTGGCGAGACTTACCCCCTAAAACTGATATGTTGTATTACGAAGGTTTACATGGCGGAGTGGTCACTGATGATGCCGATGTGGCTAAACATGTCGACTTACTGATCGGCATGGTACCTATTGTTAACCTAGAGTGGATTCAAAAAATTATTCGCGATACCAATGACCGTGGCCATAGTCGTGAAAAAGTCATGGGGTCAATCGTGCGCAGTATGGATGATTACATCAACCACATGACGCCACAGTTTTCTCGTACTCATATTAACTTTCAACGTGTACCTACGGTTGATACCTCTAATCCATTCAGCGCAAAAGATATTCCAAGTTTAGATGAAAGCTTTGTGGTTATTCGCTTTCGCGGTATGAATAATGTCGACTTCCCCTATTTCTTGAACATGATACAGGGCGCATTTATGTCTAGGGTCAACACTTTAGTGGTACCTGGTGGCAAAATGTCTCTAGCGATGGAGCTAATTTTAACACCGTTAATTCGTGATTTGATGGATAAACGCTCAGAGTTACAAAAGTTAGATTAATTTAACATCTCATTCCTGCAAATAATTCAAAACATACTGAATTAATAGACACTTAAGTTTGCATTAAGCTAGATAGATTAGGCTACAACTATCGGGACTTCAGGCGAAAGAACGATAGTTGATATGCTCAGATGTTAATTCCCCCCATCTCGATCTGTTAGCATCTTGAGTATGTCAGCGCTCAAAGCCTGTTTATGATTCAAAATTTTATAATGTGACACTCAACTTAATTATATCCCCTCTTATTCATATCTTTTCCAGCATTAGCATCTACAAACTTATGGATATACATTAATCCATAAGTGGGATAATTTCTCTGTAGGCTTGATTATTTTGATAGCTTTTTAAACGCTGTAAAAACTCATCACTTTTAGCTATTTCAGGGTACAACTTTAATGCATCAATGGCTTTTTTCTGCACACTAATGGCCTGAGTAAAATCACCTAATTCAGCATAACCTGCCGCTAAGTTATCCAAAATAGTCGGGTCGCCTTGATTAGTTTCAAGCAGCTTAAGTGACAAACTCACCGCTTTTGAGCCATCACGATATTCAGGCTCAGGACATGTTGCCAAAATCCAGGCGATATTGCCTAAAGAGACATCATCACCGGCGGCACCAAACTGAGTTAGCGCTTTACCACAATTGCGCTCTACGCCATCACCACCAGCAGAATAAATAAAACCTAACCGAAAATGCGCCCACTTATCACCTTGCAGGCTCATGTCTAAGTACCATTTTTCAGCTTTAAGTAAATTACGGGGAATTAATTTACCTTCAAACGCTAAATCAGCAATAGTCTGTTGCGCCTTAATATGCTGTTGATTTGCCGCTAGCTCAACCCACATAAAACCTTCTGTAATATTTCTATCAACAAATCGTCCAGATAAATACATCAGTCCTAGTAAAAATTGGGCATCTGCATCACCTTGAGCGGCTTTTAATTGAATATGCACCACTCTTGATTGCTCGTTCGACTGCATCGTTTGCGGCTGTGAAAATGCCTGTACCTTAGACAATAATAAACAGCAAAAAATAATACAGCCCACACTAATCTGGAATAACTTCTTCACATCCACCTCATAAGCCACAGTAATAACATCATAAACATAAACCAACTTAAGTTGGCATTACAATAAACCATAATAGAATATTCACCACAACTAACGATACTCCAACTCATGAATAAACGTTAATCATACTAAATAGTTTAGCGGCGCTAAAAAACAATTGTGACTTAGGTTAGAATCTGGCAGTTTTATTGACTTAACTCCCAAATTTGATCAAATAAACCTACATTGTAAAAAGTTAATATAAAATGCCGAGTCGTTAAACTAGATCTCCATCAAAGTTTTATCTATTTAAATAGCGTAAAGTACTTAATTAGAGATTACTTATTTTTCAATCAATCGAGGAACATCAATATGGCTCTGATTGGTAAGCCAAAACCGGATCCAACTTTGGAATGGTTTCTGTCACATTGTCACATTCATAAATATCCAGCTAAAAGCACGCTAATTCATGCTGGCGAAGATTCTGATACTTTATACTATATCGTTAAAGGTGCGGTTGCCGTATTGATTAAAGATGAAGAAGGCAAAGAAATGATCCTTTCTTATCTTAACCAAGGTGACTTTATCGGCGAGCTAGGTCTGTTTGAAGAACAAGCCGAACGTACCGCATGGGTCCGTGCTAAACAAGCATGTGAAATTGCCGAAATCTCTTACAAGAAATTCAAGCAATTGATTCAAGTAAACCCTGAAATTCTGATGAAACTATCAGCACAAATGGCGTTGCGCTTACAAAGTACTAGCCAAAAAGTAGGTGATCTAGCCTTCTTGGATGTGGCTGGTCGTATTGCGCAAACATTATTACATCTTGCCAAACTGCCAGATGCAATGACTCACCCTGATGGCATGCAAATTAAGATTACTCGTCAAGAGATTGGTCAAATTGTAGGTTGTTCACGTGAAACCGTTGGGCGTATTTTGAAAATGCTTGAAGAGCAAAATCTAATTCAAGCACACGGTAAAACGATAGTGGTTTACGGTACGCGTTAAGATAAGCTTCAGCTTGATTTAAGCCAAGATTATTAAAGTGGTGTCAGTTTATCTGCACACCACTTTTTTTATGCCTTGGAGAGAGTATGTCCATGTTTATCACTATTGGCTTATTCAGCCTTAGCACATTAAACGCTAACTTCAATAATACTCAAACCTTGTATGAGGCAGACCATAATCATGTTCAAAAACTGGTGAGTGCAGGCCATATACGTTCTTTAGATGAATGCCTTAACTGGCTAGCTCAATATTGTGATGTTCAGCTAGTAGATGCACAATTATTTCAAGAAAAAGATAAGTGGCGGTATAATTTACAGCTAAAATTAAAACAAGGCCACACTGTAAATCTGCAATTTGATGCACAAAGTGGTACTCTAAATTCGTTAACTCAATTACCTAGTGAATGCACGCAACATGAAACTGCTACTCGTTGAAGATAATCCACTTTTAGTGGCTGAATTAGAAAAGCAACTTAAACAAGCCGGCTATGTTACCGATGTAACAGATAAAGCGGTTGAAGCTGACTATCTTATCAAAGAAACTCAATATGATTGTGTGATACTCGATATTGGTTTACCCGATGGAAATGGGTTAAATCTTATCACTAGTTGGCGTGAAAAAGGCATAGTCACACCAGTAATAATGCTCACAGCACGCTCGCAGTGGCACGAGAAAGTAGAAGGATTTAATGCTGGTGCGGACGATTACCTTGGCAAGCCATTCCATACTCAAGAATTACTTGCTCGCATACAAGCACTGATAAACCGTGCCCATGGCCGAGCAAATACTGCCTCAAAACAGCTTTGCTACGCAGGTATTACATTAGATGAAAACGAGCAAAAAGTGATTGTGGCGGATCAAGAGTTTGAACTAACAGCAATGGAATTCAGGCTGCTTAAAATATTTCTGATGTCACCCAAAAAATTACTATCAAAAACACAGCTAACCGATAAGTTGTATCAATTTGACGATGAAAAAGAAAGTAATGTGGTAGAAGTCTATGTGACTCACTTGCGCAAAAAACTGGGTAAAACAGCGATTGAAACACGCCGAGGACAGGGATATATCTTCCATGGCATAATCGAACAATGATCTCGATTCGCTCTAAGCTCAGCCTATGGTTAACCGGGTTAATCATATTAAGCACGATTATTGGATTAATATTGTTTGAATCTATGCTTAGAGAAGCATTTCACGATTCTATTATTAACCGCTTAGAAGAAGATCTTGAACATGTCATTCTGGCCACTCGATTACAGGATGGTCAAATAGAGATCGATCATCAGCAGCTGTCTAGTTTTTACAAACCAGCCTATTCAGGCCGTTATTTCCAACTTAATTTACCAAACCAGGTGATTAGGTCTCGCTCACTGTGGGACGTTGAGTTAGAAATAGAACCATTAGCCGATTCACAAAAACGTGTCTGGCAGGCAAAAGGCCCGAAAAATAACGATATGCAGTTGCTATCTATTGGCATTGGATCTGATGACACGCCTAATACGGCCACATTAACCGTGGCACAGGATTTAAGCATAGGTAGGCGGGTATTTAGTGAGGTTTTTGGCACTAAACTGGCAATTAATATTGGTATGCTATTGGCAATGATAGCGGGTATTTTTATTATTCTACGTCAGTCTTTTAAACCGGTAAAAAAGATACAGCAGTCGTTAGCCAAATTACGCCAAGGGGAAATCAGCGCCCTAGAGACTCAACATATACCTTCAGAAATAAAACCCTTAGCAGAAACCTATAACCAGCTACTCGACTATACCGCCAAACAGATTGAACGTAGCCGTAACAATCTAGGCAACTTAAGCCACGGGTTAAAGACCCCCTTAGCTATTATGCAGCAGCAAGTAGAAGCCTTAGGATTAACCGATCCAGATGCGGCAATAGCAATGCAACAGCAGCTAGATCAAATCAGAAAAATGATTGAAAGAAAGCTCGCTGCTGCTAGAGTAACCGGTGATATGCTTCCTGCCGCTCAAATGACTGTCGATAAAGATTTTATCAGTTTACTGAATACCCTCAAAAAAGTGTATCGACATAAAGCTGTGACCGAGCATATCCACAACCCACAACAGTTATCACGTATTCCTATTCACCGCGAAGATGGGATGGAGCTGTTTGGTAATTTACTTGATAATGCGTTTAAATGGACAGATTCCTGTGTGCGATTATCATTAAAAAAACAGCACAATCATTCAATTACTATCACAGTAGAAGACGACGGTTCAGGCGTACAACAAGATCAATTAGCTTTGTTAACCGCCAGAGGAAAACGCTTAGACGAGGATGTTATGGGCCATGGCTTAGGTTTATCTATAGTGAAGGAAATTTGCGAGCAGTATGGCTTTCAGCTGCAATTTAACGCCAGTGAACATTTAAGCGGCTTGGCGGTATCCATTGTTATTCCACTCAATAAGCCTGCAATCTAAAACCCAATAAGCGCACAAACGCTGGACATAAAAAAGCCTCACAAAGTGAGGCTTTTAGTAAACCGAATATCGATTACATCATCGCATTAGTACTTTCAAAAATCTTATCAGCAGACGCCGCAACAAATCCAGTATATAGCTTACCATTGTCCATTGGATAACGGCGGGCAAATTCATAAAAACAACTTGGAATTTCTGCATCACCATCGGTAAAGCTAACAACCACTTTATCTGCCATGGTAGAAGATTGCTCTAATAACACTTCAGGTGTGCCTTTGATTTCACCACCAGAAGCATTAAGTAAAAAGCCTGCGTCTTTCAAAGCTTGGTTCACATCTTCGATGCGCTCAAACTCTGGTAAATCATTTATTGATACTGTGAAATGGTTTGCTCTATAACCAATAGCAGCAACCCAGGCAGCATATTCACTTTCAGCCAGTAATGCTTGATAAGTGGCTTTATCAAGCTGCCAGTGACGGCCTGAATAGATGAAGTTATCTGCAACGGTTGCAGCAACATCAATCTGCTCAATAAAGCCTTTAATGGTTTGTTGCAGCGCAGGGCTAAACTCTTCCACTAACAATTCAGAAATAAACACTTTAGGTTGGCTTGGATCTGGATGTTCAAAATGCTTCGCTATCAGCTTTTTCTGCTCAAACTTGTAGTCACCGCAATCAACATAACCAATAGAGGTAAAATGCTTGGCCAGCACACTAAGATTCACTTTATCAATGTTAAACGTACGCAGAGCGATATGATCATTAATGATCGGCGCACCTTTACTCAGCAATTGGTGAATTTTGGCTGCTGATGGGGTCATTTTTATATAGTCTTGCCAGATAGCCGCAAATAACGAATTGACGTCAGTATGCATGGTAAAATCCTTCTAAAAAGCAGATCTTAATTGAGGTCGGGCAATAAGAATCTGTTAAATCACGCTAATTGCGCTTCAAGTATTTGCTTAAAGCGCGCTGGAACTTTGTCTAAAAATCTGACTAAAGTTAAATCGATAAACCAGGGCTTAAACTCGCTGGAAAACTGACACTATCAGCTTCCATCGAAGCCACAGGGTAAGCACAGTAATCAGCAGCATAGAATGCGCTAGCTCGGTGATTACCTGAAGCACCTACGCCACCAAACGGTGCAGCACCAGAAGCACCAGTAATTTGTTTGTTCCAGTTAACAATGCCTGCACGAATACGCGCTAAGAAGTAATCGTAATCTTCTCTGCTGTCAGCTAATAAGCCCGCTGACAAACCATAACGAGTATCATTTGCAAGACGAATTGCTTCATCAAAATCACTGTAGCGAACTAACTGCAGTAAAGGTCCAAAATACTCATCATCTGGCAGTTTGGCTATCGCCGATACGTCAATCAAACCAGGAGAGACAATGCCTGTACCTGCTTCAACTTGTTTCAGTTCAATCAAGGACACGCCACCTAAAGATTGCAATGTCGCTTGCGCAGCAACCATGCCACGCGCTGCCGTTTCAGAGATCATTGATCCCATAAATGGCTGTGGCTGAGCATTCCAGGCACCGACTTTAATTTGTTTCACAGCAACGATAAGTGCAGCAATTAACGCATCGCCTTGAGCACCTGTTTCAACATATAAACGACGAGCACAAGTACAACGCTGGCCTGATGAAATATAGGCTGACTGAATAATATCGTGAACTGCCGCTTTAGTATCGCTAACGCCTTTAATGATTAACGGATTATTACCGCCCATTTCTAAGGCTAATATTTTACCTGGATGACCGGCATATTGTTGATGCAATATATGACCAGTTCGTGAACTACCTGTAAAGAATAAACCATCAATTTGAGGGTGAGAAGCAAGTGCTTTACCGGTATCAACTTCACCTTGAACCAGGTTAATAATCCCTTTTGGTAAGCCTGCTTTTTCCCAGCACTTTAGCATTAACTCAGCGACTTTAGGCGTTAATTCAGATGGCTTGAATACAACAGTATTACCCGCTAATAAGGCCGGTACGATATGACCATTAGGTAAGTGCCCAGGAAAATTATACGGGCCAAACACAGCAACAACACCGTGAGGCTTATGACGTAATACTGCACGACCTGCGGGTAAATCATTGGTCTCAGTGCCTGTGCGCTTGTCATGGGCTTTAGCTGACAAACCAATTTTGCCAATCATAGCGGCTGCTTCTGTCGCGGTTTCCCACTGTGGTTTACCCGTTTCTTGGGCAATAGTTTCAGCCATTTCAGCTTTATGGGCTTCTAACTGATCACGGTAAGCTTCAACAATCGCTAAACGGCCTTGATAGCCTAGCATAAACCAATCAAACTGTGCAGCACGTGCGGCGTCAACCGCGCTGTCTACTTGAGCTGCAGTGGCTGTTTTACCGTGCCAAATAACTTCGCCGTTGGCTGGGTTAATTGATTGCACATCATGGCCTTCGCCAGCTAACCATTTACCTTGAATAAATTGAGTCATCGTATATTCCTATAATGAAAGCACGCGAATTTGTTGACCGTCTTCCACCA
The DNA here is from genome assembly GCF_051165765.1 of Shewanella sp. HL-SH8. NCBI lineage: Bacteria > Pseudomonadati > Pseudomonadota > Gammaproteobacteria > Alteromonadales > Shewanellaceae > Shewanella > Shewanella sp. HL-SH8. Next base: position 1,082,191 of record NZ_CP195039.1, on the reverse strand, counting down.
TTAGCCCTTGGGCAAGTTCTGGTGATAGAACAACATTATCGTGCTCATCAGATACTTTTAGCTTTGCCGCGGTTGCGCGATAATCTGCTAGTTTAGTATTTGAAATTATGAATTGGGTGTCGGTATGATGCGCTTTGCCAATTTCAACAGTTAATAAACGACTGCGTTTAACCGACTTAATATCGTTTAATCCACATTCAACCGTTGGGCCACCATCAAAAATATCGACATAGTTTCTAAACTTAAAGCCTTCAGCTTGCAGTAAACGCAAAGCTGGCTTGGTGTTGTGATGTACTTCACCAATCACTTTCTGGGCTTTTTTAGGCAGTAAGCACACATAAACTGGGTTGCGCGGCATCATTTCGGCCATAAAGGCTTTTTTACCTAAACCTGATAAGTAATCAGCTTCAACAAAATCAATGCCAAGAAAATGCTTCTGTAGCCACTGATAAAAAGGCGAGTCACCTTTGTCATCGCTGACCCCACGCATTTCAGCAATCACAGTCTCACCGAAGCGGTGTTTATGCTGCGCCAACAGTAAAAATCGTGAACGCGATAGCATGCGACCATTATTGCCTTTGCGGTATGCATCCTTTAAAAACAAAGTACATAATTCTGCTGCACCAGTGTAATCGTGGCATAACGTCAGGGTTTCAACTTCGTTACGCACAGCAATTTGTTGTGAATGATAGACCTCTGTACCTAATCGGTAATGATAGAATGCATCTTCCATACCCACTGCGGCTTCAATACCGCAAGTACCTACAACTTGTTGTGTGCTTGTGTCCTCAAGAACCATTAAATAGCTTTCATCAAAAGGCTTATTAACGTCTTTGGAAAAAGATGATTCAGCCCTTGCAATCTTCGAACGCAGTAATTCTTCATTTACTGGTAAAGAAGTAAATCCGTGTCCAGACTCTACAGCAATATCGTAGAGCGCTTGATAATCGTTGGCACGGATCGGACGTATGATTAACATCTAAATCTCCTCATGGTGCAAGATGGATAAGGCGTTAACAACTAAAGTAAACGCCTCTATCTAACACTTACCCAAACAAAAGGAGCGCAGCAAGCTGCACTCCTTTTGTATTAACCTGCAACCACTTTGGCTACAGCACGTTCAAAACGCGCTAAACCTTCAGCGATATCAGCTTCTGGGATAACCAGTGATGGAGCAAAACGAACCACATTGGCACCAGCCATAAGGGTCATAACCCCCTCTGCAACTGACGCGACTAAGAAATCACGGCTACGACCTTCATATTTTTCGTTTAGCACAGCACCTAACAACATACCTTTACCACGGACTTCACTAAATACGTGATACTTTTCATTAATTACCGCTAAACCATCACGGAATAACTGTTCACGATGTTTTACACCGTCTAAGACTTCTTTGGTATTAACGACATCCATTACCGCATTACCTATAGCACAAGCCAATGGATTACCACCGTATGTTGAACCGTGGGTACCTATTTTAAGGTGTGCGGCAATTTTAGCTGTTGTTAGCATAGCTGCGATTGGGAACCCGCCACCTAATGCTTTAGCACTGGTTAAAATATCAGGCACTATATCAGTACCCATATAAGCAAATAATTCACCAGTACGACCTACACCTGTTTGCACTTCATCAAAAATGACCAATGCATCGTGCTTGTCAGCTAATGCGCGAACCGCTTTTAAGAATTCAGGATCGCCATTGATAATACCGCCCTCGCCTTGTAAAGGTTCAAGCATGATGGCGCAGGTATTGTCAGAAACAACGGCTTCTAATGCTGCGATATCATTGAATGGTACATGAGTGATACTTTGTGGCTTAGGACCGAAACCATCTGAATAAGCCGCTTGACCACCGACAGTGACGGTGAAAAAAGTACGACCATGGAAAGCTTTATCAAAGGCAATAATTTGATCTTTTTGTGGCCCGTGGTTATCTAAAGCATAACGACGTGCTAATTTTAAAGCCGCTTCGTTTGCTTCTGCACCAGAGTTTGCAAAATAAACACGTTCAGCAAACGTAGCGTTAACTAATTTTGTAGCTAATGCTAAAGCTGGTTCGTTCGTCATCACGTTCGATAAATGCCACAGTTTCTCGCCCTGCTCTTTTAACGCTGACACTAATGCAGGATGACAATGTCCTAAACAGTTAACGGCTATACCACCAGCAAAATCGATAAATTCATTACCGTTTTGATCCCAAACACGGCTACCTTCGCCTTTAACGGGAATTACCGCTGCAGGCGCATAATTAGGCACCATGACTTCATCAAATTGGGCGCGGTTAAGATTCATTTCAACAGTCATTCCATTTCATCCTTCATTTTGTGTAAACGGCCGCAAAGCCGCTATATATCGCCGTTTTCTTTGTTATATAGTCTTGAAACGACGACTGCTTGTATACAGTATTAGTTATTATTAACGAAAATGTGATCAAAATACCAGTTATCAACAATTAACTTCTGTTAAGACGCGTCTAAAACTGAATAAAGATTGATAAAAATGACTAAACGAAGCGCTTTAATAGGGGCTTTACAGCATAAGTAGTCATAAAAAAAGTTATTTGACTGTTTTTAACGGCACAATTGGTCAATTGTGCATAATTACACACTATTAACATTGTTATATGCATTGCGCTTGGGTAGACGAAGCGAATTAAGTTAGATCTAACTTACGGTAGTTTTGCGCTTTTAGACGGATCACTTCTTGTTGACTAAATTCATAATAATCAAGCATCACTTTTCGCTCTTGTGGTGCGAGTAATTGATGTTCTTCTAATAATATTATTTTAGCAAAGCAACTTGCTTTGGCTACGATAGATGCATCAATCGATAACTCATTAAAATGATAATCTTGATCTAATTCTTTTAAGACTTTGGTAATCGAGCTTTGTTCAAAATCTAGCTGTTCAAGTAATTGCCAGTTTAAGTGATGTCCATGATCAATAACTTGGTTAAATACTTGTTGCGCAGGAAACTCTGTCGCCATCACAGCATCATAAACTTCTTTATCGCGACTACCACTAGCCTCTCTCAGCCAGGTACCCCAATACTTTTCAAATAAACGCGCGCTATTAGATAAAATAACTGAGGTGCCTAATTGATACAAAAGTGCACAGGTGTAGCTGATATGTGTTGGACGGTTATGCAATATCGCTAACGCTTGCGCAGCAATAGCGGTAATCATGCTGTATCGCCATAACTTTCGGGTTGTCCAAAGTAGATTGGCATGGCCACTTGGTAGCCAATTTCTGATACAAAAATAGGGGATCAATAAACGTAAGTTTTCTAAACCGATATAATTCAATATCAATTTAATATCCGTGACCTGTACATCTGAGTTTTTAGGACGTCTATGTGTGGATGCAGGACTATTTATTAAGGTAACAAGATCCCTCGTTAACCAAGGAAGGCTAGCTATAATAGGCCGGATACGATTAATATTAGGATCTTTTTCTAGCAGTAAATCGAGCAATAAAATTTGACTATCTTGTATACCTGAGCTGGCTAACAAGCTGTCAAGGTTGGTTAGCTTATGTTCGACGGCATTATTCACTGTATCGACAAGTTGAGCAGAAATAGCCTTATAAATAGCTTTAGCTTCTGCCTGCTTATCTAACCTAAGCTGAATAGCTTTACGCTCGATTTCCAATTTATTGGCATCTTGTTCCAGTTTTTCATTAGCATCATCCTCCATGGCGGCCGCTGTATGCTTGCCAACAATAAGGTGTTGATATAGACGCCGTTCAATTTCAATCAATTTACCAGGACGAACGCCACCTGCTGTCGATACTGTCACTCAAATAAATCCTGTAATTAATCATAGGTAACATAATAAAAATTAAGGCTTCCTAAAGGAAGCCTTAATTTGATTAACCAAGGTTATTTCTTTAACTCTTGTTCAAATAGTTTATAAATTCGACGATATTCATCTAACCAGCTTGATGGCTGTTTAAAACCATGGGGTTCGACAGGATAAATTGCCGTTTCAAACATCGGTTTTTCAAGTTCAATTAAACGTTGCACCAAGCGCACGCTATCTTGGAAGAAAACGTTATCATCCAATACACCTGTCATAATCAATAACGGTTTTTGCAATCCATCAGCATGTTCTATTGGCGAACTACGCTCATAGGCAATAGGGTCGATATCCGGTGTATTGAGGATATTAGAGGTATACGGCGCATTATAATGTGCCCAATCGGTTACAGGACGTAATGCAGCCCCTGCCTGAAATAACTCTGGTTCATTAAATAGTGCCATAAAGGTTAAGAAGCCACCGTATGAACCGCCATAAGTACCGACTTTAGCCGCATTAACATTGGCGTTATTTGTCATCCAAGATACACCATCTTTTAAGTCTTCAACTTCAGGGGTACCCATATTACGGTAAACAGCTGTGCGCCAGTCGCGGCCATAACCTTTCGAACCACGAAAATCCATGTCCATCACAACATAGCCCTGTTGCGCTAACATATTGTGGAACATAAATTCACGGAAGTATCCTGAAAAGCCATAATGGGCATTTTGCAGGTAACCCGCACCATGATTAAAAATTACGGCTGGGTATTTGTCTGCGCCCTGAGCCTCGAACCCTTGAGGCAAATACACTCTGGCATAAACTTCACCCGCACCATGATTAGAAGGCACAGCGACCACTTTAGGGGCTTGCCAAGCATATGCTTTGAACGCATCACTTGTGTAATCGGTTAATTGAGAAAGTTTTCCACCAATAGGCTGAAGGTACAACTCGTTAGGTTTAATGAGTGACGAAGCATCAAGTAATAACGATTGTCCATCCGGACTTAATACATACGATAAAGTACCAAACCAGTTAGTCAGCTGTTCAATTTTTCCCGATTCAATTTCTACACGGTAAACGTTATAACTACCAGGATGATCGGCATTAGCCCGATACACAATATGCTTAGCGTCTGGCGATAATGTCACATCATCAACCACAAACTTACCTTGAGTCAGTGCTCGTGCTTTTTGGCCCACTGTTTTTACATATAAATGTGAATAACCCGTTTCTTCTGATAAAAAGTAAAAGCTATCAGAGTTAGGCAACCAACCATATTGATTAAAATTATAGTTAACCCATGCATCGTCATGTAAACGATGCTCAGTTGTTAAGGATCCTTTATCTAAATCAACTGAAGCTATCCAGCGATCTTTATTGTCTACGGCTTCAATCATAACAAGCAGTTTATTTTTTGTTGGGTGCCATTGGATCGCGCTTTGGCTCCACTCCCAATCTTGCATTAATTGAATTAAACGTGGTGACTTTTTGCTTTCATATTTCTCACCCTTAGCCACTGCATTTTCTTGTTTAACGTCAGCAAGCACATCTTCATCAAAACCCGTTAGCCCTTCGATGGTAATATCTTTTTTAACATGCTCATTTAAATCTAATAATACTAAACGTTGACCAGGGAATTTATCTTCGGCAACCCTAGACCTCGCTGGCACAGGATCAACATAGCCATCTTGCCCAAGATAATTGGGCATAATGTCGTGCTCGGCTCGCCAGGAATAATTTTTGTCAGTTAAGGCCAAAATGGCATAGCGTCCATCAGCCGACAAACTGATATCAGAAACCACTTCAGAATCACCTAAATACCAGGTCTTGGCAGCAAAGCTAGGATCGGCATCCGCTAACTGTTGTTGGTATTGTTGTTGTGCTTTGGCGTTATCATGCTGCAGTGCAACGTATTCGATTAAACGATGTTGCTGCTTAGCAATATAAGAGCTTGGATCCTGGATTAGTTTAGGCTCATTTGCCATTTGGATATTAGCAATCTGTTCAATCAATCCTGATGACTGATGTAAACGAAAAATATTATTTCCCTGCCAGTAAGCTAAATCATCATTAGAAAGAAAACGCACACCGCTGATGGCAGCATTTTGTTTAGTCACTTGCTTAATTTCACCATCAGTTAAATCTTTAACAAAAAGGTTGCCCTGGTAAAGGTAGGCTTTTTTAGTGCCAGCTAAATTAAGTACCGCGTTTTTTTGATCGGCTAAATGCAGTTGATCTAAATTTAGTTTACTAGCCGTTTTTTGAGCTACACCTTGTAGGTAATAATCCGCTACAGGAGCTTGGTGGGCTTGGCGTTTATAATAAACGGACTGGCTATCGTCTGACCAATAAGCATCTTGGGCAAAAATGCCCATCCAATCTGGGTTAGCCATGATTTGGTTTAACGTTAATGGCTGTTCGGCTTTTGGAGGCTGCTCTAAGGCTACTTGAACAGATACGTTATTGTTCAGGGTATTAATTTGAGCAGGAGCTTGTGCTGTAGCACTGCATCCACTCACAAGTGCCAGTGTTAACGCACTAAAAGCAAAACGACGAATGAAAGGCGAAGTGATCGCAAAACCAGACATAATTATCCCTATAATGATGATGTTATTATTTTAGGGATACTTTATAGCACAAGTGTATACGATATTTCGCGCAGATTTATGGGGAAAGTTGTAACAGAATGACTTTATAAATCACATTATAAAGCTACTTTTACATCATTGGCGCAGAAAATTAGCCAACAATTCATGACCCTGTTCGGTCAATATTGCCTCAGGATGAAATTGAACACTGTAAAGCGGCATATTAAGATGACTCATGCCCATTATTTCACAGCCATGAATGGGGTCATCAAACCAAGCATCAAGGACAAAACCTTCAGGCAATGCATCAACAAGTAATGAATGATAACGAGCAACGGTTAACGGCTGATTTAACCCTTGAAATAAACCTTTTCCCGTATGCTTTATTGCACTAGTTTTTCCATGCATAACCCGTTTTGCGCGTACCACATTAGCACCGAAAACCTGCGCAATAACTTGATGGCCTAAACATACACCAAGAATAGGTAACTTGCCGGCAAAATGGCGAACAACATCGAGTGAAACTCCAGCCTCATTAGGGGAACAGGGGCCGGGTGATATCACAATGTGCGTCGGTGATATACTCTCTATATCAGCAAGTGTAATTTCGTCATTTCGCTTAACCACAATATCTTCACCTAGTGCTTGAAAGTATTGCACTAAATTAAAGGTAAAAGAATCGTAATTATCTATCATTAGCAACATGTAACTGTCCAACTGAGTGGATATAACACCATTAAAAAAACCAGCCAAAGGGCTGGTTTTTAGTAGACCTTATGTTGTTATTTTACAACAGTGAGGTGGCTTTTACGCTTAGGTTTTTCATCAGTTTTTTCTGGTACTGATTTATCTATCGTAGTATCAACAGAAGTTAAACCTGGTGATGTCACTTTGGTTTCATCATCAGTAACATAAGCATCTTCTATATCAAATACGGTACCAGAACCATTTTCACGCGCGTAGATAGCAATAATAGATGCCATAGGCAAGTAAACTTGCTGAGGTACGCCGCCAAAACGGGCACTGAATTCAACTGCGTCATTATTCATTTGTAAATTAACTACAGCACCTGTGGCTATATTTAATACAATCTGTCCATCTTTAACAAATTGCTGAGGTACTTGAGTATCTTTTACAAATGCATCAACCACAACATGCGGCGTAAAGTGGTTATCCATCAACCACTCATAATAAGCCCGCAACAGGTAAGGACGGTTTGGAGTAATGCTTTTCATTACATACCCATGCGCATTTCGCGCTCAGCCTCTGTTAATGATGCTTTAAATGATTCACGCTCAAAAATACGTGTCATATAAGCATTAATCTCTTTAGCTGTACGAGGATCTAAATTGATACCTAATACTGGTAAACGCCACAATAGTGGGCCTAAATAACAGTCAGCTAAACCAAAGTCTTCATTCATGAAGTAAGGCATTTCAGCAAATACTGGTGCCAAAGCAACTAAACTTTCAGTTAACTCTTTACGAGCAGCATCAGCTTTATCACCATTGCGAATACGATCAACAAGTACATACCAATCGGTATCGATGCGATGCATCATCAAGCGGCTTTGACCACGTGATACAGGGTAAACAGGCATAAGTGGTGGATGCGGGAAACGCTCGTCCAAATATTCCATGATGATACGAGATTCATATAACACTAATTCGCGGTCAACTAACGTTGGCACAGAGTTATATGGATTTACTTCAAGTAAATCTTCTGGCATTTCACTTGGGTCTACCTGTAAAACATCAACGGTAACCCCTTTCTCAGCCAATACGATACGCACTTGATGGCTATATAAATCATCGGCACCTGAAAACAGTGTCATGATAGAGCGTTTGTTGGCAGCTACAGCCATTTATACTCTCCAGAAATCTAAAAAAACAAAACAAACGAGGGGCTAAGCCCCTCGTTTACATTACGCGGATAATACATTTTACCCGTTATTTGATGCTAGTGCACATCTTTCCAGTATTCTTTCTTCAACAAGTAAGCAATGATGAAGAAAATAAACAGGAATCCGAGTACCCACCAACCTAATGCTTCACGCTCTAACTTAACAGGGTCGCCCGAATAAACTAGGAAACCGGTTAAGTCACGTACAGCTTGGTCGTACTCTTCAGCAGACATTGAACCACCTGTAGTCACTAGATTACCATGTTCATCTTTTACACTAAGACCTTGAAGTTCTTGTAAAACATGCGGCATACCGACTAGTGGAAATACTGTGTTATTAACACCAAATGGACGGCTTTCATCAGCGTAGAAACCTTTTAGGTAAGTATAAACCCAATCGGCACCACGTACGCGAGCAACTAAGGTCAAGTCTGGTGGCGCTGCACCAAACCATTTAGCCGCATCAACCGTAGGAATGGCGTTTTCCATTAATTCACCCGTTTTAGCATCGGTGAACATGTACTTGTTACGCATATCGTCTGTTGAAATACCTAAATCGGTAGCAACACGGTCATAACGTTGGTACTGAGTACTGTGACAACCAGAGCAATAATGTTGGAATAAATCCAAACCACGCTCTAATGATGCTTTGTCATGCAGGTCAACGTTAGCACTTTCTAAATCAACTTCATGTCCACCTGCTGCCATTGCGAGCGATGGCAACAATGTAACTAATGCTATTAATAACTTTTTCATTAGTGAGTCACCCTCGTAGGTACTGGCTTTGTTTTCTCATTCTTACTATAGACCCACAGGGCTACGAAGAAACCAAAGTAAGTGAAAGTGAATATACGTGCCGCAATAGTTAACTCAGGAGTTGCAGGAACCACACCTAAATAACCTAAGATAATGAACGACACAGTAAATTGTGCAATGTTGATCTTGTGAATCAAGCTACGGTAGCGAATAGACTTAACTCTACAACGGTCAATCCAAGGCAGAATAAATAATACTGCAATAGACAGTCCCATAGCGACAACACCCAATAACTTATCAGGAACTGCACGTAAAATGGCATAGAATGGTGTGAAGTACCAAACAGGTGCTATATGAGCAGGAGTTTTCATTGGATTAGCCGCTTCAAAGTTTGGCTTTTCAAGGAAGTATCCGCCACCTTCAGGCATGAAGAACAACACATAACAGAACACGATTAAGAAACCAGCTACACCCATAATATCTTTTACAGTGTAGTAAGGGTGGAATGGAATACCATCAATAGGCCATCCGTTCTCATCTTTGTTCTTTTTAATTTCAACGCCATCAGGGTTATTTGAGCCGACCTCATGCAAGGCTATTAAGTGTAAGAACACTAATACAACTAATACAAGTGGAAGCGCAATAACGTGTAACGCGAAGAAACGGTTTAGTGTTGCACCCGAAATAACATAATCGCCACGGATCCAAAGTGTTAGGTCATCACCAATAAAGGGAATAGCACCAAACAATGAAATAATTACCTGCGCACCCCAGTAAGACATTTGTCCCCAAGGTAATAAGTAACCCATGAATGCTTCAGCCATCAGCACAAGGAAAATCAACATACCAAACAGCCACAATAGCTCTCTTGGCTTTTGATAAGAACCGTAGATTAATCCGCGGAACATGTGCATATAGATAACAAAGAAGAACGCCGATGCACCCGTAGAGTGCATATAACGTAACAACCAACCGTACTCAACATCACGCATGATGTATTCAACTGAAGCAAAAGCACCTTCAGCTGTTGGTACGTAATTCATCGTTAACCAAATACCCGTCAGCAGCTGGTTAACTAGAACTAATAATGCTAATGAACCAAAAAAGTACCAAAAGTTAAAGTTCTTTGGTGTCGCATACTGCCCTATATGACGGTTATAGGTAGCCGTCATTGGAATGCGCGCATCGATCCAATCAATAATGTTCTTAACCATTACGCAGCTCCCGTATCTTCACCGATAATTACGTTGGCATCATCGATATATTTATGCGGCGGGACTACGAGGTTCAATGGAGCAGGAACACCCGAAAACACGCGACCAGCCATGTCAAATTTAGAACCATGACACGGACAAAAGAAACCAGATGTGACACCCTCAACCTGCTCACCAAATGAATCAGGCAAATAAGTTGGAGAACATCCTAAATGGGTACAAATACCAACGGCAATAAAGAATTCAGGCTTGATAGAACGTGCAGGGTTAGTTGCATATTCTGGCTGCTGCATTTCTTCAGATGCTGGGTCACGTAGTTGGCTGTCTAATGTTTGAAGAGTATTTAGTACAGCTTCTGTACGACGAACTACCCAAACCGGTTTTCCGCGCCATTCGACACGAATTAACTGACCTGGCTCTACTTTACTAATATTTACTTCGACCGGCGCACCTGCAGCTTTCGCTTTGGCACTCGGATTCCATGACTTGATGAAAGGAACCGCTACAGCAACGGCTCCTGCACCACCAACTACGGCGGTTGCGGCTGTCAGGAATCTGCGACGTCCGGTATCGACTGGCGCATTGCTCATCCACTTATCTCCCAGAGGGTGTTGGAATTTTTATATTTCAATAGTTTAACCTCTAAAAAAGGTAGTGTTAAACTATCATAGTTTGAGGCAGGGCTCATTATAGCGAAAAATTAGAAGCAGATCATAGAGAAAACACACAACTAAATTGCGGATTAAGCCACTTTGGCTTAAAAATATTATTTTTTCTGCTTTGAAGATGTTGTTTTCGTATTAATAAAGTAACATAAAAACAAGCTAACACACTGGTTTAAATAACTAAATAATCAACAAAGATTAACTAATTTAGACAAAGGTAGCGAGATGAAAAAAATAATTATTTTTATATGAAACGATCAATAACTCTACCGAACTTCAGACACAAAAAAGCCCGATATTCATCGGGCTTTTACTCGCAAACTAACAAGTTAGCTTTATTTTCCGTCCATCGACTTCATGTACTTGAAAAAATCACTTTCAGGTTCTAACACCATAATATCTGAATTACCGGAAAAACTTTCTTTGTAAGCTTCTAAGCTACGTAAAAAGCCGTAAAACTCAGCATCTTTGTTATAAGCATCAGCGTAAATCTTAGCCGCTAGCGCATCACCTTCACCACGAATGGTTAATGCATTACGTTCAGCGCCTGCGACCTTAACTGTCACACCGGCATCGGTCGTTGCACGGATGATTTCAGCTTGCTCTTTACCTTGAGCACGATGCTCTTTTGCCACAGCTTGACGCTCAGCACGCATACGTTGGTAAATACTATTACTCACATTTGCAGGTAAGTTGATTTGCTTAACACGTACATCAACCACTTCAATACCCAAATTTGCAGCACTTTCAGAAGCATTAGTTAACGCATCAATTTGCAGTTCATCGCGCTTTCCAGAGACAATTTCTTTAATTGTACGGCGACCAAACTCAGTACGTAAGTCGTTACTGATTTTTGCTTGTAATAGCTTTTCCGCGTTGGCTTTAATACCTGCGTTTGTTGAAAGATAATACTTTTCAAAATCACTAATACGCCATTTAACGTATGAATCAACCATTAGATCTTTCTTTTCAGAAGTCACAAAACGATCTGCAGCGCCATCTAGAGTTTGAATGCGGGCATCCATGTATCTAGGTTTATCAATAACAGGCCACTTAAAGTGTAATCCTGGAATGAAGACACGCGTAACGTCCTCGCCATCGATATTGTCTTTAACAACTTTACCAAAACGAGAAACTATCGCACGCTCGCCTTCATTGACAACCATGACAGATGAAAAACCAAGACCTAAGATAACAACAAGAAGAATTAAACCTAATCTACCCATGAGTTATCCCCTCCCTTGACGAGTGCGTTCTTCACGAGATAAGCGTCCATCCGTAGGAACACTTGTCATCGGGATATTGGCACTACCTGATACTGAATTAATATGACGCTCAACTTCTGGCTCAGCGGCTTTACCGTCAGCTTTATTGTTGTTCATCAGCTTATCTAATGGTAAATACATTAGATTACCGTTGTTTTTAGCATCAATTAATACTTTGTTGGTACCAGACATCACTTCTTGCATTGCGTCTAAATACAAACGCGTACGAGTTACACTTGGTGCAGCTTTATATTCAGGTAATAACTTCTCAAATCGAGCGACTTTACCTTCAGCTTCAAGTACAACACGTTGTTTGTAAGCATTGGCTTGCTGTGACATACGTTCAACTTGGCCACGAGCTTTTGGCTCAATCTCACGAGAATAAGCTTCTGCTTCACGAATAAAGCGTTGCTCATCTTCCTGCGCAGAAATGGCATCATCAAATGCATCTTTCACTTCTTCAGGAGGACGTGCTGGTAAAAAGTTAACGTCACGAATTTGTAAGCCTATTTTATAAGGTTCAATAATGCGCTCTAACTCTTTCCAGGTATCACGTCGAATTGCGTCACGCCCAGTGGTTAAAATGTCATCCATTCGGTTGTGACCAATGACATAACGCAGCGCGCTGTCGGTTGCTTCACGCAAACTGGCGTTGGCATCAACAGCACTGAACAAATATTCATATGCATCTGACACGCTATATTGAACCACAAGCTCAACTTTCACGGCGTTTTCATCGGATGTCAGCATACTGCCCGATGCAGGAACCGAACGGAACGTTTCCACATCAACGGTTGTCACTTCATCAATAAAGGTTGCCTTCCAGTGTAAACCTGAGCTCACTTCACCAATGTGTTGACCAAAACGGAGTAATACACCACGCTCAGCTTCTTTAACTGTGTATAGACCAGACAATGCCCAAATAATCAGGGCAATCAAGGCAAACACAATCAATATAGATGAGTTAAATGGCTGACCTGGAGCGCTATTACCGCCCTTGCCACCAAAACGTTTTGATAAGTTACGAAATACTTCGTCTAGATCTGGTGGTCCTTTATCGTTACCACCCTTATTTCCCCAAGGGTCTTTACTTCCCTTGTTACCGGGCTCATTCCAAGCCATTTAGCACTCCATAATTGGATGAAATAAATGAGATTAACAAGAAACGTCTACTTCTGAAGCTTCAAAAATAAATGTCTCTAATTCCCCCTGACTCTGTTTAAGTAATCGGCGCCAATCGGCTTCCGACACGCGAACAGATAAAATACAGTTCCCCAGATCGTCATACTCTTTCTGCTGTATTGCATCCAGTCGATAAAACTGGCCAAGATAATGTCCAGCAGAAGCTGGTATTTTCAAAGTCTGCTCATAAATCACTGTCCCGATCAACTCGGTAATAGCCTGTAAAAGCAGATCAAATCCAATCTGTTTTTGTGCAGATACCCAAACGCGCTCAGGCTTGCCTTCATCGTCATAATCTATACGAGGAGCAAAGTCTTCAAGTAAATCGATCTTATTGCATACGACTAATTGTGTGATTTCATCAGCTTCAATTTCCTCAAGTACGCTTTGTACCTGATCGAAATTTTCAGTCATATTTTCATCAGCACAATCCACTATATGTAATAGTAAATCTGCCTGGCGTGTTTCCTGTAGCGTGGCTTTAAAAGCCGCCACTAGGTCATGGGGTAAATGACGAATAAATCCAACGGTATCAGCTAATATCACTGAACCATCTGGTAAATCTAATTTACGTAGTGTTGGATCAAGTGTCGCAAACAATTGATCTGCTGCATAAACATCAGATAATGTTAACGAATTAAACAATGTCGACTTACCGGCATTGGTATAACCTACTAATGCAACGGTAGCCATATCACTACGTTTGCGAGCTCGGCGACTTTGCTCACGTTGTTTATCTACTTTATCTAGGCGTTTATTAATATTCTTAATGCGGCCTCGCAGTAAACGTCTATCGGTTTCAAGCTGAGTTTCCCCAGGCCCGCGCATACCAATACCGCCTTTTTGTCGCTCAAGGTGAGTCCAACCTCGGATCAGGCGCGTTGACATGTGGCGCAGTTGCGCTAGCTCCACCTGCATCTTACCTTCGTGAGTTCGGGCACGTTGAGCAAAAATATCTAATATTAATGTAGTGCGATCTAACACTCGACATTGGCAAACCACTTCGAGGTTACGCTCTTGAGCTGGGCTCAATGCATGATTGAAAATCACTACATTAGCTTCTGTTGCAGCTACCATGGCTGCTAACTCTTCTGCCTTACCTGAACCGATGAAAAACTTTCGGTCTGGCGAACGACGATTGCCTGTTATTACTCCTACCGAGCGTGCACCTGCAGACTCAACTAATAGTTGTAACTCCAATAAATCTTCGCGACGTTCTTCGTCAGAAAATTCGATATGAACAAGTACAGCTGTTTCTCCAGCTTCATAACGATCAAACAAGAAGCAGTATCCTTTTTAAGTTATTTATTCCGTATCATCCTCATCAGAAGCATTTGTGCCTTGATGACTTGTCACATTAAATGGACGGGCTGGAACGACTGTCGAAATGGCATGTTTGTACACCATTTGACTCACTGTGTTTTTCAACAAGATCACGAATTGGTCGAAAGACTCAACCTGTCCCTGAAGCTTAATACCGTTTACTAAGTAGATCGAAACGGGTACACGCTCACGACGCAGAGCGTTTAAAAATGGGTCTTGTAAAGATTGCCCCTTAGCCATTTTGTAATTTCCTTTTTCTTTTTAAAATATGTAATTCAAGTTTTATTCTTTAGTTTGAGTATTATACAGTAACAGCTAATTAGCTAGCAGCATTGTCGCATAAGTGTAACTAAATTCATTTCATCGCCACTTTCTAGCCATTGCAAATCAGGCCAACTTCTCAACCATGTTAATTGACGTTTGGCTAATTGCCTAGTGGCAGCGGTAGCTTTTTCGACCATAGTCGCATGATCAACCTCATTATCAAGGTACTCCCAACACTGCCTATAACCGACACAGCGCATAGATGGCATATCTAAATGCAAGTCGCCACGGGCCTTTAATTGAGCCACTTCATTGATAAAACCTTGGTCTAACATAAGCAGAAAGCGTTTTGCAATCAACCCATGTAATACCTTTCTATCGCTAGGCGCTATCGCAAATTGTATTACATCATACGGTAGTTCGGCAGACTTAATCTGAGTTAACTCTGTTATCGTCTTACCTGTGATACGAAAAACTTCTAATGCACGCGACAATCTTTGTGGATCATTAGGATGAATTCGCTCACCCGCAACTGGGTCAATTTCACACAGTTGTCGATGTAATGTCTCCCAACCTAGGCTTTCTGCCTCAGTTAAAATTTGTGCTCGTATCGTCTCATCTGCTGCGGGCAAAGGCGATAAACCTTCTAACAATGCTTTGAAATACATCATAGTACCGCCAACTAACAAAGGCGTTTTACCACGGGCAACAATTTGCTCAATCTGTTCTAGTGCATCACGACGAAAGTCAGCCGCGGAATAACTCTCACTAGGGTCTAAAATATCAATCAAACGATGTGGTGCCTGCGCCAACTCTTCAGCTGTTGGCTTTGCGGTACCAATATCCATTTGACGGTAAATCAACGCAGAATCGACTGAAATTAACTCACAGTTATGCTGCTGAGCCATTTGTATGGCCAATGCAGTCTTTCCTGAAGCTGTGGGCCCCATCAAAAAGATGATTTTTGGCCGTTCGACTTTATTCACGCGTTTTCTTTAATCCATGCTTGCCAAGGTAATGCTTTGGCATTGGCTAATATTGTTTGCTGAGTTGCCTCTGTAAGTAGACAAAACTTTTGCCAAATCGTTTGCGGGGCAACAAACTTATCGTTTGATTGCTGTGCAATCCAAAGCGCTAATGCTTCATTATTTGGCTTTACTGCTGCCATCCATTGTAATAGCTCTGGTATCACAGTAGCTAACTGGCTATCTCTCAAATATGGGGGCACTTTTTTGATAATCAACTGCCCGTAGCGAATTGTTAACTCAATACCGAGTTGACGCAAAAAAGGTTCACCCTGTTCAAGTATTAATTGCCAGTCAGGATCGGCTTTTATCGATACAGGCATTAATAGAGGCTGGCCGATTAACCCTGTCGCTAATTTTTGCAAAATTTCTTGTTGAACAACTGTTTTTTGCACTTCAATAATTGGCATTAATTTTAATTCACTTTCAGACACTATGACCCAAAATTGGTTATTTAACACATTCGGCATAGGTTTTACTATTGAAGTATTTGGCAGCATACCGGCAGAATAGTGACTAGTATCTGTATTTTGGCTAACGTCATCGGATACTTGTAGAAGTTGTCCATAACTCTCAATCGTTGTTTGACTGATATGTTTATTAGGGACTTGTGTATAGGGCTTAGATGCTGGAGCTTTCTCGTTAGAATTCACATCATAACGAGGTTTAAGGTCAGATGAATATCCGCCAAATGAGCGACTTGCTTGCCCCGGAATATGCATACTACCGAATTGACTAATGCTATTAGGACGGCCTGCGACATCACTTGAAGCATGATTATGAGATAATTCAGATTCTACCGACTCTGAAAGTGAAAAGTGACCAGCAGTAGACTGCGTTTGCGGATAAGTATTTGCCGTAACAGTCTCATCACTATTAATCTGGGTTGCCGAGTTTACTGAGTCAGATACAGAAATAAAATCGAGCGCTTGCACTAAAGCAGACTGCAAAGCTTGTAATATAAAATCATGTACGTAACGTGATTGATGAAACCGTACTTCATGTTTTGCAGGATGCACATTGACATCTACTTGATGTGGGTCTAAATCTAACATCAACACATAACCAGGTTGATGCTCAACTCCTTGCTCTGCAAATGCTTGTTTTACTGCATGATTCACTAGGCGATCGCGCACTAAACGGCCATTAACATAAAAATAGCTACTATCACTGATGACATTATCAAACGGCGACTGTAAATAACCTTGTAATGATAGGCCTGCATGCTCACATGACACAGTTAGCGCGTTTTCAGCAAATTGACGGCCACATATCTGACCCAAGCGTTGTTGGTGCTGAATTTCAGTGTTAGCAGGACGATATTGACGGACTAATTTGCCATTATGGGTCAAGGTGAAATGAATATCACATCTCGCGATAGCAATACGTTTTAACCATTCATCAATATGGGTAAACTCTGTTTTATCACTTTTTAAAAAACGTCTTCTTGCTGGAGTGTTAAAAAACAAGTCGACAACATCAATCGTCGAACCTTGAGGGTGCGCCGCCGGCGTCACTTTAACATCCATTTGTGAGCCTTCAGCAAAGGCCTGCCAAGCTTCAGTTTGTTCTGCGGTTTTTGAGGTTAACGTCAAGCGTGCAACTGAGCTAATACTCGCCAGTGCTTCACCGCGAAAACCAAAACTCATGATGGCTTCTAAATCATCTAATGTGTGCACTTTAGAAGTGGCATGACGCGACAAGGCTAATGCAAGTTCAGCCTGGGGAATACCGCACCCATTATCACGGATGCGAATCAGCTTACTGCCGCCTTTATCGATTTCGATATCAACCCTTGTCGCCCCTGCATCTAGACTATTCTCGACCAGTTCTTTTACTACCGAAGCTGGGCGCTCAACCACTTCGCCAGCGGCGATTTGGTTTGCAAGTTGAGGGGGAAGGAGTTGGATAGCCATCATTATGCCCTTGGGATCACCAAGTGTTGGCCGATACGCACAACATCTGACCTTAAATTATTTGCCTTTTTAAGATTATTAACACTCACACCATAGCGTTTCGCGATAACCGATAAAGACTCACCGGATTGAACTTTATGCTTAGTATTGGCACTCTGAGACAGTAATGTGCCTGAAGGTGGATTGGTTTCAAAATATCGCACGACACCTTTATGAATCGCATTAGCCAGCTTTTGTTGGTGATTATAATTAACGAGTAGTTTCTCTTCACCTGGGTTGGAGATAAACCCAGTCTCAATCAAAATAGACGGAATATCCGCCGCTTTTAATACCGCCAAACTCGCCGCTTCTGGCTCTTTTTTATGAAGGTGAGTAACGCTACCAAGATCACGCAAAATATCTTTGGCAATATCATTACCCATTACCATCGAATTATTTTTCTGCATGTCGATAAGCGTTTGCACTAAATATTTTTCAACATCAGAATTTTGAATAATATCACCCACACCACCTAGCAACTCTGAATGCTTTTCTGTTTGCTCAAGTAATCGACCTAATTCACTGTCAGCTCGGCGCATTGATAACACCCACGCCGATGCTCCTCTAGGCTGAGGCGATGTAAATGCGTCAGCATGAATAGATAATAATAAATCCGCTTTACTGCGGCGGGCTAACTCTGAGCGACGGTTTAAGTCAACGAAGTAATCTCCGGTACGCGTCATCACAGCTTGCATACCAGGAGTCGCATTAATTTTATCCGCAAGGCGTTTTGAAATATCGAGTACAACGCGCTTTTCATAAATACCTGTAGGACCAATAGAACCTGGATCTTCGCCACCGTGCCCAGCATCAATGGCAATAACGATATTACGGTTCGTACCCGAAGAGTGGGTAGTGACTTTAGCTTTTGTTTCTGCGCTAAAGGAATCATCTAAATCCACCACCAAACGATTACCGTATGGAGCTGTTGGAGATAGCGTAAACAAGTTAGATTTTATTGGTTTATTGAGGTCCAAAACTAGCCGTAAAATACCTTTCCCAGGCGATTGACTCACCCTAATACGTTTAATTAATTTACTATTATTGCTTAATCTGTCTAATTGGACTTTATTGCTGGCATTTTTAATATCCACAACGAGTCGTTCAGGATTGGTTAGCGTAAACGATTCATACTGAGGCGCTTGCGATAAGTCAAATACCACACGAGTTGATTCTGGTGCAGCCCAAATGCGCACACTATCGAGCTCGTTAGCACTGTGTGCTGTAAACGAGGTACTTATTATTACCCAGCAGGTAAGATGAAGAATGGCTTTATGTAGAGTCATTATTATTTTAATTTTTTCAAAATTGTTTGCCCAGAAGCAGACAAAGCGTTAATTTCAATTTCTCGTTGATTATTTTTATAGCGTAAATGCAAATGAAGATCGGCATCAGGCAACATACCCTGCCCATGCTCAGGCCACTCAACCAAACAAATACTGGTTTTATTAAAATAATCACGAATTCCCATAAATTCGAGCTCTTCAGGGTCAGCGACACGATATAAGTCAAAATGAAATACATCAAAGCCATCAAACTCATAGGGCTCAACTAAGGTATACGTTGGACTTTTAACCGCACCTTTATGACCTAAAGATTGAATAATTCCGCGGCTCAAGGTAGTTTTACCTGCGCCTAAGTCTCCAGTTAAAAAAATCGTTAATGGCGGCATTAGTCCTTGAGCAATAAATTGTCCAATTGCCACTGTAGCTTGTTCATTTTCAAGATTTTTAACAATAGAAGTCATATCAAACAGCCAAAAGCATTATAAAAGAGGTTCAAAGCCACAATATACCAGAGTTCTATATTTATCTCCTACAGCTGCATGTGGCTTTTTTCAACAAATAAAAATGCCAGCAATATCATTGCTGGCATTTTTGAGTCAATCAAAAGTTAAATGCTGGCTAAAGCCTAAATATCATCCATACGAAGTACACTGTGTACTAAACGCTTCTGTTGTGTTTTCGCAACATGGATCACATCAAGCAGTGCACTTTTCGCATCATTACAAGAGGTTAATTCTGCAGTTTTTTCGAGAAACTCAATTAAACGATTTTCAAGATCAAGATGTAACTCTAACACTTGCTCTTCATCCATATTAGCTGGTAAAACAGCTTCATCACAACGCTTAATAAAATCCTCAAAAACAACATCTTGATACCAGGTATCAAGAATTTTAGCTGGCGCATCTTCAATATAGCTTTCTAGCGTATCGTGGATATGCTTCTCATGCTGCTGAAAGTATTCCAACATTAACTTCACGCGAGAAGAGTCTGCGTTACGGTGTAATCGTTTGTACAACTTGCCCATGTT
This sequence comes from Shewanella sp. HL-SH8, assembly GCF_051165765.1. Classification (NCBI taxonomy): domain Bacteria; kingdom Pseudomonadati; phylum Pseudomonadota; class Gammaproteobacteria; order Alteromonadales; family Shewanellaceae; genus Shewanella; species Shewanella sp. HL-SH8. Next base: position 1,061,938 of record NZ_CP195039.1, on the reverse strand, counting down.
TAATCGACATTTGGCAACATACTCAAGTAATTCACTTAATTGTTGAATACGCATATATCACTACCTCACTTTACAGCCTGAGATTATCAGGGATAACTTAATTAACTTCATTATTAGAAATTTCACTTAACAAGTATTTGAGCAAAGTCATATTTTTGATTGTTTGATGTTTTTATATTAGGGATTAATGAAGAAATGCGTGCTGGATCACTTAACGGAATTGAGGAAGATTTTAGGAGTATTGATGTCTTACTCAACATGGAGTGATTGGGATATCTATGGGCCCCATCGATCGTGGATACTGTTTTTGGCGATATCAAAATTTAGCGATATCAAAAATAAGGCATAATTTATAATAGGGATAAGTATATTTGGAACTCAGCGCTGTAAAAAAAGCGCTTATATTAACCGTTGAAAATGTCTATATTCAACCTTCAAAGCATGTCGAAGTTCACTTCAGGTAAACACTTGAATCCAGGTTGCGCAAACAGGTAGCCTTGCATTAGTTTAACACCCGCCTCTTTAAGAAACAGATATTCTTCCTTCGTTTCAATACCTTCAGCTAAAGGCGTAATGTTTAGTTCAGTAAGTAAATTTAAAGTATTTGTCACAATTGACTGACGCACTTTATCTTTATCTATATTTCGAATTAATGCCATATCTAGTTTTACAATATCAGTCTGAAAATCTGCCAATAAATTAAGACCTGAGTAGCCAGAGCCAAAATCGTCTGTGGCGGTTTTAAAACCAAGCTTTTGGTAGTATTCAACAATTTCCTTTAAATGTTTGCTATCTTCAACTTTTTCAACTTCTGTGAATTCAAACATAATGTTTTCTGTTGGAAAATTATACTTTTTAGCGGCGTCTAAGGTCGTTCGAATGCAGCGCTCTGGGTTATAAATCGCATTAGGTAAAAAATTGATGCTTAGCATCGAGCTTATGTTTAACTCCGGCGCTAAAGCGATCGCTTTAATACGACAAAGCTGATCGAAAACATACCGGTTGTCAGCAGTAACCTGAGACAAAATGGCATATGCTGACTCATTATTAATCCCTCTAACTAATGCTTCATAGCCATAAATGCTTTGCGTGCTACAGTCAATAATTGGTTGAAAGGCCATAGTAAAATCAAAGTCTAAATTATTTTCCTTCGCACAATTAGTACATAGCGATCGCTCAGTGTTGATCGACTCTATATTCATTAGACAACCTTTTTATTTTTTTAATTAGTTTAAGATTAGTATGCCATGAAAACATACGCAATATTTGCATAAATAGAATACACACATTCAATCGAACAACACCTATACCTCTATGAGTAGCATTATTATATTTATTTGACTAGGCCTTTTAACAGGAGTTGGACAGAAGAGTTGGCTCCTTCTTGTATTTATTGGAAGTTATTTGTATAAACGACTACTTTTTTTAGCCCGAGTGATGTGAAAAGATACTTGCCCTTTCACTCGGTCAACTGAGCTAATATCGCATTTCAAATTAGATATTCAAACTGAGAAAGTGATTTTGCAGCGACCCTGTCTTCATAAGGAATAGTTCGAACTGATGACCTATACCTTGGCAAGGTATCGCAATTTTTAAAATCGCAACTGAGCTAATTTTTATTAGCTATTTTGATGATGTAAAGTGGGAAAGTTTTTAAGGGGGTAAGTGATTTTGGAGCGACTCTCTCTTCATAAGGAATGGTTCGAACTGATGACCTATACCTTGGCAAACAAAAAGGTATCGCAATTTTACAAATCGCAACTGAGCTAATTTTTATTAGCTATTTTGATGATGTAAAGTGGGAAAGTTTTTAAGGGGGTAAGTGATTTTGCAGCGACCCTCTCTTCATAAGGAGTAGTTCGAACTGATGACCTATACCTTGGCAAACAAAAAGGTATCGCAATTTTTAAAATCGCAACTGAGCTAATTTTTATTGCTATTTTGATGATGTAAAAGGGGAAGGTTTATAAGGAGGTAAGTGATTTTGGAGCGACCCTCTCTTCATAAGGAGTGGTTCGAACTGATGACCTATACCTGGGCAAACAAAAAGGTATCGCAGTTTTTAAAATCGTAACTGAGATAATTTTTATTGCTATTTTGATGATATAAAGTGGGAAAGTTTTTAAGGAGGTATGTGATTTTGGAGCGACCCTCTCTTCATAAGGAGTGGTTCGAACTGATGAGCTATACCTTGGCAAACAAAAAGGTATCGCAATTTTTAAAATCGCAACTGAGCTAATTTTTATTGCTATTTTGATGATGTAAAAGGGGAAGGTTTATAAGGAGGTAGGTGATTTTGGAGCGACATATCAGGTTCGAACTGATGACCTATACCTTGGCAAGGTATCGCTCTACCAACTGAGCTAATGTCGCATATCAAAAATCATTTTGTAAATTTAGATTTTGGAGCGACATATCAGGTTCGAACTGATGACCTATACCTTGGCAAGGTATCGCTCTACCAACTGAGCTAATGTCGCATATCAAAAATCATTTTGTAAATTCAGATTTTGGAGCGACATATCAGGTTCGAACTGATGACCTATACCTTGGCAAGGTATCGCTCTACCAACTGAGCTAATGTCGCTTACTATTTGCTTCATTTGTAACAATCAGCAAGGTATCGTCTTTCTACCTGAACCAACTGAGCTAATGTCGCTTAATTTCAAATTCCTACTTTCAATAATTCAGAGTATGTAACTCCGTAGAAAGTTGAGGCCGCATTATAGGTAATATTTAATATGCTGCAACCCCTTTTTGCACTCTTTTTGCAAAAACTGAATCGTTTGGTTAAATTTTAAATACCTGACCACGATAATACTGCAATTCAGCAATAGATTCTTTGATGTCTTCTAGTGCTTGATGGGTATTCTTTTTTGTAAAGCCATTCATAGTTTCAGGGCTCCAACGACGGACTAATTCTTTAATGGTGCTGACATCGACATTGCGGTAATGGAAATAGTCTTCAAGCTCTAACATATACTTGTTCAAAAAACGGCGATCTTGGCCAATACTATTACCGCACATAGGCGATGCGCCCTTAGGTACATAGTGAGATAAAAACTCAATCGTTTGATCAATAGCATCTTGCTCACTGTGTTTACTGGCTTTAACCCGATCAATTAGACCTGACTCACCATGATGTTTTTGATTCCAATCATCCATTCCCGCTAGCACTTCATCGGTTTGATATATGGCTAAAACAGGTCCTTGGGCAATGATATTTAAATCTTGATCCGTCACTAACGTAGCAATTTCAATAATTCTATCGACTTCAGGCTCAAGCCCTGTCATTTCAAGATCAACCCAAATCAAATTTTTCGCATCTGCAGCCATATCGTTCGCCTTATTCTATCTATTGCCCTAATTTCAGGCATTTTTATTTCATTGCGTGTATCATAATCCTTTTAAGACACAAAAAAATACCTTTAATTGATGAAGATCTCTCTGTGAGTAAAAAGAAACCCCTAAGCCAAGGCCAATTAAGGCGCATGCGTGCAAATCAATCAAAACGATTAAATCGCACCGATTCAGCCAGCGACAGTGCTGATATTCAAGATCATTTATTAACACCAGAACAAGCTGGTGTGGTGATATCTCGTTTTGGTCAACATGCTGATATTGAAACCCAAGACGGCATTATCACCCGCTGCAATATTCGCCGCGCGGTCACCAGTTTAGTTACAGGTGACAAGGTTATTGTACGTTTAGCCACTGAAGTGCAATCAAACGCCAACATTGGCGGTATTGTTGAGGCTGTTCATCCGCGAAAATCATCTCTTACACGCCCTGATTTATATGATGGCGTGAAAATTATTGCGGCCAATATTGATCAAATTCTTATTGTGTCATCGGTATTACCTAGTTTCACCACCCAAATTATTGATCGCTATCTGGTGGCCTGTGAAGACACTGACATTGCACCGGTTATTGTGTTAAACAAAATCGATTTATTGAACGATGAAAACCGCCCTGAAATTGAACAAGCCTTAGCCAGCTATCGCGACATTGGTTATCAAGTTTACCAACTGAGTAGCCATACCGGTGAGGGTATTGCTGATCTTAAAGACTTACTTAAAGATAAAGTCAGTGTGTTTGCAGGACAATCTGGCGTCGGTAAATCATCGGTCATTAATGCATTAATGCCTGAAGCTGACTTACTTATCGGCGATGTGTCGGGTAATTCTGGTTTAGGTCAACACACTACTACAACCGCAAAACTATTACACTTTGCCAGTGGCGGCGATTTAATCGACTCTCCAGGTGTGCGTGAGTTTGCTCTGTGGCATTTAGATGCTCAACGAGTGGGATGGTGTTTTATTGAATTTAGAGAGTTTTTAGGCACTTGTAAGTTTAGAGACTGCAAACATGGGGATGACCCGGGATGTGCACTACAAACGGCTTTAAAAGAAGGCAAAATTACCCAAGACAGGTTTTATAACTATAACCGTATTATTGCTAGCCTTGATGAACAGCGACATGCACGACACTTTCGTGCCATTGATGATATTTCGAAATAATGAATGTCGACGTTAATTTAGCGAAACATGTTTAAGTCACTTAATTTACTAACACATATTCATCGTACAAAACTAATAAAAAAGTAAGGAAATAAAATTGGACTCATTAAAAATTGCTTTGCAATACATCATGCCAAAACATTTTTTATCACGCTTAGTCGGTAAGTTTGCAGCAGCAGAAGCTGGGGTACTGACTACCGTATTTATTAAGTGGTTCATTAATCAATACAAAATTGACATGTCAGAAGCAGCTAAAAGTGAGCCTGAAGCTTACAACACCTTTAATGCCTTTTTTACCCGTGAATTAAAACAAGGTTTACGCCCAATAAACCAAGACGCAACCATCATGGCGCACCCAGTTGATGGTGCTGTTAGCCAATGTGGCCCAATTGAATCTGGCAACATATTCCAGGCCAAGGGGCATAGTTACACTTCGCAAGCTTTACTCGGTGGTGATAAAGCCGATGCCGACCGTTTTGACGGCGGTGATTTTGCCACTATTTACCTTGCACCAAAAGACTATCACCGTATTCATATGCCGATTACCGGCACCTTGTCTAAAATGACTTATGTACCAGGCGACTTGTTTTCAGTTAACCCACTTACCGCGCAAAATGTGCCAGGGCTTTTTGCCCGCAATGAACGTGTGGTCGCTATTTTTGAAACTGAAATAGGCCCATTAGCCATGGTATTGGTTGGCGCAACGATTGTAGCTAGCATTGAAACCATTTGGGCTGGCACAGTTACACCGCCCGGTGGCAAGCAGGTCTTTAGTTGGGATTATCCAACCACAGGCCCTAAAGCGTTAACGTTAGAGAAAGGCGCTGAAATGGGCCGTTTTAAGTTAGGCAGTACTGTGGTGATGTTATTTGCTCAAGATGCCATTGATACCTTCGCTGATGGCGTAGAACCTGGCGAAGTGACTCGTTTAGGTCAAGCGTTTGCAAACATTAACCTTAAATAGCGCTCAAAAGTGACTACCGCTCAACCTCGATCTGGGTTAGTTGAAGTACATCTAGCCGTATTACTGTTTGGTGGTACGGCGCTTTTTTTCTAAGCTTATTCCGCTAAGTGCGCTTAACATTACCTTTTTACGCTGTATCGTCGCAGCCTTTGTTCTAGCTTTACTGGTAAAGGCCAGCAAGCAAACCCTCAAATTACGTCATAGCAAAGATTACCTTATTGCCATTTTACTCGGTGTTCTCGTGAGTTGTCATTGGGTAACGTATTTTGCCGCAATGCAATTATCATCTGTTGCCATTGGTATGATTGCCTTCTTCACTTATCCAGTGATGACAGTGTTAGTCGAACCTTTAATCAACCGTACCCAACTTAAATGGGTCGATGTAGTTTCCGGCCTAGCCGTATTGATTGGGGTCATTTTATTAATCCCCGAACCTAATCTTGACAATGACATTACCTTAGGCATTTTAGTCGGCGTGTTGTCTGCGGCGTTATTCACCGCCCGTAACCTGCTACATAAACGTTACTTCACAGGCTACAGTGGCCCGCATGCGATGTTTTATCAAACTTTAGTTGCAGTGATGTTTTTAAGCCCATGGCAAGATGTCAGTATGGCAGATCTTAATCAGCACACTGTAGGATTGGTTATTCTGTTAGGAGTGGTATTTACCGCTGCACCGCATGCTTTATTCACTACTGCGCTGCGGTATTTAAGTGCTAAAACGGTCGGATTAGTATCCTGTTTACAACCATTTTATGGCGCGATATTGGCATTAATCGTTTTGGGTGAACAGTTAAGCACTCAAACCTTAATCGGCGGGGCTATTATTGTGGCAACGGCATTATTTGAAACTCAACAAAGCCATAAGAAAAACAAACTTTAACCTTTCAATACTAGCCATATCTTTGTAATTGGGGCAAATTAACACCATTGTATTGTGCTTACCACCAACCAGAGAACGTACCATGCTTATATTTGCCCACCGTGGGGCCAGTGGTTATCATCCCGAAAACACTTTGATTGCAATGCAAGCAGCATTGGATTTAGGTGTAGAAGCGATAGAACTCGATGTCCATAATGTTGAAGGGCAATTGGTGGTGTTTCATGATCGTCGCTTAGAAGGTAAGTCTAACGGTCACGGTCTTATCCGCCAATCTACATTAAATCAATTAGCTAAGCTTAATGTTAAACACCAACCTATACCCACTTTATGGCAGGTGCTTGAACTGATTCAAGGCCGCTGCATCGTCAATATTGAGCTAAAAGGCGATAATACTGTACCGCCACTGCTGGCTTTATACCCTCAGGCTATTTCACTATTAGGCTTCAAACCCGAACAGCTATTAATGAGCTCATTCAATCATCCCTACCTTGCCCAAATCAAACAAGCATTACCCACGGCTTACGTGGCACCGCTATTGGGTGGGATCCCGCTCGATTTAGCCAAAATCGTCACAGATTTACAAGCATACTCTGCGCATATAGATTTGAGTTTTATCAGCCAAGCATTAATCGATGACGCCCACCAGCGTGGCGCTAAAGTGTATGTTTATACGGTGGATAACCCTGATGACATTCGTGCCTTAAAAACGATTGGCGTTGACGGAGTATTCAGTAATTACCCAGACAAGGCCAAAGCCGCACTGGCTGAACCCAATGGCAATTATGCAGGTTGGTTTGAATAGTGATCCTTATAAAATAACAACTGCTAATGAGAAAGGCCATCAAGACTAAATTGATACGCTGATCGTCAGCACCAAAAAGGACGTATTGCTTTAGACTGATATCGCACCTAAAGCGCTACAGCACAGGGATAAAAATGAGCATTATTGTTGCACTTAAAAATATCAACAAAGGTTTTAAAGACGGCGGCACATTTCATCAAGTACTTGATGACGTTAGCCTGACGTTAAGCCAAGGGCAAACAGTGGCATTAACTGGCCCTAGTGGCAGTGGTAAAAGCACCCTGCTAAACATTATTGCCGGTTTTGAAACCCTAGACTCAGGTCATTTATCATTAGCATCATCATCGGATATCCTTAGCGCACAAAATCTTAATAACACGACAGACTGGCAAGATGCACACTGGAGCCTATACCGTAGACAATGTTTAGGTGTGGTATTTCAGCAATTTAATTTACTCACCCCCTTAATGTCAAAGACAATATCAGTTTTGCATTAGCGTTAAATAACCAATCTTGGAATGTTTGGTGTGATGAATTATGCCAGCAACTTGGGCTCACTGAATTACTCTCCAGACCGGTTGAAACCTTATCTGGCGGTCAACAACAACGTGTCGCTATAGCTAGGGCATTGGCACATAAACCACAACTTTTGCTCGCTGACGAGCCCACCGGAAACCTTGATGAACAAGCTGGCATGCAGGTCATGTCATTATTAACTGAACTGGCAAAGCAAGCTAATACTTGTATATTAATGGTGACCCACAGCGAACAATGCGCTCAATTTATGCAAACCCGTTGGCATTTACAGCAAGGCAATATTGTTGAAACCCATGCAACTCAAAGCCTCACGGTATAATTGCTTATGACACTTTCATTGTCCCTTATTAAGCGCTGCCTAGTGGTTTTCAGCCGCCATTATCGCCAGGCCCCTATTCAAGCCAGCGCTATTTTACTCGGTATTATGCTGGCGGTAACCTTACTGATAGGCGTTAAAGCCACTAATGAGAATGCTAAACAAAGCTATGGTGAAACAACCGAATTATTGAGCCAACGCGCCAGTTTTTACCTTACCGATAAAGATCAAACTGGGATCGATGAAGCCGCTTACTTTGCCTTACGCCAAGCTAGCATTCCGGCACTAGCGGTCATTGAAGGCATAGCAAGTGATCCACAAGGGCGATCATGGAAGGTCAATGGCAGTGACATTATGGCGGCTGTGTCAATGCAACCTCACCAAGATGACCAGTCATCAAAGGCCAAGCAAACAACACCCGCAATTCCATTACAGCGCTTATTAGCCGGTAATCCTAGCGTAGTAATATCTGACAATCTTATCGAAAGAATAAATGCACTGACCCAAGGGCAGCTCATTTTAAATGATATTCCAGTAGAGATTATTCCAATAGAAGCCAGTCTCGGTTTGGGTAATAGCATGTTGGCGGATATTTCTTTTGCGCAACAATTATTAGATATGCCCGGTAAGTTAAGTTATATCGCCATCTTTTTTCCGCTTGATAAATCACCATCGGTTATCGACTCGCAGCGAACTCAAATCATTGCCGCTTTAGAACAGGCTGGATTTGATAGTCGCCAGGTACTCATAGACAATCAAGATGATGGAGAGTCTCTTAGTGCACTCACAGCAAGCTTTCATTTAAATTTAGACGCTATGAGTATGCTGGCATTTGTTGTCGGGTTATTCATTGCTTACAACGGCGTGCGCTACAGCCTAATGAAACGGCAAAGGCTGTTTATTCAGTTACTGCAAATGGGTGTAGGTCGTCATAACTTACTCATCGCGCTGATTATTGAAATTATCTGTTTGGTGATTGTCGGCAGTATTATCGGTTTTATCATTGGACTGCAATTATCCCAGTGGTTACAACCTATGGTCGCGATGACATTAGAACAAATATATGGCGCAAAATTACTGCCCGGTTTATGGCAATGGCAATGGTTTGCACAAGGATTAGGGTTAACTTTAGTTGCCTCGCTTGGAGCATGTTGGCCATTGTTATTACAATTGTCACGTATGTCCTTAGCGCAGGGTGCACAACGCCAAGCACAGTTAATACCTTATGAAAAACTGTTTAAACAACAGGCGTTAACCGCCTGTATATTATTAGCAAGTAGCGCGATACTGTTTAATTTTACCTCTCAATATAAGCACAGTTTGATATTGCTCGGTATTGTTACCATTGCCATTCCGTTATTGTTACCCATGACAATCAGCATTGGCGTGAGATTACTATTACCTTTAATGCCAAAAGGTCTATGGCAATATGTGGTAGCAGAAACAAAAGAGATTATCGCACCATTATCATTGGCGATGATGGCTATATTGCTGGCCCTTTGCGCCAATATTTCAATGAACACCTTAGTCGGCAGTTTTGAAGTCACCTTAAAACAATGGCTAGATGCCCGACTTCATGCCGATTTATATATCCGGCCTAATCCGAATGCGCTAATGGATGTTAATGCTTTTCTGGATGCCGAGCCCAAGGTGACTGCTGTTTATAAACAATGGATGACCGAAGCTAAACTGCATCGCGGACAATCTAACCCTGATAGCTCAATCCCTATAAACCTAGTCAGTCGTGATTTTTACTCGATTAAAAACACCACTGTATTTAAATCGCCAGACAATTTAGATGAGTCATTTTGGAGCGAATTTGAGCAGGGTAAAAACGTCTTCATCAGCGAGCCATTATCGATAAAATATCAACTTAATATCGGTGATAAAATCAATATTGATAAACTGAGCAAGACTACTAATACCTTATTATCAACACCCGTTGCACAGGCTAATAGCGAGATGTTCACTATTGGCGGCATTTATTTTGATTATGGCAACCCCATGGGCGAGCTAATCATTTCACCCGATTTATGGCAACACTATCATTTACCGCCCAACCCCATAAGTTTGGCTGTGGATTACCAAGGCGATAATGAGCTACTTCAGCAAGCATTGATCAGTCAACAAGGACTTTCATCGGCCAGTATGTATAGTCAACAACGCATCAAAGATGAAGCGATTAAAATGTTCACCAAAACCTTCTCAATCACAGTAGTGCTTAATAGTCTAACATTGCTGGTCGCAGCCATTGGATTGTTCAGTGCTTGCATGATGCTAACTCAGGCAAGGCTAGCGCCATTAGCGCGTTTGTATGCTTTGGGGGTGAGTCGCAAACAGCTCAGAATCATGGTGACATCACAAATGATGTTAATTGTATTACTAACCTGCTTACTCGCCCTGCCAATGGGGGCAATATTAGGCTACTTATTGATTAATAAAGTCACCTTGCAAGCTTTTGGTTGGACGATTGCCATGATATGGGATTGGCAAGCTTACGGCAGAGTGGTGATGATTGCGATGCTAAGCTGCTTAGTTTCAGTAGCATTGCCGCTATATTGGCAAACCCGTAAACCGCTGATCAGCAGCTTGCAGCAGGAGACATTATAATGCGTTGCTCAAATAGCAAGTTAACAAAAATGCTGCTAACCACTTTTACGCTTATGTTACTGGGATGTCAGCCTAGTACTGAATCATCAGAAGGTACCAGTAAACCCGCTATGGGGATATCGATGGGTAAGCTTTTGGCCGCCGATGAAACCTTACTGCAATACAGCCAGGTGAGTCCCGCCAATACACTTGAATTTCCACAGGATCATCAACCCCATGAAGGTTACAGGATTGAGTGGTGGTATATTACGGCCAACTTAACCACTCAAAATGGCGAAGCCATTGGTATTCAATGGACTCAATTTCGCAGCGCATTAAGCCCACCGACTCCACCTAAGGCTCAATCTACTGATCTACATAACAATATATCACCTAAACAGTCTCCTTGGGCGACCAATCAAATGTTTATGGCCCATGCTGCGCTAACCAGTAAAAGTGAGCATTACAGCGCAGAGAAATTCTCCCGCAGTCATCCACAATTTGCACAGGTATCCGCCAATCCGTTTGCAATTTACTTAGATAATTGGCGTTGGCAAAGTCATAACAACAGCCCATTTCCCGCCAGCTTAAATGTTGAAAGTGAGCAGTTTAGTTACCAATTGAGTTTAGACAGCCAAAGCCCATGGCAATTACAGGGTGAACAAGGGTTGAGCATTAAAAGTGCTGACGGTAAAATCGCCTCCCACTATTACAGCCAACCTTATATAAACGTATCAGGCACAATTAACCGTAACGGTAAAACTGACATAGTTAGCGGCCAAGCCTGGTTAGACAGAGAGTGGAGCTCACAGCTGTTAACCGATAGTCAGCAAGGTTGGGACTGGTTTTCTATTCGACTTGATGAAAAACAGACTTTAATGATGTTTAGATTAAGAGGTGAACAACCACAGGATAGTTTTTACAGCGCTAGACTTATGCTGGCTGATGGCAGTGGCCGTAACATTACCAGTGCAAGTCATCCCAATGACATCAGTATGCAACCTATCACCTGGCATACCAGCAAAAATACGCGCTACCCCACGGGCTGGAAAATTGATATTAACAGCGAAAACATTCATATCACCACCCAAGCACTTAATCCCAATAGTGAAATGTTGTTGTCGACAAATTACTGGGAAGGCCCTATACAAATCGAAGGCACACATTCAGGCATGGGTTACATGGAATTAACCGGGTATTAATACCGAAACTCATATTGTTAGACCAACAGCACAAACACTCCTTAATGAGTACGTTGATTTAATTAAGCCTAACCAAATGCGACAACATCTGGGTTAAATCTTGGTGATGAAGTCATAGAGGCTAATCTTCAGGGTGAAATCAAAACACGCAAGCAATGTAGTTTTGACTGCCCCGTAGAATGGGTAACACTCGCGGACTATCTACCTAATACATCTTTCTTTGATTTCTTCGCAGCCTTCTTTTCCTTTGCGGTTAGCAGTGGTTGCTTTTTTACATCTTTTTTACTGTCTTGTCCTTTGCTCATAATATTTTTCCTTTAATAACAAATGCATTACCTAAAGTCAGCTTGAGTCAACTTGAGGACAGTTCCTAGCTTTTGGCATCAATGTAAGTTTGTGATGTCAATCAGTAGAGCAAACAGTATGAACCTAATAAAGCCCAACTGAAAGAGGTTATTGAGATTAGCTTGTCAATGGCTTGCTATGTAAGCTCGCATAAGTCTTTAACTTAAGTGCCAAGAAAATATTAATAATAATATTCTTCTGATGCACTTTTATCTTATTTTCATCATACCAAGCCAAATTTAAAGCATAAAAAAACCGCTGCCTAGGCAACGGTTTTTTCAGCGATAAGTTAAGAATTACTTCTTAGCTTCTGCTGCTTTACGCTCTTTAACTTGAGCAACAACTTTCTCAGAAACGCTGTTAGGACATTGTGAGTAGTGAGCGAATTCCATAGAGAATTGGCCACGACCTGAAGTCATAGTACGTAAAGAACCGATATAACCGAACATTTCTGATAACGGTACTTCAGCTTTAATACGAACACCAGTCATACCAGCGTTTTGATCTTTGATCATACCGCGACGACGGTTAAGGTCACCAATTACGTCACCCACGTTGTCATCTGGGCTGAACACGTCAACGTTCATGATAGGCTCAAGAAGTTGTGGCTTAGCTTTAGCGATAGACTGACGGAACGCGCCTTTAGCAGCGATTTCGAACGCGATAGCTGAAGAGTCAACTGCGTGGAATGCACCATCAGTTAATTCAAATTCAACGTCTAACACTGGGAAGCCAGCGATAGTACCTGTGTTCATCATGCTACCAAAACCTTTCTGAACCGCAGGCCAGAATTCTTTTGGAACGTTACCACCAACAACAGAAGACTTAAACACAAAACCTGTGTTTGCAGCACCTGGACGGATTTTATAGTCAATTTTACCAAACTGACCAGAACCACCAGACTGTTTCTTGTGCGTGTAGCTATCTTCAACTTCTGCTGTAATAGTTTCACGGTAAGCAACCTGTGGCTCACCAACAATTAGTTCAACACCGTAAGTACGCTTAAGGATGTCTACTTTAATGTCTAAGTGAAGCTCGCCCATACCTTTAAGGATGGTTTCACCAGAATCTATGTCAGTTTCAACACGGAAAGATGGATCTTCTGCAATCATTTTACCGATAGCGATACCCATTTTCTCACTGCCGCCTTTATCTTTTGGCGTTACAGAGATAGAGATAACTGGCTCTGGGAATACCATAGCTTCTAGTGTACAAGGGTGCTTAGGATCACATAGAGTGTGACCAGTTTGCACGTTCTTCATACCAACGATCGCAATAATGTCACCAGCTTGCGCTGAATCAATTTCTATACGTTCGTTAGCATACATTTCAACCATACGGCCAACACGCTCAGATTTGCCAGTGAATGAGTTAAGGATGGTGTCACCCTTCTTCAAACGACCAGAATAAACACGTACGAATGTTAATGCACCAAAACGGTCATCCATAATCTTGAATGCTAATGCTTTAAACGGAGCATCAACGTCAACGATTGCGAATTCGCCATTTTCGTTACCTTCTTCGTCAGTTAGCGGTTGTGGATCAACTTCTACTGGATCTGGTAAGAAATCAACAACGGCATCTAGTAATAACTGCATACCTTTGTTTTTGAATGCTGAACCACAGTATGTTGGGAACACAGCCATTGTACGAGTACCCGCACGGATACAACGCTTAACGTCTTCTATAGATGGCTGAACACCTTCCATATAAGCTTCTAATAAATCATCGTCTTGCTCAAGAGCAGTTTCGATTAGCATTTCACGGTATTCTTCAACTAAGTCAACCATGTCAGCTGGCACATCAGTAATTTCGAAGTTTTCTGGTAAACCAGAATCATCCCAAATGTGCGCTTTACGAGTTAGTAGGTCAACAACACCAGTGAATTGGTCTTCGATACCGATTGGTAAAACCATTACTAATGGATTAGCCGCTAAAACGTCTTTAGTTTGCTTAACAACATTCAAGAAGTCAGCACCCATACGGTCTAACTTGTTTACGAAGATGATACGCGCAACTTCTGAATCGTTAGCATAACGCCAGTTGGTTTCTGATTGAGGCTCAACACCGCCTGAACCACAGAATACGCCGATACCGCCGTCAAGTACTTTAAGCGAACGATATACTTCAACAGTGAAGTCAACGTGGCCTGGAGTATCAATAACGTTGAAACGGTGATCATTCCAGAAACAGCTTACTGCTGCTGACTGAATGGTAATACCGCGCTCAGCTTCCTGTTCCATGAAGTCAGTTGTAGATTCGCCGTCATGTACTTCGCCGATTTTGTGGATCTTACCGGTTAGCTTAAGGATACGCTCGGTGGTCGTGGTTTTACCCGCGTCAACGTGAGCGAAGATACCAATGTTTCTGTATTTGGATAATTCGGTCATGATTCAACTTTAATGATTAGTTTAAGAAGTAGACGGAGCATGCGAAAAGTACCGACACACCGCACATCAGGTTATTTTAGGCGCATATTGTAAATTGGAACCATGCTGGGCGCAAATAGGAGTTGCAATATTTATGACTTTTCATCAAAAAAAAATGCCAAAAAAGGCAATTAATCTATACAAAACAGCAAAATAAAAATAATTGAATATTTTTTAACCAAACAAGAAAAAAACTACCATTTGGTCAAAATATTGCAATTCACCTACCTTAAAGCCAATTAAGATATTTTTTATTGAAAAATAGAGTTGATTTAAACAAAAAAATACCCGCACTTGGCGGGTATTTTTATCTGGCTTACAAGATTAACTTATATCAGTTAGCTAAGCCGTTATGCGTCAACCGGTGAGATAACAAACAATAGGTCATTTTGTGAAACTTGTTGACCGTTACTGTTTAAAATACGCTCTATACGGTATGTCTGATCTTCAGGATACAAAACTGCATCTTGACGGTTAAAGCCTGCTAATGTCACTTGCGAGAACATCTTCATAGCTTCTGTTAATGCTAATGTTTGATCCACAGTCACTATGTCGCCTTCTTTAACAAAATCAGCTTCACCCGGTGCTGGTGAAGTGTAGAAAATACCTGCGCCCTGTGCCAATACTTTCAGCTCATTACTTTCACCAACACGTAACGACTCAGTATCTACTTTAACGTTTTCTGCCGCAGCTTCCATTTCCGCAATAAGCTCTGGAATATCTAGCTCAGCCATTAAGCGTGGTAAGTAGTTAGTGTCGTATACGCCTTCATTGAAAGTGCGATCTTTAAGAATACGCTTCAACAACGGAATGTTGGTCGCAATACCTTTAATCACTACTGTATCTAAATATTCATACATTTTCTTGATAACATCTTCACGATCGATACCACGAATAATGATCTGCGCGATTAAACTGTCATAGTATGGTGATATTTCTTTACCGGCTTCAGCAATCGAAATCAGCTCCACATCATCACGCTTTGGCATCATACATTCAGTGATCATACCTGGGTTAGGTAATAGCTGCAGAATACCATGACTGTCTAAGGCGGCTTTCTCGGCCGTCACACGTACTTCCATCGCATAGCCTTGATCAACAGGCTGAAGGTTTTCAATTGAACGACCTGCGGCGATATCAAACTGTGCACTAACGATATCAATACCTGAAGTGGCTTCAGTAACAGGATGTTCAACTTGCAGACGTGTATTCATTTCCATGAAGTACACTTCATTGGCATCTAAGTTATAAATAAACTCAACAGTACCGGCGCCCATATAATCAGTTGCGACACCCAATGCACGAGTATATTCCATCACGCGTTGCTTAAGCTCTTCTGGCAACATAGTTGAACCAGACTCTTCAATCACTTTCTGGTTATTACGTTGCACAGAACAATCGCGAATACCTAATACCTTGGTATTACCGAATTTATCACGTAGCAATTGGACTTCGATATGACGTAACGAGGTGACATACTTCTCTAAATACAAGTCGCCATTACCAAATGCAGCTGCGGCTTCTGTAGCCGTTTTTTGGAATAAACCAATCATATCCTCGGCGCGTTTAACCACCTGAATACCTTTACCACCACCACCTTGTACTGCTTTAAGTAGTACAGGATAACCAATTTCAATTGCCACATTTACGGCTTGCTCAGCATTAGTCAAAATACCGTGGCTACCAGGAACAACTGGGACATTTTGTGCTTGAGAGGTATGAATCGCGTTAGACTTATTACCCATAGTGGTCATGGAATGCACACTTGGGCCAACAAAGTTGACACCATTATTCACACACAATGCAGCAAATTGTGGGCTTTCTGATAAGAAACCAATACCTGGGTGAAGCGCATCAACATCTTCGTAGTCAGCCACTCTTAACACTGAATAAGCGTTTAAGTAACTTTCATCAGAGGTATTACCACCAATACAAACCAGTTTATCGGTCTCTTTTAGCATATCCGCTGGTACAGAAGTCATATCTGGATCGGATGCAACTAATACCACGTTGATATTATTATCATGGGCTTTGCGAATTAACTTAACCGCTGTACAACCACGGGCATGAATAAGCACTGTGTTGATAGGCTTCATTAATGCACGGGGATCATTTTGAAGAATAACTTCTTCAACCTCAACCACCTCAGGCACCAATGTTGATAAGGCTTGACCAATAACGTCTTCAATACGTGCTGTTGGCAGTGGCATTAATGGATCAATACCCGTCAACAAACCGTCTAACGTGTCGCTAAATGGGTTGTACACTAAGCCCGTCATTGCACCTGGCACTTTCGACAAGTAATTCGACAGTGTCGCGGTAGACGGCAAATATGCTGGTACCACCATTTGGCCTGCAAATGGCATATTTGTGCCAGACAAATAGTAAGTTTGTACTAAAGGATGCGTTACAAAACTCGCTTGTGCGCCACCGGTACAGTCACCAAAACCAAACATCAATACCGGTAATTCGTTATCACGAATAAAACGAGTGATACGATCGTTTACTACAGCCATTGAGAATAGCGCCGCTGCGCCTTCTTTGGTTTGCATACCACCAGAGCTAATAAAACAGATAACCGGAAGTTTACGCTTGGCACATTCAATTAATAGCGCACTAAACTTCTCAGCGCTGGCCATATCAAATGCACCCGCTTGGAAGGCGATATTTGATACTGCCACACCCACGCGTAGTTTTTTACCTTCGTGCTTAAAATCAGCAAGACCTGTTATCAAACCACATGGGCGAATTTTCTTATCAATGGCATCTTCAATCGATAAACGGAACCCAGGGAAGTTAAGCAAGTTAGCCGACATTTTGTCTGCATTAATTTCGTCAAACTGAGTAAAGAATTTGGCAACCACATTCTCCCAACCCATTTTGCCTTTTTGCTTCTCTTCACGAAGGACCTTCTGGATTAATAAATCTTGATAACCCATGGTCAAACGGTTCCAGAAATCTTTACGACGACCAATACGTACAGGGTTGATTGTCCCTGTGTATTTATCGTGCTCATCTTCACTGTCAAAGTATTCTGGTAATAAACGCTCAAAGAAATAAGTCAAGATAACGAATAATGAATCGTTAAGTTGTGGGAAACCAACACTTTTCCATTGTTCTACACGGGTTAACAATTCAGCACGGTTCGATTGTGCCATAAAGTATTTAAGCCATTTGTAGAACTTGGCTTTGTCATTGGCTTCATCATTAGTTGAAAGTGCATTATCAATTGATTTATGCAGTAATTTATCAACTGATGCACGCGCCAAGCTTTTCGACATCATCGCTTCTTTCGAAATAGACGCTAAGCTGCCTACAACATTGTCATACAAGGCGTTAAAGATCAGAATATTGTGACAGTGCCAAATAAAATCTTCACGAAGTTCATCATTAACCACGACATCTAATACGGTCAGTTGATTTAGCTCAGGCCATGCGGCTTGCGTTGCTGATTTTGGTAATGACTCTAAATGCTGAATTAAGCCTTTAAAGTTGTTAGCTGCGTTACCTTTCCAACGGTGGAATAAAGACCAGGCGAGGTTAAAAATTAATGCCTTACGTGCTTTTTTATAGTTCTCTTTCGGCTCTCCCAAAATAAAGCGAGTAATGACGTTACGCTCAGTAGACACCTCACTGCGTTTAGTCGAGAAATTGCCCCATAACTTATTAAGGTCTTCATCGTAAACCAGCTTATCAGGGTTTGTTAACCAAGCTTGGAACACACGCTCTTGCTCTTGCTTGATACGTTCAAGCAAATCACCTTCTGGTACGCTCACTTTTGATAAACGACCATACTGCTCAAGCGAGATAGAATGGATACGGCTGCGCAAGGTCAGGTAACGTAAATATCGGTATGCACTACCAAAAATATTGTGGTGCATGGTCGGGTTGCTTGCCACAGCCAAACCGGTATTATTTTCGAGGGTAACGAGATTCTTAGACGGTGCTAAGAAACGCTGTAAACTGCGATCATAATGTTCTTTTAAATCGTCAGACTCACGCACAAAGTTCACTGCCGCACGCTCAACCGCTTCAATTGAACTAATAATGGCACGACGTAAGTTATGTTGGCGCTCATCTTTATCGCTTGGGGTGAAATCGATAATACCGTCGATACAACCTGCGGTATAAAGCTCTTCAGGCGATACCCCCACAGACTTAGCACATTCCTGCCAAGACAAGTTGTACTTACGTGCAATGCTTTGTAAACCTTGCGGTTGGATAGTATTAAAAATACCATCACGGATAGACAACAAAATGTTAGCTGCAGCCAGTGGAATAGCACCACCAGAGTAACCTGCACCAATCACAATACCCACTGTAGGCACGTCAACGTTGGCGCTTTCTGCAATGGCTTTAGAAATAGTATGTGCCTGGTTTTGACTATTGGCGATTTCACCCGCATCGGCACCTGGTGTGTCGATAAGGTAAATAATAGGCATTGATAATTCAGCAAAGTGACGGATCGCTTTGCAGGCCGCTAAATGGTGCTCAGGCATCCAAGCACCGTTAGCAGTGCTGCGCTCTTGGGCAACAAAACCAATTCGGCGAGTTCGAGTGCCGAAGTTTAACTCAACTTCAGCACGGTAAAATGATCCTAGATGGCTTTCTGCTATGATTTTACCTTTTAAATCGGCAATCATTCGTTTCGCGCCAGGGCGATTTTTGTCTTGCGGCGGTAAAATAACTTTATTGACGTAGCCGTCAACATCCAAAGACGCCAAACCTTTTAAGTTTGCTTGAATCGCATCTTCAGTTAATAACCCTTTAACTTCTTCCGATAAACTCTGCTTACTATGGGCAGGAAATAACGAAAAATCTTTAGCCAGGTGTTCAGCTTGTAAAAATAATGGATCCGCTGATAGTACTTTAGTCTTGTTAGCGGGCTGCTTTTTGCTGGTCATCCTTAGATCCTCTGCGTCGTTAGCCTCTGAAATTTTTAGCCCGTAAATATAACTTTGTTAATAGGCTAATTACCATATAAACTACCTTGGACGCTTTGTTCCATAAATGAGACAGTGAGGGTGATATGCCGGATTTGAACGGTATGATGCTGTTTGCAGCGGTAGTAAGGGCTAACGGATTCTCTCAAGCTGCACGAGACATCGGACAAGCTAAATCAACAATTAGCCGTAAAGTTGCTCAACTTGAGGAAGAATTAGGGGTGCGTTTACTGCAACGTAACACCCGAAATATCAGCTTAACCCAAGTTGGCGCGCTATATTTTCAGCATTGTGAAACCATTAGCCAAGAAATTGAAGCCGCCAATGCCATCATAGAAAACACCCATAATGACATTTCTGGTTCATTAAGAATTGCCATTCCAGTGTCTTTCTCACAAGAAGTAATTGGTCACTTATGCTCAAGTTTTATGCGACTTTACCCCAATATAGAGTTAGATATTCAGTTTACCGACAGCGACATTGGCCTAGTGGGTGAAGGTTATGATATTGCCATTAAGTACGGTCCTTTACAGTCTTCTGATTTAGTTGCCAGATTATTATTTGAAAGACAACCGATTTTAGTCGCCAGCCCAAATTATATTAAAAAACATGGCGTCCCCGCTTCACCGCAAGAACTCAATCAGCACCAGGGCATATTATTAGGCACGAGTTTATCAGCGCCGATTTGGTCGGTAGGCAAAGGCAACCGTAAGTTTATGGCCACCTTTCAACGTAAAGTACGGGTTAACAGTGCAAAAATGGTTAAACGCTTTGCCTTAGATGATTTTGGCATTGCCTTATTATCCAATACCAGTTGCAAGCAAGAAATCGCCTCGGGCAATTTAGTGCCTATATTGCAAGAATGGCCAATGGATTCTATTAAAGTGTATGGCGTATATTCAAGCAGGCGACAATTAGCCTCAAATATCAGTGCCTTTTTGGACTTTATTGCTAAGCGTTACAGCAATCAAGAATCATTAAGCGCAATAATGAAATAAAGCATAAGTTATATAAGCTGGAGTTAATCCATAAACCCCTTTGCCAATAAGGGCAGTTTTTATGGTATAACCAAGTCATTAATGACGAGATTATCAATAATATTCGTCGCTATCAGCTTCTCGAGGACTGCCAAGATGCTATCAACACGCCTACTTATGCTTTCTAGTTTGGCTTTAATGGCCACTGCTACTATGACTCAAGCAAACACGTTAACTAAAGATGTAGAAGAGCTGCGCTTACCTTTGGCCAGTAAAACTATGCCACGTATTGTCGACCGCTATCAGGACGTCACCGAAGGCGCTAACAATAAACTGTCCAGTGCAACCGATGAACTCGCTATTACTCAAATGGTCGCTAACGAAGGGCATCTTTTATGGCTGCAGGCTGTAAAAGACGTACAATCAGGCCATACGGATGATCGCGCTTTATATTGGAGCCGACTGATGATGCGTGAAAGCCTTAAAACACAAAGAGTCGGTTATAACATTGCGCCTTGGCAGCGTGAAATTTTGGTCAGCGCGATTGAAAAAACGTCACGTGGTTTTAGTGATATTCATTTTAAAACTGATACACGTATTAAAATTTTACTGACAGGCTTCGACCCTTTCTTCCTCGATAAAGATATTGGTCAAAGTAATCCTTCAGGAGTCACCGCGTTAGCCTTAGATGGTTATCAATTCAATATCGGCGGTAAAATAGCTCAAATAGAAACAGTCATGATCCCGGTACGTTTTGCTGATTTTGACAAGGGGATAATTGAATCTTTACTCACACCTATTTACCGCGATAACAGCGTTGATATGATTTTCACTGTTAGCATGGGCCGTGAACAATTTGATATCGAACGTTTTCCGGCTCGAAATCGCAGCGCTGACGCACCTGATAACCTTAATGTCTTAACTGGCGCCTCTAAAACTAACCCATTGCCACCAATGCTAAATAACCAACCTTTAACTGGCCCTGAGTTTGTCGAGTTTTCACTGCCGATAGCGGCGATGCAAAAAGAAAAAGGTCATTGGCAAGTGAATGACAATCACCAGGTTAGCACCATTGACCGTGGCCAGTTTGAAGCAAAGTCGCTTAATGAACTACAAAATGAAACGTCTGTAGAAGGATCTGGTGGTGGCTACCTTTCTAATGAAATCTCTTATCGTAGCATCTTATTGATGCAACAATTTGGTCGTAACATTCCTGTTGGTCATATACACACACCTAAGGTAAAGGGTTATGATTCACAGGCTGAGCATGACATTGTCGAGCAAATTAAAGTGATGATTACAGCCGCGGCGGCAAGCCTATAACTTTTCTAGTTAACGTTATTTAACGGTTTATCGTTTAAACGAGTACAATTTAACTCAGCTTTTTCAGCCCACTTATTTAAAGGTATTACCTTGTCACAACGTTTGTACCAGCATTTACACACTATGGCTCAAAAACTGGGCCTTAGCGTTAATTCGCTTACTGCAAAACCCAAAGTGAGCTTAGCTTATTCAAACCAGCAAGCTTTCACTCACACACACATTGTTCATCCTAAGAATATTAGCCAGATTCAGCAAAGTGTTATCGATAAAATTGAAATTGATTATCAATTGGCTGAGCACTATTTTAAGCAAACGTTTCCGCGTCCATTGGTTCAATTTACCTTAAGGGGTAAAAGTGCTGGTACAGCTCACTTGCAACTCAATAAACTGCGCTTTAATCCGATATTACTTGATGAAAATACCGCAGTATTTATCGATGATGTAGTGCCGCATGAAATCAGCCACTTACTCAGTTTTCAACTATTTGGCCGAGTTAAACCCCACGGGGCTGAATGGCAAACTATTATGCGAAAGGTTTTTAACCGCGTCCCAAAAACCACTCACCAGCTTGATACACAGTCGGTACGAGGCAAGCAATTCGAGTATTTTTGCGGTTGTGGCAGCGTGCAACTTAGCGTGCGACGCCATAACAATGTGCTAAAGGGTAAAACCCAGTATCGCTGTAAGTCCTGCCAGCATACCTTGCAAAATACACCGCTCTCACAATCGTAATGCAAACTTACTGCTTACCTCATCTATAACTAATAAGCGTCAAGGTAGTAAACAAGAACCACAGCATCAAACAGATTTCATCCCCCTATCATTGCATCAGTCGAAAGTATCCCTTACCATTTCGCCAAAATGACAGGCAAGGCCAGTTTTCATAACAGCTTTAGTCTGCAATATTGACATATTAAGGTCCGCGCTATCATGTTTTATCCCCCCATCAAAATGCGATTATTCGCACTTTGCACATTGTTGTGTGCATCTTTACTGCCTTTAACTACTGCAGCGGCGGAGCACCCGACTAACTTCAGTCAAGCTAAACGTATTATTCGCACTATTTATCAGGACAACTTGCCGCTTAAGAGCTTTTATTGTGGTTGTGACATCGCCATCGCCGGTAAAGTTTGGCAGCCTGAACATCAAAGTTGTGGTTATCAAGTCCGTAAACAGCAAATTCGCGCCAACCGGATTGAGTGGGAGCATGTCGTTCCGGCTTGGGAGTTTGGTCACCAGCTACAATGTTGGCAGCAAGGTGGCCGTAAAAACTGCGGTAAAACTAGCCCACAGTTTAAAAAAATGGAATCTGACTTACATAACCTCACCCCAGCAATTGGCGAGGTGAATGGCGATCGCAGTAACTTCCGTTTTAGCCAGTGGAATGGTAAAGCGGGTCAATACGGTCAATGTGAAATGATTATAGATTTTAAAGGCCGTAAGGCTCAACCGCCTGCTCGCAGCCGTGGCGCGATAGCCAGAACCTATTTTTATATGCAGCAAACCTATGCATTACAGATTTCATCTAGCCAGCGCCAATTATTTCAAGCCTGGGATAAAAGTTATCCGGTAGATAAAACAGAATGTAAACGTGATAAGTTAATTGCCAAATCCCAAGGTAATCATAATGATTTTGTGCAAAAACAATGTCAGAATCTAGGGTTAAGCCAATAACACAAGATCGGATACCACTACCCATGAGAATCCCAAGGATTTACCAAGCGATTGATTCACTTAATGTCGATCAAATCGTTGCTTTAGATGAAGATGGTGCAGCCCACATTGGCAAAGTATTGCGCATGGGTGAAGGCGATCAAATCAGTCTTTTTTGTGGTGATGGCAATGACTATTTAGCCGAAATAACTCAATCGAGTAAGAAAAACGTCTCTGTTAAGGTCTTATCTGCTACAGAGAATCAATCTGAATCACCTTTGGATTTGCATTTAGGCCAGGTGATCTCGCGCGGCGATCGCATGGAGTTTACCATTCAGAAATCAGTAGAACTGGGTGTCACTTCCATTACACCGCTATTTTCTGAGCGTTGTGGTGTTAAGCTTAATGGCGAAAGATTAGATAAAAAAATTCAACAATGGCAAAAAATTGTCATCAGTGCGTGTGAGCAATCTGGCCGCAGTGTGGTGCCTAAAATTAGGCCCGCAATGGAATTAATGGATTGGTGCCAGGAGCAAACCCAAGCATTAAAGCTGAATTTACATCCGCGTGCGGCTCACGGCATTA
Source organism: Shewanella sp. HL-SH8 (assembly GCF_051165765.1). Taxonomy (NCBI): domain Bacteria; kingdom Pseudomonadati; phylum Pseudomonadota; class Gammaproteobacteria; order Alteromonadales; family Shewanellaceae; genus Shewanella; species Shewanella sp. HL-SH8. The sequence continues at coordinate 1,037,870 of NZ_CP195039.1, read as the reverse complement.
ATGGCTTAACTCAATTAGGCCAAAAGAATAAAGTACGCTTGCTAATTGGCCCTGAAGGCGGCTTGTCAGATCAAGAAATCACCATGACTGAACAATTTACTTTTACCGACGTATTGCTAGGCCCACGCGTGCTACGTACTGAAACGGCTGCACTGACCGCGATAACAGCATTACAACTCAAATTTGGTGATATCGGTTAATGCAATATACTGCAAACGGCTATCACATATTGACACTTTAAGGATATCAACATGATTAAACTCGGCATCGTGATGGACCCCATTAGCGACATTAATATCAAAAAAGACTCAAGCTTTGCTATGCTACTTGCGGCGCAATCCCGTGGCTATCAGCTGTTTTATTTAGAAATGAAAGATCTCGCTATGGTAAATGGTCGAGCTATGGGCAATATGCGATCACTAACCGTGATCAATGATGCCGCTAAATGGTTTGAGCTAGGTGAGGCGATTGATACACCGTTAGCTGATTTAGACGTCATTTTAATGCGTAAGGACCCGCCATTTGATACCGAGTTTATTTACGCCACTTATATGCTTGAACGTGCTGAAGAAGAAGGCACATTAATCGTCAATAAGCCGCAAAGTTTACGTGATGCTAATGAAAAGCTATTTACCGCCTGGTTTTCTGAATTTACCCCTGAAACGGTAGTTACCCGTGACGCTCAACGTATTCGTGCGTTCCACCAGCAAAAGTCAGATATCATTATCAAGCCGTTAGACGGTATGGGTGGCAGCTCTATTTTTAGGATCAAAAAAGATGACCCTAACGTAGGCGTAATTATTGAAACCTTAACCAACTACGGTCAGCAATATGCGATGGCACAGGCGTTTATTCCAGAGATCACCTTAGGCGACAAACGTATTTTAGTTGTCGATGGCGAGCCAGTACCCTATTCATTAGCCCGCATTCCGATGAAAGGCGAAACCCGTGGCAATTTAGCGGCAGGTGGACGCGGTGTGGCTCAACCTTTATCTGAAAGTGATTGGAAAATTGCCCGAGCTATCGGCCCTGAGTTAAAAAAACGTGGCTTAATTTTTGTCGGTTTAGATGTAATTGGTGATAAACTCACCGAAATTAATGTCACTAGCCCAACGTGTATCCGTGAAATTGAAGCGGCATTTGACGTTGATATTACAGGTATGTTGATGGATGCCATCGAGGCACGTGTTAACCCAGCTCAATAATCAGGAAATTTCATGCTGTTTTTAAACACTTATCGTGGATTTGCTAGCGTATTTTTGTTTGCTTTGACTAACCTTGTCGCCACAAGCGCATTAGCCAATGAAGCCAATATCGTTAGCGATCCCCAAGCTCAAGTGAGCACGCCAGCAGCGATAGCGATGGCAAATAGCAGCCAAAACATTTCACAATCACGTCCTAAAAATATTATTGTGATGATTGGTGATGGCATGGGACCTGCTTACACATCAGCCTACCGCTATTATAAAGATAACCCTGAAACAGAAGAAGTTGAGCAAACGGTATTCGATAGACTATTAGTGGGTATGGCAAGTACTTACCCCGCTACCGTAAGTGGTTATGTCACAGACTCTGCCGCGTCAGCAACAGCCTTATCAACCGGCATAAAAAGCTATAACGGTGCTATTAGTGTTGATGTCGAGAAAAGCCCCTTAACCACCTTGCTTGAGAAAGCTAAAACACTGGGCTTATCTACTGGTATAGCCGTTAGCTCACAAGTTAACCACGCGACTCCCGCGGCGTTTTTAACCCATAATGAAAGCCGTAAAAACTATATTGAAATAGCACAAAGCTACCTTGATACTGACGCGGATGTCATTTTGGGTGGCGGACAACGCTACTTTTCAGCCGAGCTACTTAGCCAGTTTACGGCCAAAGGTTATCAGCATATTACTGAGTTTAGTCAGTTAGATACACTCAGCTCACCTAAAGTATTAGGCTTATTTGCAGATGTTCAATTACCTTGGGTTATTGATACTAAGCAAGCACACCATTTAGGCGCGCTGACCCAAAAGTCACTTGAATTACTGTCGCAAAACCCAAATGGTTTTGTGCTGTTAATCGAAGGCAGTTTGATTGATTGGGCAGGACACAGCAACGATATCGCAACCGCGATGGCCGAAATGGATGGTTTTGCCCACAGCATTGAAATTGTTGAACAGTTTGTTCGTCAGCAAAAAGATACCTTAATGATAATCACCGCCGATCATAATACCGGCGGACTGTCAGTTGGTGCTAATGATGAATATGTTTGGAAACCGGCGGTGCTACATAAAGTAAAAGCCAGCCCTGATGTAATTGCTGCAAAGGCTATTGCAGCACAAGCATGGCAAGCGATTGTCACTAAGCAATTAGGTTTTGAGCCAAATAGTCAAGAATTTACATTACTCAACAACGCACGCATGCAAGGCAATGAAGCCATGGCAATATCACTGCGTAAGTTAATTGATGTTTATTCAAATACCGGTTGGACCACTCTGGGCCACACTGGTGATGACGTGCAAGTTTTTGCTTCAGGCCCTGGTGCTAAGCTATTTTCAGGCCATCAGGACAATACTGATATAGCCAATAAAATATTCAGCTTATTACCAAGCTCAGCTCAGTGAAAGCACTATTAACGATTAGCTAAGCCGATATTTCAACCTTGGCTAGCTCAATATATTAAAGCGACATTAGTCGCTTTAATTTTTTAATTATACAAATGATAGTAGGTCAATGTGTTAACTAATCCATCTCAATTATTATTAAGAAACCATCACGAATTTGCAGGCCTTAATATTCTTATCCTCAATTATGAGTCCGATACCTTAGCGCATCAATGTATTGAGAACGCCAAAAACGTGACTGCATTGGCGTTGGATTATAATCACCACTTAACCCTATCACCTTATGAAAATGACCGTTTACGCTGTTACTTTGCCCCTAAGTTGCCAGACGCGCAGCAGTTGGAAAAGTTTGATTGTGTGATTGTCTATTTCCCTAAAGCTAAGCCATTAGCGGAATACTTATTTGCCTTGGCAGCCAGCCATCTTGTCGAAGAAGGATTACTGCTGGTTGTGGGTGAAAACAAGGGCGGCATAAAATCGGTAGATAAACTATTACCTGACGCTTTTAGTTCAGCAGTTAAGATAGACAATGCCCGTCACAGCTTGCTATACCGTGCATATCTCACACAAGACGTAGCACCGTTAAAATTAACTGACTGGATGACACAATACACAGTCGACACCCCCCAGGGTGACATTACCATTTGTAATTTAGTCGGTGTTTTTAGCGAGAAAAAACTGGACCTAGGTACTGAATTATTACTGTCTAACTTACCTAAACTGAGTGGTCGAGTATTAGATTTTGGTTGTGGTGCAGGGGTAATATCGGTCGGGCTACTCAAGCAATATCCTGAACTTAATATTGAATGTATCGATATCAATGCAATGGCTTTAGCATCATGTGAGCTCACCTTAGCGGCAAACCACATGCAAGCTAAGGTTTACCCTTCCGATGGTTTTAACCAAATTGAAGGTAAGTTCGACGGGATTATTTCTAACCCCCGTTCCACGATGGCTTAGATAGAACATTTGCCATAGCACATGCTTTTGTCACCCAAAGTGCCACACGATTGAGTGCTAAAGGAGTGTGGCAAATTGTGGCTAATCGACATTTACCCTATGCCGACAACATAGCCAACACATTTGGCTCAGTTAACGTCCCAGCCGAAAACAATAAGTACAAACTGTACTGTAATAAAAGTAAATAGCCTCAACTCGGATTAAAATATTCGCTCAATAGTCGGTCTATTGCACGTTAATGTAACCCAGTTGACAAAGTAAGCATCTGCTCGGTAAACGATAATCTACCGAACAGATGTTTAATAACATGTCATTAAATCAACATTAGCAAGTCAATGACTATTAAGCTGTGACTTTGATGCTGGATAATTTAGCTAAATTCCGCTAAATTCGAGGTATAGTGATTTTTATATAAACTCGTTTTAACACTCCAATAAAAATAATAAATAAAGGACATTATGTTAGAGCCTTCTGTTGCAGCATTTAATGCTGAAAAATCTAAAGTAGAATTACGGCTTATCCCCAATACTCACGGCCCTATTTCTACCGATGATGTTAATCAGCTTCTTAAACAGCCTGATTTTGCCATGCTGTTTCCTGTCACGCCTGCGATAGACAAAGCGGTTAAAGAAGTGAATGCTCTGTGTGGCCAAAAACCGGGAAATCATGAGCTATTTTTCACTATTGCTGAGCGTAAAGATGGCAGTATTAGCATCAGCATTAGTGACGATAAAATGCAGGCAACAATGAAAATTACTTCCGCATGGGGTGGTAAAGATATTGTATTAGCCGATGTACTCAATAATCTTAAAAACCATAAAATAAAGATGGGCTTAAGTAAGCCTAAAATTATGGCATTACTACAAAGATTAGATATTTTACCACCGGGTGAATTTTGCGAAGGCGAAATTGCCATCGGTAAAGCCCCCATAAACGGCGATCATGCCATTTTAACCCGTAAAGTACCGCTCGCTAGGGAACGCTTATTACAGCCGCAAGAACGCGAAGATGGGACCGTAGACATGCGCAACTTAGGTGCATTAGTTACTGTAAAACCCAATGACGTATTGATGGTAAAACAACCGGCAACCTCTGGTACGGCTGGCTATAATGTGCATGGTGATACATTAAACCAAACACCGGGTAAAGATAAGTTAATGATGCCTGGTAATGGTACGGCCCTACATCCTAGTGACTCCAATAAACTAATAGCAACGGTATCTGGTCAACCGGTCGAAAATAAAAAAGGCATGCAGGTTGATGACGTATTACAGATCACAAATGTCGATGTAAAATACGGCCATGTAAACTTTAAAGGCAGCATATTAATTACCGGTGATGTACATGAAGGTATGCAGGTTAAATCCAGTGGCGACATTACTGTAATGGGTTTTGTTGACTCCGCCAGCCTTGAGGCTGAGGGTGATGTTATCGTCAGCAAAGGGGTTATTGGTCGCTTAATTAAAGAGCACGAGTTCAGTACTAAAATTCATGCCCAAGGGCAAATTTGTGCCCAATTCGTTCAATATTCAAATCTCATCGCCGAAGGTGAAATCCTGGTGACCAAGCAGCTTTTACATAGTCATTCTCACTCAGGTAGTACTATTACAGTAAGTGATGCCCAAGGTCGACGAGGAGATCTTGTTGGTGGTAAAGCCACAGCAGCGAAAGGGATACGTGCGGTGGCTTTTGGGGCTACCGCCGGGACGAAAACTGAACTATTCTGCGCCATGCAGCAACAAGAGTTGAAGCAAGAGTTAAAAGTATTTGATGAAAGTGTCAAGCAGCTTGTGGTAGCAGGTCTTGATATTGAAGCAAGACTACGCAAGCTTCCGCCAAAGAAAGACTGGCAAAACGATGCAGGCATGATTGAACAAGTCAAAATGATGCTAGATCAAAAAAATCTTATTGCTGCAGAACGTTTGAAAGAAGAAATTGAATTTGAACAAGTTAAGAATGAAGTAGATGGTTATTACGACAGATATTTTATTCGCGCCGAGAAACACATATTTGCCAATGTTGAATTGCATATTGGTAATGCTCAAAACCGCACCCAGCGTGAACATGGACCGAGCACGGTCAAAAATATTAATGCAGAAATCAGCTTTGATTACAGTCGCTAATGCAACCAACTGATAAGCCTATCAGCACCATTATAAATTGGCCTGCCATCGTGTTGCTGCATCAACACGATGACCTCGCCTATATTGCCGATCAATCTGCCTGGCAAGAATATCTTGATCATGAGGCAGCTAATCTAGTTGCTGAAGATAAACTCATTGATATCACAGGACAATGCTGGCTAATGACTGAATCTATTAAGCAGCACACATTAACATCCAGCACGCCAATCAGCCTTGAGCAATTTATTACCATAGTGCAGCGATTCGCACAATTACAAGGACAGTGTTGCAGCAGTAAATTAATCTTCTCAAACTTTCAACAGGGCTTTGCAATCATTGAGCGATTAGATTGATTAAGCTAGATTGATTGAGCAATTGATTGAGCTATTGTCAGGCCTCTGGCAAAATAGTGACAATTTTACTGAGTAAGTTTGAGAGTGTGCATGGAGTTATTAAATATTGAGTGTCTTGGTAAACGGCTACGTTTAGAAGGCTCAATGGCCGGTTGGCAACAGCTATATTGGGACAACCAGTTGGTGTCACAAAAATCAGCTTCCCCCAATAACCAAGCGTTTCACATTCATCAGTTTGAATTGACCTCACAATCAACCCGCCCACTCTCAACTCCATCGGCTAAGCAAAACACCGACAGTTTAGAAAATAGTGCGCTAGATGATGTTATAATTGATAACATTCAGACCAATGCGATTCCAGTAAGGCTTGAAGTCGATGTTAAATGGCAGCCTTTTTATCTTGAATACTGCGTGTTAGTTGACGAAGAGCAAATCAGCCAAGGCCAACGAACAACTAAAGACATTGAACAACAAGTCCCCGAAATAGCCGTACCTAAAGCTAATAAAATCAGTATGGTCGGTTTAGCGTCACTAGGGTTTAAGCTTTTAAAAAGCGCTAAAGCGGTCAAAGCCTTGTTAGCAGGAGCCAGTGTCGCAGCCTATTCTTGGTTATTCTCTATTGAATTCGCCCTCGCCTTAATTGCCTGTCTAGTATTCCATGAATATGGCCACATTAGAGCTATGAAGCACTTTGGCATGAAAACCAAGGGCATCTATTTAATCCCCTTTATGGGCGGTCTAGCCTTAAGCGATGAGCGCATTAACACTCGCTGGCAAGATGTGGTCATCTCCATCATGGGTCCCACATTTGGCTTGTTTTTGTCTATCGCTTGCTTGGTAGCTTACTGGGTCACGGGCAATGTTTTTTTTGCCGGCTTAGCCGCCTTTAACGCGTTACTCAACCTGTTTAATCTATTGCCTATTCTGCCATTAGATGGTGGCCATATTTTAAAAAGTATCAGCTTTTCGATGAATAGCGTCACAGGGTTAATCGCCTGTGTTGCCGGAGCCGCTATTGGGGTCTTTATCAGTTACAGCTTAGGCTTAGCCTTGTTAGGTTTTTTATTATTAATTGGTAGTTTAGAGATTGTTTTTGAATGGCGCGGTCGTCATCAAAGCCATTTGTTACCGCTAGACCGTTATGGACAGATCTTTTCAGCTATTTGGTATTTGCTAACCGTTAGCGCGCTAATCGGCATTATTTGGGTTATTGCGGCTACAGGTGATGATATGTTGCGGATGCCACTAGAGATACTTAAGAGTTAATTGGGGTATTACTTAGTCGGTTAATTCAGACTAATGTCTCATGTTTACTCATTGCCTGCCGCAGGCCTTAGTGCAGATAATCCAGCGAGACGCCAGTTCTTGATTTTAAAATCAGCGTCCCTGTGGGCTTAACCAAAACATCCCTGTTTTGGATACTCGCTGGCTCATCTGCACCTGAAATTTCATCTCTTCGATTTAGCTTCACTCACAACGACTACCAAAAGCAAAATATGAAGATAAATTTAGTGAATCTTTGAATGATTCATTTGAATTGAGGACATCGAGACTCTTTACTCCGAGAACCCGTGAGCTTGGCATTGATGCCACGCTAGCTTTCGTTTGGCCAAGGACGGCCCACCGGAAGCGATAGGGATTTTTGATAATGGCAGAAGCAGACTAAAAACGCGGTTCAAAGCTGGATCGGTCCCCATTGAGAATATGCGCTTTTCAGCATTTTTCGTTTGGGGCGCTGGGTGATCCAAGAGGGGATTGCTGTTGCTCCCCTTTTGGCCGGTGCAGGATCGAATCCTGCGATGTTGCTTCTCTCTTTTTATAGAATCAAGTCAAATACCACGACTTACCTCAGCCGTTTAGGCCTCAAAACAAAACCAAATTTAAAGCTCGAATACATTAGTCATCACTTTATACAACTCTGTCCCTTGATGAACAGACGCCGAGGCGAAGTGCAAAATAGGCACGCAGTCTTTATCTAAACTCAGCGGTGTAAAAGCCTTGTCTGAACCATATAAATCTAAACGTAAAATATTCACCAACGCATCGCCAGCCAATAATGGCTCACCGACTGCGGCGCAATACTCAACCATGCCAGATTGCGGAGCATGAAACTTTTTATAATCTTTTAGATAACAGCCATAACGCGACAGTTTTGCAGGTTCAATAGCTTGTTTAATCACCTCACGATGGCTTAAATAAGCCAAAATACCATTGGCATCGACTAAAGCATCTGCCATATCAATCCGCTCTTGGCTAGCCAGCTCAAGGGTAAACGCTGCCACTGGCACATCAAAATGACGGCCTTTACTCGCGGCATAATCGGTTAGTTGCCACCAGGGACAAAATGCAGCCTCATCCATGGCGCCGCCAAAACTATTCGGAATGATCAAACTGTAGGGAATAGAGAAAAACTTAGCTGAGTCGAGATCATACTCAGGACAATACAGATGCTTACAAGATTTTGGCCCTGTATGTAAATCAAGCACGATATCGGCTTGATGAGCCAATGACTGCAAACTCACCGCTAATCTATGACCTGTAGTGATGCCCCAAGGCTGTTGTAGCTTGGTGTGACAAGCCTCTATTAGTGTTGCCTTAAACGATTTAATCAGCTCATCATTAGGTAAATCTTGATACTGTTCATACCAGGCAGCTATGTCGATTTTATGATCTAAGTACTCACGGTTCCAATTAACACCGGTTATTGGGTCAAATCGGCCTAGGGTAAACTCACCACTTTTTTGATTAATACCCAGCGGGTTGGCTAAAGGGGCAAGCACAATATCCCCTAAAACCTCAAGCTCTTCTAGCAAGGTCATTAGTTGATAAATTACCGCATTACCTATAATTTAATATGAAAAATAAAAATCAGATACTAATAAATATTAGATAGAATGCTACTTATAAGAATTAAATGTATCCTGTGTAAAAATCACCTTTTTTATAGAAGGATACTCTACTTTCTAAATAGTGAGGACGATTTTGGATAATAATAAACGTTGCTAGGATACTTTTCTAAGTAACTGTACATTCCACGGCACTCAATCACTATATTCGGATAATCCGATCATTTTGAGAAAATTTATACAAGCGATGCTAAACCTCATAATCGCTTTGTTTTTTTGAAGATAAATAAGTTTCTTACGCAAAGTTGTTGATATATTGAAAAAAAACCCATGAAATGGACTATCAAGTTGAATGGTCTACCATAGCTGCAGCTAACTTTGGTTATAACCACTATCGTCATCGCACGTTTGTAATGGCCTATAAGAAAAACACTAAGCTTGCAGAAACGGGCGTATCTTTATTTAAGATTGTTTCAAAGTATGCGAACAGCTCACCTGGATCAAGATACCCAAAACCAATCGACATGAGTGAAGCCCAAGCGGATTATACAAGAGTGGAAGATACTCGCGCTATCAAGCTAAGAACAAAGCGCCTTAATGCCTTGGGTAACAGTGTTGTTAATGATATAGTTTTTGCCATATTAGACAGCTTGGCAAAGATTGAGCTTGGCGAACATAAAGCAAAGCTCTCAAGCATAAATCAGATAGATTTTTAGGCCGCATGTGCAGTCAAGGTATAGTGACTGATTTGAATCTTTCATTGTTTGATGAATCAAATGAGAATGAGCCAGTTAAGATAATGCCATGAAGTGAAGTAAATGCGCTTGCCACTTTAACCATAAGCGACTTAAAGGTAAGAAACTTATTGGAAGCCATTGATTATTCATTGGGTTCAGCCCTCCCTCTCCTAATAAGATATGAAGATTGGGGTTATAGGTCCCATTCCGTCCATGAGTATGGATAAACACAATACTAGCGATTTTAAGCGTATTACAGTGGAGTAAATCCTGAATTAGAGCCTCTAAACACGCATGATCCACACTCATTAACTCTGAATATAATGCCCCTTGCTGTGGATGATTATAGAAAATATTCCTGAATTCACTGGGTAACGTTAACACTACTTGTCTGTAGCTCAATCCAGGTAACAGTCGGTTAGCTATTTTTTCCATACTTTCACGTGAATAGCGCTTACCGCACTACGGGCAGGCTTTGCCTTTGCAGCTAAAGTTCACTGTATGCTCACCTTTACCACATGACAAACACTGAAACGTAGCAAAACCTGACGCCTAACTACCACAATCCATCATCTTTTAATTTCTGAATGATAATACGGTTTATTGTATCTGGGGTGTTTAATGGTAAAGCTTATCCAATGGTTAACGAAAATAGATTTAAAGCGCAATAATTTCTTTTTAATCCCTTTAAAATTCATACCGCTACACTGAATAAGCTAATGACTTGGGCATGACATTAATATCTCTGGCTTCAAAAGCCAACAATACATGACGAAAAAAGCCGGAACCTTTCTATACCAAGGCTTCCAAGAGAAAATTCCTAGGGAGAATAAAAGATCACGAATGTGATACTAGAATTTTTTAGGTTAATCTAAATTGATTTTGTACTTTGTTCTTGGTGGCATTATCTCTTCAAACTCGCAATTTAATGCATTGGCTAATTTGTATAATGTTGCTAATTTTATATTAACTAAGCCTCGTTCCATCTTGCCGTAATTGCCTCTTTCGATACCGACATACGCAGCAAATGCTTCTTGAGAGTAGCCCGCCTCCTTACGTTTTTCGCGCAACATGCCACCAAACTGCTTAATTAAATCATTCACCCTACGTTTCCCTTAGGTAAATGATTAGATTTTCATGTTGAGCGCTGAAGCACCACGCCCTATAATACCCATTATTGATTTTTAATTGATTAGGATTTACTTTGAAATTGGACCCTTTTGTTGCTCAAATCATCCTGAAAAATAATTTTGACAACTTCAGTACGAATGATGTCCGTTCAGGCTATTTAGCATTAAAAAGTGATGATGCTTTAGATCCTTCCATTATTCGAAAAAAAATATATGCCGAACTTTTAAAGCTGGTTAGGAGAGGTTGGTTAACAAAAGTGATATCAAAACCCAAAGGGCTAACCCGCTTTAAAAAAACAGTGGATTTTGACATTGAAACGATAGCACTAAAGAGCAAACCTGAGCCGACAGCCTTAATTAATAAGCTGAATAACAAGCAAGAGCAACTGCTTGGGAAGTTGAATCACTATAAAGCTGAATTGTTATTGAATATTGGCGAGTCAGAGGCATACAAAGAACTTTATTCAGAGTTCCCTGAATTAGTTGACACGATACAGCCTCAATACAATCTAGCCAGAGACAATAACACTAAGATACTAGGGAAGATTAGAGCCATTGAAGGTTTACTTAAGCAAGAAAAACCATTTGAGAAAATATGAAACTGAGACAATGGCAAAAAAGCTGTATCAATAAAGCATCAAAGCAGTACTTAAGCGGCAATAATCACTTTTTAACCTTAGCAACACCTGGAGCAGGTAAAACCTTGATGGCTTCAGAATTAGCCAATCACTTATTAAATAGTAATCTGATTGATTTAGTTATTTGTTTTTCACCTTCTTCGATAGTGTCCCAAGATTTTTGTTATAGCTTGCAATCAATAATTAATCACAGATTTGATGGTTTGCTCGGTGCTAAAGGGCACTCTATGACTTATCAAAGCTTACAGCATCTTGATGTAAGCTTTTGGGAGCTATTCACTAGATATCGAGTGTTTGTCATATTTGATGAAATCCACCACTGTGCGGGCTCTAATATTGAAAATGCAAATGCGTGGGGAGAACAAATAATATTAAACATTCAAGGTAAAGCGAAGTATACATTGGCATTAACGGGAACTCCTTGGCGCTCAGATGCTGCTCCTATCGTTCTTTCAAAATATATAAACCCTAACAACAAAATATCATGCGATTACGTTTATGGCCTTTTTGAGGCCATTACAGACGATGTTTGCCGCATCCCACAGATCATTGCCGTTGATAATAATAATATTTCAGTGATTGATCACGATGATACTAAAACGTATACCAGCTTTGGTGCTTTGCTATCTCAGTCGATTGTTTCTTACCAAGAGGTTATTGAAAACGAAAAGGTCATTAACTACATCATTTCTTCTGCCCAAAAAAAACTAGCAGCAATAAGGACAAAGAACTCTGACGCGGCAGGATTAATCGTTGCCTCGTCCATTGAGCATGCACAACAGATATCAAGGTTAATGAAAGCTAACTTTAATGAAGAAGCCGTTGTAGTTACTTACCGAGAAAATGAATCAAGTTCTATCATTCAACAATTTAGACAAGCAAGTACTAAGTGGATTATTTCAGTTGGAATGATTAGTGAAGGAACGAATATCCCTCGATTACAAGTTTGTTGTCATCTAACCAATATTAAAACAGAAATGCATTTTAGGCAGATTTTGGGCCGAATACTGAGAATGACAACCTCCAAAAATCAAGAAGCCATTTTGTACATGCCAGCAGAACCAAAGCTTTTAGAATTTGCATATCGTGTTAAGCAAGATGTGCCTTTTGAGGCTGATGTGGTTCAGTTTGAAGATATGAAAGAAAGTGATAAAAGTCATTCTAATGATGTAACTGCAGCAGAGGTTTCATTTGGTAGAGAAGGGAAAACTAGGCCTAGAATAGAACTGAAACTCCCCGAGAATGATAGCTTTACTGATCATCCAACCTTTAACGGAAAGAGTGAAACCATTGAGGAACACTTTTTAGCAACTTCATATGACAAAGTCGTTAATGTTTTCGGACGATTTAGACAAGAATCAATTGCATTGGGATTAAGTGAATTACGTTGATTTTAGCCGTCATTGTTTATTTAGATTTGTGACTAGATAGAGCAAGTCGACAGTAATACACCTGAGTTAATCAGATGATTAATGGCTTGAACAGCTAGGTCAAATGAACCCATAATTTTTGAAATTTTTAGGTGGCTTTACAGAAAAGGAAGTATCTACTTTCAACTTACCTTTTGATAAGGAAACCTAATTAATGGTGTCACCTTTTTAATAGCAGAGTGTGTCAATTTACAATTTTTGACAGAATTTATCTTTTGCCTCCTTAAAAAACTAGGCTACTAACGTACAAACCACGAAACACTAACATCATGGTGAGTAATATTGAGTTTTGATATAGGCTAGACTAACAATAAAAGTTCTCCCATCTTGATTTTGTAACTTTATCAAGCAAAGTAAACTTACACTTAAACCTATGAGGTGATAAACATGCTAGAAGTAAAAAAACACGGTGGATATCGTCAAGGGGCGGGTAGAAAAACTAAATATGAAAAAACAACGGTAATGCGAGTACCTGACAAGTATAAAGAGGTCATTAAACAGCTGATAATACACTTGGACAATACCGCTGGACTAAATCACCATTTTAATGAATCCGAATCGGAACCTGTATTTTTGCGTTCTTTACAGGATAAAAAGCAGCATATAACTTACGTTACCAAACCCTTTAAATGAGCTTTTATGCTTATGTATAGTAATCCTCTACAATACTTCTTGATAAAGTTACAAAATCAAGATGAATGGTTTTCAGTATGGCTACAATTTCTATTTTTTATATCCAATCATGTCGCCATACAATAAAGTTCGAAACTTTACCTAGCTGAAACCTTGCTGTTTACGTTACAACAGATTCATCAAGTAACATTAAAGCTTGAAACTTTCTTAGGCTTAAGCACACAGTTTAATATGAAATACAATAAAGATTGAAACTCACTTCGGGACAGAAGCGACTTAGTCACCTAACCATTTTCTGGACAGAAGTTTGTTAGATTTTTAGCTCTATTTTGTGAGTTTCGGATTAAAATTTCTATGGATTAACGCCGCGTTAAGTTGTGAGTAACGCATCACCGAACCTAAACTATTGTGTACTTAATTTAATAAAACAGCCAAGCGTTGCTAATCTGCCTTAAACGCTATGTTATGGTACATTTCAACGCACATCTAGACCAAGAGCTTTTCTCCCTGCCTCCAAAATATCTAATAGGTGCTCGGCCTTATAATTGTCATCTAGGTTTCTAGGAAAAAACTCATGGCTACGGTTTATTTTGTCGATTGAGATCATGTTAAACACCTGTTCTAAACCATCAATGATTAGTTCAATTTCTTTTATTGGTATGTTGGGCAAATCGAAGTTTAACTTGTTTATCAGATCGTTGTGCGAAATGCGTTTATTGCGGTGGGTTTTTATTTTCATAAAATTAGTAGAGATCTCTGATTGGGTTCTATCAATGATTTCTGATGCCTCCAATGAAAAAGGCTTATAGGTTGAGATAAGTGTTTTCAAGCTTAAATTGTGTTTACCACATGTTTTCTCAGGGTCTAGTAACCGAGAGATAATCAATAGCACGTGGTCATGCAACCTTAACTTAACGATATCAAATAATAAAGGATGTGAAGGAAAAAGAACTTCACGTCGACGCACTTTATGTTCATGTCCATATAGATCTAAAAACAAATACCAATGATTCTCTAGATCCCATAACTCTTTTTTAAACGCTTCAAGAATATCAAATTGACTCATAATTTCCCTATGTACCATAACATTTTATTTAGTGCGTATGTGCGTATTCCAAACTTTCCAACCAATCATGAGTAGCGTAAGTGATTAATTTTAAATGTTTTTATTTGTTATTGGTTGGATTTTGGTTCTGTGGCGGAGTAAGATTTATTCCTGCTTTAGCTTAACTATCAACAGTTCTTATTTTAGATAACTGCATTTAAAGGAATGTCATCAATAAATTTGGGGAGTGACTTGCTAAATCCGGTTTTGTGGATTCCAAAGAGGTGTAGATAAAAAATAGCTCTTAGCAGAGTTTCAGCGCAAAATTGTACCGGACAAAAGCTTAACTTCTCATTAATCGAATTACCATGCACTATTCTTGAACGAGCATTGTATAGTTCAGCAGCCATTGCAGCTTTATCCTTACAAATACCGTTGTGAGTGATATTCAAATTTCTAACTCTAATTTTGAATGTCTCAGTTGTAGTAGTTTCTCTAAAATTTACTATTGCTTCTAATGAACTCACCATTTTTTGTATCTTTAAATATGAATTTGAATCGGTAGAGGCATCACCATACCATAGCAATGAACGCTCTAAGCGATCTACAACTCTCTGTTGCTTCATGTATGGGACTAACAGCAATTCAGGTATGTTGAACGCAATCTTTATTAGGCTATTGGGTAAGTCCTTTTCGTCATTGAAGTGCTGCCAGAACTCCTCAGAATCCCCATGAAAGACAGGGAAATGATGGCTCGTATCGGTGTGTAGTGCTTCAACGCTAATACCTGACCTATGGAAATAAAAGTGATGAAAGGTTTTGTCATTAGCTGACAGTAGTGGTACAGCATTTGTGGAATATCTAGTCGCCAATAACTTTAGGATATTATAGGCCGAATCACGCGCTCTCTCTGCCAATTCTATAGAAAGGCTTCTACTGCAAGGCGTATCAACACTGACCTCAAGATAATAATTTGGTGCGAATGACCTAGAATATTTAAATTCAGACAAGACATTTTCTTTTAATTGTTCTGGTATTAGCGGTATGAGACGAATGTTCTGACTCAAGTTAAGTGTATTCTGCAAACTGAAAACAATTACTGGAAATTGATATACAAGTCTTGAAAATGTTGCTTTAAATTGCTGGATTCTGCGGTTGAAAATTTTATCAAACATCTCGTAATTGGGGTTATAAAACACACCGTCATTATCAAAGCTGTCGGCAAAGCTATTGAGGTCAGCATTAACATATTCGTAGATAATCCCCTCTAAAACACTTTTTAACTCGTAAGAGTGACAATTTAGATTATTCGGCTTTCTAACTTCTTCTGATAACGCCCTAATTTGAAGTAATGATTGGTTGGAGTGATGTAGTTGAAATACACAATGCTCATCTGTATCAAACCTATCGTTCATTTCTTTAGCAAGGTCGGCGGGAGCGTTTATGCTTAAACATAAACGGTCTATTCCAGTAAATTCTTGGTAATAGGCTTTATGATCTGTGTGCCAGAGCTTGTAACTTTTTACCAGTTCCATAAGCAAGGAGTTCAGAGTTTTCTTACCACTATTAGATAGATTCATCAGCTTGCCCCATAATAAAATACCCCTTGATAGTTGAGAGCACATACTCTTACTATCTCAAACAATGAATCAATAGGGTCGATAACGAAAGAATATTCGGTTGCGAATTGTAGTTCTGCGGGTAGTACGAGAGGCATCTTCATCTTATTTTTATGTGTAAGTTATTTATGGGGCGAAGATTATCACCGATTGTCTCTATGGAAAAACTTTGGTCGATAACAGTGCTGTTAGTATTCACTGCATTTCGGATAAGCTTTGGTAAGGCAAACACGTCTTCACAAGATGTGTGCGAGCTTTTGCACTAACACGAAAAGGGGCAAAAACAAGTTTGAGTTACAAACGTAATTTAACCTCTACAGTAGTCATATAAAGTAGCAGCCGATATTTCTTAGCCACTACTGCTAGTGATGTAAAAAAGTTATAAAATATCCGTCGGTTTGTGATTAAATTTACTTAGTTCTAAAATACACTTTATTGGAGATTGTTTGTAAAAGTGGATATTGAGACAATTATCAAATGACAAGTTTTTGATCAACTTTAATCATCTAGAGGTATTTTATCATGTTAAATTATATACCCAAGCAGTTTAAGACGGCCTGAATTTACAATTAAAATAACATTGATAGGGAATTAACTGACCTGGTCAACTGAATTCGGTCACCCTAGTTAAGTTCGTTAAGCTACTTCTTTTAACGGCTTACCCATACGTTCAAATTCATTAGGACTTTGATAATTGAGGTATGAATGCATCCGTTGGCTGTTGTACCACATCGTGATGTAATTCAAGACATCTTGTTGAGCTGCAAAGCGCGTTCGATAATTACGCCAATGAACTCGTTCCTGCTTCAAGCTACCGAAAAAGCTTTCTACTACTGCATTATCCCAGCAACAGCTTTTTTACTCATACTGCCTACAAACCTATGTAACTGCAATATCCGTCTGTATTGATGGCTGGCATATTGAACGCCTTGATCTGAGTGTATTATCAAACCCGTTTTAGGTTTACGTTGCCATATAGCCATTGTTAGCGCATCACAAACGAGCTGTGCTTTCATTCTGCTGCCCATACTCCAACCAACAACTTTACGGGAATAGAGGTCGATTACGATGGCTAAATACAGCCATCCTTCAGCAGTCCATATGTAGGTAATATCTTGAACCCACGCTTGATTGGCGCATTGAACATCGAAATTCTGTTCAAGCTCATTTTCATATATAGGCTTCTTGTGGTCGCTGTTGGTTGTTGCTTTGTACTTCTTTTTATAGCGCACCCAAACGTTTGCTTCTTTCATCAGTTGCGCTGTTTTCCTACGCCCAACAGGGTAATCAAGTGAATTCAATGCCTTTTGAACGCGCCTTTGTCCATAGGTGTTATCGCTAAACTCGGCAATACTCTTCACCCACTGCAACATCTCTTGATGCTCTGTATCAACAGGTCCCAGAGACTTTCGCTTTTGATAGCTGTAGTAATTATTGTTTTTCACACCCAACACGCGACACATTAATATCACAGGCCAGATCTTCTTATTTTGGGCAATAAACGCGTATTTTACTTCGTTTCTTTGGCAAAGAAGACCGCCGCTTTTTTTAATATTTCACGCTCCATTTCTAAGCGCTTTACTTGTGCCTTTAGCTTGCGGATCTCCTCCTGCTCAGGTGTCAGCTTGCCATTGCCTCTAAATGCATGACCATCATCATTTTCAGCTTCTTTTATCCAGCGGCCGAGTAGTTGAGGAGTCACCTCTAAACTTCTAGCGGCTTCAGCAATACTGTAATTTTGCTCTCTTACCAGTGTAATGGCATCAAGCTTGAATTCTTTTGAATAGGATTTACGTGTTTTCATTTGAATCTCCAGTTAAATCAATTATGTCTTAACTGGGTTAGTCGTATCAATTAAACCACGTCACCCTTATCTGGTTGATGCTATGTGTATTAGTTACGACCAGTGCACATGAGTTATTTTCCAACGACCATCCGTTTGTTTAATTAACACAAGCGTTTCCATGGTAATTGAGTCAATACTTTTACCTTTATATTCACCTTGGGCGTGACTTATTGACGTTGAAATAGCTATGTCACCTGTAATCGTTATTTGGTGTTCTTTTGGCGTTATGGTTAACCCTTTTAAGTAGGCCATATCCGCAAGCATGTGATGATTGGCATACTCCGTAAGTGAACGTTCTACTTTTCCACCTTCATAAATTTGCACATTGGCTGCTAATGACTGCCTAACAATAGCCTCATTGCCCGTTTGTAATGCAGCATGAAATTGTTTGACAACATTACCCGCGGCGGAATCAACACCGATAAACGCTTTTTGTTCTATGGGGTGAGTTTCATCACCATGGGCAAAGCTCAATGAGCTTTGTCCTGCGGACATCAGTAATATCCCGGTGGTTATGAGTATTGCTAAAGGGCTATTTTTCATTTTTATCTCTCTGTTAATTTATAGTGATTATCCAAGGCTCATAGGACCTAGCACGCTCGAAAGTACCGCTGTTGTCGCTAATATCAGTACTGCTATTAATGCTTCTAATCCAATCGATTTTTGTAGTTTTTGTTTTGCGAGTGATGGGTTTTCAATCGTTAATTTAGGCACTAAAACAAATTTATGCCATGCTGCTATAAGCAAAATGATGGCCACTAAACTCAACTTGATAGTGACTGCAATACCATAATTGGTACTGATTAATTCAGTGGGACTATCAAACAACATCCATATCATTCCCATGCCTGAAAGCAACACTAGAATGACAATCACTATGCCTAAACGACCAAATGTATCCATGACATTTTTTATGACGTGGTTATCATAGACCTTGTCATCACTGTGGTCATCGTTGCTACATAATTTCCATAATGGATAAAAAGCGCCTATCCAACTGCCAATGATTAACACATGTATCAATATTAAGCCCTGAGCAAGTAATCCCAGTTCAGTGCTATGACCAATAAAAGTAAACGTGACAGCAATTAACAGACTGCTGATAATGGCTAATACCGCGGACAACTTTTTGATATAGCGGTTCTTATGTAACAGTAAACCACTAGCCACTAGCATTAACCCAAAACCGATTAAGCGCCAAAGCACCGTTTGCCCTACCTGGGTTGGCCAAAGAAAAGCATGCATCTGCGCATCGAATATTCCCATCAAGCCACTTTCAGCAAAAGCCCCTACTTGAGCAAAATAATTGATACTAACGGCAATCAACCCCAACACGGCACCTAGGCCGGTATATTTTGCAACGCTAATGCTCAGATTAAGTTGACCCTTAATGAGGTATTGCATCAATGTGCCGCCAATAACGGCGGCAACACTCAGATAGATAACCCATTTAGATATCAACACCGATATTTCAAATACGGTTAATATCATGTTTACTCATCCACTTATTGATGTGCAGTGTGCTCGCTAGTCTCATGTTCCATTGTCATAGGCGGTGCACTGCGAGTGTTCATGCCAGAGTCGTGAAGCATAAAGCTCATGTTGCCTTTCATCTTATGACCGTCGTCACCCATGATCATCCAGTTAACTGTGTAATTAGCTGCGCTTAATGCTGGTAGAGCGAATGAAAATGCTGCTTGGCTGGTCGCACTTGAAGGTAATGTTAGCGGTACGCTTTGCTGCTTCTCATCTTGCATTGTTAATTTGACCAAACGTACCGGAGCCGTAAAGGTCAGTTCAAGCGTTGTTGGGGCTTGACTTAGCATGGCACCGTTAGCGGGCATAGAACTGCCCAATCCGACATGAGCAAATGCTGAAGCACTCAGGAATAGACTTGTTACGACTAAAACGTTGTTAAATAATTTCATGATATTTCCTTTTATATTGTTTTTAACGATCGAAAAACGGTTTACATAAATGATTAAATATTGGCTTAGCTAACATCTTGGCGCCAAGCTTATAACTCAGTGTACGAACGAGGACTTAGAACCACGCTCTAAAACCAATAACAAACTGGGTTTCTTGTGTATCTTCCCCTTCACTTCGAGCGTAATCGGCAGTATTACCGAGCTTCTGACGCCAATCCACACCGATATAGGGTGCGAACTCTCGAACAATCTCATATCTCAATCGCAGCCCTGCACTGACGTCAGATAAGCCTGAGCCTATTCCAAGTTCAGCATCGTCCTTACCAAATAAATTAACTTCTACTTCGGGTGTTAATATCAATTTTTGAGTGATTAACAGTTCATATTCCGCACTCAAACGCATAGCCGTACGGCCTTGTTCACCTATGAATAAAGCCGCGTCAATATCAAAAAAATATGGCGCTAACCCTTGAACCCCAATCACAGCCCAATTACGCTTCGGCGTCGGTTTGATATCGGTTTTAATACCGAATTGTACATCCCAGTATGGTGCGATGGGCTTACTGTAAAGAGCCTGAATTTCAAGATCTTGCTTATCACTATTTGAATATTCACCTTCGGTTTTAAGCCACAACTTATTCAAATCGTAACCTAACCAGGCTTGTGCACTAAACTGGGTAGGATCTTGCGGATCCACGCCTTTTTCAAATTGATCCAGCATGACTTTTGTTAATAGAGGGTCATCATTACCGCCGGCAAACACAGCTGAGCTAGTCAATGTGGCGCTCAGACTCAACAGTCCCAAGGCCATTAAATTCGTTTTATTCATCTGTATTCCCCTTATTTCACCACGACTTTTCTGAACATGCCTGGCATGTGGAATAACAAGTGGCAATGATATGCCCATTGCCCTTTGGCATCGGCGGTGACTAAGTAACTGATCTTAGAGCCCGGCTGAACTAATACCGTGTGCTTACGGGGAATAAAATCAGCATCGCCTGTCTCTAACTCACTCCACATACCATGCAAATGCATAGGGTGAGTCATCATAGTGTCGTTCACTAAGGTGATCCGCAGTCTTTCTCCGTATTCAAACTCTAATGGCGCGGCGTCCATAAATTTCACCCCATTCACAGACCACATATATCGGTTCATATTGCCGGTTAAATGCAGTTGAATTTCGCGGCTAGGTTGGCGTGTGTCATAGGTAGGATGTAAGCCTTTAATATCGCCATAGGTTAATACTTTGCGATTGAATTGTTGTTGATGGTCACGCAATCCAATCCCAGGATCGTGTAAGCCACTTTTTGGGGCATCTGCACGCATATCCACTTGTGGGCCGAACTCGGTGTCAATGTGTTTAATTTCATTGTTACTGCCAAAGCCTGCAAGCCCTAGTCCTGAGACTGTCGCTTTCGTAGCGTCCATGGCCATTTTGCTGTGATCCATGCCTGACATATCACCGCCACTCATAGCCATCTTGCTGTGATCCATGCCAGGCATATCACCGCCGCCCATAGTCATTTTGCTATGATCCATGCCAGGCATATCACCGCCGCCCATAGCCATCTTGCTGTGGTCCATGCTTGGCATATCGCCAGCGCCCATAGCCATCTTGCTATGATCCATGCCTGACATATCACCGCCACCCATGTCCATTTTGCTATGATCCATACCACTCATATCCATGCCCATATCACTGTGGCCAAGGACAGGCCTTGGATCCATTGGAGGAATAGGAGCATGTAAACTGGCATCTGAGGTAAGATTACCTACCGTAAAGCCGGTGCGGTCGATACTCTGAGCAAAAATACAATAGGCATTATCAACCTCTGGCTCAATAATCACATCGTAGGTTTCGGCGACGCCTATTCGAAATTCATCCACAGATACAGGTTGAATGTTCTGACCATCACTGGCGACAACACTCATCTTAAGGCCCGGTATACGCACATCAAATATGGTCATAGCAGAACTATTAATGAAGCGTAAGCGCACCTTCTCATCTTGTTTAAACAACCCTTGCCAGCCCTGTTGCGGAGGATTGCCATTCATTAAATAGGTGTAAGTTGAACCCGTAACATCAGATATGTCTCTGTCACTCATGCGCGCGTTATTCCACATCGAACGAGCGTTCCACGTATTGGCTAAGCCATTTTTATTCACGTCAGAGAAAAAATCCATTACCGTACGCTCACGGTAATTATAGTAGTCGGCTTGCTTCTTTAATTTGGCATAAATGTTTTCAGGGGCTTCGTCAGACCAATCAGACAGCATGATCACATAGTCACGGTCATATATAACCGGATCGGGGGTCGCTGGATCAATCACAATAGCGCCGAATAAACCGGTTTGTTCTTGATAGCCTGAATGACTGTGATACCAATATGTGCCACTTTGCTGGACGGTAAATTGATACTCAAATGTTTCACCGGGTTTAATGCCATCAAAGCTAAAGCCAGGCACACCGTCCATTTCGGTGGGTAAAATAATACCGTGCCAGTGAATAGAACTATCATGGTCGAGATTGTTTTTCACTCTTAAGGTGACTGTTTCACCTTCTTTCCAACGTAATAACGGCGCGGGCAGTAATTGGTTGACCACAGTGGCCCGAGCAGATTTTCCGGTAAAATTAACCATTTTATAGTCAATTGATAAGTCGAACACTTTGCCAGAAAGCTGGCTCAATGATTGGCTTAACGCATTGGCAAATGCATTTTTAGGGAAAGGGATCGACATCAATGCCAACATGGCAGATGCACCAAACACAAACCGGCGTCGGCTGTTGTTGGGTTCACTGTGGGTCGTTTGAATCATGGTTTTTGTCATATATTGAGATTTCATTGTACAGACTCCTCAAGAGAATTTACTTGGGCGTAAACCTGGCTACTGCCATCTTTTTTCAACAGTAATACTTGGTATGGCATAAATTTATCTTGGTACTCCATACCAGGGCTACCCACAGGCATAGCAGGTACAGTTAGACCGATAGCATCTTTAGGCGGTGTTGCTAAAAAACGACTAATGAATTTTGCAGGGATATGCCCTTCAAACACATAACCTTGAGATGACACTGCGGTATGACAAGATTGCATTGAAGCAGGAATACCCTTTGACTGTTTAAACTCATAAAGGTTGTTAATATTGTGGGCATCAACATTAAATCCACGCTCACTAATATGAGTAAGCCATTTCTCACAACAGCCACAATTGGCATCTTTATAAACAGTGAGTAATGGCGCAGTAGTGCCGGGCTGTACAGCATGGGCAGGAAACATCACCCCCATAATTTGTAGAATAAAAACACTACCTATGACACGAAAAAAACGAATAGAATTGCGATATAAAGCAGACATAACATGCCTCCAAATCAAATTTCGTCACATTAAACAACGCGGTTTAATGTCAGTTTATTAACCGAAAAAGTTAAAAAATTGAAACTACATGATTGGCTAGGACAGTTAGCAAAAAACGGGCATAACTGTGCCTATGTTAGGCGAATATGGGAGGACGGTATAAAGAAGAACGATACTGAGGCATAAGTGCTGAGGTAAACATTGTTGCAGCATTAAATAGACTGACTTCTGATTTAAGCGTTGGCATTGCCATCGTTAAACCTACAGATAAACATGAACCGACAGGACAATGGCACGCTTGGGCACAGCAACTATCATCCGCACCATCGTTCATATCTATGTTCATATTCATTTGCATACTAGCGTCATGACATGCTTTGCCATTTTCAGCAGGCATATTTGAAGTCGTCATTGAACTCATTGGCATAGTACCAGGCATAATCACAGACGCAAAAGTTTGACCGACAAACGTCAGTAAAACAAACATCATGATTAAATGGACTCTACGCAAAATATATCTCCAATGATTACAAATTAATGATAATAAGAAAAGCTTAGTTTAGCAATGAATTTTTTATTAAAAATATATTAGATAGTTATTAGAACATCATTCTAATAACTATAATTAAAATTAATTAAATATAAAAATATAACGATGCAGATAGTTTTATCTGCATCGTTTTTTTAATCAACTCAACACTATCGTTCCTCATGTCTCAATTGAGTACGACGCCATAAAAAGAACACTACAGGAACAATTAATAGTGTCAGTATTATTGCACTGACCATTCCGCCTACCATTGGCGCAGCAATTCGACTCATCACCTCGGAACCTGTTCCAGTACCATAAAGGATAGGTAATAATCCAGCTATGATTGCTGCTGCGGTCATCATTACAGGACGTACGCGCATACCTGCACCTTGAATAACAGATTGAGTCAACTTTAGTTCATCAAATTTTTCTAGCTGCTGTGAACTATGATCAATCGCTTCTCTATAGGCTTGGTTTAAATAGACAAGCATAATGACGCCAATTTCGACAGCAACACCCGCCAATGCTATAAAACCTACCCCTACAGCAACTGAAAAATTGAAACCTTGTATATACATTAACCAGATACTACCCACCATGGCAAAAGGCAATGTACCCACAATAATTCCTACTTCAACAACATTGCGGAAATTCATGAACAATAAAATAATGATAATAAATAAAGTAAATGGTACTACGTAAGTAAGCTTCGCTTTAGCTCTTTCCATATACTCATATTGACCAGCCCAGGTAATAGAGTAACCGGCAGGTAATACCAATTTATCATTCACAACTTTTTGGGCTATTTCAACATAACTACCGATATCGACATCTTCAATATCGATATAAGCCCAACCATTAAGGCGAGCATTTTCACTTTTAATGCCTGGTGGTCCATTTTCGATAACGATATCCGCTACATCCCCTAAAGAAATCCTCAAACCTTGCGGAGTGACGATAGGCAATAAAGCTAATGCTTCAGGAGAATTTCGATAATCCTGAGGATAGCGTAAATTAATTGGATATCGTTCTAAGCCTTCAACGGTTTGTGAAATATTCATACCACCGATCGCTGTAGCCACAACTTGTTGAACATCCGCTATATTTAAACCATACCGGGCTGCATTTTCCCTTTGGATATCAACTTTGATATATCGACCACCTGCAACCCTCTCAGCATAAACTGACGCAGTCCCTTCAACATTTTTTAGGATTTCCTCTAATTGTTTACCTATTTGCTCAATTTCATTGAGACTAGGGCCAGCAATTTTAATGCCTACAGGCGTTTTGATCCCTGTCGCTAACATGTCAATTCGGGTTTTAATTGGCATTACCCATGCGTTCGTCACACCGGGTAACTTTACTAATGAGTCTAATTCTTGTTTTAAACTCTCAGTCGTCAGGCCTTCTCTCCACTCACTTTTGGGCTTAAGCTGAATAAACGTTTCCACCATTGTTAGAGGTGCAGGATCCGTTGCAGAGTCAGCTCGGCCAACCTTGCCAAATACGGTTTTAACCTCGGGTACTGTGTAAATTAACTTATCCATTTGTTGCACTAATTGGCGAGCTTTACCAATAGAAATACCAGGGTAAGTGGTCGGCATATACATTAGATCGCCTTCATCTAATGGAGGCATAAACTCACTACCAATTTTATTTAGCGGCCACACACCAATTGCCAACACAAATAACGCAAATAGGAGGGTTATCTTCGGGAAAGCCAGTACTTTTTTCAACACTGGCATATATACAGCAGTTAACAATCGATTAACGGGGTTTTTGTGTTCAGGAAGTACTTTTCCCCGAATAAAGTATCCCATTAGCACTGGTACTAAGGTAATAGCTAACGCTGCCGATGCAGCCATTGCGTAAGTTTTAGTAAATGCAAGTGGTGAAAACATCCTTCCCTCCTGTGCTTCGAGGGTAAATACCGGTAAAAAACTAACAGTAATAATCAGTAGACTAAAAAATAATGCAGGGCCAACTTCGCTGGCAGATCGCGCAACGATCTGCCAACGGTTTTCAGGCGTCAATGGCGTTCGTTCCATATGTTTATGCATATTTTCAATCATGACGATGGCACCATCGACCATGGCACCAATTGCAATAGCAATACCACCTAAAGACATGATATTGGCATTTAAACCCTGCAAGTGCATGATAGTAAAAGCGCTTAGAATCCCTACAGGCAAACTAACGATCGCCACAAGCGAAGATCTTACATGCGCCAAAAAGACCATACAGACTAAAGCAACGACTAAAAATTCCTCTAACAGTTTAAACCCTAAGTTTGATACGGCTCTCTCAATCAAACCACTGCGATCGTAAACGGTCACCACTTCCACGCCCTCAGGAAGGCCTTTCTTCAATGTCTCTAATTTAGCTTTAACGCCATCAATAGTCTTTTGTGCATTTTCACCAAATCGCATCACAATAATGCCGCCAACCGTCTCACCTTCACCATTGAGATCGACTACACCTCGGCGCATTTGCGGTCCAGTCCCTATATCCGCAACATCTTTTAACAGTAATGGGGTGCCATTATTGTTAACGCCTAAAGGGATATTGCCTATATCTTCCTTATTCTCAAGATACCCTGTTGTGCGAACCATATATTCTGCTTCAGCGATTTCGACAACTGAGGCACCAATCTCTTGATTACCGCGGTTAATCGCCATTTGAATAGCCGTTAAAGGTATTCCAAAGGCACGCAATTTATCAGGGTCTACCTTAATCTGATACTGTTTGACCATCCCACCTAGAGCACTCACTTCAGACACGCCTGGGACAGTTTGTAATTCATACTTTAAAAACCAGTCCTGTAGACTGCGTAACTCACTAATATCGTGCTTACCTGTTCTATCGACGAGTGCATATAAATATACCCAGCCCACTCCTGTTGCATCAGGGCCTAATTGAGGTTTTGCATTATCCGGTAACGTTGAAACGACTTGACTGAGGTACTCCAACACACGACTACGAGCCCAATATAAATCGGTTTCTTCATCGAAGATGACATAGACATATGAATCACCAAAAAATGAGAAGCCCCTGACCGTTACTGCTCCTGGCACAGACAGCATAGCTGTCGTCAATGGATAAGTGACTTGATCTTCAACCACTTGAGGGGCTTGACCTGGATAACTTGTTTTAATGATTACCTGAACGTCAGATAAATCAGGCAAAGCATCAATAGGGGTATTTTTAAGAGAAAATAAACCCGCGCCGACGAGAATGGCACTGGCAAGCAAGACAAAAAATCTGTTCGCAACAGACCAACGTATAATTGATTCAATCATGACTATTCTCCCAACTCCATTCCTGAATGATCAGCTTGATGTGTTGTGTTAGAAACATCATCC
The DNA here is from genome assembly GCF_051165765.1 of Shewanella sp. HL-SH8. NCBI lineage: Bacteria > Pseudomonadati > Pseudomonadota > Gammaproteobacteria > Alteromonadales > Shewanellaceae > Shewanella > Shewanella sp. HL-SH8. The sequence continues at coordinate 1,010,726 of NZ_CP195039.1, read as the reverse complement.
GTGGTTTTGGGATTATGTATATTTACCACTTTGACCGCGCCATCTGATGTTTTTTCTAATTCAATATGAAGCACAGCACCAACGGTAAATACAGAGAAATCCACACTGTCATCAACAGTAAAGTCCATAGTCATTTGTGGCCATTCCCATTCACTGACAGCTTGATGGTCCACATTAATCATTCGATGTGCAGCCATTAAACTATTTACTTTTGCTTCTACCCAAGCGGTTTCTGATGTGATCGCTTGAATATTTTCTTGCTCATCTTCTGGTGCTGTCATACGTTTAAGATCAGAGGTTTTATTTGATTCAGAATCCAATAAAAATTGTGCAGACGAGACTACAATATCTCCCTCGTACAGCCCTGATTCTATTTGAATGCTGTCATCATCTAATCGCCCTAACGTTACCGCTACAGATTTATATTTACCTTCACCGAGGGCAAGTACAACTCGGTCAGAGTTTCCTGTTCTAATCACAGCCTCTCTTGGTAGCTTCAATACCTCTTCATCACTCCGGGTTTTTATTGACACTTGAGCAAACATATTTGGCTTTAATTCAGTATTGGTATTCTCAAAACGCAATCTCACTTTTAACGTTCTGGTTTTACTATCTAATGTTGGATAGACGTAATCGACTTTGCCCTTCCACAACTTACCAGGCAAGTAATCTAACTTCATTTCAACAGCCTGCCCGACTTTTACCATATCAGCTTGCCGTTCAAAAACTTCAGCTTCGACCCAAACTTGAGATAATGAACCAATAGAAAGCATTGTCATTCCGGGTTTAACGAAAAACCCTTGGCGTATATTTAAATTATCAATCACACCACTTTGAGGAGCATAAAATGTAATATTTTGTTTGACCGTTCTATTTTTACGTAGCGCTACAATAGCCGAGTTTGGTATTTGTAGCGCTTTCAATCGTTCTTCAGATGCGGTAATCAAGCGCTGATCTTTTCGATTTAATGCTAATAACATTTCTTCTTGCGCGTTAACTAAAGCTGGAGAGTAAATAGCATATAAAGGTTGTCCTTTAATGACAGGATCACCAGAAGCTTTGACATAAAGTTCTTCAACCCATCCTTCTACCCTTGGATGAATATGGACCATTTGGTCTTGATCATATTGAACATAGCCGACTGTTCTAATATTATTTTGAAGTGTTCCCAATGTGACTTCAGTTGTGCGAACACCCAGTTTATTAATCACAGCGGGTGAAATTGTAATTGCACCCGGCCCAAAATCTGTCGAGCCCGCTGCATCTTCGTAAACTGGTATCAAATCCATGCCCATGGGTGATTTCCCAGGTTTATCGCTACGAAAATTAGGGTTCATAGGTGCGACCCAATATGATGGTTTAGCTTTTTCACTGCCCTCTGAAACTTGTTGACTCTGTTGTGAGTATAGAATTGTCGCACTGATACCAGTCAGTATTCCGGCGACTAATATACTGATCATTTTCAAATTATTGTTCATTTTGCTTCTCCATCAACATACGATTCATGCGAGATACTAATTGGACCCACTTTAGGGGTAAAAAAATAGTTCAGTTGAACTTTAACTTTCTGCAAATCAACGTTAATAGCCAATGCATCTAATTGAGTATTTAGTTGAGCAATGAGTGAACGAACGACTTCAGCGAAATCCCCCTTATCATTGGTGTAGGCAGTTAAGGATGCATCGGCTTGATCTTGCATTTGAGGTAATAAAAAATCGTTATAGAGTGTCTGACGTTGTTCCAATTTAAGAAGTTGCGCTTTCGCAGTACCGTATGACGCCATCATGTTTCGAAGCAGTAACCACTTTTCCGTTTTAATTGATTCCGACTGATAAATAGCAGCTTGAACTTGCTTGTCTTGTTTTGACGAAGTAAATATTGGTAAATCAAAACTCACACCAATTGATAGCAAATCATCGCGAGAATTACCCATAGGATCATTGCCTCGATAACTGTATCCAGCATTTACACCCCATTCTGGCTTATACAATTGCTTTTTTAACTCGACACCTTTTCGGCTTGATTCAATTCTTTGCTCCAATGCTGAAATGAGTGGATGAACAGAGAATGCTTCATACAGGGCCTGTTGGTCATGTTGGCTTTTTTCCTCATCAAAATAGAGATTAGGATTCGTTAGTTTAATTTGAGGGAGTATATTAGGGACAGTAAACGTCGAAAATAACAGCTCATAATCTTGTTCATGACCTGTTCGATATTCATCAATAAATGCCTTACCAACCCATTCAGATAATTTCTGTTTAAACATATCTTCTTGTTGCGCCAGAACGGTCAGCTTATCTTCAAGACGGGTCACCTCTAACTGAGCACGAATAATATCCTGCTGATTCGATTTAACTAAAGCAGATGAATACCCTGCTTTAACAACATCTGATAGTTGTTCAAATAAATTCCGATTGCGCTCAATCAGTGCAATGCTCTCTTGCGCTTTATATATATCAAACCAAATTTGAGCAGTGGTGACACTTAACTTTGCTCGTCTATCTTGTCTTAAGAAAGGATATTGCTCAGCCGTTAGCTCAAGTTGTTGTTGGCGCAAACTTAAGCTATCCCCACGAGGAAACATTTGAGTAACACCAATCTTCATTTGAGTCATTGCTTCTTGTCCAAAATCAAAAGTATTCATGGACAAATTAGCTAAACCAATACTTATTTTTGGATCGGGTAAGGTTCCGGCAGCGATACTTTCAGATTTAATAGCATCTTGTTGGAATTGATTACTGACTAACCAGGGATCGTTTGACTGAGAGAAATAAACGGCTTCTTTCAGTGTTAATGCCTGTACTGGTTCTGCCGCATACACCGCAGCGCTAAGCCCCATAAAAGACATCACTACTATGAAAATATATTGAGTGTAAGTTTCACCCAAGCTTTTGTAAATTAAAGACATAAAGCCTCCAAATTAGTTACCTATTCTCGAGTTGAATTCGAATAAAGGTAATATCTTGTTAATTTATTTTAAAAAAGATAAATGAATAGAAAGACGATCAAAAATTGATCAAGCCTTTCCTATCTAACAAGAAAATATTGGAGGACGATATAAAGAAGCGTTATATTGCGGAGTCGTATCTTGAGTCAAACCAGATATAAAACTACTCAAACTTGAGATAGTTACTGATTGGACAATTTTCATTTCAAGGGCAATTGAAAAACAAGTACCTATCGGACAATCACATTGATTATCACAACAATCAGCAGTGTCAGCGGTAGATGTTTTAACGGCATCAGCATCTGATGTTAATTGGTGATGGCAAGCGTTAGTCGCAGCGGTATTCACTGGATTTGATTTACTTAACATTGAATTCATATCAGAGGGGCATGGCAAAATCACAGACGCAAAAGCTTGACTGACAAATGTCATCAAGATAAGCATCACTGTGATAATTCGCATACGATTCAAGATAGACTCCAACGTTATTAATAGTTTTAATTTTAACTCGACTTGTCTAAATATTCCTAGTTAAGCATAGTGACTTTTTACTATTAACGACTAATACTTGACATAGATCACACTTCGAAAATGCTAACTAAAAGTTACTCAGTATCAATAAAAATTAACATCAATATTATTTACAGGATTCATGCTTATTATTATTTATCTTTAAAAAAACGCAGTGAGTCATTAAGCATCGAATCAGCTTAATTTTTTTTGGAGCCTGGTGGTGGCTTATGACAACTCTGTGGTTGATGTTCTGCATTATCTTTGATGTTTTGATCCACAAATTGGTAATAACTTTCTTTTGTGTGAGTCCACCAATCGTCATGAATATTAGCACCATGCTTTCTGATAACCTCTTCAATACCTTCTAAATTGATATGACTGGCATCATAGGCTAGATAAATAGTTCCCGTTGTTTCATTATAAATTACGCCGTCTATACCAAAAAGTTTGTCTATCTCAGCCATTAATGCTTCTGAGTTTTTGTTATCAACTCCCGTTAACCTTAGGTTTCTAACCACTAAAGTCGCTTCTTTAACGCCTGGTCTATGTTCAAAATCACTCATAACGCCTCTCTTAATCATTAACTCATCATTATTCTGATTATTTAGGTAAAGGTAATTAACAAAAAAACGGCCAATTTTCTAACCTAGACAGTAACTGCATAGGTTAGAATCAAGATATTGATTTCAAGGTTCAAAAATGCACATTCTAGTACTGCTATTACCTTCATCATTGAGACCAACATATTGAAAAATATGCATGGATATCTAGTGTTTACTCAACAATCAATACACCTTTATACATTTGCATCTGACAATGAAATGGATACTCTCCTTTTTCCAGTGCCGGTAAGGCTATCATCGTCGGTTTATCCAGCGCTAAATCTTGGCTAATCTCCAAGTCGGGTAGCAAGACAGTGGCTGAACATCCGGATTTATCTTGGCGTAAAAAGGTTATCTCTGTTGGGGTGTTAGCCGCTATCTTAATTCGTGCTGGCGTATACACACCGTCTTTAACCAGTATCGATGTGCTGGCATCAACACTAGAATCGTTTGCCGGTTTGTATAGCCAAAACCACCAAATGATAAAACCGATTAATGCGATACACAGTAAATTAATTAACATATTGAGCCTCCTAGTGTTCTTTAGCTTTAAACAAACGTAAACGGTTAGCGTTACTCACTACGGTAAGTGATGAAAAGGCCATAGCAGCACCGGCTATCACTGGGTTTAGCAAAATACCAAACACCGGAAAAAGCACACCAGCAGCTAAGGGAATACCCGCGACGTTGTAAATAAACGCGCCAAACAAGTTTTGTTTAATGTTGCGCAGGGTTGCTTTACTAATGGCTATCGCATCGGCTAAACCATGAAGTGAACCGCGCATTAAGGTAATATCAGCGCTTTCTATCGCCACATCGGTGCCTGTTCCAATAGCAAAGCCAACATCGGCTAACGCTAATGCGGGGGCATCATTAATGCCATCGCCGGTCATACCAACCACTTCATTTTGTTGCTGAAGTTCAGCCACTTTATTGGCTTTATCTTCTGGCATGACGTCTGCGAAAAAATCATCAATACCGACTTTTTTAGCCACTGCTGCGGCGGTCGCTTTATTGTCCCCGGTTAACATAATCACTTTGATGCCACTGCGTTTCAGTCTGGCAATCGCTTCGATTGAATCAGGCTTTATCGGATCTGATACCGCTATAATGGCAAGCAACTGCCCTGCAAGTGCCAAATACATTGGTGTTTTAGCCTCTTCTGCTAATATTTGAGCTTTAGCTTCGTGGAGACCAATATTAATGTGTTTGTCTTGCATCAGTTTTAGATTACCAAACAATAATGTTTTTCCATCAATCTCAGCTTCAACACCTTTGCCTGCTATGGAATTGAAGTGCTCGGTGTTAATCGCATCAATGCCCCTAGCATGTGCGCTTTCAACAATAGCTTGCGCGAGTGGGTGTTCGGAGTGACTTTCAATTCCAGCAGACAAGGCAAGTACCTGCTCTTCACTGTCAGCATTAACCAGAATAATATCGGTAACTTGCGGTTTACCTTCAGTAATGGTGCCGGTTTTATCTAATATCATGGAGGTGATTTTTGACGCGGTTTGCAATGCTTCACCGTTACGAATAAGCACACCCGATTCAGCCGCCTTACCCACGCCGACCATCACTGACATTGGCGTTGCCAGTCCTAGCGCACAAGGACAAGCAATAATTAATACTGTTGTAGCAGACACGATGGCAAATACACTCGATGGCTCAGGGCCAAAGTTAAACCACACCATGGCACTGACAATAGCGATAATCATAATCGCTGGCACAAAATAAGCGGCTATAACATCAGCTAAACGTCCAATCGGCGGCTTAGAATTTTGCGCCCGTTTAACCATACTAATTATGCGCGCCAGTGCGGTATCTTTACCTACACGAGTGGCTTTAAATATGATTGAGCCTGATTTATTCAAGGTGCCAGTGACCACATCATCACCGAGTACTTTTTCAACTGGCATAGGCTCACCGGTCAACATTGATTCATCAATGGTGCTGTTACCTTCAATAACCACCCCATCAACTGGGATTTTTTCGCCTGGGCGAACTCTAACGTGATCGTTAAGTAATACATGAGCAATATCAATGTCGAGGTCTTTTCCATCACGGATAACCCGAGCCGTTTTTGCTTGCAAACCAATGAGACGCTTAATGGCTTCAGAGGTTTTACCGCGCGCTTTAACTTCTAGTGCTAAACCAAGATTAATTAACCCAATAATCATTGCGGTCGCTTCAAAGTAAACATGCCTTGCCATCTCGGGAAATAATTGTGGAAATGCAACAATCAACATTGAGTAAACCCAAGCTGTACCGGTTCCTAAGGCAATGAGGGTATCCATATTAGCGTTATGGTTTAAAAATGATTTCCATGCGCCAATGTAAAAATGCCTACCTGATATCAGCATAATGGCCAGAGTCACTACACCAACCAGTCCCCACACCACTTGTTCTGATAGGGTTGATACCGTCATTTCGCCAATAAACAGTCCATAAATCATTAACGGAATACCGACGGACAAAGCAATAAAGGTATGGCGCAATAAACTTTTATAATGTTGTAAATCAGCCTGTTCTTTCTCGTTCATGGCATCTTCTGCCGACTCTGCCTGTATTTGAGTGGCGTTATAACCGGCACTTTCTACCGCTTTTATAATCAACTCGGCAGACGCTTTACCCGTAACCAGTACCGTTCTGTCGGCAAAGTTCATTTCGGCTGAATCAACGCCTTGCACGCTGTTAATCGCTCTTTCAATTTTGCCAACACAACTCGCGCAGCCTGCGCCGAGGATATTGAGTTGCATAGGTAATTGTGTTGTGTGATCCATTACTTAACCTCCATTGACGTTAATTTAATCTTGTCATGCTGATTAACACTTGCTGTAGGAAGGTTCGCTTGATGGGTACCTTCAATCAAATGACACACCATGTTTCCTGTCGGCAAGTTATCTGGCATGGTTGACCATTGGTCTACGGCTTGTGAAAGTCGTGATCTTAGTTTGACCATTTCATTAAATTGTTGCTCTGTTTCATCCAGTTTTTGTTTTACTAATGCCCGCACAAGGTGACATGCACTTTCACCGTGGTCGGTCTTAGAAAAAATCACTTTAATTTCATCAACTGAAAAATCAAGTTTACGAGCGCTTAAAATAAATTGCATACGCGACTTATCTTTATCGTTATAGATTTTATAACCGTTAACGGGCGATTTATTGGGATTCAATAACCCAATACGGGTATAAAAGCGCACTGTATCAGCGGTAATAGCTAACTCATTAGCAAGTTGATTCACTCTCATATTGCCTCCCAAAGCTAACATTAGTCGTTACGGTAACTTGACTATAAACCTATGTGTTACACACAGGTCAAGCAGGGTTTGAATATTAAAATAATAGGGCGCATTTGAGCACCCTATTATCAAATGGTTAGTGTTTCATCATTTTGCTGTGTTGTTTCATGATGATAGCCATTAACTCTTCGTGATTAACCAATTTAACAGTTTCATCTTTCAAGCTAGCACTGTTCAATGTGATCATGGGGGATTTAATAAAGTTTTTTGCATTTTTCAAAGATAAAATATCTGTGGTACTGACTTTAATGTCTTCATCGTTGGTCAGGTTAATACTCCAATATAGTGCATCTGACTTAATAAAATTCGTATCATCTGCTCCAGATGAGAACAACTCATAAAGCTGTAATTCTATTAAGTGCTGACCAGGTACAATTTCAATTTCACTGCTTTTTGACACAGTTTTTCCATCAATGGCAGTAAAAACCAAGTAATCAGGTAGTGTAATAGTCGCAGCCATTGACGCTGTGCTAACTAACAATAGAAGGGTAATCGCGATAAATTTTTTCATAATAAACTCCGTTAGCTTTTTGATGCTCATCATTAAATGAACAACAAAAATCTTTATAAATTAATGTTGGTTGTTAATTAAAATAAAAGATCAAACTATAGGAGGGGGATTTTGACTGACAATCAAAGCAGGAGTAGATACCCATAAAGACGAGCCAACTTTAGAACTACTCAATAAAGTGCTGATTAAATTTAAATCTGGTAGTAAAACAAACGCATTGGCAACTGCATGGCAATGACTAATACAGTTGCTTGAATCTTCCGGGCAACAATTATCGGTACCGTCACAATCATTGTCCATCATAAGGGACTGTGTCATTGAGTTAGATTGCATAACTGATTCGGACATTTCATTAGACATAACAGTATTTGGCATTAATAGCTGTACTATTATTGCCAAGATAATTGCTAAATTTAACAAAATTTTAATCATTCAGTTGTATCCACTCATATTAATGTAATTAACATTAGCAATTTTTTTACTTGAATTCTATCACATTAGTCACATTCTTAGGATTATTCAAACTTTTCACTTGTTATCAATTGTGATTAACCAACCTTCGATTAAGCCATGCTTGACGTAACATATTCCTATGGCTAGTTAAATCGAAAAATTCCAAGTTAGGCACTATAAATTGATATTGTATTTCCATTGAAAATTAAGCACTGTCTGAATGATTCCATTACATAAACTGTTCTAGTCAAATTTCATCGGACACTTAATTTTGAGACAGTATTGTTCATAAATTAAGAGGTCTACTATGAGTCTGAAAAAAGCACACAAAAGTGAGTTAGATTTTATACTCTAAAATATATGGTTTGCATTATAATAAGTATAGCAAAGCTCGATATACAGGTGTTTTTAGTGATTAGTTTCAATCAATAAACTCTTTAAATATATATGGCCCAAGGACATGGTAAATCATTGATTAATAGTCGGAATGCCACAAAAAAAGCCTTAAGCTCTGGGGTGTGCCGTATTAACAATCAGTAGATTCTGAAAGTGTAAGAGCATCCTCCAATTCAGCACCAAGATAACGAATTGTGTTGTCTACTCTAGTATGTCCGAGTAAAAGTTGGACGGCTCGAATATCCTTAGTCTTTGCATAGACTAATGTTGCTTTGGTTCGTCTCATTGAGTGAGTCCCATACAAGTTAGGGTCTAGACCAATATTTGATGCCCACGACCTGACAAGATAACGATAATACGAATAGCTAATCGATTGCTCATTTCGTCTTAAGCTTGGAAATAAATAATCACTTGTCTTTAGATCTGCGACAAAAATCCATTTCATCAGACTTTGTTGAGTTCTAGCAGTGACTTCAAACTGGACTTCAACATCCGTTTTCTGCTGAATAAGCTTAACTCTTGCAAACATTCGTTCTTGTGAAGATATATCGCAAACCCTTAGAGGAAGTAGGTCACTTGCTCTGAGTTTACTATCGATTGCCAAATTGAGTAACGCTAGTTGCATAAGGCTATTTTCTATTTCTAGCCTAGTTCGAATACGCCAAATCTCTTCGAGCCGAAAAGGCTTTTTGACTCCGCTACAATTTTTTTTGTTTGATGAGACCATGGTGACCTCCTACTTCATTGATTGGTCATCATAAGTATAGCTGGTAGTACATTCGCTAATGAGGATGTATTGCAAGTCAGAATCATCGCGTTTGAGTTTTAGCTATGCGCAGATTTTTTACACTCAACGAATGAACAATTGGACACCATTACCTAAGCGATTCACATGATTATGCGACCATTTCAAATTAACTAACTCGGACTCTCGTAATGTGTAATAGTAAACAATTATGATGATGGTGCTATCAATTGCCATGATGACCAACAGGCTTCTAAGTTGGTAGTGCTGCCTTTTGACGCCTTGTTCTTATCCTGATTTAGTAAGAACAAGGGCTGCTACCACTTCAATTAGAAGTAGTAGCTTGGCAATCACTGTTTCATTACTTATCGCTTATTAAAATCCCTTATTCTCAGATACTGCAACGACATCACCATCGTCATCAATTCTAAAATATAATGTCTGTTTAACTTGTGAGTTCGTAGCACTCACGACATAACTTCCTTCATGAACATTAACAATATTGACATCTGAATTGTTAATGTTCTCCCATGAAGATGGCAGCTTACCAGGCTCATACCCTAAATCTTTGAAAGTCATTTTTTTTATTGTTTTAACGGTAATGCTAATTACCTTCTCCTCATTCATATGACTATGTCTTGAGTGATCCATGCTTTTCATTTTATCTGCATGTGCAAGTGAATAACTACTGATAAAAGCACTACCAATAACTAAAAATATAAATAAATTTCTCATATATGTTTCCTTATTATTTTAAACCAATAACTTTGTATTGCCCTTTAACCAATAATTTTACCGTTACTGAGTTGTTAGACTTATTTTTCCAATACCAACCATGAGAGCCTGTAAAGGGAGCTGTAAAACTTCCTTTCATGTCATCTGATGTCGCAATAACATAACTCTCATAGTATCCAGTGGTATCCCCTTCTGGTTCGCCATGGAGGTCGAAGAACAATGCATCGCCATCAGTGAGCCATTCATAAGTCATTTTCTCGAATTGCTGCATCTCGAACTTGTATTCGACACCTCTTCCAGCAGGTATAATGACTTCGATAATTTGGAACTCTGTTGTACCTTCTACTTTTGAGTTTTTTTGTGTTTGAGTTTCAGGCATTGGAGCTAATATGGTGACACCTATTTTTTGACCAATGCCTGTGGGATCAATGTTGTATTCAGCCGGCAAAATAAAGGTGACTAACACAACAGCCGCTAAAACCGTTGCTGCTAAAGAAGCTTTAATTAGCGTGTTACTACTTACTGTATGTTGCATATATTTCTCTTTGTTATTAATTAATAAAGTAACCAGTCAATTGATAACCCATCAACATGACACCAGCACTCATTAGTAGGGTATTTGTTAGTGTAGAAAATTGCTGAAATGAAGGCAATTTACGCCAGATATTGATAACAATTAATATCACCACTAATGCTGCGAGCTGACCGAGTTCTACACCAATGTTAAATGCGACTAAATTGGTAAAAAGGCCTTCACTGGGTAAATTAAATTCTTGTAATTTTGTCGCTAAGCCTAAGCCATGAAATAGCCCAAAAATGAGAACAGCCCATTGCGTATTGGGTTGCCAATTGAAGCAACGTTTAAAACCTCCTAAATTATCAAACCCCTTATACACCACAGATAAACCAATAATTGCATCAATAAGGTAGGCATTTACTTGGATATCGCTTAATACACCTAACAGCAACGTAGTGCTATGACCGATGGTGAACATCGTGACATATATGAAAACATCACGGCTTCTATATAAAAAGAAAATAACGCCAACCAAAAATAGTAAATGGTCGTATCCGGTAATCATGTGTTTTGCGCCAATGTAAAGAAATGGCACAAACTGTACGCCGCTATTTTGCTCTAAAAAAGCTCTAGTATTGTCATCAACACCATGAGCAAGTACCTCAATGCTAATAAAGGAGCAACATATAAGGAGTGCGAATAAGCAATAGCTTAATAATTTACTTAGCATTAAATGACTCCAAAGTTTCTGTTTTAATCAAAATCGTATCCTTATCTTTATGTAAAATTCGGTAAAGTGCTGGAATAACAAATAAAGTTAGTAGCGTTGAGGAAATAATCCCACCGATAACTACCATAGCTAAAGGCCGCTGTACTTCAGAACCCATACCACTATTAAACGCCATAGGAAGAAAGCCCAACGATGCCACAAACGCGGTTGTCATAACCGGACGAAGCCGAGTTAACGCACCGTCAAAAATGGCCTGATGTAAATCCATGCCCTCTTTTCGTAAATCTCGAATAAACGAGACCATGACTAATCCATTCAAAATGGCGATACCTGACAACGCAATAAAACCAACCGCTGCTGATATTGAGAATGGAATACCACTTAACATTAATGCAGCAATACCCCCCGTCAATGCTAAAGGCACGCCTGTAAAAATGATTAATGCATCTTTGAGTGAATTTAGCGCTAACACTAATAAACCAATAATCATGAGCAACGTGACTGGTACTACAATACTTAAACGCTGTGAAGCGGACTGGAGCTTCTGATAAGTGCCGCCGTATTCAATCCAGTAACCAGCAGGAATATCAACATTGGCAGCAACGGCTTGTTGAATATCACTCACAAAACCACCTAAATCACGGCCTCTCACATTTGTTGTCACAACGACTCTACGCTTGCCATTTTCTCGATTAATTTGGTTTGCACCATTAATCAACTCCAATGAAGCAAGTTCTTGTAATGGCACAGAACGACCATTGCCCAGATGAATTGGCAAATATGACAGTGCGTCGACATCATTACGCAGTACTTCATCTAATCGAACGACAATATCCGAACGCCTATCACCTTGATAAAACTTGCCCGCAACGGTTCCACCTAACGCAGTCGCTAATTGGGATTGCAATTGCGCTTTACTGATCCCGTATTGCATAATTTTGTCATCATTAGGGACAATGGATAAAAGCGGTAACCCAGTGGTTTGCTCAACCTGCACATCGGCAATGCCTTCAACCTGGCTAATGGCTGACTCAATTTCATTACCTAATGCGGTAAGGGTTTCAAAATCATCGCCGAACACTTTAATCGCTAATTCGGCTCTCACACCCGCCAGTAATTCATTAAAGCGCATTTGTATAGGCTGTAAAAACTCATAACGATTACCAGGAATGGGTTCTACCAATGCAGCTAAATCCTCGACAATCTGCTCTTTTGATTTATTAGGATTAGGCCATTGATCACGCGGTTTAAGAATAATAAAGTTGTCTGCAACACTTGGCGGTACAGCGTCAGTCGCTACATCCGCGGTGCCTATTTTTGCGAATACTCTTTCAACCTCCGGCATTTGCTGAATTTTTTCTTCTAACACTTCTTGCAATGCAATAGCCTGACTTAATGATGTTCCAGGAATGCGTAGCGCATGCATGGCAATATCACCTTCATCAAGGTTTGGTACAAACTCACTGCCTAAGCGAGTTGCTTGGTGGCCAAAAACGACCACTAATAACACCGCCATACACACCACAACCCAACGACCTTTAAGTACCATACTTAACGCTGGACGATACAAATAAGCCGCACCACGAATAATTGGACTGTGCTTTTCTTTGATTGGTTTTTTAAATAACAATGCAATCATTGCAGGCACAAAGGTTACCGACAGTAACATGGCACTTAATAGGGCGATAACAACGGTAATGGCCATCGGGTGGAACATTTTCCCCTCTACACCTTCAAGGGCGAAAATGGGTAAATACACGGCAGTAATAATGAACACACCGAATAACGCTGGGCGGATCACTTCACGGGTTGCATCAAACACTAGTTCTAAGCGTGCTTTCAAAGGTAAAGAATGTTGCCCAGCTTGACTCAGACGGCGCAGGCAGTTTTCAACAATGATAATTGCACCGTCCACTAACAAGCCAAAATCAAGCGCACCTAAACTCATTAAATTGGCACTAACACCAACTTGAACCATGCCTGTCACAGTCATTAACATCGCAAACGGGATCACCAATGCGGTTAAAAATGCGGCCCTGAAATTACCAAGTAAAATAAACAACACAACTACAACTAAAATAGCCCCTTCGGTCAGGTTTGTTTGTACTGTACTAAGTGTTTGATCAACTAACTTAGTACGATCGTATACCGCGGTAGCCACAATCCCTTGAGGTAAGCTTGCGTTAATTTGTTTTAGCTTCTCACCTACTGCGTGAGCCACTGTGCGACTATTCTCGCCGATAAGCATAAATACAGTGCTCATCACCACTTCACGGCCATTTTGGGTGGCAGCACCATTGCGCAGCCCTTTTCCATCACCAATATCTGCCACATCTTTTATGCGAACAGGTGAACCATCAATACTTTTTAGCGGAATGTTACCAATGGCTTGTAAGTCTTCGGCTTGCCCAGGAATACGCATAAGCCATTGCGCGCCATTTTGCTCAATAAATCCTGCGCCTTGGTTTTGATTATTTTGTGCAATTGCGTCAACCACATCAGCTTGAGTAACACCAAACGCGAGCAGTTTTTGGGGTTTGAATGCAACCAAAATTTCACGTTCAAACCCACCAATAGGATTCACCTCAACAACACCTGGCACACGCATTAGTTGCGGACGAATAGTCCAATCGTGCACAGTACGTAGGTCGGTGGGTGTAATCTCGGAGCCATCGGCATGTGTTGCATTGGGTAACGCATCCACTGTGAACATGAAAATTTCACCCAGCCCAGTGGCAATCGGTCCGAGTTCAGGCTCAAGTCCTGACGGTAATTCTGAACGCGCGGCAGATAAGCGTTCACTCACCAATTGCCGAGCAAAATATACATCGGTATTGTCATCAAAAATGGCAACAACTTGCGATAAACCATAACGTGACACAGAACGGGTATATGTAAGCCCAGGCAATCCCGCAAGCGCATTTTCTAATGGAAAGGTGACCCGTTGTTCAATTTCTAATGGTGTATACCCTAGTGCCTTGGTGTTAATCATGACTTGTACATTGGTGATATCAGGGACAGCATCAATAGGCAGCTTGGTAAAATTCCAGGCGCCCACAAAAGCCGTAATCATCACTAGTACTAAAACGAGTACATTGCGCTTTATGGAAAAGCGTAAAATAGATTCCAACATTTACTACTCCTAGTGATCGTGCGAAGCGCCAGACTTTTCAATGTCAGCTTTAATGATGTAACTGTTTTCAGTCACATAGGTTGCCCCTAATGCAATTCCACCAAGAACTTCGACCCACTCACCATCATCTTGACCAAGCTCAAGCATTCTCACCTCGTATTGTTCACCTACTTTTGCATAAACTACGGTAAAGTCCCTGAACCCTTGCAAACCGACTTTTTTTACTGCGACAGGCACATCAATCGTCGCCACCTCAATATCAGCGTTAACAAACCCACCGTCGGCCAGAGCATTATTCACATTAGGCACCTTCACCCATATTAATTTAGCCTGGTCATCACGGACTTTTTGCTCAATAAACTCAACCTTCCCTGTAAGCGGAGTGTCATAACCTTCAATCTTTACGGTTACCGGAGTGCCAACAACGACATTTTTATAATCGGCGGGATATACTGCTAGCTTGGCCACATATTGCGGCGTATTGGTTAGGGTCAATAAGGTTTTTGACGCTGTTTGTTCACCACTATTGGCATACTGTTCAGTCACAATGCCGTCGGCAGGAGATGTGATTTGATAAGGCTTAAGGCTTTCGTTACTTTCAACTGTCATCAGTGTCTGCCCTTGCTTTACAAGGTCGCCTTGTTTAACAAACAACTTGGTGATTACCCCGTCAAATCTGGCTGATATATTATGTGTCGCACTCGCTGGAAGCGATAAACGCCCATAAGCAGGAATGGTTTGATGAAGTGTTCTAGCCGCGACAACATCGGTACTAATTCCCATAGCTTCAGCCACTGCTGGCTCAATACGAGTTCGGCCTTCAAGGTTATCGTATTGCCAGCGATAATTTTTGCCCTGATATTTAGCGCTAATGGTGACCACAAATGAATGAGGTTCGTAAATTTCTAAATCTCCACGTAAAAAGTCACCTTCGACACGAAAGTTAATATCGTCTACAACATCACCAAGACGGGTAAGTTGAACATTCAAAGCCACTTTATCCGGTGAAACAGGCTTACCTGCATCGGTTACCCACACCCTAAACTCCGGCGGTACACCCGTTTCAAAAATAGCGAGCTCCAAAGCCATATTGTCGTCTCGCAACATGCGGCCTCTGTGGGGGCCTTTTTCTGGCTCAGCTTCTTCCGCTTCAGGGGCAGATGATGCCGTCACTGAAAATGAAGGGCTCACACTTAAGCAAAGAAATATTGCAAAAGTCAGTGATGTAAAAGTATTATTATTTTTCATAAACGTCTCACAATGATATAGATGCGCCCGTTAGGCGTTGAATTTCAATATGTTGTAAATGCAAACTCTCGTATGTATTTAACAACTCCGATTGGGCATTAAGTAAATCACGGCGTATATCACTCCATTGACTGTAGCTGAGTTGTCCAAGTTCAAAGGCTCGAACAGCCTCTTTTAATGTCACTTCTAATGTTGGGATTATCGTTTTTTCAAAAGCATCGATAACATGCCGTGCATGGGCTATTTCTTGTAGTTGTACATATAACTGTGAGTCGAGCTTTTGCATTAACGCTACTTGTTCGACTGCAAGCACATCTTGCTTGGCTTGTAAGGTCGAAATAGTCCCTGCATTACGGTCGCTTGCGCCAAAAGGAACCGATACACCAGCAACAAGGCCAAAGTCATCTGTTGCTTCATAACGGCGTAAACCAGCAGAAAATTGCCATTGAGATTTAGCCTCTATCCGCGCCAGCTCCAATTGTGATTGTGCTATGCGGGTAGCGGTTGCAAATTGAGTGATATACGGGCTTTTTTTCAGTTTATCGAGTTCCTTATCTAAACTTGATAACACAGGCAGAGCGAATAAATTACCATTGACTCTAAATTGGGTGCCTGGCTTTCCCCACAACGACGACAATTGATACTGGCTAGCTTTTAAATCGTGCTCTGTATCTTCAACAGCTAGCTGCATCCGCACAATTTCAACTTCTGCCATACGCATTTCAATCGTTGAGCTTCTGCCGGCACTGACCCGTTCAGATATTGCTTTAAGCACTTCGTTCGCTTGAAGCGTTGCCATTTGATTCAACTTCAAACGCTCTTGCTTTACTAAGATTTGAGTAAATTGTTTTGCTGTACTCGCCGCTAAATCCATGGTGACAATGTGCTTATCAATATCTACCTGCTCCATCTCTGTTTGTGCATTGCCAACACGGCTATTAATTTGCTCTTGTTGCAACAACCAGGAATACGTCAGTGTGGTTTGCATGTTACTCAGCCCACTATGTTCACCGACGCCTAAACCATCTTCAAAAGTAAGCCCAATTTGTGCTGGCTCACCAATACCTGCTTGTTGTATTGCTCCTTTTTGCATATTTGTCTTATGCAAAAATACCGCTAACTCAGGGTGGTGACTTAACGTCATGCGAATAGCGTCTTCTAAATAAAGTGGCACTTTTATTTCTGTGTTGTCATTTGCTGTCACAGAAAATGCTAAGGCCGAGATAAAAAAACCACACAAAAACCGATTGGCAATCGGTTTTTTATCTATGGTTGTTTCAACAATATTATTCATTCATAACCCTTATTTAATGGTTGAAATAGGTTTCGATTAGATGGTGGAGGCTATCAACAGTTGATAATGTGAATAATGTAGTAACGAGGAAGCATAACCCTGTAAATGCCAGTTTAGCTCCAGATACTTGTTCTCTTGGAGAGAGAAGGTTTTCTACCCGTAGGGTAATTTGATCTTTACTAAAATGACTGACTTGAACTCCTTCACAACTAAAAGGTAACAGACGTTGTTTCTTGGCGACTGTCACTAAAGTTTGTGCCACATCAAGGTTATCGTGGTAGAGCGTGACAGCATAGTCTGCTTGTTGTTCTGTTAATAAAGTAAAATCTTGTTGTAAAGATCGGCGGATAGACTTCGGGTAAAGTAGGCAGAAAAAAGCGTAAATACTTTTGAATAAGGGATCTCTTGCCCTAACATGTGCTAACTCATGTTGGATAATAATATCAACAGCTGATTGTTCAAGTTGTTGAAGTAATCCTGATGTAAGGTAAACCTTCGGCTTGAATAAACCGATGGTAAAAGCCGCAGGTATGCTTAATGAGATTGAAAAAACAGTATCTTCATTTTGACCCGCGATAGGCTGAACATCTGAAAGTTTAAAAAGATTGTGTATTGCGATGGAATGACGGCGAACTTGAATAAGGGAAATGTTAATCAACACAGCCAATACGACTGCAGCAATGACCAAAGTTAATCCATGCCAGCTTGTTACTATAAATAGATCGATATGATGCCAATGTGCAACCTTTTCCATCCAAAGAATTAAGTATCCATTCCCTTGACGAGGGAACAATATTCCTACGCAGAATAGCGCAATCCACCAAGGAGACGTAACTATCAACCACAAAATTCGTTTTCGGGCAATAAAGTCAAATGCATCTAAGCTGCTTCTAATCAACGGGACAATAGCAGATATTAATATTGTAACGATAACAAATGCCGTTATTGCAACACTAATCAAATTTAATAAAATCGCCACGTTACCTTCGAGCATCTTATGCTTGCCTACTACGTAATTTTCGTTGTTCTTCTATAAGCTTTTCCAATTCATCAAATTGAGCGTCGTCAAGATTAGCTGAAGATGAAGCAAATGCAGCAATCAGGCTATGTTCACCATCTTCAATAAAGTCGGCTGTAACATCTGTTATTAATGTTGCGATAAGTGATTCTCTATCAACTTTTGCGGTATAAAAATGTGCATGCCCTTGCTTAGTTCTACTTAACAAATCCTTTTTGAACAGTCGATCTAACGTAGTTTGGATCGTATTTAATGAATTTCCACGAGTAATCCCAACTACTGCATGTACACGCTTTGCATCTGCTTCTTTCTCAGACCATAGGAATTGAAGCACTAACTTTTCTAAGTCACCTAATTGCATCAAATTATTCTCTTAACTATTTATCAATAGTATGACAAACTAAAAACCTATCAGCAATCGGTTTTTTGATTTTTATGAAAACAGAGAGATTATGACCTGGATAATTACAAAATATCTCATTACAGCTGCAATCATTGTTGCTGCTTCAGAAATAGCAAAACGCAGCGATAAATTTGGCGCACTAGTAGTGGCTCTCCCGATTGTAACTATCATGGCAATGATTTGGATGTATGTCGAAAATGAATCAAATGAAAAAATAGCTAATCATGCTTGGTATACATTTTGGTACGTCATTCCTACGTTACCGATGTTTCTATTGTTTCCAATGCTTTTAAACAAGTATAGTTTCTGGACTTCTTTGTTAATCGGCGTAATGATATCTATCATTTTTTTTGTTGGGTTGACGTGGTTTTTAAAAAACTTTGATATCGATCTAATCCCATAAAAATTAATAGTTACATGATTAAGTCATTAACTCATAGGCTCGTAAACTATAATCTAATGCTTAGTATTAGCTCAATTTATGAACTTACGGGTGGATCTTAACTCACAATTGGGCATAAATAGTTCACGCCTCTAGACATATTTCTGGAAAAAAGTACGTTAAAACTAAAGTTCTAAATTCATTGATCACATTACAATTAGTATCGGAAATTTCGCTATGCCATTGAAAGTTAACTAAAAAACTCTAACTAAGTGACTAAATCCTGTATTCAACTTCTTTAAAATATAGAATAGCCACAGCCATTTACTTTGACTGCCAAATAGTATACTTTTAGTTTTATTTGATAATCAAACAATGCTAATATGAAAACTATTGCTGAAAAATATACCCACCAACACAATTTTACTTCTGTTAATGAGCAAAATGTAAAACGAACATGGTATGTACTTGTCATCACAGTCATCACCATGATCATCGAAGTTATAGCCGGTACTGTTTATGGTTCTATGGCCTTACTCGCTGACGGTTGGCACATGGGAACTCATGCCGCGGCCTTTTGCATCACACTATTCACCTATAGTTATGCAAGAAAGCATGCAAGTAGTAATAAGTTCTCTTTTGGTGTTGGTAAAGTGGGAGTTCTCGGCGGATATACCAGTGCAATAGCACTAGGTATTGTCGCAATTGTAATGCTAGCAGAATCTATACATCGTCTGTTATCACCTATTGAGATCCAATTTAATCAATCCATTCTTGTTGCTATCATCGGACTTATCGTAAACATCGCCAGTATGTTTATACTTGGTCATGAACATCACGGTCATGACCACAGTGACCACCATAGTCATGAGCATGATCACCATGAAGAACACCATGATCATCATAGTGATCACGATCATAATCTCAAGGCAGCTTACTTCCATGTGCTCGCTGACGCATTAACCTCTGTGTTAGCAATTTGTGCACTTTTGGTAGGAAAACTCCTTGGATGGTATTGGTTAGATCCAATAATGGGAGTTGTTGGTGCTGTGATTATTACCAAATGGGCCTTGGGTCTCATGAAACAGACAAGCCCAATTCTGTTAGATGAAAACATCGACAAAGAATACCAATTAGAAATAATTAACACGATTGATGATGAGCACACTAAAGTTACTGATATCCATATCTGGAAAATTAGCGCAGATCATTATTCAGCTTCAATAGCATTGTGTACAACAACAGGTGCCAATGTAGAAACATTTAAACACTCTTTGAGTAAGTTTGATAAGCTAAGTCACTTAACTATCGAAGTAAATTACTGCTAGGGCCATTTATGCATTCTTTGAATAACTTAATCATCGAGTTTTACGACAAACTGTCTTCTTGGGAGCAATCCGTCGTTAAAGATACTGGGTATTCACTAGCACAAGTGCATACTATAGAGGTGTTAGGTTCTCATGGGCCGATGAGAATGAAGGAGTTAGCAGATAGGCTTGGAATTACTACAGGCACGTTAACTGTTCAGGTAGAGAAACTGGTTAAATTTGGATTAATTACCCGTTCTCCACACGAAGACGATAGGCGTTCAATACTTGTTGGATTAACAACTGAAGGGATTGAGCTTCATACGCACCATAATCGTATGCATATACAACTGACAGAAGACATTACTCGTAACTTAGATGAAAGCTCAATTGATGTGCTAACGAAGTGCTTTGAAAAAATGAACCAGGAATTCTAATTTAACAACCCCTTATTTTGTGATTAAATCATTTGAGTGTTGGAATATTATCAAAATTGCTGAAATTTGTTCCACTGAAGGCAATGCCAGGTTTGGCGAGGGAAGTGACGATAGGGAACTCAGAGCATTCCTTGATATATAGTTAGGAGTCTGGCGAGTATCCGCATCGTCGTAGACTCCTCACTACAAGCGGCATTTGAGCTTGACTAATCAATCGAATATAAGGGGGGGGAATTAGGTTTAAGCCGTGTTGTAATCAAGCTGCTTATCAGCTCCTTCTATAGCTTTCTCTAGCATCTTCACTCCTTTAGCAAGAATCGGATTATCATCAAGCATTTTCTGATGTTTGCGAGATGTCGATAGCGCCGTATTTAGTAACATATCTAATTGCGACTCTTGTATGATGCGTTCTATCGTTCTGATGTATCTTTTGGTAGTAGCAACACGTACATGCCCAAGATGCTGCTTCAAGATGGTATGAGCGTCATTCACAATAAGTTGATTCATATAGCTCAAACTCGCTAGTAACCCGTTATTTTTGAGATATCGGTAAAGCATCTGAGTAACACCTGTGTGCCTAAGTATATGCGAATGAGCCTCGATATTAATACGTTTTGCGCATTCTTGTATCTTGTTCTGGTAATCTCTTACTGATACTGGGGTGCCGTTTCTTTTCAACCATGTAGGAGACTCCTTCGCCGTGCGCCTAGTATTTAGGGCATACTTGGTTTTGCAATATCTGTCACGATATTTTTTTAATCGCTGATTATATGTTAACCCACTCTCTGGTTTCTCATATACATGGTGAAAAACCTCCATCATATTGACTGGAGCTAACAAACTTTTGGTCTTGCCGCCCTTGGCTATATACCTAAGTCTTTGACTGGTGAGGTTGTCGCGTTTCATCTCTAGATAGCTAGACCACTTAGGATTCAATTTATTGCTGCCCAGCGGGAAGCAATTGATCAAAGCCGATATTCTTAAGCATGTCACTAATTCGGTATACGCCATTACCGCATATACTGAATCGACTTTATGTAGCTCTGCATAGAGTAACCAGAATTGCTCCATACTCAGTATGGAGTCCTTATAATCATCGTGGCGTTCCTTCCAGTTTTGATCAATGGCGGTTTCCGTTTCTCCAACTTGTTCATTTCTGTGATCGGTATGCGATAGAATGTTATCATCCTGGCTTTGATCAATAACCACCTCGTTCGTTTGGGGCATCATCATTTCGTGTTCAACACCTTGCAAGGTAAGGAATCGATAGAACTGACGCCACGCTTTCACGTACTGTTCGATACTATCTCCAAGCCACCCCCCTTCGTAGTACATACTGTTAATAAGGGGCTCCATATTGCCAACGTATGTCGCTGTCAAATAATGCACACCAATACTGCCATCAGTCTGAACTTGTTTTGCCAATTGATTAATCAAGTAAGCCACGCGCTGAACAGCATCAATTACGCTCTTCATCCCACATTTTTTTCTAAGCTTTGTGTCTACTTGCTGCGGATACCTGTGCTTACAGATTGCATAACGTAGTATCAACCTATCGGGTGTGTGAGTACATTCATCAAATGCAATTGGGTAATCAATGCCATCCTCATATCTCAGGTATACACTCATACATCCAACCCCACACTGATATTGTCTGCTTTAAAACCTGCATTGATGGCTGCTTGCAGCCCATCCTCCTCTACCAACAAAACAACCTTGTATTTAGCTCGTGTTAGCGCTGTATACAACCAACTTCGCACAACCATAATGCACTTTTCTACAACTACTATGACAGCACCAAACTCAGAGCCTTGAGCAGCATGACAGGTAATCCCATAAGCATGTTGTAAATGGTAAGTACCGCTCTCATCGTCCAGAATATCGCGTCTTGTCAACATAACCTGCTCACCATTGAACGATGCAACCAGCACTGGAACCTCAACACCTTCTATTTCAGTCATTGATTCTGCTTCAACAATCCCCGTTGAGCCATTTACCAGCCCAAGTTCAGCATCATTCACCTTATATATCACAGAATCACCAATGCTGAATTGTGGGGCGACAGGGATAGCATCCCGATTTCTTGTGAGTAGAGTGTGTAGCTGGCTGTTAATGAGACTTACTGTTAATTTTCTTGCGGCGACAACATGAATATCGTTTTTGTCTTTATGAGTTAAGTAGTGATGGTTAACGCGATCCAATAACTCATCTTTACCTCTGTAATACTCTATATCGAGGTTTGCTGATACCTTTGGGATAATGCCATTACGAATGTCATTTGCGGCTGCACCAATATCTTGAACGCACCTGAAATTCTTGGTTAGCTCGGTCTTTGGGACTGATTTGGATTGAATGATTCGGTGGAATACTAACCCTATTCCAATAGGTGGTAATTGTGCTGGGTCACCAATGAATACAAAACGGGCACTACGTCCTTCAAATGCTTTAAGAACCTGAAACATCGTTTGAAGATCAACCATACTTGCTTCATCAATGTGTAATACTGGCATTTGGTAAGAGTCCAGAAAGTGAGTACCATCTTGTTGCTTCTGGTATTTGATTTTGGAAAGTAGCGACTTAATGGTATATGCATTTTCATCTGTTTGCTGAATCAGTCGCTGAGCAGCCTTGCCTGCTAGAGCTACTTGCAACACTCCATTACCGTTATTTTTAATGATGTCATTAATACAATAAAGTATACTGGTTTTTCCAGTTCCTGCTGGGCCAACCACGACACTGACAGCGTTGCTAAGTACCATCTTAACAGCGTTCTTTTGCTCTGTAGTTAAAAAGTGCTTCTCCTTGCCTTGATGCATCGAAAATGCATCAAGGTCATCATCGCTGACATTGATGGCTAGCAAGTTGTTTGATAAGCGTTCTTTTAATTGCTGCTCTACATAACGCTCCATCAAAGTTACCCCTGCGAGGCTGAACATACGGTGATATAATTTTTTGTTTTCCGAGGTAGTTTGCAGTGTCTCAGAAAAATTACTTTCTGCCCTTTTCTTCTTTGTCACGTTACGAACAATTATGCGTGGCGGGACTTGTGTTGAAGCATTATTAGCGGCAACTATCGCAGGCACAATCAACTCTTCGCCAACTAGTCGGATAAGCTCTTCTCTAAAGTCATTCGGATGGACTACTGTGTGACCATCCTTTAATTTTCGATGGAGGGATTCTTCAACGGCGCAAATCAATCGCCTTTCATCATTAGCAGCAACCCTCATAACCTTGCCGAACAGTTCGGTTTGTTTCCAAGTGGCAAATGACCATAGTCGACAAGGGTCTTCCTCTAGTTTGTAGGCTGTTAGTTCGCCATAAATACGGTAGGCTCTCATTGCAGAGTTAATGATAGAAACGCGAGTTTTTTTTGACTCATTAGTTAATTTATTTTCAAGCATTTTAATGAGTTCTATCTTCCCCTTAGCTGCGTGCCAAGTTTTGCATAGCTGAATAGCGACTGCTTCAGATATTCGTTCAACACTTTTGATCGCTGCTATATTCTTATTTTCAAGTAAGTCAATTAGAGCAAAACCGTAAGCAGACAATAATCTATCTACGATAGCATCACCAATGCCCGTCCCAGTTTTAAGGAAGTGCCTTAACAGAGGTGTTGTTATCGGAACGTAAGAAATATGGTTGGCTTGGAATTGTTTTCCGTATTTGGGAACAATTACAAATTTTCCAGAAACTGCGATGGTATCGCCAGTTAACACTCTTAAGTTTATACCGTTCTCAACTCGTACAGATTGACCTTCACATGCGAGGTTGAACACCTGCTTATATGTACCTTCCAATAGGATTTTTGAAACTATACCTATAACCTGCATTAGTAAATACTTGAACCTTTGATGTCTTCATGTAGTAGAGCATCATCCCTTGCCCTATAAATTTTCAACTTGTGACGTAGATTTCTGACTTCTTCATTAGCCATAGTTAGCTTTTCCCTTAGCTCTTTGGTTTCTGCCGTCAGTTTACTAATCGCTTTGGATTGCATAGTATCTGACATCTCTTCAAGTGCGGAAATGGCTGCGTAATCAAGTGTTTTAAGCTCACCCCTGACTACTTTTACATCGAGAATACTCAGAATATTTTGGATTTCCTTAGTATTCATAATCCCCCCTGGTTTGTCGATCTCAGAGAGGGGTGTATCCAGATAGAATGCCCATAACACTCGACGATAAATTTTGTTCCTGTTATTCACAGGCCATTGATAAGTTGGATCATTAATGCGTAAATCTAACCAATCCTTAAGTTCATCAATATTCTGTTGACGCAACACAGCATCTGTATCTGTACTGATGCTGGAACTTATCACCAATGAAGCCTCCGCCCTTTCAACAAGTTTCTTAAAGCTTTGTGAAATGTTGACTGCCTCCATATCATAACCAACTTTTTCAGCGAGCTTCTTGAGAACTAGCTTGTTACCATTTTTATTAATGTATGGTGTCGCCAAATTTGGGTTGGACACTAGTGAATCAAGTAAGTCGTTAAGCTCCATACGGCGCAACTGACCTAATTGTTGCTTGCTAATTTTTTCGTTAGCATAGGCTTCTTTTAATTCATCTCGTGTCATCACTCACCTCTTACTACAATCATTTCATCAAAGTCTTCAACTCGAAGGTTTGGGAATTCGAGAGATTCTGCTTTATTCAACAAAAACTCTTCATCCATTCGCTTTGACGGTTCTCTGCGATTATTACGAGCTTTCAAAGTGGTGATAGCTACAAGAAATACAACCACACATATCTTTATGGTGGTCTTCGCACGATGCTTGTTTATTAGTGATATCCATTCTAGACGACTGGTATATGATAGATTCGTCGCATCAATGATCACTGAATGCATTTCTGGAAAAATATTCGAATAATCTTTAGCCCAAGTAGTTTTTCCTGCACAAGGTGGCCCTACAAGCAAATAAACGCGAGAAGGTAATGAGCGACGCAACGCTTCATTAAGCTCCTCTCTAGAGAGTTCCCACGCTTTTTCTCTTACGGCGATATCGTTGAAATGATATTGCCCATTCTTCCATAAGTGCCTGTCGGGGGAGATTACAATCGCCTCACTGAATATACCGCTCTCGGATTTTGACACTCTAGATGCAGAGTTAACGACATCAAACATATGGTCGCTTTGCAGACGTACTTTTTGCTTTAAAACTCCAACCGTTTCGTGCAATGATACGATTTGTTTCTCTTGATTGGTAAGTTCCAAGCACACTTGTCTACGCCCTTCATCAGCCTCCGCTTTTTCCTTCTTCAGTTTGTTGACGACTGTATCTTCGCAGTAACTATCGAAGTCCTTCTGGAATGTTTGAACCGAATCACGAACCACATGGTATTTAGCTAATGCTGTAGCATCCTTGAGCTTGCCTTTGTTGTAAAAGTACGTTCTATTAACCCTTGCCGCCTTTAGCACTTCTGCTGCACTAGCAATGGTTTTTTTGCCTTTTGCTATAGCTTCAATTTTTAGTTTCCCAAATTCAGATTCTAGATCTGAAACACGCTGATCGTGAGTTCTACTATCACGCTTAGTCTGGGGCTTTTCTTCTTTAGACATCAAAATACCCCTGCTCTCGTTCACTTGCATAGAGCTGCTTTAACAATCCCCCGTAGTTTTCTTTGAATTGTTTTGAATCATTAAGCGCTTCTGATTCCGCTATCACTGGGTAGTAGGTTTCTACAAAGTGCTTTGCATCTTCATCAATGTTGTTGACATCACCAGTGATCTTTCGATACACATTGGTATACCAATCAAATTGTTTTAGAAGCGGCATGGAATACTGTTTAGTAAGCAGTGCGTCATTGCAAGATGCCCCTATGCATTGCGCAGGGTTGGGTAGTTGAGGTAAAGCTCCAAACATTGCTCTACTAACACCCGCTTTGTCTCGCTCCAGCTTGTTACTTATTGCAGTGCATGGACTATCACTACTATGATTTGTAGCTCTCATGCAAATGACCCCCATTGGAGTTAGCAAGGTATGTGTTTGCTCATTTTGCATATCATCAAAAATTAGCTGAGTTAGAGTATCAACAAGGCGCTTATGTACATCCGCCTCAGTAAGACTGTTGTTTGTTAATCCTAACTCCTTGATCATTTCCGTTCGAATTTCAGATTCTAAGTAAGCTGCGCCTTTTAGTAGTTCCTCGCCTTTGCTACCTGAAATTTCTCCATCAGCAATAGCTTTAGCTATATTGTGTGCTGTTTGTGATTGCATTTCGAGGATTTGCTTCTTTCGCTCCTCTTGCACAAATCGATTATGCATAATGTATTGCTCAGGCATTAGGTTGTTTGAGTGACCGAATAGCTTTTTAAGGATTAAGATTGCTAAAGTGCTACTCCTTCCAACATAACCAGCGAGTGTTGCTCTTATGCAATGACATGTTGCTTCATCATCATTATCAGAAATAGTATCTAGTTTTATACCAATGGTTGATGCAAATTTTTTTAGATATGAATTTAACGTCTCCCCATTTTTTATTCTTAACGTTTTATGGCTTGAAGCCTTTCCTCTATGGGCATAAACTTTAATCTGAAGCAAAGAATCTTCATCTTTATCCAATCGCAACCAGTTGAGTAATTTTAGAGCTTTAACTGTAGGCTCACCAATAGGAATAAGGATGGTGTTCTTTGTTTTTTTTAAATCTGCACGAATAAACCAAATGCGATAATGTTCGCTATAGTGCAGGCAGTCAGCCTTGAGGTAACGTAGATCACTATTTCTTAATCCTGTAGTTAGCGCCAATATCCATATAGCAGCATTTCGAGCTAGCTGAAAAAGCTCTTTAAACCAGTTAACCTTCAGCCATATACGGTCTTTAGTGTTATCGTCTTTAAAGATATGTCGCTTTAGTATTGGGTGTGATTTTAATAACTCTGAATGCTCTTTTAACAGTTTTTTAAAAGTTATGTCCTCGCCAATCTGTCTCGTTAAAGTATATGTATCTAAATCACCTTTCCCAACTGAAAAGTCTCGTATGTACTTCATAATTTTTAAACCATGCGCTTCAAAGTCTTTGTCAACCATCTCTATTCCTCCTTCCGTAGATACTGTTAACCCATCAAAAAATGGCATCGCTTTTTTCACAATGTTTGATACTGCCTGATCCGTTAGTGCAGCGAAGGGTTTCTTTGTTCTAACGACATCAGTTAGTATTTCAGCATGATTGTCGTACCATGCATGTAGAGACACCCCTTCATTAGTCCAAGGAGTTATGAACCCTCCGCAAACCAAAGCAAGATGCTCGTTGTATTGGAATTTCTCAATCCAATCTAAGGCGGTGATAGCTCCACGGCTCAGCGTGCCATAGCTTTGGTAGATAAAAGTTAGAGCTAGTGAAATGTCATTGGGCGATAGCTCTTCAAAACTTGTGAAGGGAGAACCTGGTTTGGCCTTTAACAATGGGTTATTATCCACTTCCAAAGTTGGAACTATTTTACTTATAATTTCCATAATGCAAGTTCTGGCATAGCCTGGAGACGTACCGTGGAATTTCACGGTTAAGAGCAACAGTATTTTAAGAATAGTCTGCAAAGGTAAATAGCTTTCTGAAGGAATAAGTTCTTCGAAATACAAATTATAAGCTTCCCCTTCTAACTCCCAGGTAGTGGCCTCAAATGGCGAGGAAGTAACCGACGAAATATCCTCTTTCGAGTATATAGTTATTACTTTATGTAGCCATGCCCATTGAGCCTTACCGCGCTCAAAATCACTATTATTGTGGCTTTGAATACTTATATTGTTTATAAATTCCTGTTCCATGCTAATACCTTAGTTTAAGATTGGTGGGACAAGTGGCATGTTATTCATATCCGCTTCAGATGCAAGCTGATAGCCTTTTTCGACAATCAGTTCGCCATCAGGATGTTCTGTTCTAAACCTCTCTAACGTATCGATTGCGATAGCTTTTCTATCTGCCAAAAGATCATCTACTGGCTTAGGTAGACTATCGTATTGGATCATTCGAGCGCATATTCTCGGTATATTTCGTGCATATACCGTAGCTCTTTCACAACCTAGACATAGATCGTAATGCGTACAACGACCAGAAATAGGAATATCATGGCTTGGATTGAATTGATCATCACAATCACAGAGGTATACTGGGACGCGATTGGATTGCTCTGACTCTTCATGTTTAATTTTTCCTTTGAATAATAATGCTTCTTCGAGCATTCTATTTGTCAAAGCTACCACCGCACTGCTATATGCTAGGTGGCCTGCCCCTGTTTTCATTATGTAGGATGTTATCGTGGTATCAAAGGATTCATGGTCTAGGGCATTACGCAAATCTCTTGCAAGTTCCTCTGGGCTGGTAGCCTCTTCAATTGCAGCGGCTAGCTTGGCTCCAGTATAAACTTTACGAAATTTGACAGTGGATAAAAACTCAATTCTCTTGTCATCATCTGAGTATATCGAATACATATTACAAAACTCGCGCACGCCACCAAGCTGGCTCATTGAGCCAGAGTAAAAAGTATCGTTTCTAGTGTACTCATTGAGTCTATCAAACAACTCTAAAACCTTAAAAAGGTGTGAATCAATCGGAACTCTAATATCGATTCTTTTTCTTTGCCTTCCTTTTTGCTTCCAGCCAGATAAACGAAGAACTTTTCGTTTTAGAAGTAAAGCCGTATCAGCACCCAACTCAACATCAAGAGAGTCCTTCCAATAAGTTCCTTTATTATATTTACCAAGTGTTTTGATAACTTCAAAGTTCACCCCTGTTTGAGCCATTATATATACGGCTATAGCGGCTTGGTTGATTTTTGCTCGAAAAAAAATTATCTTTTCGAATTGAAGTCCTTTCATTCCACCATCGTCAACTGAATTAGCAAGTAGCCCGTATTTATCTGACAAATACTCCCTAAATCCCTTGCCCAACTCTGGTGAATTCCGGTCAATCATAATTATGACCCGCCCAAACCAATTACCACTTGGAAATTGCAATTGATTTGGCAGGTCTGCTTGCTTTAGAAAAACAAGTAAATTAGCAAGCACTGTTTTATAAGCATCTATCGGATTACAATGAAAAAGCTCAATTATTTTGGCTACAGATGAGTTGAGTCTACCTACGCCTTCAGGAAGTACCAAAACTCCTCTTTGAAAAAGTTCACTTGGCTCTGCTTCATCGAGTTCTTCAAACCTTTCTTTCATGAGTTCAATTCGATGCATTGCGAAAGCTAAGATTTGCATCATTTCTCTATCAGAATAAGTATTTGTCTCAAATAGAGTGTCAATATCATCGATAGATTTATTTTGAGGAGTATTTCTACTGCCTTGAGAAAAGACTTTGTAGCTAAGTTCATGTTCGCTGATGGATGGATGAAGAGACAATATATCTCTTATATGATGAGAGGCGTCTTTGCTTGTGTTTTTAAACTCATCGTATAAGAATCTATTAATTTGAGACAGTTCAGTGAAATTATCTCTAAGTGATAAGAATTTAATAAACGACTTGAGCGCCGACATTTTTTTTCCAACCAGCCTCACTGTACGTTTCTGTATGGTGACCCATTTTATGAATGCTCGTGCCAAACCTCTTTTAATCTCAATCGAAAGACCGTCTTTAGAGTCGCAAGCCCAAACTTTAGATTGTGCTCCGCCAATGACGTGTAATCCAAGCAGGGCTGTAGTTTCGCTATTGCGCACAAAACACACCTTAGCTTTCTTTAAGCGATCCGCAACATCTATCAAAATAAAATCTTGATAAAGGGGTAACGTATCATCGCTAATAATCACTCCCTTGTTTGCTGAGGATGCTTTAGTAGCGCCTAAACGATTTAATTTTTTCTTTGCCATAGTACCCTATATGATAAATTACGCACTTATGTATTAAGGCTAGTAAAAAAATGGATACTGTCAAGTCGTATCCTATTTAATTTATTTACGTATTATGCACTTCAGCACCGTGTACGTTGGCTTGAACGTATACGGTCGGTGCGTTGCTGTCGGTGCCTTTAAAAGTGAATAAAGGCACATCAAGGGATTGCCCTGCAGCGAGTTCACCTACATTCAGTGATGTGCGCAATGCTTTAGTCATCATTTGCTTTGTCATAGGTTACTCGAAAAGATTTTGATGTAATGCTTTAACAACGTCTGCCGCTTGAGTTTCATCAATTAATACACATAAGTTATGCGGGCTAGCACCCTGGCATATCATACGGACATTGTATTTTTCTAATACTTGAAATACTCGGCTACAAATACCGGCTGTAGAAGCAATTCTGTTACCAATAATCGCCACTAAGGCTAAGTTATCTTCCACTCTTACCCGACAATGTTGTGATAACTCTTGCAATAACGATTCACTTAATAAGCCCTGACCGCTTGAGTCTGAGCCTGTTTTATCTAATGTTAGCGCCACGTTTACTTCTGAGGTGGTGATCAAATCTACCGAGATTTTATGGCGCGCTAATGTAGCAAAGGTTTCAGCTAAAAAACCCTGGGCGTGAAGCATTTGTAAGCTATGCAGATTTAATAAGGTTTGGTCACGGCGTAATGCCACCGCGCGGTAAACTGGCGTATCTTCTACTTGATGACGGATCCAGGTTCCACCCGCTTCAGGGTCTTTACTTGAACCGACAAACACCTGAATTTTCTGGCGAACAGCTGGAAGTATCGTTGCTGGATGCAATACTTTTGCACCAAAAGTGGCCATTTCAGCGGCTTCATTAAAACTGATTTCAGCAATCGGGCGAGCATTTGGGGCTAAACGTGGGTCTGTGGTATAAATGCCAGCAACATCGGTCCAAATTTCAACCGCATGGGCAGATAAAGCTTCAGCTAATAAAGCGGCTGAATAATCACTGCCACCACGACCTAATGTTGTAGTGCGCCCCTGCTCATCGGCCCCAATAAATCCCTGAGTAACAATAATACTGGTGCTTAATAGTGGTTGTAAAAAATCACCCGATAAATGAGCAATTTGTTCAATTTGAGGTTCAGCACGACCAAAATGACTATCGGTTCGCAGCACTTGACGTACATCAAAAGCCTGGGAAGATGTGCCTTTTTCACGGATAACAGCTGAGAACAATACCGACGAACAATGCTCTCCCATAGATAGCAGCTCATCCATCGCTGCTTTACTGCGATCAAGAATTAATGATTCACTTAACACAGACATACGGCTTAAAAGCTTATCAATTTGCGCAGCTATGTCCTGTGGCTGGCTCAATTCATCAATAATACGATATTGAATTTGGGCAACTTGTTTAAGCAAGCTTAGACGACGTTCGTCGTTGACATTAGCACTGGTAAGTTCAACTAATAAGTTGGTTACACCGCTAGATGCACTGACCACCACTAAACGGGTATTAGGATTGGATAATACGATATCAGCACAACGGCTCATAGCTGAAAAATCAGCAACAGAGGTCCCGCCAAACTTGGCTACAACTAATTGATTTAACGACATATAATACACTCCGAACTAAACTTCGTTCGAAGAGCCTGGTGCAAAGATAACGCACCCTTAAAGAAGGGAAACAGCAATCACCACCAGAAGCTCTCCACCAAATAACAGGTGACAATCGCTAGGATTCAACCTAAGCGACCGATAAATAAGTTAACCAAATCTTATTGTATCTCGGCGTTAATCTCCCTCGTAAGCTGTCATGGGAATTGGTCTTCCTCAAGCTTACTACCTAGTTAACGCTCCTCTTCTGTGCCTCCCTAAGGAGGGACCAGCAAAATAACAATAAACCTAGGGTTAAGTCAATGCGCAAGATTGCAAGTTGAGTAAAAATAAACAAATGCATTATTTGCAGTAACGTACAATGAGGATTTGGCAGTAAAAAAGCGATTAGATGTGGTTTTGGGTAAGTTATGGGCAGGATAAAGATGACATTGTAAATGCAGAATGCTAATAGTGAGGTAAACAGAGCTTTAATATAAAATCAGTCGTTGGTATTAGCTCATTACACTCATTTGTTAAATTTATTGTCCCAATTAAAAATTAACAAATGAAAATAAAGCGATTTAACAACATTCAGGGAAATCACTGACTAAACGTAAACGTTGATTAAAGGCTCCCATTTGCACCTCACTTTTGTGCTGATCAAAGCAGGCTACAAGCGATAATAAGCCTTGATTAACATAGTAAATTGCATGTTGCTTAAACTCTCGACCTAACTCAACAGCTTGATTTTTATCAATAAATACAGCCCAACTTTTTTCAACATGTGACAAATCAGGTGCTACCCCCATTAAGCAACGGTAAGGGCTTTGATATTGAAGGATTTTTAGTTGCAGTTCACGATCTAGCAGGCGGTTTTGACTTGGGGTTAGTAAGCACCCTAATGGGTTATAAGCAGTAATAATAGCGAACGAAAAATCATGGGATAATGACTGGGTTAGCAAAAAATGCGTTTTTTGATAGTCCTGCCACACAGTATCGATAACATTTTGCATAATAAATCCCACTAAATAAGCCCAAAAGAGTGTAGCAGAAAGAATTTAATAGCGAAAGAAATGTAAATTTCACAGCAACGAAATACACACTTAACCGTTTTAAATCAATTAACTAAACATAATCACACTCATTTTTTATACTTAATAAATTATTTTTTTTAACATTTCATTTGTTAACAAATGCAAATAAAGGGTACAATAGCCGTCAGTTACTGATTGATCGTCACAAAAAGCAGCTTTTAAGGCAAATTTTTACGATTAATACTATTAAGCTAAGACTTTACCGCCGTAAAATTACTGTCATATTGTTAGGTGTCTGTTTAAAAATTTCATTTTAGTTATGTCTAAATAGGAACTTTTAACTATCTTTAGGTTCACAGTCTACAGCGGTACGTATTGTTGCCATGATGAAAGGTTTTTTAAGTCTTAGTAAAACTCACTCTAAGCTATTGCTTAAAATAGCAATTAAAAACATTAGAGAATAAGAGAGTGTTTAAATTCAAGGCAGACAATGTTAAACACCAATAATCCAGAATTTCTAACGTATGCATTTATGCGTACGTAAACGCTAGCCTAATGCTAGATAACAAATTTTATTAATTTTTAGGTAATTTTATTATGCAAAATCCACATATTTTAATTGTTGAAGACGAAGCTGTAACCCGTAATACCCTACGTAGCATATTTGAAGCTGAAGGTTATGTTGTTACTGAAGCTAATGATGGCGCTGAAATGCACAAAGCCATGCTTGAAAATAAAATTAACCTCGTGGTGATGGACATCAACCTACCAGGTAAAAATGGTTTGTTATTAGCGCGCGAACTTCGTGAAATCAACAATATCGGCTTAATTTTCCTAACCGGTCGTGATAACGAAGTTGATAAAATTTTAGGACTAGAAATTGGTGCTGATGATTACATCACTAAGCCATTTAACCCACGCGAATTAACCATTCGTGCGCGTAACTTATTAACTCGTGTAAACAGTGCCGTCACTGAGAGCGAAGAGAAAGGGTCTGTTGAATACTACCGTTTCAATGACTGGAGCTTAGAGATTAATAGCCGCTCATTAGTTAATCCACAGGGTGAATCTTACAAGTTACCACGCAGTGAATTCCGTGCCATGCTTCACTTTGTAGAAAACCCGGGCAAAATACTAACCCGTGCAGATCTACTAATGAAAATGACTGGCCGTGAGCTTAAGCCACATGATCGTACTGTTGATGTCACCATTCGTCGTATTCGTAAGCACTTTGAAAGCTTAGCTGATACGCCTGAAATCATCGCGACCATCCACGGTGAAGGCTATCGTTTTTGTGGTCACTTAGAAGATTAATTATCGACCATCACATATGGTACGATAAAATAAAACCGAGCCTATGCTCGGTTTTTTTATATCTGAGGTTATTTTTATGGTATGCATTAGGCGAGTTGATTTACCCCTATTCTGATAATTTAAAGTTTATATAATTTGATTCCGTTATGCCCCATGCCTAATATACTGCTATCTACCGTTAACGAACATTAAATGGATTAATCCATCATGGCCAATAAGTTACTGTTACTGACGCGCGAAAATGAAATTTATCGAGAGTTAATAACCCAATTTAACTTACCCGATTTAGTCATCTTAAATAACGAGTCAGACAGTATTATTGAAGCCGATATTTGGTTTGCCGAACCCGCTCTTGCTGCACCATTAATTAGTCAGGCTAAAAATTTACGTTGGCTGCAATCAACCTTCGCTGGCGTAGATAAACTCGTCACGCCAACACTGAGACGTGATTATCTACTGACGAATGTTAGAGGTATTTTTGGCCCGTTAATGAGTGAGTATCTATTTGGTTATTTACTTGCTCACCAGCGTGAGCACCTTAAGTATAAACAGCAACAGCAGCAAAAAAATTGGTTACCAGGAGGTTATAGAACACTGCAGGGTCAAAATCTACTGCTGCTTGGCACAGGTTCAATTGCACAGCATATTGCAGCAACGGCTGAGCATTTTGGGATGACAGTAACAGGGATAAATCGATTAGGTACTGCAACCTATGGATTTGATCGGGTCGATAGTATTGATAACTTAGCTCTACACCTCAGTCAAGCCGATGTAGTGGCCAGTATTTTGCCTAATACCCCTGACACCGATAATATTCTCAACCAGCAAACCTTAAGCTTACTAAAACAAGAAGCCATCATTTTCAATTTAGGGCGTGGCAATGTGCTCGATTTAGATGCACTCACAGTTCAATTGAATCAAACACCAAATCAACAGGCTATTTTGGACGTATTTAGTCAAGAACCCTTACCTAAAACGCACCCAATTTGGTCTTGTGCTAATGCTATTATTACTCCTCATATCGCTGCACCGAGCTTCCCCGAGCAAATTGTTGCGCTATTTAGCAGCAATTATCAGTTATGGCAAAATCAACAACCATTAAATTTTATTGTCGATTTTGATAAAGGCTATTAAAGATCAGTAGCTTAATTTAACTCCTTATATTGCAGACAGTATAAAAACAATAAATGTCGTATTTTTATCCAAAAAGTTATTGCCAATGATAACCGTTTTCATTTAGAATTAGATTCATCCAAGGGAATGACTATATTGATATCCCTTTTTCATCTGAGTTCTAGAGGCTAATATGTACGTTTGTCTTTGTCATGCAATTACAGATAAGCAAATTAAAGAAGCAGTTCGCCAAGGCGATTGCTCGTTAGCTGATGTCAGAAAGCGTTTAGGTGTTGCCGATCAATGTGGTAAATGTGCCAGAATGGCGAGCCAGATTATTAGCACTCAATTAGAGTTCGAGCCAAACTTCTACGAAGTAGCCTAAACCACAAGATTATTTAAAGCCCCTAATTCAATAAAAATGCAGCCAGATGGCTGCATTTTTTATTTATATCATCTTATTTCGATAATAATTTATCACTTCCATATTTCAATCCATCCAGCTAAAAGAATAGCGGTGTCGAGTGTTCAGACTCTTTGATAATTAATGGATTGTACTGCCAGACCTGATTAATTATATCTGCCGTTAATACTTCACTAGGGCTGCCATCTCCCACAACAACCCCTTGGTTCAAAATCACTAATCTATCCGCATAACGGGACGCGAGATTAAGATCATGCAATACCACAATAACTGAGTAGTTATGATCAGTAGCTAAACTCCTTGCCAGTGCTAACACCCTGTGTTGCTGCGCTAAATCTAACGCAGAGGTCGGTTCATCTAACAGTAAAATAGGAGAACTGCCAGCTTGAGCAAGCTGAGCCAATACTCGTGCTAACTGTACCCGCTGTTTTTCCCCTCCAGAAAGTTTAGGGTAACGACGATCTTTCAGCGCTGACAAAGCCACTTTATCTAATTGTTGATCGACTAAAATATCACCCTCTTGTTGACTTAGTGTCAGTGGATATAACCCCATTTGCACCACTTCAAATACCTTAAAAGGAAACGTCAATGAGGCATGTTGTGGCAATACCGCTAATGACTTAGCCAGTTGTGCGCGATCCCAGTCCTGGAGCGAGCGCCCTAGAACAGATATCTGCCCGCTAGCTAAAGAGACTTCTTGGCATAAGCTCTTTAATAAAGTTGATTTACCAGCCCCATTTGGCCCGAGTAAAGCGGTCACCTGCCCTGAATGTAGCTCAAGATTAATATCTTGAAGGACAGTTTTTTTAGCTATATTAACTGACAAATTGGTCATACTGATGGTGGTAACTGGCGCCGACGTATTAGGCTGTTCCCCCATATTATCTACATTCTTACCAGAACTGTTCGCGACATGGTTAGTCCTGTTTGACTCAGCACCATCATCTTTAGCATCGCTTTGATTAGCACGGCGTAAACTGGTTGAACCTAAGGCATCAGGGGTGATGACTATTGTGGATGAGCAAGATGCTCTAGTTAAATTT
The DNA here is from genome assembly GCF_051165765.1 of Shewanella sp. HL-SH8. Taxonomy (NCBI): domain Bacteria; kingdom Pseudomonadati; phylum Pseudomonadota; class Gammaproteobacteria; order Alteromonadales; family Shewanellaceae; genus Shewanella; species Shewanella sp. HL-SH8. The sequence goes on along the minus strand of NZ_CP195039.1, from coordinate 973,724 downwards.
TTCAGCATATCATCCTAACTTATTACGCTGTTTAAGAAGCAAAACAATAAAGAATGGCGCGCCGAGTAAAGCGGTAACTAGCCCGACCGGCAGCTCAGATGGCGCTACGATTGAGCGAGCCCCTATATCAGCAATGACTAACAAGGCGGCGCCTAGAATAGCGCTTAAAGGTAACAATAAACGATGATCTGGGCCAATCAGCATTCTGACTAAATGCGGCACAACCAAACCAATAAAGCCTATAATTCCCGTTGCAGCAACAGCAATTCCCACCCCTATTGCACACAGTACAATTAGCTTAAATTTGAGTTTATCGACATCTAAACCTAAATGTCGAGCTTCTGCTTCACCGAGTAATAATGCATTAAGTGCCTTAGCATTTTGATTAAACTGCCAACTGATCACTGCCAGTGCAACTAAACTCAGGATCACATAATGCCACTGAGCACCAGCAACTGAGCCCATTTGCCACAGAGTTAAATCACGTAACGCCATGTCACTGGCCATATAGGTGAGTACGCCAATACCCGCCCCAGCCAAGGCTGCAACCGCCACCCCTGACAGCAATAGTAATACCACTGAAGTACCGCTGGGGCTTGCAGCTAAACGATACACCACTAAAGTGGTCAACAAGCCTGCAAAAAAAGCACTGAAAGCCACTAAATATTCGCCGCCATGTGGAAATAGCACAATACAAATAGCTGCACCTAAAGCGGCGCCGGATGACACACCAATAATGCCAGGGTCAGCTAAAGGGTTACCAAACAAGCCCTGCATGACGGCCCCGCATTGAGCAAGCGTTGCCCCAACAGCAAGTGCTAGCAAGGTACGTGGTAAACGGACATTATTAATCACTAGCTGCTCATGTGGCGCAACACTGGTAAAGTCTTGTTGGGTAGCCCAATTCACCATAGCGTTGAAACTGGTCATCGGACTAATTTGTAACGGCCCAATGCTGACAGATAACAGACTGGTAACCACCAATGCAGTAAATAGACAAGGCCAAAGCCAGCGTTGATTTTCCATGGAATTCCTTAGTAAAGTCGACTTTTACTATGCCTGTTATGAGCGCTTTTTCATCATAATAAAATCGCTAGCAAGTTTATCCGCCGCCACTATGGCACTTAAACCCAGCCCACCCAGTAATGCTTGAGATGGCAGACTGCTAACTTGATTATGCTCACCCGCTGGGGTGTGTTTAAGTAAAGGCATGGCTTGAAGCAGTTCATTAGCGGGATCGATTGACTCCGTGTCACTGCGGTTTGAAATAAGAATCACATCTGGCTGGAGCGCTAAAATTCCTTCCTGTGAAACACTTTTATAGCCGTCAAATCCTGCAATATTTTGTCCACCCGCTAAGTTGATAATAATGTCAGCGGCGGTGCCATTACCGCCGACACGAGCAGGTCGGTCTGATTGTAATAATAAAAATAGTACTTTAGGTGCTTCGCCTAATTGAGCAATTTGTTGCTGTTTAGCATTCAATCGACTAAATGAAAGTACAATTTCTTTCTTTAACTCAACCGCCTGCGCCTTACGGGACAGTAACTCTCCTATTTGATCAACATGACTTAGCAGCTCAGCCTCAGTCTCTGCACTAGGTAAACTCACCACCTTAACGTTTGCGCTACTCAGCACCTCAAGCGTACTGTTAGGCCCCATTGCATCTGAGCCGATGAGTAAACTCGGTGAGAGTGCCAAAATGCCTTCCGCAGACAACATTCGGTGATAACCCAGTTTTGCTACAGAATCTAGCGCAGCGGGTATATGACTTGTAGAGTCGACACCCACTAACTCATTACCAGCGTCTAAAGCTAACACAAGTTCGGTGATGCCAGCGCCAGCGCTGACAACCCGATTTTCAGCGATTGCAGCTTGGCTAAAAATAGCTGCTTGTCCAAAAACGATGCTAACAAGCAGTGCGGTCATCCTCATCATATTGGTGGGTAATGACTTGTTTGAACTCAACACAGATAGCTGTTGTGTCTGCGATAACTGGGGTAGCTTGAACATAACTTAACTCCGAATAAATAAATCGTGCTGAATCGCCTATATGATGGCTACCGTTACGGTTCCATTAAAATTTGAGTATTACTAATTTGTTGTCGTTGCAATAAGGCTAATAGCGTCATTAGCGGCTGAACAGGCGCATTCTTATCTGCTGCCACCACCACGCGGATATCAGGGGTATCATTCAATATATGAATAAAAGCGGCTTCAAATTGATCAAAATCAGTAAATGTTTCACCGTCTAATGCCCAGTACGGCTCAGTGGCTAAAATATTGATCGCGATATGCTGCTCCTGAGACAAGGCTGTTAATTCAGAATTAGCTTCAGTAGGTATCTCGACGGGTAATGTCAGCAGCTGGGTATTTGCCGTCAGTAATAAAAACACCAACACAATAAAGATAATGTCGATAAGTGCGGTTAAATCTATCCCAGTACTAGATTGTCCAGCAGGTGTCTCTGCGCAGATCATCTATTTGGCTCCGTTAATTCAGTTGGCATTGGTGTTGCTGCATTAGTCATCTGGGCGCGAACAATAGCTGATACTTTTCGATAGGGTTCATCAGAGCCAATACTTAACGCCTGGTCAAAACCGTCAAGCCACTGATTCAATTGATTTAATCCATGGGCGATATGGTTACAACGCTTGTCAGCCCACAAACCCAATAAATTCGACAAGGTAATTGCGGGTACGGCAATAATCAATCCTGCCGCTGTGGTATTCATCGCAAGCCCCAAGCCAGTGGCTAATTGTGACGGGGTCACTGGGCCATTTGATAACCCTAATTGAGTGAACATTTCAATCAGCCCAAGTACTGTGCCTAATAAGCCAAGTAAGGGAGTGATAACACCAATAATGTGCAATACCTTTAAACCGGATTGCAGTTTATCTTTTTGCTTTAATAACCACATGTTTAAGATTTCTTCACGCATTAAACGGGGCTGTCCACCATGGGATAACAGCAATGCGCTTCCTTGTGCTAGCATGCTACGGCCTTGGCTTAATAAGGTGATAAGTTGCTGCCGTTTCTCGGGTGTCGCACTGCGGGCCTGTTGCCTTAGCTCTGTCAACCATGCATCACGGTTTAATAACTCGTTGATAATCAGTGCAACACGTTCAAGCACAATTAACAGCGTTAAAGAAGCACAGATAATCATTGGCCAAGTTAGATAGCCTAATTGGTCTGAAAGCTGCAAATATAATGATTGAGACATATTGGTTTCCTCTGTTGAGACTAATTAAGTGCAAATTTCACTGGCACTCTAACCGTATATGCATAAGCGGTTTGCGGTGTCGGAGCGGAAAACTGCCATTGCTCAACCGCATCTATCGCTGCGGCATCAAGTAAGTTATATCCCGAGCTATCCACCAGCGTGAGCGATAACTGCTCACCAATTTGGTTAAACATCACTTCCACAGTCACTGTGCCCTCAAAGCCACGTTTACGGGCTGCTTTAGGGTAATGAGGCTGTGCCGGAGGCGCTGAAAATGTCGGTTGTGGCAAGGCCACTGTTTGCTGAGTGACACCAAGCGAAGCGGATTCTGAGTTTTTTTGCGGCAAAGTCTCCGCAGCAAGGCTAGCCAAATGAGTAAGCGTTGAATCATCGATATCAGCTTTCATAACCTCTGCATCAATAGCGGGTTGAATGGTAGATTTAGATAAAGGTTGGACAGTTTTAACCGCTGCTATAATTTTTTCAGGGTTAACCCCAGGCGTCACTATTGTAGGAGTCGCTGATGTAGCCTTAACGATAGGTTTAAGGTTAACCGCAGTTTCAGCTATGGGCTCATCAATTTGAGTCGGTTCTTTTGCAGCGTTAACCGTACGTTGAGCTTGAGTGCTAGCTTGCATAGCTATAACGACACTGACCGCTTGCTTTACGCCCATTGCAGCACCTTCAGATAGCTGAATAGTCGACTCACTCACTTGAGAGGCAAGTACTCCCCCTTGAATTAAAATCGTTATACATCCAAAAGCAAAATATCGTTTAGGCGTCATCAGCAATATTCTTCTACAGTATCTATGTGGTCAAAAATCAACACATCCCATCAAAGTAAGTCATATTCAGAATATTTACATTCTTTACAAACCTATTAATTACAAATGGTTATATTGATCAATTGTTTTTTAATAAGCAGAATATACATCAACAGTAATGAGATCGCAAATGATAATGATTTTCATTTGATCTGAATTTTATTATCAGGTAGAGTGCGGCAATAACCCGTCAATGATTACGTTTGGTGCTTAAGTAACCTCACATTTTCTGCTCAATAGCTTGTTAACAAAACTGCATTTATCAGCATTGTGATTGCACCGCGTACTCAACAATATTTCAAGTTTATGACTTTAAGGATTTAACAATGACCAAAAAGCCACTCGTGGTAGCAATGGCAATGGTTTTCAGTACCACCGCATATGCACACGAAAATAAGACTGTTACTGAGTTTGATGAAGTATTGGTTACCGCAACGCGTATTCACGAAAAAGTCTCCGATACTAGCCGCAGCGTAGTGGTGATAAGCGAAGATAATATACAAGAGTCGCAACCATCTTCTGTTGCTGATGCACTGAAAAACCAAGCTAACGTTACCGTTACCAATGGCCCTCGCGCTTCATCTCAAGGTGTTGAAATTCGGGGATTAAGTGGTCAACGAGTGTTACAAACTATTGATGGCGCGCGTCAGAACACTAACTCTGGTCATCGTGGTAGCTACTTTATGGACCCTGAGTTACTCAGCTCAATTGAAGTGATACGTGGTCCAGCCAGCAGCTTATGGGGAAGCGGCGCAATTGGCGGCGTTGTGGCGCAAAATACTAAATCAGCTCAGGACTTTTTAGAGCAAGACGACAAGTTTGGTGGCTACATTAAGCAAGGCTTTGAAAATAATGGTGATAAAATTAAAACCAGTGGCACCATTTACGGTTTAGCGGATCAAATTGATTGGCTATTAAGTGGCAGCTATCACGACAGTAACAACATCAAAATAGGCAATGACCAAGCCCTTGAAAACAGTGCAGCAGAATCCACAAGTGGCTTAGCCAAATTAGGTTGGCAACTCACCGATGCTCAACGTCTGCAATTTTCAGCACGACTTTCTGATAACGACGAATTAGTCCCAAGTAATCCCTCGACTAATGTCGGCAGTTCGGTGCCACTCGTCCAACGTAATACCCAAGATCAAAATGTCACTGTGGCCTACACAGTCAATCCCACTGACAACTTATTACTTGATCTTCATAGCGCCGTTTATTGGAACAATACTCGCTTTGACGAGGATCGCGTGACTAAAGGTCAATTCGATACTACTGAATTTGAAACCATAGGCTTTAGTTTAAATAACAGCTCAACGTTTGCTTCTACAGTACTGACCTATGGTGTTGATGGTTATCAAGACAAGATTAATACTGTCCGTGACGACTATAATCAAGTGGGTCAACGTCCTGATAGTATTGATGGTGAAACGTCAGTTTGGGGCGCCTTTACCAAAGCCGATATCGCATTAACCGACAACTTAGCTTTAGATGCCGCTGTACGTTATGACACCTTTAAAAATCAAAGTAATAACTTAAACCTGTCGTCTGATGACAATGCATTAAGCCCTTCCCTTGGCCTAATGTGGGACACCACCAAATGGCTCACCTTAAGTGCACGATATGATGAAGCATTTCGTGCCCCAAGCATGGAAGAAATGTATTCAACAGGTTCACATTATTGTATTCCGTCCATTCCAAGATTCTTACCTAATGGCTTATGCAATACCTTCCAAATCAATCCAAATTTACGTGCTGAAAAAGCACAAAACAAAGAGATTAAGGCCGACATGCGCTTTGCTAACTTAGCGGGTGATGATGAATTAGCGATGACCTTAAGCGTGTTCCGTAATGATGTGGATGACTTTATCGAGCAAACAGTGTCTAACCCACTTCATGGTATTCCAGGGCTTGAGCAAACAACCTCTTGGGATAACGTTGATGAAGCCAAATTAACGGGATTTGAGTTCAGCACTCGTTATCGCTACCAACAAACTCGTTTAGCGGTTAACTACGGTCAAACAGAAGGCAAAGATAAAACCACTGATCAATATTTATCAAATATTCCAGCTAAAAAAATCAGCTTTGATTTATCGCAATCTATCATGGAAGGCGATATGAAATTAGGCACACGTGTTAATTACGTTGCAGAACAAGATCAATTACCCACAGCCAACAAGCAACAATATGACTCATACACCCTATGGGATGTCTACGTAGCTTGGGAGCCAGCGATGGGCACCTTCGAAGGTTTACGTGTCGACTTCGCCATTGAAAATATCGGCGATGAAGAATATCGCCAGGCATGGCAAACCTTGTACGAACAAGGCCGTAATTTTAAATTAGCTGCACGTTATTCATTCTAATGATGATATCTCACACATTAACGAACACATTGGAGCTATTCCATGGCAACAACCGTTGAAAAAATTAAGCAGTATTTAAGTGATAACCCTGCTGCTATGCCTGCACAAGTGGCAGCTGAATTAACCGTCACCGAACTTGAAGTGGTACTGGCTTTACCAGCAGAGCAGTTGGCTTTATTGCCGCTCACTGAAAAAGATACCTTACTGACCTCACTACCAGAATGGGGGCCGATGACGACGATAATCTCGATATCAGGCAGTATTTTTGAATTTAAAGGGCCATTTCCAAAAGGAAAATACGCGCATGGGTACTACAACTTAATCACCAAAGGTGATGGTTTACACGGCCATTTAAAATTAGACGATGTGAGTACAATTGCACTTATCAGCAAGCCATTTAGAGGGTCAGAAAGTCATTCAATTAACTTTTTTGGTCAGCAAGGCGAAGTTATTTTCAAAGTGTATTTAGGCCGAGATCAACAACGCGTATTGCTAAGCGATCAAGTTGCACGTTTTCAGGCATTAAAAGACAACGTGTTAACCGAAGTTTAAAGCACTTATTTGAGCTGCACTCGCTGTGCAGCTCAGTGATAAAACGATAAGAAAACGTATCAATACAGTAAAGGAAATCCTGATGTCGGCAGATAAAGATCAACGTTTACGAGAAAAGCTACTACCAGAAATTGAGGAATTTAAAGGGCAACGTTTAAGCCTACAACTTGCCACCCAAGATGCCAATGGCGTACCCAATGCTAGTTATGCGCCATTTGCCCTCGCTGATGATGGCTTTTATATTTTAGTGAGTGAAATGGCTCGCCATGGCACTAATTTAAAAGTCAGTCAAAAACTGTCGGTGATGTTAGTTGAGGATGAGTCAGAGTGTAAAAGCGTATTTGCCCGAAAACGCTTAACTTTCGATGCAACTGCTGAAATAGTTACCCGTGACAATGAAGCATTTACTAAAGGTGTGGCGGCATTATCTGCACGTTTTGGCGAGATGATTGATAATTTAGCAGTGCTAACCGACTTCAATCTATTTAAACTCAATCCACACCAGGGTTTATATGTTAAAGGGTTTGGTCAGGCATTTAGTTTGTCAGGCGCAGAGCTATTAGATGTAGATTGGAAGCGTGATGGCCACCACGGTAGTGCGGAAAAAATAGTTAAAATCGCCTGATATCTATACTTATCTATAACAAGCATTTTGGCTGAATTTTTACTCCCTCTCACTGAAAATTATCATAAATTAACAAAAAAGCTCACGTTAACGACGTGAGCTTTTTTGCATTAAACATTGTATAGCGAGTCAGTATTTAACTGCTGACTTTGATTCGATAAATTACTCTTCAATGTCCAGCTTATCAATTACGTTATTATCACTGGCAGTACCCATAGCTTCAATTTCAACGCTGTCTACTCGCTGCAAGCCTCTTGGCAGTTTAGCGCCACGCCGGCCACGCTCGCCGCGGTAATGCTCTAAATCACTGGCTTTAAGGGTGAGTTTACGCTTACCGGCCCACAGGGTCACCGCTGCCCCACTTGGTACTACGTTTAAGTGCATCAATAATTCTTCACGATTTTTGGCACGCTCGGTTGGAATACCAATAATTTTATTGCCCTTACCTTTAGATAATTGTGGCAAGGCATCTAAACTGAACATCAGCATACGCCCTTCACTGGTGATGGCTAATAAAGCATCATCAGCACCTTTAGTAATAAGCTTAGGTGTTAGCACCTGCGCATTAGCTGGTAAAGATAACAAAGCCTTACCCGCTTTATTACGGCTGACCATGTCTGAGTAAGCACCAATAAAGCCATAACCCGCATCACTGGCTAATAGATAACATTGTTCGTCCTCACCCATAATGACATGCCGCATCACAGCGCCAGGCGCCATATTAAAGCGAGTCGTGATCGGTTCGCCCTGGCTTCTAGCCGATGGTAAAGTATGGCTGTCGGTGGCAAATGCACGACCTGATGAGTCGACAAATACTGCCGCTTGATTACTTTTGCCTATGGCGCTGCACAAATAACTGTCACCCGCTTTATAGCTTAAGCTTTGTGGGTCAACATCATGGCCTTTAGCACAACGTACCCAACCTTTATCAGACAATACAACCGTAACAGCTTCTGTAGGAATAAGTTCTTGTTCGGTTAATGCCTTTGATTCTTTACGCTGAATAATTGGCGAGCGACGATCGTCACCAAATGTTTCACCATCTTGAATTAGCTCTTTTTTGACTAAGGTTTTTAAGCGGCGATCTGAACTTAAAATCAGTTCTAGCTTGTCACGCTCGGCCATTAGCTCATCTTGCTCAGCTTTGATTTTAAATTCTTCTAGCTTGCCAAGGTGACGTAGTTTTAACTCTAAAATGGATTCAGCTTGCTTGTCACTTAAGTTAAAACGAGCCATTAACTCCGCTTTAGGATCATCATGAAAGCGAATAATTTCAATCACTTCATCGATGTTTAAAAACGCGACCATCAAGGCTTCAAGAATATGCAGACGTGCAATCACTTTGTCTAAACGGAATTGTAAACGACGGGTCACCGTAGACACGCGGTACTCTAGCCATTCAGTTAACATGGTCAGCAGGCCTTTCACCTGCGGGCGACCATCAAGTCCAAGCACGTTTAAGTTAATCCGAAAGCTTTTCTCTAAATCCGTTGTAGCAAATAGATGGGTCATTAATTGGTCGCAATCAACTCGATTTGAGCGCGGCACAACGACTAACCTCACTGGATTTTCATGATCAGATTCGTCACGTAAATCACTTACCATTGGCAGCTTTTTGGCCTGCATTTGCAAGGCAATTTGCTCTAGAATTTTGCCACTACCCGCTTGGTGCGGTAATGATGTGATGATAATTTCATGATTATCAATACTGTACACCGCGCGCATTTTAATTGAGCCACGACCGGTTTCGTAAATTTTGGCAATATCAGCACTTGGGGTAATAATTTCTGCTTCGGTTGGATAATCTGGCCCAGGGACCAGTTCCATTAAACGTGCTAAATCGGTTTTAGGGTTGTCTAATAACTCGACACAGGCAGAGACTAATTCACGCACATTATGCGGTGGAATATCGGTTGCCATACCGACTGCAATACCGGTGATGCCGTTTAATAAAATATGCGGTAGTCGAGCAGGTAATGTTTTAGGCTCTTTCATGGTGCCGTCAAAGTTAACGCCCCACTCTACAGTGCCTTGGGCTAACTCTGACAATAATACTTCTGAAAACTTGGACAGAGTCGCTTCGGTATAACGCATCGCCGCAAACGATTTAGGATCATCTGGGGCACCCCAGTTACCTTGACCTTTTACTAGCGGATAACGATATGAGAAAGGCTGTGCCATTAATACCATAGCTTCATAACACGCGCTGTCACCATGGGGATGATATTTACCTAACACATCACCGACAGTACGAGCGGACTTTTTAGGCTTAGATTGCGCATTAAGGCCAAGTTCGCTCATGGCATAGATGATACGACGCTGTACTGGCTTTAAACCATCACCAATATGCGGCAATGCACGATCCATGATCACGTACATTGAATAATTTAAATAAGCCTCTTCGGTGAATCGGCGTAAAGGCATTTGCTCAACGCCATCTAGGCTTAATTCAATCGCATCACTCATCTGTGCTTTCCTGTATTGGATCAGTGGCTTTATAGAACAAACGGTATATATTGCCCTTTAAGTCATCTGAAATATAAATTGCGCCATCTGGTGCGGTTAGCAAATCAAATGGTCGGGCGACGGGAAACTCTCCGTCTAAAAAGCTCACTACGGTTTCCCGGTGTGCAATAGTTGTTTTCGGCTTGCTGTTATCTAGTGCCAGCATCACTATTTGATAGCCCACTTTACTTGAACGGTTCCATGAACCATTTTCAGCCACAAATAACTGCTGTTGATAACGCTCTGGAAACTGAGTGCCGGTATAAAAATGTAATCCGGTTGGGGCTACATGAGCCGGTAATTCAAAAACAGGTGGAGTAATTTTTAAATTGGTTGGCTTATCATATGCGGGTTCTTTGACATCACTTGCATGTATGTAGGGAAAGCCAAAATGAGTGCCTTTTATGTCCAGTCGATTAATCTCATCGGCGGGTAAATTGTCGCCCATCCAGTTGCGACCTAAATCCGCAAACCACATTTGGTTAGTGCCAGGTTCCCAATCAAAACCCGTTACACTGCGAATACCTAAGGCAACTTGCTCACTAGCACCGGTTTGCACATTAATGGCTAGCACACTGCCATAGGGAGCTGGTGCTTCACACACATTACAGGGCATACCTAAGGCTACATATAATCGTCCATCTGGGCCAAAACGCATCGCGCGGCTATAGCGTTTCTCTAGGTCAGGTAGATTTGAGTAGACTTCTTTAGCACGTGATGGGCGGCGTAAACGATCTTCAATCTCTTCATATTTGATAATTCTGTCTTCTTCACTGACATAAAGATCGCCTTTATAAAATGCTAGAGCGTCAGGGTTTTCAAGCCCTCTGGCGATAACATATCGTTTATCTACCTGGCCATCTTGATCATTATCGACCAATGCGTAAATGGTGCCATTTTTTTGCGAACCAACAAATAAGGTGCCATGTTCACCTAATGCCATTTGTTTAATATCGCCTAAATCGGAGGCATATAAAGATAGGCCAAAACCTTTGGTCACAGTAATCATTACAGATTGAGCGGCATGAACTTGGCTAACAAGCATTGTGCTAAAACCAAATAATGCACAAGCTTTTGCCGCCCATTGCCAATTGAGCTCGAATGATTTCGATTTGATATACAACATGTAATTATTCATTTGCCTCTAATTTTTATTATTGGCGGTCAAAAACCCATTTAATCAATGGTCTCAGTATACTTTCTCAATAAAGCAACAGCTTAATGTTGATTACTGCATAAGCTGTCATAAAAGTGACCATCATCGTTTTCTAAGATAAACCGGTTCAATAGCTTTGTAGACCTACATATTATTATGGAACCATATTAAAACACAGTAATCTTTTAGTGACTCAAAAAACCACAAATCACACCATAATCTGTCATAAAAACAAAAAATAACACCATATAGTGTCACAAAATAATTAAGCGCAAATAAAAAGACCGCACATTGTGTTGCGCAAGATAAGTGTAACATAACTGATAATGCAAACGTTGTTAACTATTGTGACGGCAAACAATATACCAAGATATAAAAACTTATCTATACACCCCTAATTTCATACAGAGTTAGATCTTCAACGACATCAATTCAAGCCTCTTCAGAGTGTAGTGGCATAGTTATTTTGGCCACCTAAATAGAGGTGATATTATTACCTCGTACATGACTTTAGGTGAACACATGAGATCGATAACCAGAAAAACATTTAGTGCTGAATTCAAACTTGAAGCAGCCCAATTAGTCCTAGATAAAAACCATAGCATCATCGAAGCTGCAAAGGCGATGAACGTGGGTAAATCAACCATGGACAAATGGGTGAGACAGTTAAAACTAGAACGCCAGGGTGGCACTCCCAAAGCCTCTCCCATTACCCCTGAACAAATTGAAATTCGTGAGTTGAAGAAACACATAGCACGTATTGAGGAGCATAATCTTATCCTAAAAAAGGCTACCGCTCTCTTGATGTCAGACTCGATGAACAATTTGCGCTAATCAGCCAACTCAAGCAGAGCCACTCTATTCTTACAATTTGTAATGCATTCAAAGTGCATCGAAGTAGCTATAAATATTGGCTAAAAAGAAAAGAGCATATTGATGCTGATTTTACAATTTTATGCAGTGAAGTGAAGACCGCGCATCGTATTAGTAATGGCTCTGCCGGTGCCCGAACGATAGCGCAATTAGTGACTAACAAAGGGATTAAACTTAGTCGTTATCGAGCTCGTAATCTCATGATAAAGCTTGGGTTAGTCAGTTGTCAGCAGCCTAAGCATGCTTATAGGAAAGCAACACAAGAACATGTAGCTATCCCTAATACGCTTAATCGACAGTTTGCTGTTACCCAACCAGATCAAGTGTGGTGTGGCGGCGTGACGTATGTTTGGGTCGGTAATCGTTGGGCATATTTAGCGGTTGTTCTAGATTTATTTTCCCGCAAACCTGTGGGATGGGCTTTGTCATTATCGCCAGATAGTGAACTGACGTGCAAAGCCTTGAATATGGCGTTTGAGTTAAGGGGTAAACCTGAGAATGTGATTTATCACAGTGATCAGGGCTCGCATTATACTAGCTTGAAATTTAGGCAGTTATTATGGCGTCTTCAGATTGAGCAAAGTATGAGTCGTCGCGGGAATTGTTGGGATAACGCACCAATGGAGCGTTTCTTTAGAAGTTTGAAATCTGAATGGGTACCCGCTAGTGGCTATGGGAGTTTTACAGAAGCAGACAAAGCGATCACAAATTACATCACTGGATATTACAGTGAAACTAGACCCCATCAATATAATGGTGGGTTAACGCCAAATGAGTCAGAACGTTTATATTGGAATGACTCTAAAACCGTGGCCAATTTTACTTGACCACTACAGTTCGACCATTGAAGATTTTGAAAGGAGCTCATTTTGTAAAGATGTTAATAATCTCTTTTCAAAAATCAGGCGATAAATCTGTTCAAATTGATAGTCAGAAGATGTATCTAAAATTAATTCATGGATTGGGGCTTGCTTTCTATCATCAAGTTGTTGGATTAAATGTATGAGGAAGTCTTTATCTATGTCGATATTTGTTGCTGACCATGTATTTAACAGGTTTTCATATAATGGCTTTTTTCTTATAAAGGACTCAGTTAATACTATGAAATCTTTGCCATTTTTAAGCGCAGCTTTACGTATAGCCTCTTCCCATTGTGTAAAATCATTCATACGTAAAATGTCAGCATCAAACTTAATTTCAAAATAGCTAATGCTTCCATCTTGATATACAACTTCAAAGTCGGGGGTGTAACGATGGGCTGCACCCTCAAAATGATACAGAAATGACAAAGGCTGTGCTTGGTAACTCTTAATGTTTTGGTCAAATTCTAAGTGATAGCAGAAATCAGCTTCTAGTGGACTTTCTAAGTGAGTAATTTTATCTAAAGACTTACGCCCATTAAAGACATTAACGCTTTTAGACATTAACTTTCTTACTACACGGCGTTTCGGCTTTTTAAACATAAGGACATAACCCTGAAAGTTTCTTCAAAGCTATGCCACAAATGAAGCCGTGTCAACTTATGGTGCAAAAATGACAGCTTATGACACTAAAATGACAGCTTATGGTATAAGCAACACTTAAACCTGAGCTAAGTCACCTTTGGTTTCTAACCAACTCTTTCTATCAGATGAACGTTTTTTGGCAAGCAGCATATCCATTAATGCATCAGTGCCATCATCATCACCTATGGTGAGCTGCACTAAGCGACGGGTATTAGGGTCCATGGTTGTTTCGCGTAATTGTAATGGGTTCATTTCACCTAGACCTTTAAATCGAGTGACTTGAACTTTACCTTTTTTCTTTTCAGCGATAATACGATCTAAAATACCGGTTTTTTCTGCTTCATCTAAGGCATAAAAAACTTCTTTACCTAAATCGATACGAAATAAAGGCGGCATGGCAATATACACGTGGCCTTTTTCGACTAACACTCGGTAATGCTTTAAAAACAATGCGCAAAGTAAGGTGGCAATATGTAAACCATCCGAGTCAGCATCGGCAAGAATACAAATTTTACCATAACGTAATTCATCGATATTAGCGCTATCAGGATCGCAGCCTATCGCGACAGAAATATCATGTACTTCTTGAGAAGCCAATACTTGAGCTGAATCCACTTCCCAGGTATTTAAAATTTTACCCCGCAGCGGCATAATCGCTTGAAACTCACGGTCTCGCGCCTGTTTGGCACTGCCACCAGCAGAGTCACCTTCCACTAAAAATAGCTCGCCGCGCATAGGGTCTTGACCCGAACAGTCGGTTAACTTCCCCGGTAACGCCGGCCCTGAAGTGACTTTTTTACGGGCCACTTTTTTAGCGGCTTTAAGGCGACGCTGAGCGTTGCTAATACATAATTCAGCTAATTGTTCAGCAAGATCGGTATTAGAATTCAGCCATAATGAAAATGCATCACGCACAATGCCCGATACAAATGCAGAACTTTGACGGCTAGAGAGTTTCTCTTTAGTTTGCCCGGCAAATTGAGGGTCTTGCATTTTGATTGATACAATAAACGCCGCTTTATCCCAAATATCTTCAGGTGACAGCTTAATACCACGGGGAACTAAATTGCGAAACTCACAGAACTCACGCATCGACTCTAATAGACCTTGTCTAAAGCCGTTAACATGGGTGCCCCCTAATGGGGTAGGGATTAAGTTTACATAACTTTCTGTTAAGCTTTCGCCACCTTCAGGTAGCCAGGTAATAGCCCATTCTGCGGCTTCTAAATCGCCCTTAAAACTGCCGACAAAAGGCTCTTCTGGCAATAAAACCGAATCTTTAACGGCTTCTTTTAAATAATCTGTTAAACCACTTTCATAAAACCATTCGTGGACTTCACCGTTGTGTTTATTGGTGAATTTAATTCTAAGCCCTGGGCACAATACTGCTTTGGCTCGTAGAATATAAATAAGCTTAGTGGTTGAAAAGTTGGCAGAATCAAAATAGCTACTATCTGGCCAGAAATGAACGCTGGTGCCAGTATTACGGCGACCACAAGTCCCTGTTACCGTTAACTCTTCGACTTTGAAGCCATTTTCAAAGGCCATTTCATAGATTTGAGCGTCACGACGAACGGTTATCTGAACCCGCGTAGAAAGAGCATTAACAACAGAAATACCCACTCCATGTAAACCGCCCGAGAATTGATAGTTCTTATTGGAAAATTTACCACCCGCATGCAGCTTGGTGAGAATAAGCTCAACCCCGGGAATACCCTCTTCAGGGTGAATGTCGACTGGCATACCGCGGCCATCATCGGTCACTTCTAATGAGTTATCAGTGTGTAATGTCACTTCAATTTTTGATGCATGTCCAGCAAGTGCTTCATCGACACTGTTATCGATGACTTCTTGACCTAAATGATTAGGACGAGTTGTATCGGTATACATGCCTGGACGGCGTTTAACCGGATCAAGTCCATTAAGGACTTCAATTGCATCTGATGTATATTGATTAGTCATATTCCACACATTGTTGTTATTCACTCAGCTATAAAGCAGAGTGTTGATTATTAAGGCAGCTGAAGAAATCGACAAATTTTATCAAGCTGTTGCTCGTATCCCACAAAACTGTGGTCGCCATTAGGTTCTAGATGTAATTCACAGCAATGATACTTGTGCACAGCCTGACGATAATCTAACACTTCGTCACCAGTTTGCAACAAAACCAAGAATCTATCGGGGTGGTTAATGACATTTGTATCATATTGCGCTACGGCTATACGATCTTCAGGTAGTACCTGATAATGCTCGTCAATATAGGGATTATATTGGGGTCCTAAAAACTCTTCAAATAAATCATACGGTTTTACCGCAGGGTTTACTAATACCGCTTTTCCACCATACTTTTCGGCTAAAAAACTGGCGAAATAGCCACCAAGGGATGAGCCGATAAATCGAAGTGGCTGGCCATTGGCTAATGCTTGTTCGGTTATCTTAGTTAATAATGCCATCGCTTCATGGATTGATGTTGGCACTTGTGGCTGAAAAAATAATAAATCGGGATAATATTGCTTGATATACTTTGCTGTTTTCAGCGCTTTATCTGACTGATTTGAACTATTGAAACCATGTATATAAAGCAGCATATATCCTCACGCAACGGTTAATTAACATTAACGCGCATTCACAAAACTTATTGAATAGTGTGTCGAAAGAAGTTAATAACCGCTGGCTTCATTGTCTGGTGTGAAATGATCGCCCGCAACACGATGAACCTCAGTGTGAATGCTACCATCGCAAAGCAGCTCCAGCAAACGATAACCCGGTTGAACGCCATCTAAAGCAAAATGATCGGATAAAGGCTTAAATTGTATACAGGTAGAAGGGGTCGCCATTAATGCGATTGCCCCATGTGGGCCTTGGTGGTGCTGGTTTACTTGCTGATGCACATGCCCCCAGAGTAAACCTTTGACTTGTGGGTATTGACTGACTCTTTGGATAAAGTCGCTGCCATTCGCCATACAGTGTTGATCTAACCAGCCGCATTGCATCAAAATAGGATTATGATGCATGGCCAGTAATACGTGTTTATCTGGCTCAGCATTAATTGCGGCATCAATGATCGAAAACTGCTCTTCCCCCATAAATCCGCCAGGCTTACCACGCACCGTGGAATCCAACATGAGGATTTGCCATTTGCCAGCAATAATCCGTTGCTGACCAAAAATATTGTCACCCTGCATATGTAACGCCATCATACGAGGATCGTCATGATTACCAGGTAAGTAGTGGCATGGTAATTTGGTGGATGATATTTGGCGAACAAAATTATGATAAGAAGTGGCTGAGTAATCCTGGCTAATATCACCAGAGGCGATCACTAAGTCAGCTGTTGCAGAAGAAGCCATGAAAGTATCAATAACCGCTTGCAGGCTATTAGCTGTGTTTACACCTAAAAGCTGAGATTCAGGATCGGCAAAAAGATGCGGATCCGTAACCTGGACCAATCGCACCGATTGATTTTCCTCAAAAGTGTATTTAACAGCTGGTTTCAGCACGTACAATTCCCAAATATATAGTTTTCAAGCAAGTCACTAAAAAGTAATGCTGTGACAACCTATCTTAAGTAGTTCTTCTAAAAATGCATTCACTTGAAATTTTTCATCTGCCTGATGCATGTGTATATTAGGATAATCATATACCGGTTTAAAACTAAAAATCTGTTGGCTAGTTAACACTTCTGCTAATTGAGCATCATGATATATTCTCACCACCACTTTCGGGGATGATACAAATAAGCTATGGGGTAAACTTCGCGAGATCTCAACTAATTGGGTATATCGAGTGTTTTCAATCAATGTAATAGCCAGTGAACCAAACTCACCTTCAACTACCCAAGATGTGTCGGTTTCAATCACGTCTGGCAACCATTTTAAAATCAGCGCATAATTTCGCCCGCACAATGCTAAAAAAGCACTGACATTGGGTTGATATCTACTCTTATCTTGCGAACTTAGCTGTGCCAATTGATTCACTTCACCTCAAATATGTAACCAGTTGTTTTAACCTAATCCACTTGATTTTGGTATTGCTGATAATTCAACATTAACCACTGTATACCCAGAACCGTTGATGCATTATCTATTCGACCGGACTTCACCCAATCATAAGCTTGCTCACGGCTAACCACATGAACTTTAATGTCTTCATTTTCGCTATCAAGTCCATGAATACCATTTGCTTGGCTAGCATCGACTCGCCCAAGGTACATGTAAAAACGCTCGCTTGTACCGCCGGGGCTAACAAGATAACTATTGATATAATCAATATGACTAGCGACCAAGCCTGACTCTTCAAATAACTCTCTTGTCGCAACTTGTTCTGGTTTTTCGCCGGGCTCGATCATACCTGCCACAAGCTCAAGAAGCCAGATTGATTTAGTCGTTGCTAATGCAGGCACGCGTAACTGTTCGATTAATACGACTTGATCTCGAATTGGATCATATGGCAATACCACGACGGGCATTGCCGCGCTCAAATACTTCTCGAGTGACTTCACCACTCCAGCCACCTGCAAACAACTTATGTTTAAAGCGATATTCGTCTAACCGAAAAAAACCTTGGTAGAGCACTCGCTTAGACAAGAGTTCGAAGTCATTGTCGGCATCAAAATTTACTGTCGGTATTGTATTTTTCATAAAAAACCCAATGTTAAATGGATATATGGTTAAGAAAGTATTCACCGCATAATAAGATGAAATGAATTGAATTATTGTTGAGGTTGCCTAGTGTGAAATAAAATCTGTTACACTTCAAAGTTGACTTAAATCGATAAGTTTTTAATAGTCGGATAAGTAGCATTTTACGTCTATTGAATAAAAGCTTACTTTGGCCAACTATAAGATACTTAAGCTTAGAAAAAAATCACTTTTTGTAAGTGATATTGCACAAATGCAAATACGTTAAGACACCGTCATTTGTTATGCTTTTTCTAAACTAATAGTGTTTACAAAATTTAAGCTTTATCGCAATCGCGTTTAAAATGGCGATAAGGCTGCCAGTATTTGCCACTTTAATCATTTGATTAAGTGTACTGAAATCGACCTATCCAGGCTAATGCCATCAATAATAGATAGGTTTAATAATTAGTTCGTTATATCTTTAACTACAATATTTAAGCATTGTCTAAAAGGGCAGAAAATGAAATTCAAAATGGGTACTCTATACGCAGCGTTATCGTTTGCAGTGTTCGCGCCAACTGTACAAGCTGACGATTTAATGCAAATTTATCAACAAGCTCTCACCAGCGATCCAGTTGTATTGCAAGCACAAGCTCAGCGTGATGCATTATACGAGAGCATTGAAGAAAACCGCGCTCCTTTACTGCCAACAATCAGCGCAACTGTCGGTTATTCCAAAGCATGGAATAAGTATGAAGGTGAACCAAGAGTTGAACCGGCTGGACTTACCGGTGGTGTAAAACTAAGCCAGTTAATATACGATCACAGTGCATGGGTTGGTTTAGACCTTGCTGAAATGGCTGCATCGCAAGCCGATGCGTCTTATGCATCTGCTCTTCAGTCGCTTATCATTCGCGTGACTAATGCTTATTTCAACGTATTAACAGCTAAAGATAACTTTGAATTCCAAGGCGCTGAAAAAGCGGCTATCGAACGCCAACTTGAACAGACTAAGCAGCGCTTTGCTGTGGGTTTAACTGCGATTACTGACGTACACGAAGCTCAGGCACAATACGATTTAGCTTCTGCACAAGAGATTTTAGCTGAGAACACGTTAGCCAATAGTTATGAAGCTCTGCGTGAAATCACTGGTATCGACCATAAATCAATTAACATTCTCGACACCAACCGCTTTTCAGCGGGCACTCCAGCACCTGCTAGCTCTAGCGACTGGTTAAAAATGGCAGAAACAAGCAGCTTATCATTACTTGCACAGCGTATTGGTAAAGACATTGCTAGTGAGACAATTAAGCTTTATCAAGCTGGCCATATGCCGACCCTAAATTTTGATGCGGGTTACACTAAAGGACTTGATCAACAACCTACGCCTGACTATGACAACGCTAATATTGGTATTACTTTACGTGTACCTATCTTCGAAGGCTTCAAAGTTTCTTCACAGGTTAAGAAAGCACAATATCAATATGTTGAAGCCAGTGAAAAACTAGAACAAACTCATCGTGGTGTCGTTAAAGATGTGCGTAACAACTTTAACAACGTCAATGCTTCTATTAGTTCGATCAGAGCATATGAGCAATCAGTGGTCTCGTCTGAAAGTGCACTAAAAGCAACTCAAGCCGGTTTTGAAGTCGGTACCCGTACTATTGTTGATGTATTAAATCGTACCCGTGACTTGTACGATTCCAAGCGTAAATTGTCTGATGCACGCTATGGTTACATCAATTCAATCGTAGCACTAAAGCAAGCTGCAGGCACCTTGAATGAAGATGATGTTATTGCGATTAACAATGGCTTAATTAGCCAATAATCGTAATATCGTTCGCTTAATAAAAATGGCCCATCAAGGGCCATTTTTATTATTCATAATTTGATTAGGTGACCTTACTAAACATAAAAAACCAGCCTATTGGCTGGTTTTTCTATGTAAGCTTTGAACACTTATTACAGAGATTAGCCCTGTGGGCGCATCGCTGGGAATAAAATCACATCACGAATGGTATGGGTGTTAGTAAATAACATCACCAAACGGTCGATACCAATACCCTGACCCGCTGTAGGCGGTAAGCCGTGCTCTAGTGCTGTAATGTAATCTGCATCATAAAACATTGCTTCATCATCACCGGCATCTTTAGCATCAACCTGCGCTTTAAAGCGACTGTCTTGGTCTTCTGCATCGTTAAGCTCAGAGAAACCGTTAGCGACTTCACGACCGCCAATAAAGAACTCGAAACGGTCAGTAATAAAATGATTGTCATCATTACGACGCGCTAACGGTGAAATGTCCGCTGGATAACCAGTAATGAACGTAGGTTGCATTAGCTGAGTTTCGGCGGTTTCGCCAAAAATTTCTTCTAACAATTGACCACAAGTCCAGAACTTCTCAATTTTCATTCCAATGCTTTTGGCAAGGGTACGCATAAATTCAACGTCTTTAACTTCTTCATAGGTCATTGACTGAATGGTAGCATTGTCTGGATTGTATTTCTTAATCGCATCTAACATGCTTAAACGTGCGTAAGGGCCACCAAAATCAACAGTATGCTCGCCGTATGGAAGTTGTGGAGAACCACAAAGTTCAGTCGCGATAGAGCTTAGCATTTCTTCGGTTAAGTCCATAAGGTCATTAAAATCAGCGTATGCCATATAGAATTCCATCATAGTGAATTCTGGGTTATGACGCGGTGATAAACCCTCGTTACGGAAGTTGCGGTTAATTTCGAATACTCGCTCAAAACCACCTACGACTAAACGCTTAAGGTAAAGCTCAGGCGCGATACGCAAGTACATCGCCATATCTAATGCATTATGGTGCGTGGCAAAAGGACGTGCTGAAGCACCGCCTGGAATGCTATGCATCATTGGTGTTTCAACTTCCATGAACTCTTTTTTGATCATGAAGTTACGAATAGCTGAAACCACTTTAGAACGCATAATAAAAGCATTACGTGAATCTTCATTGACAATCAAATCAACGTAACGTTGACGATAACGTGTTTCTTGATCCGTTAAACCGTGGAATTTTTCAGGTAATGGACGCAATGCTTTAGTCAGTAACTGATACTGTTCCATGTTGACATATAAGTCGCCTTTACCTGACAGGTGAAGTTGACCGGTAACACCAATAATGTCACCAATATCTAACCCCTGAAACGTCTCTTTCAAATCTTTTTGAACATCTTTACCCGCATAAGCCTGGATACGACCGCTCACATCTTGAATCACTAAAAAAGGACCGCGCTTAGCCATAACACGACCAGCGATAGAGCGTTGAATGCCCATGCCTTCTAGTTCTTCTTTGGTGTGGTGACCGAACTCAGCTTCAATATCGGCAGCCTTATGTTTTCGATCGAAGTTGTTTGGGTGACCATTTGCTGGGCAATTCGTGCGGATGTGATCCAATTTTGCACGACGTTCTGCAATTAACTTATTTTCATCTTGAGTGTGTTCAGTCATCTTCTTCTCTCGTTAAAGGCCAGATTTAAGGCTAGCTTCAATAAACTTGTCCAAATCGCCATCTAAAACGGTTTGGGTATTTCGGTTTTCAACACCGGTACGTAAATCTTTAATGCGGGAGTCATCTAAAACGTATGAACGAATTTGACTGCCCCAACCAATATCAGACTTAGCGTCTTCAGCGGCTTGCTTATCAGCATTTTGCTTATACATTTCCAACTCGTACAACTTAGCTTTTAATTGTTTAAAAGCGGAATCACGGTTTTTATGCTGTGAGCGGTCATTTTGACACTGCACCACAGTATTGGTTGGAATATGGGTAATACGTACTGCAGAATCCGTTTTGTTAACGTGCTGACCACCCGCACCTGATGCGCGGTAAGTATCAATACGTAAATCAGAAGGATTAATATCAATTTCAATATCATCTTCAATTTCAGGGTACACAAATACCGAGCAAAAAGAAGTATGACGCTTACCTGATGAATCAAAAGGCGACTTACGCACTAAACGGTGTACACCCGTTTCAGTTCGCATCCAGCCAAACGCATATTCTCCGGTAAACTTAATGGTAGCGCCTTTAATACCGGCCACATCCCCAGCGGTAACTTCAATCAATTCTGGGCTAAAGTTATGCGCTTCGCCCCAGCGTAAATACATACGCAGTACCATATTGGCCCAATCTTGTGCTTCTGTTCCACCTGAACCTGATTGAATATCAAGATAACAGCTTGCAGCATCATTTTTGCCAGCAAACATACGGCGAAACTCTAGATCTGCTAGACGCTTTTCAAGTTCGGCAATTTCGTTACTGGCATCATTAAAGGTTTCTTCATCGTCTTCTTCAATGGCTAATTCCAATAACCCAGCGACATCTTCAAGGCCAGAATCCATATCATCAATGGTTTTTACAACCGCTTCAAGGGCTGAACGCTCTTTCCCTAACGCCTGGGCACGCTCAGGTTCACTCCATACTTCTGAACTTGCAAGCTCTTGGCTAACCTCTTCTAAACGCTCACTTTTAGCAGCGTAGTCAAAGGTACCCCCTAAGAAGTTCTGTGCGCTCGGCCAGCTCCTTAATTTTGAATTTTACCGGATTAACTTCAAACATGAATTTTCAACTTAAAAAATAGCGGTTAACAAAAGGTTTAACGGCGTATTTTACCCCATGCGCGGCACTAAACCTAGACCGAAGTGGGGTTAATTAAGTCGAATATATTTCAACTGAATTTATCAAGATTTTATAGCTTAGCTATACTGTAATAATGAACTCAGATAACCCAACTTGTTGCTACCACGAAGATGAAGGATTTTCCTGCCATGAAACTGCAGAGCCTTCAGGTCTTTGTTACTGGCATGACCCACGCATTATTAAAAACAAGCCTGACGACAAAGCTAGGCTTGAAGCTTTTGCTCGTAGCGGAGGAATGCTTCGCGGCATTAGTTTAAAGCGGGCAAATTTAACGGGTGTTGACTTAGTTAAACATCATGCAAAAACAGGTTTTGATATGAGTCATGCAGAGCTATATCGAGCTAACCTTCAAGGCGCACATATGTTCAATGTCAACCTTGAACAAGCTAGCTTAATGAAGGCCGATTTACGTGATGCCAATATGCATTGCGCCAACCTAACCAACACCAATCTATTAGGCGTAAAATGGAAAGGTGCCAAAATTGAAAACATTTATACGGGAACGAAAATCAAGCAAGAACGTATGGCTCGTAAAGCAGATAGGTTGGGAGAACTAGAAATTGCCTTGGATTATTACCAACAGTCTGAAGAGATATATCGTGACTTACGTAAAGCTGCCGATCGTGAAGGCTTATTTGCCATGGCCGGACATTTTATGCGTAACGAGCTCATAATGCGACGACATCAGATGCCTAAGTGGTCATCAAAACGCATGATATCTAAGTCAATTGATCTATTGTGTGGTTATGGTGAAGCCCCTCTTCGAGTGATAGGGTTTTCTATGGCACTGATTGCAATCTGTGCAATGTGTTTCTTTTTCACCGGTCTTAGCTATGGTGAACAAATCCATCAATTCAACTTCGACAATAGCATTAGCCAAAATATTAAGCTGCTTCTAAACTGCATTTACTATTCAGTTGTTACCTTTACCACCTTAGGTTATGGCGACTTTACACCCATTGGCTACTCCAAATTGGTTGCGGCAATCGAGGCCTTTACGGGTAGCTTTACGATTGCATTATTCGTGGTGGTATTTGTAAAAAAAATGAATCGTTAATCATTGGCAGGCTTAAGGCTACCTTTCCCAACACGCTTGCCATGACAAACACTGAACCACGTTCTACTGTAGTAATAAAAGCCTGATAAAACGGGTATAAATGCTAGGTTACAACAAGCTTAACAGTGCGCCAAAAGCTGCAAAGCCGGCAACAAGCAACACGATATTAGGCTTAAATATTTTTAATACTCCAAAGCCAATTACCACCAATGCCATATCGAGTGAACTCGCCACACCACTACTAAAAACAGGCTGATACAAGGCGGCAAACAGTAACCCTACCACTGCGGCATTCACCCCAGCTAGTCCACCAGCGATAACCGGACGTTGACTAATGGCTCCCCAGCTATTTAATGCCACTAACATCAATAAAAATCCGGGGATGAAAATAGCGATGGTGGCGACAAGTGCACCTAAAATGGGTGATTCTTGCCAAATATCAGCCCCAAGAAACGTCGCCAGAGTAAACATAGGCCCAGGTACAGCCTGTGCTAGCGCATAGCCGGTTAAAAACCTATCTTGGGTAACAAGATCGCCAACATTAGCCTCAAGTAGCGGCAGTACAACATGGCCACCACCAAACACTAAACTGCCAACTTGATAAAACTGTCCAAAAATTTGCCCAAGACTATCGGGCTGAGATGCTAAAAAGTAAGAAGCAATTAACCCTAAAACAAAAATAGCTAACCACAGTAAATTCAACTTTATTTCAGGTGTATCAGGGGAGGTATTTTCACCGCGAGTCAGAACTAAGGCACCAATAATAGCCGCAACAATTAATACCACGATTTGTGTTAATAATGCCGGAAATAATAAAATACACGCGACAGTGGCTACCATTAAACATTGCGCCGTTTTACGTTGGCAAAATTGCTTAAACATACCCAGAGTAGCATCAGCGACTACAACAACAGCAAGTAATTTTAAACCGTGAATAGCACCTGCAACCATGTCCAATTGCAACCAACTGGCAGTGGATATAGCAAATAGAAATAGCAGTAAAAATGAAGGAAGTGTAAAACCTAAAAATGCTGCAAATGCCCCGGGCAATCCACCTTTATGATAACCAATCGCAAAGCCAACTTGGCTTGAACCAGGCCCTGGCATAAACTGGCTCAATGCGACAAAACTGGCGTATTGCTTATCATCCAGCCAATTTAAATCTTGTACAAAGGTTTTTCTAAAATAACCAATATGTGCAGCTGGGCCACCGAAACTAATTAATCCTAATGCTAAAAAACGACTAAAAATTTGCCACATGCTGAGTTCCTAATATTCTTATATCGATTTAGTTTATGACACTATTATGAATACTTAATGACAAAGAGAGTTCTTTTCTAACATCACCAGCACTTCATAGTGGTCGGTATGTGGAAACATATCAAACAACTGCACCTTGGTAATTTTATATCCTGATATCATCGCCAAATCTTTCACTAAACTGATTGGGTTACAACTCGAATAAACTATCGCTTTAGGTGAAAATGCGCTTAATGACTGACAAAGCGACTCGCCTATTCCGCGCCTTGGCGGATTAACAATAATCAAATCAGGTTTATCATTTGCTGCGATCCCATTAGCAAAGTCGGTAGAATCCAGCGCCCTAAAGCTGATGTCCTCTAGACCCATTTCTGCGGCAGACATCTTGGCACACTCGATCGCTTCGGCCTCAATTTCAATCCCAGTTAACCGAATTTTGCCACTTGCACAATGCAGTCCGAATCCACCCACCCCACAAAATAAATCCCAAATATGTTGTGGATTAAATGCAGCTACCCACTCTCGAGCGGTTTGATAAAGTTGCTCAGCTACCTGTGGATTGGTTTGAAAAAAACTTTTAGGACGAATATATAAAGGCACATCATTAAAGCGATCAGCAAGACGGGTTTGATCGGTTAAAAATATTTCTTGATCGCCCTCTAAAATCGCCATATGAACAGGTTGAATATTAACCGACACTAAACTGATTTTAGGAAATTCAGCCTGTAACTGAGGTAGTTCTCGCTTAATTCGTGAAATTGCCTGTTCACTGTTCAGCACAAAGCGCAGCATAAATTCACCAGAGATATAACTTCTGGTGAGCAGAATAAATTTAAGCTCACCTTTACTTTTATCGACTCGATAAGGCGGAATTCCCGCTTGTTGCACAAACAATTGCAATCTATGCAATAGCCGCCGCATATCTTCAGGATACAGTTGGCAATCGCATAAACTAATGGGCTGCCCCTGGGGATCGACAATACCTAAAATAGGTTGATGTGCAGCACCTAACACCACCATTTTGGCTTTATTGCGAAAACGATTTTCTTGGCTTGCAATGGGTTCAAGCCATTGCTCAACAGGCAATTGGGCAAAAAACTGCTGTAGTTTGGTCATTTTATGCTGTAACTGTTCTGACATAGGGATTTGAATATCACGACAGGATAAACAATGACCTTTTTCAAAAAACTCACACTTCACAACTTGATGCCTTATCAGAATTAAGTACTTTTAGCGCGTTATCACATAAGCTTTTAAGCTGCTGAAGCTGTGCCAGATCGCCACCCACTTTACAACGCATCATTTCAGGGACTGATTCAGCTTGTTGGCGTAGCATTTGGCCTTGTTCGGTAAGGTGTAATACTCTAACTCGCTCATCTTCTTCACTACGGCCTCGTATTACTAACTTTTTTACTTCTAAGCGCTTAAGTAAGGGGGTTAACGTACCTGAGTCTAAATGCAATCGCTCGCCCAAGGTTTTAACGCTTATGCCCGCCTCTTTCCACAACACTAACATGACTAAATACTGCGGATATGTCAGTGATAACTCATCAAGCAAAGGGCGATAAGCACGGATCATCGCATTAGTGACGCTATATAATGAAAAACACACCTGATTTTCAAGTGCTAATGGGTTGGCTGATGGCATAAATATTCCCTTTAAAATTTGCTCAAGTATAACATATTCTAGTTGTGCACAATCTATAATATTTGCCAACAACAGAGAATACTTTGCCAAGAATTTATTATATTTTGTTAGGGAAGCATATTAATCCGATATCTTTGCTACAGTATTCAATACGCCTGCCGATATACAAATAGACAGAATACAAAAACCATTATTTAATAAAAGTGAGGTTTATATGACAATTTCGGTAAACGCTCCAAGCAACATGCCAGCAAATATTGATTCAGGCCATAGCTTGAAAGCCGCTGTTATGGCGAAGGATCAACAAAAAGTGGAAGGTCAAATGGCACTGCAACTTATTGAAGCAGCAGCGCCTCCAGCACCTGTTGGCAATGCAGGTCACAATATTAATACGACTGCCTAAATTTTTACTGTGTAATTAGCTATCTTAAATTGCGACACCTTAGTGATTACGTCATTATGGTCTGTCATGAATAATGGATAGAGAAATACATTGATGAAAAATTTATCGGCTTTGGCTGCTATTGGGTTAACTGCGGTTGGTTTAACTGTGATTGGTTTAACTCCAATTGCGCAGAGCTACGCCGCTACGTCTGTGGCTCAAGCGCCTAGCTTTGAGTGCAATAAAGCACGCGGGTCTATTGAGAAGCTTATTTGCCAATCTGAAGAGTTGGCTCTACTGGATATTCAGTTACAGCCCCTTTTCAGCCAATTAGTGTTACAAGTCGATGGGCAGCAAGTTAACCGCATTAAAGCTGAGCAAAGAGGCTGGATTAAAGGCCGTAATGATTGCTGGAAAGCCAATAACCCTAAAGAATGTACTAAGCTTAATTACCAATCTCGCATCACTGAGCTACAAATTCTAGCAGGCGCTGTTGAGGTGCCAAGTGCAACTTATTATCAATGTAGTGATGATCCACAGAACAAATTAACAGCCTATTTTTATAACAATACCGTCATCCCCGCCGCAGTATTCAGCTACAGTCAGGCGAAAAAAACATCTAGTGTGCCTCCAGCAAATTTATCCCAATTAGGACTATTAACCCGTACGGCTTCTGGCGCTAAATACCAGGCGCAGAATACTAGCCTATGGACTCATCAACAACAGGCGACGATTGAACAAATTAATCAGCCGCCAATAAGCTGTAAGTTAATAGTCGAGTAAATAGATAAGATGGCAGTCTAAAGCAATCAAATAAGAGTGGTTAATTTTGCAACCACTCAAAAGCTTGATGTTTGTCGTTGAAAGGCATCATCTCGCCGTTAATAAACCATCCCCCCACTTTTGCAGCTAACCCTTGCCAATTTTGGTCACCAAAAATAGCCACTTTATTAAAACTGGTACGGTGTTTAACTCCAAGCTTTAAGTCATCCCAAGCGGCTTGTAACTCCCAGCCTTCAAGTTGGCTTATATCCACAAACATATTCATCTTAAGCTTAGCAACTTGCGCTAATGCATCATCCAATATCGGAGTAATAATTTGATAGTCTTCATGGGTGAGCTTACCCACCACCTTCATAATGATAAAAAAGTGTTGTTGATGACGCTCAATTCCTATTGTGATCCCATGTCTTTGCATAACTCAACCTCTACATTTATTTTCAATGGTTAATCTAGGTTGAAGTAAAGCTAAGTTAAGCTAACCCCAACCCGATTATCGGCTGACTATAATTTAAGCACTCTTAAGCAATAGATAACGCCGATTAGCGCACACTTAATAGAATCGGCTTTTGTAGCGATCACACGCCATACAATAGAGTGACTACGCCGAGCACCACAAATAAAGCTGCACAAGTTCTGTGGATCATTTTCATCGGTAATTTATCAGCACTAAAATGACCCAGTAATACCACTGGCACATTGGCTATTAACATCCCTAATGTAGTGCCTATTACCACCATGGCAAGTGCATCATATTTAGCCGCTAATACGACTGTGGCAATTTGAGTTTTATCACCCATCTCGGCAATAAAGAACAAAATGAAGGTAGCCATAAACGCGCCTAGTTTATAAAAGCTATTATCATCCTCATCCATTTTATCGGGGATCAGAACCCATAGGGCAATAGCAAAAAATGACAATGCAACGGCATAGCTAGCCCATTGAGGATCAAGCCAGCTAATAGCAAACTGTCCGACCCAAGCCGCGACAAAATGATTGAGTAGTGTTGCCAACAAAATACCTAGAACAATGGCTGATTTATTGCGAAAACGCGCCGCTAACAATAATGCTAACAGTTGAGTTTTATCGCCAATTTCAGCAATAGCCACGGTAAAGGTTGAAGTAAGAAGTGCTTCCAAGGGAAAATCCTAGCGTTATTAGAGGGCGTATAAACCAAGCACAAGCAACAGCAAGCCCTCTAAGCTACTGTTACCGCACTAGGTCTTGCTTAACAAAGGGCTTCTTTGTTGTTTATACCATGGCAATCTGGCCAATTATGTTGATATAAACGCCAAAAGTTATTGATGGCAACAACTTAAAGCTAGCTACTCCCCTAAAACGAGGGCTGCAATATAACCCAAACTTAAAAGGCATACAACATCATAATGCCCTTCTTCTCATTTCCTAATTCCCAAGCCAGCTAATGAATGCACAATACAAATATTGGCCTTGATGTTGGCGGGCTAAATGTTATGTAATTGTTTCTACACAGTGCAAAAAGTCTTTAAACGACTAAGTTTCTTGCTTGAGCTGTTTGCCTTCTGCTAATGTCGCTTGCAATAAAACAATAACTATATGGACGCGTTCGTGAATTTTAAAACACTTGGATCTATTTCGATAGTCGCTGGTACTGCTATTGGTGGTGGCATGCTTGCATTACCTTTAGCCACTGCGGCACTGGGGATCGTCCCAGCTATCTTGCTGCTCATTGTCATTTGGGGCATCTCTGCATACACCTCTTTACTCATGTTAGAAATCAATTTACGTACCGGTGTAGGCGATAATGTCCATGCCATTACCGGTAAAACATTAGGGAAAGTAGGGCAATTAATTCAAGGTGGATCGTTTTTAAGTTTATTATTCGCCTTAACCATGGTGTATTTAATGGGTGGCTCCTCCCTACTGGAAACCCGCTTAGCCCCATTAGGTCTTAACTTAAGTAATCAAGCAGCAGTGCTATTATTCACCGTCATTTTTGGTGGCATTATTGCTGTAGGTGTCAGCTGGATAGATAAAGTCTCTCGAGTGCTGTTTACCGCCATGGTGGTATTATTGGTATTAGTGGTCGCCTTTTTACTGCCAGATGTTAATTTAGCTGTTGCATTGACTAACACAATGAGTGAAGTCGCTCAAGGCAATGAGTTAACTCACTTATGGCTAGCTGCTATTCCTGTGGTGTTTACCTCATTTGGTTTCCATGTGTGTATTGCCACGATTGTGCGCTATCTTGATGGTGATGCGATATCACTGCGTAAAGTACTGTTAATTGGCTCTACAATTCCATTAGTTTGCTACATTTTATGGTTATTGGTCACACTAGGTACGCTAGGTGGCTCAACAGTTCATCAACTTGGAGGCTCATTGCCTAAGCTGGTAATGGCACTACAAGGGTTAGTTGAGTCACAAATTGTCAGCCAATTTATTGATATTTTTGCCAACCTCGCACTCATCACTTCATTTTTAGGCGTCACCATGAGTCTGTTTGATTATGTGGCTGAACTGACTCGTGCTCGAAGTGATGTCGCTGGCCGTATTCAAACCTGGTTAATTACCTTTATTCCGCCATTATTATGTGCTTTATTCTATCCGGATGGCTTCTTTCAAGTATTAGGTTTTGCGGCTATTCCTTTAGTTGTGATGATCATATTTTTACCGATCGTGATGGCACTAAAGCAGCGGCCTCAGAACTTAGGTGGTTATCAAGTGATGGGTGGCATGCCGGCACTGATAATAGCAGGTATTATCGGGGTCTTAATTGTGATTGCACAGTTAATGGTCGCATTGGGTTAATGGATAGCTAACAGAATTAAATTTAGTTTGTAACTGGTTTTTTCTGACGCTGTTAACCTGTTACAAGTTTTGTTAAAGTCAGGCCTGCAGGCCTGACTTTTTTGTGGGTCAATATAGTCGTTTAAACATCACGCTAAATATCTAAAATAATAAATACACTAATGTATATTCGGTTTATTTCACATACTGCCAAACCCCTTGAGCATGTGATTACTTTATCAAAATGGACTTATAACAATGAAAACATGGTTACTTACAGCGGCGATTGCTGCCAGTTTTACTGCCCAAGCCGATGAAGGCATGTGGCAGCCACACCAGTTACCCGCCATGGCTGACATGCTCAAAGAAAAAGGCTTAGAAATAGATGCGAAATCAATTTCTAAACTGACTGAATTCCCTATGAATGCGGTCATTAGTTTAGGAGGTTGTACTGCATCCTTTGTGTCACCAAAAGGCTTAGTTGTTACTAACCATCACTGTGCTTATGGTGCAATTCAGTACAACTCAACCCCAGAAAAAAATCTGCTCAAAGATGGCTTTTTAGCTAAAACATATAAGGAAGAATTGCCGGCAACACCAGGGTCGCGCGTTTATGTTACCGAAGCGGTTACCGATGTGACGGCTAAAATTAAGAACGGCCAAATGGAAAAAGTCGGCAACGAATTTTACGCCGGTATTGAACAACAAGAAAAGGCCTTAGTGGCTGAATGTGAAAAAGAAGATGGCTATCACTGCCAGGTATATAGCTTCCATGGTGGCTTAGAATATTACCTTGTTAAACAACTCGAAATACGTGATGTTCGTTTAACCTATAACCCAGCTGGTAGTGTCGGTAAATATGGTGGCGATATCGATAACTGGATGTGGCCTCGTCATACTGGTGACTTCTCATTTTATCGCGCTTATGTAGGCAAAGATGGCAAGCCTGCGGACTTCCATGCAGACAACGTCCCGTATGAGCCAAAAAGTTTCTTAAAAGTGTCAGCTAAAGGCGTTAGTGATGGCGACTTTGTGATGGTCGCAGGCTATCCGGGTAGCACTAATCGTTACCGCACTGCAAACGAGGTTGAAAATCAATTCGAATGGGCTTATCCAGAAGGTAAGATTCTGCGTGAACGCATGATTGAAATCATCAAAGACACTGCAGCAGAAGGCACAGATGATCGCATTAAGTATGAAAGCTTAATTGCTGGACTAGCAAACTATGCTAAAAACTTTGCCTCCATGATTGAGTTCTACGGCAAAATGCCTATGTTAGATGATCGCAAAAAGGTAGAAAGCGACCTAGCATCATGGATTAATACTGACTCGGCGCGCCAGGAAAAATATGGTAAAACCATAGTTGAATTAGATAAATTAGTCACTAAAAGCCAACAAAACCAGCAGCGTGATACCTTATTAGGCTACATTACCTACACAACCATGCTGACAACAGCGCGTGATTTATATCGTTTAGCTAACGAAAAAACACTACCTGACATGGAGCGTGAACCAGGTTATCAAGAGCGTGATATAGCCAATTTCACCTCAAGTATGGAACGTATTGATCGTCGCTATGCAGCTAGTGTCGACAAGGCATTGTTAATAGAAATGTTAACGCGTTACGCCAACCTACCAGTAGAACAGCGCTTACCAGCATTTGATAAAGCCTTCAATATTGGCAACAAGTTCGACGCTAAGAAGCTGAATAAAACCGTAGATAAGATGTTTGCTAAAACAAAATTAGCTGATCAAGCTACCCGTTTAGCATGGATGGATAAGTCGGTTGCAGATTTTAAAAAGTCTAACGACCCCTTCATTCAGTTTGCCGTCAGTACCTATGATGAAAGCATGAAGCTAGAGCAGGCACAGAAGCAATTATCGGGTGATCTAATGAAAGTACGTCCACAGTTTATGGACGCTATCATTGCTTATAATCGTGAGCTTGGTAAACCCGTTTATGCTGACGCCAACTCAAGCTTACGAGTTTCCGTAGGTAATGTGAAAGGCTATTCACCACAAGATGGTTTGGTGGCAGTGCCCTTTACACGCTTAGAAGGCATCTTAGCTAAAGATACAGGCATGGACCCATTTGATGCGCCCGCTAAGCAGCTCGAGTTAATCAAACAAAAACAATATGGTGACTACTATGTCAAAGCCATTGATTCTGTTCCAGTTAACTTTTTATCAACCTTAGATACGACTGGCGGTAACTCTGGCTCACCAACACTAAATGGCCGCGCTGAATTAGTCGGTTTACTATTTGATGGTGTGTATGAAAGTATTATTGGTGATTGGGGCTACGATGCCAATAAAAACCGTTCAATCCAGGTTGATAGCCGCTACATGTTATGGATTATGGAGCATGTTGATCACGCCGATAATCTATTAGCGGAAATGGAAATCGTTAAGTAACGCCTATTGGTTGCATTAACATGCTTAATTCGGCGGCCGTTAACGGTCGCCGTTTTGTTTCTGGCAAATCACCTAATTCTACCTCCCCAATCGCGACTCGCTTTAAATCAATCACCCGATAGCCTAGTGTTTGACACATTTTACGGATCTGTCGGTTTAATCCCTGGGTCAATAATATTTCGAATTGTACCGAAGCCAAAGACTTTACCAGGCACGCTCGAGTCGTGACGTTTTGACTGGCTTGATGATAGGTAACGCCCGCAGCCATTGTCGCCAAAAACAGCTCATCAAAAGGTTTATCAACACTGACATGATAGGTTTTTGAATGATGAAAATCAGGATGCATTAATCGCTGGGTTAATTGACCGTCATTGGTGAGTAATAATAGTCCTCGGGAATCTTTGTCTAATCGCCCTGCAGGATACAATCTTGGCCCTTTAGGTAAGTGATGCAGTAAACTACTAGGGTCGCTTTCAATTAAACGACAATCGACTCCTACAGGCTTATGATATAACCAATAGACTTTATCTTCAGGCTTAAGAACTTTTACATCGTCGACACGAATATCATCAATAAAATCAGTATCAATAACCGTTGAATGTAAAGCTAAACAGCCATTAATAGTGACTCGACTAGCCTCAATAATTCTTGAACATTGACGCCTTGAGGCGATGCCGCAAAGGGCAAGGTAATGGGCTAAACGATATTGAGCCATACTGGTTTATGCTGGCACAACGTGACGTGATAATGACTGTTGTACAACTATGTGTTGGCGTATGCTTAATCCAAGGCATACACACCATAAAATATTCGCTTGAGTTAACACCCACATACTAGACGATACCCAACAGAAATGACTACCATTGTCATCGCAGGAAGGGAAATCAAGTAAATGCCAATCTAATAAACGAATTAAGTTAACGGACGTGACTATTGCCACTATCGATAATCCAAACACCACTCGAGTCATGGTGCTTTTGGGTTTAAAGTAATCAGCGAAACATAAGCAATGTAAGACTAGCGAACCAACTAAGTACAAGGTTGAAACCTTGCGATGCAACTCTAAGAAGTTAATTGGAAACATCCCCATCAGCGCAATACTCAAGCCAACAATACCCCCTACAACGGCAATTCCTCGGCTTAAGACATCCGAAAAAGTAAAATAAATAGCCAAAGTGCCTAACAAGAAACATACACCAGCTGCAAGCAAAGACAGGTTAAACACCACAGCTAAAGGAGAATTCATATAATCCCCTAAAATATCAGGACGAATAGTAAAGATGCTGGTTTGCATTTGTTGTACTTGTGCAAATAATGCAGACGAGACGCCAACACTGGCAATAATTGCCGCAGCTAATGACATAAAGACAATCACTAGATGTAAGTCGTAATTTGTATGCTGTTTATTCAAGGGGATCTATTATTAGAAATAAGACAATCGACCTTACCTGTATCTTTAAAAAAGTAAAAGCCCTAAACACGGTTTAGGGCTTACTGATACTAATGCTAATACAGTCAACAGATAGTATATTTCAATCAATATTGATAGATTATGCACGCTTTCGAAATATCACAATAATGACCGCAACAACGGCCAAAATCATACAATACCAGGCATTCGATACCGCCGTTAATGGGCTAATAGTAAACACTGATGCTATTAATAATGCTTGAGCACCATGGGGGATCAACCCCTGAATAATACAGGCAAAAATATCCATCACACTGGCAGCTCGCTTAGGGCTAACGCCGTGTTTTTCTGCTAAGTCTTTAGCGATATCGCCAGTCACCACAATGGAAACCGTATTATTTGCCACGCAGGTATTTGTCGCGGCAACAATACTTGCTATGCCTAATTCAGCTGCGCGCGGTGACGTATCGCCCGCAGACTTAGAAAAACGGCTAATTAATCCTTCAACCTTATTATTCACAAAGGCCAAGCCACCCTGCTGTTGCATCAGTGCCGCTAAACCTCCTACCAACATAGAAAGAATGAAGATTTCTTGCATATTGGTAAAGCCAGTATAAATATCATTGCCAAATTGAATAACATTGTAATCTGCAGCTAATATCCCTGTCAGGCCAGCCAGTAAAATACCTAAGGTTAGCACCACAAATACATTCAACCCTGAAACGGCCAAAATCAATATGGTTAAATACGGTAATACTTTTATAAATTCAATTTGTTGCGGGGCAATAGTAGCCTGCCCTTGGCCTGCAAATGAAAAAGCAACAAGCGTTAAAATTGAGGCTGGAATAGCAAAGACTAAATTTTCGCGAAACTTATCTTTCATATCACATCCCTGAGTACGAGTCGCAGCGATAGTCGTATCTGAAATAATGGATAAATTATCACCAAACAATGCCCCAGACATTACCGCCCCCGCCATTAATGCGTATTCAATTTGTGCTTGGTCTGCCACGCCCAAAGCGACAGGCGCCACTGCCGCTATCGTGCCCATTGACGTGCCCATAGCAGTAGCAATAAATGCCGCTATCATAAAGAAACCGGGCAATAATAAGTCAGCAGGAATCAGCGATAAACCTAAAGCAACCGTAGAATCAACACCACCCGTTGCTTTAGCAACAGAGGCAAATGCACCCGCCAGTAAATAAATTAAACACATGGCGATAATATTGCTATGGCCAATACCCTCAATGAAGGTTTCAATCGCGTTGTTGATTTTTTGTTTAGAGAGCAGCATTGCCAAGATGATCGCAGGTAAAATAGCAATCACACTCGGCAGTTGATAAAAAGCATAATCAACACCTTGGCTTTGAAAGTACACTCCAGCGCCAATAAATAGTCCGAGAAAAACAAATAAAGGCAACAAAGCAATAAAGGATGCCGTTGGCGAACTGTTACTTGTAGTGGGTTTAGTCAAAGTCATCTCTCTTTTTCTATATTTTTAGGCTTGTGACGGAAAAGCAATATTCATCTGACTGAATACTAGGATTACATCCTACACATCCTATTCATCTGCGCCAAGAATAAGAGAAGTTATTTCAAATTGCAACATGGACGTCTAGACTTCTTTCCTTCCAGTCGATTTTTTACAAAAATAGCTCAATCATTAAACAAAACACCGCTAATCTAGCCAATCATGTAACAAAAATACCATCCCGCTCTCATACCGACTCTGCAATAGAGTCTGTCTCAACTGCGTTGATAAAACGGGATAAACAATAATGCCCGCAATTGCGGGCATTATTTTAACTAACACTAAGCGGTTAACACTTATTCGTCAGAGTCACCTAACGATAACAATGTCGCATTACCACCAATAGCGGTAATATTATTGGTGCGAGTTTTCTCGGTAACAAAACGGGTTAAATAATGTGGACCACCCGCTTTAGGACCCGTGCCAGATAAACCTTGACCACCAAATGGTTGTACACCGACTACTGCGCCAATTTGGTTCCGGTTAATGTACACATTACCCACATTCACTTTATCAGCAAGATTTAAAGCATGACCTTCGTTACGGCTATGAATACCTAAGGTTAATCCATAACCCGTACTATTAATTTCATCGATAACCTTACCTAAATCAGCCGCTTTGAAACGAATAACATGCAGGATTGGGCCAAAATGTTCTTTGTCTAACACTTTAATCGAATCAATCTCTACCGCTGTCGGGGCAACAAAGTGACCATTTTCAGTCCCAGCAGGTAACGCTAGTTGGTTAATTAATTTACCCACTTGCTTAATATGATCAATATGGGCATTTAAGTTCGCTTTAGCCGCCGCATCAATTACCGGGCCCACATCTGTTTTCACAGAACTTGGGTCACCAATGGTTAATTGCTCCATTGCGCCTTTCATCACTTCAATCACGCGATCGGCAACATCATGTTGTACATATAGTACTCGTAATGCTGAACAACGCTGACCGGCACTGGTGAAAGAGGCAGACACAATATCATTAACCACTTGCTCAGGTTGTGAAGTTGAATCCACCACCATCGCATTTTGGCCACCGGTTTCGGCAATTAACGGAATAATTGCACCATCACGGTTTGCTAAAGTACGGTTAATTAGCTTAGCCGTACCGGTAGAACCAGTAAAACATACACCACCAATACGCTCGTCAGCGGTTAATACCGCCCCTACTGTCGCGCCAGTACCTGGTAGGAATTGCAACACGTCGGTAGGAATACCCGCTTCATGCGCTAACTGAACTGCGCGATAACCCACTAGGCAAGTTTGCTCAGCAGGTTTAGCAATAACGGTATTACCCGCAGCTAATGCGGCACTTGCTTGACCTAAGAATATCGCTAATGGGAAGTTCCAAGGGCTGATACACACAAATATACCGCGGCCTTGTAAAAACAACTCATTCAACTCACCTGTTGGGCCAGGAAGCAATTCTGGCTTAGCCATCATTTTCTTCGCTTGCACCGCGTAATAGCGACAAAAGTCAACTGCTTCACGCACTTCATCAATGCCGTCTTGGATACTCTTACCCGCTTCACGGGTACAAAGTGCAATTAACTCTTCACGATTTTCTTCTAATAAGTCAGCCAGTTTTTGCAATGCAGTGGCACGGATTTCAACTGGAGTACGTGACCAGCGAGCAAAAGCACTCTCAGCTGATGCAATAGCAGTTTCAATCGCTTGGCTATCAGCAAAAGCCACTTTACCGACCATTTTAGTGGTATCAAATGGGCTAACTACGTCTCGCATTTCACCGGTTAAGGTTTTGCCATTAACCAATGGGCCTGCTTGCCACTGTGTTTGAGCATATTTCTCGATTGCCGCAAAAAATGGCTCAGACTCTGAAATAATATTCATATTTAATCCTTTAGAATTTTTACGCTCAACGCCGAAGATATCCGCCGGTTTAACAATCTTATGATTGGTAAAGCTCTTATAGCCTTTTAGTGTCACCAAAGGGTGTACCACTAAAGACTCGATTGGGGTTTTCGGGTCAACCAACTTATGTACAAACGATGTATTGGCACCGTTCTCTAATAAGCGGCGCACTAGATAGGGGAGTAAATCTCTGTGGGCACCAATTGGTGCATAAATACGCACAGCTTTAGCACCGCTTTCAGCAAGCATAGTGTCATAAAGCTCTTGTCCCATACCGTGTAAACGTTGGAACTCGTATAGGCGATCACCCGCCATAGCATCTATGCTAGCGACCGTTTGTGCATTATGGGTAGCAAACTGTGGGTAAATGTTACCGCGAGTTGATTCAGACAATAAAAAGCGTGCACAGGCTAAATATGAGACATCGGTACCCGCTTTACGGGTATAAAGTGGATAACCCGCTTCACCCGCTTGTTGAGCCCATTTAAGCTCGCTGTCCCAATAAGCACCTTTAACCAGGCGCAACGGAATTTCATCACCTTGATCTTTAGCAAGGCGGTTGATCCAACATAACACCGGTAAACAACGCTTAGAATAAGCCTGAACAACAATACCGAGTAAGCCCCAGCCCTTTGCTTCTTCTGATTGATACAGCTTTTTGAATAAAGCTAAAGATAACTCTAAACGATCAACTTCTTCAGCATCAATTGAAATACCAATATTTAGCTGGCGAGCTTGGACTATTAGCTTAATAACGGTGTCATATAATTCAGTCAATACGCGATCAATATTGGCCACTTCATAACGCGGGTGCAACGCTGAAAGTTTGATTGAAATAGTCGGTCTTGGCGCGTCAGTTTCATCGTATGCCTGCGCACCGAGATCGCGAATAGCATGACTGTAATCGGTAAAATATTTTTGTGCATCTTTAGCGGTTAACGCAGCTTCACCCAACATGTCATAACTGTGGGTATAGCCCATTTCACGTTTGTCTTCGCTATTCTTTAATGCTTCTTTAACATTGCGACCAAGCACAAACTGTTTACCCATAATCTTCATCGCAGCAAGCATAGCTTGGCGGATCACAGGCT
Source organism: Shewanella sp. HL-SH8 (assembly GCF_051165765.1). Classification (NCBI taxonomy): domain Bacteria; kingdom Pseudomonadati; phylum Pseudomonadota; class Gammaproteobacteria; order Alteromonadales; family Shewanellaceae; genus Shewanella; species Shewanella sp. HL-SH8. The sequence goes on along the minus strand of NZ_CP195039.1, from coordinate 934,592 downwards.
CACCTAAACGGTTAACTAGACGATTAATCAAATGGCTTGGAGTACCATCTATTTTACGATCTAACTTAACGATTTTACCCGTCAGCATTAATCCCCAAGTAGAGGCATTAACTAGTACAGAGCTACTTTTACTGATATGTGCATCCCACTTAGCACCTGATAACTTATCATCGATCAATGCATCGGCTGTGTCAGCATCTGGAATGCGTAATAAGGCCTCGGCAAGACACATTAAAATAATGCCTTCTTGGGTTTCTAAGCTATATTGCTGTAAAAAAGCATCAACACCAACCATCAAGCCTTTCTTTTCAAATTGGCGAACTTTAGTCACCAATTCATGTGCTCGACGAGTCACCTGCTGAATTTCTTCATCGGATGAGGGCACCAGCGTAATTAACTCTGCTAGATACTGTTCTTCATCAACAATGTAATTGTCAGTAACTGCTTTAAACAATTCTTCGAGAGTGGCGTTGTCATAGCGACCGCCCAGTACTTCACTCGCTTTGAACATCATAATCGCTTCCATCATGGTCAGTTGAAGGAGGGTAAAAACCAATGGGTGTGACGTACATTACAGCATTTTATTTTGTATACAATGTACGATTCGGGCGAGTATACAATCAAAATGTGATCAAGAACACTCTCTATTAGTCCATAAACTCGCTTCGGTGCACATAAAATGTAGCAGAAGGTTTACCTGTTTAATATTAGCTAACTTAATGATAATGTCAGGAACAAAATCTACTCATAATTATCAGTATCTTACAATGCTAAAAAACAAAAAAGGCTAACACATGATATGTTAGCCTTTCTGTTTGAAAATTTGATATATTGTCGATTAATTACATCCACCGACTCTTTTTACGCAGCTGAGGACGGGGTAAATACACTAAAATGATCCCAATTAACGCACCAATACCCGCAATAATGCCACCTTGTTGCCACATCTGATATTGTTGATCTTGTTTAGTCGTATCCACTTTAGCTTGGGCGGTATCGCGTTCAGCTAAGGCTTTTTCTAAGGCAGCTTGAAGCTCTGTCACTTTTTGCTTGGCTAACTCGAAGTCTTGACTAACATTATCGGTTCCCAATGAGATTTGATTAAGTTGCTCATTAACCTTAATAAGCTCTTGCTCAACCAGCGGGAAACGCTCTCTTAAACTAGGTTGTTCGGTAACAAACGCACTACGAACCCAGCCCTCACGGCCTTTATTATCGATAATTTGAGCATACTCACCTTCAGTTTTACCTAAAAACTGAATAGGTTGACCCGCTTCTACACTACCAATAATACGAAAATCAGTGCCTGGTCCACCGTGAATATAGGTAAACACATCATCTGAAATATAATGTGAAGACGTTTGAGCATTAACGCTCAACGACAACAATAACAAAGCAAAAAAATTAATGACTTTCAACACAGCCTTTTCCCTAACGCTATTAAATAGCAATCATGTTATTTATGTAATCCCATTAATGCTATTTACTTAGTCCCATTAATGCAAGAAGGAAGTCATAGGACTTCCTTCTTAAGTCGAGATTAACTTCTATTATTAACTAAAGATACTTTTAATTATGTAGAAGAACACGATAGATAGGCCTGCACCGGCTGGTAAAGTCACTACCCAAGATATTACGATGTTACGAACCACACCGATATTGATTGCAGCAATACCACGCGCCATTCCCACACCCAACACTGCACCCACTAAGGTTTGTGTTGTAGAAATAGGTAAACCTGTTCCTGAAGCAAGTACAACCGTTGAAGCTGCAGCTAACTCAGCAGCAAAACCACGACTCGGTGTTAAATGAGTAATGTTTTTACCGATAGTTTGCATTACGCGTTGGCCAAATATCGCCAAACCTAACACAATACCGATAGCACCTAGCGGAAGGATCCACCATGCTAAAACAGCTTCAGAACCAATGACACCGCCACTTTCAACAACTGATACCACAGCCGCTAATGGGCCAATAGCATTAGCTACATCGTTTGAACCGTGGGCAAATGCCATACAACACGCTGTAACAACCATCAAAATTGCGAACACTTTTTCAACGTTACCAAATTGTGTTTGACGGTCTGCTTTTTCACTCATTTTTAAGCGAGAAATGGCCACTTTACCCAAAAGACCAACAGCAACTGCGATAGCAGTTGCTAGCATGTAAGCTTCTAAAGTAGAGAAATGTAACCCAACATGTTTTAAGCCTTTAGTGATCGTCACAAGTGACATTACAAAGCCTGCCAACGCCATATAAAAAGGCACATAACGTTTGGCATTACCCAATGGATCTTCGGTATCAAAAATCAGTTTTTGCACACTTTGGAAAATGGTATAAGCAATAAAACCTGAAATAGCTGGAGTCACGACCCAAGAGCCTACAATTCCAACTACCTTACCCCAAGCAACTGCATCAACATTGACTCCTACCGCAGCAAAACCAATGATAGCGCCGATAATTGAGTGAGTGGTCGATACAGGCCAGCCTAAAGCTGACGCAACAACTAACCAAATACCCGCAGCAAGCAATGAACCAATCATACCGTAAACGAGATACTCAGGCTTATCAGTAAAGTAAGCAGCATCAATAATACCGTTTCGAATTGTACTGGTGACTTCTCCACCAGCCAAAAAGGCGCCAGAGAATTCAAAAATCATTGCGATAATAATCGCTTGTTTAATCGTAATGGCATTAGAACCTACAGAAGTTCCCATGGCATTGGCAACATCATTTGCACCAATACCCCACGCCATCAGAAAACCAAATATGGCCGCAAGCGCGATTAGCGTCCGGGCCGTTGGTGATTAATACATCAACCATGTCTTTTCCTTGATAACCTTGTGATTAGTTACGAGCTAACATAACCTCTAGACGGGAACCTACACGTTCAGCAATATCAGCTAAACCACCCACCCACTCGATAATTTTGTATAAGAACATTACATCAACTGGATTCAATTCTGATTCAACAGCATACAGTTGACGGCGAACCTGGATTTGAAGATCATCTGAATCTTCTTCAATTTTATCCAATTCGTTGATCATATTGGCAACCAACTTCACTTCACGACCACGAAAACCCGTTTCGAGTAAGTCATCAAGTTCATTAATTGCTTGTTTTGCTAACGCAACAGCATCAAGGCAACGCTTAAGGTAAGCATTGAACGACTCTTGTACTGGTTTAGGGAGGACTAATTGACGCCCGATGATACGGCCAGAAATGTCTTTTGCTGTGTTGGCGATTTTGTCTTGCTGAGTTAATAACTCAAGTAAGTCAGTACGCTCAACCGGCATAAACAAGCCACCGGGCAGAGTTAAGCGGATTTCTCGCTTTAACGAATCAGCATCTTTTTCAAGCATACTAATTTGTTTGCGAATTTTAACCGCTTCATCCCAATCTCCTGCCATTGTGGCGTCAAAGAAAGGAACAAGAAGTGCAGCACATTCATGAACTTTATCGATATGCTGTTCTAAAGGCTTTAAAGGTGATTTTGCAAATACACCTAAAATAGAGTTTACTGGCATTGCCGTTTACCTATTTAATTAATTCCAACTTGGAAAAGCGGGCGCATACTAACTCAAGCGTCCACATAAAGAAACAGTGTAGTTTCAATTTCGCACTACTGTGATTTACACTTGCAGCACAGAGTATAATTTATCTGAGCGGTGCAATCCTAAGGGATTTTTATTACAGAAATGTGACATTGTGAACTAAATATGACGCATTAATGAATATTTGATTACAAGGTGAGTAATAAGTCAATGAATGCTGAAATTGAGTTGAAACTGTTGGTGTCTCCCCAAGACCATGATTCATTAATAAAAAACCTTAATAAATTGCACAATTCATCTTACTGTAAAAGTGAATTTTTATTTAATCATTATTTCGATACTAGCACATTACAATTAGCCCAATGGGATATGGGCTTGCGTGTCCGCGGCTCAAAAAACCATCAAGAGCAAACTCTTAAAACGGCAGGAAGTGTTATAAATGGCCTTCATAGTCGCCCTGAATATAATGTGTCGACCGCTGAAAAAACACCCAACCTTTTTTTGTTTCCCGACCATATTTGGCCAAAAGGCACAGTAATCGCTGAGCTAAACTCTGCGCTAATGGCTATTTTTGACACGAATTTCACTCGGCACACGTGGATAGTAAGCCTCAATCAAAGCAAAATTGAGGTCGCGTTAGATAGCGGAGAAGTGATTACCCCTAAAAATAACGGGGTAATAAGTGAACTGGAATTTGAATTGATAGAGGGTAACAGTGCAGATTTAATCTTATTAGGCTTAAGTATGGTTGAGTATATTCCACTCAGATTAGGCCAGCAAAGTAAGGCATTTACAGGCTATTTATTATCAGAACGAGTCCCTTTTAAGCTCAATACTAACTGGCCCACTGAACTAGATAACCTGAAAAGCTCAGCCCATATCTCCCCAGAAGCTCTTAAACCATTACTCAAAATGGGACTCACCCATTGGCTGCAACTAGAAAGCGCTTTGGAATACATGGCTAACCTTAGCGATAGCGAAAGTCATCCGCTAGATGAACTACACAATCAGCAATTAACCGACACCTTGGCGAGAACCGCTCTCTACCTAAGTACCTTTGAGCAACTATTACGCTGCATAATGCTGATTAGCCATGCTATGCTGCAACATAAAGTGTGCAATGAGCAATTAAAGCAAGATACTCAACCGTTAATGGCACTTATTAACAGTCTAATTATCGATTTAACAGCAATACCAAACTGCACGCCACAATTACCAAATCAAGCTCACTCATCTTTAGCCTGTATAGAAAATCTTTGGCAACTTAAAAGCTACGGCAAACTGCAACTCACTTTGATGCTGTACCTCACATGCTAAAACTTAACTTTCGAGGGCTAGGTCAAATACTTAAATTTAAAACAACTTCAGTTTAAATCCAAGCCGCTTAAATAATGCCGCTTTAATCTAACTGAGCAAGGTTTCTAAGCATTGCTCTTCAATGCCATAAAAAGCTTTAATGTCGGCAATTTGTTGCAATATAGCGCTGTTATCGCGAGCTTGGGTGCGTTTTTGAGCCAAAATCATTTTATTTTTGCTGGTGTGTTCAAGTGAAATAAACTCAAATACTTGAGTATCATAACCGTGGGCTTCAAGCAGTAATGCGCGCAGGCCATCGGTGACCATTTCAGCTTCTTGGCCTAAGTGAATACCATGCTGTAATAACGGTGCTAGCAAAGTCGGACTTTTCATTTGTGGGCGGATTTGTTTGTGACAACACGGCGAGCACATGATAATTTCCGCGCCAGTTTGAATCCCCATATGCAAAGCATAATCAGTGGCAACATCACAGGCATGTAAGGCTATCATGATGTTAATCCCCTGGGCTTTAAAGTGTTGCACATCGCCCTGCTCAAACTTAATCCCGGTTAAGGCTAACTTGTTTGCGGTTTGATTACATAAATCGACCAGCCCTTGGCGAAGTTCTACACCGGTAACTTGAGTGCTCACCTGCAGTTTATCGATAAAATAGTCGTGCACAGCAAAGGTTAAATACGCCTTACCTGAACCAAAATCGGCAATATGTACTTCACTATTCTTGGCTAGACCGGTGTTATCAATTGCCCGTGACAACACTTCAATAAATTTATTGATTTGCTTCCACTTACGCGACATAGCAGGAATAATTTCGCCACTGGCATCAGTAATACCTAACTCGCGCAAATAAGGACGGTCTTGTTCAACAAAACGTTTTTTAGCACGGTTATGCGGCGCGGCTTCACTATTAATTGCGGCATCGACCTCACTAGCTTTAGGCACATTTTTATTGCGGTATTTATTGATCAATACCTTGCCTTTCTTGCTGATACTCAGTTGAACCTCCCACTCTTGGGTGATCAAATGTGCATTTTGAAATTCGCTTTCGAGCCATTGTTGACACAAAGTTTCAACCTCAGCCAGTTCAACATTTTTAGTAATGTGATTGGTACGGTATTCATATAAACAAGACAGCAAACGTAGGCCTTTTAGCTCCACTGGACGCATAGCAATACGCTTAAGTTCTTTATTGTCGCCACAGTATTTTGAAAACACTAAACGTTGCAGCGTATTATCAGCTAAAGCACTGGTACATTGTTGCACAAAGCCATTAAGTTCGAGGGTATTGACGTTCGACATTGAAATCTCGTTTACAGTAAATAATTTAAAGCTGCGCAGCACGCAAAGGGTGATAAATAACCACTCACAGCCTATTCAGGTGCTCTATTCTACACCATCTAGCGAATACCACTCTCCTCTTGATGATATTTGTCTGAGTAAGTTAAATCATTTCCCCAGAACCAAGTCCAAAACACATTTAACCACTTAATCTATCAGCAGCAAGCTGCCAGCTAAAAAACCAGCGACCTCAATGCCAACAACGTGCTTTAAATCAATAAGACAAAATACATGATAAGGCGCCGATTTAATCAGCATATTTTATTGTTAAAATTATGCAAACAATCTTATATAACCTGTAACTTGTTCTATGCTTACAAGGTACTAGAACGGATAACTAGGTGAATCTAGGTCATATGGGACATGACTATTAATAAGCACATGTAATAACCATTTCATGAAGATAATAACTCAAAAGAGATCTTACTATGACCAAACGAGCCTTAGTGTTATCCGGTGGCGGTGCTAGAGGTGCTTATCAGGTCGGTGTACTTAAGGCGATAGCTGATTTACACAACAAAAATGCGCACAACCCTTTCTCAATTATTAGCGGGACGTCATCGGGTGCAATTAATGCCGTAGGTCTGGCGGCTTCAGCTAACAATTTTCGTCTTGCGGTCAAAAAGGTTGAATATTTTTGGCAGCACATCACAGTAGATCGGGTTTATAAAGCGGGGGCATGGGATCTGCTCAAAAGTGGCGGCACCCTATTATCGTCCATGCTAAATCAAGGCATTGGCATGAATCGTCCGTTGGCTTTTTTAAATAATGATCCATTAAGAGCCCTACTCGCGCACACCATACAATTTAAAAATATACAAAAACGCATTGATGCCGGCTATTTGGATGCTGTCGCTATTAACGCCACAGGATACACATCAGGAGAGTCGGTCAGTTTTTTCCAAGGTAAATCAGACATCAAAGGCTGGCGCAAAGGCCGCAGAGTGGGGGTGCCAACACGATTAGCAGTTCAACATCTTATGGCTTCATCTGCCATTCCTACAATATTTCCCGCTGAAAAGGTTAGCCGAGAATATTTTGGCGATGGTGCCTTAAGACAACTAGCGCCACTGAGTCCTGCACTTAAATTTGGTGCAGATAAAATCTTGGTCATAGGGGTCAGTGGTAACGCGGGAGTTATTCCCAAACGTGAAACCACCACCCATTCGCCTTCGCTTGCACAAATGGTAGGGCACTTATTTAATAGCGCCTTTGTCGATAGCTTAGAGCATGATGTGGATATCATGCTAAGAATGAACGATCTGATTCGAATCACTCAAAATCAAGTAGCCTATACTGAACAAGGTGAAGTTCGGGCAGTTAATTTGTTAGCGCTAAATCCTAGAGTGGAATTCGATAAAGTCGCCGCTAAGCACGTGCACACCATGCCATTTGCCATGCGATCCTTGATGAAAACCACAGGCGCGACGGGTAAGGGAGGCGGCGCTAGTTTTGCCAGTTACTTGCTGTTTGAACCCGGATTTTGTAGCGAACTGATTAGCAAAGGCTATCAGGATGCTATGGAAGAAGAAGCCGCTATTAGAGAGTTTTTTCTTGATTAACAGCCCAACTAATTAAAATCACCCGACCATTAATGTAAAAAAACCATGATTGAGATTATTCCTCGGCATACCGATTAGCACCGATCTTTTGTTGATGCTTGTTGAGTAATTTAGCCAATTCGCCACTGCTTTCCATTTTACGCACTGAGGCATTAAAAAGGCTAAGGATCATGTCTTGATGTAATGACTTTCTTGATACCAGCATATGAAAACTTTCTTTTACATTGTTGGGTGTTGGCCTAGATACCAAGTCTGGCGGCATAAGATCATGTTGTTTCAGGGCTAAGGTGCCATAAAATGCCTCCTTACGGTCAAGAAAGAATTTACAGCGATTTTTCTTGAGCATGTCTGACAAATGGCTCATGTAGGGAGTCTCTATTAGGCCTAAGTGTGGCGGCCAGCCAAACTGTACATAATTAAAGCCCTTTATTCCACATACCTGACCGTACTTCGACAGGTCTTCCAATTTTTCAATGATAGGTTCTGAAATAAAGCTACTTTTAAGGTAAAAGTAGCTTGGCGTGAGATAATAATAGGCTTCGGAGGCACGAAAATCGATTTCTCGTTTGGCATTGAGCGATGCACTCATGGCTGCATCAATCGAACCATTACGCAAAGAATGCAAGCATCGCACCCAAGGACGTACCTGAATTTCATATTCAAAAGCTGTTGAGGAAAAAACTAAAGCCAATAACTCAACATCATAACCATCACTAACGGAGGTAGGTTTGCCATTTTCTCGAATAAAATAATTAAAAGGTGGAAATTCAGTATCTTCGATACAAAATTTTAATACAGTAGATGATTGTGATTTTGTTTGTTTAGCAAATGCTGTTGTGGCTGAGAATAAGCTCAATAAACAAACGACTGATAATACCAACAATAATCGCGCTAGCAATCCTTTGACCAAATGAAAAAATAATAAAAGCTGCATATCACCTCGGTGCGGGTAAAACGCTAAATATCCTTATTCTGCTTAAAGTATAGCGCCTGAAATCAATTACCATTATTAGCAAGAGTCACTAAAGCATAGTTGAGTATTTAATATTTATCCTACAAAGTTGGTGGTATATCCAGTACTGCTTGTTTCCTCGTTCTGCTCGCTAAATACCAATTGCAACAATCACACTAATCACACTAATCACACTCACCATAAAATGGAAATTTTGGCACTACCAATTGGTAATATTAATCATCTATAGTATCGGCCGTCTTCAAAGCAACAGCGCTCTAAAGAATCTAAGTGCATAAATTTAAACCAATTTAATACCAAAACAATCGGTTTAGGGGTAGCAATGTTTAACACTAAAACTCGGCCAAGGGGCTTGTTGGAATGCAACCAAAGTGACATAAGAACGGCATGGATACGGCTGCAGAACATATTAAATCGCTAAACTGACTCAGTTCACATTAGATGTGACTTTTTGGTGAGCAATAAATTGCTCCGAATGGCTTGGCGTATCTGGGTGTGAAGTTCAAAAACGCGACTAAGATCATTTAGATTTAAGGATAGGTTTTCTAACATAACCAGATCAAGATTAAATTCAGGGTAATGAAGTGACATAGACATATATCCAGGTAAATAGCCTGTATGGCTGTATTCTGTGATGCCATCTTCTGTATTGATTCTAAGCCCATAGCCGTAACTCATATTCGGCCATAAAAATTTAATACGGGTATGAGAGCGTGTCATAAGTTCATAGCTTTTAGGGCTGATAAGTTTTCCTGAGTGTAATTGATGCTGAAATTCGGCAAACGCCGCAACAGATGCAATCAATCCTCCAGCGGGAAGTAATGATGCGTCAATAACCAGATTTGCAGGCGCAAGAACATCCGATTCATTCAAGCCTATAGCCAGCGAAGCCAGGTTTTGTCGAATGGTTTCAATACTGCCTACTTTCGCATAAAGTCCGTTGAGCTTATTAACCTGTGAAAATTGAGCAATCTGCATAGCAAATGATTGTTGATTTACCTTTTCGAGCAGTTGACCTAAAAGCGCATAACCAAAGTTGGAGTATTCAAATTGGCTCCCTGGCTCAAATCGATTGGGCTTGCCGAGTTCATCCACTCCCGATGTGTGGCTAAGCAGATGGTGTATGGTAATTCTTTCATCATATTGGTTGGGAAGAAATGAAGATGCACTTTTATCGGAATTCGTCTCAATGCCATGTTGAAGCTTTCTTTTATCCAGTGTTACATGGTCAAAAAGATAACGATTAAGTGAGTGATTTAAGCCGAGCTTGCCAGCATCAACAGCTTGTAATACCAAAGTTGCGGTGATTTGTTTAGAGAGTGATGCCATGACGAAGCTTGACGCTTGATGAATGCCTTCACCTTTTTGCAGTTCGAAAAGTGGTATCCCATTTTCGAGTAACATAACGCTGCCACTGAATGGCTGCAATGAATCATTTATAGCGGCTTGGATTAAGGTATTGATATCTTGTAGTTTTGGTACTGTTTTAATGCTTGCATCTTTAGAAAGATTATCGCCTTGTAACAGGGAGGTATTGCTATAGCTGTAACCACTTAGTAATAACAAAACACTGAACAGAATTGTAGCGACTACGCGAAGATTCATGGGTTATCCTTAACTTTAATAGCAATAATGAATTTAATATCTAAGGGTGCAAGCTTTGCACAACCTAGTTGCATGAATAACAAACCGCACACGCTAAAAAGGACTGAATAATTTCAGTCCTTTTTATGTACCAATATAAATGCCATCAGCACTAACTTAACGGGTTTGCTATAAGCCTAATGCCTTTGCAATGCGCTGGCCATAATTATCATCTGCTTGGCTAAAATGTGCGACCATTTTTTGCTGCACATCGAGGCTTGCTTGAATAAGCGATCCGCTAATCGTGTCAATTAAGCGTTGTTTTTCATCCGCTGAGAACATGCGATACAAATTACCCGCCTGGCTAAAGTCATCTTGATTGTAACGACTATAGCGTGCAGCTTCTCCGTCTAAACGCAGTGGTGGCTCGGCAAAATTAGTCACTTCCTGCAATGGTGTTGTTGAAGTGTTCGGACCATAGTTAGCGCTCGCATCACCACCGGTTTGACTACCATTAAATGGACATTGAGTTCCCGCCATTGCCCCACCACGTTGATGATGGTTGGCTTTAGCTGCATGCGGACAGTTAACCGGTAACTGATTATAGTTTGCCCCTATGCGATAACGTTGGGCATCGGCATAGGCAAACAAGCGCGCTTGCAACATCTTATCTGGCGATGCGCCTACACCAGGCACTAAGTTACTTGGCGATAGTGCCACTTGTTCCACTTCGGCAAAGTAGTTTTCTGGCATGCGGTTCAGCTCAAGTTCACCTATTTCAATCAATGGATAATCAGAGTGCGGCCATACTTTGGTTAAATCAAACGGGTTAATAGCATAAGTATTGGCTTCTGCCTCTGGCATAATTTGCACATTAACCGCCCATTTAGGGAAGTTTTTGTCAGCGAGCGCGGCTACCATGTCACGTTGTGAAGAATCAGGATCTATTCCCTTTAGCTTATCTGCTTGCTCATTGGTTAAATTAACTACGCCTTGTTGAGACTTGAAGTGAAACTTAACCCAAAAGCGCTCACCTTTGGCATTCCAAAGTGAAAATGTGTGTGACCCATAGCCGTGCATTTGACGGTAATTTGCAGGAATGCCTCGATCAGACATTAATATGGTGACTTGATGCAGGGCTTCTGGGTTTTGCGCCCAAAAATCCCACATGGCTTGTGGATCTTTTAGGTTAGTTTGTGGGTGACGTTTTTGAGTGTGGATAAAATCAGGAAACTTAATACCATCACGTAGAAAGAATGTCGGGGTATTATTGCCCACAATGTCATGATTACCACGGGCGGTATAAAAACGTAATCCAAAACCGCGAGGATCACGTTCTGCATCTGCTGATCCCATTTCGCCACCTACGGTAGAGAAGCGCACAAAAGTTTCTGTTTGCTTACCCACACCGTTAAAATGATCTGCTATGGTGTAGTCACTTAAATCTTTAGTCAGCGTAAAAACGCCATAAACACCTGTACCTTTAGCATGTACGATACGCTCAGGAATACGCTCGCGATTAAAGTGCGCCAGCTTTTCAATCAAATGCCAATCTTGCAGTAAAAGAGGCCCCCTTTCACCTGCTGAAAGAGAGTTTTGATCATCCGCTATTGGTGCACCATTTTGACTGGTTAAATAATTTACATTGCTCATTTATATTCCCCTAATTACTTTCAAGTAACCACTGTTCGATTAAGTCGTAAACGGTTGCCATTGTGTTTCCCTCGGCTGTCGTTATCGTATAAAGCGATAATATAGAATAATAGTAAACAATAAAAACGATTAAAATAGATAGTAACAATCGATTATGATAATCAGGAGAGTATATAAGAAAGTAAGAACCGATTAAAAATGCAATAAAAAGCCGAAGCATGCTTCGGCGTTGTCGCAAAATAACAAGGTTATTCTGAAGATGGTTCCGCTGCAGGCTCGCGATACAATTTTACTAAATAATAAGCATCAATTAACACAATGAAAAAATTCACTAACGCGACTGGAATAGCATCAATCGCTAAACCATAGGCAACAAATAACGCTGCGCCGACTAAGTTCCACCAGCGAAGTTTTTTTATATTCGCCATCATTAAGGATATCGCCACCACTACCGAAGCAAGATACCCCACCCATTCCCAAACTGTTGCTGTATCCATATTTATTCCCCTATCACGCTGTTTTATTGAGTATAGTCTGGGTCTGTGGATCTTCCATGCTAAAATTCATCTCAACATACCTATAGATTTTAGCTCAATATGATGAGGTCTAACGTTCAACAACCGCAGCTGTCATCCGTGAGATACAACATAAATCATTAGCACTGTTATGGATTAAAATTTCCCACACTGAACTGCGTTTGCCTATATGAACTGGCTTTGCTGTGGCAGTTAATGTGCCATTGCGAGAGGCTTTTAAATGGTTTGCGTTAATTTCCTGGCCAACACAATAGAACTTGGTGAAATCAACAACAAAGTTTGCTGCATAACTGGCAACGGTTTCAGCAAGCGCGATGTTTGCACCACCATGCACTATACCAAGTGGGTTGTGTACACTAGGGTCGGCGGGCATAGTGGCCTTAAGATAGTCATCACCAATTTCGGTAATTTTAATCCCTAGGGTTTGCATCAGTGTGCCTTTGCCATTCATCCCTGCATCTAAGCGCTCGCAATCTGCAAGTGTTACTTCTCTAAACCAAATACTCATTGAATACATCCAGTTAACAATTGTTTTTCCAGTGTACTGTGAGATGGTATCAGAAGAAATAATTAACTGGTAAATTGCGCTTTATAATTCATATACTGTATTACTCGCAATAAAAAAGGGAGCAGAAATGCTCCCTAATTATCTCTTACATTAAGTAAGTTAACTCAATTTTTTATCACTTAAAACTGTGCTACAAAAGAATCTGAACACAAGGTGCTCGATGCTTGACAGATTTTGTATGTTACCGAGCTTGCCGTTGTACTGAAACGGTCACGGTAACGCCCATCGTTATCTGTGGTAGTAATCATCTCATCATCACGATACACATCGACAGTTCCACCAACAGCCCCGTCCCAACTCAGGTCAACAAGTGCACTACCACGGCGTGAGACTAATACCCGAGAAACATAGGCTTCAATACTGTGTGCAAACACTTCGACATCCATCATGGTGGCGTTAGTATTTCCTTCAGCATCAGTTACCGTCAAGCTCACTGTGTAAACACCTGCTGCGGCATAGCTGTACACAGGATTTGCATCAGCTGAGATTGAACCGTCACCAAAGTCCCAGGAATAGGTAGTTATGTCATTATTGGCATCTGAACTCGTGTCAGTAAAGCTGACATTTAATCCATCAATCACATATTCAAATCCTGCAACAGGGGCAGCTGGAGCTGAGTCACCTACACCCGAAATGGTGAGCCCCCAACTATTCAGTGTCCCCGTATCTGCGCCAACATTATCAGACACAGATAATGTCCAATCGCCCATGGCCATTTCACCGTTAAATGCACTTAAATCCCATGATTTAACAATATTATCAGCACTGCCGCCATCACGATTATGCAGAACAGCTTCAGTCCCGTTGGGCGATGTTAAAGTAACAATTAAATCGCCTATCCAAGTATGAGAGATATCAACATTTGCCGCTAATCCAAAAACTGCAATATCATCAGCAACATTAATTGTGCTACTAATACCTACGGCATTGTTATCAGGAATATCCACTGGAGAATTATTGCTATAAGGGAAATCACTCAGCCCTTGTGGATAAACGGCTAGTGCTACTGATTTGGTTTTAACAGTTGCACCATCATCTCCTGTTACCGTAATAACGTAATCACCCCAGGCTGCATTTGCTTCAGTTACTACATCAACAGTAAAGTCATCACCAGCACCAACTGATGCGCTTGATAAGCTCACGCCATTTAAGCTAGGTGATACATCAACCGTCAATGCGACATTGCCATTCCAACCAGCTACGCTGCCTAGACTAAAATCATAACTTACTGCACTGCCCGCCTCCACTTCTTGTAATGCGGGTGAGGCAGTAAAGCGATAACCTGGTGCTGGGTTTGCTTGGTCAAGGGCTGATGCCACATTTAAACGCGTACCAGCTACTGTTAGTCCTGTTAATGACGCATTAGAATCACCCGATGCCATCAGTAACTCTTTCATTTCTTCGGCGCTAAGATCTGGATTAAGTGACCACACCAAAGCCGCCGCACCTGTAACATGGGGCGTTGCCATTGATGTACCAGAATAAGTATCATAACTGCCACCAGGTACTGTGGACAAGATAGCCGAACCAGGAGCGCCCATATCAACGCTGGTTAAACCCCATTGAGAAAAGCCTGACATATTGTCATTGCGATCAGTACTGGCGATGGCCATTATGGCATCTGAATCGTAACTTGCTGGATAACTAGGTGTAACATCATTATCGTATGCGTCATTACCCGCTGCTGCTAAGAACAAAATTCCTGCATCACCTGCTGAATCTATAGAATCTTTAAGCGCTTGGCTAAAGCCACCACCGCCCCATGAATTGTTTGTCGCTTTAACATCGACACCATGGTTTAGCTTGAGATTTGTCATGTAATCAATACAGGCAATTGCGGCTGCAGTTGTACCTGAACCACTTGCATCTAAGAACTGACAACCAATAATACTAACATCCCAGTTAACGCCAACGACACCGACACCATTGTTACCTTTAGCGCCAATAGTGCCCGAAACATGTGTACCGTGGCCATTGCCATCCATTGGATCACCAGTATTGGCATTTGCGTTATAGCCGTGAATATCATCAATAACACCATTACCATCATCATCGATACCATTACCCGCGATTTCACCAGGATTTACCCACATATTCGCTTGCAAATCAGGATGATTATAATCCACCCCAGTATCAATTACGCCAACAACCACATTACGGTCACCCGTTGACGTATTCCAGGCTAACACGGCATCAATATCGGCACCGGCTAATCCACCGGATTGGCCGGTGTTATGTAAGCCCCAAAGGTCAACAAAACTTGGGTCATCGGGAACACCTATTGCGCGGACAATGTAGTTTGGCTCGGCATATTTAACCGCCGGATGTTTGCTGATCATTTTGATCGCTTGCTCAACATTAGCACCATTTCTTAGACTTAAACGAGCCAACTTTCCATTCAAAAGGTGACTGAATTTATCATCCACCCCATCTGCATTGATGTCTTTAATGGTTGCGCCAACAAGCTTTTGCGCTGACGAACGTTCAAATTTAGTTACATTGTCTTTATACACCACCAAGATGGTATCTTGCTGGTAAGTCACTGCTTGCTTAGCCATCACTGGCACTGCGGAAGTCATTGCCATTGCAGACGCTATGGCTAACGCTACGGGTGTTATTTTAATCGACATATACTGGTTTCCTATCATCCTTTTTGATTCCAGAACCGGTACTGCTGAATATATCAAAAGAGTGTCTTCTGACCCATGAAAGACATATTCATCCGGCAATTTTATTACCCACAGATTGTTGCCACATAGTCACAAGTTTGAAAAGAATGACTTGGATAATTACAACTTTACGGCTAAGTCAGTCAACCTAACCCTTTAGAATGTATTTTAATAAAATTAAAAATAAACCATTGTAAATAAACAACAATAAACAAATAACCCATCAGAAAAACTGCATTCTACATCCGCTAATTAATACCCTTTAGTCCAATTGTGAGGCAATTATTAACCCCGTAAGTTAGTCGAGTTAATTTGGCTCTATCTAATGAGTCATTGCCGAAACGTTTCACGTAATGCAAAGGAGTGTGATCATGCAGATTTCAATGGCAAAAACATTGTGCATCGCCCTCCTGCTGCCAAGCTTCGTACTAACCACTTATGCACAAGACGTTAAATCAGATCAACTTGATCTAAATTTACCGATCACATTGCAAGCGCTGTTAGAAAATAATGGTCGTGGCGACATGATCAATATCATCCAACAGGGCATGCTAAACCAAGCCAGTGTTATACAGGCAGGAGAACTCAACCAAGCGTTTATTTTGCAGCGAGGTGAAGGGAATCAAGCTTATATTGCTCAATATGGTGTGAATAATGAAGTCGAGCTGCTACAAGCAGGCGAGCAGAATAATGCGTCGATTACTCAAACAGGGAATGATAATCGAGTACAACTAAATCAACTAGGAAGTGCAAACTTCTCAATTGAACAGATTGCAGATGGTGCTGCAATCACAATTACACAATACTAAACAGGGAGCGTCACATGAAATCGCAAACAACTAAAACCTTATTAGCTTTAGCCATTGCAGCAAGTCTGTCTTCACAAGCTTTTGCTAGTGATAACAGCGACATTAGCATTATGCAAGACGGTGCTGGCCAGGATGTAAAATCTGAGCAAACAGGTTCTCTAAATGTATCTGATGTTAGTCAAACTGGTAACGATCAAAGCGCGATCATTGCTCAAGATGGTGTGTGGTTAGAGTCTTACGTGACGTCAGTTGGAGATGAAAATGAAGTTGAAGTTAATCAAACTGCTGACTGGCATATTTCTAATGTTGCCTTAGAAGGCGATGAGAACTTCACTAAAGTCACTCAAGATGGTTTTTTCAACCAAAGTGATGTGCAAATTACAGGTAATGTCAACAATGTCGATGTTGAACAAGTAGGTGGATTGAATGAAAGTATTGTTGAATTACTTGGCGATAACAATAGCAGCAAAATTAGCCAGCAAGGTGATAACAACTATGGCGTCTTTCGCGTTCAAGGCAATGATAACGATGGTGATACAACCCAAATTGGCAACGGCAACCAAGCAGGTTTAATTGCATTAGATTTAACTCCTAATGTAGGCAATAACAACGATGTGACCACTTATCAAGAAGGCGACAGCAACTTAGCTGCCGTTCGTGGCATTTTAGGTAATAACAACACTGTTGATATTGAACAGGTTGGCAATCTAAATACCGGTTTTGTTTACTCACTTTCAGGTTCAGATAACGATATTAATATTGAACAAGAAGGTGACAATAATAATGCCGTACTAGAGTTCACTACTGGTAACGATAATGATATGGAGATTGATCAAAAAGGCCAAAACAACACTGTTGGAGAAACATTTGTAGCGGCTGTAAATGGTTCTGACAACATTATCGATATTGAGCAACATGGTGACAATAACCTAACTGAATTTGAAGTTATTGGCGATCAAAATGATGCTGATCTAGAGCAGGAAGGTGATAATAACTATGCTGCATTCGGTGCTTACGGCGATGATAACCATTTCAATCTTTCATCGGATGGAAATCAAAACACCATAGAAGCATTAGCAGATGGTAATGATAATTTAATTGATATCGATCAAGAGGGTGATATTAACTTTGGCCATGTTGATATTCTCGGCAATGATAACAAAGTGGATGTTGAACAAGATGGCACTGATAATGAAGCCATAGTCTCTGTTCTAGGCGATCTTAATACTCAAGTGGATGTCACTCAAGTGGGTGATCTCAACCTGGTTGATTTACTGGTTATGGGCAATGAAAACTTAGTTGATATCATGCAATCAGGTAATGGTAACTGGGTGGGTGGTGAATCGAGTGGAGCTTTCACTGTAGAGGGTGATAACAACAGCTTCATGGTGACACAAACGGGTAATGATAACCTAGTGACAGGCTCGCAAACTGGTTTTGATAACACGATTAATGTCTCACAAACAGGTAATTTCAACAGCGCGTTAGTCATTCAAAACTAAACTATAGATATAACGTGTAATAAATCACACTAAAATGCAAAAAGGGAGCAATTATATTGCTCCCTTTTATTTACCGTTACTCATTGAGTTCACTCCAATATCTCAATTAATCCTACTGACACCTAACCGATTAAATTAACTAAGCCAACTCAATAACCCAGCAAACTCAATCAGCTACATAAACGCCAAAAGGCAGCCTTAACGGTCCTAACTTACCAATTCAAAATGAGTTTGATAAGTTTGTGCCCAGCGTAGTAATTCAACCCTATTTCGAGATTGTGTTTTGCGAAACACAGAAGAGATATGCGCTTTTACAGTATGCTCACTAATACATAAGCGATGGGCAATTTCTTTATTCCTCGCACCACTAGAGACTAGCTGAATAATGGTCCGTTCTCGGTTAGTCAGCATTTGTAACATAGCAACCGTATCCGCTGGAATGTCATTATTATGATCAAGTTTTTGAACTAAGCGCCTGAAAATTTTACTGATCAATGGCCTGTCGTACCAAAGCTCATCAGATACCATTTTACGTAAACCAGTTAACATTAAATCCATACGTTGATCTGAATATAGCAATCCGCGCACTCCCAATAATAAGGCAGACTCTTGATCTAATGATCCACGCTCTACTTGATATAAGGCAACTGGGACGTGATTAACAATACGTGACACCAATAAAGGAATACCTTTGCTATCAAGGGCTGCACCTTTTTGGGCTACAAGGTAGAAACTATTAGACTTTTTCTCAAGCTCTAATTCAGCTGCATTTTTCACAATGCGTGTCTTTAAGCCTATTGATTCAGCAAGAATGGCTAAATGGCAAGGTGCCGATAATTGGTGTAGAAAAACCAATTCATATGTATTGGAACTCATCACTCTTCTCCCTGAAAAGTTTAATTTTGTTCAAGTGCTCCTAAGTATTAGGGTTTACCCACATCATCAATAAGCTAAAATGCTTAATACTTGAACATCATCCTGTGTTTGATTTTATACCTAAATCTTACCTTGAAGCCAGATACAATTACTCATAAACGCCCAGAATAAGGTAAATGGATAAACTGAGTAACAAGGGTAGTAGAAATTAACTAGAACAATAATAAATTTTATCAGCCAAAAGTATTAATCGTATTTTTGACTGATAAATCATAAGGTTTTTAACTAGGGCTTAATAGCGACATTTAAATTTTGAATTTGTCGATTATGCAGACGAGTTAATAAGACTAATCCACAAATACCGCCAATCAAGGCTAAAAACATGTCAGACTGGGTATCCCATACATAGCCTTGGGTGCCTAAAAAGGCTTCGGCATTTTCACCCGTTGCGGCGGCAACCCACCATTCTATTAGTTCATAGAATGCAGAGAACGCTAATACAAAACATACCGACAAAAACTGGCACCAAGCTCCCAACTGAAGTACTCCGTTACGCAACATTATTTCTCTGGCGACAATAACAGGCACAAAACCTTGGGCAAAATGACCGACTTTGTCATAGTTGTTTCGCTCACTGCCCATCACTTGCGCTAACCAGTCAAATAACGGTACTTCAGCATAGGTAAATCTCGCTCCAACCATTAATACTATGCAATGAAATAAAATTAGCCAATAGGCCAAAGGGGTTAATGGGAAGCGGCTTCGAGTAAAAAATAACAGTGGTAACGCGATTAAAGCGGGTATCGCTTCTAACCACCAAGTGAACATATCTTTGGGATCACTCACGGACCAAAGTAGCACCGCGACATAAATTACCATCCATATAACTTTATTCAGCAATGTAAATTCCTCTTATTCGATATTGTTCTAGAATTAGAATATTAACTTTAGCCATCTAGCCCTCCACAACTGGCCAAAAAAGTGCTACTTTGACTAGGCGCTGGAAGTCGCAAATTATTCCCAAAGTAGAATTGACCTTATTGGCCGTTTCTAAGGTTAGTAACTTGACGCCGCTTGGGAACAGATATCAAGCATAAACTAATTGATATTATAAGCATAAGTACTAATTTAACTAGGTACTAAATCAGCAATTATACATTAGAGGGTACCCATATCATGGCGAAACATTCGCTTGACAAGGATAAGATAAAAATCCTGCTGTTGGAGGGCGTCCACCAAAGTGCGGTAGATGTACTAGAAAGAGCAGGCTATACCAACATTGAATATCACAAAGCCTCACTAGGCGAAAGTGAGTTATTGGAGTCCATCAAGGATGCCCATTTCGTTGGTTTACGCTCGCGCACTCAATTAACTGCTGAAGTACTTAGCCATGCAGAAAAGCTGGTTGCCATTGGCTGTTTTTGTATTGGAACCAACCAAGTTGATCTTGCTGCTGCAGAAAAACTCGGTGTGCCTGTTTTCAACGCGCCATTTTCTAACACCCGCAGCGTAGCTGAATTAGTCATTGGTGAGATCATCATGCTAATGCGCGGCATTCCGCAGCGTAACGCTCAATGTCATCGTGGCGGCTGGTTAAAAAGCGCTAACGGTAGTGTTGAAGTAAGAGGGAAAACCTTAGGTGTGATTGGTTACGGCCATATTGGCACTCAGCTAGGCATTTTGGCTGAAACCTTAGGTATGCGCGTTATTTTCTTTGATATTGAAGATAAATTACCCCTTGGCAATGCATCTCAAGTTCATAGCCTAGAAAAACTGCTCGCTATTGCTGACGTTGTAAGCTTACATGTTCCTGAAACCCCACAAACTAAAGATATGTTTGGTGAAAAAGAATTCAGCCAAATGCGCAAAGGCAGCTTCTTTATCAATGCTTCTCGCGGCACAGTGGTTGATATCGATGCACTTGCTGAGGCTGTTAAGTCTGAGCACATTGCAGGCGCGGCTATTGATGTGTTCCCGGTTGAGCCTAAATCAAATGACGATGAATTTGTTAGCCCACTTCGCGGCCTAGACAATGTGATATTAACACCGCATATTGGTGGCAGTACCGCTGAAGCGCAAGAAAACATTGGTATTGAAGTTGCGGGTAAACTGGCTAAATATTCAGATAATGGCTCTACGGTATCTGCCGTTAACTTCCCTGAAGTATCACTAGCACAACACGCTGGCGCTTCACGTTTACTGCACATTCACCACAACCGTCCTGGCGTGTTGATCAAAATTAACCAAGCGTTTTCGGCTAAAGGTATCAACATTGCGGCTCAGTATCTGCAAACTACCGCTGAAATTGGTTACGTGGTAATGGAAGTCGATTCTGATCAAGCTGAAGAAGCCTTAGGTGAACTGAAACTGATTGAAGGAACAATTCGTACCCGCGTATTGTTTTAATATCGATAGCGTCAGATCACAGTAACAATAAAACGGCTATCTATAATATTTAGATAGTCGTTTTTTATTGTCTTGCCTCTTTAGAGTCCCCACCGATTGGGCTACACTGCTGGCATTATGTTGCTGTATTACAGGAAAATCCTATGAGCCTTTCACTAAGTCAACCAGATTGGGCGCCCACCCAAGACACACCTGCCATAATGCTAGCTAACCTGAATCATTTAGGCCTTATAGAAGTCACTGGTGAGCAAGGTCGCACCTTTATTCACGGCCAGGTCACAACTGACATCACCTCACTTGCCACAGACCAATGGCGCTGGGGGGCGCACTGTGATGCGAAAGGTAAAATGTTAGCCAGTTTCCGCACCTTTGTATTACAAGACAGTTTATTTATGCTGATGCCCACCAGCGCATTGGCGATTGATTTACCCCAGTTAAAAAAATATTCAGTATTTAGCAAGGCTGAGTTAGTTGATGCATCAGCTAACTGGCAATTAATTGGTATTGCAGGCAGCCAAGCTAACGTTTTTGTTAAGCAACATTTTGCCGAAGTTAGCCCTGAAACTGCCAGTGAAGTCACTGTGGTTGATGGTGGTTTGCTGCTTAAAGATGGCCAGCGTTTCATTGCCATGTTAAGCCCAGAAAAAGCCCAAGCTCTTTATGCAAACCAAACCTTGTACAGCGCCGCGGCATGGCAAGCATTAGAAATTAAATCAGGTTACCCCAATATTCCTGGCGTACATGCCAATCAATACGTACCGCAAATGTGTAACGTACAGTCTATTAATGGCATCAGCTTTACTAAAGGCTGTTACATGGGCCAAGAAACCATCGCCCGTATGAAGTATCGTGGTGGTAACAAACGCGCACTGTATATCTTATCTGGGACCAGTAGCCAAACGTTAACAGAAGAAACGGTATTAGAAATCGCCCTTGAAGGCGGCTATCGTCGTGGCGGCGCTATCATTGAGTTTGTTCAGCAAGGCGATCAAGTATTACTCACGGCTGTGTTAGCCAATGACACTGAAGCAGATGCGACTTTGCGTATTGCTGGTGATGAAGAATCTGCTTTAACGATTATGCCGTTACCTTATTCGCTAGAAAATTAGGCCGAATGGTTTAATACTCTAGCTGAATAATGAAGTAGAGCCCGAAAATAGCGACTTGATTAAAACAGTGTAACAGGCACTTTTACTGATTAAGTCGCTTTTAAATTAGCGGAAGCAAACATTACCTAGGTAGAGAACAATCTAATTTGTGGTCATTTAAACGACGTTTTATACCTACTAAAATCAAGGGGATTTAGCCATATCTTCAGGCCGGTTCTGGGTCTTGGTTTTATTTATTAGACTTGATACTTGCTTTCGAGTCTGAATACAGCCAACGAACAAACTGACTAAATGGATAAAACAATAAACAAAATACTCCTGCTCTTGTTAGTATTTTTACAATATCAAATGAATCAATAAAGTACACATAAGGTAGTTCTACACCACTCATTATGTAAGCTGACAACCCACTAGCAAATAAAGTAGAAATATGACTGGCAAAATGAGAGCTCTCTTCGCTCGTTTTTTATTCAGGCATTAGCTTTTCCACTTAGCGTTAACCAATTTTGAAAAGTACCCACAGAATAGAGGACACCTATACCTAAACAAATACTTGAACTGGCAACCCAAAACGTCAAACTGTTTTCGGGAAACATCGGCATAATCATAGCAAATCCGACGCCACGAACTAAGTAAATGAAAGAGATAACGAGTAACCCAAGCTTTAGCAAAGGCAGCTTAGGTATCACTTTAGCGCCAGACAAACCATATAGCGCCCAAAGAGTTAACACTAAAACAATAATAGAAGTCACGACTGTAGGATACCAATCACCATTTTCAGCCATCCTAGCCATTTGCTCACCGGCACCAAAAAAACGATACCAGTCACCACCAAAAATGATACAACCTAAATGAGCTAAAGCTGCTACCGCACTAGACGTTGCACCCAAGATTAAAAACTTATTCTTCCCTGACGTCATCAAACCTCCCTAAATATCTATCAGCTTAAACTAACCTACATCACCGACCATTATCATATTGGGTAAATAAATTAAGCTCAATAACTCATTCTAATCAATTGAGGCTCAACACTGAAACAAGCTACCCAATACCAGTACAGCCAAAGTCTTAAACACAAAAAAAGCGAATAGGCCTAAACCGCATTCGCTTTCCTACAACATCAAATCCAAAAGCCCTTACTTCAATTGGCTATCCAAAAAGGCGGCTAACGATTTATACAAATGATTACGCACTTTCTCACCACGCATTGAATGCTTAGAACCTGGGTAATCCATCATTTGAAATAACTTACCTTCATCCTGCAAGGCTTTATACACCCGAGTGCTGTTTTCAAATAACACATTGTCATCCGCCATGCCGTGGTACATCAACAGGCCAGATTGATAGTTTTTCACATAAGGTAAAACACTGCCGGCATCATAACCCTGCTTGTTAGCCTCTGGGTTACCCATGTAGCGCTCAGTGTAATGACTGTCGTATAAGCGCCAGTCAGTGACTGGTGCGCCTGCAATAGCTGCCTTAAAGTAATCAGGGGCTTTAAATTGGCTCATCAACGCCATGTAACCACCATAACTGTGACCATAAATCGCCACATTATCGCCATCGATGAAAGGCAAACTACGCAGATAATCGACACCGGCTTTTTGATCGCGAACCTCTGCATCACCCATGTTTTGATAAATCACATATTCGAACTTTGTGCCGCGATGGGCTGAGCCGCGGTTATCTAATTGGAACACCGCATAACCTTGTTGCAATAAATACTGGGTAAAGTAATCAGCCTCGCTCCATGCATTAACCACTAATTGGGCGTGTGGCCCACCATAAACCCGCACCACTACTGGGTATTTTTTACTGTCATCAAACGGCACAGGTTTGAATAAGCGATATTGTAATATTTGCCCATCATCGGCGCTTAAGTGGCCAAACTCCGGCATTGCCCACTGGCCTGCCAGTGCATAAAGTGGGTGTGAAGCATTGACTTCATTTTGTTCAACCCAAGATAATTGCTTGCCGGACTCGTCATGTAAACTGATTTGCGGTGGCTGCTGTAAACTGCTGAAGTAATCTAGATATACTGGCTTATTTTCAGCAAATACACTCTGATGCATACCAGAGCGTTCACTAATGCGCTCGATACTTTGGCTGCCTTTAGCTAAATTAACTCGATATAAGTGACGCTCAACCACACTGTCCTTGCGACCAGAAAAATACAACCAACCTTGTTTTTCATCAACATAGTCAAGGCTATCAACCACCCACTCTCCTTGCGTTAATTGGCGTATCAGTTGACCGTTTAAATCAAATAAATAAAGGTGGTTAAAACCATCACGTTCTGACGCCCAAACTAAAGCTGATTGCTGTTTTAGAAAGTGCAGATCATTATTTAAATTAACCCAGGCATTACTGCGCTCTTTAACAATGGTTTTAATGTCAGTTGGCTTGCTAATATCCACAATGCGTAAATCTAACGCTTGTTGATTACGGCTTTGCCATTGAAATGATAAATGTTGGCTGTCTGGTAACCATTTTACTCGCGGTAAATAAATGTCTGTTTCTTTACCTAAATCAATCCATTGGATTTTGATGTCAGTGACGGATACCACGCCCAGTTCAATGGTCACATTTGGCTTACCTGCATAAGGGTAACGCTGCTCAGTAAGCTTAATACCGTCGGCATAAATCTCATTGCGGGTCACAAGTTCAACACCTGACTCATCAATGCGGGTAAAGGCAATGTGTGATTCATCTGGTGACCACCAGTAACCTGTCATTCTGTCCATTTCTTCTTGGGCGACAAACTCTGCCATGGCATTTTTAATCGGCCCTTTACCGTCTTTGGTCAACGCGATAATTTTTTTACTGGTTAAATGAAGCACAAATAGGTTTTGATCGCGCACGAAAGATACATAATTGGCTTTAGGCGACAGACGGGCATCGGTGACAAAACCTTCCCCAGTATCCAGTACAGTGACTGCGTTGCTTTTAACATCAAAAAGATACAGTTGGCCAGATGCAGGAATTAAAATTGACTGACTATCATCAGCCCAAAAGTACTCCATGATCCCTTGACCATAAATACGTTGACGCTCACGACGGGCTTTTTCTTCATCGGATAATTCATCCGCGGCTAATTTGTCCGCATCAATCAAACGACTGCGTACACCACTGCTGATCTCCATTTGCCATAGATCATAAAAACTCTGGTTATCATCTCGACCAGCAAGGTATGTCACACGTTTACCGTCTGGCGATAAACTTAACCCTCGAGGGCTGGAACCTGCCAATGCAGGTGAAGCGTGAATGCGCTCTATAGTTAATGCGCTATCGCCGCCTTTAAAACCGTTTAGCGGTAAAGTGGTGTTAAAAGTAGCGCTGTTACTTACTGCATTGTGAACATGATTAACTGATGTCATTTGGGTCGCCATAGGTGATGTACTGGCAAATAGAAAAGGCACAGCAGAAAAAGCGGCCAAGGCTTGTTGCTTCCATGTAAGGGTCATTATTATTTTTCCTAAAAAATTTTTACTCACGCATTTTGCCTTAATTAACCTTAAAACGAAAATGACTCATCAAGCGCTGAAATTTACGCCGTTCTAAGGTATGATCGCCGCCAATAAGATTCAAAAAATAATTAATTATAATCATCTTCAAGAATAACCGACCTTAACCTTAAACTTGTCATAGGAATAAGCATGCAAACTTTGGCACAAACCCTTACAACACAAGCATTAAAACCCTCTCTTACTGAACTTATATTATCGTTAGCTGACACATCTAAAGCCATTAGTGGCGCAGTGCGTCATGGTGCGTTAGCCGGGATATTAGGCGCAACAGAGCAAGAAAACATTCAAGGTGAAACACAAAAGAAATTAGATGTGATCACTAATGACATGCTTAAAGATGCGTTAAAAGCGGAAGGCAATGTACGCGGATTAGCTTCAGAAGAAGAAGATTATGTGGTTGAAGTGAGTAAACAAGGCGAGTACCTAGTGTGCTTTGACCCTTTAGACGGCTCATCAAACATTGATATTAACTCACTTGTGGGCACAATTTTCTCAATATTACCTGCACCAACGGGTGAGCTAAACGAGCAAAGTTTTTTACAAGCTGGCCGCAAGCAAGTGGCTGCCGGTTATGTGCTGTATGGTCCATCAACCATGATGGCATTAACCACAGGCCAAGGGACGCAATTTTATACCCTAAACCCTAGCAGCGGTGAGTTTTTACTGACTAATGACAATGTACAAATTACCCCTGATACCGCTGAGTTTGCGATTAATATGTCAAACCAACGTTTTTGGGAAGCGCCAATGCAAACCTATATTGCCGATTTACTATTAGGTAAAATCGGTCCTCGTGAGCAGTCATTCAACATGCGTTGGATTGCGGCTATGGTAGGTGATGTACATCGTGTACTTTGTCGTGGCGGTATTTTTACTTACCCAACAGACAACAAAAATCCAGCAAAACCATTCAAGCTACGTTTAATGTATGAAGCCAACCCAATGGCATTTTTGGTTGAACAAGCTGGCGGCAAAGCCTCTACCGGCTATGAAACGATTTTAGACATAGTGCCATCTGAAATTCATCAACGTGTGGCCGTGATTCTAGGCAGCGCCAACGAAGTGAACACCTGCTTGAGTTATCATGGCATTGATTATAGCGAAGAACCTGTAATTGATTAAGTTATAACCATTAACAAAAAACCGCCTTTCGGCGGTTTTTTTGTTTGTAAAATAATCGTGTCATCAAACTTTTGTTTGAGCCTAAGGCCTTTACTTTACAATGGTTTGGTTAACCTCTAAGTTAGCCCGCTTGACAGTTACCTAAGGACGACAACGATGTCGCGCAGTGTCCAATCTCATAAAAATACATATCTTGGGATAGTTATTGTATTTGTGCTTTTCAGCATAGGGGCTTATAGCTATATCAATTCAAACTCAAACGACGCACCCTCATCAGGATCTGTTTTGGTTTTACCGATAACATTAACAGCAGAAGCCACTGAGCCTTGGTGGAATATGTACGCTGCAATGGATAATCTCAACCACCAATTAACGCTAGGGGCTAAGTTCCCCATACTGCAGACTGAAGATGTGATCAGTATGATGCAGCTCGCTGATGCTGGTAATACGATTAGTAGCACTCTAGATAACTCTGAGCATCATGTTGATATAAAAAGATTAATGGCCATTTCCGGTGCCACATATATTATTGAAGCTAATATCACCAAAGCCAATAACGGCTATCAGTTAACCTATAATTTGCATCAAGAAAATCATCAGCAACAACAGATAATTGAGGCAGCAACAGTAGATTCATTAATGACTTTAACCGCAGCTGATATTAACCAACAGATAAACCCTAACAATACTGCACCACCTTCAACATATCATTCAAACTTTGATAATTTACAACTCATTAAAGGTCTTGGCTTTATGCAATCTGGCGACTGGACTTTTGCACAACAGCAATTAACCCAGACTATTGCTGCAGAACCTGAAAACCTACTCGCCAGACGATTATTAGCAGGACTGCAATATCAACACACCCAATATACCTTAGCTAAAGCAACGTTAACCTCAGCAATTGAACACGCTACAGCGATTAACAACGAACGTGAACTAGCAAAATTAAGACTATTACTCGCCCAGACCTACCTCGAAATGAAAGAAATTGAGCCCGCATTAGCGTTACTGTCCACTGCCAAAACGCACGCAGCCAAGGCGAATGAATGGTTATATTTAGGCTATATTGCACAACTTGCTGGTGTCATTAACCAGCGGCTTGGACGAAATGAAGAAGCAAGACTGCAATTTAAACAAGCGATTAAGTACCATCGAATGATGGGGTACCCTATTGGCCAATCACAATCACTTAATTTACTGGTTGAACTTGAAATTGTTGAACACAATTATCCCCAGGCGTATCGCGATATTGCCCGATCATTTGAACTAATCTCGGGGTTAGGGTTAACTGAAATGGAAGCAGCAACATTATCCTTAATGGCAAAAGTCGAAGATAAACGCTAAGGCAGTTAACATCATCTTGGATATCGATACGCTCTACAAAACAAAAAACGGCCTTAAATAAGGCCGTTTTTTTATGATGCATAAAGCTAGCTATTACACTTTTTCTTCAACACGGTGTGGCGCTTCGGTTTGATCTACAATAGTTAATACTGCGGTATCGCCCACTACATTACATGATGTCAGCACCATATCAATAATACGGTCTAATGCAGCCACAATGGCAAAAGCTTCTACTGGCAAACCCATTTGATGGATTAATACGCCAATCATCACCATACCACCGCCGGGCACACCACCTGCACCGACAGACAATAAGAACACACTAAACAGTAATGCCGGAATTTGCTCATTACTGATTGGCATGCCATAGGCATTGGCCACAAAGAAAATAGCGATAGTAATATAAATGGACACCCCGCCCATGTTCATCGTTGCCCCTAACGGCACGCCAAACCCTGCAACCGCTTTGCTGACACCAAGCTTGTCAGTAAGCGTACGCATAGTGACTGGAATGGTGGCATTTGATGATGCGGTCGACAATGAGAACAGGATTTGTTCTTGGGTTTTAGCGCGGAATGTTTTCGCTGAAATAGGCGTAAAAAAGCTGACTGCATAGGGATAAACCACAAAAATCCATAGCAGTAATAAGCTTAAAATGAGTACTAAATATTCCACCACGCTGACAAAGACTTCTGGCTCTAAAGTCGCCCCTAGTTTGAACATCAAGGCAAACACCCCGATAGGCGCAATGCTCATCACGACAGAAATCAAACGCATCATAATCTTGTTAGCGGTTTGAAAGCCTTTAACTGCCCCCTCAACGGCACTGCCCATTGACTTCATTACGCCACCTAATAGCAACGCCATAAAGATCACCTGTAACATATTGCCTGAGGTGAAAGCAGAAAAAGGATTGTTAGGCACAATACTGACAATTAAGCTGACTAGGTTAGGTAATTCTGTTGCGGTAATGGCAGCGGTATCGCTACTACTCATATCAACGCCTTTGCCGGGTTCAATAAGCATAGCCACGGTAAATGCTGCCAGAATAGCTACCACGGTATTTATGATATAAAAACCAAAGGTTTTACCGCCTAAGCGGCCAAAGCTTTTTAAATCTTGCAGTTCACATACGCCGCAAATAATACTGACAAATACCAGTGGTACCACAAGCATCATGATCATATTAACGAACATGGTGCCAATTCCGCCGGTAATATTGACTAACGTACCGGAGAAAAATGCTACATCAGCCAGTGCAAATTGCACAATACTGCCTAAAATTACCCCTAGAAAGAGCCCGGTAAAAATACGGGCTGATAATGACTTCATCATTGACTTGTACATCCTTTTTATTGCCTAGATTGATTCAGGCTTGTTGTTTTAGTGCCAAGATACTGAGGCATCAACATTCAGATTTCAATTAGTTGATGAATAAAAAAGTTAATTAACAGGTAAAAAATCAATACACCAAACATAAACTCATGATTTAAATTGATAAAATAACAACTAAAACAATAAAGTTGGATAAAAAAACGATTAACCTATCGCAAACAGCATAATCAATTACAAAAGCATATTGATTAGTGAAAACAAGAGGTCAACCTATTCTTGAATAGGGATTAATGTTAATACAAGCTGATGCGCTAACATATGTTGCTGTTTGATACTGATGCGCTGTTGTTGCAACCAATCTATTAACTTGCCCCAATCATGTAAAGCTAGCTTACTGAGGTACTTCTGTTGTCGCCATTGTTTATCAAAATCATCAGCATCATTTAATGGCGACAATGGAGATTGTTGAAATAATTGAGCTGGCTGAGATAACGAAAATACGGCTTCATTGACCAATGAAGGCGTAATCATGTACCTGCAACCTTGGAGTAGATGCGCAATTTGCAATCCTGCGGGATCTAAGTCGGTAAAGGCGCTGATCTGCATGATTGGCTGTAATACTTCATTTTGTGCAATCACGTGCAGTAGGCGTTTACAGCCTGCTGGTGAATGCGCGCCACTGCCTCGATAAATAATCAGGGCTTGCGATGTAATACTGGCTAGCGGCGGATCAAATTGAAAGTGCTTGAACTCATCAAAGCTGTCTAAGTTTTCAACCACAATAAGATGCTGCAAGTTAAATTGAAGACAAACGTCTACCACCTGCTCAACCGTCATTCTCAGGCTATATTGTGCTGCAAAAGGTGGATAACAATGATGCGGAAGTTTGACCAAAACATAATTGGCATCGGGGCGAATATTGGCATACTTCTCTTTTTTACCTTGGGCGGCTAAGGTATTTCGTGGCTGATTAAAGTTCGCATCCTGCACATCAAAGCCAGTATCGAGTTGTGCCATTTCACGCAGTAAATCGCGATCTTTACCACTAAAATATAAATATTTATCCGCACCATCAGGCTCACCAATAGCAAATTGATCAAATATTTTTTGCCAATTTCTGGTGAGTTTAGTCCGTGGAGATCGATTGACCACCACGGTTTGGATTGCATTAAACTGTGTTTTGGTTAACTTAGCCACACGCTACGCCAGCCACAATTCAACGTCGGTTACAATGAAGTTACCAGTATAAATCGGATCAGGTTTGCCTATAGGTTCTAACTCAAAGTACTGTTTATGCTCCATAGGTAAGGCTTCGTAGCCACCAATCACCTGATACAACCAACTCTCGCTGTCCCAGTTGAGCTGCTGCTGATCTAAATATTCCAGTGCAGATTGACGCAAGCCTGAGTCAATAATGGCGCAAAAATATTCATCAACGGCCACTTTAAGTGGGTTGTCAGGAATATCGAAATCTTCTACATCGGTTATTTCGAAAGTGAAATTCGAATCTCGCTGAATCACACTACGTTCATCACGGCTGATGGCTTTAACTTGTGCCACCATGTTCATCAGATCAAGCTCATGATGCGGATTACTAACGTCCAAATGTGCAGGTTTTAATATGGCTTCAGCATAATTAAACAAAGCGGGAACGGTATTGTGTCCAGCATGATTATCGGGGTGGTAATCAGGGTGTAAACTGGTGTGTAGCAGCCAACCTTTTAATAAACGGGTACGGCCTCTAATTTGTCTAAAACGTCCCAGTAATTCAAATAACCGCCCCTGTACTACGCTGAGCTCTTGGGTACAGTAACTTAAGGTATCTTGTAAACTGGTGATCAATAAACGGCGCAGCTCACGAATATCGCCAGCTATTTCGCCCAGTTCACTGAACTGGAACATTTCTAAGCCGTTCAATAGCTCGCTGACCTGGCTTTGAGCTAATTCGTTTTCTCGGATTTTGGCGTTAATGGTGCCAACATAACCAAACTCATTGTTAATGCGTCCCCATAGCACCCGAATTGAATAACGTAAGCTGTCGGTAAAGCTGTAAACATGCTCACTTAAATCGGCAAGGTATGCCTCTGCGGCGCTATGATCAACATTGTGGCGGGCTTCTTTGTAGTGATCGGCTAAGGTTTTTATGGTCGCTAATGCAGAGCCAACATTGGAGTCAATTTGACGATTGCGCTCATCGCTCAAGCCTTCTTCTAACAATGCCCGCACTGAACGCTTCAAACGTAATTCTTGATCGGGCTCTGGTCGCCATAACAAGCCACTTTTTTTCAGTTTTTCAATCACAGCCGGGTCATGACTTGATTCATTAACTGAGCCCGCTAGATAGGCATCCATAATCACATCGGCATGCCGAGCGAGCTGTTTAAGCAGCTTTACCCCTGCTTGATGCAAGTTATTGCTCATATTAACTCCCGCTGGGTTGCGGTTTCAGCCTGTGCTTCTAAGCTTAACCCTTCGGTTTCATCAATAAAACGGATCACTTCATACAAGTAATCTAATTTACCGGTAGCAATATAAATTTGTTTTTCTACGTTCGGTTTAGTTAAATAACCCAGTTCAACTAAACGCTTAAATACCAGCTTGATTTGGCCGTCAACATTAGTACTGCTTGAACCAAATAAACGATAATGGCTTAGTTTGGTCAGTTGCTCACTAAAAGCGGGGGTATCTTCAATACGCGCTTGCAGCTCAGTTAATCGAATGGGTGCGCCTTCGCTTAATGGGGCATCTTGGCCACTGGCTTCTTGAACTAACACTAACCATTCCACTAGGGGAATTAGCGCGCCGCAGATTTCTTTAAACTGGCTAGAGACCACTTTGCGTTCACTTTCGCCCAGTTGCAAATAACCACAAAAAAATACTTCCCCTTCACCAGCGCTGGCAATGGTGCGATTTATTTGATTCAAATAGCTTTCTACACGTTCACGGGTACTGCTATTTTTCAGTGCTCGCCAACCGTCTTCATTGGTGACGCGGCAAATAAACTCGCCGCGCAACAATTGTTCAATAATGGCGCCTGCGCCCACTAATACAGTGTCATGGTTATGATAAACTTCGCTAGTCATTATGCTAACTCCTCTGTTTTAGCGTTGTGCTGGTTTAAACGTGCTGCTAATGGATTCGCTTTAGGCTTAACCACTTGTAATTTTTTAGTCTGTTTGTTGATGATATAACGGTTAGCAAACAGATTTAACACTTCTGATTCAGGGTTAGGGAATGCACCTAACACGCTGATATTGTTGTTTTCACAAGCATCAAATATCTTCTTCACGTTAGTATGATGCAAGGTGCCCAGCTCATCTATCGGCCAGTGAATAGTCACATCGGCTTTACCACGCAATAATCGGGTAAAGGCCAGTAAAAACTTACATAAAATAAGGTAAGCCATACCATGACTGGAAGATTCATTTAACTGGCGATCGGTGCGAATAATTAGATCGCTGTTACCCTCTTTCAAGCGCAGTTCAATCTCCAATAATTTGGCAATACCGCCGGTTAATGCCGCTCGACCAATGATGTCTAATGCGCGGCGCATACTGTTAGTGTAATGCTCGTCAGGAAGGCTGCTGAAGTTGTCGGCTTTCCAGGCTTTAAAGGCTTTTACAAACACCTCAAGCTCTGGCCAAAACTCTAACTCACTAATACGTGAACGAATGCGTACCGCAGATTCTGATACACCATCAAGGAATAACTCTTCACCCACTTCACGGGTAATACGGGCACTTTGGGAGGCGATACGACGGTCAATGTCAGCTAACACATCGTAATATGCGCTTAAATCGACCCCAAAAATACGCCCCTGTTCACGAATGGCCATTAACGATTGTGGCACCATTACGTTTAATAGCTGCTCAAGCTGCGGCACCAGCTTACGATAATCTAATAAGCGAATACCTTTGTCATTCACATAACTCGATTCTTCACGGGCACGTTCCCAAAACTCAGCCAAACTAGAGCCTGATTTGCTGGCAATCACGCTATCAAAATGCTCGATATATTGCTTCACTGAGCCCTGTAAATAATCACGTTTAAGTAATAAGTCTTCACCCTGGCGTAAACGTTCACCAATGCCGCCGCTAGCCTCTTCTTTATTAGCCGGCAGTTTCAGTTCAGCCAACTTACGCATAACCGCACGCAGTTTGGTGAGGTTTTCAGACGCTTCCACCTGAGCGGCATCAGATGCTTTACGCTGGGTTTCTAAGTCTGTACGGCGGCTCTTAATATCATTGGTTTTGTTGGTTAGCTGCTGTTCAAGCGCTAAAGCCGCTCGTTTAACATCCGCAAGCTGGGTTTGCAGTTTAGGTTTTCTAGATAGCCAGGTATGTTGATACCAGTCGTCATATCGCAGTACATCGCTACGGCGTTGTTCTGCATGGCTAATTTTGGTTTCTAATTCACGTATTTCACGCTTTAGCGCTAAAATTGCACTTTCATCAACACCGCGGGATTTAAGCTCGTTTTTATACCAGGTTTCACAGGCTTTTTGTTCGGTTTTGGCATTGCTTCGGCGCTGTTCAATATTGGCCTTAATTTGCCCCAGTTGATTATCAATAGCACCGACCACTTCTTGCCAATAAGCATTTTTTTCCATACGCGCTTCAAGCGCTTGGGATTTTTGCTCAGACAACCAATCAACATGCTGGTTTTTCAGTTGCTTCAATTCATTATCTAACTGAATTAATCGCTTGCCCGATTCCGCTTTACGCTCGGTGAGCGCGTGATCAATACGTTGTTGCTCACTGCGTTTTTCATCAAATAATCGGCGTAAATCTTCACGGCTATTTTTATAGGCTGTACGGGCAAAGGTCAGTTCACGGTTAAGTTTGTCTAACACATCGTTCATGGCCACAAGCTGATCTTCATGTTCAGCCTGCAACTCTTGTGCACTTTTAAGGGCTTCTTCGGCCTTAGCTAAACGAATCCGTAAATCCTGCTCAGATTGTGCATAATCAGGCACATCAATGGCTTTTAGGTCAATATGGACCCCAAACAATGCATCACTGTCTTGGTTAGCAACACTGGGGTGTAAATCGGTGCGATGCAGTAACTCTGGCGCAATGACTTTGCCAAAAGAATGTTCCCAACCGACCGCTTCTTTACGTAAGAATTCTAATAAAGTATGCGATTGCGGAAACAACATGTGATGAATGTCTTCTTTGGCTTGCTCACGCTCATTAACACGAATACTGGCAATGCGCAGCGACTCATTAGCTTGATCACGCTTGGCGCGCTGCTTGCGCTCTTCTGTGGTTAACCGCTCTACCTTTTGATTACAACTTTCCTGCTCTTCGTCAGCGAGGCTAATGCGCTCATCAAAAATGGCCAAACGCAGCTTTTCATCTTCAGTATATGACACGCTATCGACTTGATGTTTAAGTTCAGCAGCGGTTAACTTAAGTTGATATTCTTGTTCGCTAAACTTAGCTTTACCAGCATCGGTTTGTTCGCGCCAAAAGCCTTCAAGTTGAGTTAAATCGTCATTGGCTAACTCACGTTGTTTGTCACGGGTTTCACGCTGAGTATCTTGCTCTTTGTGTAATGTCTCTAATTCACTGTGTAATTGCTCGGCAATTTTTGAACGTCTGCCATTAAAGGCAGCTTCAATGTCCTGATGTTTTTCAGTTTGTAATTTGTGACGCTCATTTAAGTTTTCAACATCTTGGCGCCAGCTGGGCAAACTGTCTAAATCTGCTTTTGCTTGATCGATATCAGCATCTAAGAAACCACCATGCTGCTCTTCAATCGCATCTAATTCATGCTCACACTTCTGGGTGTCACCTTTGGCGGCAGATATTTCATTTTGTAATTCATCACGGATTTCTTTCCACTCTTCATCAAGCATTTTAAGCTTAAGATTAAGCTCTTTTGCCAGTGTTTGGTTAGCATCTTGGCGATCCGCTTCTAAGGTTTCATCATTTCGATAACCACGGGATAAACTGGCAAGGCGCATTTCAGCGCTCAATAACTGGTTAAATTCTTGTTCAAGCTTTTCAAATTCAGGACGGATTTGCTCAAAGCCTTGGACTAACTGACTCTCGCGGATCCAAGATTCAACCCTTTGTGGGTTTAATCGAGACGTTGGCGGATTAACGCCATCTTCTTCTAAAATGGCGGCGATCATCGATTTGACCGTTTCCATTTTGCCTTCTTTGGAATGCACCGCTTTGGCGAGTTTTTCAATGTGGCGTAAAGAGTGTTCACTGTCGCACAGGGAGAATTGACGCGCGTAAGTTCGCAGCTCATTACGGTTCGCACCGGTATTAAGCAAACTGCGATCGTTTTGGATAATCGCCCTAAACTCACGGGTATTTAACAGATTAGTATGGGCAACATCTTGGCGTTTTACTTCACGTCCAAGCTCCGCCATTGAATGGCAAATAATGGTATCGCCATTACGATTTTTAACGTAATCCTCAAGCTCAAAACCACGGGCAATAAAGCGATAGTTAACCCCTTTACCATCACCAGCGGATGCTAATACAGCTTGATAAAGCAGCCCATCATCTTTTTGATATTCATAAATGATGTAGCTTGAATCGTGCGGCAAATACCAGCGCTCAAAACTGTCACGCGTTGAGGGTACAACTCGACTTGGATATTCACCGTAAAACACCGGTACCAGACGTTGTAAGGTGGTTTTACCTGATGCGTTTGTACCACAAATATTAGTGTGGCCATTTAATGCCAATTCCACCACACCGGGTAAGTGAGTGTTAATGAGCACGATTCTTATCAAACTAGGCATGAGAGTCCTTTATTAAAACAAAACAAGCGATTCAATTCACTTCGGGATAAAGCCGTGTTAATTTTGCATCTACTTTAACGTTACGAGAATGGGCTTTAAGTTAAATTAATCCGTCAGCGATGGCAATGAGATTCCAGCATTGGATCATACTGTAAATCATCTTGTGATGGCGGTTAACAAAGTAGCAATCGAGTTAAATTAAGTGAATTCTTGGTCGAGAAAAGATATTTTTTGAAGTTGCGATGAATTTAATCTGACATCAAATGATGGTTATGGATATAGCGTTGAAAAACACCCATAAAAAAACACCGCCTATTGGCGGTGTTCTTTTAAAGCGTTAGCAATAATTAAGCTTCTGCAACAACAGAAATCTTAACGATAGCTTTAACTTCAGTGTGTACTTGCACTTCAACTTCGAAGTTACCAGTAGTGCGTAAAGCACCTAGAGGTAAACGGACTTCAGATTTAGCAAGTTCAACGCCAGCTGCA
The DNA here is from genome assembly GCF_051165765.1 of Shewanella sp. HL-SH8. Lineage (NCBI taxonomy): Bacteria > Pseudomonadati > Pseudomonadota > Gammaproteobacteria > Alteromonadales > Shewanellaceae > Shewanella > Shewanella sp. HL-SH8. Next base: position 897,555 of record NZ_CP195039.1, on the reverse strand, counting down.
GTTACTGCATCAGCGATGTCACGGTTGCCAACTGAACCGAATAGTTTACCTTCATCACCTGCTTTAGAAGCGATAACAACGCCTTCTAATGCAGTTAATTTTTCAGCACGAGCTGTCGCTGTAGCTAGATCAGCAGCTATTTTAGCTTCTAAATCAGCACGACGAGCTTCAAATACTTCAACGTTTGCAGCATTCGCAACAACCGCTTTACCAAATGGTAAAAGGAAGTTACGTGCATAACCAGCTTTAACAGAAACTTGGTCGCCTAAGCTGCCTAAGTTTGCAATTTTGTCTAGTAGAATTACGTTCATTATCAAATCCTCTTTATTCGATTAGGAATTAATACTGCTATATTACTGATGTAAATCAGTATATGGCAGTAGAGAAAGATAACGAGCACGCTTGATAGCGCGAGCTAGTTGGCGTTGGTATTTAGCACTAGTACCAGTAATACGGCTAGGAACAATCTTGCCGCTTTCTGTTACGTAGTTCTTTAAAGTTACGATATCTTTATAATCAATTTCTGTAACGCCTTCAGCTGTGAAGCGACAGAACTTGCGACGACGGAAATAACGTGCCATTTTGACAGTCTCCTAAGTTTTCAATTCGACATTTTCAGCATGCAAAACTAAACGGTTTTGACCATTTCGTCCTTGTTGGAGTGAAAGAAACCCTTCAACTTCAACCTGCACACCTGCTTTTAATTTATCTGCTACGCTTTTAAAGCGTGGACCACTCAACACCACTTGTATAAGGCAGTATACGTTACGTAATAACTCTGCATCATACTTCTGTGACTTATGTTCTAGCGTAATAATCGTATGATTAATACCGCTGGGACTGCTCATTTGTTTTGAACGCGTAATGGTTCCAAACAAAGTTAAATGGTTATTCACAGAGTAAATTATTCAGCGTTTTCTTCAGCGCTTTCTTCGTCCATACGGTCATCAGAAGATGAACGACGTGTTTCACGTTCGTCTCTTGCTTTTGCCATAGGTGAAGCTTCAGTAACAGCAGCTTTAGTGCGCATTACAAAGTTACGCAGAACAGCGTCGTTGAAACGGAAAGCTGTCTCTAACTCTTCAATAGACTCTGCAGTTGCTTCTACGTTCAAAAGAACATAGTGAGCTTTATGTAGGTCTTGGATTGGGTAAGCCAATTGACGACGGCCCCAATCTTCTAAACGGTGAATTGTACCGTTAGCAGCGGTGATAACACCGGTGTAACGCTCAATCATACCTGGGACTTGTTCACTTTGATCTGGGTGAACCATAAATACGATTTCATAATGACGCATTTATTGCTCCTTACGGTTAAGTAGCCTCTTTTCTGGCTCAGTCAGACCAATGTGGAGGCAAGGAACGAATTAAAGTGACTGATTTGAGCGCGCGATGATACCGAAACTCCCCCACAAACTCAAGTAATAAAGTATTCTTTCCTGTGTTATTGAATACAGGTATCATGTCGGCAGTTAAGAATGAGTTGTAATGGATAACAAGAAATAGTGATCATTATGAAAAAAGCGCTGTCTATCTGCTGTTTGCTGATATTGTCCCCTTCCGCGTGGGCTCTAGTACCACCGGACTATCAAGAGCCCGAGAACGGTTTTAATGCTGAAATTGAAGCCGGGTTGCAACTTAATAGTGGCAATAATGAAACCAAAAACTTCAACGGGCGTACTTATGCGACTTACGACACCCTTAATACTAAGCAAGAAGGCACCTTAAAAGCTTACTACTCTGCTGACGGAAGTGAAGCAACCTCTGAGAAATATGAGGTTTATCTTCAAAGTAACTATAAATTAGAGCGAGGATACGTTTTTGGCCGCGGTGAATTCACCTGGAACCAATACGGCTCGTTCACCAAAATTTATACTATTTCCTCAGGTTATGGTTTTGATTTAATCAAAAACTATAGAACTAAACTCAGTTTAGAATTCGGTCCTGGTTATCGTTATGACTTACCCTCTTCATCTGTTATTGATCCAGAGCCAACGCCAAACAGAGATATCATTTTACGTTCTGCGGCTAAGTACTCTGTAAAGCTACAGGAATATACTAGCCTTAATGCCGATGTGACGGCTGAGACGGGCCAAGATAACAACACCTTGACCTTAGATATGAACTATAGAAATACCTTCATTCAAGATTGGGCATTTAAAATTGGCGTTAACGTTAAATATACCTCTGATGTGCCACAGGACAGTCAGAAGACGGATACAATTACAACATTCAACTTACTGTACACATTCCAGTAATTACGCTTATTTAAGCGGAGTCATAAATAACCTTTAGAGGCAGTGTGATGACCAGTCCATTACGTAGTTTTACCTCGTTATACAGCACCACCTTTATGATGGTACTGGCAGCTGGTCTTCTGACTACATATTTAGGCCTAAAGCTCACTATGATGGACGTGCCACAAATATGGGTAGGTGGCATGATGTCTGCCTACTATATTGGTTTGGTATGTGGATCCAAAGTGGGTCATAAACTCATTGCGCAAGTTGGCCATATTCGTGCCTTTGTTGCATGCGCGGGTGTGGTGACTGCATCTGCCTTAGGTCATGCATTAATTGATAACCTAACCATTTGGTTAATCCTACGTGTGCTTGTTGGCATGGGCATGATGTGTCAATACATGGTGCTTGAAAGCTGGCTAAATGAGCAATCTGAACCGAGTCAACGCGGCACCGTTTTTGCCAGTTATATGATTGTATCTTACTTGGCATTAATGGCTGGCCAAGGCGCCATTAGTTTATACCCAGACTTAGGTATTGAACCTTTACTGCTTATCGCAATTTGTTTTGCTTTGTGTACTGTACCCATTTCAATTACACGCCGTATTCACCCAGAGCCATTAACACCTGCACCACTTAACATGAAGCACTACTGGAAACGCGCCCCGCAAGCACTAACCACGATAGCTTTGGGTAGCATGATAGTGGGATGCTTTTATGGTTTAGCGCCAGCTTATGCTACTGCGCAAGGTATTGAACCTCAATCTGTCGCCTTATATATGTCATGTACTATTTTCGCAGGTCTGCTAGCCCAATGGCCTATGGGTAAACTGTCTGACTTAATGCCAAGAAGCCGCCTTATTCGCATTAACTGTGGTCTGCTTGGTATATTAGTGCTGGTTATTGCTTTGGTGCCTTTTGATGCTCAAATCTCATTAGTCTTAACAGGAATATTTGGCGTGTTGGCTTTTACACTTTATCCATTAGCCACGGCGTTAGCCAATTCTCGTATAGAGCAACATGAGCGAGTTGGATTATCGGCCACAATTTTAGTGACATTTGGTATTGGCGCCAGTATTGGCCCACTTATCGCTTCATCACTGATGCAGCACTTTGGTAACAATATGCTATATGGCTTTATGAGTATTTGTGCTTTCACGTTAGTTATTCGCTTATTATTTATTAATAACAAGCAAAAAGCTGAACAGGGCTCAAGTAATGACTATGTGATGGCAGGTGGAGATTTAGTGTCATCACCATTGGCTGCCTCTTTTGACCCTAGGGTAAATGTGCAATCGGTGCAGGATCAGATGATTAATCCTGATGATAATGCATTTGATATGGTTGGCACAGAAGACGATGTATTAGACGATGAGCCTGATTACACCCAAGTAGTTGATGACAAAAATGATGATGTAATTAACCACGTAGACCAAACTAATATTACAAGCCAAGTAGAAACTCGCAAAACTTAGTCAGACATTGGGTTTAGTTGCAAACACAAAAAAGCGAGCATCAGCTCGCTTTTTTCATCACAAATTAGTGGTCGTTATACTAAACGTTGACGTACCGCTTCAAACAAACAGATACCGGTAGCAACAGATACATTTAAGCTTGAAACTGTTCCTGACATCGGAATAGAGATTAGCGAATCACAGCTTTCACGGGTTAAACGGCGTAAACCTTTACCTTCCGCGCCCATAGCAATCGCTAACGCACCTTTAAAGTCAGCTTGATAGACGTTACTGTCAGCCTCACCTGCGGCGCCAACAATCCACACACCTTTGTCTTGGATGTGTCGCATTGTACGTGCCAAGTTAGTCACTTGAAATAACGGCACAACTTCTGCTGCACCACTCGCAACTTTACTCACAACGGATGTTAGGCCAACAGAATTATCTTTAGGTACGATAACCCCGTGCGCACCAGCTGCATCAGCGTTACGAATACAGGCGCCTAAATTATGTGGATCTGTCACACCATCGAGTATCAAGAAGAAAGGCGTTTTCTGCTCAGCACTGAGTTTATCCAGTAAAGCGTCTAACTCACTTTCAGCAAGCACTTTGGCTGCGGTTACACGCGCTACGACACCTTGGTGCTGAGTACTTTCTGCTTTTTCATCAAGCACTTTTCTCGCTGAACGCTGTGACTTAATACCCGCTTCTTGGGCTGCATTTACTAGAGGCTCTAAGCGTTCATCATCGCGACCTTGCATTAGCCATAATTCAATAACACGCTCTGGGCTGTTTTTTAATAGGGCTTCAACGGCGTGAATACCAAAAATAACATCTTGTTTTTTCATTTAATTACTTTCTCTTACTGCTTTTGGCTTCAGCCGCTTTTGCGGTTGATTCGCTATTGTTGGCTTTATTAGCATCGGTCTTCTTAGCTTTCGATTTACTCGCTAAAGGCTTTTTAACAGCCGTTTTTTTAGCGTCGATCTTTTTGGCGTCAGTCTTTTTTGCGTTAGGTTTTTTAACCCGAGGTTTTTTGCTAGTCGATTTTTTAGCTGGCCCCTTGTTAGCTGAATCTTTGCTAACTGCTGAGCCAGTACCTTCAGAAGCGACTTTCTTGCCACGACCTTTAGACGGTTTATCACCCTCTTTAGCGCCACGAGCAGACTTAGCTCCTTCTAACTTAACACGATCACGCGCCGTAAGTGGCTTGTTGCTGTTGCGGCGTTTGCCCTGACCTTTGCTGTTGTCACCAATCATAATTAAATCAATTTGGCGATCATCTAGGTTAACTGCTGCCACTTTCACACTTACTGGATCACCAACTTGATAAACTTGACGGGTATTCTCACCCACTAAGCGCTGGCGCATAGCATCAAACTGATAGTAATCACTTGCTAAGCTGGATATATGCACCAAACCATCAATGAATAAATCATTTAAGCGCACAAATAAGCCAAAGTTAGTCACCGATGCAATTACAGCGTCGAAGTCATCACCAACATGATCTTGCATGTATTCACATTTAAGCCAGTCGCTCACATCTCGAGTCGCTTCATCTGCTCGGCGCTCAGTGGTTGAGCACTCTTCACCTAATGAATCTAACTCAGCAAGGGTATATTGAAAGCCACCGTCCTGAGTCCACTTGTCTTTAACCGTGCCTTCACTGTTAGCCAGCAGGAACTTAATCACCCTATGGAGGAGAAGATCGGGATAACGGCGAATAGGTGAGGTAAAGTGAGAATACTCTTCTAGGGCTAAACCAAAGTGACCGTCATTATCTGGGCTATAAATAGCCTGGCGCATAGAGCGTAATAACATAACCTGAATGAGCTCTGCATCGGGTCTATCTGCAATTTTCAGCATAATACCTTGGTAATCTGCTGGTGTAGGTTCTAAACCACCTTCCATCGATAAACCACGCTCAGCGAGAAACTCTTTAAAGTTTGCTAACTTTTGCTCAGACGGCGCTTCATGCACACGGTATAACACTTCACCCTTGTTCTTTTTAACGAACTTAGCTGATGCCACGTTAGCTAAAATCATACATTCTTCAATGATTTTATGCGCTTGGTTACGGCCTCTAGGCACAATCTTATCGATTTTGCGCTGTTCATTAAAAATAAATTGCGTCTCTAATGTTTCAAATGCAATGGCGCCGCGCTCAGCTCGTCGTTCATCTAAGGTTAAGTACAAAGACTGTAAACACTGTAAATGTGGAAACAATGCTTGATGTTCAGGGGCAATAACGCCACCTTCTAGCATGTCGGCAACTTGGGTATACGTGAAACGCGCATGGGAATGCATAACTGCAGGGTAAAACTTATAACCTGACAATTTACCGCTGGCGGCAATAGTCATTTCGGCCACCATGCACAAACGATCAACATGGGGATTTAACGAACATAATCCGTTAGAAATTTTCTCTGGCAACATGGGAATAACTTGCGAAGGAAAATATACCGAATTACCACGCTCACGAGCTTCCACATCTAATGCTGAATCTGTGCGCACATAATGGCTGACATCAGCAATAGCGACCCATAAGCGCCAGCCTCCACCTGGTTTTTTCTCCGCATAAACCGCATCATCAAAGTCACGCGCATCTTCACCATCAATAGTGACTAGTGGTAAATGACGTAAATCAACTCGGCCTTGTTTGTCTGAATCAGGCACTTCATCAGGTATACGCTTAAGTTTTTTCTCAATAATATCTGACCAGGTATGGGGTAAATCATAATTGCGCAGTGCAATTTCAATTTCCATCCCCGGTGCCATCGTTTTACCTAGGACTTCAGTGACTTTACCGGCTGCTTTAACAAAGCGACCTGGTCGTCTTGTTAGCTCAACCACCACAACATCACCGGCACGAGCGCCGTTGTTATCTTCATTGGCAATTAAAATCTCTTGGTTGATACGGCGATCATCTGCAATAACAAATGCCATTCCGCCATCAACATGGTATCGGCCAACTAATGCCGCGCTTCGCTCTTGAACCAAACGCACAATGCGCGCTTCTCGGCGTCCACGACGATCTGTACCGGCTTTTTGCGCCAGCACTTTGTCGCCATGAAAATACATCAGCATGTCACGGTTATTGATAAATAAATCGTCACCGCCTTCTTCAAGCTTTAAAAAGCCGAAGCCGTCTCGGTGACCAATAATAGTGCCTGATAGTAAATCCATTTTTTCAGGTAAACCGTAGCTTTGACCCCGAGTAAACACTAACTGGCCATCACGCTCCATCGCGCGTAAGCGGCGACGTAAAGCTTCTAATGGCTCTTCCTCAGTTATTTTTAACGCTTCGGCGATTTTGTCACGGGTAACGGGTGACTTTTGTGCGCGCAAGTACTCTAAAATGTACTCACGGCTAGGAATAGGATTATCGTACTTGTCTTGTTCTCTCTCAAAATGAGGATCGGTGATCATTCAATTTCCAAATCATCGGCATAATATTGTATGCCTTATTGCATATAAAGTTGTTGCTGCTGGGCCCTTTCAACAATACTTGTGGGCATTTTTACAGCAAGTTGTTGTAACAATGAAGTCGCTTTCTTTTGCTGACTCTCATCATCAAAAATACTGTTATAAAGCCAATGATAGCCCATTTCGTAATCTTTTGGGCTGCCATAACCTTCAGCAAACAGTTTAACTAACATCATACGTGCATTTACATCACCATTCGCTGCTGCAGGTAATGTGTATTGCACTGAACGATGTCGATCTTTTACCACCAGTTGTCCTCGGTAGTAATAATCAGCTAATTTTAACATAGCTTCGGCACTGCCTTGCTCGGCGGCCGTTTGTAATATTGCTATTCCACGAGAAGGATGTGCTTTCACACACACGCCGTGATTTAACATTTCGCCCCATAAAAATTGATATAAGGGCTGCTGTAGCACTTCTGCTCTAGCTTCAATATCTTGTACTAACTGGCACTCATCAAGCTTCACACGTTGAAGATATTGATTACTGCGGATCAGATTAATGAGTTGTTCATCGCTATAAATATCATAGGCGCCAGAGACGGCCTTGGCAATTTGAATAGACGAGCCAAATAATAACGTAAGTGTGAGAAATAATGAAAGCCGTAACATAATAATTCTCTATGACAGTTTGATTAACTTATTAATCGGCCGCTGCACACTTTTCTTAAGGACTAAGCCAATACTTTCAAAGCCGCTTTCATTAAAAAGGCCGCTTAACGCGGCCTTTTCACGATATTGATTTTAGTTAAACGGATTAACTAGAATCATGGTCTCATTACGGTCAGGACCGGTTGAGATGATATCGATTGGCGTTTCTAATAGTTCTTCAATGCGTTTGATGTAGTTAATTGCAGCAGCAGGAAGTTGCTCAATTGAAGTCGCACCAAAAGTCACTTCTTTCCAACCTGGCATGGTTTCATAGATAGGTGTAACTAGCTCATAGCCTTCTGCAGCTAGTGGCGTAATTTTAGAAACAGTACCATCTGGGTTTTGATAACCAACACAGATTTTAACTTCTTCTAGACCATCTAATACATCTAGCTTAGTTAAGCAGAAACCACTTACGCTATTGATTTGAACTGCACGGCGCATTGCCACTGCATCTAACCAACCAGGACGACGTTTACGACCCGTCGTCGCACCAAACTCTTGGCCTTTCTCACCAATGTAATCACCAATTTCATTGGCTAATTCCGTTGGGAAAGGACCAGCACCTACACGTGTAGTGTAAGCTTTCATGATACCAAGTACATAATCAATATGACGTGGACCAAAACCTGAGCCTGTTGCAACACCACCAGCGGTAGTATTAGAAGAAGTTACAAATGGATATGTACCATGGTCGATATCCAATAATGTACCTTGAGCACCTTCAAATAGAATTGGCTCACCAGCCTTACGGGCGGTATCTAATAACTCAGTAACGTCAACACATAAACTCTTCAGATAATCAGCAATAGCCAATGCATCATCTAGCGTTTTTTGATAGTCAACAGCTTCTACCTTGTAGTATTCAGTTAACATAAAGTTGTGATATTTCATCACTTCTTTTAGTTTAGTTGCAAAAAGTTCTGCATTGAATAAGTCACCGATGCGAAGACCACGACGTGAAACCTTATCTTCATAAGCTGGCCCAATACCGCGACCCGTTGTGCCAATCGCTTTATTGCCACGCGCTTTTTCGCGAGCAATATCAAGTGCACAATGGAAGGGTAATATTAGCGGACACGCTTCAGATATAAGTAAACGCTCTTCAACAGGTACGCCGCGCTCTTTCAGCATGTTGATTTCTTTCATCAACGCATCAGGGGCAACAACGACACCATTACCAATCAAACATTTTACGTTATTACGTAAAATTCCAGATGGAATTAAATGAAGTACTGTTTTTTCACCATCAATTACCAAAGTATGACCGGCATTATGGCCGCCTTGGTAACGAACTACGTATTTTGCCTGTTCTGTTAAAAGGTCGACAATCTTACCTTTGCCTTCGTCACCCCATTGAGTGCCGAGTACGACTACATTTTTGCCCATTATTAGCTGCAACGTCTTGTGGTATAAAATAGAATTTTAACAGATTTTAGGGGGTTATAGGCAAGTATTTTATTAAAAAATAATCAATAAAACGATCCCCGCTGTGACTAAAGATCCACCTAAGCGTCTGAGAACATTTTGGTTTTGCCCAGAAAGCTCAAATAAATACTTTTTCCATTTTTGTGGAAACAATAACGGACCAAGCCCCTCAACGATTAATACCAAGGCAATTGCTGTCGTTAAAAGCTGTAATGTCATTTGAACTCCCCGTTAATTTGAATGCATTTAGCTTAGTATTATAAAACTGCAGCCAATAAAAAAACCCAGCATAAGCTGGGTTTTTTGTATTCCAAAGGCGAATTAACGCTTCGAGAATTGTGGCTTACGACGTGCTTTACGTAGACCAACTTTCTTACGCTCAACTTTACGAGCATCACGGGTAACAAAACCAGCGGCACGTAGAGAAGGACGTAAAGTCTCGTCTAGTTGCATTAACGCACGAGTAATACCGTGACGAATTGCACCTGCTTGGCCAGTGGTTCCACCGCCTTTAACAGTTACATATATGTCAAATTTATCAGTCATTTCAACTAACTCTAGTGGTTGACGAACAACCATACGAGCAGTTTCACGGCCAAAATATATATCTAGTGGACGTTGGTTAACAACGATTGTACCACTACCTGCTTTAACGAATACGCGAGCAGTTGATGTTTTACGACGGCCAGTGCCGTAGTACTGAGTTGCAGACATTAGCTTACTCCCGTTTTAAATATCAAGAACTTGTGGTTGTTGTGCGGCATGGTTATGCTCAGTGCCTGCGTAAACCTTAAGTTTACGGAACATAGCACGGCCCAATGGACCTTTTGGCAACATACCCTTAACAGCTTTCTCGATAATCATCTCAGGTTTATGAGCTTGCAATTTCTCAAAAGAAATTTGCTTAATCCCACCGATGAAACCAGTGTGCGAGTAATAAATTTTACCAGCAGCTTTGTTACCAGTTACAGTAACTTTCTCAGCATTAATAACGATGATGTAGTCACCAGTATCAACATGAGGTGTGTACTCAGGCTTGTGCTTACCGCGTAAACGAGTAGCAATTTCAGTAGCCATACGACCTAAAGTTTTACCTTCGGCATCAACGACGAACCAGTCACGTGTGACTGTTTCTGATGTAGCATTAAATGTAGTCTTCATTTTTTACAAAAACCCAATGTTTAAAATTCTGTCTCACATGCCAACTGCAAGTCGCAATTAACACAAAATGGACCGATTCTTGCCCCTTCGAGCAGGAATATTGGCTTAAAACTTCCGCCCAATTCGACGGAGTAACGAGGGCAGGTGCGGATTATACGCAAACATAAGACAGAAATCACCTGATATTTATAAAAAGCGTTAAATAGTTTGATCGTTTTAGCAGCACTTTTACTGTTCAATTTTGTATAAAATAACAGCTTATTTAGTGTTAATACTATTTTAAGGTAGATGCTCTAAGGTTAAATAGTCATGGGATTGCATTTCTATTAATCTTGAACGGCAGCGACGAAACTCAAAATTTAATAACCCTTGGGTGTATATAGCCTCTAAAGGGACTTGCGCCGAAATAATCAATTTTACATTACGCTCATAGAATTCATCCACCATCGCTAAAAAACGCCTGGCAATATCATCACCGGTTAACTGTTCACCCATTTGCTCAAGCCCGCTAAGTAGTACCGTATGATAAATTCGGGCTATCTCCATATAATCTCGCTGCGAACGCGGACCATCACACATGTCTCTGAAATTGGCGAGTAACACACCTTGAGACTGCTGACGGATACTAATTAAGCGACCATCAATATTGATAGCATCGGTTAACACCTCAGATTCTGGTGCTAGCTGTTTAAAATAAGCATGTAAATTTAAATCAGCCTGTTCATCGAGTGGGTAATGATAAATCTCTGCTTGTTCTAGGGTTCTTAAGCGGTAATCGATACCTGAATCAACATTTAAAATCTCACAATGCTTATTGATCAGAGCGATAGCAGGTAAGAAGCGAACCCGTTGTAAGCCATTTTTATATAAATCATCCGGAATAATATTAGAAGTAGCCACTAATGCGACTCCTTCCTTAAATAGAGCCTGAAATAACGTGCCCAAGAGCATTGCATCTGTGATATCAGAAACAAAAAACTCATCGAAGCAGATTACTTGGTATTGATTTGCCATTTTTTTTGCGATGGTGAGTAACGGATCTTGCACCCCTTTTAGTTCGCCTAAATCATGGTGAAGTTGATGCATAAAACGGTGGAAGTGAGCTCTGAGTTTTTTATCACCAGGGAGCGCATCATAGAAAGTGTCCATTAAATAGGTTTTTCCGCGCCCGACTCCGCCCCATAAATATAACCCTGTGACCGATATTGTTGGTTTCTTACCAAACATCGATAATATTTTAGAGAGACCTGAAGCAGGTTGCTCCGCAGCGATTAATTCATCAAATACACGTTGCAATGATTTAACAGCTTGTTCTTGAGCTGGATCATGGGAAAAGTTCTCACGGGTGAGATCTTGTTGATAATGCTGCCAAGGGGTTAACTGCGACACGATTATGACTCTCTTACATCAGATAATTGCTGCGAATAATAACATTAAACTTTCAATACGAGTAACCGCGTTAAACGATCAAATTAACCTTTGTTAATCGTTAATGAACTATCAAATCGAAACCGACTCCCAATCAATAACATATTCGCTGTCGCACAACTTTTACATTTTATGACGAACCTAACTTGACGTTCATTTTGAAACAACGACATTTATAGAAACAATTGTTTATAAAAAATTTGAATTCTAACCACTTAATAATTTATCTGATTAACGATATTTAACTTTAATTTACCTCATTCAAGCGCCATATTTTTAGCACTAGCTTGAATGTCCGAGGAGCCATATTAATGAAAACCAAACTAAGCTTACTTTCTGCTGCTCTATTAACCGCATCATTAACTATGATGCCAACCACTTCTTTTGCTGCCATCCCACAGTCTGTTGACGGTCAATCTCTCCCTAGCTTAGCGCCTATGCTTGAACGAACCACACCAGCAGTGGTGTCTGTAGCAGTATCAGGCACTCAAGTATCTAAGCAGCAAGTTCCTGATGTATTTCGTTACTTTTTTGGCCCAAACGCTCCGCGTGAACAAGTCCAAGAACGTCCATTTCGAGGTCTTGGCTCTGGGGTAATTATTGATGCCGAAAAGGGCTATATTATTACCAATAATCATGTCATCAACGGTGCTGATGATATTCAAATCGGTTTAAGTGATGGCCGAGAAGTAGAAGCTAAACTAATAGGTGCAGATAAAGAATCCGATATTGCACTATTACAAATTACCGCTAAAAACCTCACCGCGATTAAACAAACTGATTCAGACGAAGTTCGTGTAGGTGACTTTGCCGTGGCCATAGGTAATCCATTCGGTTTGGGACAAACAGTAACATCCGGTATTGTGAGTGCTTTAGGGCGAAGTGGTTTGGGCATTGAAATGCTTGAAAACTTCATTCAAACCGATGCTGCAATTAATAGTGGTAACTCAGGTGGCGCATTAGTTAATTTAAACGGTGAATTAATGGGGATCAACACCGCCATTGTGGCACCTAATGGCGGTAACGTCGGTATTGGTTTTGCCATTCCTGCAAATATGGTCAATAACTTAGTTCAACAAATCATAGAACACGGTGAGGTAAGACGAGGAATATTAGGGGTAGCGGGTCGTGATTTAGATAAAGAACTGGCTACCGCATTCGGACTAGAAACCCAACATGGCGCTTTTGTTAGCGAAGTGGTGCCAGACAGTGCAGCCGCTAAGGCAGGCATTAAAGCGGGTGATATTATTACCAGCGTTAATGGCCGCAAGATTAAGTCGTTCCAGGAACTGCGCGCTAAAGTGGCCACTATGGGAGCTGATGTAAAAGTTGAATTTGGCCTTATTCGTGATGGCGACACTAAAACTGTTAAAGCAACTTTAGGCAAAGCTGATGCTATTGAAGCCGCCGCAGGCGCATTACATCCTATGCTTCAGGGTACTACCCTTAGTAATGGCTCTAGAGGAGTTGAAATAACCGATGTTGCCCAAGGCTCTCCAGCTGCTATGTCTGGTTTGCAAAAAGGCGATTTCATTGTCGGCATTAATCGCACCCAGGTTAAAGATTTAAAATCCTTTAAAGCCTTGCTAGAAAAACAACAGGGCTCAGTTGCGCTTAAAATACTACGCGATAACAACCTGAGCTATTTAGTTTTACGATAATGATTAATCGATACTGAGAGTAATTGATTTAATATTATTAGTGGTGATTGTTGACTGTAATCACTTAAGTTAATGTTAGCATTCATTAATTAAGCATCGAGCATTCAACCTCGATGCTTAATTTTTTCAGTTATGTTAGTATTTGCGCTATTTACTTAACGTAGATCAGACTATGAACTTTAAAGACATTAGTATTTATCTAGGCAAATCCATTTTATTTGGTCTGATCATGGCTGCCGTTTTCCTTATCGCAACCTCATTTGAAGGCAGTCCGTTTAAAAGCGGTTTAACACAGCGTGCTAATATGGGCAGTGAGTTGTCTTTTGCTAAAGCGGTTCGCCGTGCAGCACCCGCCGTTGTTAATATTTATAGCTTAAGTATTGATCAACGCGCACCACTTAACTCAAGTTCACTGCAGGGCTTAGGCTCTGGCGTTATTATGAGTAATCAAGGTTATATTCTAACCAACTATCACGTTATAAAACGTGCCGATGAAATAGTTATTGCACTGCAAGATGGACGGCGTTTTACCTCTGAAGTGGTTGGCAGTGATCCTGAAACAGATTTAGCCGTGTTAAAAATTGAAGGTGACAACCTCCCTGTCGTGCCGATTAACTTAACTAACCCAGCATTAGTTGGCGATGTAGTTTTAGCCATTGGCAATCCCTATAACCTTGGACAAACAATTACTCAGGGTATTATTAGTGCAACGGGTCGCAGTGGATTAAGCTCAGGCTATTTAGACTTTTTACAAACAGACGCTGCGATTAATGCCGGTAACTCTGGTGGTGCGTTAATTGATACCACTGGTGAATTAATTGGAATAAATACCGCAGCGTTTAAAGTCGGCGGTGATAATGGTGGTAATGGCATTAGTTTTGCTATCCCGATAAAGTTAGCCCACAGCATTATGGACAAACTCATTGCAGATGGACGCGTTATTCGTGGCGCAATTGGTATTTCCGGAGAAGCATTAACCCCAGTTGTGGCGCAAATTTTAAATTTACCTGATTTAAAAGGGGTTTTTGTTACTGGTATTGACCCTAATGGGCCCGCTGCCAATGCAGAGTTACAGCCACGGGATGTCATTATTACTTATGGTAATGACGATATTCCGGGTGTTGAGGTGTTAATGGATAAAATTGCAGAAACACCACCTGGTAACAAAGTGCTATTGACGGTTATTCGAGAGGGATTAAAACTGGAAATACCGGTATTTGTTGTAGAAAAGAACTCTTTCGATCAATAGTCACAACCACAAAACATTCCAACAACACGATATTAAATGGCATAAACTGCCATGAAAAAAGCCATCAATTTAAATTGATGGCTTTTTTATTTAGCAATTAATCGATTGCCTCAAAGCAACTTAAGTTAAGACACGCGTAATACTTCACCGCCTAAGCCTTTAAACTTAGCTTCAATATGCTCATAACCACGATCTAAGTGGTATATGCGATCAACCGTAGTGATCCCTTCTGCCATTAAACCTGCTATGACTAAGCTGGCTGAAGCACGTAAATCAGTTGCCATCACTTGCGCACCGTTTAATGACTCAATACCTTCGATAATACAAGTATTACCTTCAAGTGCGAGCTTAGCGCCCATCCGGCTTAACTCTGGTACATGCATAAAACGATTTTCAAAAATCGTTTCAGTAACTCGTCCAGTACCTTCTGCTAGCGCATTCAGTACACAAAACTGAGCTTGCATATCTGTCGGGAAGCCAGGGTAAGGTGCGGTTTTAATGTTAACCGCTTTTGGACGTTTGCCTTGCATATCAAGCTCAATCCAATCTTCACCTGTCGTAATGGTAGCACCAGCG
This sequence comes from Shewanella sp. HL-SH8, assembly GCF_051165765.1. Classification (NCBI taxonomy): domain Bacteria; kingdom Pseudomonadati; phylum Pseudomonadota; class Gammaproteobacteria; order Alteromonadales; family Shewanellaceae; genus Shewanella; species Shewanella sp. HL-SH8. The sequence continues at coordinate 882,223 of NZ_CP195039.1, read as the reverse complement.
TCTTCAAGTTTTGATATTACCGCTTCAAGAGAGCCAGGATCTGCCGCTTCACAGCGAATATGCCCACGAGTGACGGCGGCGGCAACTAAAAATGAGCCAGTTTCGATGCGATCAGGCATCACACGATATTCACAACCTTGCAGACGTTCAACGCCTTCAATAGTTAACGTAGTTGAACCAATACCAGTAATTTTTGCTCCCATTGCAATTAAGCAATGGGCTAAGTCTGACACTTCAGGCTCACGGGCAGCATTTTCAATCACTGTGGTACCGTCAGCTAATGCGGCAGCCATCAGTAAATTCTCAGTCGCGCCAACACTGACCATATCCATAAAGATATGTGCACCTTTGAGACGACCATCTACACGTGCTTTTATATAACCTTCTTTGACTTCGATTTTAGCTCCCATTAGCTCAAGGCCATGAAGGTGTAAATCAACAGGCCTTGCACCAATAGCGCAGCCACCAGGCAAAGACACATCTGCAGTGCCGTAACGGGCAAGCAGTGGGCCTAAAATTAAAATAGATGCGCGCATGGTTTTTACCAAATCATATGGCGCACAAAATTCATTTAGGTTAGTGGTAGAAATCCGTACTTTACCTTGGCCTAACTCTTCAACGTCAGCACCTAAACAGCGTAACAACTTACAGCTAGTACTGACATCTCGCAGGCTTGGAACATTCGTTAAAATAAAGTCAGTTTCAGCCAGTACACCTGCCATTAAAATTGGCAATGCCGCATTTTTAGCACCTGAAATAACAACACTGCCAGATAAAGGCTGGCTAGCTTTAATGGTTAATTTATCCACTTGGCTCTCTAATTACATATTGAAAAGTTTTTCACGCTTCCACTGGGTCGGCGTAAATGTCTTAATAGTTAATGCGTGCAGCTCGCCACTGGCAATATTATCTGCTAACGGTCCATATATTGCTTGTTGTTGTTTTACTCGGCTCATGCCATCAAAACATTCACCTACAGCAACAACTTTGAAGTGGCTACCATCAGCTGTAGCATGAACTTCTGTTAGTTCTAATGCTTCGGATAGAATTTGCTCAATAACTTTGCAATCCATGAATTTATACCTTTATTGCGATGTTAATCTAACTAAATTAACATCGTGAATGGTGAACTAAATGCCGATCAAATTAACGAGAATTATCAGCAAAAAAAGTGTGTAAATCGTATAGCTCAATCATTTTTTGTAATTGAGCCGCAGGATGCTGCAATATACGCGAAATAGTCCCTAAAGACATATCTTGCTCTGACATTACTAATCCTTTTAGTGCAAGCAGCATAGCAACGCCTGCGCTATCGACATAAGTCAAAGCGGACAAGTCTACCACTTGGGTAGATGCAGTAAACAGTTGATGTCGATTCGGCCACAAAAGTATGACCTCATCTTGCGTTAAACGCCCTTGCACTAAGCAAGTATCACCTTGCTGCTCAAACTGAATCACGCCGCTTTATCCTCTTTATCTAGTTTGCGATCAATTTTTTGCTTTGTTTTATCATTCAGCATAGTAATGACCGATTCAATGCCTTGCTGGCGAATTAAATTTGATATTTCAGATTGTTTTGATGCAAGTAAGCTGACGCCTTCTGCGACTAAATCGAATGCTTTCCATGAGTTATCTTTTAAACGACGCGCTTTGAATTGAATTTTAATCGGCGGACGACCTTGCTCAATAATTTGCACGCTCACTTCAACCATTTTCTCTTTACTAAAATTTGACGGCGGTTCAAATGCGACAGTTTGATCAGTATAAGCCGTTAACGCTTGTGCATAAGTGCCAATTAAATAACCTTTAAACGCTTCGACAAACCGTGTTCTTTGATCATCACTGGTTTCACGTAAATATTGGCCCATCACTTTATAGGCGGCATATTTATAATCGACATAGGGCATAAGTTCATCAGCCACAATAATTTTTAAATGGCTTAAGTCTTGATCGATTATCGCTTTATCTCTTTTAAAGCGATCAAAGGTTTGATTGGCCACTTGTTCGATTAACTTATATGGGTCTTGAGTATTAATTTCTGCCGCCCAGCTTTGAATACTGGTCAACAATATAACAGCGCTAACGATACGCACTAAAAATGCTTGCATAAAACCGCTCCTATTTATCTTTTGACGACATGCTATATAACAATTGACCAATAAGGTCTTCTAAAATCAACGCGCCGCGGGTGTCATCAACTTTGTCACCATCACCCAGCATGTCGATATCATCATCCATAAAACCTGGGGTTAAGCCAATAAACTGCTCACCTAACAAGCCTGATGTTAAAATAGATAGACTACTGGTTTCAGGAAAATGATCATAACGCTTATCCATAGTTAACGTCACTATGGGAACAAGCTTGCGATCATCTAAGGTGATGTCGGCCACTCGGCCAACAACCACACCACCGACCTTTACTGGCGCACGCACTTTTAATCCGCCAATATTATTAAATTCAGCAATGAGGGAATAATTATTATTTTGGGTATCGACTTTGACATTGGCTACATTAAAAACCAATACGCAAAATGCTAACACTCCTGACAATAAAAATAGACCAACAAGTAACTCAATCTTCCGTGTCAACATACGCTTAAACCACTTAAATAGTTAATAAATTAATCTTAATTTCCGAACATTAATGCTGTTAGCAAAAAGTCCAAAGCTAAAACAGCTAAACTGGCCTGCACTACCGTAGAGGTTGTCGCACGACTAATCCCCTCTGGATTAGGCTTCACTTCATAACCTCGATATAATGCAATCCATGTCACCACAATACCAAACACTGTACTTTTAATAAGGCAGTTAACAATATCCTGTCGCCACTCAACTGAAGCCTGTAATATCGACCAAAAAGCACCTGTATCAATGCCTTTCCATTCAACACCAACTAAATGCCCACCAAAAATACCGACTAAACTGAACATCATAGCTAATAGTGGCATACTGATTACGCCGGCCCAAAATCGTGGTGCTATGATTTGCCTGAGCGGATCGATGGCCATCATTTCTAAACTTGATAATTGCTCAGTCGACTTCATCAAGCCAATTTCAGCAGTAAGCGCAGACCCTGCTCGCCCGGCAAATAACAGTGCGGTAACAACAGGTCCAAGTTCACGCAGTAAGCTTAACGCCACCATAGGGCCTAGGCTGTCTTCGGTACCAAAACCGACTAAAATATTATAAGCCTGAAGCGCTAATACCATGCCAATAAATAAGCCTGATACAATAATAATAATCATTGAGCGCACGCCCAATACGTAGATTTGTTTAATCAGTAAGGGTAGGCCTTTTTTAGGGTTGGGGACATGGACTATGGCGCGCCATAACATCACGCCAGCCTTACCAAAACCCCCTACTAACCCAATGGCATAACGACCAATTGCAGCAATCAAATTAATCGGATTCACTCAACAACTCCTGTTGATAATCAACTGCTGGATAATGAAATGGTACCGGACCATCTGGCGCACCATCAATAAACTGTATCAGTTGCGGGTTATCAGATTTTCTCAATTGCTCAGGCGTGCCCTCTGCAATAACTTTTTTATCCGCTATCACGTAAACATAATCGGCAATGCCTAAGACTTCTTTGACGTCGTGGGACACCACCACTGAGGTTAACTTTAATGAATCTGATAATTCTCGAATTAACTTAACTAGCATACCCATTGAAATTGGATCTTGCCCCGCAAAAGGCTCATCATACAACACCATTTCAGGCTCTAAAGCGATAGCTCTCGCGAGCGCTGCACGACGCTGCATTCCGCCCGATAACTCACTAGGCATCATATAAGCTGCGCCACGAAGTCCAACGGCTTGTAATTTCATTAGCACAATCGAACGAATAATCGTTTCTGGTAACCCTGAATGTTCACGTAATGCAAAAGCGACATTATCAAACACATTCATGTCAGTGAACAAAGCACCACTTTGGAATAACATGCTCATACGTTTGCGCACTTGATATAGCTCAGTACGGGATAATTGATGCATATTGAGGCCATCAAATAATACTTCACCTGAATCGGGCGTTAACTGAGCACCAATTAATTTAAGTAAGGTAGTTTTACCAATACCACTAGGGCCCATAATAGCGGTGACTTTCCCTTTTGGGATCGTTAAAGAAATATCATCATAAATGACTTTCTCACCACGACTAAAGCCAAGGTGTTTAATTTCTACAAGCGGATTTTGCAACACGGTTGATGTCTCAGACATAATATTTGAAGAGATAGCTGCCATCCCGGCGCGTAAATGAAGGTTAAATTTTACGTGAATGTTGTTCACCTAACAACCTCATCACGATAAAAATACTCAAACCTTAAATGAAATTAATCTTAAACAAAGATTAATCGGCTGATTGATTAGCTTATTTATACTTATTGCAGCTTTCAATTTAGGTCATTTACAGGGAAAATGCTCATGTTCAAATAAATTGAAGGGATGACATGTTAGTTAATATTTTGATGCTTTGCGTTGGACTAGCAGTACTGGTAATAAGTGCTGACAAATTTGTTTATGGCGCGTCTGCATTTGCCCGTAATCTTGGCTTACCTCCCATGTTAATTGGGCTTACCATAGTCGCTATGGGCAGCTCTGCACCAGAAATGTTTGTTGCGGCAACGGCATCTATGGAAGGCATGAACGATACCGCCATAGGTAACGTACTTGGTTCAAACATTGCCAATATCACTCTTATATTAGGCATTACAGCTTTACTTGGGGCAATCAGCGTTAGCTCTAAAACCTTAAAACGTGAAGTGCCACTCATGCTTGCTGCAACTTTATTAGCGGGATATTTGATCCATGATGGTTTTCTGACACGGGTTGAAGGAATGATTTTAGTCGTGGCTTTCTTGCTTGTTATGGGCGGATTTATTTATCAAGCTTTAAGTAACAAAGATACTGACCCCCTTGATGCCGAAATCGACAGCGAGATCCCTAAAGATGTCCCTACTTTTAATGCTATCATGTGGATTATTATCGGCATTGTGTTTTTACCACTCTCAGCTGGTTGGATGGTAGACGGTGCTGTTGGTATTGCAAAAATTTATGGTTTGTCTGATTTAGTCATTGGACTGACCATCATTGCTGTTGGCACTAGCTTGCCAGAATTAGCGGCGTGTATCGCCGGAGTGTTAAAAAAAGAACACGATTTAGCCATTGGCAATATTGTCGGGTCTAATTTATTTAATATTCTTGCGGTTTTAGCTATTCCAGGGCTAATCTCACCAGGTGAGGTTGATGCCACAGCGGTAAACAGAGATTTTTACATGGTACTGGGCACCAGTGCCGCATTAGCAGTGTTAGTGTTATCCAGCGGTGCAAAGCGACAACTTACGCCTTGGCATGGCGTTTTATTACTATTAACCTTTGTGGCTTACCAATACGTTGTATTCAACGCTTCTTAATGGAGCACAAAGGACTTTACCAAGAGAGACATACATGGCAAACCAAACTCAATTTCGTCAATGGGGCCGTAAAGTCATTGATATTGAAAAAGCAGCACTTGAGCATCTCTACCAATTTGTAGATTCAGATGCATTCGGGCAGGCATGTGAATTAATCATGCAATGCAAAGGTAAAGTTATTGTAATGGGCATGGGAAAATCTGGCCACATCGGTAATAAGATTTCAGCCACATTTGCCAGTACAGGCACGCCAGCTTTTTTTGTTCATCCAGGAGAGGCCAGCCATGGCGACCTTGGCGCATTAGCTAAAAACGACATTATTTTAGCTATTTCGAACTCAGGTGAATCAAGTGAAATTTTGACATTAATGCCTGTTATTCAACGTATGGGCGTTCCTGTGATTGCAGTTACTGGTAAACCAGACTCTAATATGGCGAAGCTGGCAAAAGTGCATTTATGTATTGAAGTGCTAGAAGAAGCTTGCCCCCTTGGGTTAGCGCCAACATCAAGCACGACGGCGACATTAGTCATGGGAGATGCTTTAGCGGTCGCCCTATTACAAGCAAAAGGTTTTACCCGTGATGATTTTGCCCTCTCACATCCAGGGGGCTCTTTGGGCCGAAAATTATTACTCAAGGTTAATGATGTTATGCACCAAGGCAAAGATCTGCCCTTGGTACAGCAAGATATTTGTATCACTGAAGCCTTGTATGAAATATCAAATAAAGGCTTAGGTATGACCGCGGTTGTTGATGGTAATAATGTTTTAGTCGGTATTTTTACTGATGGTGATTTACGACGTGTTATCGATGCAGAAGTCAATCTTCGAACCACGCCTATTTCACAGGTTATGACCAAAAAATGTGTCACTAGCCCGGCTAACATTTTGGCCGCTCAAGCCTTACAAATAATGGATGAGAAAAGCATTAATGGTTTGATTGTGGTCAATGACGCACACCAGCCTATTGGTGCATTGAATATGCTCGATATGGTCAAAGCAGGAGTAATTTAAACATGACAATAAATACGCACACTCACCAAGGTTTTTATGGCCCTATTAGTGATGATATTTGGCTGCGCGCTCAAAAAATTAAACTGCTTATTTGCGGCGTTGACGGTGTTTTTTCTGACGGCCGTATTTACCTTAATAATAGCGGCGAAGAGTCTAAAGCATTCCATACACGAGACGGATATGGCGTTCGCTCAATATTAACCAGTGGCATTAATGTGGCGGTTATTACCGGACGAAAATCTAAAATTGTCGAAAATCGCATGACAGCTTTAGGCATCAAAGATATCTATCAAGGAATAGATGATAAATTTACTCCCTACGAGGAATTAATCAAAAAATATAACGTTACTGCTGAACAAGTAGCTTATATTGGCGACGACATGGTAGATTTACCTGTGATGAAAGTAGTAGGACTTGCTGTCAGCGTGGCCGATGGACATCCTTATGTGAAACAACATTGCCATATGATAACCACCATTAAAGGTGGTAATGGTGCCTTAAGAGAACTCACTGATTTGTTGTTATTAAGCCAAAATAAATTTGAAAGTGCCCATGGTATGAGCATATGAATCGAACCACACTGGCTATTTGTGCATTTTTTGGCTTAGCCTTGGTATTGTATTGGCAAGTACAAGTCAAACGTAACCAAATGGCGTTAATTAAAGATCCTAGAATTGAGCGACCTGATTTTGTGGCTGACAATCTTCGCACGACAGAATTTAATAAACTCGGGTTTATTGACAGCAAAGTTAGCGCCGAGCATATGGAACATTTCACCAGCACAAATACCACTTCATTTACTGCGCCTGTACTCCTTCTTTACCCTGAGAATGGTAAAGCGCAGTGGCAAATAACAGCTAAAAATGCGACCTTAGCTCAACATTCAAATGAAGTCAGTTTACATAACGATGTAGTAATTGATGCCATTGATATTGAAGAACCATTACAATCACTTGAAACTCAACAAGTCACCTTTAATTTAAACACTATGATAGGTCGTTCTGAAGAGTCAGTTACCATTAAAGGTAATGGTTTTATTATTCAAGGCTTAGGGCTATTTGCCGATCTCAATGCAGAACAAATTACCTTACTCAGCCAGGTAGAAGGGACATATGAACCACATTAAGTTTTTAACCACATTGCTCGGTAAAAGCAGTGTTATTTGCACTTTAGCGATTAGTGTATTAGCAGGCAACGCCGTAGCTAAAGAAGGCGATTTGAAGCAAGAGCTTAAAATTGCTGCCGTAAGTCAACGAGCAGACGTTAAAAATAATCAAATTATTTTTAACGGCCCAGTAAAAATTACCCAAGGCTCGATCAATATCGAAGCCGATGAACTGCGGGCATTTTCAGCTGAAAACGGCCAGACTAAAACGCTCATTGCGACCGGTAACCCTGCTACATTTTCACAAGAACTTGATGATGGTCGCATAGGTACAGCAAGCGCCAATGAAATTCGTTATGACTTAGCAACAACTGGACTGTTATTAACCGGTAACGCTAAGCTAGATCAAGCAGGCAGTAAAGTGACTGGTAACGTGATCCGTTACAATATCAATGCTCAGGAACTTATCGCTGAAAGTACCGGTAAAGGTGAAGATCGTGTTATTACCATTATTCAACCGGAAAATTTCCAAAATGATGAGTCACCAGCACAAAAATTACCTGAAATCCCGTTAAAAAAGCAAGGTAACCAATGACCCAAATTACCTTAACAGCTGAGAACTTAGCCAAAAGCTATAAAAGCCGTCAAGTGGTTAAAAGTGTCAGCTTAACTGTAAAAACAGGCCAAATTGTCGGACTACTTGGTCCCAATGGCGCAGGTAAAACGACCACGTTTTATATGGTTGTTGGTTTAGTCAAAAGTGACCATGGCCGCATTTTAATTGATGACGATGACTTAACTGCTGACCCAATGCATTTACGTGCGCGAAAAGGTATTGGCTATTTACCACAAGAAGCCAGTATTTTTAGAAAGCTCAGTGTGCACGATAATATTATGGCCGTGTTGCAAACCCGAAAATCGATGACTTCGGATGAGCGAATTCAGGAACTGGAGCATCTTTTAGAAGAATTCCATATTACCCATATTCGCGATAGCTTAGGCATGTCGCTATCTGGTGGTGAAAGACGACGGGTAGAAATTGCACGCGCTTTAGCAGCCAATCCTAAATTTATATTGTTAGATGAGCCCTTTGCGGGTGTTGACCCTATTTCAGTGATTGATATTAAGAAAATTATTCTGCAACTCAAACACCGTGGCCTAGGCGTATTAATTACTGATCATAATGTCCGTGAAACACTTGATGTGTGTGAGCGGGCATATATTGTTAGCCAGGGGAATTTGATTGCCGAAGGCACCCCAACTGAAGTACTCAACAATCAGCAAGTTCGAGCAGTATACTTAGGCGAACAATTCAAGCTATAGTTAATCTAAATAGGATCTGAAGCACTTGCTTGGCAAAATGTTTCTGGCGACTAAGTTAATTGATCGTGTATAGGTAAAGTAAAACCATTTGTTAAAAAATTGCGACTATCACTCACTTTAATCAGTGTAGAAAGCCGAATTCTTCTAGGGATCAGCAGTAATGAAAGCTTCACTCCAACTTAAAATGGGTCAGCACCTCACTATGACCCCACAGCTGCAACAAGCTATACGTTTGCTGCAGTTATCATCTTTGGAGTTACAGCAAGAAATTCAACAAGTATTAGATTCCAATCCTTTGCTTGAAATGGAAGATGAATTTTCAGCACTTAGCAACAAAAATGATAACTCAAAAGACCTATCAGAAACTGACTTCAATGAAGTAAGCGCACCTGTAGTCGAAAAAGACACTTCAAATGTCGACACCGCAGAGTCAATGACTAAAGAGCAAATGTCTGAAGACTTGCCAATGGACACTACCTGGGATGAAGTGTACAGCGCCTCCCCAATGGCAAGCCCTGGTTCGGGTTCTGGCAGCATGCCAAATGATGACATGCCCTTCCAAGGTGAAACATCCGAAGGATTATACGAGCATTTAGAATGGCAAAAAAATCTAACGCCTTTTTCTGAAACAGACCTCGCTATTGCCACAGCCATTATTGATGCCATTGATGACACAGGTTATCTCACCCAAAGTACTGAAGATATTTTAGAAGCTATGGGCGATGATTCTGTCGAATTAGACGAAGTCGAAGCGGTACTAAAACGTATACAACATTTCGACCCTCTGGGTGTCGCCTCACGTAGCTTAAGTGAATGTTTATTGATTCAACTTGTTCAGTTTGCCCCAGACACGCCCCATATTGATAATGCCAGAATGTTAATCAAAGATTATTTAGATTTGATTGCTGGACGTGATTTTCGCACACTCATGCGCAAAACTAAGCTAAAAGAAGATGAGCTGCGCGAAGCAATTGAATTAATTCAATCTTTAAATCCACGTCCTGGCACGATGATCACCCCACCGGATGATGAATATGTTATCCCAGACGTGTCAGTGACCAAAAAGAATGGCCGTTGGGTGGTTGAATTGAACCCTGATAACATGCCAAAAATAGGTATTAATCAACAATATGCCGCCATGGCAAAAAGCAGTAAGAGTTCAACAGACACTCAATTTATTCGAGGTCACTTACAAGAAGCCAAATGGTTTATCAAAAGCTTAGAAAGCCGCAGCGACACCCTGCTTAAAGTATCCAATTGTATTGTGCAATTTCAGCAAGGTTTTTTTGAGTACGGTGCTGAAGCCATGAAGCCTATGGTGTTGAATGACATAGCTGAAGCTGTCGAAATGCATGAGTCCACTATTTCGCGTGTCACCACACAAAAGTATATGCACACACCGCGCGGACTGTTCGAACTTAAGTATTTTTTCTCTAGCCATGTCAGTACTGATGATGGCGGAGAATGTTCGTCTACAGCAATTAGAGCTTTTATTAAAAAGCTGGTTGCTGCTGAAAACCAGAAAAAACCACTAAGCGACAGTAAAATGGCAGATCTTCTGGCAGAACAAGGGATTAATGTTGCACGTCGCACCATAGCGAAATACCGCGAAGCGATGATGATCCCTCCCTCAAACCAACGTAAGAGTTTATAATCTACCTAGGCAATTGGAGGATAAATATGCAAATCACCTTAACGGGTCATCATATTGAAATTACTGAATCACTAAGAGAATATGTCACAAGTAAGTTTACAAAACTTGAACGACATTTCGATCAGATCAATAATGTCCACGTAGTATTAAATGTCGAAAAGCAACAACAGATAGCTGAAGCAAAAGTCAGCTTGAATGGAGCTGAGGTATTTGCGACATCTGAACATGCTGATATGTATCACGCTATAGACGCCCTGATTGATAAACTCGATCGTCAGGTCATTAAACACAAAGAGAAATTAACTAAGCATTAATGATGGAACTTAGTACCATCCTGCAGCCGGAATGCACCTCCTGTGCCACACCGGGCAGTAAGAAAAAGGTACTGGAGCTTATCAGCGATTTAGCTGCAGCCCAGTACCCATCCCTCTCTTCACAAGAGATTTTTGAAAGCCTAGTGGCCAGAGAAAAAATGGGTAGCACAGGAATAGGCTCTGGCATTGCAATCCCGCATGGTCGTTTAACGTCCATCGTTCGCCCTATCGCGGTTTTTATAAAGTGCGAAGAAGCGATTTCATTTGATGCTATCGACAAACAACCAGTGGATCTCTTATTTGCATTACTGGTGCCAGCAGACCAGTGTCAGCAACATCTCAGTACCCTATCCTCAATGGCTGAAAAGTTATCGGATAAACATATTCTTAAGCAGTTACGAAAAGCAAGTAACTCAACTGAACTCTATCAGGTTATCACAGCATGAAATTAGTCATTGTATCCGGTCGTTCGGGCTCAGGTAAATCTGTCGCACTTAGGGTACTAGAAGACCTAGGTTACTATTGCGTTGATAACTTACCACTGCCCTTAATTGGACGGCTATTAGAACAGCTTAGAAACACCAATGAACTGGTGGCTATAAGTGTTGATGTTCGAAATATAGAAGAGCAAGGTAAAGTATTACAGCAGCAGCTAGCGTGGTTATCTGACGATACGGAAGTCATAAGCTTTTTTTTACAGGCAAGTGATGAGGCACTACTAAAACGTTACAGTGAAACCCGACGACTACATCCTTTATCGAAAAAGAATATGTCCCTACAAGATGCGATTCAATTTGAAGGTGAGCTACTAGCGCCTATTTCTGAATACGTAGACCATTTTATCGATACATCTAAGCTAAATATTTATCAACTTAGTGATCAAGTACGTGAAATTTTAATGGGCAGTGTTGATAAAGAGTTAGTGATCAATTTTGAGTCATTTGGTTTTAAATATGGCATGCCTGCCGAAGCCGATTTTATGTTTGATGTACGCTTTTTACCTAACCCACATTGGGAAATAGAATTACGCCCCTTTACTGGATTAGATGAACCCGTACAGGAATTTCTTGGCCAGCAACCGCTGGTAAATAAATTCATTTGGCAAATAGAAAACCTATTTGAAACATGGATGCCCCACTTAGAGCGCAATAACCGCAGCTACCTAACCATAGCTATTGGTTGTACTGGTGGCCAGCATCGTTCAGTTTATATCGCCGACCAGCTTGCTAAACGTTTTTCAAGTGGTAAAAAACATGTTGTTCAAGCAAGGCACCGAGAGCTTATAAATAAGCACAAATAATCGCAATAAAGTTACTTGTCGGAACTTAACTAAATGAGTCTTTTACAGCGCCAAGTCATCATATCAAACAAGCTTGGTTTACACGCACGAGCGGCGACCAAACTGGCTATTCTTGCTAATGCATTCAATGCCAATGTTACCCTGATCCAGGGTGATAAAAAGGCCAGCGCCGCCAGTGTTTTAGGCTTATTAATGCTTGAAAGTGGCTTAGGTAAAACCATAGATATCATAGCTGAAGGGCCAGATGCACAATCAGCGCTTGATGCTATATGCGATTTAATTAATGACAAGTTCGAAGAAGGTTGTTGATCCTAATCACTTCCCCCTGCGATTGAATCTACTTTTTCATCATGAACCCACCTTTGCTTTAAGATAACTAACCGTGTTTAATTTAACTTATTGAATTGCTTGCTTAACCAGAGTTAAGTTGAGGTTAAATTAATGCAGTTAGAATAATTTAAATCTCCCTCCGAATTAGTGCAATTGCACCATTATATTGCATACCCTACGACCACCACAGAAACCATAAAACCATAAAGCATTGAAAATAAATAAAAAAATAAATAAAAAAATAGTTGGCACGCTCTTTTCATATAGTAATTAGTACCTACAAAGTGGTACTAGATTTAAAGCTAGCAAGACTTATTGGAGAGAACATTATGCGAAATACACAATTAACCTTAAATACGATTAATACTGTTTTTGGACATACTCTTAAATTGGCTAGCCCAATTTTTACAAAAATTCAGCAACACTACACATTTTTTGCCAATGTTGGTTTTAGTCAATGGGAAGTTGAAAAACGATAAATATCATCATTCAAAAAAGTGGACTTTGATTATGAAAAAATACCTAAGCAATCGTTATCCAGACACACTAATCAATCAAGTGGTTAATCAAGTCACTAACCATAACCGCTTGTTATCAGAAGTAGCCAAGGAATATGGCGTTTCATCTAGAGTGGTATACCAATGGGTAAAATCAACGACTGGACCCGTTGAGGTTAAAAAAGATCTACTCACAGAACAAATAGCCTCTTTACAAAGGCAAATACAAAGCTTAAATAAACAATTGCAAATGATAGCTTAAACCAGTTTCGGCAAGGGTGTTTGGATATATTCAATTATTCCCCAGTAATGGAATATATCAATGCAAACAACAACCACACATAATAATATGGCGCTAGAAGCCTAATAGTGACGCACTAACACCCTTGCCACTTTATTCACACCACAAAAACAGTATTTAGCCTACTTTAATTGTGAGGATACTTTTACCGTTAACACCTGTATTAACGTAATAAGGGTTAGTAAAAACAAGGTTTTAAATACGACTTTTGACTGACTATTATGCAATACTCAATTTTTTCCTCAACAACTCAGCAAACATATCTTTTAGCAGCTACACTTACTATTATTAACTAAAATCAATTATGTATGAATTTTCAACTCCCAGTATTTATATTGCTTGTTGTACTATTATCAGCATGTCAGCCCGATTCTACGGTTACCCCACAAAACAGTACGGTTAATGTTATCAAGATTGCAGTGTCTAATACTCCCTTATCGGCGCCTTTATTTATTGCACATAAAAAGGGGGTTTTTAAGCAGCATGGCTTAAATGTTGAATTAATTGAACACGAAGGTGGGGTAAAATGTTTTGAAGCACTCATCACTCAACAAGTCGACTTTGCCACCGCATCAGAAACTGTAGCTATGTTTAATAGCTTCTATCGTAGCGACTTTGCTATTTTAACCAGTTTTGTTGAATCTGATAATGATATTAAATTAATCAGCTTGTCCGCGAAAAAGTATCAAAATCTAGCGAGTATTAAAAATGCCAAAATAGGTATCATCAAAGGTAGTGCCAGTGAATTCTTTTTTGATAGCCTACTGATACTTCATCATCAGCAAGACTTGCCTTTAGAAAGGGTCTACCTGAAACCTAATGAGCTATTAGCTGCGCTAGAAAACGGTGAGGTAGATGCTATTTCAGCCTGGGAGCCATTGGGTTATCAAATATTACAAAGGAGTCAAAGCGCTAACCAGGTTATGAGTACCAAAGGGCTGTATAACTTATCGTTTAACCTGCTCGGGTTAAAACAAAATCAAGTTAGTCTGAAAGATCGTCAAAGTTTACTTAAAGCGCTCAGTGATGCAATTGACTTTATTAGCGAGAACCCTACTGAATCGCAACTCATTGTCAGTCAAACATTAGACATGGATTTGCAACAACTGCGTTATTTATGGAAGGATTACTCTTTTCGAGTATCATTAAGTAATGCGTTAGTTTCAAACATACAGTCACAAGCCCAATGGGCAATTGACAATAGATTAGTCCTTAAAGATAATCGAATTGATGTCAGGATGATTATTGATAAACAGCTATTTGAATCCGCTATCAGTCAGCATCAGGATGAGCATTAATGACACTTGCGACACGACTAAAATTAACCGCTATTTTGTGTGCATTGTTAACGCTTGCAGTTGGTGAGGCTTTATTTCGAGCACACAACTACCAGCAGAAAATCTATCAACAACTTAACCATTCAATGCAAATTCAACTCAGCATTGACAGCCTTCGAAGCCAATTATGGCTTTATGAAGAATACGCTGACAAACTCAGTTTAACAGAGCTAAATGCCAGACAAGCTAGCTTAGCATTTGAGCTATCACAAAACATGCAGTGGAATACTAAGCAACAGCAAGTATTAGATAACCTAAATCGCCTTAACACCAATGTTAGAGTGCTATTTAATACTCAGCAGATCTCAAAAAATGGCGAGACACCTGCAAAAAGAACCTCCACCTCAGTGCGGTTACTTAAAGTAAAATACAGTATGAATATTGAAAGAATGACTGAGGATATGTATCGTCTGCATCAACTGACCATTTCACAGGCAAAACAAACCCAACAATCTTTACTCATATCTATTTCTCTGGTCGTATTACTACTCTCTGCCATAGCAACCCTTTGGTCATCTATCACGCTGATTAGATTTAAACGCGGCATGAAAGCGCTTAATGACGGCATGCGAAAATTAGCTGCCGGTGACTTAGAAAGCCGTATTGCCTATACGCTGAAAGATGAGTTTTCCGAAATGAGCGACAATTTCAACCATATGAAGTCCTCATTACAGAACATCACAGTCAAAAAAGATCAGCTCACACAAGAGGTTGCCAGGCAAACCGCAAAGCTAACCGCACAGCAAGCCAAACTGACTTATTTAGCTGAACACGATGAACTTACCTCGATTTACAACCGCAGGGCCTTCATAAAACAAATTGATATCGCCATTGCCAGAGGCATAAGAAGAGATGACAAGGCTGCATTATTGTTTATTGACCTCGATAGATTCAAAATTATTAATGATACTTTAGGCCATCAAATGGGGGATGAAGTATTAATAACCATAGCTCAACGACTCACTTCTCACCTTCGTAGCAGCGACTTTGTGGGCAGGTTGGGTGGCGATGAATTTGTTGTATGGTTAGATTATATTGATGATGTGCATGATATTATTGCAAAAGTTAATCAGATAATCATGCTGATAGAACAGCCTATAATAGCCAATGGTGAAACACTCAGTGTGGGGGCAAGCATTGGTATAAGTCAGTTTCCATTACATGGTAATAGTAGTGGTAGCCTTGTTACCGCCGCAGATACAGCCATGTATCTGGCAAAACAAAATACTCATAACCACTACTGCTTATTTCAAAATATCAATTAAATCCGTTAGTCAGATGACATTAACAACCTATTTTGGCTGTACCTTTCATCGTTTGTATCCCTTTACTCTACTTTGATATAAGTTT
This sequence comes from Shewanella sp. HL-SH8, assembly GCF_051165765.1. Classification (NCBI taxonomy): domain Bacteria; kingdom Pseudomonadati; phylum Pseudomonadota; class Gammaproteobacteria; order Alteromonadales; family Shewanellaceae; genus Shewanella; species Shewanella sp. HL-SH8. Next base: position 866,283 of record NZ_CP195039.1, on the reverse strand, counting down.
CTGTAGACCAGTCATAGACATATCTGACCCCTTGCCACTCGTATAAAGTTTTCCCTTCGAGCTGAATCACTCTAGCATTTTCAGGTAAGGTTTTTATGCCACGGTCATATTGGATGGATGTGGTTGTTCTTTCTGGCGGAGTAACCACAACAGGTTCGACTCTGACCTCACGTCTAGGATATTCGTTGTATCGATTATAGTCATTTCGATCATAATCATAGTTTGCACGTCTGTTATTATACCAAGGGTCACGCCATCCCCAATCATTTCCCCATCGATAACCAGAACTCCAGCCAATGCCAATATTTGGCCCCCAGTGATTATTCCAGCCAGCCCCCCAACGCCAAGGGTCTTGGTAGCCATATTGATTACCTTGTCGATAGTATTGTCGATGGTTTGATTGATAGTGTTGTCGATGACCCTGCTGATAACCTTGGCTAATACTCTGTTGCTGACCAATAGATGAGTCAGTATCTTGATTGAGCAGATCGAACCTTAATGGCTCTTGTGCCAGAACGAAATGGCTACTGCTAATAAAAATCGCAAACAGCAGCGTCTTTACAATATTGATTTTCATGATCATTTAACGTTACATCCCGGTTAATACATACATAGCTTTGTCAATGTCAAACCACCCAACTTCAGTTTACACCTAAGCCTCTTAATCACACATAAATAACGTACATATGACACCCCGATAGGGATCAAATGGCTTAACCTCAAATTATAAAAATGCTATAGTGCGCGCCACATCGAATTGCATATATAGGCGGTAGGTATGAGTTTCAAGGATTTACGCAGCTTCATTAACCATCTTGAAGCCAATGGTGAGCTCAAACGTATTAGTCATCCAGTTGACCCTCACCTTGAAATGACTGAAATAGCCGATAGAGTATTACGCTCCGGTGGCCCAGCCTTGTTGTTTGAAAACCCAGTTAATAATTCTATGCCTGTTTTAGTCAATTTATTTGGCACACCTAAACGTGTTGCTATGGCCCTAGGTAAAGAAGATCCGCTAGCGCTGCGGGAAGTTGGTGAATTATTGGCATTTTTAAAAGAGCCAGAACCACCAACGGGTTTTAAAGACGCTATTTCAAAGATCCCAATGTTTAAACAAGCGTTAAACATGCCGCCTAAAACAGTGCGTAATCCACCTTGCCAAGAAGTCATAAAAACCGGTGACGAGGTTGATTTAACCTCTCTACCAATTCAACATTGTTGGCCGGGAGACGTCGCACCTCTGGTTACCTGGGGATTAACTATTACCAAAGGTCCACGTCAAAAACGCCAAAACTTAGGTATTTATCGTCAGCAGCTTTTGGGTAAAAACAAACTCATTATGCGCTGGCTAGATCATCGCGGTGGTGCATTAGATTTTAAAGATTTTAAACAAAAACACCCGGGAGAAAACTATCCAGTGGTCGTTGCACTGGGAAGCGATCCAGTCACTATTTTAGGTGCGGTAACACCAGTACCAGATTCTATGAGCGAATATGCCTTTGCGGGGCTTTTACGTGGCGAACGTACTGAAATATGTAAAGCAATCAGTTGTGATTTAGAAGTGCCCGCTACCAGCGAAATCATCCTAGAAGGCTATATAGCCCCCGATGAAGTTGCCGAAGAGGGCCCCTATGGCGACCATACCGGTTACTACAATGAAACCGATGCCTTCCCAGTCTTTACGGTAACGCATATTACTCACCGTAAAGATGCTATTTATCACAGCACCTATACTGGCCGCCCACCTGATGAGCCTGCCATGTTAGGCGTAGCACTCAATGAAGTCTTTGTGCCCATATTACGCAAACAATATCCAGAAATTATCGACTTCTATTTGCCGCCAGAAGGCTGCTCATATCGCATGGCGATTATCTCTATTCGTAAGCAATACCCTGGCCACGCTAAGCGAGTCATGATGGGTGCTTGGTCATTCCTACGTCAGTTCATGTACACCAAATTTATTGTGGTAGTCGATGACGATGTAAACTGTCGCGACTGGCAAGATGTCATCTGGGCAATCACAACGCGTATGGACCCTACACGTGATACCGTACTGATAGACAATACCCCAATTGATTACCTAGACTTTGCCTCGCCAATCGCTGGTTTAGGCTCAAAAATGGGCTTAGATGCTACCAATAAATGGCCTGGTGAAACCAATCGCGAATGGGGTACGCCGATAGTAATGGATAAGGCTGTTAAAGAGAAAGTTGATCAAATGTGGGAACAACTGGGTATTGATGGTCAAGCTACACTATAGAGTATGTTAATCTGTCGAAATACACTTTGATGATGAAAAAGTAACATCTCAGTAAGACGTGAGTTAAGAGTAACTAAACGCTATAATTTAGCAAATGATAAACCACCTTCAAAAGAAAGGGCTTAAAGGACGTTAGATGAAAACCATTCGTTGTCAGATTAAAAAAATCACCCCGTTTAATGACGCTGTATTCCAGGTCGTTCTTAAACCTGACACTGCTTTTGATTTTAAAGCGGGTCAGTATCTAAGTATTGTTATGGGTGAAAAAGACAAACGTCCTTTTTCTATTGCATCAGCACCCAATGCCGATGAAATTGAATTACATATCGGTGCTGCGGTAAGTGAAAGCTATCCAATGCAGGTGGTAGAGCGCTTAAAAAACGCTACTCACATTGATATTGAAGCCCCCGCTGGTGATGCCTATTTTCGCGAGGACAGTATCCGTCCGCGTATTTTGATTGCAGGCGGCACAGGTTTTTCATATATCAAAAGTATCATTGAGCACCAAATTGCTATCGGCGAAAAAGTACATACTCATTTTTATTGGGGATGTCGTACCGAAGATGCTATGTATTATCAAGCTATCGCACGTCAATGGCACCAAGCCCATGAGTGGCTAGAGTTTATACCTGTTATTGAACAGGCCGATGCAAATTGGACAGGCAAACAAGCCAATTTACTGGAACAAATTAAGCAAGATTTTATCAGCCTTAATGGATATGACGTCTATATTGCTGGACGATTCGATATGGTAGGCGCTGCGCGTGAAGTATTTAGAGCCCAAGGTATCGAAGAAGCCCATCTTTATGGTGATGCTTTTGCATTCATAAAGTAGTTATTGATATATTTAAAGCTTCTTTAAAACCGACTCTCTGAGTCGGTTTTTTTATTGATAATGCTAACTTAATACCTCTTTAGTAAGATCTAACGTGAAAGTTATCCCTTCATCATCTAATATTGGTAATAACAAACAATTAAAGCCTACGCTGTGCGTATGTTAAACATTATGGAAGTATCTGATGCGAAACAAGCCCATTATTAATAAGGAAGTTGAACTAAAAGCGGGCGATGAGTTGGTGTCAATAACCGATACTCGCGGTATTATTACCTATGCAAACCCCATTTTCATTCGAATATCGGGTTACAGTGAGCAGGAGCTTGTTAGCCATAACCATAACCTAGTACGTCACCCCGACATGCCAGCAGAGGCATTTAAAGAGCTTTGGGATAAATTAAAAGCGGGTGAATCTTGGCGTGGTATCGTTAAAAATCGTTGTAAGGATGGCAGTTATTATTGGGTTGATGCTTTTATATCCCCTCTATTTGAAAATGGTAAAGTAATCGGTTATCAATCTGTTCGGATAAAAGCAAAGCCTGAATATATTGCTAGGGCCACTAGCTTATACGCCAAAATCAAACAGGGTAAAAAGCTTTCTTCACCCATGAGTTTCAGCCATAAAAAAACGGTCGCTGCTATAATAATCATGACAGCTGTTATCGCAATGGCAGTGATGTTCAATATTGGCACCGCACTCTTCACCCTGGCGTTATCCATTTTAATGGCCGTTCTTTTCAAGGAGGAGCTGTTCACTATTCCCGCTAAAATACAGCAGTTACAGCAAAAATATGACTCAGTAAGTCGTTTGGTATTTTGTGGTAACGGCAACAGCACTGTATTAGATTTTCAGCTGATCCTTAATCAGGCAAAAATGCAGGGAGTACTTGGGCGTGCGCAGGACCAAGGTAATAACCTTGATCAAATAGCCAATGAACTTGTTGCCTCATCTAAGCAAGCTAATCGCAGTATTGAGCAACAACAGAATCAGATTAATCATATAGCTACCGCGATAGAAACAATGAACAACACGGTGTCAGATATGGCACAACACGCCTTATCGACATCACACCATGCAGAAGAAGCCCAACTGGTCTGTGTTGAAAATCGTCAAACCATGCAAAACAATAAGAAACAAATTGAACTGCTAAGTCATTCAGTGACCACAGCGGCTGAAAATTCGCATTTACTAACCAAAGAAGCGGAAAATGTGTCTAATGCGATGCTTGAAATCAACGGTATTGCTGAGCAAACAAATTTACTGGCACTAAATGCCGCCATTGAAGCAGCCAGAGCCGGTGAACAAGGCCGAGGTTTTGCCGTCGTTGCTGATGAGGTTCGCGCCTTATCCAGCCGAACGCAGCTCTCCACCGATACTATCTCTAAAAGTATTCAGTCAATGCACACCATGCTACATGACTGGTCTGTTCAAATGCAAAACAGTAAGCAACAAGCCGAAGTTTGTGCAAATGAAATGGGTCAAGTGACTGAAAAATTTGATCAAGTGTATCAACGCATGAGTGAAATAAATCAGTTTACCCAGCAAAGTGCGGTGGCAACAGAGCAACAAAAAAATGTAACCGTTGAAATGACCCATAATATTCATCAAATAAGTCAGCTTAGCCAAAGTAATGTTGATAATTTAAATGTGATAGGATCGGCGGCAATAAACATTCAGCATCATGCTGAAAAGGCCAAAGGCTTACGTAATACATTTGGGTAACGTTATTAAACCTAATATAGTTACCTTATCACCCAATACATGAACGACTCATTACCCATTTATAAGGTTCCACATGCAATTAAGTCAGTTAACTCAGCCTATTTTTGATCACCTTTACCATGATATTTTTGAATTTCGCAGCACATTTGACCTTCCAGTTGCTGACGAATCAAGTTTAGACAGTAAAGCAGATACCCTTCACACCTCGCTTATTATTGAAGAGTTAACTGAGCTAGCTGAGGCAGATTGTAAAGTTGAACAGGCTGATGCCATTGTTGACTCTGTATATGTGTTAATGGGTCGTTTAGTCCACTTAGGTGCGTCTCAGGTAAGTGAACGTTTAGAAATTAGCTATCTGATTGATCTATTGTTAAATGTGGCTAAAAACCGTGAAATAGATTTTATAAAATGCTGGGATGAAGTGCACTCAAGTAACATGAGTAAAGTGTGTCGCAATCAACAAGAGTTAGATGAAACGATTGCTCATTACGCCAAACAAGGCGTAGAAATTGTTGGCAGTCAAAAAGGTGAGTTTTTAATTGCTAAGTGCGCTAAAGATGTTGAAATGGCGGGTAAAACCGTTCGTCAAGGCAAGGTATTAAAGTCAGTTTATTATCGCCCAGCAGATTTAACATCGTTAGTTAAAGGTTAAGGCTTAAAGCTTAAAGCGGTTGTCTGCTAAAACACGCCTAATGTTTAGGCAAAGCAACAAAATAGAATGCGCTTATCGTATTAACGGTAAGCGCATTTGTTGTATTTAATTTAGTCGTTTATCCTGAGCATACTAAATGCCTGTCCCACTCAATGTCTCAACAGCAATCACTCTGGTTAGTGTAACGAGTCCAATACTTCATGGGTACTTATTGCCTGCCACAGGGATGTTCAGGATGAACGGAATGTCGTGATCACATGGATGTAAAAGTTAGAAGGTGTCTTTTTATAAAAATTTACCCTGACCCGACTAAATCAAATTGCTGCTGCGTCCATCATCAGCAACCTACCAGAATTAGGTTATATCAATAACAAAGAAGCCAGCTCATTAGTTGGTGTTGCACCCATGAATAAAGAAAGTGGACGTTTCAAAGGGCATAGAAAGATCCAAGGGGGTCGGCATCAAGTGAGAACGGTTTTATACATGGCCATGATGTCAGCGATACAATCTAACCCTGTTTTTAAAGAGACTTATCAGCGGTTAGTTGCGGCAGGAAAACCAAAGAAAGTGGCTATTATTGCCTGTATTAGAAAGATGGTTGTGATCTTAAATTCGATGTTAAGAGATGGTGTTTTATGGGACGTGCCAAAAGCATAAAATTAACTATTGACGCCATAGTCTCTTGTTATAAATCAACTTACATCTGTTCTAATAGTTTTACAGCCATTCGGGTAATTCTGAATACACGATTTCCATGTGAACTGTAGTCGAGTATTAAAAGATCTAGATTAACTAATTGTGCCAAGTCATCTTCAATAAACCTTTGTTCTGTAATCTCAATGCTGCCTTGGGTATCCATGAAAATAAAACTAGGTAAACCATATCCTTTATTTTCAGTAAATGAACTTCCCCCTGTAGAGTTTAATTGACTGATAATTGAAATTGCTTGTTCAGAGAGCTCTACATTAGGTGCTAAGGCATTTGATATTTCTTTAAAACCACCAATTGATGACGATAAAACTAATAAAGTTTCATCCAAACTAGCAAGTTTTTTTAACACAACTTCATGATTTTGATTTAAGAGAGATTTAATTCCAAGCCCTAACAGGTGGTTGGATGTTATTTCTTCCATTAGGCTTTTATGTCTTTTGCTATCTAGCCAACTTACAAATTCCTGATATTCATTATCAGATGAAGCTTTTCTTTCTGATTTGAAGTTACTTAGCAAACCAACAATAGTCGCAAAAGTAGTTGCCGCTGTGAATGCTTCCACCAACCTCTCCTTGATTTATAACGCTCCAAGCTGGTGCTTTTGCGAGTGTTTTGGCCGCATGCGGCCAGCGAGTAAAAGTCACACAGACTTGGCTTGTTAGGAAAGCCATCAGCAAAATAATTTAGAGATTTGTTCATCTGTATTTCTCAATATTTCTTTCCAACTGCTCAAGCTGCTATAAGGGAAATCAAACTTAACAAATATCTCTTTTTTTAATAAATAAAATGTGCACTCACCAATTTCGTCAGAAAGTGTATAACAAGAACCTCGATAATCGTTGATTGAAATATCGGGGTTGTTATCAAAATAATGGTATACACCGACAGAGTCATCCAGAACAGATTTCAATTCCAAACCCGGCATATTTATTTTTTCAGTATTTTCTATCAAGAGAGCCAAATTCGCCATAAAGGCGGATCCTTGAAGCATATTTTCGGTATTTAGATGAACATAAACATTACCAGTAAAATTCTTAGCCGGCATTGACAGAGTCACTTCAGTGGCGTTTTCTTCATAAGATATAGCTGCCACCGAATGCTTTGAAGAAAGGCATAACTTCCTTTTGTTTGACAATTCGATAGACTTTGATGAATCACACGATGAAAGGATTGCAGTAAGGCATAGGATTAATACTAGTAACGTTCGATCCATCGACGCTGATCTCATTTGGGTTTCCTAACAGCTTATTGAAGGGCAAAAAAAATTAAAGTCTCCCTTTTAAGTGATTGATTAATATCATCCTACATTTACTATCTTCTTGATGTAAAGCTGTTTTATTTAACTCAACTGACAAATAAAAGCGAGGTTGCGCGTTAAAAGTGGACTCTATATTCAAAAGGAAATAAAAACACATTTATTTCAATGCATTAAAAAATAAACAAATTATTTATCGTACTACTTTAGTTTACTTATTAGCCAATTTAACTTAAAAAAACACTAAAAACCATTACAACTGTTTTTGTATACAGTACACACAACATAAAGGTGAGAAATATGGCTTACACAGGATACTTATCCGATATTTATAAGCCAGATACTAAATTAGTTGGGTCAGGGTAAACATTTTAGGGGAGTTAATAGGCACATGTTATTAAATGGTTTTTCTTCCCTAAATGGCGCACTCGATGATAGTGTTCGAGGTAACCCTACTTTGTCCTTAAGTTTTATACTTTAATCTACTTTATAGCTTTAATTCAATGTTTTAATACAAGCTATATTGGGTAGGTTAAGTCAATTCGTGACTTTAATCTAACCAATTGCATGCCGCAAGTTCTTATGCAGATGATATTTTCGCATCTTCGATTTAACTTCATTTGTAACAATTCTATAAGAAAAGCTGGGATGTCCGGTTTGAATTGAGGTCATCGAGACTCTTTATCCCGAGAACCCGTGAGCTTGGCATGGATGCCACGCTAGCTTTCGTTGGGCCAGGGACGGCCTATCGGAAGCGTTAGGATATTTTTTATATTAGGTGACAATGGCCGAAGCCGATTACAAATGAGGTTTAAAGCTGGATCGATCCCCATCGAAAACATGCGCTTTTCAGCATTTTTCGTCTGGGGCGCTGAGGGTTTCCAAAGGGGCGCAAGCGTTTTGCCCCTTTGGTCTGGTGTGGGCGAAGCGCCACGACTTCCCTCGGCCGTTTAGGCCGCAGAACAATAAGACCATCAGAAGCATTAGGTTATTTTATATTAGGCGACAATAGCCTTAGTCGGTTACAGATGAAGTTTAAAGCTGGATCGAACCCCATAGAAAACAGAGACGTTTGGTTAAGTCGCCATTCCTGCTCTGCTAGCTTCAATCGCCGCTATTACATCTTGTGGCTTATCAACACTCAAATGAATAATCCTCATCGGCTCGGGCAATTGCCCCATGCCTCCGTGGTAAATAACAGGCTTTACTAAGTTAAGGGTTAAATTAGTCTGCCCTCGCCCAATTGAGAGAACCTCAATATCATCTTTAGTTTCCGCCGTGGCTTCTTGATTGAGCATGCAGGAAATATCAGCCATATCTATCACCATAAAACCCCATAAGGAGTTATTGATAACCAGCTTATTACGCAGAATATATATCGAGTAGTAACGCGACACTCTATGGTTGGCCACTATCGACATCAAGGTATAACCAATGAAAGACGATACTATAATGGCCACTAATTGGCTCCACGACTGCAATAACACATAGCTAGTAATCAATGCCGCAAGACAAGCCAGCACCATGAATGCAACATGCCTCCTAGAAGCGCTAATAAGCTTGATATGAGCGATTGCGGGTTGTTGATGGCGTGAAAACCAGGGAATTGCATAAAGCCAGTTGGTCGCTTCGCTGGCAAGAATAAGCGCAAGGGTTAAACTTTTATCATCACCTTCTCGGTAGGTTTCAACAGCGCCGACTCTGGGGTCACCTTTGAGTTTTCTGACCTTAAACAGTCCGCGAATAACACTGAACATCAAATACAGTTGAATAACCAATAACACTGCAATGATAGGGTAGCGCACCCACATCACAAACTCGAAATAATGGCTTAACTCCGCTGGGTAACTCAATCTTGCGACTAAGCTGCTTAAGCTCAACACCATGATGATTTTCCACAGTTTTTGCTGGCCCACTTTGATGATGCAATACCAATACGCAATGGGTAGAAGGATAAAATAGACGCCAGAAATAGTGCCAAGCAACCATTTTTCATTGTCTGTACTCAAGGACTCGGGCGTAAAATTCACCCCCACCACGAAACACACCAATGCTAATAGCAGAAACAATAAACGAAACTTCACCAGTGAACGCATCAAACAATCCTTGTAGATTTATATACTTAGTTAGTATGGCAATAACAATCAGCATATAGACCAACAAATTATTAACAAATTTAATTTGTTAATAATTATGTTTGCTGAGTAATAAACAACAAAAAACCGCTAAATAGCGGTTTTGAGTGCATCAAGGTTAATGTTTAACAATTAAAAGACTCGCATTTAAAAACAGCTAACAGGATTAGATAAGGTAGTCGGCAGCTAACGTTAAAAATAATACCAAACCCGCCCAGTTATTATTTAAAAAAGCGGTGAAACAAGCTGTGCGTTCACGCCTATAAATCATCCATTGTTGATAACCACTGAAGCCGACAAAAGCGATAATCCCTAGCCCATATATAAGCCCACGTTCGGCTAATAAGCCCGCCATAATAAAACACCCAAGCGCGGCTAACTGAAACAAGCCAATCCAATGCCTATCATATCGACCAAATAAAATGGCGGTAGATTTAATACCGACTTTTACATCATCATCCCTGTCGACCATGGCATACATGGTGTCGTAAGCCACTGTCCAGCACCAATTGGCCATAAATAGCCACCATGCTTCAACAGGCACAGTACCTAACTGGGCCGCATAGGCCATTGGAATTGACCAGCTCCATACCACACCCAAAAACATTTGTGGCATATTCGTCACCCGTTTCATAAACGGATACATCACAGTTAAAATAATGCCGACAACCGAAAGCTGCACCACTAAGGTATTTAACAGCAGCACCAATGAAAATGCCACTAGGCCTAAAATAGCAAATAAGCTCAGCGCTTCTTTAACGCTGATTTCACCCGAAACCAATGGCCTATTTTGGGTTCGCTCAACGTGGGCATCTAATTTACGATCGGCAAAATCATTAATAATGCAGCCACAAGCACGCATTATAATCACCCCGACAATAAAGATAATCAGCACTTTAATGTCCGGCATTCCCTTTGCTGCCAGTAACAGCGCCATCAAGCACGGCCACAATAACAGTAAAGTCCCTATGGGTCGGTCAATGCGCATTAAGCGTGCATAGGCGTGCAGTTTTTGTTTCACATCAAGTTCCTTCTTGCTTAACAGGCTTCGAGTTTCGCTAGACTTACCAGTAACCATTTACTGCCAAAGTCGCGAAAGTTAACCTGTACTCGCGCTTTTTCACCTGTACCTTCAAAGCTTGTCACCACACCTTCAGAGAACTTAAAATGTTTCACTTTTTGGCCAACACTGAATCCGGTGGTATTCGCTGATGATTGGCTAAACCCAGTACTGACGCCTCTGGCGGGAAAACGCTGACTGATTGACGGCGAAACCTGGGCGCGTAGTCGAATTTGCTCAACGTATTGCTCAGGTATTTCATTAATAAAACGGGATGGACGGGCGTAGTCTTCGCGGCCATAAATGCGTCTGGATTCTGCATAACTGATATACAGCTTCTTCATAGCACGGGTCATACCCACATAGCAAAGACGACGTTCTTCATCTAAACGATCGCCTTCATCTAATGCCATTTTACTCGGGAAAAGCCCTTCTTCTACCCCAGACATAAACACCATTGGAAACTCTAGTCCTTTAGCGGAATGCAAAGTCATTAATTGCACCGCATCAGTAAAGGCATCAGCCTGACCTTCGCCAGCCTCTAACGCCGCATGGGATAAAAAGGCGTTTAACTCGCCCATATCTTCGAGCTCTTCTGGCATTTCAAAGCTTTTGGCTGCGGTAACTAGCTCATTTAAGTTTTCTATCCGCGCCTGGGCTTTTTCGCCCTTTTCTGCCTCGTACATGGTCCGTAAACCGGATTGATTAATGACAGTATCCGTCATGCGATACAACAACATATCAGCGGTATCTGTGCGCATATTAATCACTAAGTTCATAAAGCCACGCACGGCATTAGCGGCACGACCGGCCAGTACTTTTTCTTCCAATAGACGTAAACTCGCCTGCCACAGGGTTAATTGTTGTTGCCTTGCGGTAGAGCGCATAATTTCAAGGGTGCGATCGCCAATGCCACGTGTAGGCGTATTCACCACACGTTCAAAGGCCGCATCATCATCTTTGTTATTGATTAGGCGCATGTAACCCATAGCATCTTTAATTTCTTGACGATCAAAGAAGCGTAAGCCGCCATAAATTCGATAAGCGACACCACGATGTAATAAGGCTTCTTCAAGCACACGAGACTGGGCATTGGAGCGGTATAAAATCGCGCAGTCACTTAAGGTGCCGCCCTTTTCTTGCCAGTCATTAATGCGACCAACAATAAACTTAGCTTCATCCATTTCATTGAAAGCGCAATAAACTGAAATAGGCTCGCCATCTTTATCTTCGGTCCACAGTTTTTTGCCTAAACGATCGGGGTTATTGGCAATCAAATCGTTAGACGCTTTGAGGATATTGCCGGTCGAGCGGTAGTTTTGCTCTAGGCGAACCGTTTCTGCACCGGGGAAGTCTTTTAAGAAACGGTGTAAGTTTTCAATTTGAGCGCCGCGCCAGCCGTAAATAGATTGGTCGTCATCACCGACAATCATTACATTTGCGGTATTACCTGCCAGTACGCGGATCCACGCATATTGAATCGCGTTGGTATCTTGAAACTCATCGACTAAAATATGGCGAAACCTGTCCTGATAATGTGCCAAAATATGCGGTTTATTCAGCCATAACTCATGGGCACGCAATAGAATTTCCGCAAAATCGACTAGACCCGCGCGATCGCAGGACTCTTGATATATTTTGTAAATATTAAGCAGATTTTGTTCAATCGGAAAGCCACCAGCATCAATATGCTTAGGTCTTAACCCTTGATCTTTTTTGCCATTGATATAAGCCTGAGCTTGTCTTGGAGGATATTTTTTATCATCTAGGTTGAGGCTTTTTAAAATGCGCTTTAATAATCTGAGCTGATCGTCAGAATCAATAATCTGAAAGGTTTGCGGTAAATTAGCATCTTGAAAATGGGTGCGTAAAATTCGATGGGCTAAACCATGGAAGGTGCCTATCCACATGCGTCCCATATTGCTGCCAACTACTTTTTCAACACGCTCACGCATTTCTGCTGCGGCTTTATTGGTAAAAGTGACCGCCAGAATAGAATATGGACTTTGCTGTTCAACCTGCATTAACCAAGCAATACGGTGGGTTAACACCCGAGTTTTGCCGCTGCCCGCGCCGGCTAATACCAGCATGTTAGATAAAGGTGCGCCGACGGCTTCGCGTTGCTTGTCATTCAGGCCGTCTAATAATGATGATACGTCCATTTTTCCTCCCAGAAATCTGCGCGCATTATAGCGCCAAACAGATACCAGATGCGATGAAAGCCCATGGATTTATGTCCCAATATAATCTTTACTTCCTATAAAGGATTAAAAATGGCTAACTAATGTTCACTTATTGAGTCTTAAGTAGTCATAAATTGACAACAATAGACACTAAAACTACTATAATTGTTCATTTATCTAAGCGGGTTATATTAATTTGAACATCAATGATTTAGAGCTATTTATTTTGGTAGCTGAGCAAGGCAGTTTTGCTAAGGCTGCAGAATCATTGAATACCCGCCGTGCATTAGTCAGTCGCCGCATTGCTGAATTAGAAAAACAACTTGGCGCACCTTTATTCACCCGTACAACTCGGGTTATGACGCTCACATCTTCCGGAGAGTTATATTTAGAGCAAGTCGCCCCGCTACTTAAGCAACTTAAAAATGCCTCGTTTATTTTCAAAAATCGCTACAACGAAATACAAGGGCGCGTTCGCATCGGCTTATTGCCTTTTGTCGATAAGATGTTAGATAAAAAAATCGCTAGTTTTGTGCATGCTTATCCACAAGTGCAATTAGATATCATGGTGATTTCAGGCGGTTATAAAGATATACATAGATTAGATTTAGATATGGTTATTGATATCAATCAACAGCATGATAGCCAGTTTACGACTCAGTCATTACTCAGTTTTGAACGCAAGATTTATGCAAGCCCGAGTTACCTTGAGAAATCATCTGTGATAGAAACCGTTGATGATTTGCAGTATCAATCCTTACTTGGCTTTAGAAACACTAATGGCTTGGTTGAAGATAAATGGACGTTTCAACAAACCTCAATTACGGCTAACCACAAAGTAATTTGCACTGATTACAACTCTTTGTATAACCTGTGTTTAGGCGGTGCGGGGATTACGCTGTTACCGCAAACTATTGCTAACGAAGCGATAGCCAACCAACAATTAGTCAATGTGTTACCTGAATTGAGCGCAGGCTTTACTGACCTAAATTTAATTTACCCACATGATGCCCACTTATCTAATGCCGCAAAAGTATTTATAGAGCACCTTACCCGTCCACTAAAATAGTTGTTATAGCTCTAGCACTCAAAAAATGCGGTTTGCTGCAAGGTACTGAGTGCGTTTACGACACTTCACACCTTGCAACAACTGAATATTAAAATTTTATCTCTCTAATACTCATCCCATTTAGCCTAGACTCAACAACCCTTAATTAATAACAAGCTGCTGCTCTACTTCATTGACAGCATATTGCCAATGTAAATACTGTGGCTGATTACCGTCATAAAACCAGACAACTGCCATTAAGTCGCGTTGGTGGTTTGCAACCAATAACGATTCGCTCAGTTGGCCGTTATCAAGTGCGCCCCTTAATAAACACGATTCATAGTTCACGCTGATGGTTTGCCCCTGCTGCTCAAACTTATCGCACAAAGAAAAATAGCCTCTTTTTCCGCTGGCGATGTCGGCGTTTATCGATAACGTAAATGCGGCTTGCAAATCAAAATCTGGATCCACAATCAAGTCATCAAGTGATGTGGGATCCGGCACAGGCTCGACAACCGGCGGAGTTGGCGGTATCGGCGGTGTTATGGTGGTAGGTGGCGTCGTTGTTGGCGGTGTGGTTGCCGGAGGCGTCACTTGAACTGCAGGTGCACTGTCACCACCGCCGCCTCCCCCACAGGCCGTTAACTGTAACAGCAGAGTTAACGTTAATAGGCCAAATAACGGCTTACTTTCACGCTTACTGTTAAATAATTCTCTTACCTTTGAGCTTAAGGTTAATCTGGTTATGTTTGCATATTTCATATCGTTCACCTTCATTGTGTATTAGGCCAATCATTGCTGATAATTACGGGCATTAATCTTCAAAAATTAATGCTTCGATGGCGGTCAGATACCAATAGGGGTTAGTTGTACCACTTGCATCTGCTGCAAAATCAACAAACTCTTGATAGCTGCCATCTAAACGCTGTTTTTCAAGTGGATGCTGCCAGGTGTCTGGCACTTCTATGGCCCAGCTCATACCATTTTTATCCTGAAAATACTGTCCAGCCGCCGCATTTGAGGCGTCATCACGTTGACCTAAAAAGGCTTGATTGAATAAATCTGTTGGCGCATGGTTTTTAAGATGAATTTCTAATGCTCGACCAGGCTCTTTACCCCCATTAATGTTTTTAGCGGCTAATCCATGATCGGTATTAGGTGTAGCGAAGATAAACGGATCGTATGGAAACTCTGGCATTTGGTCTTCATCCACCGCATTCACAAACGGTACGGTCATTTGCCAGGTCGCACGATAACTTGTGCCGCAACCCGGCTCGGTTCTGAAATATTCACAACCGTTACCGCGGGTAGCATGCTGCCACAGGTCATCGGTAAATTTGAGTACAGCGTTAGTTTGCCCCGTTTCAAGTGGAGATTGGGGTTGTTTTACCCCCTGTAATGTCCAATCAATGGCTGACTCCTGCACGTTACTGCGCGCAATACCGGGAAGTTGAACCGCAAAACCATTGTGGTACCAGGCCCCCATGGCAACCAACTGGGCATTAAATCCCACGCGACGCACTTGGTTGTTTTTTACAAACTGGGTAATACGTAATTGCATCACCACATCATTCATATCAAAGTCACCTTGATCAGGATATAAATCTTCATACGCCAATGTGGTAAAACCTGATGATGATGGGTAATAGGTCATAGTGATGCCGGTTTCAGTCACAGTAATAGGGTAATCTTCTACTTCACCGTCACTGACACCGCCTGTCGGTAAAATATCTGCAACAGAACTTAATCTAAATCTTGACCAGGTTTCGCCCGGCTTTGCCCAGTTAGGCACATTGATTAATAAGGTTTGCACGCCTGCAGGCATAGCTTTGGCACTAATGATGCGGTCTTCTTGATCAAATTTTCCATCTTGGGCCCAATCAATCCACCCATTTAAAAATCCGCCTTGCCCTGAGGTAGTGACTAATAAAATCGCTTCTTCACCAATCTCAAATCCCGTGGGCATACTGACACCATCTTCATCATCAATACCATCGCTGCTATCATCAGATAAAGGAGCTGGCGAACCATCTGCTTCATTATCATTCAATATCCCTAATGTTAATGACTCGATAATCCCGTGACGGGCGCCGTTATCTGCCATTAAGGTTCCATAACTTGCTGGGGCATCTCCAAAATCGACCGCATCACCCACTGGCACTTCAGCCAAAGCACAGCGCGCACCATCATTAGAGGTTGAAGACGGTCCATATGAGAACAATTCAGCTTGAGGCGAACTCTGCTCTACATTTAATTTGTACACATTACCTGTGCCATTATTGCTTAAGTATAAATTGCCTTGTGGGTCAAAAAATTGAGCGCCAAAAGTGAAATTTGTACTGCCAGTGATCACTAGCCCTAAATTTTCAGAGCCACCGGTAGTGGGGTCAATTTTAATTAATTGCCCCTCTTTACCATTGGTTACCGCATATAAAAAACCATTGGTTGGATGAAAGGCAAAATCAGTAATGTTAAAGCTCGCCTGTGAATTGCTGCCAGGGACTAACGTCATGGGATGGTTTTGGTCATCTAAATCGACCCGAAATAAACCCACATTTTTGCGATAACCGTACCAGGCGTTTTCTGCTAACGCCACGTCACCGACGAAGAAGTTACCCGCTGCGGCTGCGGCAGATGGCGCATCTTTGGCTAATGCTAAGGGAATAACTTGGTAATCATTCCCGACTTGACCGAGGGTTTGATGCTCGTAATCCCAGCCATATAAATAATTGTCATTGAAGCTGAAACCTGTGCCATTGAGTGCACCATTAATACCCATATTATCCGACAGAGTGATATAACTACCTGTGCCCAAATCAACTCCGTAGGCGATGGGTTTAGAGGCAGGAGTTTGAATGATAAATGCTTCGTGGGGACAAGCTTGAAAAGGTTCACTTGCCTGCGCAGATTGGGCCAATGCTAACGTTAAAGCCCCTAGGGTAAATAATCCGGATAAGGGATGACGGGTTAACTGAGTTAATGTGACTAATTTCATATTGGTGATCTCATCTTTCACTGAACGTAACAAACGTAATGCACATAAGATGCCAACATTCAAAGCATTGAAATATATAAAATTATATTTAATCATTATCGATTTATCATTTTGCAAAATGCGAATAAATTGCAAAAATAGACTTAATCCTCCCAATCGAAATGGTATGGGAATAGGTAATATCACCCTAAGGGTAATAGCTTGACACTGCCCGTTATCAGAGGCGCGAGAAGTCATTGGGGAGTATTATGAAGAGCATTATTGTGAGTGGAATGTGGGCTAATAACCGGCAAAAATTTTCGATCAGATACAGAAAATAGGCTCACAGATATGCGAGCCTGTTTTTATTCATAAGATTAAAGAGGTTATGCTAAACATCATCACACAACCACTTCGCTTGCTTCGCGCATTACGCTATGGGCAAATTCCTGCGGCCCTTTGAGTATCGCTCGGCCAACCGCCGCTAAATCAAGCCACTGGTTTTCAATCGCCATATCAATATACTCAGCGGTTTCTATACCACCCACACCAATAATGCACGCCTGTAATCCCGCTTGTTTCAAGTAAGCGGCTTCTTCAACCAAGAAACCTTCACCGCGACGCTCTTTCGGTCGATTCCAGCCACCAATACCAGATGAAACATCTAATATCACCACGCCAGCATCAATGAAATATTCACAGGATTCGACAATTTGATTCTGGGTAAGCCCTTGTGGATAAAGGTCTTGCCCTGGCACTCTGACCATAATTGATAACTGGGTATGCTGCTTAATTTGTTCGATAATCTCAACGATTAACCGTGCGCGATTAAACTGAGAACCACCATATTGATCATCGCGTTGATTGGTCAGTGGTGATAAAAACTGGTTCAGGCCATAGCCATGGGCGCAATGTAGCTCAACAAAATCAAAGCCCGCCAATTCCACCCTTTTGGCGGCATCGACAAATTGCTTTTTCAATA
This sequence comes from Shewanella sp. HL-SH8, assembly GCF_051165765.1. Lineage (NCBI taxonomy): Bacteria > Pseudomonadati > Pseudomonadota > Gammaproteobacteria > Alteromonadales > Shewanellaceae > Shewanella > Shewanella sp. HL-SH8. The sequence continues at coordinate 848,465 of NZ_CP195039.1, read as the reverse complement.
CAGCGATGTCGTTTAGCGTCATCATTTTAGGGGTAGGTAAAATACGATCATAGGCTGGAACCGTTATCCCTGATGGCCCCATTAAATCAGGGCACACATCAAACTGCGCTTTACCGCCGCAATGGGTTAATTGTAGGCCAGCTTTGGCGTCTGTTTGATGAATAGCCTTAGCAATAGCTTTAATTCCATCAATACAATCATCATCATGTACGCCCAACTGATTAGGCTCACTGCGACCTGAAAACGCTACAAAGCTATATTCAACCATCACTAATGCCGCTTGAGATTGTGCTAGATTGGCATAATGGCGCAGTGTTTTATCTGTTACCTTGCCATCAAGGGTTGAAGTTTGCGAGGCCATAGGCGCCACCACTAAGCGGTTCTTCAATATATGGTGAGCTATCGGTAAAGCAGAAAAGCGGTTCATATTTAGAATTTCGTTTTGATTGATTTTTGGTATTGTATCTAGCAAGGGGGGATCTTTCGAGGTGAATTTGACCTCTGTGGGGAGTGTGGCGAGTAAGCGCTTTTTGTAATGGTTTAAATAAACGGATGTATGAGTGTGAATAAATTATTTAACCCTCTAATAAACCGCAGTAAAATATTCATCCCCCTAGCTTGAGCCAAGCACAATTGGTGAATAGAGTGACAAAACTAAGACAGTATTTTAGTAAACAAGTCGCGCCATTTAGCTTGCACCCTATCCCACTGTTCAATAGACCATAGTTGAACCTGAGCCTCTTTATCTAAGCCATTTTTATCTGAGCAAGCTTCATCTAAGTATGGCTGTTGCAGTTCTGCTGCCATGTTTTGCTCTAGAACATCCATCGAAGACACTTGAGCGGCTTGCCAATCAGCAATAAACGCTTCAATCGCTTGAGTTATTGATGCCACTGCCCCCCTTTTATCGGGGTAACATATGCATCAGGCCAGCGCGATGTTATCTCTGTCAATTGGTCGCCCAAACCATCGACCTCGGTAGATATTATCCACTTTTGCATGGCTAACGCTTCAATAAACACCAGTCCAAAGGGTTCCCATCGCGAAGGAATAATTACTGCATCACAGGTCATTAAAAAATCGGCGACATTATCAACCCTGCCAACTATTTCAACATGGGCTAAAGGCGCGGCTAATTTAGTTAATGCAGTTAATTGTGGCCCTTCTCCTGCAAGTTTGAGCTGGCATTGGCTTGTGGCAATATTTGCCATGGCATGCAGTAATAAATCAAAGCCTTTTTGCTGATGAAACCGCCCATAAGCAGCAATTACTGGTATTTTATGAGTTGCGCTAACAGTCTGCGTGTTTGTGGTCACAAACTGGCTTAAATCACGCCCCTGCCCCACAAGTTCAATTGCACTTGTTGTAACAAGATTATTTGTAATCATCCATTGACGTTGCGACGGTGAGATAGCAATAACGTAATCCATTAAAGCATAAGTCATTTTCAACATACGATAGAAACGGCTGACTGAGGGGATTTGTGACACCACAAAGTGCTGACAATAATGGTGCTCTTGTAACATAAATGGCGTGCGTGGAAACTGCAGTTTTAGCCAAACTAACCCAATCAGTTTGCGCCAGCTAGAGGCACCATGAAAGCAGATAATGTCGGCAGAGGTGGATATTCGACTTAGGCGGGTCAAATCGACATAGCGGATCTCAAAATCATAGTCTTGAGCTAATGACGAATCACAAAGTGCTTGCAAGGCGAAATTGACTCCACCCATGCTGTTATCATCAACACAATGCAAAATTTTTGGCCGCATTTAACCCCTATTAAGGCGAGTAAGAAGTACTTAAATTGTTGCACAACTAACTATAAAAGCAAAATGGGCCAGTAAATACCGGCCCATTTAAGGTTTAACATTTAACAACAGAATTACTTTTTATCGTCTTTCAAACCAATCGTGTCCATCCAGTATTCAAAGTTCACTAAGTTACCGGGTAATACAATGCGAGTGTCTGTCTTGGTTAACCCATCTAACTGCTTCATATACTGCTCGCCTAACTGCATACGTAATGCACTTTGGCCGCCTTCAGAAGAAATCACTTGTGCCAGACGCTCAATCGACTCAGACGTCGCTTTAGCTAAGGTTAAAATTTCTTGGGCTTTACCTTCAGCTTCGTTGATTCGGCGCTGCATTTCGCCTTCTGAACGGTTAATGGTTTCCGCCATCACACCCTCAGAGCGGTTAATTTTACTTTGCTTGTCACCTTCACTTTTTGCCAATAATGCACGGCGTTCACGCTCAGCGTTCACTTGCATTTCCATGGCATTTTTAACGGTTTCAGGTGGGGTAATGTTCTTAATTTCATATCGATGTACGCGTATGCCCCAAATCGCACCGGCTTCGTCTAATACTTGAACCACTTTGGCGGAAATTAGGTCGCGCTCTTCAAAAGTACGGTCTAAATCTAAAGTACCAATCACTGAACGTGTAGTGGTTTGCGCTAATTGAATGGCTGCATAACGGTAGTCGGTAATACCGTAACTGGCTTTAACAGGGTCAGTCACCGAAATATAAATTACCCCGTCAACTTCGACATTGACTTCATCGCTGGAAAAACATTCCTGCGGTGGCACGTCAATTGTTTCTTCTTTCAAGTCATGTATATAAGCTACTTTATCAACAAACGGCACTAGCGCATGAAAACCGGCATCTAAGGTGCAGTGATATTTACCTAAACGCTCCACAATACACGCTGACTTTGTTGGGACTAAGCGAATAGATTGGAATAACTTCATCACGAAGATAGCAAAAATAATACCCCAAATACCCATTACAACAATATCGGTATCAATTCCATTTAAGATCATTAGCGTGCTCCTTTTGCTGCTGACTTGGCATTCTGTGATGGTGAACCTGAAACCGCATGGGTAACTTGTTCCATACCTTCAAAAAAGCCTTCCAGTTTTGCCATTTCTGCTGGCACCACTGATACTTGAGCTTCAGATAAAATCTTACCCACCTGACCAATAAACTGCTCTTTCAGTAACATATTCATTGCATCGTTACCGCCATTAACGGTTAATGCCTTACAAATCATTTCCATACCATCGGCTTTTGCATTGGCAATAATGGAGATTTCTTGACCGGTACCAAGTGCTTCATTAATTCGTTTTTGCTTTTGGCCTTCAGATAAATTAATCGCTTCCTGGCGTTCACCCTGCGACATATTAATCATCGCCGCTTTTTCAGCATTGGCTAAAGTAATTTCAGCACGTTTGCGGCGTTCCGCTTCCATTTGCTTTTCAAGCGTATGGATCACATGGTGCGAGGGGGTAATATTTTTAATTTCATAGCGCAAAACTTTAATGCCCCAGGGATCGGAAGCTTTATCAATTTCACGTACAATCGATTCATTTAAGCTGTCACGCTCGGAAAAAGTTTGTGACAAAGTCAATTTACCAATTTCAGAACGCATAGTGGTTTGGGCAAGGTTTACAGCCGCTTTTCGATAATTCTCAATACCGTAGCTAGCTAGCTTGCCGTCCATGACTTTTAAGTAAACTAAACCATCGACTTCTAACTGAGTGTTATCTTTTGAAATACAACTTTGCGGAGGGACATCAAGTACTTCCTCGCGGGTATCGTGTCGGTAGGCAACACGGTCAACAAAAGGGACTAAAAAATGAAAGCCCGGTTGCAATACGGTACGAAACTTTCCTAAACGTTCAATGACATGCACTTCGCGCATAGGCACTATCAACATCAGCTTAAATAAAATAAACATGATGAATAAAAATATTATGGTAAACATGAACATACTCTCTTCCTTTTGATACTACATTAATGACGCTTGGCTATTTGAGTGGATGTGTTACTCCACAAAAGGCTCAACCACTAATGCAATGTTATCCCGACATATGATTCTAACTTTTGTGCCCGATTGTATCTCAGTACCATCACCAAGTGCAGTCCAATCTGAGCCTAAACAACTCACGCGCCCAGTTTGTTGACCCGGGCCAATCGGTTCCTTAACAATGGCAACCTGATTGTACAAATCTAATTCTTCATCTGTGTTATCAACATGTGAGTCCCCACCCACTAGTTTTTGGGTCACATGACGGAAGCTGAGTAACATTACCATTGAGGCAATAAACCACAGGGTTAGACTTTGGCTTATACCTTCGATAATACCCACAGCTAATGCCAAAGCAACCAACAAACATGATGAGCCGAGCAATATTACTATACCGCCTGGAATAATAATTTCCGCTAGCATCAACACTATGCCCAGTATTACCCATATTGAAATTGGGTCACTAAAAGTCATATTCACTCCTTATTCTAGAGTATTCGTCATTAGACTATATCAACTCTTTTACCTTATAGCGACATATTATGTCAGGCAAATAATCCTTCACCTTTTAGTCTATAGTTAAACGGTATCCTTCGATGCTAATTTATTTATACTCAGGTAACATATTGCGGTAACCCTATAAAACTAAACGTACAATCGGTAATTTTTTTGTATTTGTTCTGATAGCAAAATAAATGAAGGTATTTCAATGAATAAAAACTGGCTAGCTTTAGCCCTTCTCGCCGCTCAACCCGCTATTGCTGATGACATGGTGCAATGGTGGGATTTTAGTGCCACGGCACTTTATGGTGACAACTACGATTTAGCACCATCAGAGACCCAAACAACTATCACAGTTGAAACTGCGGGCGCATGGAAATATGGCGATTGGTTTGCCTTCCAAGATTTTACCCATTTTAATGATGCTAATGGGCAACAAAGAACAAACTATGGTGAAATATCTCCCCGTTTTAGCTATGGAAAAATTTCTGGTAATAAGATTAATCTTGGCCCAATCAAAGATGTGTCGTTGGCACTGACATTAGAAGAAGGCAGAGGTCCTGTAACCAGTTTGCTTTACGGCGTAGGACTTGACTTTGATATCCCTTATTTTAGCTATTTTCAACTTAACACCTACCGTCGTAATGCGATAAGTAGCGGTAATAACAGCGATGGCTGGCAATTAACCCCTGCGTTTAGAGTTGATTTCCCTGTAGGCAATTCCAATATTGTATTAGATGGTTTTATTGATTGGATATTTGTAGCCGACAACGGTGGTTATCAAGAAAATCTGCACTTCAATCCACAAATCAAATACGATTTAGGGTCAATTTTATTCGGCCAACATAAAAAGAATAAACTCTTAGTCGGTTTTGAATACGACTATTGGCAAAATAAATACGGCGTAGACGGGATTGATCAAAACACTTATTCAGTCATTGCTAAATATCACTTCTAACTCAATTTTTAGTTAAACTTAAAATAGCTTATTAGTGGCAGTGTTTGTATCGGGCTAAAAGACAAAGGGCACCCTAGGGTGCCCTTTTACATATCAATAGCTGTTTTAAGATTAAATCGGTACTAGAGTAACTTTTTCGCTGCTGCAACAACAATAGATACTGCAACACCTTCGGTTTTCTTCATGCTAGCCTCATCTGGGATCTCTTGCTGAGTGCGGTTTACAATCACACCCGCAACGCAGGCTGCACGCCAACCTTGAGTCGCACACATAGTAAATAAAGTTGCTGATTCCATTTCATAGTTCAGCACACCCATAGACTGCCACTCTTTCATCGAACCGACAAAACGTTGAGTGATACGGCCTGATACTGTGTCATAACGCTCTTGTCCTGGATAAAAAGTATCAGAAGATGCTGTAATGCCCACATGTGGTTCAACACCTGCATCACGACAGGCGGCAACCATTGCTGTGGTGCAGTCAAAGTTTGCTGCAGCTGGGAACTCAAGTGGCGCAAAGTGCAAGCTTGCACCATCTAAACGTACTGACGCTTGTGTCACAATCACATCGCCAACATTGACATGCGGTTGAATGGCGCCAGTAGTGCCTACACGTAAGAATGTCGTGACACCTAACTGAGCTAATTCTTCTACCGCGATAGAAGTTGAAGGGCCACCAATACCGGTTGAACAAACAACGACAGCTTTGCCGTCGATATAGGCTAAATAAGTGGTGTATTCACGATGGCTGGCAAGAAACGCCGCATTATCCATTAATTCAGCAATACGCTTCACGCGTTCTGGATCACCGGGCACGATTGCTAATGTAGCGCCATCTAACATTTTTTTGGTCAAACCTAAGTGGAATACGTCAGACATGCTGAACCCCTATATTATTTTAAAAATGAAACGCTGTGTTTTATAAACTGTATCCTAGTATTGTCTCAGAAAAGGTTAACTGGATCACATTATTATTTATCACTGATATAATTTGTCGTTAAACGGTGGAAAATGAACTCGCTAAAAAGCTGGGTAATTAACTGATAACAGCTCATTAAATCAACATGTAACAATGAAGATTAACATTTTATATCTCCAAAACACGTTAATTTGATTTACATCAAACTTTTACTTTAAAGATAAGAGTAGGTTTAAGGTATAGCAAAAAATAATTATTTACCCTACAGGAGTTTATCTATGTTCCCAGAATACCGTGACTTAATTACTAAACTTAAAACATCTGATGCGCATTTTTTAAGAAAATTTGACGAACACAATCAGTTAGATGAAGAGATAAAGCATTTAGAAACACACAATAGCAGTGATAGTACGCCAGAAGTAAAAGTGCTAAAGGCGAAGAAACTGCACCTTAAAGAAGAGATTTTTAACATTCTGAAAAAACACGAAATGGCTTAACGAAAGAATATACTTCGTTTTAAGCAAAAAAAAGGACGCCTAGGCGTCCTTTGTTGAATCTATATTCTTTATTATAAATAGTAATCTTTAAGCGGTGGAAAACCGTTAAAAGAGACAGCTGAATATGTTGTAGTGTAAGCCCCTGCAGTTAACCAATACATGCGATCGCCAATGGCTAAATCAACAGGTAAACCATAGCTGTAATGCTCATACATGATATCAGCACTGTCACACGTTGGTCCGGCAATAACACACTTATCTAACTTGCCTGTGCGGTCAGTATAGATAGGGAATTTAATCGCTTCGTCAGTTGTTTCAATCAAACCTGAGAATTTACCCACGCCGGTAAATACCCAACGTTCAAGTGCGGTATTTGATTTGCGTGAAATCAACACGATCTCAGAAACCAATACACCCGCATTAGACAATAGTGAACGACCAGGCTCAAGAATAATTTCAGGTAAATCATCCCCAAAATCTTCATGCAAGAAATGCTTAATTTGCTGAGCATATGTCGCTAGCTCGTTGGTTTTGTCTACATAGTTTGCAGGAAAACCACCGCCTAAGTTAATCATTTTAAGCACAATGCCGTGTTCTTCACGTAAACGGTCATAAATACTTTTCACTTTACCTATTGCAGAATCCCATGCGCCTATATCGCGCTGCTGAGAACCGACATGGAAAGAAATACCGTGTGGCTGTAGGCCTAACTCTTTTGCTAATACCAATAAGTCATAAGCCATTTCATTCTGGCAACCAAACTTACGTGATAAAGGCCAATCAGCAGTATGAGTGCCTTCGGTAAGAATCCGAACATACACTTTTGCGCCGGGTGCTTCTTCAGCGATCATGCGTAAGTCTGCTTCTGAATCAGAAGCAAACATACGAACACCTTGCTCATAAAAAGAGCGCACATCAACACGCTTCTTAATGGTGTTACCGTAGCTGATACGGTCAGGGCTAACACCAATTGATGTCACCATTTCTAATTCATAAATAGAGGCAATATCGAAGCTAGAACCTTTGTCACGCAATAAAGTTAAAATTTCTTTTGCAGGGTTAGCCTTCACCGCATAATACACTTTAGCAAAAGGGAAACTTTCCACCATGTCATCGAATTGTTTAGCAACGATCTGAGTATCAATGACGACAAATGGTGTCGGCTTGTCTTTCGCGAATTCTTGAATACGGGCGAAAGTATCTTTTTCATAATAATCAGCGATATCAATAGATTGAAATTGGCTCATTAGGCCGGTGCCTCCTCATAGTTGGGCAATAATACTGGGCAATGCTTTAACAATAAATACGTGCTTTTGACAACATGGTAAAACAGGCGAAGTAAACGCTATTTTAAGTTGCGACGCAATGAATTTTTATGCGTCATAGACAATTTTTTATTCCAATAGCCAGCGGCTCTATTTGTCATTTCCACTGCGGAATTATCCATATCAGATACAATTTTAGTTAAAACATGCCAGTTGCTATCTCTATTCAACCAAATATTGGTGAAAATAACAAATGATTAACCTAAATTAATATTTTTAAGATGTCATTACCATTGAACAATGAGTGATTCGACATCCTGCGCATATGCAATCGATATCACCTTTAGTTGATTGATTTTTATGATAGTAGCCTGACTTTTTTCGGCAGGAAACCTTGCTGTTATGTCACCTTCTCTATCAAGTCCTAACATAAATGAATAATCTTGCATTTTAGGTACGGCAATAAATTTCGCAATAAGTGAAGGCATACCACTGATATCAGCAACATAAACTAAATTTTCAGGCCGTTTATCTGCTGGTATTTGTTCAAATGCGGCTTGGATAACTGCTCCGCCGTCCATATCCCGACTAAATAATAAGACCTGTGTTTTTGAAGTTACATTAAGTGGCTTATTAAACTGATTGTGTAAACTCATTTCTGTCAGCGTATCGCCCACTTTTAGTGTCAGCTTATCCGCAATTGTGGAAGTAGATAAAAATAACATCGGTAATATAAAACTTGCCATAAACAGCTGATTTCGCATTTGCCACCTCTAAGCTAAAAATACGTTTAGTCACGCTACCAAGATAATATGACTAATATCCCAATGAAGATGATTTTTTATAAAGTGAATGAACTTGTTATGATGCGGTTCACAAAAATACCTTTATGACTTGCCAAAATAGGGATATCAGATGGACCAACCAAACTTAGACCTGGAACTTGCCCAACTTCAAAATGCTTACAGCCTTATCACTGAGTTTTTAGTTCAGTATAGCTTTCAGCTTGTTGGGGCTTTACTGATATTTTTAATCGGATTATGGCTAGCAAGTAAAGTGGCTAACCTTGTCACTAGGCTATTTGAAAAGCATGAAATAGACATTACCCTGAGTAATTTCACTTCAAACTTGGTTCGCATCATTATCATAGTCATGGTTGCGGTCATCTGCTTAGGTAAACTGGGAATTAGTATCACACCAATGGTTGCCGCTATTGGTGCAGCATCCTTAGGGGCAGGACTTGCTTTACAAGGCATGTTATCAAACTATGCCGCAGGGGTGACTATCATAGTGACTCGCCCTTTTGTGGTCGGTAACACCATTGAAGTGAGTGGCGTTAATGGTGTAGTCAGTTTGATCAAACTGGGACAAACAATATTAACCAACGAAGAAGGTGAACAAATCAGTATCCCTAATAAACTCATTATAGGTGAAATACTGCATAACTCATTTGAATACAAGTTAGTTGAAAATACCCTCAATATTGATTATCAAGCTGATACCGCGGCGATAATTACAATAATTGAACAGGCTATTTCGCTGTCAGACAAGGTCAATAAAGACCAAAAAATCTTAGTTGGCATCAACGGTTTTAATAGCATAGGCATTGAATTGGGTATGCGGTACTGGGTGCCAACAAAACATTATTTTCAAGCTAAGTATCAAACCAATCAACAAGTGATGCTGGCATTAAAACAAGCCAACATAATCATTCCTTGCCCAGTGCGAGAGATTCAAATTCAACATTAACCCTGAATAGGATTAGTGTTGAATATATTAGGGCGACATTATGTCGTCTTTTTGTTTTCTGCCCGCAAAAAGACTTAAATTAACGACAAAAAGTAAACTACACTTGACACATTTCAGTAATCACACCATATTTAAGTAAAGCTTACTTGACATTAAAGCAGACTAACTTGAAAAGGATACCGAAATGAAAACACTCGATTGTAATAATACAGATTGGAAACAGCGTAACCAGATTAACACCAAACGACTCGCTAAATGGACGGCTGCATGGGTACTTTCTTTAGCATTTGCCACTTTTGGCGCTCAATTTATTTGGCAACAAAGCCAATGGATAACACTTACCGCAATAGGCGTTAACTTTCTTATTGGAATAGGGATGATAATTGCCAATAAGCAACATTTAGCCGACTTAGATGAACTTCAGCAAAAGATTCAACTCAATGCCATGGGCTTAAGTTTAGGTATGGGACTTATCATAGGCATCAGCTACTCAACCTTAGATACAACAGGTCTAATTCAAGCTCATGCAGAAATATCCCATCTTGTTATTGTGATGAGTCTCACTTATCTAATAGGTATAATAATGGGAAACAGGAAGTACCAATGAATAATCGCTTGAAAGTATTACGTGCCGAGCGGGACTTAACTCAAGCTCAGTTAGCTGACTTGTTGAATGTGTCGCGCCAAACCATTAATGCGATTGAAAAAGGTAAGTTTGATCCCAGCTTACCATTGGCATTCAAAGCCGCGCGACTATTTGGCTTGACCATAGAAGATATCTTTCTTGATGAACCAAGCTAATGACTCCTTAGCTTGGTTCAATTAAAGGTGTTTATGCATAAACAAGCTGTGGCGATCTAACGGGTAGTCAGCAAATTGTTCGCCTACCTCAAATCCAAAACCTGCGTACAATTGTCTAGCGGGTTCAAAAAATGCCATTGTGCCAGTTTCTAAACTGAGCTGTTGATATCCGTTAATTTTTGCAACATCCAACATATGTTGCAATAATTTTGCTGCAACGCCTTTACGTCTATGGGCCTTGGCTACGCGCATAGATTTAATCTCTGCATGTAATGTACTAAGGTGCTTTAATGCGCCACATCCAGCAAGCTGCCCATTGTCCCAAATAGTCCAAAAGGTAATATTAGGCTGGCGCAGTTTTGATAAATCTAAAGCATGAACCGACTCTGCTGGAGAGGTTGCGTACATATCCTGTAAATGTTCTTCTAACAATGCTGCTATTTCAACACCAGATAAATCATCGACTCGAATATCCATATTAATAACTTCCTTTTATCTAATATTGAGAGCAACAGGCTTACAGGCCTCTTTGCCATTCTTGTCTTAATGGCACCATACCTTGTAATGCTTGCGTGACTTGTTGGACAAGTTGAGGTTTGTCTTTACCTAACACACCTTTAAGCACTAAATAATTTGAAGCGTGATCAGATCTAAAAATGGTTTTAGTTAACTCAAGGTGAGTCAGCAAAGTATGCATTTCAGCCAATAATCCCTGTTGGTTAGGTAACTCAAACTTACCATCAAATGCCGCATCCATACGCTCAGTACCTAATGGTAAAGTGACCACTAAAGTAGACAGGTAATCAGGTTGAGTTTCATTCATTAACTTAGCTGAGGCTATGGCATGTTGCTTGGATAATTTAACCCCACCCAGCCCCATTAAAATCATTACTGATGATTTCATTCCAGCTTGCTTGATTTTATGAAGGGCTTCAACTGAAGACTGATAATCTTCACCCTTTTGAATACGGGTCAGCACTTCATCATCGCCACTTTCACAGCCGACATAAAGTAAAGATAATCCCATTTGACGCAGCTCAGCTAACTGTTCAACCGTTTTATTTTTCAAATTACGCGGCAAACAGTAACTGCTAATACGAGTCACAGAGGGGAGATGGGTATTAATTAACTCACACATGGCTTTCAAGCGATTAAATGGCAGGCTCATCGCATCACCATCAGCCAAAAACACCCGACTTATTGGATAACCCGATTCAGCGGCGAGTAAAATGTCTTGTTCTATTTTATCTAATTTCTGCGCCCGAAACTGCTTTTGCGGTTGAGTATACATGTCGCAAAAAGTGCAATTATTCCAACTACCTCCATTAGTCACCTGTAAGATTAATGACTTCCATTCTGACGGTGGCCTAAACACAGGTTCAATATATTCTAACAAGATCACATCCCTTAATATTCATTTAAATCACACTCTATTACACTTGGTTTATGGCATAAAACATAATTTGTCATAAAAAAGCACTATCCATGAATAAATTTTTTGTTATATTAGCCTAATCAACATTTTAGTTGACTATTTTTCTCTCACAAAGGAGTGTGAATGAGTTACATGATGATGGATCAGACCGCGCTTGATATCGGTGAGCGCCGAAGTGCCCCCTTAGCTAATAGTGAATGTTGGGAGCTCACAACTGCTGAGCAAAAACTCGCACTATACGACTTACATCGTTTCGGATACCGTTTACTGTTTGTTCGGCACACATTAAAAGGTCCAGTGGCTGTAATATCACAACAAAATGACATTGCTGCAATATATCAAGATGGTGAGGTCGACTTACGCCCCAACATCGTTTTACGTAAATCCCACTAATTCATTTTAAAAAGAGTGGCCTGCCACTCTTTTATTTGTAATCTATTACACAATAACCTGATTAAATACTTCAACATGGTGCGATTCGACTAACTCAGGCATTACTTTATGAAAATAATACTGAATAGCCTCTTTTTCGCAATGTTGGTCAAATGCTGCCCGGTCGACAAACTTTTCCACAAAAGCCACTTTATTGTCATCATCTAAGCTAATGTTTAATTCATAGCGAATACAACCTAGCTCTTTACGCGTGTCAGGAATTAATGCAGCCAACGCCGCCACTAGTGCATCTCGCTTACCTGTTTGGGCGACAAATTGTGCTACACATACTAACTGGGTGTTATTGATTACATAATCAGACATTAAAATTTCCTTTAAAATTGGTAAAGCATATCAATATGGGGGATTCCATCTTCTAAATAAACCTCGGAATGGCTAATAAAACCAAGGCGCTGATAAAATTTTTGTAGATGTTCCTGTGCGCCAATTTGCACCCCAGCATTGGGCCAATACGCCAATACTTTTGGTAATGCCTGTTGCATTAATGACTCTGCTAAGCCCTGGCCGCGGTGACTAGATGCAACAACAACCCGTCCAATACTGGCTTGCGGGTAACTTAATCCTGGAGGCAAAATACGACAATAGGCAACTAAATGTCCGTCTCGGTCCTGTATTACCATGTGCTGGGTTTGTGAATGTCGATCTTTCTCGTCCAATTCAGGATATGGACACTTTTGCTCAACCACAAACACATCAACTCGCAGTTTCATTATTTCGTAGAGTTCATCTCGTGTTAACTGTTCAAACCTCAGGCTACGTGAAATCACTTTCCACTCCTTTATACTCTCTCTAATTTGACCATATTGTAACATTACTTAACACGCTAATATCTCAAGTGCCAACACGGCACTTTATATGCCAAAGTGATAGCATAAATTACGCTAATCCTAGATGAAAATATTATATATTGGCCCTAGATGAAACTAAACGAATTAGTGCTACGCTACTTTTACTAACTAGGTTAAGCACAAAAACAGCATAACCGTTAATAAATGAATTCGTCATTTTCTATCATACTTTTTTGGAGCACAACATGAGTAAAGAGCGCAATAATTCTAAAGAATCCAAAAAGCAGCCATTACTGTCATTAAAAGAAAAACGTGCAGTTAAGCAATCAAAAAACGCACCTTCATCAGGTATCGTTTCTAAGGCTAAATAAAATTTATTTTTAAGTGATAACCATAAGAAATACCGAGCATAGCTCGGTATTTTTGTTTGTGCCTCTTTCAATCATTTCTCACACAAATTCGCAACGTCAAAATACAAGTCAAGCAAGCTTCTGTAAAACGCCTTTTTCGCTGTTATTTTGCACAATACCATTCTATAAACCAATATATAGCATTAACAGATTACAGCATTGCGTTAACGACTACTGCTGTTATCGCCCAAAACTCACGATGAGAGCATGTCATATAAGAGTGCCGTTTTCTCTTTTGGCTTGAGGTTAGGAAGCAATTTACATCAATAACAAGAAAAGGAATTTAATGAACTGGATAACATCCTTGCTCTGCATTAGTTTAGTCTTGTGCATATTCAGCAGTCATCCTGCTGTGGCATTTGGCAGATTAGGTCATCAAATTATCGCTCATATAGCCGAAGACAATTTAACTGATCACGCGGCTAAAAATATCCGTCAATTGACTCAGGGGAAATCCTTAGCACAAATATCGACTTGGGCAGATGAAATACGATCCAGCACTCATTGGAGACATAGTGCCTCTTGGCATTATATATCCATTGATGAGAATGAAAGTTGGAGCAATGTTAAACGTAATCCAAACGGTGATATTTTACGCAGTCTAGAAGGTTTTGAAAAAGTACTCTCTAACTCGAACACAACAATTAAGAAGCAATGGCAAGCGCTCGCCTTTTATGTCCATTTTGTCGGTGACCTACACCAACCTTTGCATGTAGGATATCGTCATGATCAGGGTGGTAACGGCGTGAAATTGAAATGGTTTGGTAAAAACAGTAATTTACATTCGGTATGGGACAGTAAACTATTAGCCCACCAGCAACTTAACGCTAATCAATATACGCGCTTTTTGAGTCATATCACCCCAGAACAAAAGCATGACTGGACGGGAAAAAACTACTATCAATGGGCTGATGAGTCTACAGCCTTACGGGTCAATGTTTATCGATTAGAGGTCAATTCAGCAGCAGAATACGAGTTAGGGTCCGATTATGAAACAGCCAATTTACCTTTAATTGAACTTAGATTACAGCAGGCTGGTATTCGATTAGCTGAAAAGTTAAATCAGATATTTGGCCAATAAGCGTGACAAATCTCAATAAAAAAGGCCTTTGCGGCCTTTTTATCTTAGACCATCATTAATATCATTTGATGGCATTTAACGCTGCATTACGAGCAACAGCTTTGATCTTTTTGTTTTTTAGGCAGCTTATCCCATAATACTTTTGCCATTAAAATGGCTAACACAATGCCCGATATTGCCACAACACCTTGTGGTAATAACTGATGTTCTGGTCCAATTTGCGGTATCACCTCAAATCCAAAGGTCGCCACTAAGTAATTCACAACCATGCCAGAAATTAACGCCACACCGATGACTCCACCAAGATAACCTAACAATGCACGCTTGCCTAACTCCTTACTGACCACACCTAATGTGGCAATATTAGTAGCAGGTCCTGCCATCATAAACACCAGCACCGCACCCGGCGACACCCCTGCTAATAACAGCCCCGCAGCTATTGGCGTTGAAGCGGTTGCACATATGTACATAGGCACAGACACCAGCACCATCACTAACATAGCTAGAATACCATCACCCCATTTTGCCAAAAAATCACCGGGTACAAAGGTTTGTACTAAAGCGGCAAAGAACAAACCCACCAATAACCATAGGGTGGTGTCACGCACGAGATCGGTCGCTGCATAGTGCAAACCTGAGCCCACTCGGCTTAAAATTGAGTTTTGCTTTAACGCAGTCGCCATATCATCGGTTGAAGCACAACAACTTTCAGAGGGGTCACTCGCTTTAGGAGTCACATTTGCTTGGTTAGCCGATTTGGTGCTGCAACAACTGGCTTTCGTCGATGCTGCAATATCGGATTTGACCGGAGCGGTTATTTGCGCAGACGACGCTGAAGCTTTGCTGCAACAGCTGGACTTTTGCGGTGTTTTTTCGGCGGAGGTTGAACTACAACACGATTTTACCTGACCAAGATTATCCACTGATTTATCAGCAACAACCTTAAATGAATCAGCTTTAAACGACTGACTTTCAACCAAAGCGTGCTTAATCAACGAGCTAGCGGGATCGACAGGCTTAAAGCTCATCGTTGTTATCGCTTTAGGTTTAGCTGACTGACTTGCACAACAACTGCTGGATTTTTCTGCTATCACAGCCGCAGTCTTTTCCACAGCTTTATGGCTAGCTTTATCATCAGGCTTTCCATCATCGTCATCTCGCCCGACCAACAAGCCTGCAACAATGGCGCTGGTGATTGCCGCAATTGGACGTACTATGGCCATGAAAGGGCCGAGTAACACGTAAGACACTGTCACGGAATCAACACCGGTTTCAGGCGTTGAAACTAAAAAGGAGGTTGTCGCGGCTTTTGATGCACCTGAGCAGACGCAAGCCAACAGCAGCAGGAATAACCCCACATGAACATAAAGGCAATGGCGCACCTAGCAAGGCCGCTTTTAGCACGGTTTTAAAACCATGACCACCTAACTGCTTTTGCATCCACTCCATAGGAACAAAGACTTTTAACAAGCCAGCCAGAATGAGTCCAAGCAGCAGCCAGGGTGCCGACTCTAAAAATAACTGAATAAAATTATCAAATAACATAGTGATTTCTCCAGCGGCTATCGGTTAAAGCCGCTTATGGCAATATATAACTAACAAGCTTCCATCAAGGTGTTTATACCTGCGAACAAGCAGAATCAATAAAGACTAACCATGTTGATGCGCTTTATGTGCCGTTTCATTTCTGGCATTTAGCTGCTTATCTTCAGATTCAAGCGCCTCTAAAATACTGCAATGCTCGGCGCTATCGGGGCCACCACAACAGGCATTTGATAAGCTTTGTAAGGAATTAGCAAACTGGGTTAACTCGGCAATTTTAGCTTCAACATGCTCAAGTTTGTTATCCACCATACCCTTCACGTCAGCACAGGCCCAGTTGGCTTTATCAAGTTCAATAGACAACAGCTCTGATATCTCATTTAAGGTAAAACCAACAGCTTTAGCGCGTAAAATAAAACGTAATCTAGCGGCATCATCATTATTATATAAACGATAACCTGATTCAGATCGGCTTGATGGTGCTAGCAGACCGTGTTTTTCATAAAAGCGTAAGGTGTCAGCCTTGATATCACACTGACTCGCTAACTCACCTATTCGATACATAATCGTCCCGTTGTTGCCCTAAGCAAACTTTGAATATGGCTCAAGTATAAACCTTAGAGTTTAATCCAAGGTCAAGGGTTTTCTGGTCATTTATTTTCTCTGGTGTTGTTCGGATTTCAATATTGTGAAATCACGCAGAAAAAACACTCAAGCCCTATTGTTTACGGTAAAATATGCGCGCTCTGGCGGCACAGATAATAATAATCATAAATAGCTGCACATTTTGTTCAAATAATGCCCCGAGGAACTTTGGCAAAACAGATTCACTTTTGGGTGTAAACACCATTTAACAACCCGAATCTGCTTTGCGAAAGATCCTTGAAATTTAATAGTGGACCCTGTACCTACATGAATACTGTCAGACCAATTCGTCGCGCGCTACTAAGCGTTTCAGATAAAACTGGAATCCTTGAATTTGCACAAGCTTTGCATGCCCAAGGTGTTGAACTGTTATCTACCGGTGGCACAGCAAAATTGCTGGCCGATAACAATATCCCTGTCATGGAAGTTTCTGATTACACAGGTCACCCTGAGATCATGGATGGTCGTGTCAAAACATTGCATCCTAAAGTGCATGGCGGCATTTTAGCTCGTCGTGGTATTGATGAGATCGTGATGGAACAAAATGGTATCAAGCCTATCGATTTAGTCGCCGTTAATCTGTATCCGTTTGCTGAAACTGTGGCAAAAGCAGGTTGTACATTGGCTGATGCCGTTGAAAATATCGATATCGGCGGCCCAACAATGGTGCGCTCTACGGCTAAAAACCACAAAGACACTACCATAGTGGTTAACGCTAAAGATTACGCTCGCGTGATTGCTGAAATGCAAGCTAACAATGGTAGCACTACGCTTGAAACCCGTTTTGACCTAGCCATAGCCGCATTTGAACACACTGCGGCATACGATGGCATGATAGCTAACTACTTCGGCACTATGGTGCCTGCTCATAGCAAAGATGAGTGCCATGACGATTCAAGCTTTCCACGTACATTCAACACTCAGTTGATCAAAAAACAAGACTTACGCTACGGTGAAAACAGTCATCAAAAAGCGGCGTTTTATGTGGATACGCACATTGATGAAGCATCTGTTGCCAGTGCAACTCAACTTCAAGGTAAGGCATTATCTTATAACAACATCGCCGATACTGACGCAGCACTTGAATGTGTAAAAGAATTTGAAGGCCCTGCATGTGTGATTGTTAAGCATGCTAATCCTTGTGGTGTAGCATTAGGTAGTACTATTTTAGAAGCTTACGAGCGCGCATTCAAAACAGATCCAACCTCTGCCTTTGGTGGCATTATTGCCTTTAACCAGGAATTAGATGCAGACACGGCCAAAGCGATTGTTGACCGTCAATTTGTTGAAGTGATTATTGCACCTAAAGTCAGCCAGGCTGCGCGTGATATTGTTGCGGCTAAAGCTAACGTACGTTTATTAGAATGTGGTGAGTGGAACACTAAAACCACCACTCAAGACTTTAAGCGTGTTAATGGTGGTTTATTGGTTCAAGACCGCGACCAGGGCATGGTCAATGTTGAAGACGTTAAAGTGGTATCAAAACGTCAACCAACAGCAGAGCAATTAACCGACTTAATGTTCTGCTGGAAAGTGGCTAAGTTTGTCAAATCAAATGCGATTGTTTATGCCAAAGATGGCATGACAATCGGTGTTGGCGCAGGTCAAATGAGCCGCGTTTACTCAGCTAAAGTTGCCGGCATTAAAGCTGCTGATGAAGGTTTAGTGGTTGAAGGTTCTGTAATGGCATCTGATGCATTTTTCCCATTCCGCGATGGTATCGACGCTGCAGCTGCTGCAGGTATCAGCTGTATTATTCAACCGGGTGGTTCAATTCGCGATGAAGAAATTATTGCCGCTGCGGATGAACACAATATCGCCATGGTATTTACTGGCATGCGTCACTTCCGCCATTAATCGGCACTAGAATAGAGCAGCCTTGTTTGGCTGCTTTTTTCGTTTAAAGAATCATATATTTTTACTACTTAGAGGAATGAATCGAGATGCAAGTACTTGTAATTGGTGGCGGCGGTCGTGAACATGCTCTAGCTTGGAAAGCGGCTCAGTCTGCTCAAGTTGAAAAAGTTTTTGTTGCGCCAGGTAATGCGGGCACATCACTAGAGCCAAAACTAGAAAACGTAGCAATCAAGGTTGAGGCCATTTCAGAGTTAGTGAAATTTGCCCAGGACAACAAGATTGAACTCACCATTGTTGGCCCAGAAGTGCCTTTATCATTAGGTGTGGTTGATGCGTTTAACGCTGCCGGTTTACCTATATTTGGCCCAACACAGGGTGCTGCTCAGCTTGAGTCATCAAAAGCCTTTACTAAAGACTTTTTAGCGCGTCATAACATTCCAACAGCTGATTATTCAAACTTCACTGAAATTGAGCCAGCCAAAGCTTACGCGGCAGAGTTAACCGCTAAAACAGGTTTCCCTGTGGTGATTAAAGCCGATGGTTTAGCCGCAGGTAAAGGCGTGATTATTGCTGCTAGCCAGGTTGAAGCTGATGCAGCCATTGACGATATGTTATCTGGTAATAAATTTGGCGAAGCGGGTTCACGCGTTGTTATCGAAGAATTTTTAAAGGGTGAAGAAGCCAGCTTTATCGTTATGGTTGATGGCAAAAACATTCTAGCCATGGCCACCAGCCAGGACCACAAAGCTCGCGACAATGGAGACTACGGTCCAAATACAGGCGGCATGGGTGCATACTCACCGGCACCTGTTGTGACTCAGGCAGTTCATGACTGGACCATCGCTAATGTTATTCGCCCAACGGTAGATGGCATGGCCGCTGAAGGTAACGTTTACACTGGATTTCTTTACGCGGGCTTGATGATTTCACCTGACGGTAGTGCAAAGGTACTTGAGTACAACTGCCGTTTTGGTGACCCAGAGACTCAGCCAATCATGATGCGTCTGCAATCTGATATCGTTGAACTGTGTTTAGCAGCAACTCGTGGCGAGTTAGATACTGTTACCGCTGAGTTTGATTCACGTCCTGCTGTAGGTGTTGTGTTAGCCGCTGGCGGTTACCCAGATGCGTATCGTAAGCATGATGTGATTGATGGTTTATCACTTGGCGATAACAATGCCAAGGTATTCCATGCTGGCACTGAAATGAAAGACGGTCATGTGGTCACAAATGGTGGCCGAGTGCTATGTGCTACAGCATTAGGTAATACGGTTACTGAAGCGCAAAAAGCCGCTTATGGATTGGTCAATACCATCCATTGGGATGACGTTTACTTCCGCACCGATATTGCTTACCGTGCCATTGCGCGCGAGCAAGGTAAAGCATAATAAGTTAGTTTTTATGTGACATAAAAAATCCCTGTGATGGTGGCTAATTAAAGCATCACAGGGATTTTTTAGTTGTAGGGTCTATATAATCAGGCAGCTTTGGAAGCTATTTTTTATTTCGACTTGGAATAGTAGATGATCAAGAGTTCATTTTTCTGGCTCGTCTAAGCCATGCGATACTCATTAGCAGTACCCAATAAAAACCCATTGAACCGCCACCGCTGTAGCCTTCTCTATGTTCAACTGTAGCCACTTTATCTTCTTTTACTCGAGTCTTAAATCGAGCTAATTCCGCATCTAGATTAGTCGTCATATCATCGACGGCGATACCAAACCCTTCAAGTGATTTTTCGGCTAAGGTATCATCAATGCCAATCGCGGTGGTTCTTTTTTCAAGCTTGCTAACCCCAGGCGCTCTGAACAACATTTTTTTACTTTTAATATCAAAAACGGCGGTATCAACAAATGTTTGTATCGCGTTTTCATTACCCGGAATAACGTACATGCCCACTATGGTCCAATACAAAAGTGCGGCGTTATTCTCGATTGATTGTGTCACTTGATCATAAGACACTAACGCCATAACGTCGACATCATATAGTCTTGATATCTGCTCTAAAGTATCAAACCCTTGGCCCTGCTTTAAGTAAGTGCTAGGGATGACTTCAATGTGGCCAATATAATCATATTGAAGAAACGCCTGTTTTACTTTTTCAAGTAACTCGATTTGATCTTTGCTGTGAATACCGTCAGCGCCCCAATTTTTAGACGGCACAAACGCGATACCCACTTTTACCGGTAATTTTAGAATAGGAATTTCAGGTTGATGTTCAGCACGACTTTTTTCATCCGGATATAAAAAATCCATCAGACTGCTGGATTGTGTTTGTTTACCGGTATTTTGACTGACAATTGCACTGCAGGCTGATAAAAAAAACACTACTAGTAGACAGACACACATTTTAGACTTCATCAACATTCCTTTGATACCCTATGGGCTATATGTTTATAACACGAAAACATAATTGCATATCCCAAAGAGACGAACAAATGATTTATCTGATCAGTAAAATCATTTTAAAAGAGTTGATATTAATGCTTTCTATCAACTCAAGATGTGGTTAGTCAAACTATTAAATGCGCTTAAAGCTGCATTAATCTTAATTAAGATATTCTCCTCATAAAAAATAAGCCCATCATGCATATTTAAGCAAGCCACAAGCCGCTATTGCGCATATTGAGTTAACCAAGCTAAACATTTAGTCACCTTGAAGGCTTCAACACCTTCTCAGCCAAGGGTTTCAAACAAAGCAAGGCTCGACTTAACTATCATTTCTATGTAACGATAGCCAGCCGTTACAAATTAATAACAACTGTAGTTTGGGACTATCCCGTACGCTTATATTGACTGTTGCGATAGCAACTCGATAATGAAAACGACACAAAATAAAAATAATAAACAAGGATCTCCATGTCTCAAACGACACCTTCACAACCTAAGCAACCTAGCTTGCTTGATGCGCTTATTCCGATCGTGGCATTAATTTTGATGCTAGCCGCTGCGGTATATCTTTTCTCGTCTGATAGCTCATCGGGGGCCAACCAAATCGCCTTGGTATTAGCAGCCTGTATTGCCATGGTGATTGGCTATAAAAATGGCTACAGCTGGAATCAAATGGAGCGTGGCATAGTTAAAAGTATTGGGGTCGCGACCGGGGCATTACTTATTTTATTTAGTGTAGGCTCGCTGATCGGTACCTGGATTTTAGCCGGTACAGTGCCGACAATGATTTATTACGGTATGCAAATTCTTAATCCACAATATTTCTACAGTGCATGTTGTGTATTGTGTGCAATTGTTGCATTAAGTATTGGTAGCTCTTGGACGGTAGCCGGTACCTTAGGTATTGCGCTTATTGGTATCTCATCGGCCATGGGGTTAGATGTTAATATCACCGCGGGCGCAATTATCAGTGGTGCTTACTTTGGTGACAAGATGTCGCCAATGTCTGATACCACCAACTTGGCACCAGCTGTAGCCGGAACCGATATTTTCAGCCACATTAAACATATGACCTGGACCACGGTTCCCAGTATTACAATTGCACTGATAGGCTTTACCTTTTTAGGCTTAACCGCTGAAGCCACCCCAGTAGAAAATCAATTAGCTGATAGCTTAGCCTTACTTGAACGCACCTTTAATCCGGGGTTCCACTTATTGATCCCCCTTTTAGTGGTGTTGTATTTAGCTAACCGTAAAATGCCTGCCTTCCCTACGGTTATTTTAGGCACACTTGCTGGCGCAGTATGCGCGGCAATATTTCAATTTGATAATGTATTAGCCTATGTGCACGATGATGCAATACCGCCGCTGCTGGCGTTAGTTAAAGGTATTTGGATCGCTATGTTTGACGGCTATGTAGCCAATACCGGCGATGCGGTATTAGATAACTTATTAAGCCGTGGCGGTATGAGCAGCATGGTGACGACTGTCTGGCTGATCCTGTGTGCCATGGCCTTTGGTGGCGTGATGGAAGTTACTGGCTTACTTGGCCGTATTTTGCAAAGTATTTTAACCCTAGTGACTGGCACCTCTAGTTTGATCATTACTACTCTCGGCGTGTGTATTGGCGCCAACGTGATCACTGCCGACCAGTACATTGCGATTGTGTTGCCCGGTAGAATGCTAAAAATGGAATATACCAACAGAAAACTTGCTGCAGTTAATTTAAGTCGCGCCCTTGAAGATTCTGCCACTGTCACTAGCCCGCTTGTTCCTTGGAATACCTGTGGTGCCTTTATGGCCAGTACCTTAGGTGTCGCGACAGTGGCTTATCTACCCTATGCATTCTTTAACTTAGTTTGCCCCTTAATTAGTGCATCATATGCTTATTTCAATTTCAAAATTGAACCGCTAGATGAGCGCTTAGTGAGTGACGGTACCGTTGTAGGCTAATTCGATTTAACAATAGAAGACCGCTTTAGCCAAAGCGGTCTTTCATCCAGCCATAATGATAATAACCCCATTGACCTAAACGCTTTAACTGGCCAAAAGGTAGTATAGATACAGGCTGCGCAGGTAACGGCTGACGATATAAAGGCAAATTAGGCGGTGCAACACCCGCCATACTTTGCGCCAATCGATAAGCCGCTTGGCTGCTAAAAGACACTCCAGCACCACAATAACCTAGGCTATAACCCACTCCACTTTGTGCAAATACATGTGGCATATCATCAAACGATGCAGCTATCCAGCCGGTCCAGTTATAGGCAATTGCTTTGTGTTTTAATGCAGGAAAGCATTTATCTAAGGCCATTTTTAGCCTTTGACCATACACAGGGTTAGCACCGTCTTTGCCCCATACCGCGCCGCGGCCACCAAACAACAAGCGGTTATCAGGCAGTAAGCGGTAGTAATATTTTAATATGCGAGTATCCATGGTGACTTGCGAAGTATAAATACCCGCTTGTTGTAATTCATCGGCGGTAAGTGGCTCAGTCACAATGACATTACTGAGTATTGGCAAATATTTATTATCGATAATTGGCGAGAATTGTTTTGGCGTATAAGCATTACCGGCACAAATCACCTTGTTGGCAGTAAGCTCACCTGACTCGGTTATTAAGCGATGTTTTCCGCCCTCCTGCTGCCATTCAAGCACGCAAGATTGCTCTGATATAGACACTTTGGCTTGCTGTACCATTTGTTTATAACCCAGTAATAATTTTAATGGGTTAATCCCAAAACCATCATTTAGCCTTAATGCACCATAAGCTTGCTGGTGATTCATGTACTGATCACAAAAAGTGTTACGGTCAATAAACTCAGCCCCATCACCAAAATGTTGTTGAATGAACCCTGCCGCGGCTTGCAGTTGTGCGAGCGCTTTTGGGTTATGGGCGACTTTTAAGTAACCCGTGTCCTGCACATCACAGCTAATTTGATGCTGTTTAATTAATCCTGATACCCGCTCAACCGCCTCGGTAAACTCACCATAAATACCTTTGGCGGTATCAATATTCCAACGCTGTGCCATGGCGCTATAGCCCAATCTACCAGAACCTTTTAAAACAAATCCCGCATTACGAGCACTGGCACCAAAGCCAACCTGATTAGCTTCCAACACGTGACAATCAATATTAAATTCAGTCGCTAGATAATAAGCGGTTAATAATCCAGTGTAGCCGCCGCCAATAATAGCCACATCAGTTTGATGAGAACCTTTTAGTGCGGTACCTGGCTGGGGTAATTGAACCGTACTTGCCCAATAGCTATTAGGCTGGGGTTGCTGTTTTGGAGTGGAATTAACAAGGGGATCATAAAGTTGCATTGGGTTAGCCTAATAACTGTAAAATTTGATCCCAATGACGCGTCAGTAAAACCAGCAATACGACACCTAAAGGAATAAAAATAAGTAACTGAATAAATTGTAAATAAAGCACGATTTTTGACAGTTTCAGCTTTTCTAACTCGAGTTTGTCTAACTCGAGTTTAAGTAACTTGAGCTCTTCTGGTGCTGTGGTAATGGTTGTAGAGCGTGTTTCAGACGATGTTTGCGTGGCTGTTTTCATCGCTTAATCCCTTAAAAAATTAACAACATTTCACATGCGACACAGTGACAATCAACGCCGCAAAGTACACAGATATAATCCTCTCCCATATGCCGTTGGTGCCAGCGTTGAGGATGCTGTTTAATCAATTTCCCACCGGCTTTGGTAAAATATCGTACCGCAGCATTATTGGGGCTTTGTTGCCACAAATGACTCACGCCAGCTTTAGCGCCCTGTGCGATAACCGCTTCTTTAGAGGCTTGTAAAAGTTGTCCCCCTAATCCTTTACCTCGGCCATGTTCAGCAATAGTATTGGATTTAAAGTAACACACATCATCAAAGTTAACGCCCCACAACGCTACAGTACACCATTGATCCTGTTGCCATTTACCTGCGGCATAGGTTAATCGAAAACCCAGTAATTCATCGTTTTCAATGGCAACAAAGTTAGCATTAATGCCATTTTTTATGCCTTTGTGATAAATGGCTGTCAGTTCGTCCATATCCATATAACCCTGACCATGCACTTGCTCACCTAATACTAATACTGCTTTAAAATCATCTTTTTGTAATATTCTAATCATATTTTTTATGCTTTTATTTTTATTATTTTAAACATTGAAATGGCACGTTTAAGCTCAATTTAGCACATCAAAAACACACAAAGCTAACGATGTTAAACTTTTGTGATAATTTAGCGATAACCCGGTGATATCCATTTGTAATACTAGCTGCAATTAAACAAAAGGAGCTCGGTTATGAAACGTACATTAGTTAGCGCTAGCCTTCTAGCAGCAGGTTTATTGAGTTTATCAACCCAAGCCGCAGACATTGAAGTCAGTGTCACCAACCTTACCCATGGTAATCACTTTACCCCATTGTTAATAGCCGCTCACAACAGCGACAGTCATTTATTTCACGCCGGAGAAATGGCCACGCCTGCGTTACAAAAAATGGCAGAAGGTGGCGATATTAGCGATCTTAATACTGCGGTAACTGGCGCAAATGGCGTCACCTTAGCTAACCCAGCCATGGGGTTACTTGCCGCGGGAGCCAGCATTAAAGATGTGATGCTAGATACAGGTGATAACACCCACCTTTCTATCGTCGCAATGGTGCTGCCAACCAACGATGCATT
Organism: Shewanella sp. HL-SH8; assembly: GCF_051165765.1. Classification (NCBI taxonomy): domain Bacteria; kingdom Pseudomonadati; phylum Pseudomonadota; class Gammaproteobacteria; order Alteromonadales; family Shewanellaceae; genus Shewanella; species Shewanella sp. HL-SH8. Next base: position 822,681 of record NZ_CP195039.1, on the reverse strand, counting down.
TATTGGTTTAGACAGCTGGAAAATTCCAACTGAAGCAGGAACATATACTGTTTATGTTAATGCCTATGATGCAGGCACTGAAGCAAATGATGAAATCATAAACGGCGGTGGGATGTCAGGCGTACCGGGTATTCCTGCAGCACCGGGTGGTAATGGTGGCGCAAATGGGACTGGTGTAATGGACGGTGCTGACAATATGTATGTGCACACTCACCCAGGTGTTTTAGGTGACACAGATCCCGCTGGAGGCGCAAGTGATTTAGACAGCCGTATTCACCGCTGGTTAAACCCTGTAGCCAAAGTTGTGGTCACAGTAAAATAAGGAGGTAACACATGAAAACCACCGACATTAAACTTAAACCCAGCTTACTGAGCTTATTTGTTGCCGCGACATTACTCACCGCCTGTAGTGACGATGACAATGTTGTGGTGCCACCGGTTGAACCTGAGCCGGTAATGCAAACATTTACTGTCACTGTGACTAACCTAACGGCAAATCAGCCTATGTCACCGGTCATTTTAGCCGCGCATAATGCCGAAGCCAGTTTATGGCAAGCGGGCGAAATGGCCAGCCTTGCTATCGAAAAAATGGCCGAAGGTGGCGACACTGCAGATATAGCAGCCCTTGAAGTCATTGATAGCAGTGTCAACGGTACGGGTATGTTAATGCCGGGGATGAGTGAAACACTTACCCTCACATTAGCACAAGCCAATGTTGCCAATATCAGCTTAGCCACAATGCTAGTGAATACTAATGACGCCTTTACCGGGGTCAATAGTTACCACATTGCAAGTATGGAAGTTGATATGCCACAAATGATGAAATACATGGCTTATGATGCGGGTACTGAAGCCAACAGCGAAGCAAAAGGCACTATGCCTGGCCCAGCTGACGGAGGTGAAGGGTTTAACACTGCACGTGATGATGTCGATTTTGTGCATATTCATCCAGGCGTTATCAGCCAATATGATGGTTTAGCTGACTCAGTCCTTCTGCCTTCACATCGTTTTGACAACCCAGTGCTTGCAGTAACCATTATGCGTACCCAGTAACCGCTACACCACTGGTTGATTGAATAAGTTTTAAACAGATTGAAATTTATTATCCTTAAAGCAGGTCTAGGTATTAATGCAATTACTGGATTTGCTTTGAGGAAGTTACCATGAATGGAAACACCAAACATAACGGTCATGTTAGTCCGCAACATATTTTGCTGGTAGAAGACGAACAAGACTTGGCTAAATTAATTATTCTGAACCTCAAGGCCCTTAACTATAGCGTCGACCATGCCACGACATTGAAGCAAGCCATGCAGATCATCGAACATAAAAAGCTCGATCTGATTTTAATGGACAGAATGCTACCAGACGGCGACGGCATTATGCTATGCCAGCAACTGAGACAAGCGCAAAAACAGGTGCCAATTATGTTATTGACCGCCAAAGATTCTGAAGCTGACATAGTACTGGGGCTTGAAGCGGGCGCCGATGACTACCTTGTAAAACCCTTCAGCGTGCTAGAACTGCGCGCCAGAGTTAAAGCGCATTTAAGACGTGGACAAATTCTGCATAACCATCAGCAGCAACTTGATTTTAATGGTGTCAGTATTAATGCCAGCACACGTGAAGTATTAGCATTTAATAATGCTTTAGAGTTAACCGCACGCGAGTTCGATTTATTACTTTTTCTTGCTCAACATCCACTACAAGTGTTCAGCCGTTTACAGTTATTAGAAGCGGTGTGGGGCTACAACTATAGTGGTTACGAGCACACAGTAAATAGCCATATTAATCGTTTACGCAACAAATTGTCCCGCTACTCAGAACACGACTTAGTCAAAACCGTGTGGGGTGTGGGCTATAAATTCTCGCCACCAGAGGCACATGCTCACTAATGAATCGCCTATTTAATCGATTATTTTTAGTCGCTACAATGATTGTATTGCTGCTATTTGTCGCATTATGGCAATGGCTACAACTAAACCACGAATTCAGTCGCAATCAAATACAGCAGTCTCTACATCAAGAGTTGGCTGAACATATGGCACATATTAATCCTTTGTTATCACAGGGGATTACCTCTGATGCCGCATTAAAAGAAGCTTTTCATGATTTTATGTTGCTCGGACCCAGCTTTGAAATTTACACCTTAGATCCAGATGGCAAAGTGATAGCCTATGATGCCAAAGAAGAAAAAATTAAAACACATCGAGTGGACACTGGTATTATTAAGCAGTTTTTAGCAGGAAAAAATCTGCCGATTTTAGGCACAGATCCGCGTTCGCAACAAACCAAAAAGATTTTCTCAGCCAGTAAGTTAGTCAATGCCCAAGGTCTGCACAGTGGTTATTTATATGTGATTATTGGCGGAGAAGAGTACGACAGCTGGCAAGCATTAATTAATGCCGAAAACCAACCAAAAATATGGGGTGCAACCATAGGTTTTTGGGTAATATTCGCCCTATTGTTATTTGTGATTTTATTGCATTATTTTACCCGCCCGATCCATAAATTAGCCCAGGATTTAACTAAGTTAAAAACCTTACCCATTACCGAAAAGCTCACCTTGCCAGATCGCTATAGAGGCAGTTTAGAGATAGCTCAACTCAGCGAACACATTAATCAGTTGCTGCAAGACATTCAGCAACAGCAACAACAGGTCAAACGTCAACAGCAGGCAAAACATGACTTTTTACTGCACCTGTCCCATGACTTAAAAACCCCACTCACCGCATTATTGGGCTATATCGATACCTGGTTAATTTTGCCTGAAGCGGACCGTGATCAAGCCTTAATTCAATACGCGGCAAATTCAGGACAAACCTTACAACAGTTATTAGCCCAGTTATTAGAATTAGCTGCACTAGAAAATGGCCAAATTCATGCTCAACTTCAACAAGTTGAGTTAACAGAACTCCTCAATGGAATAGAACAAACCTTTACCCCAAGAGCGAAAAAACTCGGCGTAATATTAAATTTTAAGCATATTAACGCCACCTCAATTTTAACCGACCCACAATTGATGCGACGCATACTCAACAATCTAATTGATAATGCCTTACGCTACACTCCGTCGGGAGGCGAAATCACTATTCTTACACAACAAGACTTTAGCCAGGGTAAAAACCAACAATGGTTAGCCGTAAAAGACACCGGCTCAGGCATGCACCAACATGAAGTAGAAGCCCTAAGACAATTGTCACTTAGCCAAACGGATACTCCACAACAACACCAGCGAAGCTTCGATAACAACCAAGCGCTACCTCAGCTAGGCGTAGGACTGGCCATTGTGCGTCAGCTGTTGGGGTTATTGAAGTGTAAAATTGAAGTAGAAAGCCAGCCCGGTGTCGGCAGTGAATTTAAGATAGAACTGGTGATGCAAAGCTAAGTTACTTAAGCATCGCTGATGCAAGCGTCCCTATACGGACTGAATCAACACACTCGTGAATTGATTAAAAGATGATTATTAAATCGTAGTCTCTGGTTATAACATTCTTTTACTGTCGCTATTGCATGCCAACTGCTAACTAAACACGGCACACATTGTTGAAATAATAATGCACTGATTAGATGTTCTACTTACCATCAACTTCACTTTTACTCTTTTGGTTTAAGTCCATAAAGTCTTTTATTAAGGAGTCGCACATATTGTTTTTTTTAGTTGCCAAAATGCCAGACAACTAAAATGATAAAAACAATATAAAACATAAACATAATAAGGTTTGATGATGTTGAACGATTATATAATCAGATATTACATAATGACCCATGGCATTTAAGAGTATTAAAATCGTATAAATCACTGTGACCAAGACTTCCCTCGGGATAGGGAACATTCTCATTCAAAAAAAATGTGACCCGATTACCGCCAAATAAGCCCGCCGGAATCGTTATTTTTTTGAGAATAACATAACCAACACCGATATGTTTTGGCTTGTATCTTGATGAAATATCTATTCCAGAAACAGGAGGCAAGTCTTCATTAAGCTGATTCGACTTTAACTTAACCCACTTTTCAATATCTTTATTGTTGTAGTTTCTTATATCGCCCCTTGCCAACAATTCATCTATTCCCGCTTTTCCTGCTAACGGTAATGACTGATCGACATGGTTGTGTAAAGTATTGGCTGCATTAGTAAAAAATTCGGTTCTTTGATTAAAAGCATCACCAAATCCAAGTTTACCGCTTTTAGCAAAAGTGACTAATGATACTTTCTTATTAAAAAGTTTCATTGAAAGAGGGTTTATTTTATCCAGAGTTTTAGCGCTGATATAAAAACTATCACGGCAATTGGGCCTTTCACGAGAACTACTCATAACAACAGGAGTATCGTTTGGTAATCCCGCAACGACTTGCTTATGGTACCCCATAGCGTAAACCGCTGTTATTTTAGTGTTTTTTGTCCACTTGATATTCCATACCGAAGGTTCATAAGCACCTAAAATTAGCGCAACTGGTACATTGGGAGAGTTTATCGCAACATCAAAAACCGTTGTCATATGACCACTTTCATCAGTCTGATAATTGGTTTTATAGCCGCTGTAAGCGCCACCAGCATAAACCGCTACATTTTCAGGAAAGGTAAGGTTTGAAAAATCGCATTTTTTTTCAACTTCAAAGCTATCAACTTTAGGCAGATGGGTGAATGTGGTGTTGGTAGCCTCGATTCTCTCAGGTGTAAAACTTAACTGCTCAATTCTTGCAGAATAAACAACGACTAAACAATCTACATTCGCCTGGCAATTATGATTTCTTTTTCTTATCCATTTTTGTTGATTATTGATCAAGTCAGATTTTTCAGCATTTTGTAATACTGCTAACTGTGCTGAATAATATTGAGATAATTGCTCATCTAATAAATTTAACGCTTTGCTTGAGCAAATTGCCTGCTCAGTTAAATTTAATTTACCAGCACAATCATAACTGGCTGCGTTAACCTCAAACGATAAAACCAGAATGGATAACAGCTTAAAATAACTCAGTTTCATATGTGCCACGTCCTTGATGTGCAAATATTGCGCCCTCATAAAAGGCAAAAATAACTCAAAATGTACAATGCGTGATATTAACACCATGCATCTTTTATCTTATCACCACCAACTACCTGATAGAAGGCAATATTATTCTCAGTCAAATGACTCAACACATCGGATATGGACTGGATCGGCATAGCTAATTCATAACCACATTCTAAGGATAAGATATGTTTTGAGTGGGATGAGCAACAAACGATAAAAGGATTTTAAGATCAACCCATAGGAATGACCATGCTTAATGTCCACAGAGAGATCCCATATATCGCCATATTCTTTTTTATAAATAACAATTTGGTCACATATACGTAACTAATTTTATGTCATACTCCAGCCGCTTTAACAAAACTCAAATGGATTTGAATGGGGTCGGACTTTCGTGGTGTTTTCTAAGGAAATCATTATTGAAAATTTCCATGAAAAACTGCCATGAAAGTCCTCAATAATAAATATTAAAGAGAGTTATGTTGATGATTAAATCCACTATAGCACTAAAAACAGCAGTAACACTGGCACTCGCAGGCCTAGCATTCAATGCCAGTGCCAATCTGATGATAAGCGAAGTGCTCTACGATGCACCCAATAATGATAGCCTTGAAGAATTTGTCGAGCTCTACAACGCAAGCTGCAGCAGTATCGACTTAAGCCAATATAGCATCAGCGACAATGGCGCAAGTTTAGCATTAAGCGGCACGTTGGCGTCGGGGCAATACTTTACGATAGCCAAAAACGCTGCGGGTTTTAACAGCCTGTTCTCCCGCCAAGCCGATTTTGCGCCTATGCCTTTATCTTTAGGTAACTCAGGTGATTACGTTAAGTTGCTCAAGGGTACTCAAGAAGTTGATGTCGTCGCTTGGGAAGGTGGTTTAAGTGGTTGGACACTTAATGCCACTAACGTGTCTTTGGTGCGCAGCACCAGTACCAACACCAAAAGCCAAGCTGATTGGAGTGTGGGCAGCAATGCTGGCAATCCAGGTGTAGGCAGCTTAACCACTAGCTGTGGCACGCCGCCAGCACCAACGGAAAACTTACTCGAAAATGGCCAAGCCAAGACAAGCCTAAGCGCCAGCACAGGGCAAACATTGAAGTTTGTCGCCGATATTCCAGCTGGGGCAACTGGGCTTAGTTTTAAAATGAGTGGCGGTAGTGGTGATGCGGATCTATATGTGCGCCAGGGCAGTGAGCCAACGGCAAGCGTATTTGATTGTCGCCCATACTTAACTGGTAATAATGAAGAATGCCCTATTGCTACAGCAGTAGCAGGTCGTTATTTTGTCAACATCACAGCCTATCAAGGCTTTAGCGCTACGAGCTTAGTGGCTAACTATACTCCTGCCACTTCGGGAGGCGGTACGGGAAACCCAGGTGATTATGCCTTCGATACCTATTATGCTAACGCTAGTGGTAAAACAGGTTCAGCATTAAAGGCGAGCCTAAACCTTATCATTCGAGATCATACCCGCTTTACCTATGATCAAGTATGGGATGGCCTTAACTATGCAGATGAAGATCCAAGCAACACTAACAATGTGATTTTACTCTATACCAATCGCTCTGAGCCTAAAACAAACCGTGCCGGTATGAGTAATTCTTTAGATGCGTGGAATCGTGAACATGTATGGGCTAAAAGCCATGGTTTTCCTAGCAGCGGACAACATGCCTATACCGACTTACACCATTTGCGTCCTGCCGATGTGACTGTTAATAGCAGTCGTGGTAATAAAGATTTTGCCTTAGGTGGGTCGCCATTAACTGAAGCGCCAGATAACAAAACAGATGCGGATAGTTTCGAGCCTGCAAACATGGTTAAAGGCGATGTCGCGCGCATGGTGTTTTATATGGATGTGCGTTATGAAGGCGGCGATAACAGTGGTACACCTAACCTTACTGTAGCCAAAGGGGTTACTGGTACTGGTGAGGCACTATTGGGTGATTTATGCACCTTGCTTAGCTGGCACATTCAAGATCCTGTGAGTGATTGGGAGCGTCGTCGTAATAACCGTGTGTATGAATGGCAGTTGAACCGCAACCCCTTCATCGATAACCCAATGTGGGCCGAGGATCTTTATAGCAGCTCATGTAATTAATCGAACTCGTCAATAAAACAGACCCAGCCCAGGCTGGGTTTTTTATTGAATCACTTTTTTTACACCTGATATTTTCATTACTGAGATTTAGCCTCATTGACGACTTCAATAAAATATACAAATAAGAATAAGAACAACAACAAGAAGTAGATGTAACAGTCATATTTTAAACAATTCGGACATCATTTACATTGAGGCCATCGAGAACATGCTGTGAGCTTGGCATAGATGCCAAGCTAGCTTTCTTTGGGTTAAGGACAGCACATCGAAAGCGTTAGGGATTTTCAGCAATGGCCCTAGCAGGAAGGAATCCAATGAAGTTGATGTTGACTATCAAGGGGTAAGGCCAAAAACTTATAGTCAGTTTTTAATTCAAAAAAAGCGAACCCTAAGGTTCGCTTTGCTTATTAAATATAGCTGAATTACTTATGGTATTTGCCCGACAACTCAGTCACTGACTTAATAAATGCACCCGCATGTTCTGGATCAACATGTTGATGAATGCCATGGCCTAAGTTAAATACATGACCACTACCTTCACCGTAAGACGCTAAGATTTGCTCAACTTCTTGACGAATACGCTCAGGTGAAGCGTAAAGTACTGATGGGTCCATATTGCCTTGTAAAGCCACTTTGTGCCCTACGCGACGACGTGCATCACCAATATCTACGGTCCAATCTAAACCTAGAGCATCACAGCCGGTTTCAGCCATTGCCTCTAACCATAAACCGCCGCCTTTAGTGAATAAAGTCACTGGTACTGTGCGGCCTTCAGCTTCGCGAGTTAACCCATCAACGATTTTCTGCATATAACGTAACGAGAACTCACGGTAAGCATGGTGAGATAACGCACCGCCCCATGAATCGAAAATCATTAACGATTGAGCACCGTTGGCCACTTGCGCGTTGAGATATAAAATCACTGAATCAGCTAGTTTATCTAACAACATGTGTAAAGTTGCTGGCTCTTCGTATGCCATTTTCTTTATTTTTTCAAAGGTCTTGCTTGAACCGCCTTCAACCATATAAGTGGCTAAAGTCCAAGGTGAACCCGAAAAACCAATTAACGGTACGTCACCGTTTAATTCGCGACGAATGGTTTTTACAGCACGCATTACATAGCCTAATTCATCTTCTGGATCTGGCACAGCAAGCTTTTTGATGGCATCGATGGTATCGGTAGGACGCTGAAAACGTGGACCTTCACCGGTTTCAAAATACAAACCTAAACCCATAGCATCAGGAATGGTCAAAATGTCAGAGAACAAAATAGCGGCATCTAAATCATAGCGACGTAATGGCTGTAAGGTCACTTCACATGCTAAGTCTTGGTTCTTACAAAGAGACATAAAATCACCGGCTTCAGCACGAGTGGCTTTATATTCTGGAAGATAACGACCTGCTTGACGCATCATCCATACTGGCGTTCTGTCTACAGGTTGTTTTAATAAAGCACGTAAATAACGATCATTCTTTAGTTCTGCCATGGGGGCTATTTTCCTAGATAGTTATGAATTTTGCAGGTCGGTAGTTTAGCACTTACGCGATTAATGTAACCACTTATGCGATATTTATGTGAGCTATTACTAAATCTGTATTCAAAAATCTGAAAACGCCTCAATCTTTGCTCACAAAAACAGCAACAATATTGTTAGTACTCCATAAAGTAGATTATTAGTTGCACCATTGGTGAGTGTTTGGTATAAAAAGTACGCGCTAGCAAGAACAATCAAGAAGCACGATATATCGAGCCCTTAAATGCTTATTTACCCAGTGATAGTTATCTATCACTGGGTTTTTTATTTTAAATTCTTTAGCAATTTATTAAAGCTGGTTTGTCCATTGATAAATAAAGCATAAAACAGTTGATCAACTACATACTTGTCCAATACAGTGGTTGTAATTGATCGGTTGAACGTCAGGAATACAAGTATGCTTATAAAATTAGAACAAGCTGAGCAACGTTGGGGCGGAGCTAACAAATTAGTCGACCAATGGCTGACTCACCGTCGTAAATTGCTGGTTAAATACTTTACCCTTGTTGGACTTTCACCTAATAAACAGGCAGAAAAAGGCCTACCTAGCATCAAAGATGTGAAGGATTTTTGTGAGCAGCTTGTAGATTACGTGTCTGAAGGGCATTTTGAAGTATATGACCGAGTAGTGAGCGAATGTGCTACCCATGGCCAGGACAGCAAAGCGACTGCTCAGAACTTGCTGCCTAAAATCAGTGAAAGTACCGACACTGCTCTCGATTTTAATGATAAATATACTGAATCTGAAGATGAAAATATCCTTTACCAACTGGATAAAGACTTAGCACAACTTGCCCAGGCAATGGAATCACGTTTTGAATTTGAAGATGAGTTATTAGAAATTCTTCATAGCCGTCATTCTCAATCTTAATTACGACACCGTTAACCAGTATTGTTAAAATTGAAAGTTTATACACGAATCCATGACACTCATTATGGGTTTTTATTTTATGTCGCTGAAGTTATTATTACTGCCTTTTATGCCAATTTTCAGGTAACTCTACTTGATCCCAAAGTTGGTCGCATAGCTGTTGAGGCTGCTGCCACTCTCCCGTTTTAAGCCAGTCAACCAGTTTATCCCCCACCTGCGGGTAACGAATAGCTTTAGGTGACGGCGCCTTTAACCAGCGCGTTAATTTAGACTTGTCCAACGTTTGCATACTATCCGCTGCGGCAAGCAATTCTAGTGCTGCTACATTAGCCGACTGCTCAAATTGGCCGATTAGCGGTTTAACTAGTAGCTTTTTACCTAATGCCATCGCTTCACTGGCTAATTCAAACCCAGCATTCGCTATCACGCCACCACATTGCGATAAATGCAGTTTAAATCCGTCTCGGCTAAAACCATGCCATTGAATATGCTCAGGTAAGGGTTTAATTGGCTTGGTGCTGTGATAAACATAGAATTGATAGTCATCGAATGGGGCTAAAAACTCAGCGATACTATCGGCACTTTCAAACGGTAAATAAACTAAGATTTGATGACCGTATTGAATATCTGATGGAGAAACCTCTACAAATGGCGGCAAAATTGGAAAGCCGAAGTGATGCCAATGGCACCCTAATCCAATATCAACCGGCGCAAAATGATTTAAAATGACTTCATCTAACCAACTGCCACCTTGCTTAGGCACCGAATGCTGTAACGCTGCCTGGTGGCTAATAGATATCGATTTAACGCCCTGCTGTTTTGCCGCCCAAGCGGTAACAGGCTCAAAGTCGTTTAACACTAAGTCATAGCCGCGCACATCCAATTGTTTAACTTCATTAAATATCGAACGACTTACCGTTTTTTGAGCGGTTTTTAATAAATTAATGCGCCCATTATCTGTTGCGAATGATAATCCCTTACGCACTCGGTAATCACCAAACTCCTGCATATCGAAGTAATGTTCTGCGGGTCTGCCGCTAAACAGAAAATCGACATCGACTCCTTTATTTTTCATTGCCTTAGCCATCACGCGTGCACGGCTAATATGACCATTTCCAGTGCCTTGAACTCCGTAAAGAATTTTCATGCTATTTAATCCTTATATAATGTTTTCAGCTAGCATGACTGACCCAATACCTAGCCCCATTCCTGCTACGATATCTAATGGATAGTGCACCCCAAGTGCGATACGAGATAAGCCTACTGTTATTGCCCATAAGTAAGCCAATGGCGCTAATACCGGAAAATATACATGAATAACACTTGCCAGCACAAAAGCACCCGCTGTATGTCCTGAAGGTAAGCTGAACTTATCTGATGGATCAAAATGGCAATTAAAACCGACTAACGCATAACAAGGTCGTTGGCGTCGTATGCCGTTTTTAAGCACTAAATATAGTGGTAGCTCAATTAAAAATCCGAGCAGTAATAGGTTGAAAAATGATTGGCCTTGGCTGTGGGATAACAATATCGCGACAGACAGATAAACGTACCAATGGCCATCACCCGTTGCGGATATTTTTAACGCAGTTGGTGACAATTGTTGTTCACGAGTAAAACGAATAATCGAATAAAACAGATATTGATCAACTTTTGTAATCAGGTTCATCGCCACTCCTGTCGCGCATCATGCGCTAATGTTTAATCCACTTTTACTTAATCCACTTTGGCAGACTAATCTGCGCCAATGAATGTGGAGTGACATTTATTCGAAGCTTTTATGACAATAGAAACTAAACGCGCAGCAAGAGAAGTTGAAATGACAGGCAAATATAATAAATAGAAGTAATAGAACAGAAAGCGAGATGTTTGATGTTTGTCACGCAACAGCGACAAGCACTGACTGACCAGAACACTTACTATTCACCCTTGATTGTGTAAATAACAACTAAGGGTGAATGAAGTAAGATGCTTTTTTACGCTGAAGCAGCTTGTGTTTCTGGTGCTTTGTTGCGATAAATTTTCACTAAGTGATAAATATTAATACCGGCAACAAACGCATTCATACCAGCAACGGGCCAAGCATCAATGGCATAACCGTAGGCAGCAAATAAACCACAACCAACGAAATTCAACCAACGTAACATAATGATATCTTTCATCATTAATGAAATCGCCACCATAACAGAAGCAACGTAACCTAATATTTCAACCATATTTGAACTATCCATAAGAACCTCTTTAAGGCTCTCTGCCATCCATAAGCGTAACGAGGGATCCATGCCCCTAAAGCAAATAAATAAAATAAACCAATGCCTAAAAACCACTGATATGTTAACAAGTTGCCAGGTATGTTAGTAATTTATAAACGTATTTTAGTGATCATGATCTACAGTTGATTGATAAACAGTTAAATTTGAAAGTAAATTACTTACAAAACCACCCATTGTTCTCAAAATAGACCATTGTGTTTTTTATATAGTATTATCATTCTAGTTTGATTTGCAACAAGGTCGTGACGAATAACGCTTTTAATTTAAAATAAACCCCATATAATTCACTTAACTATTACCTTTAATAGCAATTAATCCAGAGCAATGAAACTATTGCAGCCACTAGGAGTTATCTATGGAATACAACACCTCAGAACTGTGCGACATGTATATCGATGTGGTCGGCGTTGTCGAGCCTATGTTCAGTAATTATGGTGGTTGCAGCTCTTTCGGCGGCTCTATAAGCACCATTAAATGTTTTGAAGATAACGGTTTAATTGCTGAAGCCTTACAGGAAGATGGCGAAGGAAAAGTATTGTTAGTAGATGGTGGCGGATCATTACGCCGTGCACTACTAGATGCTAGTATTGCTGAAATTGCTGTAGCCAACAATTGGGAAGGTATTATCATTTACGGTACTGTCCGTGATGTTGATGCGCTAGAAGAGCTAGATATTGGTATTCAAGCGATTGCTTCTATTCCTGTGGGTGCCGATAGTAATGGCATTGGCGAAGTTGAAGTGCCAGTGAACTTTGGCGGTGTGACCTTCTTACCTGGCGACCATATTTATGCCGATAACACTGGGGTGATTTTATCTCCAGAACCTTTGGATATTGATTAATCATTCCAATAATAAAAAGCCAGCATTGCTGGCTTTTTTTGTTTTATACTCACCGTGTTTACCCTTGCAAACTTAGCAGCTTCTGTTGCGTATCATAAACTCATTAAAGGTGTATTTATGCTCACGTCATTCCATGCAACCGATCTTCAATCCTTACTGAATTGTCGTACAGGTGAAACAAAACTTGGGCAGCAATTTCAGCTATTGCCGCTTGAAGGAAATCAAGATGGTGATATTTCAATAGCACTTGCACATGCTGCTACACAAGGGGTTAAGTTCGCCATTATTGGCATTAGTGAAGACATTGGCCCCCGGGCTAATTTAGGCCGCGGCGGATCACATGATGCCTTTACGGCAAGTATCAGCCAGCTTGCCAACTTACAGTCAAACCGCTTTTTTAGCGGTAAACAATGCATGATTGTGGGTCAAATTAGCCTAGATCAAGTTGTTGACGCTAACGCTGATATCGCCACATTACGCCAAGCAACGGCAGATCTTGACGTTCAGGTTATAGCAGTATTAACCCAAGTGTTTGCCGCAGGGTTAGAGCCGATTGTGATTGGTGGTGGACATAATAATGCATATGGCCTGTTAACTGCCGCTAAACAAACCTTTAATCAACCAATGGCCGCAGTCAACCTTGACCCACACAGTGATTTTAGGCCGCGAGAAGGTCGGCACAGTGGCAATGGATTTAGTTATGCTGCGGCTAATGGTTCACTCGACTACTACCATATTCTAGGATTACACGAACTTAAAAATAGCGAAGCAACCTTAGAGCAGCTCAGCTTATTTGGAGCCAGTTGGCACAGTTTTCAGCAAATATGGGTACACCGCGAAATAAGCTTAGATCAAGCCCTTAAAGATATCTGTCGCGAGTTAAATAACACGGGGTTACCTGTGGGCCTTGAGCTTGACGTTGATGCTATCGCTAAAATGCCCAGTAGCGCATCAACGTTTGCAGGGGTCCCCCTTTTAGACGCTTGTCATTACGTTTACCGTGTCGCCAAACAATGTGATTGCGCCTATCTACATTTAGCAGAAGCTGCGCCGCAGTGCCATGAGGCTGGAGTAACGGCGGGATACCGTGATGTAGGCCAAGGCATAAGCGAGCTTATTTATAGCTACATTCAAGGTCGAATGAGCAAACTGGGCTAACATGGATGAAAGATGTTGTAAAAAACAAGTTCGAATTAACAGCACAAACACCAGCAGAGTAGATTTTTATCGTTAAATCATGCTCTAATGCGGGGCAAATTTATGCTTCACTTTACTGAAGTTAATATCTCGATTTAACCTTAGCCAAATCAAGCTAACGCCAATGATCAAGTTTGGCTTAAGCACGTATCATTTATTATCGACTTGATTGTTATCACACTCTGGCGCTTAGGTGATGTTACAAGCTGCAACGATGGCATAAACTGGCACTTAATTATCGCACATTATAGGAATATACCCATGTCTGAGGGCGAATCAAAAAACACCCACTTTGGCTACAAAACCGTAGAGGCTGAAAAGAAAGCCGATCTTGTTGCGGATGTATTTCATTCTGTTGCGGCAAAATACGACATCATGAACGATGTGATGTCATTTGGTGTTCACCGCTTTTGGAAACGTCACACTATTGAAGTAGCCGCGGCTCGCCCAGGTATGAAAATATTAGATTTAGCCGGTGGCACAGGCGATTTAACCGCTAAGTTTTCTCATCTTGTAGGTGACTCGGGTCAAGTCGTTTTAGCCGACATTAATGATTCTATGCTTAAGGTTGGCCGCACTAAGCTACGTGATAAGGGTATTGTCAATAACGTCAAATACGTACAAGCTAATGCTGAAGCCTTGCCGTTTCCTGATAACTATTTTGACATTATCACCATCGCATTCGGTTTACGTAACGTAACCGACAAAGATGCGGCGCTGCGCTCTATGCAACGAGTTTTAAAACCAGGCGGCAAGTTGCTGGTGTTAGAATTTTCAAAACCACAACATGAAATTATGCGTAAGGTTTATGATCTTTACAGCTTTAAAGTACTGCCTAAAATGGGCGCGTTAATAACTAAAGACGCAGATAGCTATGAATACTTAGCCGAATCAATTCGTATGCATCCCGACCAAGAAACCTTAAAGCAAATGATGATTGATGCGGGTTTAGAACAAGTGGATTACACCAACATGACTGACGGTGTTGTCGCATTGCACAGAGGTTATAAGTTTTAATGAGCGTCAACCACTTAGCCTTGTTAACGTGCGCAGCGATTGAGTCAGGCTTTACCAAGCTGCCTGCTCAAGCGCAGCAAGATTATGCCCGTTTAAAACCCTTACACGGTAAAGTGTTTTGCATACAATTATCACAATTATCCTGGCCGATTTACATTATTTTTGCCAAGCAAATTCAAGTGATGAGCCATTTTGAAGGCGAGGTAGCTGTCACCGTAAAAGCGGATGCATCGACCTTGTACCAACTGCGTGAAGGTGCCAACCTCACCGAGTTAATTAAACAAGATAAGCTCAGTATTGAAGGTGACATCCAGCTATTGCAAACTTTCAGTCACTATATGCAGCATATCGAGTTTGACTTTGCCGAACCACTATCACGATACATTGGTGACGCACCGGCGCATAAATTACTCACCACCACCCAGCAAATAGGCAAAGATATCAAGTCCATGCTGGTAAAAACTCGTGCTCATCTAGGGCAATTAACCACCGAAGAATACCGCCTTGCACCGCATAAAATCGAATTCCTGCACTTTCGTGATAATCTGGAACAACTTGTCACGCAAACTGAACATATCGATACACGTATTGCCCAACTAAGAGACAAAATAACCTCATGACAATTGCTAGTATCAGGCGCGGTTACCATGTCATTAAAACCGTACTCAACTTCGGACTTGATGACTTATTACCTCAACATAAAAAGCCATGGTACTTCAAATTACTGCGCGCTTGTTTCTTCTGGCTAGGTAACCGTCATAAAAATAAACAACCCGCTGAACGCTTAAAGCTGGCGATGCAAGAGCTCGGACCTGTTTATATAAAGTTAGGTCAAATGCTCTCCACTCGCCGAGACTTATTAGACGATGAGTGGGCGTATCAGTTGGCAATGTTGCAAGATCGCGTCCCGCCGTTTGATTCAGCTTTAGCACGTATATCAATTGAAGAGGCGTTAGGGGAACCGATTGAAAACCTGTTTGATCACTTTGAAGATACGCCGCTAGCCAGCGCATCAATTTCTCAAGTCCATACCGCGACGTTAAAATCAAATGGCAAAGAAGTGGTGCTAAAAGTATTACGCCCCAATGTTGAAATCAATATCAATGCCGATATTCAACTCATGATGCAGGCGGCCAGCATATTGGAACGCGTATTAGGAGACGGTAATCGTCTACGTCCCGCTGAAGTGATTGAAGATTATCGCACTACCATTTTGGGCGAATTAAACCTCAAACTTGAAGCCTTAAATGCCACCAAACTCAGAAACAATTTTTTAGATTCAGACTCACTGTATGTTCCTTATGTGTATGAAGAACATTGTTATCAAAGATTAATGGTAATGGAACGAGTGTACGGTATTCCAGTGTCTGATACCGAGGCTTTACGTGCCCAAGGGACAAATTTTAAGTTGCTTGCTGAGCGCGGCGTAGAGTTGTTTTTTACTCAGGTATTTAGGGATAACTTTTTCCATGCAGACATGCATCCTGGCAATATTTTCATTAGCACTGAACACCCAGAAAACCCTTATTATATCGGCTTAGACTGCGGCATTATGGGCACGTTAACCGACGTCGATAAGCGCTATCTTGCGGAAAACTTTTTAGCCTTTTTTAATCGTGATTATCATCGCATTGCCCAGCTTTACATTGAATCGGGTTGGGTGTCTGAACACACTGACGTACTCGCATTTGAACAAGCGGTAAAAGTGGTGTGCGAGCCTATGTTCAATAAGCCACTGGATGAAATTTCATTCGGGCATGTATTATTAGCGCTGTTCCGTACCGCGCGTCAGTTTGATATTGTGGTACAACCTCAATTAGTGCTGCTTGAAAAAACCTTGTTATATATCGAAGGCTTAGGCCGTCAGCTTTATCCTCAATTAGATTTATGGCAAACAGCTAAGCCATTTTTAGAAAACTGGATGGCAGAACAAGTCGGCCCTAAAGCCATGTTTAACAAAGTAAAAACCAATGCCCCTTATTGGGCAGATATGTTGCCAGAATTACCCGAACTGATATACGACAACCTTAAAATAGGTCGAAAACTATTAGGCTCACAGCAACAAATGCTTGATAAGTACTTACGTTATCAACAGAAGTCTCATAAAAGTAATTACTTGTTGATTACCTCAGCCGTTTTGTTGATCTGTGGCACAATATTATTCACCCAAAGCGCTACACTATGGTCCGCTTATACTTGTATCGCTATTGGCAGTATTTTATGGATATCAGGATGGCGATCTAGGCCAAAGAATCGTAAATTTTAGCTAGCACTAATTTATTAGAAGTTCATAATACTTACATAATTTGACCTTATAATGGTTTTTTAAGTTTTGTGAAACAAGACACCATTTTATATTTTAAAGAGGAAATTCCATGGGCGGCATCAGTATTTGGCAGCTTTTAATCGTCGCACTTATCGTAGTGTTGCTATTTGGAACGAAGAAACTTCGTTCATTAGGTGGTGATTTAGGTGGCGCTGTAAAAGGCTTTAAAAACGCCATGTCATCTGAAGATGAGAAAAAGTCATTAGAAGACGCCACTGCACAGACAACACAAACCACTCAACAGGCTGATGAAAAAAAGCCTGAGTCTAAGAGCAAAGAACAGGCGTAATTTATTATGTTTGACGGTATCGGCTTTATGGAGCTGCTGCTGATTGGTATTTTGGGGCTGGTTGTTCTCGGCCCCGAACGTTTGCCAGTTGCAGTACGTTCAATTACTGGGTGGATCCGTGCGATTAAACGCATGGCCAATTCAGTAAAAGATGAACTTGAGCAAGAGCTTAAAATCGAGCAATTACATGCTGATTTGAAAAAAGCAGAAAGCAAAGGTTTATCTAATTTATCACCTGAATTACAGCAATCAATTGATGAATTAAAACAGGCTGCGCAATCGGTAAATCGTCCTTATCAGGTCGAAGATATTAATCCGGACGGCATCAACACCGATTGCCAATGACGCTGTCACCTCTCAGTCTCCCGATGGCAAACTGGGTGATGAAATAACTAAGTCGACATCAGACACTAGCCACTCTAGCCCTAAATCAAACGGATAATTCATGTCGCAACAGCTACCGCTTATTAGCCATTTGTTAGAATTACGCACAAAATTACTTAAAGCCATTGGCAGTGTGCTACTGGTTTTTATTATTACCGTTTACTGGGCCAATGACATTTACCACTATGTTGCCTTGCCATTAATGAAGTCATTGCCAGAAACCGGCAGTATGATTGCAACCGATGTTGCGGCGCCATTTTTTGCACCATTCAAATTAACCTTAGTATTGTCATTCTTTGTCGCAATACCCTATGTGTTGTTTCAAATTTGGTCTTTTGTGGCACCAGGCTTATATAAGCATGAAAAACGTTTGGTTATGCCGCTACTTGCTAGCAGTACTTTATTATTCTATCTAGGCATCGCTTTTGCCTATTATGTTGTTTTTCCAGTCGTATTTGGTTTTTTTACGAGTGTAGTCCCTGACGGTGTGCAAGTCGCTACCGACATAAGCAGTTATTTAAGCTTTATTTTGAAGTTATTTTTTGCTTTCGGTTTAGCGTTTGAAATTCCAGTCGCCGTAGTATTACTGTGTTGGGCAGGCGTAACCACGCCTGATGAATTAAGAGAGAAACGTCCTTATATTGTAGTAGGTGCATTTGTTATTGGTATGATTCTTACCCCTCCAGATATCATCTCGCAAACTATGTTAGCAATTCCTATGCTGCTGTTATTTGAAGGCGGTTTATTAGCTGCTAAGATGTATACTCCCAAAGACGACGAAGAAGATGTGCCAACAAATGAGCACTCTGACGGCTAATCCTTAATCTAAACAGTGATTAGTTAATAATAACAAGGAATAAATCATGCGCTTAACTTGGATTGCTGCAGCCATTATTGTGGCCTCTAGCACTGCACAAGCAAATACCGAATTAGAACAACAATTGTCAATTTGTGCCATTAAAGCCGATAAGCTTGATCGCTTGGTTTGTTATGATGATTTAGCTGCAACAGTACAATTAACGAATCAAAATGACGCGACAGTAGCTACTGCTGTCACCAAGTCTGTAACTACGACTAATGCTCCAATTGTAAAACCAAGTCAAGCTGCTGCATCGATTGCCGTATCCGTACCTGTTGCTACAGCGCAGGTTCCAGATGAGTCTTTTGGATTACAAAAGAAAGTCGCTGAAGATGAAATTGAAAAACTCTATTTTAATGTCGCTGATGTGGATAAAGACCCTTATGGTGCACTGATTATTACGCTAGCCAATGGCCAAGTATGGAAACAAAGTCAAAGTGATCGTTACAAAGTGAATAAAGGCCAAAAAATATACATCAAAAAAGGCGCATTAAGCTCATTTTTATTAGGTAGTGATGATCGCAACTCAACCACTCGAGTTAAGCGGATCAAGTAATCTATTAATGATCCAGCATATCGATATTGCAGTTAATTTATTAAGTTCAAGCTTAATAGAAAACAGCAGTGACATAATAGAACAAGCGGCGAAACATCATGTTTCGCCTTTAATCGTTATTGGTTCTGACCTGGACGAAAGTGGCCAAGCCATTACCCTATGTAAGCAACATCCCCTACACTTATTTTGTACAGCAGGTGTGCACCCTCACCATGCCAGTACGTGGACGAATACCAGTGCCAATGAGTTAAAACGATTAGCACTAGATGAAACTGTGGTTGCTATTGGTGAGTGCGGTTTAGATTATAACCGTGATTTTTCTCCGCGTGATAAACAACGACAAGCATTTGCAGCCCAACTTGAGATAGCCGCCGAACTCAACATGCCGGTTTATATGCATTGTCGCGATGCCCATGATGACTTTATCGCCATATTTAATCAGTATAAAGCCCACTTACCTAAGGCGGTATTGCATTGCTTTACCGGCAACAAATCAGAGCTCGACGCATGTTTAGCTGCTGATTTATATATTGGCATTACAGGTTGGATTTGTGATGAACGTCGCGGACAAGATTTAGCTGAGTTAGTGAAGTATATTCCCAACAACCGTTTAATGGCAGAAACTGATGCGCCTTATCTACTACCAAGAAGTATGCGCCCTAAGCCTAAATCAAGTAAAAACTTACCCCAATACTTACCTTATATTGTCGAATCAATAGCGAAACTACGCAATCAAGATTATGCTGTAGTTGCGCAACATTGTTATCAAAACAGCAGTACGTTTTTTAACTTACCTGCCAATATTACTGGTACAAAGTAATGAATAATCAGCCAGTTTCAGCATTCATGCCTAGCAAACTATTTGGTTTGCTCTTTTTGGTTTTGTGCTTATTACTACTCACTCAGCAAAGTGTTGCTAACAATGAAAATTATAGTCATCAACCACCTGTTCGTCTCACAGAAAGTTCTATCACCAAAATTAATTTACATGACTGGATGTTTATTCAAACACAGAAAAACATCAGTAACTTAGCAGAACTAGAACAAAAAGCACCCACCACTTGGCGTAAAATAACCCGAGAAGATACTGAGCTTATTGGTGTTAAAGATATGTGGCTTAGCTTCAGTATTTTTTCACCAATTGACTATCAAACTCGTATTATTGCCCTTGATAACCCGTTAATTGACAATATAACGCTTTATCACAAAGTGAATGGAGAATTAGTCAGCACAGCTTATATGGGGGATGCATTAACGTTTAATAACCGACCATTACAAAGTAATACTTTTCTATTTCCCTTTGAGTTACAACCAGGCGAAACTCACCAGTTTTTACTCAAAATAGACACTTTAGGCAGTACCAATTTACCGTTAATTTTATGGTCACCTAATGATTTAACCCAAGAAATTGAAACCAAAAATCTTAGTTATGGCTTACAAATCGGTTTATTGGTTGCTATCGGTACTTTTAGTCTTTTTATCGCATTAACTTCAGGCTCATTTAGCTTTAGTTATTACAGTGGCTATGTATTAAGTTTAGCGTTATTAGTTGCCACCATTCATGGTGTGTCATTCCGATATTTATGGTCAGAATGGCCCCAGGTGCAAAACATCATAGTTCCTTTTCTTATCCCCATTATTCTGGGATTTAACTTAATGTTCACTGAAAAGGTGCTACTGCTCAAATATCACAACTTACAGATGTTAAAAGTTTGCCGTTTATTAGCCGCTATTGCATTTTTGTTGGCAATAATACTGCCGTTTATTGACTACAGTATCGCGATATATGTTTTATTATTTTTCGTCGCTTTGGTATGCATTATTTTAAGCTTTATTACCATTGCCCAGGCCTGGGCAGGACAGCGTAATGCACGTTTATATGGGTTAGGGCGCGTTATACTACTTGCTAGTTGTATTATCTCTTGCCTGATGTATCTAGGCCTGTTTGATATCGGCATGGCTGTGCAAACGCCCCTAATGATAGGGATAAGTATTGAAGTTATCACTATGGCTGCAGTATTAACTATTCGCTATAACGATGAGCGTAAATCTAAATTAGATATCCAACAGCAAGCATTAGAGCAGGCTGAGCGCTTAAGGCAAAACCGCGAAGAATTTTTTAAAGCTGAGACAGAAGCCAATGAACTGTTAGAGCAAATGGTCCAGGAGCGCACCTTAGAGTTAGAAGTGACTTTACGTGAACTCAATGAAGTTAATCAAAAACTCACCGAGCAGAACACTATCGATAGTCTAACGGGTGTCAAAAATCGTAGCGTATTTGATCGCAGACTGATTGCAGAGGGGCGTATCAGCCGCCGCCAACAAACGCCAATGGCACTACTAATGCTCGATATTGACAAGTTTAAGAGTATTAATGATCGCTATGGTCATTTAGCTGGCGATCATACCTTACAAATTATTGCTCATACCTTATCTGAACATGTAAAGCGCCCAACCGATCTCGTATCACGTTTTGGTGGTGAAGAGTTTGCTATTATATTGCCTAATACTGATGGAGATGGTGCAATGTTAGTGGCTGAGACAATACGCAATGCCATTGAAGTATTAGCGATAAAGTGGGATAGCCATGATATTCCGCTTACTATTAGTATCGGTATTTCTGTGGCGATTATTGATAGTGATGATCACCCAACCATTTTATTAGACCAAGCAGACAAAGCATTGTATCAAGCCAAGCGTGGTGGAAGAAATCGAGTCCGTCTTTACTCAGTAGCATCAGAAGAATCAGAAGTATCTTAACCTGGAGTAGAATGTGAATATTATTACTAGTGCTTTTCCTCAGCGCAGAATGCGCCGCATGCGTAAACATGAATTTAGTCGTCGCTTAATGGCTGAGAACCAGCTGACCGTAAATGATTTAATTTATCCGATGTTTATTCTGGAGGGAACGCAGCGCAGCGAAAAAGTGGCTTCAATGCCAGGTGTTGAACGCTTCTCTATCGATTTATTATTAAAAGAAGCCGCTGAGTTAGTTGAGCTAGGCATTCCGTTAATTGCTTTATTTCCAGTAACGCCTGCTGAGAAAAAATCATTAATGGCAGAGGAAGCTTACAATGATGATGGACTTGTGCAGCGCGCTGTTCGCGAGTTAAAAAAAGCTTTCCCGCAACTGGGTGTGATGACAGACATCGCATTAGATCCATTCACCACCCATGGTCAAGACGGCATCATTGATGACACAGGTTACATTTTAAATGACATCACAACTGAAATTTTAGTCAAACAGGCTCTATCACATGCCGCTGCTGGCGCAGATATTGTCGCACCATCTGACATGATGGATGGTCGCATTGGTGAGATCCGTAAAGCATTAGAAGCGGCTGGCCATGTGAATACTCAAATTATGGCTTACTCTGCGAAGTATTCTTCTAACTATTATGGCCCTTTCCGTGATGCGGTCGGCTCTGCTGGTAATTTAAAAGGTGGCAATAAACACAGTTACCAAATGGATCCAGCAAATAGTGATGAAGCATTACATGAAGTTGCCTTAGATATTCAAGAAGGTGCTGACATGGTGATGGTGAAGCCAGGTATGCCTTACCTTGATATCGTCTACCGTGTTAAAACAGAGTTAGCGGTACCCACTTTCGCCTACCAAGTCAGTGGTGAATATGCCATGCATATGGCCGCAATTCAAAATGGTTGGTTAGCGGAAAAAGCCATCGTAATGGAGTCATTACTGTGCTTTAAACGTGCTGGTGCTGATGGGATATTAACTTACTTTGCTAAACGTGCGGCTCAGTGGTTAAAAGACGACAAATAGATTTTTATCAGCTTTGATAAGCCCAGATATTCTGGGCTTTTTTATTGTCTATTCACTGCTATGCGAATATGCTTTAAGTCTCATTTTGAGCATTTAACCCATTAATTTAGTGACTAAGTTAACATCCAGCATGGTTATGACTTAACAGCTAAATCAACTCATGTTTGAATATCCATCGCACTATTTCCTTCTGCACAGAGGCTTTATCATGCACAATAGCATTAAGACATTATTCGCCACCAGCGCACTTATTTTCAGCAGCCAAACATTAGTGGCTCCCGTTTTCGCCAACAGTGGTTGTGGATTTGAAAAAGAGTCGCAAGGGTTTAACGCAACTTGCAGTGAGGAGAAAGAAGAAGTGATCATTACCGGTATTGTTACAACTGAAACACTTGCAAAAGATTTACCAGGCTATGCTGCTGAGTACCAAGATTACGGGGTTGATGAGGCGAAAATAGCGGCATTAAAGCAAGTATCAGAACCCACTGACATAGTCGTTATTATTGGTACCTGGTGCCCGGATTGCCACCGTGAAACACCCCGCTTTATGCGTTTAATCGAAGCAGCTGCCAACCCAAACCTTAAAGTGACCTATATAGGTGTTGACCGCAGCAAGCTTGACCCTGAAGGGCTAGCAGCTAAATATGATTTCACGCGTATTCCGACCTTTATTATTGAGCAAAAAAGTCATGAAATCGGCCGTATTGTAGAACGCCCTGAAGTGTCACTTGAAGCCGACTTAGTAAACATTTTGAAATAATGAGTTCTCGCTAAATGGCAAAAAAATAGGTCGCATTATGCGACCTATTTTTATTGTTCTATCGGTTGAGCTTAGCACTGATGGCCTAGTAACTGATGTATTAGCGTACGCGTTGCTTATCCGCCAGCACTTGCAATACGCCTTCACGTAATGCGCCGCCCGCTAGATGTAATTGCTTAATTGATAATAATTCAAACAATGCCAACAGGATGGCGACACCAGATGCAAAAGTGGGTGCTTGTTCTGCCGTTAATCCTTCAATATCGGATAGAAGCAAATCTGACTGAGCTAAAATCTCATCACGTAATGATTGCAGCACAGTTAAGGTGATCACTTCAGACACTTGCCTATGTTGCAATACCGACACAACAGATTGCACAACTCCTGATGCACCCACAGCCTTGTCCCAGCCTAAGTTAGTCAGAGACTGCATGTGTTCTGATAAAATATTTTTAACGGCATCTTTTGCTTGGGAAAAATCAAGCATTTGAAAAGGCGTAGCATTGAAAAATTGTTGATTAAAAACCACCCCGCCCATGGGTACGCTGGTTTTAAATAACACTTTACGGCCCTTACCGACAATAAACTCGGTACTGGCACCACCAATATCAATCACGAGGCGTTTTTCTACGCCTGTAGTAGTTGCCACCATACCTTGATAAATTAATTCAGCTTCACGTAAACCTGAAATAACCTCTATCGGATGGCCTAATATAGGTAAAGCCTGCTGCTTAAACTCATCTGCATTAGCAATAACACGCAATGTGGCGGTAGCGATTACTGCAACAGCATGCTGATTAACGCGATGTTTTTTTAGCATATCTGCAAACAGGGCTAAACAATCTAACCCCCGTTGCATCACCTCATGCGACAAATAGCCATCGTCACCAATACCCTCTGCCAAACGCACTTTGCGCTTATACTTGGCTATAATCTGTGGCTTACCAGCCACAGTCACCGCAACCAACATATTAAAGCTATTAGAGCCTAATGTGATGGCCGCGTATGCAGGTAAGGATGATAATTGAGGCATTTACGTCGGTCTGCGTGTCCGATGACGCGATGGTGTGTTACTACTACCACTACGATGAGCACCTTTACTTGCACCATCACGGGTACGGGTAGTAGGGTGTTTACGATGAATACGCACTGGCGGAGGAATATCATCCAGTAATGCATCACGGTCATAATCAGATACAGGAATAGCGTGGGTAATATAGGTTTCAATACCTGGTAAATTTAATGCATATTCTTCACAGGCAAAACTAATTGAAATACCTTTAGCACCCGCTCGACCAGTACGACCTATACGGTGAACATAATCTTCACAATCATCAGGTAAGTCATAGTTATAAACATGCGATACATCAGAGATATGTAAACCACGGGCTGCTACATCTGTGGCGACTAAAATATCTAAATCACCGCAGGTAAACTGTTCAAGAATACGAATACGTTTCTTTTGTGGTACATCGCCTGTCAGTAACCCAACACGATGTCCATCACCTTCAAGGTATGACCATAGTTTTTCACAGCTGTGTTTAGTGTTAGAGAACACAATCGCTTTTTCTGGCCAGTCTTCTTCAATCAAAGTAAGCAATAAGCGCATTTTATCTTCCATTGAAGGATAAAAAATTTCTTCTTTGATGTTTTTAGAGGTTTTTTCAAGTGGTTCGATTTCCACTTTCTCAGGGTCATTCATATGATCATAGGCTAATTCCTGCACTTTCATTGAAAGTGTGGCAGAAAATAACATGTTCAAACGCGCTTTAGCGTCTGGCATACGACGAAATAAGAAACGAATATCTTTAATAAAGCCTAAATCGAACATACGATCGGCTTCATCTAATACCACGGCTTGAATATGATTCAGGCTAATGACACCTTGGCGAACATAATCAATAATTCGACCTGTAGTACCAATTAAAATATCAACGCCTTTATCTAATACTTCACGCTGTGTTTCATAGCTTTCACCGCCATAAACAATCCCAACTTTTAAGCCAGTATGTTTAGCCAGTAAATTGGCATCTTTAGCAATTTGAATCGCTAATTCGCGAGTTGGAGCCATGATAATGGCACGCGGTTCAGTATTTTTGCGCCCTTCTGGGGCAGCAGATGTGAGTAAGTGATTAAAAGTTGCTACTAAGAACGCCATGGTTTTGCCTGTGCCCGTTTGGGCTTGGCCGGCGATATCTTTAGTGTTTAATAAAATAGGTAATGATAAGGCTTGGATTGGAGTACAAAATTCAAAGCCGTTCTCGTTTAAGGCTGATAAAACTGCATCTTGCAGCGGAAAGTCAGCGAACTTTTTGGTAGATAAATGTGTTTGGCTCATGGCACCAGCATACTAGTTGGGGTTGCAAAAAAAGATACGATAGTTTGAAATAGCTACATTGTTTATCCGTTCATATTATATATGCAGAGTTCAAAGCACCTCACTGCACAGGCTTCTTTATTGATAAATAATTAATTATCAAATGGTTATAAAAAAGACTGGGCACTGAGAAGCTTAAAAAAAATCACCTTAACTATTTAACAGCGGATGATGCTCTGCGTATAATGGCAAATATAAAAATTGCGGATATTTACACGGTCACTTGAAAAGCTTTTCAACTAACCCAATATACATGGTAAGCCATTAATAAACTAGCAATGGAACCAAATCTGGAGAACAACATGAGCGACAAAATAGTATACCTAAGCGACGACAGCTTCGAAAACGACGTATTAAAGTCTGACACTCCTGTGTTAGTCGATTTCTGGGCTGAGTGGTGTGGACCTTGTAAAATGATCGCGCCAATCTTAGATGACGTAGCAGAAGAGTATGCAGGTAGAGTGACTGTTGCCAAAATGAACGTTGACCAAAACAGCATTACACCTGCAAAGTTTGGCGTTCGTGGCATTCCAACCTTGCTTATGTTTAAAGGTGGCGAGTTAGCTGCAACCAAAGTTGGTGCGCTGTCTAAAACGCAATTAAAAGAGTTTATTGACGCTCAAATCTAATCTCATTTAGAGTCTAATTGCGAAATGGCACAAGTTTTATACAATTTGTGCCATTTTTGTACCTAAAATTCTGGACGTCAGCCTAATATGGTGATAAATTTACCTCAGATTTTTTCAATTTAACCTTTTCTCGCTTTTCAGTCATAAACTCTGTTCAATACCCCTACTGATTGATTGCGGTAAGCTTTGTCGCGTAACACAAGACTCCCATACATGAATTTAACAGAATTAAAAGACACGCCGATTTCAGATCTTGTTTCACTTGCTGAAAGCATGAAACTAGAAAATATGGCTCGCGCCCGTAAGCAAGATATTATCTTCTCGATTTTAAAATCACATGCCAAAAGCGGAGAAGATATCTTCGGTGGCGGTGTATTAGAAATCCTCCAAGACGGTTTTGGATTTTTAAGAAGTTCAGATGGTTCATACTTAGCCGGCCCTGACGATATCTATGTTTCACCTAGCCAAATTCGCCGCTTCAATATGCGTACTGGTGACTCCATTTTTGGTAAGATACGTCCGCCTAAAGAAGGTGAAAGATATTTTGCCCTGCTAAAAGTATCTGAAGTTAACTTCGATAAGCCAGAAAGCTCACGTAACAAAATTTTGTTTGAAAACTTAACCCCACTTCATGCTGAAGAACGTCTTCGTATGGAACGCGGTAATGGTTCAACAGAAGATATTACCTCACGCATTCTTGACCTATGTTCTCCTATCGGTAAAGGTCAACGTGGTTTGATTGTTGCGCCGCCAAAAGCGGGTAAAACATTATTACTTCAAAACATCGCCCAAAGTATTACTTATAACAACCCTGATGTGGTGTTAATGGTATTACTGATTGACGAACGCCCGGAAGAAGTGACCGAAATGCAGCGCATGGTCAAAGGCGAAGTTATTGCTTCTACCTTTGATGAGCCAGCAAGCCGTCACGTTCAAGTTGCCGAAATGGTACTTGAAAAAGCCAAGCGTTTAGTTGAACACAAAAAAGACGTAGTGATTTTACTAGATTCTATCACTCGTTTAGCCCGTGCATATAACACAGTTATTCCATCATCAGGTAAAGTGCTTACCGGTGGTGTTGATGCTAACGCACTACACCGTCCAAAGCGTTTCTTCGGTGCAGCACGTAACATCGAGCACGGCGGCAGCTTAACTATTATTGCTACCGCACTTGTTGATACTGGTTCGAAAATGGATGAAGTGATTTACGAAGAATTTAAAGGTACCGGTAACCAAGAGTTACACCTTTCTCGTAAAGCAGCTGAAAAACGTGTGTTCCCGGCGATTGATTTCAACCGCAGCGGTACTCGTCGCGAAGAGAAACTGACTACAGTTGAAGAACTTCAGAAGATGTGGATCTTACGTAAAATACTTCACCCAATGGATGAAGTATCAGCAATGGAATTCTTAATCGATAAGCTTGCAATGACTAAGACAAATGAAGAATTCTTCACCGCGATGAAACGCGCTAAGTCTTAAGACATACATTCTACCTCTAATAAAAATGCCGCTCCCCCTAATAAAGGTTAGCGGCATTTTTGTATCTACACCTATAGCATCGAGCTATCTTTGCTTGAGTGACAGCTGCACTTATACATAGGAAATAAATCAGCACCTTTGTTATATTTTACATTCAATATTTAAAGTTCCTGATTTAACTCATTTTATATAGAAAATACTTTGAATAAATATATGCCAAAATGCTATATTTGCGGAGTCTAAAGGGATGTGACCATTTACTCTAAATATACCTATTTTTTGTACTTGATTTGTCTCTTTACATCACCTCCAACAAAAGAGATTAATATGAAAATACGGAACTTTTTTATATCAGCATTGTTGATATTTTTATCTCCATTGGTAGCATCTGCAACAAGTTTAGATGCCACAAACTCATCAACAATTTCACAAGAAAAAAATCAAACATTTCTAAAACGCAAAATAGCCATTGCACGTTTCTCCAATGAAACCCAAGCTGCAAACAGCTTTTTGGTAAATGATGCAGGTAATCGAATCGGTAAACAAGCTGCCGATATTTTAAGTGCTAGATTGGCGGACACCAACCAATTCATTATGTTTGAACGATTAGATCAAAATGAAGTCAACTCAGAAAGTATTCTCAAAGGTATTAATGAAAGTGGCGTATCGGTAGATTATTTAATTGTTGGATCAGTAAGTGAATTCGGACGTTCTGTTGAGAGTACTACAGGATTATTTTCACGTTCGAAAATGCAAAAAGCGTACGCTAAAGTCAACGTCAGATTAGTCGATGTGGAAACAGGACGTATTGTTAGCTCAGTCGAAGGCGCTGGAGAGGCGGTAACTGAAACACAAAAAAGCTTCGGAGCAGGAACATCTGCCGCTTATGATCAAAGCCTCACTGACAAAGCCTTATCACAGGCTATTTCGCAAATGATCAGTAACTTAGTTGAAAATATGATCGCAAAGCCTTGGCAATCCTTTTTCTTATCAAATGAAGATGGCACCTTAATTATTTCAGGCGGTGAGGCTCAAGGTCTATCAACAGGTTTAGAATTGATGGTCTATCAAAAAGGCAAACAAGTTAAAAATCCACAAACTGGAGGTTTGATTAGTTTACCAGGGAAACAAATCGGCAAGGTTCAAGTGCTTTCTACTTATGGTACAGATGAATTTGAACAAATTTCATTTGTGAGCTTAATTGAAGGCAATATCGGTGATGACCTTTCTCAATACTACCTATCAGACCAATAAGGAAATCAGGTTATGAGAGTATTTTTTACATTAATTTTTAGCTTACTGCTCACGGCATGTGGTGCAAATGTACAACACAAAGAAACAGGGCTTGCTCACGAGCAGCAAATAATTGTTATCGCTAAACAATTAGTGGGTAATACGATTTCAGTAGGCAAAATTGTCAATCACACTATTACTCAATCAGATTTAACCCCGTATCAAACAGGTGTTGCTGGTGCGGCTGATGCTGCTGATGAGAATAATCAGATTTTATCGATTAAGGTAGACAAAGGTACTCACGAAATTTTGATAAAAGATCTACAAGGCGCAACAATTTATGCCAAATCACTTTATTTGGCTGATGGACAAATAAGAACAATAAGACTTTAAGGAAGAAAAATGGATTCTAAAATTAAGTACTCACTAATATCCGCGGTATTTTTGATATTAAGTGGTTGTGCAGCAGTGACAGAGAGTGGCTATTACTGGGGAGGATATTCAGAAACTTATTATGACTACATTAAAAATCCTTCTGAGCAAACACTCAATAGGCACGCCGAAGAGTTGTATAAAATTGTTGACTATTCTCAGAAAAAGAACTTGAAAGTGCCCCCTGGTATTTTTGCTGAGCTTGGTTTTATCAAAGCTAAATTGGGTGCAGAGCAAGAAAGTATCGCTTTCTATCGACAAGAATCAGCACTTTATCCTGAATCTCAACCTTTTATTGAACGATTAATTGCCGATAGTAAAAAAGGAACATTATAATGCGCATCCTCTTAAGTTTACTTTTTATCCTATTTTTTACCGGCTGCACTTCAACTACAACGACTAAAGAAGCTGCTTTTCCTAGTATGTATGGTGATACTAATCGACAAACTATACTCATTGTTCCCGTAATTAACGAAACAACCGCAGCTGAAGCTGTCGACTTTTTAAATGCCACAGTTGCACAACCTTTAGCAAATAAAGGTTATTACGTATTATCTATACCTATTGTTAATCATTTATTCAAAGATGCTGGTGTTATTGATGGAAGCCAACTTAAAGGCGTACCAATGGCCAGTTATAAAGAGAAATTTGGTGCCGATTCGGTATTATTTATTAAACTAACAAACTGGGAAACTAATTACCTAGTTATTGCAGGCAATGTTACCGTGGGCATGGAATATGTGCTTATGTCTACGACGACCAACGAAATTATTTGGTCTTACAAAAATACTTTTGCAATAAATACATCCAGCTCTTCAGGTAACTTAATTGCGGATATCATCGTTACCGCGGTTTCAACCGCAGCTACAGATTATGTGCCAGTCGCAAGACAAGTTCACGAAAATGCAGTGATGACGCTTCCTGTAGGGAAATATCATCCAAAGCATTTAAAGGATGGCAATGACAAAAATGTTATACCTGCAATGGCAGAGGCTCCAAAAGCTAATTTCTAATCTTTATTGAACCTCTACCTCTAATAAAAATGCCGCTCCCCCTAATAAAGGTTAGCGGCATTTTTGTATCACTAAGTTTATCGCTAATCAATACATCAACTACAAAATCCTATTCGGGCTTGCTATCGCCATCTTACGGCGTAAGTAAGCAATCTGTTGCATATGAGGCAAATCTTTCGGGCAAGCATCTTGGCAGCCTAATAAAGTCATACAGCCAAATACCCCATCTTGATTACCGATAACATGATAAAAATCATCCGCTGTACGGGTATCGCGGCTATCTAATTCAAAGCGGGCAATTTTCATCATACCCACCGCGCCAACAAAGGTTTCACGCATTTGTTTGGTGGCGCAGGCTGACACACATACACCACACTCTACACAACGGTCGAGTTCGTATAACTTGGCCGCTTCGTCTGGATCCATGGGTGTTTCGATGCGATGAATATCACTATCAAAATTATTTGGCTGTAACCACAACTGTAAACGTTCGGCCAACTCGCGCATAAACTTACCGGTGTTAACTGACAAATCGCCGATTAATTCAAACCCAGGTAATGGCATCAATATAATGTCACCTTTAGGGTAATTGGCCGTTAAAGTGCGGCAAGCCAATGTGGGCTTGCCGTTAATCACCATGGCGCAGCTGCCGCAAATGCCTGCGCGGCAGACAAAGTCAAATTGCAATGAAGGGTCCTGTTGCTCACGAAGCATATTCAGCACAATAAACACCGTCATACCGGGCGCTTCAGTCACTTCATAGTTAACCATTTTCGGTTTGTCGTTAGGGTCTTGTGGATCAAATCTAAAAATTGAAAAACGAATTGTTCTAGCTTGGCTCATGTTATTTATCTCCCACCATTGTTGCACTGACCACAGCACAATTTAATGTGTCTGATAAGCGCTGATTTAGCGGCATTAGCTCGTCAGGTAAGGTGAATGGCATGATTGCTGCCTGCTTAGCATATCGGTCAGCATCAATACCTAAGTTGGCAAGAATGGCGTCTATTTGCTGCTGACGCTTCTCGGTATCGGGATGCGCAATCGCATTGTTTACACCATAGCCACGATAACCCGGTGGCAGTTCCATTTGCATCACATCAAGCGCTTCATAACTCAGCACTGGCGCTAAAGCATCGGCATCTGGCCAGGTTGATAATGTCCGGTTTAGCCAGTCTTTATCGTTACGTTGTGGAAAGTCTTCACGGGAGTGAGCACCACGGCTTTCAGTGCGCGCATTCGCACCGCAAGCGACAGTTAGCGCCACTTTTAGCATTCGCCTTAGGCGTAATGCTTCTACTAGTTCAGGGTTGGCATGGCGTTTTTTACACCTTAGTCCGATATTGCGTGAACGTTTAAGCAACCGACTTAACTCATCCACGGCTTGTTGTAACTCATCGCCATTTCTGAAAATACCGACGTAATCCATCATAATTTTTTGCATCGCCAGCTTAAGTTCAAAGGTATTTTCGGTGCCTTCACCATCCACTAAACCATTAATCTCATCAATTAACTCACTACCGAAACGATTAATGAGGTCAGTATCAATAACCAGATTGTTTTTCTCGCCAAAGTCAGCAACATATTTACCAATAATCATCCCGCCAACCACGGTTTCTGCTAGAGAATTCCCGCCTAAACGATTAAAGCCATGCATATCCCAACACGCCGCCTCTCCCACACTAAATAAACCTGATAACTGCGGGCTTTCACCTTTAGGCGTTGTGCGTATGCCGCCCATAGAATAATGCTGAGTAGGCCTAACTGGGATCCAATCTTTAGTGGGGTCTATACCGAGAAATTTTTCACAAATTTCTTTCACTTCGCGCAAGTTGGTTTCAATGTGTTTGCGGCCTAACAAGGTAATATCCAACCATAAATGTGGGCCATACGGGCTATCGACACCTTTGCCTCTACGCATATGCTCAGTCATCCGCCGTGACACTACATCACGTGACGCTAATTCTTTCTTTTTCAGGCTCGTAATCTGGCATAAAACGATAGCCATCTTTATCGCGTAATAACCCGCCATCACCACGACAACCTTCTGTGGTTAAAATACCGACAGGCACAATGGCAGTAGGATGAAACTGAACCGCTTCCATATTACCTAATGTCGCAACGCCAGTTTCTAGCGCCAATGCTTGGCCTATCCCATCACAAATAATCGCATTGGTAGACACTTCATATATACGCCCATATCCTCCTGTGGCAATCGTGGTTGATTTAGCAATATACGCCCTAATCTCGCCAGTAATTAAACAACGAGCAATTACACCATGGCAGCGCTTACCATCATGAATAATCTTTAGCGCTTCCATGCGTTCGTGTACCGGAATGCCTAACGAAATCGCTTTATTGTCGACAGCATAAAGCAGCGAATGCCCGGTACCGTCGGCGGTATAACAGGTGCGCCATTTCTTGGTGCCACCAAAATCTCGGGCATTAATCAGCCCATGGGCTTCTTCCGCTTCATGAATTGTCACCTTTTGTGCATTAACTATCACCTGGCGATCACCTTTTGTCACGCGCGTCCAGGGTACGCCCCAATTGGCTAACTCACGTACCGCTTTAGGCGCACAGTGGGCAAACATTCGGGCAACCGTTTGATCGCAGCCCCAGTCAGAGCCTTTAACTGTGTCTTCAAAATGCACATCTTCATCATCGCCCATGCCTTTAATGGTGTTACCCAAACTGGCTTGCATACCACCTTGGGCAGCAGCAGAATGTGAGCGTTTGGCCGGAATTAGTGACAGCACTAAAGTATCAAGACCACGCTCTTTTGACGCAATAGCAACCCTTAAACCCGCTAAACCTGCACCAACGACTAAAGTATCGGTATAAATTATTTGCATCTTTATTCCTTATAAAGTTGGCACAAAGGGGATAACAGGCAACTCAAGGGTTCGCCCTATCACAATGTAAGCGACTAAACTGGCAATACCAATAATCATCAAATATACCAGCAGCACCTTGGCAAACTTAAGCAAGGCAAAACGTTGCTGTACTAATCCCCACTTCACGCAAACACGATATAAACCAAACACGGCGTGCACTACAACGGCGGGTAAAAGTAAGATATACAGAATCCAGACATTATCGTAATAAACTCGCTCGGCAGATAAATGCGGGCCAATTTCAGGATTCATGATCATGGTAAATAGATGCACCGGCACTAAGAAAAACAATAAAAAACCTGTCACCATTTGCCAGAACCATATTTTGGTATCTTCGTGGGGTAAAAAATGCATTTGTTGCCGTAATGCTCGCCATTGACCAATTTGAGTCGGAAAGCGGCGCAAGGCAAAAATGGCATGGATCATCAGCACAACTAACATAAACGCTGAAAATATCTGGGTTAATAATGGATAACCATGGCCCGTTTCACTGAAAACCCCACCCTCAAGAAACTGAACAACGTGATAAAAAGCTTCTTTACCCAGCAAAATGCTCGATTCAAAATGTAAATGCGCAATAATAAAAAGCCCGAGTAACACCCCGGATATACTTTGCAAACTGTCAGCTCTTGCAGCCCAAATTGGATGAGAAAAACCCTTAGCAGCACTCACATTATTATTTTTTGCAGGCAAGGATTGAGACTCCATAAATTGTTACATCCGGTACTGGCACAATAAGGTACCTTGACCATATCAAGTCTTTTCAAACAACATCATTAGCGATAAAACAAACCGTGATCTTGCTCACTTATTATCATGTCGGACTTAGAGGCTGATCACACTGTGTTTAAGATTGAAATTTCAAACAAACCCAATGACTTGGCCAATTAACAAAACGAATTTGCGCTTTCAAACAATGACAATGATCATGTCGCGATAATTAACCGTAATCACGCTCACAACATCACTCCAAAAATCTTAACAAGATAAAATCCATACTAAGGTGCGCATCTGTAAATGGTTTGGGTATAATAGCCGCCATTAACACCACTTTTATCAAAGATTAGGAACACTTCATGGCTTGGATCCAATTGCGCATTCACACCCATCGCGACAATGCAGATATGTTAGGCGACTTATTAATGGATCAAGGTTCTGTTTCCATTACCTATGAAGATGGCCAGGACGAACCCATTTTTGAACCTAAATTAGGTGAAACTCCACTTTGGCAAGATACGGTAGTTGTTGCGTTATTTGATGCAGGCACCGATTTAGCTCCCACGATTGAATTTTTAGAATCTATGCCATTTTTAGGCGCTGGTTTTAGCCATAAAATTGAACAAGTAGAAGACAAAGACTGGGTACGTGAATGGATGGACAGTTTCCACCCTATTCAATTTGGTCAACGTTTATGGATTTGCCCAAGTTGGCGCCCTATTCCTGACCCAGAAGCGGTTAACGTTATTTTAGATCCTGGCTTAGCATTTGGCACAGGTACACACCCTACAACTGCATTATGTCTTGAGTGGTTGGACAGCTTAGATTTAGCTGATAAAGAAGTTATCGACTTTGGTTGTGGCTCAGGTATTTTAGCGATTGCCGCTATCAAACTCGGGGCCAAAAAAGTCACCGGTGTGGATATTGATTATCAAGCTATAGACGCCTCTACCGCTAACGCTGAACGAAATGATGTAGCAGATAAATTATCACTTTATTTACCTGAAGATCAGCCAGTGAATTTACAAGCTGATGTGCTTGTCGCCAATATTCTAGCGGGGCCGCTCAAAGAATTAGCCCCATTAATTGCTGAAAAAGTAAAAACCGGTGGTCAACTAGCCCTGTCAGGTTTATTACGCGAACAGGCTCAAGATGTATCTGACTTCTATAGCCAATGGTTTGATATGGACCCAGCGTGCCATAAAGAAGATTGGACTCGCTTAAACGGAACAAAAAAATAGTTTACTATTTAAGCAAACAGACGCGCGTATAACAAGGGTTACAATTGTTTTACACGCGTCTAGCTTATCTACTGCTTAGCTGCAACCCCCATCAGTGCTCAAAAACAAAAATATATCCCCCTTAACCGCAAATATTAAGTCAATTAATTGTCTGAGATCAAAAGTCAAGTAAAAAAGTTTTATTTAGGTCATTTATTGACCTTTTCAAGCTGGTCAAAAAGGGCTACTATAGCGCCCCTTTGAAGAGCAAGGTGAAATCAGCAAATGCGAATTGGCCCCTATCAACTGTCTAACCAGCTGATCGTGGCACCAATGGCAGGTGTCACCGATCAAGCCTTCCGCAACCTTTGTTTACGTTATGGCGCAGCCTTAGCAGTATCTGAAATGTTGTCGTCCAATCCTGATGTTTGGGACTCGGATAAAAGCCGCATGCGCATGGCGCATTCAGGCGAAGAAGGAATACGCTCCGTACAAATTGCAGGTGCAGACCCTGATTTAATGGCTAATGCCGCTCAGTTCAACGTTGAACAAGGCGCGCATATCATTGATATCAATATGGGTTGCCCAGCAAAAAAAGTGAATAAAAAGTTAGCTGGTTCTGCATTGATGCAAAACCCCTGCTTAGTAAAAGAGATTTTACAAGCCGTGGTTAGCGCAGTGGATGTTCCGGTAACCTTAAAAATTCGCACAGGGTGGGACCCAGATAATCGTAACGGGATCCAAATAGCCCAAATTGCCCAAGATTGTGGCATTGCTTCGTTAGCGGTTCATGGCCGTACAAAGCAATGTATGTATAAAGGCTTTGCCGAATACGACACGATTAAAGCAATAAAACAGAATATCTCGATTCCGGTTGTTGCCAATGGC
This sequence comes from Shewanella sp. HL-SH8, assembly GCF_051165765.1. Lineage (NCBI taxonomy): Bacteria > Pseudomonadati > Pseudomonadota > Gammaproteobacteria > Alteromonadales > Shewanellaceae > Shewanella > Shewanella sp. HL-SH8. The sequence goes on along the minus strand of NZ_CP195039.1, from coordinate 785,983 downwards.
GATATTAACAGCCCCGAAAAAGCCAAGTTTGTGCTTGATTATACGGGTGCTGATGCGGTGATGATAGGAAGAGGTGCACAAGGAAGGCCCTGGATTTTTAAAGAGATTCAGCACTACTTGGAAACAGGTACAAAGTTAGCGCCTATCGGGGCAGAAGAGCAACGCACTGTGATGCTTGAACACCTTGATAAACTTTATGATCTGTATGGCGAGTACAAAGGTGTCCGTTTTGCCAGAAAGCATATCGGATGGTACCTAAACCAGGAAGAACAACGTCAATGGCGTGCTGACTTCAACAGGCTTGAAACCGCTGTCCAACAGCATTCCTTTGTGGAATGTTATTTTGAAGAATTAGTGTAAAATTAATTAAAGAGCAGAATAGAATGTTTGATCAGACAACTAACACAGAAGTTCACCAGCTTACCGTAGGCAAAATCGAAACAGCAAACGGCACTATCAAGCCGCAGTTATTACGCGACGCAGTTAAACGCGCCGTAACCAACTTCTTCTCTCAGTTAGACGGTCAGGAAGCTTCAGAAGTGTATGAAATGGTACTTAGTGAAGTTGAAGCACCTTTACTAGACATTATCATGCAACACACTCGTGGCAACCAAACTCGCGCAGCGAACATGTTAGGTATCAACCGTGGTACTTTACGTAAGAAGCTAAAAAAATATGGCATGAACTAAGACTCAACGTCTAAGTGATTGTAAGAAAACGGGCTTATCAGCAATGATAAGCCCGTTTTTGCTTATATGTACCCCCATATGTACCTTCTTTTTTGTTGTCCCTTATTCTTTTAGTCTTTTCACCCATAAAATATCTCATAACAACATTTGTTTTATATAGCCTTTGTATTGGGCGATGTCACTAATATGGCCAACTAAAACCGCTATGACTAACCTATTATACTCAACCGTCTAACCATTTTTTAAATTGTGCTGTGCGAGTTTTGCTGGTAATAAGTGGCTCTTTTAATATTGTCGTTGTTACCGCGACGGTATCTTTGCCGTAATTCTCGAATGCTTGAATATAATTCAAATTAATTAAATCGCTGCGGTTGAGCCTGAAAAACTGCTTAGGGTCGAGTTGTTGTTCAAGTTCAGTAATCGAGTTGCCTGTTAGCATATGATGCTGGCCGAGTTTATCGTAAGCAGAAATAACCCCTGCCGCAGCGCGCAAACACACTATGTCATCGGTTTTAAGTATTTCGACCACTTGTGATTTACGCAATAAAAAGCGGCTTTTATAGATTGGCAGTTCAACACTGGGCTGACCTATCTGAACCTGAGTTAAGTTATGCTTTAATTGTTCATAGCTCAACATAGCCGCAGAGAAACGCTTATATGAAAAAGGTTTGAGCAGATATTCAATCCCCTGATTTTGAAAAGCATCACCCCAATGTTGATCATAAGATGTGGTGTATATAACAGGGCAAGGTAAATCAAGGGCATTAAGAGCGTTAAAGACCTGGCCATCTAACAATTCAATGTCAGAGAAAATAAGGTCTAACAGTGGCTGATTATCAAAGAATGTAATGACATCGGCTACTTTATCAATTTGTGCAACAATTTCAGCCTCGGGATAGTAACGATGAATAAAACCAATCAGTTTTTGGGCAGCCAACGGCTCATCTTCAATCACTAACACTCTCATGCAAACTCCCTGTGAACAGATAAAGGTAAAGTGAGCCTGAAATAATGTTCAGTATGCTCAACTTCTAAAGGTTGGTTACAAATAGCCACACAGCGTGTGCGCAAGTTTTGCAGACCTAATTGAGTAGACTCAGGTTTAAAGCTTTTCTGACTAATCTGATTACCAATACTGACTTTATCAGCATCAATTGTTATTTCAATCTTGGTAGGGGCAAGTTTATTGCCTTGATTATGCTTAATCACATTTTCAATAGCGAGTTGCAAAGCACAGGGTAAAATATGACTGCGTAAATTATCCCCAGGCTTTTGAATAATCTCAAGCACATAAGCCCCTTCAAACCGTGTTGATATTAATGACATGTAATTTTTTGCAAAAATCAGTTCATGTTCAAGCGGTACTAAAGAGTGATCTTTATGCTGTAAAATATAACGGTAAATATCGCTAAAGGTATTAAGGTATTCATCCGCTTCATCAGGGTCTTGTTGTATCAATGCCGACAACACATTGAGGTTATTGAATAAAAAATGTGGATCAATATGCTGCTGTAATGTTTTTACTTGGCTTTGCAGTAACGCTTTTTCGCTTTGTTCTAGCGCGCTATGTTGTTGTTTTATAACTTCAAAAACTTTGAATGCTAAGGTAAAACCACCCACTATGGTATGCAAAATAAACTGCATACTCAAAAGCGATATGATATGAGCCACATTAATTGCTTGAATACCTATCGCAAACTCAAGCGCGACAATTAACCCTGTAACAGCAAAGGTAAAACTGACATTACTGAGTAAAAATACTCGTATATAGCATTGTGTATTGCTGAGTATGTGTTTGCTATTTTGATAGAAGCGAAACCAACGTAACGTGAGCCATTGTGCAATAAAGCATTGAATAGCCATCCACACTGGGGCATCAAAATGCCATTGAATTGCCTCACCGGGTTTGGCCTGTAAAAGTGCAGAGTACAACACCATAAATATCGAAAAAAGGCTGATAATAATAATATTAATAAGTTTATTCATGATGTTGACTCTATTTAAATTCATTTGAGTTTAATTATTTTCTGGCAACCGCATAATCACTTGGCCTTTGTCGTCTAAAAACTCCAGTTTTGCTTCACCCGATTCAGTCACTACCAGTTGAATTCGCTTATTACCCTGAGCATCATTTAAGCGTAATTGTGAGCTACCATTTAAGGTACCGTAAAAAGCACGATGCACTGCACCTTTATTGTCTTCTATATATTGTTGCTCGAGGACAGCTAATTTAGCAGTATCTCCTTCTGACTGCGCTTTAATAAATGCCTTGGTCAATTCAAAGTCCATATCGGTATCGGGTCTATCCATAACGGTTAAACCGGTGATCATAAAATCTTTTTGCTCAATATGCTGCATCATCATAGTCTGGTCTTGGTTATAGCGATCAAAAGACATGTGTAACCCATGATTAACCTCTCCATTGTCTTTTTTACCACGGAAAATGAAACCGCCATTTTCTGTGCCCTCATCATTATAAAAAATCATACCCGGTCTAGGCTCATTAGAGCGAAATACTTCCTTACCAAACTTATCAACCCCAGGCGCTTTATCAGCGTTTGAGAGTACCATTCGGTTTAAGCCATTTTTCTCTACAATATTAATACGTTCAACAGAAATCTCTTCAAACGTCATCTTATTAGGGCTGTTATCTAATTTATCTAAAAAAACATAACTTCCTAATGAAAAGAGACTAATGCCTAAGATGTAGTTAATGAATTTTTGAGTTTTAAATTGTTGTACTAAAGCAACGTGTTGATGAGTAGTCATGGTGCGCCCTCTTTAAGCTATTGATTATTTTTTACAACGGTAGGAACCGCTGGTTGTGTGATTAAAGTAGCGTGCTGACAATTAAGACAAAATACATAATCTATAAGCAGGGGGAAAATCTTATTAAAGGGCTGAAAATGACGATTACACCAAATGATTAATCTAATGGTTTAGTTTGCTATGGGGGAATTAGCTAAAAATAGCTGGTCGACGCTATTATGTTATCAAGGTACTAGCGCATTGGATTGGATTAAATTGAAGTAAAGTGAATCAAGTGAATTGAGTTAGCCTAGCGGATAATCAGTAATATGCTATTTTGTTTCTACATCGACAAAATATTGTTGTTCAAGCTGCTTATACTCACCACTGGCTCGAATTGTTTTTAAACCACGATTAAACGTGTTTTTTAATGCCTCGTCATGGAAGCTTAGATAATAATCCGGTCCTGAAAATATCATGTGATAATGCAAGCTTGCTGTTACATCGATATCTTTGGCGATCATACGGTTTAAATCTTGGAACACGTACCGGTCGGCTATCACGATATCAATGCGTTCTTTATAAAGCATTTTATTTTGTTTTTCTTGTGGTGACACTTCCAAATAGGAGAGATTATTTTGGGTCATTTTGTTAAAAGTGTTGCCCATAACGTGTTGGGCATTCAAAAAGGCCACCACGCTGTAATGTTTTAAATCATCAATGCTAGTAATACGTAAGTCATTTTTGGCTAAGCTAATCGCTACATTGTGGTATGAAATATAATTATCTGAAGCGAACCCTCCAACACCTGTATGCTGATTTACCGTCATAATGGCATCCGCTTTTTTCTGTTGAAAATGCAATAATTGGCGATTACGGGAAGAAAACTGAAACTCGACTTTTATGCCTTCACTGGCAAATGCCTGACGGATGATATCCAGTTCAATACCTGATTGTTCATCTTGTAATATATAAGGCGGGCGAGCTGTAGGGGACGCGATAATGATTTTTTTATCTACCCTCAACTCTGTAGCAGACAATGGTTGTGATACGACTAGTTGAAGCATAGATGCTAGACACGTCAGTAATACGCTAGAGGTCAAAGCGAGTGAGAAATAATGCCTTTGAGAACCTAGCATAGGGTAAGTGTTACCTTTTATTATTTTTTGTGCCAGTTATAGTGCAAGCATAGCGTGAATAATCAATGTTGATCAAGCTCAACCATTCAACAAATATAGCCCCATAAATATAAATGTGAAGTATGTAAAGTCGCCATAAAAAAACAGGCACCAATTGGCACCTGTGTTTAATCAGCATAAAAAATTAACTCATGACATCTTCTAATGCTTTAAGGCATAAGGCCACATTTTCAGCTCTAGCACCAAAACCCATCAAACCGATGCGCCAGGCTTTCCCTCCTAACGCGCCTAATCCTGCGCCTATTTCTAGGTTATATTGCTCTAGCAGTTGTTTACGCACCGCGCCGTCATCAATACCTTCTGGAATATAAACGGTATTAAGCTGAGGTAGTCGGTATGCCTCTTCAACAACGAACTTAAGTCCTAGCTTAGTGAGTCCGTCGCGCAAAATTACATGCATATTATGGTGACGTGCCCAGGCATTTTCTAGCCCTTCGTTTGCTAATACACGTAATGACTCATGTAAGGCATATAATGCATTAACGGGGGCGGTGTGATGATAGCTACGTTTACCACCAGCGCTATTACTCCAATAACCCATGACTAATGTTTGGTCTAAAAACCAACTTTGTACTAGTGTTTTACGGTTTTTAAGCTTTTCAACGGCTTTATCTGAAAACGATACCGGCGATAAGCCCGGCACGCATGATAGGCACTTTTGGCTACCGGAATAAATAGCATCAATACCCCATTCATCCACACGTAGCTCAACACCCCCTAATGATGTCACCGCATCAACTATGGTTAAACAGCCATGGAGCTGTGCAAGTGTACACAGGGTTTGCGCATCAGATAACGCACCAGTCGATGTTTCTGCATGTACAAAGGCTAAAAATTTTGCATCAGGGTTGGCCACTAATGCCTGTTCAACCGCTTCTGGACAAACAGGTTCTCCCCAAGCATTATCAACTACCACGGCTACGCCGCCGACACGTTCAACGTTTTGGCGCATACGTTCGCCAAACACCCCATTACGACACACAATGACCTTTTCACCTGGCTCAACTAAGTTGACAAAACAGGTCTCCATGCCAGCACTGCCTGGGGCAGATACCGCTAGGGTCATTTCATTCTTAGTTTGAAAGGCATATTGGATCAGTTGTTTTAGCTCATCCATCATATTAACGAACAACGGATCAAGATGACCAATAGTCGGCTTGGCTTGTGCAGCCAAGACTTCAGGATAAACGTCGGACGGCCCTGGGCCCATCAAAATACGGCGTGGAGGGTTAAAAGCAGCAATTTGCGGTACGGGCAACATCAATGTCTCCTTAACTAGGTCTAGCTATTTTATTAAATAGCAGTAGTTGAAAAAATTTACCCTACATAGAAAAATAGTACTCAGCCAACGAGTATGTTCTCGTTTTAGCCCTTAACGTAAACTTATCACATTGGCTTGCAAAAGAAGCCAATGCTAAAAGATTATTTACTGGAATTTAAAAATAACTTATATGCGGGGCTGTGTGTTTCTTCTTGATAAACAAAGCCAAGCTCGGTCAAAAAGTGGCCAAAGGCAACATCATCTTTTGCTGGCACTTCAAAACCCGCTAACACTCGACCAAAGGCTGCGCCGTGGTTACGATAGTGAAATAAACTGATATTCCACTTACTTTGTAATGTGGTTAAAAACTTCAACAATGCGCCAGGATGCTCAGGGAACTCAAAACTGAATAACCGCTCTTCTAATGGCTCTAACGGGTGACCACCAACCATATAGCGCACATGCAGTTTTGCGGTTTCGTCTTGAGATAAGTCTTGAACTTCAAAGCCTTCTGACTCTAGCTTAGCAATAATGCCTTTTAGCTCATTTTTACCACCACTTAAGCGAATACCGGCAAAGACTACCGCCATATCTCGGCTGCTGAAACGATAGTTAAACTCGGTCATGACCCGTTTTTCAAGTAACTCACAAAAGCGCAAAAAGCTGCCAGGTTGTTCAGGCACTTTTACCGCTAAAACCGCTTCTTTTTGCTCGCCTAACTCACAACGTTCAGACACATAACGCAGGCTATGAAAATTAACATTAGCGCCACTTAAAATAGCCGCCACTTTTAATGGTTTATCCGTGTCACTTTGATACGCGAGCATATACTTTTTCAAACCGGCAATGGATAACGCACCAGCGGGCTCAGCTATCGCACGGGTGTCCTCAAAAATATCTTTTACTGCAGCGCAAATTTCATCCGAGGTGACTGTAATCACATGATCAACATATTCTCGAGCAACCCGAAAAGGCTCATCACCAATGCGCTTAACGGCTACGCCATCGGCAAATAAACCTACCTGACTTAATGTAACGGGCTCATCGGCTTCTAATGCCGCTTTTAAACACGCGGCATCCTCCGGCTCAACACCAATAATTTTTACGTGTGGCATTACCGCTTTATAATACGCCGCAATACCTGCAATTAACCCGCCACCACCAACAGGTACAAACACCACATCAAGCCCGCGTTGTTGTTGCACCATTTCTTGGGCAATTGTGCCCTGTCCAGCGATGACAGCTTCATCATCAAATGGGGCAATGTACACCCGACCTTCAGATTCTGACAGCGCTTTAGCATATTCATTAGCTTGGTCAAATGCTTGACCGTGTAATACCACGGTGCCGCCCAAACGCTTTACCGCATCGATTTTAATGTCTGGCGTTGTGTTTGGCATGACAATGACCGCATTAATGCCGCGACTTGCGGCCGACATAGCCACGCCTTGGGCATGATTACCGGCTGATGCACACACGACCCCACAAGCGCATTGCTCGGAGGTTAACTGCGCAATGCGGTTATAAGCACCACGCAATTTAAACGAGTGCACAGGCTGCATGTCTTCACGCTTTAGAAATACATCGCAACCTAAGCGGGCTGACAATTTTTTCATCGCAGATAATGGTGTCACCTCGGCAATATCATAAACGGATGACAGCAAAATCTTTTGCAAATACTGCTGAGCTAAGGGCATGGGCGCTAGTTCCAATTGAGTTGATGATGCCAAGGGCTGCATAATCTATCCCTCTAACTTACTGCGATCGCGCACAGCACCTTGATCGGCACTGGTGGCTAATAGCGCATACGCTTTCAACGCCAATGAAACATAACGTTCACGACCAATAGGTTTCCAACCGAACACACCTTTGGCGTCCATCGCTTGGCGGCGCGCGGCTAAAGCTTGGTCACTGACGTTCAGTTTGATACTACGATTAGGGATATCAATGGCAATTTGATCGCCATTTTCAATCAAGGCAATAGTGCCACCTGAAGCCGCTTCTGGTGATATATGGCCAATCGATAAACCAGAAGTGCCGCCAGAGAAACGTCCATCGGTAATTAACGCACACTTGGTCCCTAACCCACGAGACTTAAGGTAGGTAGTTGGGTACAGCATTTCCTGCATACCTGGGCCACCTTTAGGGCCTTCATAGCGAATAACCACCACATCACCGGCAACAACTTCGCCACCTAAAATACCGGCGACGGCATCATCTTGGCTTTCATAAATACGGGCGCTGCCCACAAAGGTTAAATTAGAATCATCAACCCCTGCGGTTTTCACAATACAGCCTTTTTCAGCGATATTACCCGACAATACCGCTAAGCCGCCTTCTTGGCTGAAAGCGAATTCACGCGTACGGATACAGCCGTTTTCACGGTCATCATCAACAGTGTCCCAGCGACAATCTTGGCTAAAGGCCTTTTGGGTTGGAATACCAGCAGGTCCTGCACTGAAGAAACGTATAACGGCAGGGTCATTGGTTTGTTTAATATCATATTTGGCTAACACTGACTTTAAGTCACCGCCATTATCCGCAGCCACATGTGGTACGTCATTATGTAATAGGCCTGCTCTGTCTAACTCACCTAAAATACCCATGACGCCACCCGCACGGTGAACGTCTTCCATATGATATTTAGGGGTAGATGGCGCGACTTTACAAAGGTGCGGCACTAAACGTGAAATACGGTCAATATCGGCCATGGTGAAATCAACTTCCGCTTCATGGGCGGCGGCCAATAAATGCAATACCGTGTTAGATGAACCGCCCATGGCGATATCTAAAGTTGTTGCGTTTTCAAACGCTTTAAATGAGGCGATATTACGTGGTAAAGCAGTTTCATCGTCATGCTTGTAATAACGCTCGGCGAGCTTCATGACTCGGCGACCCGCTTCTAAAAACAGTTCACGGCGATCCGCATGGGTAGCCAACATTGAGCCATTACCCGGTAACGATAACCCTAGCGCTTCAGTTAGGCAGTTCATTGAGTTTGCGGTAAACATACCCGAACACGAGCCACAAGTAGGACAGGCACTGCGTTCAATTTGTTTGCTGTCTTCATCGCTAACATTGGTGTCAGCACCAGCAACCATGGCATCGACTAAATCAAGTTTGATAATTTTATCTGATAGCTTAGTTTTGCCAGCTTCCATTGGGCCACCAGAGACAAAAACCACTGGGATATTTAATCTTAGTGCAGCCATCAACATGCCTGGGGTGATTTTGTCGCAGTTTGAAATACACACTAATGCATCGGCACAGTGGGCATTAACCATGTATTCAACGCTGTCGGCAATTAACTCACGTGATGGCAGGCTATAAAGCATGCCGCCATGGCCCATGGCAATACCATCATCTACTGCGATAGTGTTAAATTCTTTGGCGATACCGCCTGCTTCTTCAATAGCGCTTGCTACTAACGAGCCCATATCTTTTAAATGCACATGACCCGGCACAAATTGAGTAAATGAGTTAGAGATGGCAATAATTGGCTTACCAAAATCCGTTTCTTTCACGCCTGTTGCGCGCCAAAGTGCGCGAGCTCCTGCCATGTTACGACCTTCGGTACTGGTTGCTGAACGTAGTTTTGGCATTGCTTTATTCCTTGTTTAATTCTTTACTGCATAAAATCGATTAATCTTTGCTGATGAAAGCTAAAAATATTAAGCGTTTACTGTTTTATCTAATTGGGCGGCAACGGGTAACACTTTACACTGTGTCACATCAATCAGCTTGTCTAATTGGTTGCTTAATAATTCAATCGCACGCTCGGCTTCAACCCATAAATTAATCGCTAGGTTGCTGTCATCCTTAGTGTGCATTTTCATTTCAGTCACTTTAAAGCCACGGTGACGTGTAACACGTAGTACACGCTCTAGTACTTCAGGACATTGTTTTACGGTTATCTCTAGATTATGTAGCATCATGTTTGCTTCTCCATTTGATCCATCATTTCACTGTTACTGGCCCCTGGAGGCACTAATGGCCAAACGTTGAAAGCGTCATCAATCGACACATGCAACATAAATGGACCTGGGGTATTAATCATTTCATCTAGGGCTTCTTCGACCTGATCTGCGCGGGTAATGGTACGCCCTGGGATATCAAATGCCGATGCCATTAACACAAAGTTAGGGTTGTCTGATAAATCTGTTTCGCTGTAGCGTTCTTCAAAAAATAGCTGCTGCCATTGCTTCACCATGCCTAATTTTTGGTTATCAACCAGTAAAATTTTAACCGGTAACTTACGGCGCTTGATGGTGGTTAACTCTTGCACATTCATCATGAACGAGCCATCACCCGACACAGTCACCACAGTTGCATTAGGTCTGGCTACTTGTGCGCCAATGGCAGCTGGCAATCCAAATCCCATAGTGCCAAGGCCTGCGCTAGACAAGTGGTCTTCTGGGCGTCTAAACCACATATGTTGAGCCACCCACATTTGGTGCTGACCCACATCACAACTTACCACGCTATCTTCAGGCAACTTATTGGCTAAACGACGTAACATAGAAGGCGCAAAAATCAGTTCACCTGGGTGGTTATAATCCCATTTATATTGACGTGACATGTCGGCAATATCTTGTAACCACGGCTGAATATGCACCGCATCAACGACTGCTTCTGCTAAGGCTGGCAATACCACTCTAAGCTCAGCTGCGATAGCCACATCTGCTTGACGTAGTTTACCCAGTTCGGCGGCATCGATATCTAAATGAAGCACTTTGGCATTACTGGCAAAACTGGCTAAACGGCCGGTTACACGGTCATCAAAGCGTGCCCCAACTACGATTAATAAATCACATTCTTGTACCGCTAAATTAGCCGCTTTGCCGCCGTGCATCCCTAACATACCAAGATAACCCGGTGCATCATGGGCAATACTGCCAAGCCCCTTTAAAGTGGCTACAGACGGTATTTTTGTTTGAGCAATAAACTGACGTAAGTGCCCGACAGCACCTGCCATACCGACACCACCACCGACGTATAACATGGGTTTTTTGGCGGCTTTGATTAATTCAGCTGCGGCGTCCAAATCAGCCTGTTCGGCTTGCAATTCAACTTCCACCGATTGCAGTGGTGTTTTGTATTCAAGTTCGGCTATTTGAATGTCTTTAGGGATATCGACCAACACAGGCCCAGGTCTTCCAGAGGCGGCAATTTCAAAGGCGCGATATAAAGTAGGAATGAGTTCATTGATGTCTGTCACCATAAAACTGTGCTTGGTACAAGACAGTGACATGCCCAGCACATCAATTTCTTGGAAGGCGTCAGTACCAATTACACTGGTCGACACCTGGCCTGTAATGGCAACTAACGGCACGGAATCAAGTAATGCATCAGCAAGTGAGGTGATTAAATTTGTCGCTCCCGGTCCTGATGTTGCAAAGCATACACCGGTTTTGCCACTGGCTCTGGCGTACCCGACTGCGGCAAAAGCGGCACCTTGTTCATGGCGACTTAACAGATGCTCAACAGGGCTACCATAAAGGGCATCATAAATCGGCATAATAGCCCCACCTGGGTAACCAAACACTGTGGTTACACCATGTGCGGCTAGTACTTTGATTACGGCGTCTGCGCCTCTCATTTTTTGCCCTACTTCCATAATGTACTCTCTACTTATTAACGCTACTTGATGACAATGTGTATGTTCAGTGAATGTTCAAACGCCTTAAAACAAAAAACCCCCGGTCCTTTCGGAGCGGGGGTTTTTGGAATTTTGTGACCTTTAGGTCAGTCTTTTTGCCAAATGCAGCCCCCGCTGTGATTTAATAATCACTACGGTAATAATCGAAATAATGAGTAGGGCTACTTGGTTAAACATATAAAGACTGAGTTCCTAATTTGAGTGTTGAATATCAACTGTGTGATAAGTGATACCATACAAACTTCATCCAACACAAGTAAAAATCGGTATTGTAAAAAAAATTCAGCTTCCCTGCCGAGACAATGCAAACAACAAACTAAAAATTTGGCAGTAACCCAATTTAGATTACTCAAATAAAAATTTGCTAGAGTGGTCACCTTAGTTACTCACTCTAATGATGCCTGTCCGACAACTTATGATTAATTAAATAATCTAAACTGAACAGGTACTTCATCAGTACTTTTTTACAAATCTAATTTCATAAACCTAGACTATAACTCTAACGAATTAACGGCTTAATGATTAAGCCACTAGTAGTTAGCTAGCTTCTACAATACTTTTCATATCAGTCATATAACCGCGAAGCTCTGCACCTACAAACTCAACATCAGTGTTGCGAATAGCGTCATTGACTTCAATTAAACGAAGGTTATCTACACCTGTAGCGGTTGATTTTAAACCACTACCTAAAAACTCTGGTGACATGGCATTAACGTAATCACGTAATAACGGCACTGCGGCATGGTTAAATAAGTAACAACCATATTCAGCGGTATCTGAAATAACAATGTTCATTTCATACAATCGCTTGCGTGCAATAGTGTTAGCAATTAACGGCGTTTCATGTAGCGACTCATAATAAGCTGACTCTTCGACAATACCTGAAGCAACCATAGTATCGAATGCTAGCTCAACACCGGCTTTGATCATCGCAACTAAAAAGATACCCTTATCAAAGTACGTTTGCTCGTCGATGTGCTCACTTGAAACCGGTGAGTTTTCAAAGGCGGTTTCGTTCGTTTCTGCACGCCACTTAAGCAAGTTGGCATCATCATTAGCCCAATCAGCCATCATGGTGCGAGAAAATTCACCACTAATGATGTCATCCATATGCTTAGCAAATAATGGCGCAAGAATTTCTTTTAATTCTTCTGCCATATCAAAGGCTTTAATTTTAGCTGGGTTGGATAAACGATCCATCATGTTAGTGATGCCGCCGTGCTTAAGCGCTTCGGTAACGGTTTCCCAACCTTGCTGGATAAGTTTACTGGCATAACCTGGCTCAACACCGTCGGCAACCATTTTCTCGTAACCTAAAATGGCACCGGTTTGTAACATGCCACATAAAATCGTTTGCTCACCCATTAAATCTGACTTAACTTCGGCAATAAACGATGACAGTAGTACACCAGCACGATCGCCACCAGTAGCACTTGCATAGGCTTTAGCAATGTCTAAGCCATCACCATTAGGATCGTTTTCAGGGTGAACCGCAATCAATGTTGGTACACCAAAGCCGCGCTTATATTCTTCACGCACTTCAGTACCTGGACATTTAGGTGCCACCATCACGACAGTGATGTCTGACCGCACTTGCATGCCTTCTTCAACGATATTAAAACCGTGAGAATAAGATAATGTTGCTCCTTGCTTCATTAATGGCATAACCGCATTAACAACATCAGTGTGCTGTTTGTCAGGTGTCAGGTTTAATACTAAATCTGCAGCTGGAATAAGCTCTTCAAAGGTACCAACGGTAAAACCGTTGTCGGTAGCTTTTTGCCAAGAGGCACGCTTTTCAGCAATGGCTTGAGGACGCAAGGCAAATGAAATATTTAAGCCTGAGTCACGCATGTTTAAGCCCTGGTTAAGCCCCTGAGCACCACAACCTAAAATAACAATGTTCCAATCTTTAATATAATTGCAGCCGTCTAAGAATTCGCTGCGGTCCATAAAACGACATTGTGCTAATTGAGATAATTGTTGACGTAAATTCAGAGAGTTAAAATAGTTAGCCATCTGATACCACCTATAAAATTCAGAAATTTGAGACGCAACATTCAGATAATTTACATCATCGGAAGTTGTGATTAAGCTCACTATAGCGCAAGCATGTTATTGCTTAAAATGATATATTTGACATTTGTAATTGCATTTAATGAAATGATATAGTTTGCTATATCAAACAGCGCACACTTAACCTAATATCTGGGGTGTTATGGATATTCGTTCACTCAAGCTTTACTTACATTTATGCGATAGTTTGCACTTTGCCAAAACGGCCGAGCAAACCCACGTCAGCCCATCAACACTCAGCCGAGCCATGCAAAGATTAGAAGAGGAAGTAGGTTGTAAATTGCTTGAGCGAGATAATCGCAGTGTCAGCCTAACCCATGCCGGAGTTGAGTTTAAGCATTTTGCTGAACAAACGTTATCTGAATGGACACAGTTGAAACAGCGCATTGATCCACAACAAAATGTGTTACGTGGCCGGTTAAATATTTTCTGCTCGGTTACCGCAGCTTACAGTCACTTACCGTCACTATTAGACCGATTTAGGCGTGAACATCCGCATGTAGAAATCAACTTAACCACTGGCGACCCTGCTAATGCCATAAACGAAGTGCAACAAAATAGGGCTGACATTGCCATACTTGCGCTGCCAGATGCCCTTGCATCCAGTATTCATTTCAGTAAAATTGATTATGTACCTTTATCTATTATCGCGCCCACTATGCCCTGCCAGGTTCAACAAATGGTGTCGCAAGCCAATATTGAATGGGACAAGTTGCCGTTTATTGTGCCTGATCATGGCCCTGGACGCCGTCGTGTTGATAATTGGTTTAAGCAAATGGGTTTCAAGCCGAATATATACGCTCAAGTTGCTGGACAAGAGGCTATTGCTTCAATGGTGGCGCTAGGATGCGGGGTTGGCATTAGCCCTGATGTAGTGATTCAAAATAGCCCAGTGCGAGGACGGATTCAAATGGTGGCTTCACCGGTTGAAATTCCAGGGTTTGAGCTAGGCTGTTGTTGCAAAGACAAACGCACTGACGATCCGATCATCAATGCGTTTTTACAGGTCATTTAAAGTAAGTCTATTTTCGTCACTAATAACTGGTCGACTTTGTATGAATCAATGTCGACCACTTCAAATTTATAGCCGCCATAATTAACGAAGTCGGTTCGTTTGGGGATTTTACGTAGCATATACATAATAAAACCCGCGATGGTTTCATAGTTCTGACTGTGGGGAAATGACTCGATATTAAATGCTCGCATCACATCGGTTATCGGTGTCACGCCATCCACTAACCATGAGCTGTCATCACGACTGACAATTTGCTCTTCACTTTCGTGTAACGACCAAGCACCCATCACTGCACTTTGTAAATCATTGGTGGTCACGATACCGACAACTAAAGCGTATTCATTCATCACTACCGCAAATCCGGTGCGATTATTTTTAAAGTACTCCATCGACTCTGACAAGGTCAGTGTATCGGGAATAATCAGACAGCTATGCACCAAGGAACTGTCTTTTAAGTTAATACTTTGGCCGTTAATTACCCTAAGCAAAATCTCTTTAGCATCGACATAACCCAAAATGGTATCTAGTTGGCCATTACACACCAAAAACTTGCTGTGGGGTTGATCTGCAATTTTACGCTTTATAGTGTCTTCAGAATCTTGCTGTAAAAAAAACACTAAACTTTCACGTGCTGTCATTGCTGAGGTAACAGGGACGGACTGCATTTCAAATACATTCTCCATCATTTGCTGCTCGCCTTTGTCCAGAACACCCGCTTCAGTGCCAGCACTCATGATCGCGTAAATATCATCATGGGTAATTTGGTCATTCCGTATCATAGGAATTTGTAATAACTTAAATAAGCCATTCGCCAAACCATTAAAAAGCCAAACAAAGGGTTTTAGCAGCGTAATACACACTATCATAGGCGCGACTAGGGTCACCGCCACTTTTTCAGGCATCACCATGGCAATACGTTTTGGCATTAAATCAGCAAATAAGATAAACAGTGAAGTCACACAAATAAATGATAATACAAAACTGCTTTGACTGACCCAAGCAGGGTCAACCCATGACGATAATAGACCTTCAAAATATGGCCTAAATGCACCTTCACCCACAATACCACCCATAATGGCGACGGCATTAAGTCCTATTTGCACAACCGTAAAAAAACTGCCCGGATGAGCTTGTAAATTCAGCACTTTAACTGCACGAACATCCCCTTCTTCAGCAAGGGCTTGCAAGCGGATTTTACGTCCGGCTGCTAGGGCTATTTCTGACATAGAAAAGAAACAGCTAATCGCAATTAAGCCCATCATAATTAAAAAGTTGTCAACAAAACTCATTACTACCTCTGCCTAATTTTTGTTTATAGGCTGGTTAAATCGCTAGGAGCACGATAAACATCATGACCATTATAAGGGGATCAAATAGCAACAACTTTGGCAGTTACAGCTAACTTGAAAACGGCATTAATCTACTTTAGTTGAATTGAGCATCTTTGTGCTGTTAAAAATCGCCGTATGGTACTCGAAGTATTATTTATAAAATAGTCTACACTTACTGAATATTGATCGAACTGCCTATATTTTTTATTGATTAATCCATGGAATCAGGATTATCCACAGCAAAGGATCTGTTTATGGCAATTGCCTGTATTAACACTCGCGCCAGTTGTGGCGTTGATGCCCCCATAGTGACCGTTGAAGTCCATTTAAGTAATGGTCTGCCGGCCTTTAATTTAGTCGGCTTGCCAGAAACCTCAGTAAAAGAAGCAAAAGAGCGAGTCCGCAGCGCCTTGATAAATGCAGGCTTTGAAGTGCCACAACGCCGAATTACCGTCAATCTTGCCCCTGCAGACTTACCTAAACAGGGTGGTCGCTACGATTTACCTATCGCTATTGGCATTTTAGCTGCATCAGGGCAAATTCCAATTAAGAATATCGCCCAATATGAATTTATTGGTGAGCTTGCACTATCGGGGCATGTTAGATCCTGTAGTGGTATTTTGCCCGCCATTATCGCTGCAAAAAATCAATATCATCATTTATTTATGCCACTAGAAAATCGTTATGAAGCAGAACTTGTAGGCTATGAACACTGCTTTTTTGTTGCCCATTTACAGCACTTAGCGGCTTTTCTTCACGGGCAATCACAATTGCCTAAGTTAGATAACTTACCCCAATGGATAGATGACGCCCCCACTGATGAAAGCCATTTATGTATGAGCGAAGTGATTGGCCAGCACCAAGCAAAACAAGCATTAGAAATTGCCGCTGCTGGCGGGCATAACATGCTAATGCTCGGGCCACCAGGTACTGGCAAGTCGATGTTGGCCAATCGAATTATTCCGTTGATGCCTAAACTGACTTATGAAGAAGCAATAGAAGTCGCGGCGATTCATTCAGTGGCGGCGCTCAGTATTAAACCGGCTAACTTCTTGAACCGCCCCTTTCGCGCGCCACATCATACTTGCTCCTCGATTTCATTAGTCGGCGGCGGTAGCCACCCAAAACCTGGGGAGATTTCATTAGCCCATCGCGGCATTCTCTTTTTAGATGAAATAGCCGAGTTTCCCCGTAAAGTATTAGATTGCCTAAGGGAGCCGATGGAAAGTGGTGAGGTGGTGATCTCACGCGCCGCAGCCAAGCTGACTTTTTCAAGCCGATTTCAGCTAATTGCTGCAATGAATCCTAGTCCATGCGGTGATACCGAACACGCCCGTGCGACACCAGATCAAATTCAGCGTTATTTATCACGTTTATCAGGGCCTTTTTTAGACCGATTTGATTTAACTATTGATGTGCCTAAATTACCCTCTGGTACGTTAACTCAGACCAATACCACTTCAGAAACCAGCGCTAGCATTGCACTGCGAGTCAAACATGCTCGAGATTTACAACTGAGTCGCAACGGGGTGTTAAATAGCGAATTGAGCCCTAAACTGCTTAACCAGCACAGCGGTATTTGCCATCAAGATCTGGTTTTTTTAGAACAAAGTGTAGTTAAACTCGGGTTATCGGTGCGTAGCTTTCACCGAATTCAGCGCGTAGCTCGTACCATTGCTGATCTACAAAATAGTCAAAAGACAGAGCGAAGTCACATAGCTCAGGCCTTGGGGTACCGCGCAATGGACCGCCTACTGGCCAGTTTAAGTAGACAATATTAAAATAAAATCGCTACTGATTGAGCTAAACCTATACAACGAGTAATATAGACCTCCATTTACAGGAGAGTTAGATGTCGTTGTTTTCAAAAATTAAAGGATCGTTAGCATTTATATGCTACTGCATAAATACACTATTTTGGGCTATCCCCATTTTGGTTTTTGGCTTAATCAAACTAATCCCTTTAAAAATAATCGACAAGATTTGCAGTTATATCGCCGATCATTGTGCTTCTGCATGGATTTACTGCAATACTCTCACTGAAAGAATCCTTCACCCGGTCACTTTTGAAGTCACTGGTGATACTGATTTTGATCAAAAACAATGGTATATGGTAATTGCAAACCATCAGTCCTGGGTCGATATCTTAGTACTGCAACGTATATTAAATGGCAAAATTCCTTTTCTTAAATTTTTTCTCAAACAAGAGCTACTTTATGTGCCTGTGTTAGGTCTTGTTTGGTGGGCATTAGACTTTCCTTTTATGCGCCGTTTTAGTCATGCACAACTCAAGAAAAACCCTAAGCTTAAAGGTAAAGACATCGAAATTACCCGCAAAGCCTGCGAAAAATTTAAAACTAAGCCTGTCAGTGTAATGAATTTTGTAGAAGGTACTCGCTTTAATAACGTAAAACATCAACTACAGGCATCGTCTTTTCAACACCTATTAAAACCTAAAGCAGGTGGAATGGCCTTCGCACTTTCAGCTATGGGTCAGCACATTAATAAGTTAGTCAATGTAACTATTTATTATCCTGAACAGGTGCCTTCATTTTGGGGGTATATCTGTGGGCAAACCAAGCACATTAAAGTCAATATTGAAATTAGCGATATTCCACAGAATATGCGCGGTGATTATATTAACGACCGCCAATTTAAAATTGATTTTCAAGAGCAGCTAAACCAATTTTGGTCTGAGAAAGATCAAAAATTACAACAGTATCATCAGCACTGCACAGCCCCAAGTCATAGCGCGGCAATTAGCAATAAGTGCACGAAAAAGGCATAAATATCAATGTTATCGTTTTTACCTGGCCCAATTTTATACGCAATAAGTCTGACTTTATTGATTATCAATACTATTGTTTGGAGCTCATTACTCAGCATTGGCGGCATTGTTAAATTACTATTGCCAGTCAAAACTATTCGCTTAGGTTTATCTCACTTAATGAATCGCTTTATGTGGTGCTGGGCAGTCTGCAATGGCGGCATTTTAGCACTAATTTCTAATATTGAATGGGACGTTGAAGGGCTTGAGAATCTTGATAAAAATAGCTGGTATTTACTGATAAGTAATCACTTAAGCGGTTTTGATATTGCTGCGCAAACCTATTTACTGCGTAACCATATTCCAATGCTAAAGTTTTTTCTCAAACAAGAATTGATGTATGTACCCATTATGGGATTGGGCTGTTGGGCGCTGGATATGCCATTTATGCATAGAACTAGCCCTGCAAAGTTACGTAAAAATCCTAAATTAAAAGGTAAAGACTTAGCAACGACTCGCAAGGCTTGCGCTCGATTTAAACATTTACCAACCTCTATTATTAACTACGTTGAAGGTAGTCGCTTCACGCTAGAAAAACATCAACGCCAACAATCACCTTACCAACATTTACTGCGCGCAAAAGCGGGTGGTATTGCTTTTACGCTTTCGGCAATGGGTGAACAATTTACTAGCCTTCTTAATATTACTTTAGTGTATCCAGACGCAAAGGCTGATGAAGATATACTTTATGGCGTGATGAATGGTCGTGTTAAAAAAGTTGTTATGAGAGTTGAAATACTCCCCGTTCCTAAAGTTGACCCTGAAGTTTATTTTTCTCAGGCGGAATATAGAGCTGAATTTCAGCGTTGGTTGAATGATTTGTGGTTAGAGAAAGATAACCAAATCGATGGCATCCTTAAGCAATATGCTGATAAATCTATAACAAGCAACAAACAATAACGATCAAGCATCATCTGTAAAACTAGCTATAATCAATAGCAAATAGTTAACGAAAAAATATATCTATTAATAATTGATTAACAATTGAATTTCCCACCTTACAAGGTAGTATTGATTTAGGCTGTCATTTCATAATAATAAACACAGAAATTAAGCTGTCATTTTATAATAAAAAAACACAGAAACTAAGGTGTCGTTTGATTTTACGCATATTTTCACTTTTGATTACAGCCATTCTATTTGCAGCTTCATTGTATGCAACACCTGCTATTGCGTTACATAAAGGCAAGTATAGTCATATTTCCGAGATCAAATTTGAGCACTTTGATAGCCAGCAAGGGCTAAACCAAAACAGTATTACTAAGTTGTTTATGGACAGTGCTGGTATGTTATGGATTGGTACTCAAGATGGCTTGCACAGTTATAATGGTGTCGATTTTCAGATATACCTCAAGCGTTCTGCTGATCCCGAAACAATTTCAGATAATTATATTACTGATATTATACAAACCCCCGATGGTGCACTTTGGGTCGCAACCTTTAATAGCGGCCTAAATAGACTCGACCTTAAAACCGGTAAGTTTACTCGATTTAGTGAGGTAGATGGCTTAGCTGATAGCCAAGTGTCTCACCTTGCTGTTATTGGTGACACTCTTTGGATAGGCACACGTTCTGGCCTGTTTATGATGTCCCTCAAGACTTATAAAATCACTTCTATTGGCCTTGGTAATAGCTTAGAACCACAAATAACCAGTTTAGCTAATATCGATGATAAGTTTGTCATCGTTGGAACGGACAGGGTTGGAACTTATGCCATTGATACTAATACAATTAATCGTTTAGATATTCCAAATGAAATGCAGGTTAACCGAATTCAGGCCAGCTCAGTTTTTGCCGTTTGGTTAGCTATTGATAATCAAATCTGGCGTTATAATTTAGATACCCATCAAAAAGAACTTATCTGGCAACGATCTGATGCTATTGGCAAAAAGAATGATATAAAAGACTTTATAGTTGTTGATGCCAACCAAGTATGGGCGATAGGCAATGGCTCAGGGCTTATTCAGTTAGATTTTGACGGCAAAGAATGGCAAAGCCAATATCACAAAAATCAAGTCTATAAACTAAATAGTTTGAGTGAAGATAATTTATACACCATGATGCTCGATCCTAATGGCACCTTGTGGCTAGGGACTAGCTTCTCAGGTATCGACAAAATTAATCTTAGTAATCAATATTTTGCCCACTTATTCGATAGCAGTACCAGTAATCCACGTAAAGCTAATATGATCAGGGCAATTTATCGCGATCATAAACAACGCTTATGGATTGGAACAGATGGAAAAGGCCTTAAATATTTAACGGAGGATGGTAAATATACCTATCTTAATGATCAATTCTCTGTGTTGTTGAATATTCCTGCCACTGAACTCGATATACAAGTTAACGATATTATTGAAGATAGTGAACAAACTGTATGGTTTGCGACCAGCATAGGTGTATTTACCTTAGATAAACAAGATACGCTATCGCAAGTTAAGCCTCACAATCCAGCGCTGCAGGCAGATATAAATTTTCGCAGCTTAGCCATTGATGATAAAAATAGAGTCTGGTTAGCCAGCATGCTAGGGCTGTATTTTATCTCTAAAGATAATCAGCAAATGCTGCCCTATAACTTTGGTTTTCAGAAAGAGTATTCACCCTATAAGCACCAAATGCTAACGCTACATTTCAGTGATGGTTATTTATGGATAGGTACCATAGGTGGGCTTGTTAGACTTAATCCAGAAGAAAAAGAATTAGTTTTTGTTAGCAACGAACCCGGTAATCCCTATAGTTTAAGCGATAACCGCGTTCGAGACTTTCTTCGCGCCTCAAATGGCGATCTCTGGGTAGCAACCCATGGGGGTATAGACAAACTAACAACAGATTACGGTATTTTTAAATTTGAACGCTTGGATGTGAAAAACGACTTAGCTATAAATACAGCATACAGTTTGCTGGAAGATAATGACCAAAACCTATGGCTAGGTACCAACTCAGGCATTGCACGTTATAACACCACAACGAAAAAATTTACCTCATTCAATATTCACGAAGGGATACAGGCTTTAGAGTTTAATGGCGCGGCTCGTTTTAAAGACAGTAATGGTGACATGTGGTTTGGCGGCATAAATGGGCTAAATTACTTTACGCCGAGCGATATACCACAGCAACGTCCCCCAATAAAATTAGCACTCACTAGCTACACTATTGGCGATACCCGCTATCCGGTTTTGGATCTTAGTCACACACCTAAAATTAATATGCCCTATGAGAAACAACTCATTAGCCTTGAAGTTGGCGCGCTCAACTTTAGTTATAGTAATTTAAGTCAATACAGTTACTTTTTAACTGGCTTTGATTCTGTATGGCATAAACTGCCCACTGGCAGCAAAATAACCTACACCAACATCCCACCAGGCGATTATCAACTCATAGTTCGACATGCTTTAGGGCAAAATGCTTTTGATGAGAAATCATTAGTCATACCTATTTCGGTAATACCACCACTTTATATGAGTAAACTTGCTTATATGCTTTATGGCATACTCAGCTTTAGTCTGTTGTCATATTTTATGTATTCAAGGCACTATAAACACGAAAAACAACGAGAATTTGAGCAAAGTATTCGTGCATCTGAAGAACGTTTGAAGCTTGCCTTATGGGCTTCTGGTGATGGAATGTGGGACTGGAATATCACACAGAACAAAGTCTACCGCACTAACATGGAGCCTCAGATGAGCTTTGATCATTCTGATGAGTTACTGATACATAGCATTCACCTTGAAGATCGCGCAAGAGTAGAAAGTCTACTGCAAGAACATCTTGATGGTAATAGTGAATTTTTCGAGGCTGAATACCGAGTTGAAATAGGTAATGGTAAGTGGACCTGGTTGCTTGACCGTGGACAAGTCGTTGAACGTGATAGCAAAAATAGACCACTTCGTATGGCGGGAACCCATAAAGATATCACCAGCCGTAAAGAAATTGAAAATGAATTAAAACTGTCTTCACAAGTGCTATTCAGTATGAATGAAGCTGTTGTCGTTGGAGAATTAGATTATAGCGTTCGATCAGTTAATCCGGCATTTAGTCGAATTACTGGCTTTAAACCCCGAGAAGTCGCCGGAAAACACTTTTTATTCTTGGCTATGGGCAAACAATCAAGGGAGTTTTATCTTGCCGTTGAAGCCCAATTGTTACGTCATAAGCACTGGGCCGGAGAAATTAAAATCCGTACCCGTAATCGTAAAGGTATTTTGGCTTGGCTAGAAATAAATCAGGTCATCGACAATAAAGGTGAAACCAGTCACTTTGTTGCGGTATTTACCGATATCACTGCCCGTAAAAAAGCAGAAGAAGATTTACGTGTTCTGGCTAACTTCGACCCATTGACTGGCTTGCCTAACCGAACCTTATTCCAAGACAGACTTAATCATGCCATCACCAAAGCGCATCGTTCACAGCAAATTGTCGCGTTATTGTTTCTTGATTTAGATCGCTTCAAACATATTAATGATTCTATGGGGCATCATATTGGTGATTTATTACTAAAAGCGGTGTCAGTGCGTCTTCAAAATGCAATTAGAGAAGGTGATACCGTTGCCCGATTAGGCGGCGATGAATTTACCCTCATTTTAGAAGGCGTTAAAAAAATCGAATCAGCGACGCGAATTGCAGAGAAAGTGCTGCAATCATTTGAAACCCCGTTTTTATTAGACGATAAAGTGTTAACTATTTCATCATCGATTGGTATCAGCTTATATCCAAGTGATGCTGATGATACAACTTCATTAATTAAATATGCCGATACAGCTATGTATCATGCTAAGTCTTTAGGGCGTAATAATTTCCAGTTCTATACCGCTGAGCTTAACCAATATGCTACTCGCCATGTGCAGCTAGAAGCAGGTCTTAAACAAGCTATTACTTTGAATGAGCTGTCTTTGGTATATCAGCCTAAATTTGATGTTAAAACAGAAAAAATTATCGGATTAGAAGCACTATTACGCTGGAATAGCGCAGAGCTTGGATTTATTTCTCCAGCCGAATTTATCCCGCTAGCTGAAGAAACTGGCATGATTAATGAGATAGGTCATTGGGCGCTTAACCAAGCCTGTGGCCAGCTTTCACAATGGCATCAGCAGGGATTTGAGCATATATCTGTTGCGGTAAACCTTTCTGCCAGACAATTAAAGGCCGATATAATATCGACCATTGAAGTTGCTTTAGCGGTTTCAGGTCTACCTGCAAGCGCGCTTGAATTAGAATTAACCGAATCAATGATTATGGGTAACCCTGCAGATTCTGTAGATATTCTCACCCAGCTCAAAGCCATTGGTTTAACGATATCTATTGATGATTTTGGTACAGGATATTCAAGCTTAAGTTACCTCAAGCGCTTTCCTATCGATACCTTAAAAATTGACCGTGAGTTCGTACGTGACATTAGTGAAGATCCTGATGATGCGGCTATCACCAGCGCAATTATAACTCTTGCACACAGCTTAGACTTAAATGTTGTGGCTGAAGGGGTTGAAACCCATGAGCAGCTAGAGTTTTTGCGACAAGGTGGTTGTGACCAAGTACAGGGCTTCTTGCTCAGTAAGCCTTTGTCTGTTGTTGATTGTCTGGCGCGTTTACAGTTAGACAAAAACTCGCTGTCATCCTAATAATTACTGATACACATAAATACAAACAAACACCAAAAGGCCTGAAATTATTCAGGCCTTTTTGGTTTTTATAACGCGAATAAATTGGCTGAAATTAAAATCAGCAACAAGCTGTCGATTAATTAAAAATCATCTATCACATGAAAAGCACGATACTCATCATAGGCAAATTGATCTGTCATACCACTGATATAATCAATAATCAGCCGCATACGGAAATAAAACTCACGGCAATCTTCATCAGTAATTTGAGTCGTTAGTGCGCCCTCTGCCATGGCTGTTTGGTATGAGGCAATATGCTTAGAAGACAGTTTTTTGTATAAACGTGCTGGGTATATCGGAATTGACAGCAACTTATCTTCAGCCGTTTGAGCGCCATACATTAATACATTAAATTGCTCACGACTCAGGGTTAGCAATGGCTTATAGCATTCCATTAAGCCACTGATTACTCTATACCCCTGCAACTCACGCGCTTCCACCTCTGGGTGACAAAAAGCTTGTTCTAACGCGACCCGTTTAAACGTTTCAACAATCATATGATTAGCGCTATTGTCTTCAATCAAGGCATGATTAAAGCTGCCATTGAACACGGCTTTCATATTATCAATAAAGCGTTTCTGGGCATGCTGAGGTAAACGACCATTCACCCCTACTCGTAAGAACACAAAAAACATGCTGTCACTGCCCTTGGCACTTTTACTGGCTTTATCTAGCATCACTTGCATTACAGCTTGGTCTACATCGCTAAGATGTGATGATATTTGGGCAAACTTGTCTATTAATGCTAACTTCATTTGCGTGACGGTTAGCACACCTTTTTCAACCGCATCTTCTAAATCAGCTATTCCATAAGAAATATCATCCGCGGCTTCCATAATATACGCAAAAGGTGAGCGGCAATGAGGAGCGATATCTAAGGTTTTTTGTAACTCAGTGATATAGTCAGTTTCGCTCAAATAATAACCGACCTTTTTCTTTAAATAACTGTGGGGGTCATTACCATTTTTAGCTGGTTTGGGCTCAGTACCACAGCGGGTGTACTTCATGATCCCCGAGGCTTGTGAATAAGTCAGATTCAGTTTTAGCAAGGAGTGAATTAATCGTATTCCCTGAGCATTACCTTCAAAACTAATTAAGTCTCTGGCAATGTCATCGGGTAAGATTTTATTGTGTAATTGCTGATATATGCCCGCAAGACTGTTTTGCAGCCAATCAATCATTGCCGCTTCACCAAAATGACCAAATGGTGGATTACCAACATCGTGCATTAAACACGACATTTCTACGATAGTTTCCAGCTCACGTGCTAAGGTTTTTAAACCATAGTTTTGTGTGTCGGAGTCGTACTTTGACAAGCCATCACAAATCAACTGACTGATATATCGGCCGACTTGCTGCACTTCCATTGAGTGAGTTAATCGGCTACGCACTGCGGCATTTCGCTCTAGCGGAAATACTTGAGTTTTTTGCTGTAATCGCCTAATAGCTGCTGAATTAATGATACGGCCACGGTCACTTTCAAACTGCCTTAATATTGGGCCTGAGGACGCTTTATATTGAAAAGGACGTTCAGCTTTAATTTTAGTATTAAAATGCATATACATTACCCAGCAAAAAAGTATTTAATAGGATAAATTTACAGCATTACTCTTTTATATTCAATGAATTAAACAATCCTCAAGTAATTAAAAGGTGATGCGTCATTTTATTTTAAAATGATACTTTATACGTTAATATTGAGTTATCTATTGATTTTAAAACCATATACTTTATCGACAAAGCTTAACTTAAACATTCAAACTCACTCAGTTTTAGTGTGTTAGAATCAGCAACAAATAAATTTCAGCCATCAACATAAGGTCATCTAATGAATCCAATTATTGCCATCTTAAAAGAGCACAATGTAAGCGATGCTAAAATTAGCGAATTATTTCAAACGCTAACCCAAAATCCATTAATGGCAATGAGCGTTATTGGTCAATTAGGGATCCCAGCTGAAAAATTACAACAATTGATGGCTATGGTTATGCAAAACCCTGCATTAATTAAAGAAGCTGTATTAGAATTAGGTTTTGATTTTTCAAAAGTCGAAGCGGCAAAAGCACAATTACAGCACTAGAGCTGTAAACGATAAAAAGAGTAAAGTGGCACCCTACTTTACTCTTTTTTGATAACGCTCACATTTATCTCAATAATTAAGTTAAGTACTTAGGCGATTCATTTGCTTTCGAATAAACGGCACTAAATCACTGGCCTGCAAACCTATAAAGCCTGATTGTTTCGCCGATTGATCTGCTGCCTGACTATGCAGTTGCACCCCGATTAACGCGGCATCTAAAAGTGAATAGCCTTGGGCTAACAAACTCACAATAACCCCGGTTAACACATCGCCCATTCCACCCGAGGCCATCCCTGGGTTACCTGCTAAGCACACATAAACTTGGCGACCATCACACACTAATGTGCCAGCACCTTTTAAAATAGCCACCCCACCAAAACGTTGTTGCAACTGTCGCACAGCTTGGTAACGGTCTCGTTCTATATCTATTACAGCGCAGTTTAATAATCTTGCAGCTTCACCTGGATGCGGAGTAATCACTCTATTAACATCGATATTAGGAGCTAATGCCAACAGGTTTAACCCGTCTGCATCAATCACTTTGGGTTTATCAGATTGCCTAACCCGATCGGCAATTAATTTTGCATGCACACTCATCCCTAGCCCGGGACCTAACGCAATGGCCGTAGCCCAATGAATACGAGCATCAACATTATCAAGGCAATCCCAAGCGTGACACATTACCTCAGGACAATATGATAACAATGGCGAGTAATTTGCGCTGTGGGTTAATACTGCGGTTAATCCTGCGCCCGTTCTAGCACATGCTGCTGCACTTAATATTATTGCTCCACCAAAACCGATATCGCCACTGAGTAACAAGGCCTTACCATGATGACCTTTATTTGATACAGGGTTTCGGCCGAGCAAAGTGTGCTTTAATCTCTGCTCGGTTATAGCATGCACTTCTGCCAAGTTATTTTGCTGAAAAAATAACTCAACCCCCAAACCTGCAAAATGTAATGTTCCGCAATATTTCCGCGCCTGACCTGTTACTAAACCTTGTTTGATACCAATAAAGCTGACCGTATGATTTGCGCGTACCGCAATACCCAATACCGTACCGGTGTTTGCACATAACCCTGAGGGAATATCAACAGCGAACACTTTTGCCGAACTGGTATTGACCAACTGGATCAATGCAGAGGTTTGTTGTTTAACCTCGCCACGTAGACCTGTACCCAATAGCGCATCGACAATCACATCAACATCATCAGCAATATGAGTTGTTTGAGTATTAACCCTGCCACCTGCAGCCGTAAAGTCACAATAAGCTTGATAAGCATCACCTGTTAATTGGCTCGGTTGATGAGTTGACCACACAGTGAGCTTAATACCCGCTTTACGCACTAGGCGTGCCAGCACATAACCGTCACCGCCATTATTACCGCCACCACAACAGACTAAAATATGTTGAGGCGTTGGGTAATATTGTAAAACAAGCTTAAGAACGGCTTCTCCGGCACGCTTCATTAAGTCAAACATAGTTACACCAGCAAGCTTCGCCGCTTGGATTTCGCCTACTTTAACTTGCTCAGCAGTATAAAAATTATTAGGTAATGTCATGAGGCACCCACTACTTGTTGTTTTGACGATTTATTCAGCATATCGTAAAAACGGCAAGAAACCTTAAAAACCTCACCCCCTATCGTAATACAATATTATTATCTTGATAGAATAGTCAGGCCATATCCTTGAGAGAAAAACAACATAACAAGAGCCCACTTTAGCTTATTAGCCATTTGTGTCATTACCGGTTCCACCGCCGCTGCAACTCAGCTTGATACCGCTAAGCAGTTCAATTTAGACCCAAGTAAAGCGCCAGCACAAAATTTTGATTTATCTAAATGGAAAATTACTCTGCCAGAATTAGCCCAAGAGGGAAAAAGTAATGGTAAAGCATTAGAAATCGATAAAAATCAACTGAGTAGTGCAGCTGATCCCTATGTTCATCCACAGTGGTTTTATACCGACCAGCATACTGGCGCTATGATATTTGTTGCCCCCAATAAAGCACCAACAACACCCAATAGTAAAAATACTCGTAGTGAATTACGCGCAATGCTCGCTGAACAATATGATCAGCTTAGCAATAACTTCGTTGTGGCTTCTCATCCTAATGCCAGCAAATACGGCGCTATTGGTGGTAGATTAACTGCACAACTGTCGGTTGATCATGTCAGCACCAGTGGCGATCCTGCTATGAATGGTGCATTCGGTGTGGTCATTGGACAAATTCATGCCCCTGATAACGAACCATTAAAAATTCAATATCGTAAGCTGCCCGAACATGAATTTGGGTCGCTATCGTGGAATTATGAACTTAATCCCCTACCTAAATTACAGGATGCTACCGACAGCAAAGGGATAAAATATCGCCAGGATATACGTCATGATGTATTTGGTAAAAATGACATACGTGCAGGTGGACCTGAACCTAAAGAGGGGATAAAACTGGGAGAGATTTTTGCTTATGACGTAAATGTCAAAGGCAATACCATGCACCTTACTTTCACTAAAAACCCAGGTACAGCAAATGAAATTATTAAAACCTTTGCCGTTGATTTAGCCAAAGGTCACTACGAAGGGCATGAGGTCGATCAAGGTTACAAGAATGACTGGATGTATTATAAAGCAGGCGCTTATAATCAATGTAATACCCAAAAAAGCAGTTCCAATTGCCAATCAAGAGGTATGGAAGCGGGCGACTATACCCAAGTTAGCTTTTACCAGTTAATGCTGAATCAATAAACGGTAATAAAATACTGAGCAATACTTGAGGGCTGTGATCTTTCGAGATCAATTTTAACCACAAAAATCAACAGCCCTTATATCAACAGTCTTATCTCACGACTAAATTACTTCTTACCTTCAAAGGCCACCAGCCAAGTCTTGAGCAACTGATTAAGCTCAGGCATCTCAGTATCCGACAGATGATCCACTAAGGTGTGTTGAATACGCACATGTTGTTCAATTGCTTCATCTATAGTTGCAAGGCCTTTTTCAGTCAAACCAACCGTCACACTGCGTCTGTCTTCAGTACTGTGAACACGCTTGATTAACCCTTTAGATTCAAGTTTATCTAACCGATTGGTCATCGCACCTGAGGTCAGCATCATCGACGATAATAACCCTGAAGGTGTTAGCGAAAAGGGTGTGCCTGCACGCCTTAATGTCGCCAGCACATCGAATTCACCCATAGTAAGATCAAACTGTTTATGGCAAGTGGATATTTCGGCTTCAATATGTTTTTGTAGACGCAGAAAACGTCCAAGTATCGCCATTGGCAGAGTATCTAAATGTGGTTTCTGCTCAGCCCATTGGGCAACAACGCGATCGATATCTTCCATTTTTCACCTGACTGATAAGCCGTTAAATAACGCCTAAATAAACTTAACGCAAAGATACTTGATAAAAAGATACTTTACAAAAATAAATTATCGGTTCAGAATTGCAATGTATCTTCATATAAAGATACTTAATTTAAAGGTAGTTTATGAATATCCTATTAGCCATGATCCCAGCTTTTTTTTGGGGTACCACGTATGCCATGACCCAGTTCACCTTACCTGACTGGCCACCATTACTATTAGGCGCGCTGCGCGCTTTACCTGCGGGGCTAATATTATTAGCCATAAAGCCTAGCCAACCTAAAAAAGCACAATGGCCGATTTTAATTAAACTGGGTGCAATTAATATCGCGGTGTTTTTCAGCCTTATTTTTGTGATGGCATTAACTCTACCTTCAGCCATATCAGGCATTGGAATGATTTCCGTACCCGTTTTTGCCATGCTATTCCACTGGGTTATCAGTAAAAAGCGCCCTAACCCAGTACAAGCATTTTTTGGCATGATGTTAGTGCTATTAGCTTGGATGCTATTTGACCCAAGTTCGATCACGTTAAACCCAATAGGGTTGGTCGCTATGCTAGCGGCTATTAGCTGCATTATTGTCGGTAGCACGATAACCAAGGCACTGGGTACGCAGATTCATTGGTGGACCATACTGACCTGGCAGCTCATTATTGGGGGGGCATTATTACTAGTTAGTGCAGGCGTTCAGGCATTCTTTTTACCGCAGCAATATTTCGATGCGATCAGCCAATTCAGCCTGATAAATGCTGCTGGAATAGGCTGGATAGTGTTGCTCAATACAGTGCTGGGTTACAGCATGTATGTCTGGTTATTACAACGTATGTCGGTGGTCGACTTTACTTTTGGTGGCATTGCCAACCCCATAGCGGGTATCGTTTGTGGTTTAGTGTTAATGAGTGAATCCTATACGCCTCACCAATATTTATTAATGAGCGGAATGATTTTAGCCTCTATCGCACCGGCATTAATTCAGCTGCTGCGCCGAAGAATACCTAATAAAGCTGTGGTAGATTAAGCCTAGTTGTTAACAAAGCTTAGTCAGTGAACTAATAGTATCGTGATCTAATAGTATCGTGAACTAATAGCATCTTGGACTAAGCCTCTGTTATTAATGAATTATTTATTAGCTAACGGCTATTTTTCACTCCCACAGTGAGTAGCAGTAATCCCACAGACATAGCAGTAACGGCATAGGGCATCCCCGCCTGCCAACTGGTTTGGCTATTCACCCCAAAAAAGTCGACATAAAGTGCTGTTTGAATCGGTCCAAAATACCAAATAGCGGGATAAAGCACTTCAAACAAGCGCTTTGTTCCGCCAAAAGCACCACAAAAATAAGCCAGCGATACCGTAAATGAAATAGCAATAATCAATTGCAGCAGTAACACCCATTCACCCAGCGTTAAAAAGCGGATTGCACCGCCTAAACAGGCCATTGCCAGTACAAGCCATGCTGCGGAATAACTCGCCAAACTTTGTAACCTTGATGATTGCTTACTGTAGGTCATTAACTCTACTGTATTCGATTGTTTTTCTAATTGCCCTAAGGGCGATAGCACTAACACACACCACAACCATGCAAGAGGTAACACTATGCTCATCAGTAATTGCTGGCTAATAAATACTTGCACAATATTTAAAATAATTAAGCCGATAAACCAATAAGTAGATTGGCCAGTTAGCATTAATTTGAGCTCTAAACGTAGTAACCGTGTGAAGGCAAAATACTGAGTAAAAAAAACCAAAAAACTATCCAGTGGCATCCCTACTGTGCGGCTAAAAGTACGGTGTAGCCATGATGATTGTTGCTTAACGGCAAGCGTTTGCTGGCTAAATCGGTCGAAACATAGATAGGTAATCCCCAAACAAATCAGGCTAAAAAATATTAACGGTAACGCGCCCCAAAAATGCGCTGCCGTTGGCTCAATACCTTGCCATATAAAGGTATTAATTTCTGGGCTTAAGCTATCGCCCACTTTGATGCCTATATTGGTTGCCCCTTGTGATAAAGGAAAACGTGCTACCACTTCAGCATCTAATTGATCAAGCAGATTGCCAATACCAGAAACACTTTCAATCGTTTGTACAATCGAGCCTATCCAGATAAAAAAATACACCAGATTACCTAAGCCAGCTCTAAGCCATTTTATTGATTCGAACATGATAGCAATAGAGGCGACAGCCAGTAATACAGGCAAAACGAACACCAGCTGAGGCCAAATTAATACCCAAAAATCAATTTGATAACTTTCGCCATAATAAAGCTGGATAAGTACAGTACTGCACAACATGATCAGTACAATTGATACCAACATAAGTACATTCACACACCACTTTGAAAATAAAAATGTGTGCTTGGCCACAGGCGTGGCGGCGATCAACTCACTTGTCATGGATTGCCGGTCTAATTCAAGTGCATTCTTAACTAAGTAAAAGCAAATAATCGGTAAAAAAAGTACATTCAACATCGCCAAACACACACCAAGCCAGGCACTGTTATAAATGCCGCGATAGCTATTAATCACTAATGTTTGATATTGAGCATCCGGCGATGGAAAAAATAATAGCGTTAAAACCGACATAGCCAACAAGGCGACAATATAGCTTTGTTGCCGGGTACGCTGTTTAAAATCAGCGATGATACATTGCAACATGGTATTCATTAACTTGCCCTCGCTAAACCCGCTTGCGGTTGTTGCCTGCTGGTAAAGTAAAGATAAGCATCTTCTAATGATGGGGTTCTTGCAATTGCTATGGCATCAGGGCAATGGTCGGCAACAATATTGAGCTCCACTTTGTCTTCTTTACGCACGCTATGGCTAACAATAAACTCATGCTGAATATGTTTAAGCTCATTAAAGTCAGTGGTGAGTTGCCAGCATTTATTGGCCATTTTTTGTAGCAGTGAACTAGGAGTGTCCGATTGGATCAACTGCCCGGTATTCATAATCGCGATACGGTTCGCTATAGACTCAATATCAGACACAATATGAGTCGAAAAGATGATGCATCGGTCACCCGCTAACTCAGTCAGTAGTTGCCTGAAGTTGGCCCGCTCATGCGGGTCTAAACCAACTGTGGGTTCATCAATAATCAGTAACTTGGGATCATTGAGCAAGGCTTGCGCAATACCAATTCGCTGCTTCATACCGCCCGAATAACCTTTTAATGGCATATGGGCAGCGTGGGTTAAATTGAGTTTATCAATTAACTCGTCAATAACTTGATTAGCCTTTGATTTGGGTAAACCTTTTAAACTGGCAATGTATTGTAAAAATTCGACAGCCGATAGCTGATCATACACACCAAAGTACTGCGGCAGATAACCTAATTCATGACGTAAAACTTGCGGTGACCTAACAATGTCTTGTCCGTTCCACAAAATTTTTCCAGAAGTGGGTTTGGTGATGGTGGCCAGAATGCGCATTAGGCTAGATTTACCCGCACCATTAGGGCCAAGTAGCCCTAAAATTCCCGGCTCAATTTTTAACGATAACGCATTAATCGCCAGTTTAACGTGTTTGCCACTTTGATATTGTTGACTAAGTGATTGAATGTCCAATTGCATAATATTGCTCTTCCTGGTTGAGTTGGAAGATATTTAGCAAGGATTAGACCATATTTTTTTACATTTAAATTCAGAGCCTTATTAATCAACCAAGGTATTGAAGTTAACCATATTGATGATTTTCACCACTTATTAGTCTGTTACTTAGGGTAAAAATTAACCGAGCCAGTAATTAACTAGCTTATAAGTAATCTCTTACTCAGACTCGATCTTTTTATAGCCTGATATGACCGTTTTTAGAGTAAGGCTCTTAACTGATTAAGCGCATCTACCGAGAAACCTTGATCATAAAAGTAAATCACTTTTCCCTGTGCGTCTAACAGCACTACTCGGGTGTTGTTTGGGTTTTCATTGCCAGTAAAGGCTTGTACTTGGTCGCCATCCTGGTAAACAGTCACCACCCCTTTCCAAAGTGGCTTAGGAATACCCGCGCGCATGCCATTATCAATAAAAGTACTGAACATTCTAGGGAACAATCCTTGTATTGTCGGCACTTCATATACAGCAACTTGAGTCTGGGTCATGTCTAAGCCAATCAACCAGCGATCAATATCAAATTGTGAGTTTTGTTTATAGCCAATTAATAATAATGCCACCTTACCTTTTAAATCGTCAGGTAAGGCCATCGGCTGCTGTTCAAGAGTTTGCCCCGTTACTGACGGAAAAACCTGTCCTGTAATGGCTTGATTAGGGTAGCTGGTGCTGCAGGCCGTTAATAACGTCGCCATCGCAATAACCATAAATAAACGCATTTTTAATCCTTGTTATTAAGTTCTATATACAGTTATACGCGCCCCAAATGTAAATGGTCTATACAAAATGATTAATAATTTACGCATAATTTGCTACAGTCACGCCAACTTTTGTATAAGGGGTATTGTTTTGTTTAAAGAACGCTTTAAGGATGTCAGTATCAAAGGCGATTTGTTTGGCGGTGTTACCACGGCAATCATTTCATTACCCTTGGCTCTTGCGTTTGGTGTCGCATCAGGCGCTGGTGCCGAAGCAGGTTTATGGGGCGCTATTCTTGTTGGTTTTTTTGCCGCGTTATTTGGCGGTTCATCAACCTTAATCTCTGAACCTACCGGTCCTATGACTGTGATTATGACCGCCATTTTAACCACCATGGTGGCTAAGTATCCTGAATCTGGTATCGCTATCTCATTCACGATAGTCATGATGGCAGGTGGCTTTCAATTTTTAATCGGCAGCTTAAAACTAGGCAAATATGTCACCTTAATGCCGTATAGCGTTATTTCTGGTTTTATGTCGGGCATTGGCGTGATTTTGATTATATTACAGCTCTCGCCTTTACTGGGTCATGCTGCGCCCACAGGTGGCGTTATAGGCACCTTATCTGCACTGCCAAATACCCTAGCAAACATCAAGTTTAGCGAGCTGTTTCTTGGTTTGTTAACCCTAATAACATTGTTCATGTTCCCTAAACGATATCGTAAATATGTGCCTGCGCAGCTTGTTGCCCTAGTAGGGGTCACCTTATTATCGATGATGTTCTTTGACACCGACAGTATTCGCCGCATTGGTGAAATTCCAGCAGGCTTACCTTCTCTGGTTATTCCTCACATTAACGCTGATATCTTTGTCACCATGATCATCGACGCCTTAGTGCTAGGTACCCTTGGCTGTATTGACACCCTACTGACCGCAGTTATCGGCGATTCATTAACCCGTAAAGAGCACGATTCAGACAAAGAATTACGTGGCCAAGGTTTAGCCAATATGATTTCAGGCTTGTTTGGCGCGCTTCCTGGTGCGGGAGCCACTATGGGCACGGTAACCAATATTCAAGTAGGTGCCCAATCACCGCTATCAGGTATCACCCGAGCGGTAATACTGGCATTAGTGGTACTGGTGGCCGGTGGTTTGACCGAGCCTATCCCGATGGCGGTATTAGCCGGGATTGCGGTTTATGTTGGTTTTAATATTCTTGACTGGAGTTTCATTCAACGCGCCCACAAAGTCAGTATGCAAAGCATGACTATTATGTATGGGGTGATGTTATTAACCGTATTTGTCGATTTAATTGTAGCAGTAGGACTTGGGGTCTTTATTTCTAACATCCTCATTATTGAACGCTTAAGCCGAGAACAAGCACGTCAGGTTAAAGCCATCAGTGATGCAGATCAAAACGATGTTCCGCTGACACAAAGTGAGCGCGGCTTACTTGACCAGGCAAATGGTAAAGTGTTGTTTTTCTACTTATCAGGTCCAATGATTTTTAGCGTATCAAAAGCGATTTCACGTCAACACGCCAGTATTGCCGAATATGAAGCAATGATCCTCGACCTAACTGATGTGCCTATGATTGATGTTACCGTTGGCTTAGCGCTTGAAAATGCGATTAAAGATGCACTAGAGGCTAATTGTGAAGTGTTTTTACTGTGCCCAAATCAACAAACACGAGAGCAACTTGGCAAGTTTCAAGCTATCGACTCACTACCGAAAGAAAATACCTTCTTATTTCGCTATGAAGCGCTTCAAGCTGCGCTAAAACATGTTAAGAAACAGGATTAAACTTAGGGCATCAAACTAGTGATCGTTAGCTTGATGCCTATATTTAGCGTCTACAACAATATTGTGTGAGGATAGTTATTACGTCCTGCTATTATCAGATATCATTATAACAAGATTTAAGTTAACCTAATGAAATAGCTAGCTTATTTCCTTTTCAACTCGCTATTATGGCAGATTAGTTGACGTATCTACATCATCAAACAATGCTTATTAAGGGAATATTGCCATGGAAAGAGGCACGTTAGTTCGTTGGAATAAAGATAAAGGCTTTGGGTTTATCAAACCAGAAACAAGCAGTGATGTAGATGTGTTTATTCATATTACCACGCTCAAGCACATGGCCAGAAAACCCCTTATTGGCGATGAGATCCTATTTCATCGTGAGAACCAGCCCGACGGCAAAGTTAAAGCCGTAAAAGCCAGCATTGAAGGTGTTGCAGGTTCATCACAAGCAAAAGTCGCGGACACGCCATTAAGTGGTCCATTTAACCTGCCTTCCAATAATAAAACTCACCACTCGCTGCGCACTTCATCAAGCTCCGTCATTGGCAGAATCATTTTAGTGTTAATTGTGCTTAACTTAGCCATATACGGTTTCAACAAGTATCAAGAGTTCAACGCCACGCCCGTGATTACCAATGAAGATGTTGAACAAATGCAGTGGACTCCTACAGCACAACCAAGTTCAATCATCCCCAGCAATCAGTTCAGATGTGAAGCAGGCAAGACCCATTGTAGTCATATGCGATCTTGTGCAGAGGCCACCTTTTACACCCGTAATTGTCCAGGAACTGAAATGGATGGTGATGGCGACGGAGTTCCGTGCGAAAGACAATTCTGTGGTTAAAGGATACAGCTTTATTGATCCCTTGCTCTAGGTTATTGCAGATTAATTGTTATCGAGTTACAAATGGATTGTGGATAGATGATTCTGAAAACTAAACTGCTGCAAACTGCACAACTTTTTACAAAGTCCTATAAAACAAACCGTCTCACAAAACCAAAGCTATACCTCAACAAGTCTAAGCTCACAATTACAACATTCAGATGGCTTATTGGTTTGAAAATAAGATTATTAGCTAATTTTTCTGCTACCTTATCGCCCAGTTAATTAACGGATAGTCTAAAGGTAAAAATGAAGTATCTAATTCAAATAATTTTGGTTATTAATCTTTTAATGCTTGGCGGTTGTGCTTCACCGACAACTTATCAATCACAAGGTTTAACCGGTGGGTATTCTGATTCTAAATATGAAGACAAAGAGAACACTTATTATGTTCGATTTTCTGGCAACGGTAATACCTCACAGCGCAGGGCGAATGATTTTGCTTTACTAAGAGCGGCTGTGCTGGCAAGAAAAAACCTATCGCCTTATTTTGAAGTAATATACTTAAAAAATGTCATAAACCAGGGAAGTTCAGGTACTGCTGGCGTTTATACTTTTAAACCAGAGGTCGTGATCGAAGTTAAATTAATTAATGAATTTAACAATAAAGTCGATACATTCGATACTGAAAAGCTCATATCGCAGCTGACAACCCAATACTTAATAGATGAGTCAACACTGCAATAAATGACGTAGTTTCAATCAATTTAGCAATGTGGGGAATAGTAAGTCATATTCAACTTTGCCCCATATTCTATTCATATCTACTTTCTTAGCCACCCGTATAGACTCAACCGGCATGTTAAATGATGATTGTTACCAATAGCTTATTTAACCATTGTAAGAGCTAATACTCATCCCACTCAATCGATTACCTTACCAACTCTAGTTATTCACAAACCATAGTTATTCACATATCACGTATTGCAAGCTAGTAAGCCAATTTATGCTAAAATGCGCCCATCAGCTTTATAAATGTATTACCGCTCTCATTTGTCTAACTGAACCTAGAACAATGCTACCGTGAATAACTCAGAGGATACAAAATATGAGCAAGTTAAATGCCGAAGAGCGTAAAGCTCGAGATAACGATCGTTTTTCAAAACGTGTGGATGAGCGCAGAGTAAAGGGTGAAGATGTGGTGGCATATGCGCTTGCCAATGAAAAGGCATTTAAGTTTCTAACCAAAGATGAAAAACACAGCCTTAAACAAAGACAAGCTGCACTAGTAGAAGAAGTCAGCATTAAAAAACAGCAACAAACCGAGCTTAAAAACCAGCAAGAATTAGAAAAGGTTGAAGCGGCATTTACTGAAGAGTAAACCTTTTAAATGGCCATTATCATTAATGATGAATAATGGCCTATGTTCTAATAAGTCGATCTAATCACACCGCAAAAATCTCAACATTTACCCTGCGATACAATCACAAAAGTTAACAGGGATATTTCAGCTCGAAATTATTACCGCAATGACGCTAAAAAACCTTAACTATTTAATCTCTCGCTTAACACACACAAACAAGGCGTTGCCTGATTCCAAATCCCACGGGATGATTTTGTCGTAATCGTGTTCAAATATTTGCACCTCGAAATACGGACTTAACAAGGCTTCGATTTCAGTAAAACTGGTGGCCACCATCGCATGGGAGTCTTGCCATAACTGCGTTGCACCAGATTGAGTTTTGGCGATGCTTAAATTGAGTGCTTGCATCTCACCTACACCGCTGTAATGCCAACCCGATTCAAACACAAACTGGCTGCCGTCAAATTCCGCACTATGTTTCACTAACGCATTGTTATGGATTTTATGCTTATCAACTGAGTTAAAACAAAACAGGCCACCAGTATTTAATGCCTTATGTACGCTTGCAATGCAGGCTTTAAGCGCCTCGGTTCCCGGAGAATAATGAATGGAGTACAAAAAACAGGTGATCAGATCAAGTTTTTGTTCAACGTAAAACTCAGTCATATTTTGCAAACTAAACTGCGCTTCAGGACAACGACGCATGGCAATGTCGAGCATAGGTTGATTGATATCCAGGCCACTGCTTTGAAACCCTAAATCGATGAAATGCCTAACATGTGGCCCAGTGCCACAGGCCAAGTCTAAATGTTGTTTGCCGCTGTTACCCAAAAACTGATGTAAGCGCGCTACGCTATTAGTTTGTTGTTGGTAATTAATGTCACAGCACATCAAATCATAGTAACCGGACAAATCGGTATAGAGGGCATTGGTAGACATAAAATAGAATCGACGAGGTTGGTAAATTTAGGGTGGCGCATCATATATCAAATAGTGCGATTGAGAAATAACTAATCAATAAGCACTAACGACTCACCACTGAATAAGTTTCAATACCTTATGCTCTAGCACTACTCAATCCCACCTTTACTCAATCAGATCAGCCGAGATATAAGGTTTCTATCGCCTCTGGCAGCATGGGCTTGTGCAAATAAAAACCTTGGGCTAAATCGCATTTATAAGCCTTAACGTAATCAAGCATAAATTGGTCTTCCACCCCCTCTGCGATAACTTTTAAGCCTAGGTTATGCCCTATGTCGATAATAGTTTTAGCTATCGCTGCCGATGAGCTGCTGCTCTCAACATCTTGTAAGAATGCTTTATCTATTTTGAGATAATGCAACGGCAAAAATTGTAAGTAGCTAAATGATGAATAACCTTTGCCGAAATCATCAAGTGCAAAAGTAATCCCATATTGATTAAGCCGTAACATAATTTCTTTTACACTGAATTTATCTTCCATAAAAATCGATTCGGTTAATTCAATAATAAGATATTTACCCTCTAATTTATAATGGGTTAAGGTATCTATTAAATGTGTTATTAGCGCTTCATTTTGAAATTCTAAACAGCTTAGATTAATTGAAATAGCCAGCGCTGTAATGTTTGCATCTCGCCACTTAGCTAACTGTAAGCAGGCTTTAGAAATTACTAAGCAACCGATATCAATAATCAGCCCAGTTTGTTCTGCTATGGGAATAAAAACATCGGGTGGGATCACAACGCCATCTTGCTGCGTCCAACGGCATAACGCTTCAACACTAACCACTTTCATAGTGTTTAAATCAACTTTGGGTTGATAGACTAAATGTAAGCTCTGATCTTCGATGGCCTGGCGCAGCGCTTGCTCAACGGCAAGTTGAGTTAATGCCTCTTTTTCAAGTGCCTGACTGTAAAAATGAAAGCTGTTTTTACCCAGTGATTTTGACTCATACATAGCTAAATCTGCTTTACGGATCAGCGAGTTGGCATTGTCATCATCATTAGGGAATAGTGAAATCCCAATACTTGAGGTCACAATAAATTGACGAGAACCGATAGTAAAAGGCTGTTTAATCAATGCTAATAAATCTTGGCAAACCTGTTTTACCGTCATTTCTGACTCTATCTTTTCTAAAACAATAATAAACTCATCACCACCTTGGCGGGACAAAGTATCAAATTCTCGTAAGCGTGTCTGAAGTCGTCGAACCACTTCTTTTAGCAGCAAGTCACCTGCATCATGGCCTTCTGTATCGTTGATTTTTTTAAAGTCATCTAAATCTAAAAATAACACCGCTAACTTTTTATTTTCTCTTT
The DNA here is from genome assembly GCF_051165765.1 of Shewanella sp. HL-SH8. Lineage (NCBI taxonomy): Bacteria > Pseudomonadati > Pseudomonadota > Gammaproteobacteria > Alteromonadales > Shewanellaceae > Shewanella > Shewanella sp. HL-SH8. The sequence goes on along the minus strand of NZ_CP195039.1, from coordinate 745,476 downwards.
TACTCGCCGCAATAGAATGGCTAATTCTATCCAATAATAATGCACGATTAGGTAAGCCTGTCAGTGCATCATGAAAAGCATGATATTCAATAGTAGCCTCGTACTGCTTTTGCACTGTCACATCGCGAAAGCACCACACTCGGCCATAAATTTGCTTCTCTTGTATCTGAGGTAAAGACCGGTAATCAAAGAAACGGTTATCGAGTAACTCTATAGTGCCAGTTAAATATTGAAATGGGTCATGTTGAAGACGATCAATAATAGATAACATATGTTGTTTATCTTTAATAATGCTAAGAAACTCTTCCCAATGCGATACAGGTTTAAAGCCTATATCGTCAAAAAAATCCTGCCCCATGGTATTAAATGATAATAGTTCGCCATTTAATCCATAAACAAACAAAATCTCACCGGTCGAATTAACCGTCGCATTTAATAAACCAATGGAGTGCTCAAGCTTATCTTGAACCAGTTTCATCTTTGCTAACTGGTCATTTAGTGTTTGGTTACGCTCGTTCAACTCGTTGGAAATAAGGAATAAAGAACGCTCTAACATTTTTACACTTTGCTCATTTTGAGCATAAGCATCTGATATTGAATTTAAAAAAATGTCATTTTTTGAAATAAACAATTCATCTTTTTGGTTACGTTTTAGCTGACGCAATAGCAATTTATGCATTGTTAATATCACTATGTCTCAGAAAATAATGTGACAGCCATAGTCTGATTATGTAAACCACACCGACCAATAGACTTAATAGGCGATATTTCACCATAGGAGTAAAATCCAGAAATAGTACACTGGCTGGGTAAGCCTTGCTTAATAATCTCCAACTCCTCTTCAACCCTTTGCTGTAAAACGAGTCTACGGCCGACACAACTAATTAAAATAGCCAACTCAGGCTGTACTCCCCCAAAGGAAGAGACAGCATCCTCTGCGGCAAGCTGTGCACCATCAAGTAAATCTTCATAATTAGAATGCATTAACTGACATGTCGCGCCTGTGGGCATATTACCTGCAAACAACATACTTTTTTGCAGTTCATCAATGGATAATATAGTGCGAACCACAGTTTCTTGCTCACCATCGAGTTGCAGTGCTAACGGATAGAGTAATGCAGAAGCAGGCAAGCCGGCAGAAAACTCACCCAAAAACTCTTTATATAAATCAAGCGCTGGCCGTCCATCGAGTTCAAAAAGCACATTGTCTGTCGACTGAGTAATCACCCGTTTAGGCCCAAATGGACGCCAGCCTCCTAGACTACCAAAACCAACAGATAACCTTTCACCATAAAGCCCTACCAGCACAATAAGTCCGCTTTCTATTTGCTGATTATGCCATACCGTGGTTTGACTAAAACGCTCACCATCACCGGCTAAGCCTCCCGTAGCCATGACACCTTTAGGCAGGTGCTGCTGTAAACCATCAACCAGTTCAGAGCCATTAACTAAATGACCATCAGAAATAACAAAAACATGTTTTAACCCATCAAAGCTTAATTGATCGATCAACTGCTTTGCTAATTCAGCACAATGTTCAAATTGATTTATCGAACTGCTGACAACTTGCACCTGTGTATGTTTAAAATCAATCGCTGTAACGCATACACTGTTGTCATATAGACAATCATCTTGAATTTCACCGCTAGTACTGCAGCCTACGATTTGCGCGTTTGGAAAAGCACTTGCTAGCTCACCATTAAGCTTGCTGTCTAACATAAGCTCAGGCGAACCAAATACCAACACCAAATTAATGGCTGCATTTTGCAGTAACGGTTTATCCCAATGGCCATTCTGATATATCGTTTTAAAAACGTGCATTTAGTCACATATCGATAAGAAGTTATAACTAAGTTGTAGCTTAAAACGCTACCGCAAGCAATAACCGCAAATAAATCGTGCTACACAAATGAGTCAGCTTGATAATAGTCACGCTAACACCCATGCACTTACACCGCCAAAAGGCAAAAAGCCCCGAAACTTTTAGTGTCGAGGATTTTTAGTATCAAACATCTGGATGATAAATCTAAATCAACTTAGCTAAGTAAGGCTGCGATTGACCCTGATTAGAAAATAAAACAAAAGTTTATAAATCTTTAAAGACCCAAATCTACACTCACCGACGCAAATTCAGACCGTCCTATAAATAACTAACGTACCCACAACATAAGCTCGTTAGCATCTATCACCGCAAGCTGCCTTTTAGTTAAGCTTCCTGCTGCGTCAAACAGTAATAATTCAGCTGGTCTAGCACCATGCTTAGCAATAAGCTGATCCCCTTCTGGAGTGCCCGCTCTGGCAAGAAGAAAGAAAAACGTTGTCGCCAAGATGAGCTCGGGCTTCATTCATCTGTTCAGTCTGGGTGGTACTCGAAACAAGGTTAGCATCATAGACAAATACTACCGAAGGCTTACCTGTACCGATTTGCTCGTGGGTGGTTTTAAACCCTTTGGGCATCACCATCAGTAATAGCCCAAGTAGCAAGACTATGGATGCAATAACACTTATCGCAACCCAAGGCATTTTACGTGGCATATTTGCAGTATGTGTATCCATGATAATAGATCTCGATTTTAAGAGGTTGAAATACATAGTTAAGTCACTCAGTTTAGCGACTCAACCTGAGGCCTAGATTAAAAATTACTACTAAATGTTGCTAACAGAAAGCATGACTCGTTAAAGACATAAGTACTGAGGTTATTACACTTACCGTTGAAATTTAGCCCTTAGATGATTATCTAATAGATAATAGTTATCTAATAGAAATAGTTAAATTTGCGTATCAAGACAGTGCTGAGTAAATTGGACAATCTTGCATAAAAACTGGCTAACTGCATTTTAGACAAAACTAGACTTTGTTCGACTCAATCATGCCTTATTTAAGCTGACGCACGCTATGCAAATATCCACTATTTCCCTATCAGCTTTAAATGAAGGAACTCAGAAGTGAAAATCTCTCGCCTCTATTTGAACATCATCATTTTAACATCATCACTTTAACATCATAGTAAACAAGGGCTCAATTGGGTGTTTCAAGTGTTAGACCATCATATTGAAAAGATGATTATTGATTCACTATTACTCACAAAAGAGGATGTAGGCATTTTAATCCGAAGACAGGTTAGTGTTTTGTAATCTTGCCTTAGCAAAATTTTTATCAATATTGAGGCTGACTGTTTTGATACTTGGACCACATGATGCAAGACCACATCATTCAAAGTAGATGAAAACTTAAATCAGGCTAAAAAAGTGGATGAAATATCGTAAAAGCGGGTTAGTCGCATGAGCCTGTAAATAATTTTTTGTAAAATGTAAACTAACAGCGACTATACAGAAACCTATCTATTTTCGTTTTTTTGCATTTTAAACAGGGTCATCAGTTGTGTGTTGAGCATAGTGATTTGCTGATCTAAGTTTTTTCGCTGCAACTCGGCTTCTTCCGAATTATCACCCATCAACTCCCTACGTTGTGCTTGAAGCTCTTTTATGTCTTCTTTTAACTTATCAATCTTCTTTTCTATTTCAGTGCGCGTATCGACCTTATAACCGTCAGCTGACTTCGAACCACCAGAAATAATTACATTTTTATCCATCGCCGAACCTAATTCCGCCGACACTTTTTTCTGCCCTTCATTTGAAATAGAGACCTTATCTTCAGTATTCGCTGGCTGAGCAAGCGATATACCCAGCGGCGTAATAGTAGGCTTTACTCGTAATTGCCGCTTTTGCAGATTATCTATTATTGAACTCGGTGAATTTAAGCCTGAAATATTCAATGGTTGCCCCTTCCAAAGCTGAATAATATTTATATCGACCTTGGCACTTAAACCTTGAAAAAACTAGAGATTGAACATTCTCAAAATAACGATAAATTCATTGAAAAAAGTATCGCATCCACTTGAGTTTAATACTAAAAGCCTACCGACTACATCAAGTAACTTATATTGTGAATATCAAACATTGAAACAGATTACTACAGCAATACTTACTCACGAGACGTCATCAAGCTTGTTACTATATGCAAGCACAGTTAAGGTTCATTATGTTATTATTCAAAAATAGTTAGCTCGATTGATTTCTAGCGTATTTTATCTGAAGGGTTAAGTTTTTTATGGAAAAAGTGTTTGAAAAACTGATGTATGCATCGCGCTGGATAATGGCGCCGATTTATCTGGGATTAAGCCTGGTTTTATTTGCTTTAGGCATAAAGTTCTTCCAGGAGATCTTTCATATCATACCCAATATCTTCAAAATGGCTGAAGTCGATTTAATACTGGTAACCCTATCACTGATCGATATTACGTTGGTCGGTGGTCTGCTCATCATGGTGATGTTTTCAGGCTACGAGAACTTCGTTTCACAGCTGGATGTCGGTGAAGACAGTGAAAAACTGAACTGGCTTGGCAAGATGGATTCAGGTTCGCTTAAAAACAAAGTGGCCGCGTCTATTGTGGCAATCTCATCTATTCACCTACTTAAAGTCTTTATGAATGCCGAAAATATCGAAAACGACAAAATCATGTGGTATCTACTCATCCACATCACTTTTGTGTTATCGGCTTTTGCTATGGGATATTTGGACAAAATTACCCGTACAAAATAGCAAAAGCAAAACGGGGTTAGAAAGTTTGTTCTGACCCCACATAATTCAAATTGCTCCGCTTGGTCAGCGTCCGCAGACACCCGACCAGACTTTAGCCAACAAGAACTCAATACAGTCAGCCAATTTCTTATTAACCAACACATCGACTCAAATATTCAGCAAGTTGACACTGCTCCGGCACAACTAAAGCAAATCCAACCTATATCAAATACGCCAGAGCTTAAACCAACGTTAGCGCCTATTAATGCTCTAGTTCAATCTACTGCCGCAATACTTGCACCAGTAGCGGTTGTCGCATTAGCGCCAGACCAACACCCGATACTAAGCTGTAAATATTGCGGTGAATCAACACAATACACCCCAATGCATGGCAAGTTCGGTTATTACATAAACTGCAACCAGTGCAGTAAAAACACACCAATGAAACAAAATTGCCCACAATGTATGAGTAAAAATACCAAAGTCACTAAGCGCAAAGAAACCTACACATTGAATTGTGTGGATTGTGGGTTTGAAAAGCAGATTATTTAGATGGTAAAAAAGTTTACTCTGACCCTGAGGGATCACCCACGAAGTTAAAAAGTCCTCAACAAAAAAGCCTCAATTTCGTTAGGTATAGAGGCTTTTAATATTTGTCTTAGTCATTCAGATTTAACGATACATACACCGTTAAATCTCTTTTTTTACTTAGGCACTTTGGTTGTATATGACTGGTCCATCCAAGACATTGTTGGGTAACGAACGGTATTATCATTGGCATCATTATGGAAATTTTTGTATGTATCAATGTCAAAGCGACCTACATGATCAAGTTTTGATACCGGAATAACTTCAATGAAATCATCTAGCGCTGCGCCAACCCCACTCTTAGGCTCACCATCGTCATCTAATTGATTTTCATAGTAGACATAATAGTTAGTCGTGAATTTAACAGTGAGTGAATCTTTATCTCTATACCCACTTAAAATAGGCAAAATACTAAAATGCTCAACTTCACCGCATTCAATAGGGATTTCATGAACAATTCCGACATACACCTTACGACTACTTAATGTGATTAGCACTGTTTGAAATTTTGTACCACATTCGGCCAAAAATTTTTCTAGGGCTCCGCTATCTCTATCACGAATGCGTTGTAGCGACTTTCGGTTATCTCTACAAGTGTTATCGAAAAAAGCCCCAACAAAAGAAATAGGAATTGTAAAAAATGATCCAATGAGCACCTTAAGACTCGTATATTCATTGGCAGTAAAGGAGGAGGTATTATGAATCAAATTTTCGACTGACCAACCTAGCGCGGCTAAAATGGAACTTGGTACATCGAGAATATCTAATAAAATCGCTAAAATAATCCCTATTCCACAAAATAAGATACCATAAGCACCACACCGAAAATAGTAACGGTGCCCATCTTCTCTACGTGTTATTAAGCGCTGATGTTTTGAGCGAGCAACAAAGATGTAACCAGATATAAGAATGAATGCGACAGCAAATGCACCCATAAAGGCCTCCTGCCTATGCCATTACAGCAAAATCCTTGAATCGGTTAATTTTAGACATGACATGACGTCGAGTAGTTTTATCTTTTAGATCTAAACTGAACTCGCCATTCTCATTAAACTGCTGAGTTTTTACATCAGACGAGGAAGTTTTTTTTGGCTTTTGATGTGTATCATTCATAATCTTACCTCCGTCAAAAGACTGCATCTATTGAGTTAACTTTACACAATTATAGTCTGCTATCAATATAAATATTAAAAACTGCGACTTTATACACCCATGCAGCCATGGGCGCAAATTTGTTTTCACTAATAAATGCCCATTTTGTAGGCACACTCATATGGTAATAGTTCGTCGACACGTTACACCCTCTTCTGATGACTTGAACATCACATCTGATGTCCAAGGACTCACAAATATCACGATGACATGGGTTATGAGTTATGGGTTAATGATGTTCCAAACATGATTCTAACCTTTCCCATATCCATCTCATGGTTAAGCTGAATAGTTCACTTTTTCACCATCAGTATAATCTTTGAATTCAAGACTTATACAGCAGGGCGAGATCGCGAACGTTTATTGAACAATATTAGATCGCTTAACGAGCTCCCGTAATTCGTTAAATCTTCATAGCTAGGATGGTTTACTGTTCTTTTGCTTGCTGGTCAAACGAAGAGTTCAAAAAGTAAGCGCTCATGCGGTTGCCCTGGCTTATACACAAGATTTATCAATGCTTGAGGCAGTTAAAAGAGCTAAGCGAACCCTGACTAATGATTCATGACAATCTGTTCCAATTACTCTAGTATACTCATGCATTATTTAAATCCACACGTCATTTAGTAAAGGTTCAATCCCGAAATTATGTTTATTAGAGGACAGTTTTTGTGAGTAGCACTATCGGTAACAAAGTTGCTAGAGATGACTATCCGACTCCAATCAATGCCGTTGAAGCTTTATTAGGTCAATTATCGTTGAGACCAAGCGATAAATTTTTAGAACCTTGTCGAGGAACTAAAAATATATTTGATAGGATCACTTTGCCAGATAAACAAAAATTTTGGGCAGAGATACAAGAAGGAGTTGACTATTTAAGCACCGACTTTAGCCAGCAGGATGTTATTATTACAAACCCGCCTTTTAGCCTAACTATTGAATTTCTCAAAAAGTCGCTATCTGAATTAGCAATAGATGGTACGCTTGCCTATTTGCAAAGAGTTAATTTTTTAGGTTCTAAATGTAGAGTAGATTTTTGGGCAGAAATAGGATTCCCGAATAAAACTCCAATTATTATCCCTAGACCTAGATTCATCAACGGAGGCTCAGATAGTTGTGAATATATGTGGATGATATGGGATAAAGGAGACCGTTTTTCAAATATACCAAATGGTATAAGCCATCTTATCAGTAAGTAAACATTATTAACTAAGAGTTCATAATGCTTACTTATGCATATTAACAACTGATGTACTTCGCATAGCCGAGAACTAGATAGCTACACTAAATGACTGCATAAAGTACCTCGTGCATATGCACTCGAAGATACCCCTCTTGCTAAACTTCTGCATTCTTTACAATAACTTTGATGCCCATGTGGGTTCCTAGCCGTCACACGTGCAGGGGTATTTCCAAAATCAGATGGGTATCGATGAAATACATGCTCAAAGCCGTGTGCCTCAGTACAATGGGGGCAAGATTTATATCTCTCTCCCGTATTTTCATCTATTTTTTGAACCATACCGCTATTTAATTGACCTTGGCAACAAGTGCATGACATACAAACTTCCTTTTAAGTAGATTAACCCTGAGAAACCAAAAGAACATTACAATGAAAATACTATAGAAACAATAATATAATCGACATCTATTTTTTTGACAATTTAGCCTATATAGAAATAGAGAAATTTCATTGATAGAGTTAGAGTAAATTAATTTTTAAATGACCCAAGTAACTAATAACAAAAAGCCCCGATACTGTTAAGTATCGGGGCCTTCTCTTTTCTTTTACAAGAAGTTTGGCTTTAAGCTTTTAGGCTTTAGACCAGCATACAATGCATCTAACGCAGGAAAAATCAGCTTAGAGCAAGGCTTTTTGTCACGAAGCGTAGTGTTTTTCTACGTGAGTGGCAAAGTAACGTCGCTATAACTGATTTTAACCAGTTAGATTACATCATGCCGCCCATACCACCCATACCACCCATTCCGCCCATATCTGGCGCAGAATCTTGTGGTACTTCAGCTATCATCGCTTCTGTTGTGATCATCAAACCAGCAATAGATGCAGCGAACTGTAATGCACTACGAGTCACTTTAGTTGGGTCTAGGATACCCATTTCTAACATGTCACCGTAAGTGTCGTTGCCAGCGTTGTAACCGAAGTTACCTGTGCCGTTTTTAACAGTGTTAGCGACAACTGATGCTTCTTGACCAGCGTTAGTTGCGATTTGACGTAAAGGCGCTTCCATAGCACGTAGTGCGATTACCACACCGTGTTTTTGGTCTTCGTTCAATACTTCAACATCTTTAATTTTGCTTGCTACGCGAACAAGGGCTACACCGCCGCCTGCTACTACGCCTTCTTCTACCGCTGCGCGAGTTGCATGTAATGCATCTTCAACACGGGCTTTTTTCTCTTTCATTTCAACTTCTGTTGCTGCGCCAACTTTAATTACTGCAACACCGCCAGCTAATTTAGCCATACGCTCTTGAAGTTTTTCTTTGTCGTAGTCTGAAGTTGATTCTTCAATTTGTTGTTTGATTTGGCTTACACGGCCAGCAATTTGCGTTTGATCGCCATTACCATCGATAATGGTAGTGTTATCTTTAGTGATGATAACGCGCTTAGCTGTACCTAAATCTTCTAGGGTCGCTTTTTCAAGCTCTAGACCGATTTCTTCTGCGATAACTGTACCGCCAGTTAGAATGGCTACGTCTTGTAACATTGCTTTACGACGGTCGCCAAAACCAGGTGCTTTAACAGCAGCCACTTTAACGATGCCACGCATGTTGTTTACCACTAATGTGGCTAATGCTTCGCCTTCAACGTCTTCTGCAACCATTAATAATGGCTTACCGGTTTTAGCTAGACCTTCAAGAATTGGCAATAATTCACGGATGTTAGACACTTTTTTGTCTACTAACAAAATATATGGGCTGTCTAATTCAACGCTGCCAGTTTCTGGCTTGTTGATGAAGTATGGTGATAAGTAACCACGGTCAAACTGCATACCTTCAACAACGTCTAATTCGTTTTCAAGCGCTTGGCCTTCTTCAACCGTAATAACGCCTTCTTTACCGACTTTCTCCATTGCAGTTGCAATGATGTCGCCGATTGACTCGTCAGAGTTAGCAGAGATAGTACCAACTTGAGCAATCGCTTTAGTGTCTGAACATTCTTGAGAAAGTAGTTTAAGCTCAGAAACGGCTGCAATAACCGCTTTGTCGATACCGCGCTTAAGATCCATTGGGTTCATACCCGCTGCAACGGCTTTTAGGCCTTCAACAACAATTGCCTGTGCTAATACTGTTGCTGTAGTGGTACCGTCACCGGCTGCATCATTGGCTTTAGAAGCAACTTCTTTAACCATTTGCGCGCCCATGTTTTCGAACTTATCTGTTAGTTCGATTTCTTTTGCCACTGACACACCATCTTTGGTGATCACTGGTGAGCCAAAGCTTTTATCTAAAACAACGTTACGACCTTTAGGGCCTAAGGTTACTTTAACTGCGTTAGCTAAAATGTTAACGCCTGCAAGCATTTTTACGCGTGCATCGTTACCAAATAATACTTCTTTTGCTGCCATGTTCTGATGTTCCTTTAAATGAGTTTTGAAGTAGAAAGTCTAATAATACTGGAGGCTTAGCCTACAACAGCCATTAGATCTGCTTCTGACAGGATTAACACTTCTTCACCGTCAATTTTTTCTTTTTTAACGCCATAACCTTCATTGAAGATCACAACATCACCCACTTTAACGTCAAGCGGAGTCACTGTGCCATTTTCTGAGATACGACCGTTGCCTACAGCAAGGATTTTACCGCGAGTTGACTTTTCAGCAGCGCTACCGGTAAGCACGATGCCACCTGCAGATTTAGATTCAACTTCTAAACGTTTAACGATAACACGGTCATGTAATGGACGAATATTCATCTATGAACTCTCCTAATGATTTTATGCCCAATATCGAGGCGGTTTTGATGGAAAAGGCTTTTACCCTTTGATGGTTGATATATGGGGGTGATCCATCACACTTCCAAGGGCTAACAATAAAAAAACTACAGAATTTTTAAGTCTGTTTTATTAAAGCTATGCAAACCCTGATAGAATTCGCATCCTTCATTACAAAGCGATGTCACCATGAAAGATAAACACGGGTTGCTTAGTGCACCAATTGGTCGTGTTCTGTTTAACATGACCCTGCCTAACCTGATTGGTATTCTCACCATTCTGGGTGGCAGCTTGGTGGACATCTATTTCATTAGCCAGCTAGGTACAGAAGCCTTAGCGGCGGTCAGTTTTACTTTTCCGGTAACCTTAGTGATTGTCAGTATCGGTATCGGCATAGGTGCCGGTGTATCCACCAATTTAGGCCGTTTTATTGGCTCTGGCCATGCAGAACAAGCTAAAGTTTTTTTATTCGATACCTTAGTATTAACCTCTACGATTATCACTTTATTGTGCCTAATGGGTGGCTTACTGATTGAGCCATTATTCACCTTGCTGGGCGCGAATGATCGCAGTATGCCTTACATTCATGACTATATGATGTGGTGGTATTTGGGTGCACCAGCTTTGGTGGTGCTGATGGTGGGCAATCAAGCGTTGCGCGCCACTGGCGATACTCGCTCTCCTGCTAAAATTATGATGTTGGCGGCTATTGTCAACTTGGTGCTAGATCCCTTATTAATATTTGGTTTAGGGCCTTTTCCTCGCTTAGAAGTGCAAGGGGCTGCCATTGCTACCACATTATCTTGGATTATTGCGCTGTTGCTTGCGGGCCGATTGCTGATATTTAAACGTAAGTTATTACATAGTGCCAGCTTAGTCCGCAGCCGTATGGTCGCCAATTGGCGCGCCCTAGCGCATATCGCTCGCCCAGCGGCATTAATGAATTTAATTAACCCCATTGCCAATGGTATTTTGATGGCCATGATAGCCCGTATAGACCATGCAGGTGTGGCGGCATTTGGCGCGGGAATGCGCTTAGAGTCGGTATTGCTGCTGGTGGTAATGGCTTTGTCATCAAGTTTAATGCCCTTTATTGCGCAAAATTTAGGCGCTGAACAGCATGTTCGTGCCAAAGCAGCGTTACTTAAATCGTTGCAGTTTATCTTGGTATTTCAAACCCTGTTGTATATTCCGATGTATTTTTTTGCCCATCCAATTGCACAGCAATTCTCTAACGACCCTGTGGTTATTGATTGGCTGACTTTTTATATTATGGCGTTGCCAGCGGCATATGGTCCGCTGGGCATAGTGATTATTTTTGCCACCAGCTTAAATGCGTATCATCGTCCAATGAGCTCTTTGGTGATTAATTTATGCCGTTTAATGTTGTTAATGCTTCCCTTAGCCGCGTTAGGCTCGTACATTGGTGGGGTTAAAGGCTTGATGTTGGCGCTACCTGTAACAAACACCCTAATGGGGATAGCCTGTTATATATTGGCAACCAAAATTACTGAGCCAAATCAACAGACACGCTCGACTCCCATTATTATCGACTAAATGTTATCGACTAAATATCATCGACTAATGTCACCGACTCATTTTCTTCACTACTGCATAGGCATACTATGACGATTCAAAACACCCCACAAACGGATCAATCCTCAGGTATAAAGCGCCCATTTAAAGCGGCTCTGATGTCAGCATTTATTATGCCGGGCAGTGGGCAAATGTGGCTGGGTAATAAATGGCAAGGCATGGGTTTTATGGCAGTATCGCTGGGGTGTGTGCTGGTATTAATGAACTTTGCCATTGAGCGGGCGCAGGTGATATCAGAGAAAATTTTAGCTGGCGAAGTTCCATTAGAATACAGTGCAATTTACGCCCAAATAACCCAAGCGCCCGAAGGTGATGCTGCGCAAGTCGCCGCCTGGATCACCTGGATTTTTGTCGCTAATTGGTTAACCAGCATTGTGACTGCCTATCTTGCTGGTACAAAGACTGATGATAAAAAGATTAGCGGTAAAAATAGCAGCGATAAATAGCTATGCTGTATAAGCGCTGCATAATAATCGGTCACTAAAAACCCAGCGATAAGCTGGGTTAATATTAAATAAAGAATAGGTGAAGTAATAAAGCGCTGATCACTTTAGCTCACACCTTTGATAAATTACTTTTTCGTATCGTCTTTATTGTCTATTTGGTGGCTTTCTGGACGCTTTTGGCTTGGGTCGTCTTTATGCTCAAAATCGCCTTCAAAGGTGTTGTCTTGATCACGCGGTGGCTCAAAAGGGTTTTGTCCAAATGGACCTTGATTAAATGGCCCCTGATTAAATGGACCTTGCTGACCAAAACCACCGTGTACTCCGCCGTTAGCCATCACCCTCAACTGTAATCGTTTGTACATAAATGCCGCCACAGGCGAGCGGGTAAAAGGGGTTAACAACAATAATCCTATCGCATCAGTGACAAAGCCCGGAATTAACAACAATACACCGGCGGCCGCTAACATCATGCCTTCTACAATTTCTTGTCCTGGCGCTTCGCCCCGTGCCATTTTTTGTTGCACTGTCATTAGGGTGTTCAAACCTTGGCTTCTTACCAATGACACACCAACAATGGCAGTAAAAAATACTAGGCCGATAGTTGGCCATACACCCAGTGCATCACCAACTTGAATTAATACCGACAGTTCTAAGGCTGGTACAATAACGAACACTAATAATAAAATCAAAAACATGTAAACCTCGATATAAGAATGATGTTTACCCAATAACTGGCAAATAATCTGCTGTCGATGAAAGCTATATGGGGTTTGTCCGGTCTATTTTCAAGAGACGTCACGAATTTCAAACATAACAGTGAAATCTGTTGCTAAAAATCGTACAGTAAGCCGATATTGACTATTTTAGCTTAAGCTAACGTTAAGTTTAACCGAGATACAATGGAAGCTGATTATTTACTGATTTTTTCAACCTGTCCCGATAAGGCCACTGCCGATAGTATCGCCCAGGCATTAATTAATGCCAAGCTTGCTGCCTGTGTGCAAATTAGCCAACCTATTGTGTCGGTTTATTATTGGGATAACCAAGTGTGTCAGTCTCAAGAGGTACAATTGCAGATAAAATGTCGCGCGTTACATTATCAAGCAATTGAACAATTGGTGATCCAATTGCATCCTTATGAAGTACCAGAGTTAATCGCAACCCCTATTACTCATGGGTTAGCGCCTTATTTAACATGGATAAAAGAAACCACTCAATCATGAAAAAAATATTCGCCTTTGTTTTAACATCTTTACTTTTACTGTCTTCAATCGCTTTCTCACCACTGGTGCAAAGTGAAGGGGTATTTAGTAAAAGTAAGTTTGATTTTTTAAGCAGTGAACCTGAGCTATTGCCGGTTAATGAAGCATTCTCATTCGATTTTAAGCAGCAAGGCAATCAGTTACTCATTAGCTGGGTGATTGCTGACGGTTACTACATGTACCGTGACAAACTGACCTTTAAAGCCGACGGCGCGGTTATTGGTGAGATTAATTTACCCCGCGGAAAAATCCATAACGACGAATACTTTGGCGAACAAGAGGTATTTTACTCGTTTGTCCAAATCCCTGTTGGTATTAAAGAAGCCAGTAAAGAAGGCACTTTTAAAGTGACCTTTATGGGTTGTGCGGAAGGAACTTTGTGTTATCCGCCAACCACCCGTGATGTGATTTTAACGGAAGTTGCCGCTAACGATGGCAAAGTGGCTCAAGCTAAAAAAGTCATTGGCGCACCAGAAGTATCGATCAACGACACGGCTGAACAAGCAACTAAAAGCCCGATTACCCAACAAGACACCTTAAGCCAAATGCTTCAAAATGACAGCTTACTGTGGACCTTGGCGATCTTTTTTGGTTTAGGTATTGGCCTAGCGTTAACACCCTGTGTGTTCCCAATGTACCCTATTTTATCGGGTATTATTGTCGGCCAGGGTGAAAAACTGTCTACTGCAAAAGCCTTCACGTTATCGATGGCTTATGTACAAGGTATGGCGATTACCTATTCATTATTGGGCCTAGTAGTAGCCAGTGCCGGAATGAAGTTTCAAGCGGCGTTGCAACACCCTGCTATTTTGATTTTCTTAGCGGTGATGTTTGTGTTGCTGAGCTTATCTATGTTTGGCATGTATGATTTAAAACTGCCGTCAAAGTGGCAAGAAAAAATGAACGCCATGTCAAACAACCAAAAAGGCGGCAACTTGATTGGCGTATTCTTTATGGGGGTGATTTCAGGCTTGGTGGCATCGCCTTGTACGACTGCACCGTTATCAGGCGCACTCATTTACGTGGCTCAAAGCGGTGACTTATTACAGGGCTTCCTCGCTCTTTATGTATTAAGCATGGGCATGGGCGTGCCGTTATTAGTACTCGGGACTTCCGGTGGCAAAATTCTCCCTCGCGCCGGTGCATGGATGGATGTTATCAAAACTATTTTCGGTTTCTTGCTAATTTCGGTTTCAATCATGATGATTGGTCGTATTTGGGTAGGGCTGGTGTCTGACGTATTGTGGTCAATTTGGGCTGTTAGCTTAGTCGGTTATTTAATGCATCAGAACAAGTTAACCGCCTTTAACTGGAAGCAGTCTGTTCGTGGAGTATTATTATTACTCGCTTTACTTGCCAGTTTTTCCTATGGTTTTCAAGCTGTGATGAGTCACTTTGGCTTCCAGGTGCCCGGGGTTAACCAAACGGCGAACAAGGGTACAGCCCAAGCTGATGCGCACCACTTTATTAAGATTAAATCGTTAGATGATTTAGCGGTTGAGTTAGATAAAGCCAGCATCAGTGGTAAAACTGTCATGTTAGATTTGTATGCTGACTGGTGTGTCGCTTGTAAAGAGTTTGAAGCGATTACATTCGCCAATGCAGATGTGCTTGAACGCATGAATAAAATGGTTATCTTGCAAGCCGATGTGACCAAAAGTGATGCTATTGATATCGAGTTACTTGAGCATTACGGTGTGCTTGGTTTACCTACTTTGCTGATGTTTGATAAAAACGGGGATATCCGTGATGATCTTCGTGTCACTGGCTTTATGGGCCCTAAAGATTTCGCTAATCACTTGGATTTACTGCTTAAAGAGTAAACAACCTCTTAGCTAGTGACAATATTGACACAATAAACATCTACCAATGTAAACAAGCGACTTTTCACTCAGGTCGCTTGTTTTTTTTTATGAGCATCATTTTCCCCAAATGCTGGTTTTTCTTATACAATGTTAAGCATCTTTGCCTTAATTCACCATGATGGAGTGCTATGGAACCGGCCATATTAATTATCACCTTACTCTGTGGGCTTTTGGTCAGTAAAGTGGGCTTACCGCCGCTTATTGGTTATTTAGCTGCTGGGTTTGTGCTATTCACTTTTGGTATTCAAGACACCAGCCTGCCTCTTTTACAACAACTCGCTAATTTAGGCGTGACCTTACTGCTATTTTCAATAGGTTTAAAGCTGGATTTAAAAAGCTTATTTAAAGCCGAAGTGTGGGCCACTTCTAGCATTCATTTAATTGGTTCAATTATCTTTTTCATTCCGATATTAAAATTATTAGGCATGGCGGGGTTAGAACAACTAGAAGGCTATACCCTTAATCAACTACTGCTTATTTCGTTCGCATTAAGCTTTTCAAGTACTGTATTTGCGGTAAAAGTGATTGAAGATAATGGTGATATGAAGTCACTGTATGGTCGTGTCGCTATTGGTATCTTGATTATGCAAGATATCTTCGCTGTGGTGTTTTTAACCATATCAAAAGGCGATGTGCCCTCTATTTGGGCGCTAGGATTATTGTTATTACCCTTTGCTCGACCGCTTATTTATAAAGTGTTCGACAAAGTGGGCCACAGTGAAATGTTAGTGCTGTTTGGCCTAGTGATGGCATTAGTGGTCGGCGCTTGGTTATTTGAAGCCGTAGGCTTGAAGCCCGACTTAGGGGCATTAATTATTGGTATTTTACTAGCAGGCCATGCAAAGTCGTCTGAATTAGCTAAATCCATGTACTACTTTAAAGAACTATTTTTAGTCGCCTTCTTCCTCACCATAGGCCTAAATGGGCTACCTACCTGGTCAGACATTGGCTTGGCTGGCATATTAGTCATGCTAGTACCAGTAAAAATAGCCATGTTTATGTATTTACTCACTCGCTTTAAGTTGCGCTCACGCACCTCACTATTAGCCTCTTTTAATCTGGCTAACTACAGTGAGTTTGGATTAATTGTCGCCGCAGTAGCGGCGCATAAAGGCTGGTTGCCAGCATCATGGTTAATCATTATTGCCGTTGCCTTAAGTATTAGCTTTTTGTTTGCTGCGCCGCTTAACAGCAGTGTGAATAAAATTTATCAGCATTTCCAAAGCCACTTAGTCAAACTTGAGAAACATCCATTACACCCAGAAGATCGTCAAATAAAAATTGGTAATCCGCGATTTTTAATCTTTGGTATGGGCCGTATTGGTAGTGGTGCTTATGATGAATTGCGTTTGCGTTTCGATGGCGAAATATTAGGCATTGAGCATAAACAGGAGTTAGTTGACTTTCACCGCAGCCAGGGCCGTAATGTCGTCCAAGGTGATGCTGGTGACACTGACTTTTGGGAAAAACTAGAACGTGCGCCTAATCTTGAACTGGTATTACTGGCCATCCCCCATCACGTTGGTAATTTGTTTGCCGTAGAGCAACTTAAAAAGCTCAACTACGGTGGAAAAATCAGCGCGATTGTACAATATGCCGAAGATGCAGAAGCCCTTAATGCAGCAGGAGTCGACAGTGCCTATAACCTTTATGAAGCCGCAGGTGCTGGTTTTGTTGATCATGTGATTTACGAGCATCTTGATGAACCTCAAGAAAAGGTTAACCGTGCGGAGCAGGTTGCCAGTGAGGCAATGCAGGATAATGCCACTGATTCAACTAGCAGCTCAACCAATAATGGCCAAGTATAGTGCTAAACACTTGCGTCATTTAAGGTAGTAATAGTCAATATATAACGCCTCGAATTTTTTCGGGGCGTTTTTGTTTTTGTCAGCGTATTTTCAATTTTCAGATAGTGAAAAAAATCTCAGTTACAGCAGCTACAAAGTCGTGATATAAATCAAAGTAATAACTTAAATCACTGTCTGTCGGAAATTTTTGAAGTATGTCTAACCCTGCTCAACGTGCTACCAAATTATTTGTGCAAACTTTCGGCACAAAAGCGGACGATTTATACCAAGCACCAGGGCGGGTGAATATTATTGGTGAGCATACAGATTACAATGAAGGCTTAGTGCTGCCCGCAGCAATTAATTTTCATACCGTAATTGCAGTAAAACACCGGGAAGATGATTTATTTCGCGCGGTAACAGATGCCTTTCCAGGACAAATTAAGCAATGGCACTTTGGCGAAGAAGGCACTGTGTCTTCTAATGACGATTGGGCTAACTACTTGAAAGGTGTCACCTCAGCGATGCACACCTCTGGCCTGCACGCTAAAGGCTTGGACTTGGCGATTGTGGGCAATGTGCCATTGGGCGCGGGGCTTTCTTCATCGGCAGCATTAGAAGTGGCTTTTGGCACAGCCATCAGTTATGCCAGCCAATTACATTTGTCACCATTAGCCATTGCTCAATTATCTCAACGTGGTGAAAGCCAATACATGTGCCATGACTGTGGCATTATGGATCAAATGATCAGCGCGTTAGCCGTTGAAGATCACGCCTTATTAATTGATTGTTTAGAGTTAGAAAGTGAAACTGTATTAATTCCTGAAGAATTAAGCATTATCGTGATCGATCCCGGCATTAATCGTAAAGCCTTTATGGTGCAGTTTGAGCAACGTAGAAAAGAATGCTCCATCATCACAGCTTTACTAGGTTTAGATTCCTTACGCGATTTATCATCCTCCTACTTAGAGCAACGCAGAGACACCTTGTCATCTGAGCAATTTAGACGCGCTCGCCACATTATCACTGAAAATGCCCGCGCCAGTAATGTTGCCCGTGCTTTTCAACATAATAATATCGCCCGTTTTAGCCAACTAATGGCACAATCTCACCAGTCATTGCGTGATGATTTTGAAGTGATATTACCTGAAGTTGATATCTTGGTATCAATGATAGCCGAGCACATAGGTGAACGCGGCGGCGTGCGTATGAGCGACGGCTGTGTTATTGCTTTAATCGAGCATGAATTTACAGATAATGTGATCAATTTAGTTGAACAAGAGTACACCCAAAAAACAGGCTTAGAAGCCACTATACACTTATGCTCAGCCAGTAATGGCGCAGGTAGGATAAGCAAATTACCCCGAAAATAATCTAACACATCATAATGAGAGAGGCCTCAATGGTACGTTTTAGTGTGCTTGAATCTTGGCAAGATCCCCGCGGTGGAGAAGTTGAACGAGTCCGTTTAGACAATGGCATTATCGCAGTGGAAATTTTAAGTTTAGGCGGCATTATCCGATCATTATGGGTACCGACAAAAAATGGTGAGCGCCAAAATGTGGTACTCGGTTGTGACAGTGTGGCAGATTATCTGGCTCAGCCAGCTCACCTTGGGGCTATTGCAGGTCGATACGCCAATCGCATCGCCAACGGTAAAATGTCCCATGGCGGCATTGAGTATCAATTAAGTGTTAACCAGGCAACTAACTGTTTACACGGCGGTATGGAAGGTTTTAACCGTAAGCATTGGCAACTGGGGACGACAAGTGACGGGGTGCGTTTGACCTTACACAGTCCTGATGGCGATATGGGATTTCCAGGAAATTGCAGAGTCCAATTAGATTACCGATTAGTCGGTAATAATTTGTATGTTGAAATGTTAGCCACAACAGATAAAGCCTGCCCTGTTAGCCTCACCCAGCACAGTTATTTTAATTTAGACGGCGGTGTGACCAATACTACTCATCAAATACAAGTTGATGCTAGGCAATACCTGACCATGAATGAGGTGGGTATACCCACAGCATTACTGACCACCGCGGGCAGCGATTTAGATTTAGCTCACACAACCTCAATGGCAGTACAAACACAACGCCCTGCACTTTTGGCAACCAATGGTTTTGATCATTGCTATGTAATGGATAATACCGGGGGTGAATTACAACGTTTTGGTAAGTTATCCAGTACGGTAAGCGGTACCAGTATGACGGTGTATACCAACCAGCCTGGGGTGCAGTTATACGGGGCTAATTTCCTAAACGGTGTAGTGGCTAAAAAGCAGCAGATATTAGTTGACCATCAAGCGGTATGCATTGAGCCGCAGATGCTACCAGACTCACCTAATCAGCCTGATTTACCGGGTAATGCTTGGCTAATGCCAAATGAAGTTTATCACCATATTTCACGTTATGAGTTTTCAATAGAATAAACCTTTAGTCATCAATAAAATTAAATAAGGGGTAAGTTTTCACTTACCCTTATTTATTTAAATCACTTTTGCTAACGGTCATGTCAGTCAGACCGTATTAGTTACCTGCGATCTTCATTTCACTGAGCAAAATGCCACCAGTGCGAATCGACGATCGTAAATCACGATCCTTACCCACGCCCTGAATCCCCATAAACATGTCTTTTAAATTACCCGCTATGGTGATTTCTTCCACAGGGAACATCACTTGACCGTTCTCAACATAAAACCCTGCAGCGCCACGGGAGTAATCGCCCGTTACGCCATTAACGCCTTGCCCCATCACTTCAGTGACAATCAAACCTGTGTTCATCGCCTTGATTAAATCATCAAAGGTTTGATCTGTATGGCTAAGCGTCCAGTTATAAATACCGCCTGCGTGACCTGTATTGGTCAAACCTAATTTACGCGCCGAGTAACTGGTCAATAAATAGGTAGCTAATGAACCATTATCAATAATTTTTCTACTTTGAGTCGCAACACCTTCACTGTCGTAATTGGCTGACGCTAATGCGCCTATTAAGTGAGGCTGCTCTTCAATATTGAACCACTCAGGAAAAATTTGCGTGTTAATTGAATCGAGCAAGAAGCTCGACTTACGATGCAAACTACTGCCGCTAATTGCACCAATTAAATGTCCCATCAAGCCAGTGGCTATTTCAGGCGCAAACAGTACCGGCATTTTCGCGGTGGCAATTTTACGTGCATCTAAACGGCTAAGGGTTTTATTGGCTGCTTGTTTACCAACCGCTTCAGGGCTTAATAAGTCTTGATACTTACGGGCAACGGTATAGTCATAATCGCGCTGCATATTGCCATCAGACTCTTCACCAATCGCCACGCAACTTAAACTGTAACGCGAACTACAATAGCCATTTAAAAAGCCATGACTATTGCCATACACTTTGGCACTGGTATGGGCATTGGCTGTGGCGCCATCGGAGCTTTTTATACGGCGGTCGGTTGATAAGCTGGCTTCTTCTGCCCTAATAGCTAACTCAGCTAACTCTTCAGCGGTTAATGCTTGGGGATGATATAGCTGTAAATCACGAATATCTTGTGCCATCAAGGCTTTATCCGCCAGACCACTGAACGGATCTTCAGAGGTATACTTGGCAATATCATCGGCCGCTTTAACGGCTTGTCTAATTGCCTCTGGGCTTAAATCTGAAGTAGAAGAGTTACCTTTACGGCCATCACGGAATACAGTAATCCCTAAAGCACCATCTTTGTTAAACTCGACGGTCTCAACTTCTTTGTTACGGGTAGAAACTGACAGGCCTTGCTGCTTACTAATGGCGACTTCCGCCGCAGTAGTGCCTAATTCTTTGGCGTATTCAAGCGCAACACTGACTGCTTGCTTTAATGCCGATAATTCACTGTCAATAGTGGCTGGAGGTGCTTGATGAGAAGTCACAAATAGTCTCTTAAATGGCCTAAATTAACGCTAGCATAGCAAATTCATTTCACGATTGATAACAACACGTTTTGCTGACCTTTTTTCCCCGATACAACTGCAAAATAAATGCTATCATTAGCAGATATTTATTTGAGGTTTAAGATTATGAAAATTGTTGGTGATTCTGAGCACTTTCAGCAACCGTATGACAACGATGAAGAATACGTCAGCCGTACTGGATTTAAAAAAGAAAGTGAAGAGGCGCAGGCGTTAGGCATGCGTTTGGTGGCACTAAGTAAAACGCAGTTAGACAGAATGGGCTTAGACGAATTTTTGTACGATGCTGTGCTAAAAAGCAAAGTCATTAAGCAAAAAACTGAAGCTTATCGTCGTCATTTGCAGTACATAGGCAAATTAATGCGTAACTTTGATCACGAACCTATTGAAGCAGCACTGGATAAAGTGTTGAATAAGAACAATAATGAAGCTGCGCAAATACAGATATTCGAAAAAATGCGCGATCGTTTGTTGACTAATGGTGACACTGAAGTTCAAACATTGATGGATGACCACCCACAACTTGATCGTCAAAAACTTCGTCAATTAGTGCGTCAAGCCAATAAAGAGCTGACCCAAGGCCCTGAGTCTAAATCAGCCAAAGAACTGTTTAAATACTTGCGCAGTGAAATAACTTAGTCATTTTTTGGCTGGGGTGTTATTAAACGGACTGAGTAAGTAGTAAACAGCAATTTACATTAGATTCTGAATAACAATAATACTAGGATGTTACCCATGCGAATAATGACTTTGAGTCGCAGCATTCCATTAATTTTTGCTTCATCTTTACTTATCAGCGGTTGCAATGGCGCCGCTGATGGCACTGAGACAGAAACAACCACAGAAAACTATGCCATTAGCTTAAGTTTTCAGGCGGTTGTAGATGGGCAATGTAGCGACGCAACAAGCCAGCAATCATTTTATCTTAATGAACAATTTTGTGCGGTTGCCACCCTCAAAAATGGCAATACACTCGCATCGGGACAACTAGTCAATTTTGTTCTACCTTTTGGCAGTGCCTCACCAGCCTCAAAGCTCACCAATGCTAATGGTCAAGCAAGCTCCATCATTAGCTCAAGTACGACCAATGCAGGAGAGCTAAGCGTACAATTCAACCCTGCTAATAGTAATGTGGTCAGTGCCAGTCGTAATTTTGAGTTTTTAGCGTTAACTACTTCACCAACGACAGAGTCGGTCACCATTTCAGCCAGTATTAACCATGCTTCGGGCACAGTCACACGCTTTAAGGTTGATGAAGCGGTTCAGTTACAAGCCACCCTATTAGACAGCAGTAACCAAGGTATCGCCGACCAATTAGTGACTTTTACTGCCGGTAGTGCCAGCTTATCACCCGCAACAGCGCTCACTAATAGTAGCGGTAAAGCTGTGGTGAGCTATACACCCGCCGTAACAGATTTAGGTGCCAGCACCTTAGTGGTGAGCACTAATTACCAAAGCAAGGCGGTCACTAGCTCAAGTTTTTACGAAGTGTTAACCGCAGATGATGTCGCCCAAACAGGTTTGTTAAAAATGGGTCGCTGGGTATCTGCTACCGAATTTTATGAAGGTGAACTGAACACCACATTACCCACAGATACTAACGGCATTTATAAAGTCAGCGCCGGCGGCACATTTGGCGTAACAGCCACTATTGTTACCGACAATAGCGATGGCACTTTTAGCCGTTTACAAACACCGACTAGCGTGGCCTTTAGCTCAGATTGCTCAACTAATAACAAGGCCAGTTTAGACTCGCCTGTAACAACGTTATCAGGCAGTGCTGGTGCGACTTTTTCTGATACCAGTTGCAGCGGCAATAGTGAACGTAGCGATCAAATCATTGCAACAGCAATGGTTGGTACCACAGCATTAACGGCGAGTATAGACTTCACCTTAAGCCGTCAAACCTTAGCAAGCTTAAGCTTTATTTCTGCAGAGCCAGATCAGATTCGCATTAAAGGCGCTGGAGGTACTGGCTCAAGCGAGTCATCATTAGTGACCTTTATGGTCACCAGTGCCAATGGTCAACCGACTGCGCAGCAAACCGTTAACTTTAATCTTGATACTGTTATAGGCGGATTAAGCTTTGCAAATGGCCAGCAAACCGATAAAAGTATTACTAATGCACAGGGCCTAGCCAGCGTTCGAGTATTATCAGGTACTGTACCAACGCCTGTGCGGGTCGTCGCCAAAGCAACCGATATTGACACTAATGAAGTCATTACCAGCCAATCTGAACAGTTAACGGTGAATACCGGTTTACCACAGCAGCTTGGCTTCAGTATTTCACCCTCGGAATATAACCCAGAGGCAGGCAATCAAAATGGTAAGCAAGTCACTATTACGGTTTACGCATCAGATAGTTTTGGTAACCCTGCGCCCGACGACACTGTGGTTAACTTCACCGCTGAAGGCGGCCAAATACAGCCCTCTTGCTCTACTAAAGGTGGAACCTGTAACGTCAGCTGGACATCAGCCAACCCGCGAGTCACTGATAATAGGGTGACAATTTTAGCCTATGCACTAGGCCATGAAACTTTCTTTGATACCGATGGCGATAATATGTTTGGTGATAAAGATGGTGGTGCAATTGCATTAGCTTGTTTAAATGCCAGCAATAATCCAGTTGCCTGTAAAGGTAATGGTATGGACATTGAAACTTATCACCCAGCTGGCTTTATCGATTTAGGCGACGCGTTTAGAGATGATAATGAGACGGGTGCTTTTGATTCCAGCGAAAAATTCTTTAACACTTTAGCCAGTACCTACACTGGTCCCGACGCTAAATTTAATGGACCACAATGTCTTCGCAATGACGGCATATGCGGGATAGGTCAAGCCAATAAAACCTATATCCGTAAGGCTTTTGTGCTTACTATGTCAGGGTCAACTGCAGTGATGCAATTTAACCAAGATGGCACGGCGCTAAATACTAACTTTAGTAATATTACCCCTATCGCTGTCAATGGCCTCTCAACATTCACAATTAAGCTGACCGATACTGCTAACCAAATATTACCTGCCAAGACTACAGTCGCAGTTACCGCGACTGAGGGCGAGGTGTTATTTAACGGTTATACTGTGCCTAACCGCACGCTTGCCGGTGGTACTAGCACTTCATTCATATTAAAACATAACGGTGTAACGGGAGTCAGTAGGGTCACGGTAACAGTGACCACCCCAGGCGGCATTATCACTGAAACCAACTTTAATGTAACTTTGCTGTAGTCAAACTTAGCAAATGCAGATTGAGCTGACACTTAGTGTCTAGCTGGCTAACTCTAAAGCCCACTTCGGTGGGCTTTTTGTTAGGAGGCGATATAAGTGCTTAGTGATGATGAATTAGATGATTATGATGATTATGCCTAATCAATTTAAACTACCTTTGTGTCTAGCTCTTACCTAAGAGCTAAGTTAACTTCAACCTCAATTTAGCACTGCCTATACAAGATATCATTACTTGTTAATGTGCCTGGTTTACTTCTTTTTGGCGGCGTCTAATACCCGCTAAAGCCAACCCGCTAAACACCGCAAACATCAACCACATTTGTAACCATTGCGGCATTATTGCCGACCAGTCTGCGCCCATTTGATTCAACGTCAACATGCTATTAATTGCAGGAATGGCTGGAATAACCTGTGACATCCACACGAGTGGCTCTGGAATTAATGCTATTGGCCACACAAAACCTGCAACAAACAAGATTGGCATTGATGACAGTAAAAAGATTTGAGTCGGCAAATCACGTCGGGTAAACAAACAGCTCAGCGCAATACCAGCAGCGGTTGTCGCCAATAAAAAGGGCAGCATCATTAGTGCCGTTTCTGCTAATGTTCCAAGTACAGTGACCTGATAAACATAAAAACAATAACCAATATAAAAGCTGCTAAATACGCTATATAAACTGACAAACATCGCCATTCTCGCGCTGAATATTGCCATAGGTGATACTTGCTGCCAGTAGCCTTTTTTGCGCCACTGCCCAGCCCCTAAAATACCTGTGCCAATGAGTAATGTTTGATGCAGAATTAATAAAAATAACCCCGGCACCACATAGGGCGTATAACCTAAACTGGGGTTAAAAGCGGGCACGGCATTAATATTCACCGAGTTAACGCTTTGTTCGGCAAGAGCAGGGTTTTCACCGCGGGCCAATAAGCCAATCAATTGCACATGCTTGCCGGCATCCATACCTGCCGCAACCAAGCCCTCTGCAACAGCGGAATAAATTAAAAAGTAACTGGCATCACCGCCATAACTTAAAGTTACACCTTTTCCTAATAATAAATTGCGTCTAAAGCCATCGGGTATCACCAATAAGCCGTGGGCATGTCCCTGCTTAATAAGCTGCTTCGCTTCGTTAATACTATTAGCATGGGCAACAATATCAATTTTGGCGCTGGCATCGGCATGGCGGGTTAACATGCGACTCAGTGAAGAGTTATCATGATCCACCACCACAATAGTTTGTTCAGTAGGGACTTGATGCAAATAAGGCAGTGGATACAGTACAGAATAAAATACCACGCCACCAAATAGGGTCACCACAATGGCTTTATCGGCTAATAATGCACGCCATTCGGCAAAATAAAGCACCCAAAATGTCATATAGCCTCCTGCTGTAATGGTGCACTAATATTCAAAGCGCCTGCATTGAGTGAGTTATCTACCGTTTTAGGCGCACGATGCCATAACCCAACTATTAGCGGAATAACCAAGATAAACATCCAGTAGGAAGATAATTGCTGCAGAACTAACATGGTGTCTGCGCCATAGCTCACCACACTGACATGGGAATCAATATAATGGCTCGATGGCATTAACAAGCGCCAATATTGAGCCAATTCTGGCATTTCATTGACCGGAAAGGTTATCCCCATGAAAGCAAATGCCGGGGCAAATAATGCGGTACAAAAACTGACACAGCGAGCCGAATCTTTCATCATCAGGAAGATCATCGTCACTAGCAACCATAACGCGATAATCATCACCGCCTGGGCGATAATGAGTACCCCTATTGAGCCCGCATAAGGCAACTGTAAATATTG
Organism: Shewanella sp. HL-SH8; assembly: GCF_051165765.1. Taxonomy (NCBI): domain Bacteria; kingdom Pseudomonadati; phylum Pseudomonadota; class Gammaproteobacteria; order Alteromonadales; family Shewanellaceae; genus Shewanella; species Shewanella sp. HL-SH8. The sequence goes on along the minus strand of NZ_CP195039.1, from coordinate 719,274 downwards.
GTACAATAACAACAAAATAAAACTACTGTGCAACAACATAATAGGTAAAAACACGGCGCACTTAGCCAACACTTTTATCCATAAATCCTGCGGCAGCATTACGTGGTCATTAACCGATATAAGCTCTCTATTTAATGCGTTAGAAAACACCATCATGGCCAATAATTGCCATAGCGCGATTAACACTGGCGGCACGAGAAAACCAACATAGTTATTATTGCGGTTGAACAAAGCAGTGGTTTGACTGGATACTGGCGATAGACTGACGGCTATGCTTGCATGATTAACGCCGCTCATTAATAGCTTCTGTTCAGCAGTTTTTAATAGACCAGCACCTAAACTCATTTGTATTTGGCTAGATAATAGTTTGCCCACCAGCAAGTATTGGCTGTTATAACGAATGTCGATTGTTGGGGACTTTGATGTCAATAATTGGTATTTAAACTGCGACGGTATCACAACGATTGCGTATACCTTAGCTTCGCGCATGTCGTTTACAGCTTGGGCTAACTGTCCATATGACTCTAGCTTCATTACTGAATTAGCAGCCATTTGGCGGGTGAGCATTCTGGATATTTGGCTATTGTCTTGATCAACGACCGCCACCGGTAATTGCCTTGGTAGTCCGGCGCTGAATAACCACCACAGGCACAATACACTCACTATAGGAATGTAGGTTACTAGCGCTAACTGCCAAGGCGATTGCCAAAGCGCCCGCCACTCTCGCTTAATAAAAGCCATCATGGTTAGCCTATTTACTCAGCGTCGTATTGATACAATACCGACATACCAACACGAAGATCGGCTATTGGCGTCACTGGGGTTAACTCAACCTCAAAGGTACGCATGTCAAAGTCATGGCCACTTTCTGTTGAACGCCAGGTGGCAAAATGCCCCATAACGCTGACATGATCGACAATAAAGTCATAGGTTTGCTGTAAAGCAGGCAGAGTCAGCTTGACCTGTTGTCCTTGTTTAAAATCGACTAATTGATCTTCTCTTACCTGTAGAATTGCCCAGGAATCTTGCATGTCTATTAAGCTAACAACAGGAAAACCACTTGGGGCTAATTCACCCGGTTGCAGTAACACTTCGCTGACCTCGGCATTTTTTGGCGAACGCATTTGGCTGTCGGCCATAATGGCGTTTACCTCACGTACAGCGCCTTCAGCCATGCGCGCATTACCCGCTGCTGCCGCCTTGGTTTCTACCCGCGCGCCCTCTTGTGCCATTTGAAACATCGCCTGGGCAGCTTGCTGGGTATATTTTGCCGCTTGCCATTGTGTGTAAGCTTCATCACGTTTTTGCCTAGCAACTACACCTTCAGTGAATAGATTTTCTACCCTTTGATAAGTGGCTTGCATCAATTCAGTCGCGGCTTTAGCTTTGCGCCATTGCTCTTCTGCTGCGGTAATTTCTTGTTGTCTAGCGCCATTTTGTGCTTCAGTTTGCATCGCTTTCGCCGCATCTCTGCCGCCCTCAGCTTGCATTAATTTTGCATCCAGTTCAGGGCTGCTAATGGCAAATAGCAAATCACCTTGGGCAACTTTATCGCCTTTACGAACCATGACTTGCTCTACCCGCCCAGGCACTTTAGACGACACATTGTATTCGCGCGCTTCAATTTGGCCCTGAAGCGTCTGTGGCTTAGGCGTATAGGCCAGCCAAAGACCGTAAGCGAGAAATACTCCCAGAAAACATAACGCGATGACCGCTAAAAACTTATTTACTCGCATTATTTTTGCTCCTGTGAAGTAATAACCTGGTTGGTTCGTGCAATAAACTCATCTAACTGACCGCTTATCGCCATCAACTTTGCATAGGTTTGTAAGTAGCGATATTTAGCACCGAGTTGCTGGGTTTTAACCGCAGCCAATTTAAGTTCGGCATCAACCCTATCAATGGATGTCGATAGCCCTTGGTTAAAGGCCAGTTCACGTAAGCGCAGGTTTTCCTCTGCTAACGCCAATGAAGTGTCTAAGGCATCAATTTCTTCAATCGCTTGCATCATTTGGCGATATTGCTGCTCAACCAATAAACTCAAATCAAGCTGGGTTTGTGCCTTGGTGTGCCTTGCTTGTAATAAGGCGCTTTTAGCCGCTTGCACCTTACCACTGTGGCCGTCACGGCTTAATAGTGGCACCTTTATGCCTACGCCAACCATCCAGTCAGGTTCCACCTGCGAAAATAAGCTGTCATCTTCGTATAAGGTGTAATTGCCGTAGAGAAATACCGTTGGGTAATAACTGCCTTTCTCTAAATCCACTAGGCCATTTGCTTGCACTTCTTTAGCTTCCAGCAACTTTAGCGCTGGATGAGTCGATAAAGTTAATTGGCTAATGCGGGATAATGCCGGCTGAGTGTTAAGGGTAAACAAAGCCGATGTCGGTGATACTTGGCGCTGATGCATCATGCTGGCTAGGGCTATTTCGGTAATCTCATATTGACGCTTAGCCCGGGTCCAATTGACTTTGGCATTCTCTAATGCGACCTGAGCATTTAAGCGTTCCACTTTAGCAATTTGGCCTTGTTGCTCTAATTTCCTGGCGTGCTCTTCATGCATAGTGAGTGATTCAACTAACTGATACTGTGTATCAGCCAGTGCTTGGGTCACTGCCACCGCGTAATAGCGGTCAACCAGTTGGGTAAATAAATCACGCTGACTTAACGCTAGTTGCTGTTGCTCTTCAACAACCTGGGCAGCCTGAATACCTTGAGCAGCGGTAATTCTGCCCCCGGTATAAATTGGCCACATAGCTTGTAGGCTTGAGCGAAACACATCTTGCTCGGTAAAAGGGGTGACAAACGCTGATGCGGGAATGGTGGCTAACATACCGCCTATTGCGGGTGGCAATTGCGCTGGGTCAAGACCGGCTATCGGATTTAAGTCCATTAAATCCAGCTCAATTGGTTTTTCTAAATGGGTATAAGAACCAGCAATATCGACAGCAGGATAATTTAATGACTTACCCGCATCTTGTTTCGCTTGTGCGCGATTCACTTGCTGTTTTTTGGCTTGTAAGGTGTCGCTCACTTTTAATAAGTTTTGCCATGCCTGCTCAAAGCTCATGGTGCTCGAAGCTTGTATTTGAGAAATACCTATGGGGGAAGTTTGAGGATCTTGCGCTGCACTCACATGGTTGACGCTGGCCAGCAGTAAAATAACAGCAGCCTTGATGAACCCAGACAAACGGGTCAGTGTTGAAGTCGCGAAAACTTGCTGTGAGCTAATCTGTAGTTCCATGTCGTTCATCACCGTGTAGAGTTTTTGCTCTAATAATATAAATGAATTATAACCGACTCTTTGATTACTGCCACTCTCTAATGGCCATAGATGTTAAGTCTGTGCACTTAACTCCCTTTAGAGGCAGTTTATGCTTGGACCTGAACCGCTAAGCTTGCTGTCATGAATATTATCCACCTCAAACACAATCCAGTTTGAGGTGGACGATGACATCAATTATGGCGATAAATTAAGCCGTACCGCCTACAGTGAGCTTGTCTAACTTTAAGGTTGGCTGACCCACACCAACAGGCACACTTTGACCGTCTTTACCACACACACCCACACCTTTGTCTAAAGCAAGATCATTACCCACCATAGAGATTTGACTCATAGCTTCTGGGCCGTTGCCAATTAAGGTGGCACCTTTGATCGCTCTAGTCACTTCACCATTTTCAATCAAATAGGCTTCAGAAGCTGAGAACACGAATTTACCTGAAGTAATATCCACTTGCCCACCGCCAAAATTAGGCGCATAAATGCCTTTTTTAACCGACTTAATAATATCGGCAGGATCAGATTGGCCTGCTTCCATATACGTGTTAGTCATACGAGGCATAGGTAAGTGTGCATAGGACTCACGGCGGCCATTGCCGGTAGAGGCCTCACCCATTAATCGGGCGTTAAGCTTGTCTTGCATATAGCCTTTTAAGATACCGTTTTCAATCAGGGTGGTTTTTTGAGTGGGTACACCTTCATCATCAATACTTAATGAGCCACGGCGATTTTTCATGGTGCCATCATCAACTACTGTCACTAAGCTTGATGCGACTGACTGACCTATTTTGCCACTAAAAGCACTGCTGCCTTTACGGTTAAAGTCACCCTCTAAGCCATGCCCTACCGCTTCATGGAGTAATACTCCTGGCCACCCATTGCCAAGTACCACGGTCATTTCGCCGGCAGGAGCATCGACGGCATGAATGTTAACTTGTGCCTGGCGCACTGCTTCACGGGCAAACTCAAAACTGTGTGGCAGTCCAGCATCGTCCGTGGTTAAAAATACGCTGTAATCATGTCGACCACCGCCACCAGCACTGCCGCGTTCACGCTTGCCGTTTTCTTCTAGAATAACACTGCAGTTAAAGCGCACTAATGGTCGCACATCAGCAGCTAGAGTACCGTCACTGGCCGCGACGAGAATTTCTTCATGCACGCCAGATAAACTGATCACAGCTTGAATAACCCGGCTATCTAAGCTGCGAATATAAGCGTCCGCTTGTTTTAACAAATCAATTTTTTTAACTTCATCCATCGCCGCGATAGGATCCGCACTATCATACAGTTGAATGGTTTTAGTGCGGCTAAAGGCTTTGACTTTGTGCTGTTCACCGGCAATAGCTATACCGCGGGCCGCTCGTGCTGCTGCATCTAATGCTGCGGGGCTAATTTCATCTGCATAGGCAAAACCGGTTTTTTCGCCGGTAATGGCGCGCACGCCCACACCCCTCTCAATATGAAAACTGCCTTCTTTAATGATGCCATCTTCTAGCACCCAAGACTCATGGCGACTGCCTTGAAAATACAGATCAGAGAAGTCAATTTGATGTTGGTGAATGATGGCTAAATAATCTTGCAGGCCATCGATTGTCAGTCCACCTTGAAATAAGCTTTGCTCAACTTGCGATAAAAAAGGCATTCATATTCTCTTTATTCAATCTAATCAACCCGCAGCTTCTATTTAGCCAGCGCGGGAGCAATAAAACGATTATGCCCTAACACAGGCATTTGTTGGCGAATTTCTGTTACTTGTTTTAAATTTATCTCGGCTTGAACCCAACCTAAACCTTCGGGTAGTTCGGCAATCACTTTCCCCCAGGGGTCAACAATCATGCTGTGGCCCCAGGTTTCTCGGCTACCTTCATTATGTTGCCCCCATTGCCCTGCGCCAAGTAGGTAGCATTGGGTTTCAATTGCCCTGGCCTGTAACAATACTTGCCAATGCGCAGCTCCGGTCACTTTAGTGAAGGCCGAAGGTAATGCAATAATATCAGCTCCGGCTAAGCGCAGTGCACGAAACACATCAGGGAAGCGAATGTCGTAACAAATCGCTAGGCCAACCTTGCCAAAAGGAGTATCAACAACCGTAATACGGGAACCTGGGTGGAAGGTATCACTTTCACGATAAGTCTTAGTGCCATCGGCAACCTCTACATCAAATAAGTGCAGCTTATCGTATGAGCCTAAGGTTTCACCACTATCATTGAATAAATAACTGCGGCTATAAACCCTATGGTCATCGGCACGCATTGGAATCGTCCCTGCGACCATATAAACCTGATGCTTTTGTGCTAAATCGGCTAATGCTTGTTTAAGTTCACCGTTGTCATCAGTGCCTGCATATTGTAATTGCTGTGACTCATGACCGCCAAATAACAAACTGCATTCAGGTAAAACCACTAACTGCGGTTGTGAAGGTTGTCGAGGTAATAGGTTAAGCTGCGCGTTGATAAAAGCCAGATTGGCCTGAACGTCTCGACTGCTTTGACATTGTAACAAACTGATTTGCATAACTGTCCCTTTTCAAATATCGCAGATTACTGGCATTAACACTGGGGGCGGTTAATGGTTTATCACCGGTTTCGTTTTCTGATTGAGTTCCAGCGTCTTTTGAGGCTGGCGCTTGAGGCGCAGGACTATTAGCTTCACCCTTTGATGATGGCTCTTGTGTGCCTTTGCCATCGGCAGTCACATCTTCAGCGCCCGGAAAAATACCATTCTCACGTAATATCGACTCTGGAATAACAATCTCTTTGCTTTTGCGCTCTAACTCTTGGAGTTCAGGGTTATCCATGGTGCCTTTTAAGCGAAATCTTATTTCAGAAATAATCTCAATCACTGGCTCCAATACCTTCGTCAGTGCAAATGCACCAATACCTAATGTCCAGGCGCTAGTACTTAAAAATACCACGGTTGGCACACTGGATGCTAATTGAGGCATAAAGCGGATGTCGTAATTTAGGCTTTGAGTGGTTAAATCTGTATAACCGCGCACTTTCATATTGCCCGCCACGGCATCCATTTCTGTGTCGGTGGTTTTAACCACGCCATCTTTGATGTCTAAGTTACCCTTAAAGCTATTAAAATATAAACCTGAACCAAACACGTCTGAAAAATCAAATGACAGTTTGCGTAAAATAGAATCTAAGCTGAAAAGTGAAAATATTCTCGCCCCTTTATCACTTATTTCCGACAAATGCCCTTTACCCATATCAAATTTAATTTTGCCATTTAAGGTTTCAAGCGAAAAGTTATAGGGCGCACCTTGCCATGAAAAATCACCCATAAACCCTAAAGGTGCATCTTGCAAGCCAGGATTAATGCCTAACAATGCTGATAAATCATCAAACTTATCGGCATTCAATTTAACATCAAATTGAGTCATGGTGCCGATGCTATTTTTGGTCCATGCGCCTTTGGCCTGTAAACTAATATTAGATACTGGGTGCGTTAATGACACCGTTTGAAAACGATATCCTTGATCATAAGGATTGGCTTGCATTTGCAGATGACCAAATTGCATATCAAAGACTGTAAAGTCATCAACATCAATAGCCAGCGGCGGCAAACTATCAAGCAGAGTGTCGGGGCTGTATTCTGCATCTTGGCTGTCTTTTACAACGGGTGCTAAGTGCAGCTTGTCGGCCACAATTTTAAGCCCTTGCTCCCGCCAGTTTTTATAAAAATCAACTCGCCCTTCAAACTGTGTCGAGTTGACATTAAATCGCCAGACCTCATCGATGGGACTGGCTGTCAGTTTTAGCTGTTCAAAGTTTTGCGCAAGTAAATTGAACTGATCAATACTGGCATTAATTTGTTTTAAAGCAGGAAACGTCGACTTTGATGCAACCAATGGCTCTGGGTTAGCGCTGACAACAGTTTCTGCTGTCGATGCAGTAAAACCGCGAATAATGGGCAACCATTCGGTTAGATTGGCTTGCTTAAGGTCAATATGAATAACGCCATCTTGTTGGCTCAATGTGTCACCAAACTTAAAGTTTCGCCCTAACATTAAGTCATAAAACTGCAAAGCGTTACCGTCTTTATCCCCTAGGCCACCCCAAAATTCAGCTTGGTCGCTCAGCTTAACATTGACTGTAATTTGTTTGTTGTCACCCATAATGTCGGCAGACAATTTTTGCGACTGCTCAACGGTTTTAGCAAAGGGAGCGGGTAACGACACACTTACCCCTTGAAGGTCTGTTTCTGCTTGGGCGCGCAAACTATAGCCTTGATCGCCAAACATCATCATTAACTGGCCTGTCCAATCGAGAGCACCTTGGTAGTAATCGCTCAGCGGATGATTAAAAGATGTCGGTAAAGATGCAATATCCATATTGCCTCTAAAGTCGACATCTAACGCTAGCTGACGGCCTTTTTCTTTAGTGGCAAAGCTAAATTGCAGCGGCTGGCCAAATAATTTAGCTTTTAGGTTTTTTCCTGTGACCAAGTTATTTTCAAAACTTAAATCACCATTGACTTGCGTTAAATTAACACCTGGCTGGCTAATAAACACCGGATTATTTTCGAAACGAACGGTGCCTTTAATTAACGGATTTTCGCCTTTAAATAACGGAATCGACAGATCTAACAACGTATTCAGGTTTTGTTTAACCTGCACCACAGCAAGGGTTGAGCCCACGCTCGATTTAAGTGGTGAGGCGTTAATAACTTGCGCTGCCGCTTGTGCATCCATCAATAAATCAGCTTCAACTCGCAACAAAGACTCAGCGCCGAGCTCAGGGATCCACACTCTGGTGCCATCAACAGCCACCTGGCCTAACTTGCCTGAATTAATGGTGAGATCCATTAGCTTATTTTCAAAAAAAGCATATAAATCTAACTGCTTTACCGCAGGCCAATCTGGCTGAAACTGAAACTCGGCTTGGTTAATATTGAACTCAGCTTGAAATACCCCGTCAAAATCAACGTAGGGATAACGATTAAAAGCGCCTCGCCACAGTATATTCGCCTGTTCAATATGCCCTGCCTGTAAGCCGCTGTCTAAATACTCGACAAGACTAGGCGACATCGCCATTAAAGGAAAATAATCACTGGCTTTAGCCACATCGTTAATATCAAGATTAGCCGCTAACGCCATATAAGGACTATCGCCAAGATGAAGATTAAGCGCTGCTTGCAAACGAATGTCATCATTATAAAAGGCAATATCTGGCGCAGTGAGTCGCATGTCTTTAAGATCAAAACTAACCGATAATGTTTGACCTGTTAACTGTAAAGGTTGATTAAAACCGCCTGCAAAATCTATATTGTAATCTTGCTCTGGCAGATCTGCCTGTAAGGTGTTATTTGACCAGGATAAATGTAAATCAACGGGACTTAGACCTGGTAACTGTTCAAATGCTTGCCATGTTAACTGACTTAAGCTGGCTGATGCCGCCCACGGTTTATCTTTAGCTTTGTAAAGCTTTATGGGGCCGATATCGCCTTGTACATTAATATCCCGCCACAGCTGCACATCATCATGGCCTACGCTGGGGATTAGCGGTAATAACGGGGCAAGATTATTTAAGTTAATTTTATTCAGTTGACCAAATAATTGCGCGTTATGATACGCCAGCGATAAACTCAGTTCAGGCCAGGTTTGTTGATTTGACTCAATAGCTAACTGATGACTTTGAATCTGCCATCCTTCAGGGGTATTTTGCCAGGTTAATTGACCATTTTTGATATCGAAACGCTGTGTATTGCGAGCATCGATTGCATTTACTGCATTCTGTGTTATTTCTGCTTCTTTATCAGGTTTTGTATTCGATGTGACATCGAAACTTGTGTCAAAAATCCCGCCTTTTTTAGGGCGTTTATCATCCCATTCCAACCAGCTTGGTTGAAATATTAACTGACCATCTTGAATATTACGTTCGGCGAAACTGAACCAGGCTTCAAAATTAACCACACCTTTAAAACTGATATTATTTACATCACTTTGGGGATTAATTCGCCTTGATGCCCACTCACCAATATCGAGTGCTGCGGCGGCAATATAAATATCACCCTTTATCGATTCAGGCTGATAGCCATTACCTTGTAATGCAATTTGTAATGATAACGACTCTTTATCAGATGCTTGATCATCAACAAATAAGCTCCCCTCGCCCCGGTGATCTTCACCTTGATTGAGCCAAACTAAGTTTTCAACAAAAATAGGCCGAAATTGATGCAAAGAACTGTTCAGTTGTACCGAAACATCATTAATAGAAAAATGGTTTAATTGTTCAAGTAAAAAAGCATACAGCCAATCCATATTGCCTATGGTTGTTGGTGACGCGCTTGGGTTGGATAATTTATCGACATCTATTGCGATACGGACCTTATCAAAACTGACCGTTTCTATTTGAGGCGATAACGTCAGTAATGATTGCCAAAAATCGAGTTTGATATTGACCTGTTCACTGACTAAGGTTATCGGTAGATTATCTTGCGGTGGTAACACCAGATTAGTAACAGTTAACGCTGGGCCATAAGCTTGCCATTTGGCTGACAATCCCTCCAGCTGCAGCTTTACCCCATAGTTTTTCTCCACATAAACCAGTATTTCTTGGCGAACTTCTGGAATATGGGGTAACAAGCCACGAATAAGACTGACCCCAAGCGCAAAAAGTACTAGCAAAATAGCGAGTACTTGTAAGCTGGTGCGCCCAATAGCTGTCAGACGTGGTAACCACACTACATCATCACCACATCATATTTATTTTGAGTGTAGAGGGTTTCATTTTGCAGACGAATACGTTTACCGATATATACCTCAAGCTCAGCCAATAAATGACTTTCATCACCACTAAAGCTCATATAAACCGCAGGTGAACAATACAATAAAAACTCATCTGCTTTGTATGCACGATTGAGACGAATGATTTCTCTGAAAATTTCATAAGAGACGGTTTCTACTGTCTTCATAGAACCTGTACCTAAACAGGCTGGGCATTCACCACACACGACATGCTCTAAGCTCTCGCGGGTTCGCTTGCGGGTCATTTCCACCAGCCCAAGCCCTGAAAAGCCACTGACACTGGTTTTTACTCTGTCTAACGCGAGTGCGGCATTTAAACTTTCTAATACCCGCGCCTGGTGTTCGCTACTGAGCATATCAATAAAGTCGATAATGATAATACCACCTAGGTTACGTAACCTAAGTTGTTTAGCAATAGCTTGAGTGGCTTCAAGATTGGTATTGAAAATGGTTTCTTCAAGATTTCGATGGCCAACAAATGCACCGGTATTAATATCAACGGTTGTCATAGCTTCGGTTTGATCGATAATCAAATACCCGCCGGATTTAAGCTCAACCTTACGGCCTAGCGCTCGCTGAATTTCATTTTCAACATCGTACAGTTCAAAAATGGGCGCAGGACCTTCATAAAGCTCAATCTTTTGCGCGATTTCAGGCATAAACTCCTGCGCAAATTGCTGTAGTTCAGCAAAAGTACGTCGAGAGTCGACTTTAATATTGTCAAGATCAGTGCCAACAAAATCACGAATAATGCGCACCGGTAAAGCTAAGTCTTGGTAAAGTAAACAAGCCCCTTTGCGCTTACGCCGCTCACTGACTTTAGCCCACACTCGACGTAAAAAAGCCGCATCTTGTGCCAGTTCATCTTCACCTATATTTTCCGCGGCGGTGCGAATAATAAAACCACCATCTTCATCAACATAAGGTAAGGTAATATTTTTCAAACGGGCGCGTTCATCTTCAAGCTCAATTCGTTGTGATACACCCACATGGCTTGAACCTGGCATAAAGACTAAGTAGCGAGACGGTAAGGTGATATCTGTGGTTAAACGAGCGCCTTTTGTGCCAAGCGGATCTTTCACCACTTGCACCATAATATCTTGCCCTTGGCGGACAAGTTCGGCAATATCACGCACGACAAAGTTGCCTTTTTCAACATCGGCGACACATTCTGTGTGCGGCACTATGTCTGAGGCATGTAAAAATGCGGCTTTATCTAAGCCAATATCCACAAAAGCAGCCTGCATGCCGGGTAAAACTCGGCTGATTTTACCTTTATAGATATTACCAACCAGGCCTCGTTTCATCCGACGCTCAATATGCACTTCTTGTAACACACCATGTTCAATTAAGGCTACGCGCGCCTCTGTAGGTGTGACATTTATCAGTAATTCCGATCCTTTCTTACGCTGTGCTTTGATATTCATAAGCCACCAGTATTCAGGTCACATGCTTGCTCTTGTTCAATTAAATGATGAGTAAAGAGCTAACATGAAAATTAAAATGATTTGTGTGTTATTTCTGTATTCACGGTTGAGCCATTAGCTGCATTAATTGTCGTGTTTCTACTAACGGCAAGCCGACAACGGCAGAATAACTGCCTTTAATCGTCTCAACAAAACAACCTCCAAGCGCCTGAATACCGTAAGCACCGGCTTTATCCATTGGTTCTTGAGTGGCTATATAAGTGTCAATTTCGTCATCGGTAATATGACAAAAGGTCACATCGGTAACACAAAGTCGGCTATACGCATGTGTACCATCGGTCATGGCGACACCTGTCATCACCTGGTGGGTACGACCTGACAATTGACGCAAAATATGTTTCGCATCAGCAGCATTTTGCGGTTTACCCAAAATTTTGCCTTCAAGCACTACTGACGTATCTGATCCTAACACCTTGGCATCTGTTAGCGTTGGCACTAATAACAATCCAGCTTGCGCTTTTTCTAACGCAAGACGAACCACATAATCAGCAGCAGACTCGTTCGCTAATGGCGTTTCATCAATATCAGGGGACACCTGCTCAAAGGAAAAGTCAGCAATTGAAAATCCGGCCTGGGCAAACAGTTGTTTTCGTCTAGGTGAAGTGGAAGCTAAAACCCAAGTCATTTGAATTACACTCTCTTTAAAATCAGCCCCTGATGAGCAGCTATAGTATCAATAAATCAATTTCACTGATGTTAAGCAACTAACGTACTTTATACCTACGGCGAATATTTCTCAGTATCCAAAATACCCACCACCAAATTAGTACGCTTGAAAATGCAGGTAAAAACATATCGGTTTTGAAAGGCGTTTTGCCAACGAGCACATATTCGGCCCAATAAATAACAAAATGATAGATACAAATAAACATTGCAATCAGCAGTGTTTGTTGCCAACGGGGAAAATTACGTAAGCGTTGAAAATGCATCACAACAACATAAGTTATGAGTGCGAAAGCTAGCCCTCTTATCCCTAATGTGGCGCCAAGTAATACGTCCAATAGCACGCCTAATACCCAGGCCGTCAAAATACTATAACGGTGCGGCAATGCCATTGCCCAGTATATCATCACCATCAACAGCCAATCAGGTCGCCAAGCAGCAACCACATGGGGCAATGGCATAATCTGGAACATCATGCCAATAAATAATGTAATCCAAACCACCAAACGGCCATGGGGGATGTGAGCGCTCATTGTCTCACCTCTGTGGTTGACTGTGTTTGAGTTGATTGTGTTTGAATTGGCTGTGCTGGGGTTGATTGCACATGAATAGACTGTGTTTGCGTTTGTTGCACTTGATTCGGCTGTACTTGATTCGGCTGCATTTCGCTTGAGGGCTCTTGCTCCGTCGCGCTATCGGGAGTGGGCTCGATTGCAACGCCTGAATCAATCTTTGGTTCGACAGTGTTATTGTTATCAGTCTGCTCTACGGCCGGTAAAATAGGCCAAAAAGGCTTATCATCTGCTTCACCGGGCCAAATCAATAACACATAACGAATACGGTCTAAAGCAGCCAAAGGTTGGGCATTTATAACAGCATAACTTTGGCCATCGTCCCGTGACACAGATGTCACCCTAGCAACAGGGTAGCCTTCAGGAAAACGATTACCTAGGCCAGAAGTCACTAATAAGTCACCAGCAATAACATCAGTGCTTTTTGCTACGTGCCGTAACTCAACTTGATCAATCTCACCTGTACCATTTGCAATAGCACGCACATCATTGCGGGTTACACGCACCGGAATACCATGGCTAGCATCTGAAACCAATAACACTCGACTGGTTAATTCACTGACCTCAATGACCTGACCCACAACACCTTTTGCATCAACCACTGGCTGGCCTACAAACACACCAGTTCGTTGACCATGATTGAGAACCACTAACTGACGAAATGGGTCGCTAGCCACTTCCATCACTTCTGCAACCACTTTGCGGGATTCCATATGTACTGGTGACCCTAAAAGTGCTCTTAAGCGGACATTTTCTTGGCGTAAATGCTCAAAACGTTGTAAACGCTCTGACATTAATAACTGCTGATCCATTAGCGTTTTATTTTGTACCGCCAGCATATTACGCGTCGCCAAGGCTTCAGCAGTCCAATCAAGCATCAAACCAGGGACATTAGCTAAATATTGTAATGGACTTAATAAGGAAGAAAGGGATTGGCGAACAGGCTCAAGGCGATCGTTGGCAACAAATAATGCCACCGACAAAATAATAGCCAGTGTGAGACGGAATTGGTGTGAAATACCACGAACAAAAATTGGTTTCATAAAAAATTAGGCGGCAAAGCCAAATAGTCCTTCTTGCCAATAGCCAAAAGCTAACACACTTCGCCGCTTAATGAGGGGGTTGATTAGTTCTCTTCAGAGAACAAATCACCACCGTGCATATCGATCATTTCTAACGCTTTACCACCGCCACGCGCAACACACGTCAGTGGGTCATCCGCTACCATGACTGGAATGCCGGTTTCTTGCATTAATAAGCGATCTAAATCACGAAGTAATGCGCCGCCACCTGTAAGTACCATACCGCGCTCTGATATATCTGACGCTAATTCAGGTGGTGATTGCTCAAGGGCAACCATAACAGCACTAACAATACCTGATAATGGCTCTTGTAATGCTTCTAAAATCTCGTTGCTGTTCAACGTAAAGCTTCTTGGAACACCTTCAGCCAAGTTACGACCACGTACTTCAATTTCAAGCACTTCGTCACCTGGGTAAGCAGTACCAATAGAATGCTTAATACGTTCTGCGGTAGCTTCACCAATTAATGAGCCATAATTACGACGAACATAATTGATAATGGCATCATCAAACTTGTCACCACCGATACGAACCGATGATGAATACACCACACCATTTAACGAAATGATTGCTACTTCAGTAGTACCACCACCGATATCAACAACCATAGACCCAGTTGCTTCAGATACAGGTAAACCCGCACCAATTGCAGCAGCCATAGGCTCTTCAATTAAGTAAACCTCACGAGCACCCGCGCCCATTGCCGATTCACGTATCGCACGGCGTTCAACTTGCGTAGCACCAACTGGCACACAAACTAATACACGAGGACTTGGGCGGAAAAAGCTATTGTTATGCACTTGTTTGATAAAGTGCTGTAACATTTTCTCTGTCACATAAAAATCTGCAATTACGCCATCTTTCATTGGGCGAATAGCTTGAATATTGCCTGGTGTTCGGCCAAGCATTTGCTTTGCTTCTGTTCCGACTGCAGCCACTGACTTGGGCCCGTTACCATTTCGCTCACCACGAATAGCAACTACTGAGGGTTCGTTTAACACGATACCTTCATCGCGAACATAAATAAGAGTGTTTGCCGTACCTAAATCGATCGATAGGTCGTTAGAAAAAATGCCGCGCAGCTTTTTGAACATGTATCAGGCCTGTATTCTGTGAAGTCAGAAGAAAAAAATCAGCTAACTTTATCAATCACACCCACAATCCACAAGACCGGGAGGGTTAACAATTGCTAATCTGACTATATTTTTTTAAAAAGAGCCCTTAAATAGGCTAAATGGTCGAGTGAAAAAGTGAATCAGCACATAAATCGTCTTTATTGCCTTACTTCTTCCCAGTAAATAATTCTATCATGGCCTCGATAACGACCAAAAAAAGCACTTGCTTGGGGGTTAACCAATAAATTGACCGAACTCGTGTCATAATTCCAATACCATTGCAACCAACTATCAACTTGCGCAGGCGCTTGCACTTGACCACGATAATTATTCGCCCCTGTATTTTGCCAGAACAAGGTCATCTTCCCTACAGAAATATTGTTACTATTATTAGTTCTTGTTACTGTTTGGCCTGCAACCTTAGTTGGAGTATAGATTTCTGCCCCTGATAAACTGCCATTAATCACACTACAACTATCGCCAACATTGACAACCCACTGACTGCCGTTCCAATATTGTGCATACGTCGGCATACGTAATATTTCATTTTCAGGTCCATAGGTATTATCCATAGTGACCCGGCCATGGCGTAAATCTTGAGTAGTGATGCGTTTGGCACTGCAGGTATTTGATGGCGTAGTGCAATTGCCTACTGTGTCTGCGCGCATGTCTGGATCGGCGACAAACGCAATATTAGTGTCATTATCAAAAACCTTCACGCCGATATCTAACGCACTAAAAGGCCCATCAACATTAGGCGCCGTTGTGCGAGCTAATTTGGCTCGATAACTTGCATCGACCGAAGCCACACCGGCAACCCATAACGCGGCATTGACAGGTAGGCTACTGAGACGGTTTGACAGCTCAGTACCATTATTACTATTTTCGCCCACTAACTGCGCCGTGCCTTTTGCAAAGGCTGCTTGATAATTTTTCGTCACACTCGAAAATGTATTGTAAGCCGTAATATTCATCGATAGCGGAAATGGTTGGTCCATATAACTGAACACACCACAGGCAGGTAAAACGCTTACACCACTGATGACAAATCTGTCGGGCACAAAACGGCCTATATTTGGCGATTGCGCCAAGGGAATATCATAAAAACTAGAGCCTAAATAATTAGTAGGCGGTTTAGCCGTGAACTTAAAGACCCCAACTTCACTGATTGATTGAGGTACAATACTAGTGTTGGTTGTTTGGGCCACTTGAGCATAACTTACATTAGAAACAGTCCCAAGCTCGCCACCTGAAGGCGCAACTATACTACGGCCTAATGTAATATTGCTGTGGGCATAATTAGGGGTATTGAGATTGTCACAGTAATTAGTATCACCATCAATTTGCCAAGCTTTACCTTGAATGAGTAAGTTAAATGATTCCCCGGCTTTTTTATACACATTACAAGTGCTATTTCCTGCTACACATTGGGCACCTATATCCTGCGGCGTAATACATAAACCTACGGGAAAACTCACAAAGGGATCATTACCTAACATAATTAACCCTTGTTCATTACCCGTGCCTGTATATCTCGCATCGAGTTGAAGCTGGCCCGCATCAGGATAATTCACCGCAATTTTCGCCTTGCCTAAGGCATCAAATGCAAGTGCTATATTGGTTGCAGTCGCGCTTGTTTTACCCACACTGGTACCATTTACTGACACACTTTGGCCATTAATGGGTACTGAGGGACTGGTATATGTGCTCCAAAAAGCGACATTTTTAGACACATTGGCAAAACTTGGAATACATTGCTTGGTAATATCACTCTTTTTAACCGCACTAACCACTATATCTGGCGCAGGTTTGTTGGCTAACTTATCGGGCACATCAAAAATAAAACCACTATCAGCAAAGGTTAGCGTGCAATTAGCAGCAGATGCAGCACTTCCAGCAATACGGCATAAGGTCTGACTGAAAGGTTTAGCACCAGGTGTTGAGCCAGTTACATCAACCACTACTGTGCCTACAGTATTGCGATTCAATTGCAGTGTAGTAGCGCCGCCACTAAAACTGACAACATTACCACCAACCCAGCCTCCTCCGCCTGTGACCGTTGCAGGGCTTAGCGTGGCGGTAATAAAATCTGGTACTGTTTGACTACAATCAGCATTGGCACAGGCTTTAAGGGTCAATGTTTCAGGGCCACAGGTGAGTCCGCTACCGCTGTGGGTAAATTCAAAATGATCAATCACTACGCCAATCGGCCTTGAGTCCAGCGCACAAATTTCGGCGTTGTCTATTTCATGGTTGTTAGTCGCCCCACCTGTAGAACCGGTCAAAGAGAGTAAGAAGTCTGCGGGCACAGCAGCCTGCGTACTAATAGCTGCGGCATTAAATGCGGGGATGATTTCAACAAAACCACCACCACTGTTCCGTTCAACTTTAACAATAGACTGCCCAGCTATTTTCGAGTCAACGGTAATGCGGTAACGATGCGCAGGGGTCACATTATTATTATCCACCGTTGGACTAAGACAGCTTCCCCCCGTATTAGTGGTGCCATTATTACAAGAGCCGCGCAAATATGGATAACCTACCGTGCCAGCCCCGGAACCTCGAACCGCGACAGACTGACGCCTTCTTCCTGGGCCACTTGGCCCGCCTTCAGTAGAGAAGTTACCGTATTCATCAATACCGAACCCTAACCAGCCACCAGCAAAACCATTTACGTTCGATCTAGCACCATAACCCAATGGGCCGCCATAAGCACCGGCCTGTGGAGTAACCGCAGCATCCGACAGCACAAATGCGATACCATCAGCACCGCTACCACCATAGGCATAGTGATCAAATTCTATTTCAACTAAATTGTTTGCCGCAGGAAATAAGCGTTGGTATGTTGAAGAAGTCGCTTGATTACCTGCCGCCTGAGTGACCCTCAAACGATTGTTCACAATTGAAGGAGTAAACCCGCCACCACTGTTTGATACAACCCAATCACTCCCCAAACTACTGCGTTGAAAATCATCAGTAAAACATTGTCTCACTTTGGTTAAGCGTTCGATGGCCACGAAGCTATAATTTTCAAAAATGTGTCTCCTGTCGGTATCTCTATAAGTATCCTCATCATCAACCATACTCACCAAGCTGTTGGTTAATTGACAACGGCGTAACCAACCACCGTCACCACCATTACGGCTATTTTTACCTGCCACTAATACAGGGGGAACAGTGAATCCGATTAACGGTGTTGTGTAGCCACATTGATAAGCAAGGTCTTGTATGCCACTTGCTGTGAAGGTTTGCGATTTACCAAAATGGTAATTGGTATTTTCACCTGCGAGCACCATTGCTCCGCTGCCTGATTTTAATGATAAATAACCAATGGTCTCATTCTGAATTTGGCTATTATTCAAACCACCCGGTTGGCATCGAGCGCTATTATCTCTTACTTCAGAAGTGTCTAATGCCAGTTCAATACCCGTCGAGGTAAATTGTGAGGTACTAGTAAACCAACAATTGTTATTGCGGGTTTGAATTTGATTCAGCAATACATCCTGGCTAGCAGGCAGCGTAACGGGCGTATAAGGTGAGTTAGACCCGAACAATGCTTGATTATAATTAACTGAACCGGCTATAAGCTTAGTGCCATTAGGTAAATCATAATTACCAGGGGTCACGGCTATCCAATGCACCTCAGGCATATTATTAGAAGGAATATATTGATTGGTGGGTGATTCAGGCTCTTGCTTTGACCAGGTAAAACCTTGTGCGGTCACATTACCAAGTAATGCTGACGCGGGACCATCATTATTACTATTACTGGTTGAAACCGTTGGCATTAGAAACACCAAGGGCTTAACCCCCGTTGGAAAGGCAGTGGTAAAAGTAATGCTAGTTGTGGTTGCTTTGCCATATTGAATATGAAAAGGCACAGCCACTGAAGCATCATTAATTTGGCCATTTGAGTTAATAGTTAAATATCGCGATGTAACCCGACCATTAATAATTGAGTTATTATCAATGGTTAAGGTTTCATCACTATAAACACGCCCACCAATAATCGCTCCGGAAGTTAAACTCAGGTTTTTATAGGCAATTAACTGTAACGAATGAGTATTGGTTTCGTTAATTTTAGCGCCGTTTAATTGAATATTATTACCAATAAAAATGCGTGCATTTCCCTGCAATACTATCTGTGCATTTTGATTTAATGTTAAAGAATTTATCCAGTAGTCTCCTGCGGGGAAAACCAACTTAGCACCACTTCCGGCTTCTATAGACTGAAATCGATACTCTTGCTGGGTTGAAGAGAGGGTAACAGTACAGGCTGAATACAATGCAATTGAACTGAATTGATTTTGGCCCGTATTACCCAAACTAATATTTTGATTTGCGGTACAGGACCCTACACCACCACCGGCACCATTGCTGGTTTTAAAGGCATTATTGCCGTTTAAGCTCAAGCCTCGGATATCACTGCTTGTGACTGTACAAAAACGATCACCTCCAGAGGCGGTATCGCAGCTATTATTAGGTAAGCCTGAACCACTATTATTAGAGCAATAGGCCAGATCTGCCCCCAAAGTGCCATTAATGCGAGAGCCCCCCTGCAGAGAGAGTTGCGGGCTAGAGATTTGATGGCAACTATTATTGTTGTCTTGATGATGTCCTTGCGCCACTGCAGGCCAGGTAACGGACTCATCAACAACATCAAATGCAAATGCGGTCGTCGTAAATAACGCCGTTAGCACGCCAACACAGGTAAAAATTCGCGATATCAATTTAATTCCCACGGGCTTCTACCTCTACTTGCCTTTGTACTCTTAAACAATCTGTACTGCTGTTAGCGCCACAGGCTCCGGTTTCACACACGGCCTTGCTGCCAATACGGTACTGAGTAAGGGAACTGACTGTCGCGCTATTACAGGTAATGGTGACACTGCAGCCATGAAATCCAACCGCATTAGCAGGAGGTGTCCAGGTTGAACTCACATTGGTGCATAATGCAGTTGCGCCATTTAAAGGAAACAGTTGTGCTAACGCAGCATCGGCACCACTGTTCGCACTATTAAGTGCCCGTGCGCCCCATACTTCCATAGAAATAGAGGCATCAGAATCATCAACAATGCGCAGTAAACTTGCCGCGAGCAAAAACATCACTATTAGCACAAAAATACCAATCACTAATGCGCTGCCTTGTTGGTGTGATTTTATCGACAATTTAAGGAACATTGATCACCTGTACCTGATGCTGATATTTAAATGACTCACCATTGACACTAAACCTAGGCTCAATATGCACAATCGCATTAGTCACCAAACTGGATGGTGTTAAGATAATGGCGGGCTCAATTAATAAACTGTTGATAATATTTTGCGCCATAATAACCCTGTTGGCCATTGCTGTCGGGACTGGCTGACTGTTTTGATAACCATAATTAGCGTAGCGGGTTAAATCTGAGGTGCCATTAGGTTGGTTTTCAACACAATAGCTCACAGGTTGCGCGGTTAGATAAAGTCGCTTTAATGGTGAAGCTTGAGTAAATCGAATGGATGCGCCAAAGGTTAAGTCAACTTGATCGCCACTCGTGCTAACATTTGATATTAGAAATCGTTTTGCAGTACTGCCGGTTGGATTATAAATTTCACTTGCGGTTAGCGGATAAATAATCGCCCATTGCCCTGCTAAAATGGTTTGATTAATCACAATTGCACTCAGTGTATTACTTGTTGCAGCCGGTGCGATTGGTGCATTGACGTAGGATGTACTGGCAGTAATAGGGACAAATTCTAAACATTGGTAGCTGCCATCTGTTGCTGTCAGTAAACGTGTTGAATTAGGCAGTGCGCTGCGAATGTCTCTTGTCATCCGCTCGACCCCAAAACGGCTTTGGCTTAGTACTTGATCCACCGCGCTCGATTCCACAAAAATACGCGTACCAAAAATAACAAAGCTACTGACGCCAACTACAATTATCCCCAAAATAAGAATAACCATGACCATTTCAACTAGCGTAAAACCGACTTGCTTAGCCTCTTTAGCTTGAGTAATCACTCGCATCAATAATTACTCCTTACGGCTTGGTAAGTGATCACTTCATTACTGGGTGTAGTGACATTGACCGAAATCAGCTTAGCTGCCTGAGTGGTGGCATCAACGTACTTCACCTCAACACTCAGACCAAAATTAATATACACAGCAGCATAGGTTTGGCTTGAATTAAACATAAATGAATTGATATTCAATCCATTATAATCATCTACATCATTATAATTGTCACGTCCTTCACCTACATCGGGGCCCAAGGTTAAGATCTGAGAGCCCAAGGCTGCAGAGCAAAGCAAGCCTAATGGGCTATTACACGCAGGCACACCACCATTGGGGTTGGTTTGTTGATCATAGCGTTTACCCCAAATCTCATTCATTACAGAATGGGCTAATTCAGCAGAGCGCATCCGGTGCAGTGACTCAACGGATCTGTCAGCCTGGGGGAAAAACATCGATGTCATCATCACAATGGCGATGCTGATCACTAACATTCCCACCACTAATTCAATCAGTGAAAAGCCCGTGTTAGGCCGATTAAGCGACTTTAGGTGTGAGCGTGCTAAACACGGTAACAACTGGCTTAAACGACTTGAGTTATAAAGCATAAATATAACCCTCAGACTCAACAGCCACTTTTAAAATGTCATCAGCATTAATATTGAAACACGCACCAGTACAACTGGGTGATAACATTCGACCTAAACTATCAAAAGTGATGTTAAATGACTGACTAGCGGATGCGACTAAACTGATGGAAGCGCCGCCATTAAAGCCTTGTATTGCCTCACTGCGAATAAGAGTAGCGCAGCTATTGCCTGCGCGAGCACTATAATGGCGTAACTGATAACCCGTTGCAGTGACATTAACCTCATAGCATCGGTCGGTGTTATTCAGTGCCCTTAATTGAGCTTGGCGAAGCTCTGAAATGAATTCATTGCGTAACGTGTATGCACTAAAACTCGAACTTGAAAAAAAACGCGGCAACACCACCACAGAGACAATACCAATCAGTATTATCGTGGTCACAAGCTCGACTAAAGTAAAGCCGTTTAGTCTTGATGTTGAACGATTTAAATCCATATTGCCCTTTCGATAAATTCAGCAAAAAAATAGCAATTAGCACTTGATAGTATGGCAAATTTTTTAAGTATTTGTCTGCCTATTTATAAGTGGATGCACAAACCATCTTTGATAGTAAATCGATTACAAAAAGGTACCGAAGCTAGTTAAGTGGCTCATGGCAACTTAGTATTGGCATGAGTAAAGAAGTTTTTTTACCCTTTTCTAGCTCATTTTTAGTAAAGGTTAATAGTAAGTCGTCTGTAAGATGATTAGTAGGCATTTTTTCAATAGCATCCAGCTGAACCGCCACGATAGTTCACCTTTGCGCTACCCGAATGACAGGTGTAAAAAAGCCTGCAAAAATGCAGGCTTTTTTACTAAACTCAATGCTATTTAGCAATCAGCTGCTGCAGCGCTAATAACATAAGTAGGCAATGTAGTCGCACTTGCTTCTGTGTAAGTAAGCTTACATGCAGCTGGAGCACCTTTCTGCCAAATTTCAACGGTTTTAGGCGTACCAGCGTTCGCTTTAATAATCCATTCAGCTGTTCCAGTTGTCGCCGTTGGTGCGCCATCGGCACCCGCGTCAAACACAACGTCTAATGCTTTCTGTAAATCAACCTGAAGTGCATTAGTATAGCCATACTGAGTAGTTATCGTAACGGGTACCGCTGTTGTGCCACCGATAGTCACCGTTTGGTTAGCAGCTTTTTCTTTTCCAGATAAAGCTGCTTTTGAATAAACTAAAGTATTGCCACCTTGAATAGCTGCTTTCATGCCCGCTAGTGCTGACACTCGTGCATCACCTTGCAAGTTAATGAACTTAGGCGCAGCAGTAACCGCTAAAATACCTAAAATAATAATCACGACCACTAATTCGATTAGGGTGAAACCCTGTTGTTTTTGCATTAATTTTTGCATAGTAAGCCTCTCAAAATAAATAAAATAAATTCATGTCTGTTTAGCTGTTATTGTCTAATATAACTTAACAGCCAAATTAAAAATTAGTTGTTGGTAAACGACAATACCTGTCCTGTGCCTGGATTATATGTCACGCCTTTTGCGCCAGCTGTGCTTAAGTCAGGAGCGGGAGTGGCTATACCTGTGGTCTGATTTATCGTCAAAGATGCTATTTGGTGATAAACGCATAAATCAATACCGGCCACACTAGTGCCGTTTATCCCTGTAGCCGAACCGCCGACATTGTCTAATGCTCTAACGGTATAGCGTTGATCTCTTGCATCAGCGGTATACAGTACATTACGCGGTGCACTTTGCAATACGCTATTAAATACTTCCTGGCAGGTTGCATCTGTCATAGAGGTCACGTCAGTATTGGTTGTTCCTGTAGGGAAACCAAAACGAGTATCTAAAGATACACTGGTACCGTCTAAAATAACCGACGTATTACGGCGACCATCAACTTCCCATTGTGCTCTCACAAAACCAACCGCAGTCGCTAAGCCACCCGACACACCGTCAACACTGGCATTTTCAGCATCTTCTGTTACGTTTAAAAAACGCGGAATAGCGGTTGCCGCAAGCAACCCAAGGATCACAATAACAATGACCAACTCGATTAATGAAAAGCCTTTTTGATTCAACTTCATAAGTTATACACTCTTTCAATTGTCCCATCGATTTATCTACACCTTAGCATTACACTAAAATTAAGATATCTCCACTGATATTAGCAGCTTATTGCAACTTGCTAAAATTTATTTACTTTCTATAGCTACTTTTTGAAAAAAAAGCACTTGTCCAGAGGTAAATTGATAATTGATATTAGCGGAATCTTCCGCGGTATATCGACATATTTTATCATTAGCATCATAGCTCACCTCAATGTCGGTTAATTGAGTCGCTAATAATTGATACCATAAACGTTTACATCCTAGAACATCTAAACTGTCGATCACCGGCCATCCTTTATCGGACAGGCTAATCCAATTATCTGTTGCAACAAACTGATTGCCTAACGTATCTACTACACTTTGCGGTGAAACTTTAGCAGATGCTATAGCACTTTTATTGTCGGGTGCCTTGGGTGCCATGCTTGGCCAGTTAAGCAGTAGTTGTTTCGGTCTACCGCTTGATAGCCACTGGCTTTTTATCATTGTGGTGATATTAAGAAAACGCGTATGCTCAAGGGCTAAGCTTTTACCAGCAATAGCAGGCATGGCGTTAAAATATTTAATTCCTAAAACAGCCAAAACCAATAAAAATATGCTTATTGCTACTATACGACCATAGATTTTCAGTAAGTCATCATCAGCCTTTTGTTGTTTTAGCATAAATGTTCCTCACCTATTGAGGTCATTGATAATCTAGCCTTTAACCACATTGAGCATATCCCACATAGGGAGGTAAATACCTAAGGCGAGGATCAATACGATACAGGCAACAAAGCCAATTAATATAGGTTCTAATTTAGCGGTGAGATTTTTTAAATCGTAATCAACCTCGCCCTCATAAAAATCAGCAGCGTCAGTTAATAGTTGGTCAATCTGTCCAGTTTCTTCACCAACGGCAACCATTTGCAGCACTAATGGTGTAAACAACTTACTTTGATTCGACACTCTAAGCATGGATTCGCCAGATTCTATTCCTCGTCGCATACCTACAATTTTGTCATGCATGTAAGCATTATCTACCGCATCAGCAACGAGACTGAGCGCTTGTGTCATTGGTACACCTGCACTTAACATCATCGAAAAACTGCGGCAATAACGCGCCAGTGTCGAACGCTCAATGATTGAACCCACTGCAGGAATATGTAACTTCCATTTATCCCACTGTTTCTCGCCTTTTTCACTGTGTAACCAATAACGAATACCCACTATTATACCAATTAAGCCGACTATCATATGTGGCCAAAAATTAACAAATAGACTAGAGGTTGCCATTAAAATTTTAGTTGCCCAAGGGAGTTCGGCACCAAAGCGTGAAAACATATCAGCAAACTTAGGGATAACCATGATATTGAGTATTACCATAGCAATAGCGATCGCGATTAACACAAACATGGGATAGCGCATAGCCGATTTTATTCGACGACGAGTTTCCTGCTCACGTTCGATATAACCAGATAATTGAATAAAAGCATCTTCTAGCTTACCGGTATTCTCACCAACATGAACCATAGAAATAAATAAAGAATCGAATACATCTTGATGTTGATTCATCGCAGAAGACAAAGGTCTACCAGCGGTTAACTGCGATGATATATCATCCAATGCTTGTT
Source organism: Shewanella sp. HL-SH8 (assembly GCF_051165765.1). Lineage (NCBI taxonomy): Bacteria > Pseudomonadati > Pseudomonadota > Gammaproteobacteria > Alteromonadales > Shewanellaceae > Shewanella > Shewanella sp. HL-SH8. The sequence goes on along the minus strand of NZ_CP195039.1, from coordinate 694,017 downwards.
TCATCCGCACTGAATGAGTGGTTTCCGACAGCCCTGCTATTGCCCTTAAAATAGGAATACCAGACCGAGTCAGCGAGTACATTTGCCGTGAAAAAATTTGTAACTCTTCCAATGACACTTTACTGCCAAACAAGCTAGTAATAGAGAATGTCTTTTGAGGTTTTACCACTCTTAGTTCTAACGGAATAATGCCACGGCTCATCAAGGCGTCCGCGGCTGAGTTTTCATCCGCTGACTCCAGTTGCGCCGTCACTGACTGACCTTGCGCATTTCTACCTCGATAATGATAAGTGGGCATAATTACGCCTCAGCCGTCTGTTGGTTTATAACATCTTGTGATAACGCAATTGAAGATTCACTGACATCTTCAACCAACTTGGACACCTCTTCCATAGTTGTGGTGCCCTGAAATAAGTATTCCATCGCGGATTTAGCCAAAGGAACAAAATTAGGGCTTTTTAATGCTGCGCGGGCGAAATCCTGTGGATTACCTGTACGCATGGCATCAATCATGTTCTCATCAAGTTCTAGTATTTCAAAAATACCGATACGACCACGGTAACCTGAACCGCTACATGTTTGACAGCCCGTCCCTACTTTAAAGGTGGCCTGTGAAAAATCTTCTTTAGAAACACTTTTCAACCAACTGGTATCAGCTGGGGTTAATTGATAATCGACACTGCAATTATGGCACACTCTGCGCACAAGACGCTGGGCAATGATCACTCTTAAAGCACTGGCAACTAAATAACTGGCCGCGCCCATATCGAGCAAACGTAATGCGCTGGTGACCGCATCATTGGTATGCAAAGTCGATAATACAAAGTGACCGGTTAATGCGCCTCGCAAACCAATTTCAACGGTTTCTTGGTCACGCATCTCGCCCACCATTATAATGTCAGGGTCTTGACGTAAGGTGGTACGAAGCACGTTAGAGAAATCTAAACCAATCTTATGATTCACCTGCACCTGGTTAATGCGCGGTAATTGATATTCCACCGGGTCTTCTACTGTAATAATTTTACGGTCGGCTGTATTTAGCTCTCTTAAAATACCGTACAAAGTGGTGGTTTTACCGCTACCTGTTGGGCCTGTTACCAACAACATGCCATGGGGGCGTTTAATTTGTTTACGAATACGGGCAACAATGTGTGGCGGCATCCCGGTTTCATCTAGTGTGCGTAAACCTGCTGTTTGATCAAGTAGACGCATTACGACTGACTCACCATGATAAATGGGCATAGTCGACATACGAACATCAATCTTATGCCCCTTAATTTCCATGTGGAATCGACCATCCTGCGGCAAACGTTTTTCAGAAATATCTAGCCCTGCCATCAGCTTTAAGCGCAACACTAAAGCGGAAGCAATATTGACTTCATTTAAAATATTTTCGTGCAGTTGTCCATCAACACGCTGGCGAATACGCAGTACTTTTTCACCCGGTTCAATATGAATATCTGAGGCGCGCATTTGCACTGCATCTTCAAATATTGATTGCAGTAACTTAACAACTGTTGTTTCGTTATCGCTGTCACCTTGGGTTAAATTTGCCAAATCGAACATGTCGTCAGCGGCATATTCTTCATCTAATTTACCGGCAATTTGCGCAATTTGATCTGTACGACGATATAAATTATCAAACGCGTCTAACAGCTGCTGTTCAGGTGCTACCGCAATTCTTAGTTGTTTAGGTGCAACAAGAATTTCCAAATTATCGATTGCTTGAAGGTCTGCAGGGTCACTCATTGCCACTAAGACACTATCGTGGTTGCTCTCAACCACAAGTGCACGATGTCGACGCGCCTGTACTTCTGGAAGAATATTAACCACTTCAGGGGTAATCGGCAGGCGACTAATATCTAAAAAGGGTAAGTTTAATTGCTGTGATAAAAACTGCAGTAATTGCGTTTCACTAATACTTTTTAAATCAATTAAGGTACGGCCGAGTTTTTTACCGGAACTACGTTGCTCTGCTAACGCTTGTTGAAGTTCAGCTTCCGAAATAATGTGTTCTTGGACTAAAAGATCACCTAAACGCATCTTTAACTTAGGTTTCATTGGTTTTCTCCTAGCTGCGCTAAACGCTGCTCAACAAATTCAATCGCAGTATTCGATAATCCTGGATAGCTTAATGCAGACCGATAAGCTTCGGCCGCTTTGACATATTGCTGCTGAGAATCTAATGCATAGGCTAATCCCATCCACCACCGAGCCTGTGTTGACTCAAGGGTTAACAGCGAGCGGTAAGCAGACTCAGCCAAACTATATTGACCTATTTTTTGGGCTACTTCACCTTGAAATACCCACTTATCTTTAACAAAGTGACTACTATCATCAATGTAGCTCAATGATTGCAGAGCGGCGCGATATTCTTGCAAAGCGTTTTCAATATTGGCTTTGATTAAATAAAATTCCCAGTGTGACGGAAACATACCTACGCCGCTTTCAAGTAATCTAATCGCGGTATTAGCATTATTTTGAGCGTAATAAATACTCACTAACTGTTTGCGCGCCGCATGTAAGCTAGGGTCGAGTATTATCGCTTCCAAATACCCGCTTGATGCATCACTTAAGCGTTTTTCTTTTTCTGCCGTTTGCGCCTTTTGAAATAACACCTTAGCTAATTGCGCCTTGGTCAGATTGACTTCAGTTACCTTCATATTACTCGCCACAGCTTGCTGACTTACTGGTCTATTACTGGCCTTTTGCTGCGGTGATTGTTGCTGTTGCGGTGTTTGTTGTATTTGAGCTTGTATAGTCGAGTTAGCCTGCGCAGAGCTAGCCACTGCAGGTGCTTCACTCTCGGTTGTTATCGCGGTAGCTTGTACAATATCTGAGCTGGCAGTAACATTGACTGTATCTTGCTGCTCCAAAGTATCGGATTGCGGTGCTAACTCTGATAACTGGGCATCTTGCTGGGCCATAGTAGCTTCAGCTGGTTGCAGCTCGATATTTTGCCCATCTAAAATTTCTGCTGCAATAAAATGGCTGGCGGAGTCATTACCAAGCTCTGTAGATAACGCAAGTTGGGTTAATTGTTCGTCCGACATATCCTGCTTTTGGCTAGTGTCTTCAACTTGCTGGTTATCCGATGTTATCACTGGTGATACAGTTGAAGAAATAAGTGATTGTTCGGGTAAACTGGTATTGTTAGTCGATATTTCAGGCAAAAATTCTGCCGCATCCTCAAGCTGCTCACCTTGCTGAAGTAAACTATACCCAAACCACGCCATAGGAATAGTCAATGCCAGCACTAATAATCCTAAACGTGTTTTTTTTGGTTGTTCAACCTGACTGTTAAACTCTACTTGAGGACGCACAAATTGGCTTGCTGGTGCAGTATCTGCACTAGTCGCATTCTGCTGACGCTGCTCTAAATCTTGCAGCATTTTATTGATTACGCTCATAACCACCCACTTATTCGTGCCAGCCAATGACCGCAACATGAAATCGAACTGAAATGTAATCCAACCAAAACACTTAACGCCACCCCGATGAAAACGAGTACTGGTTTAAGGGTAAATAATTGTGATGAGGACACAATACTCTTATTGGCATCTTCGGTATCGTTAATTGCCGCTTTACAATGTGCCAAGGTGACTTTGGTAGCCCCTTCTCCATAAGCAACTAATAACGTTTTATGGGCGAGTATATTCACCAACCGAGGGATCCCGCGTGCGCCGGAGGCGATTAACTTTGATTCTTTAACGGCAAAAGTGGCCAGACCTTGGTAGCCTGCTATCGTGAGACGATGGTTCATATAGGCTTGAACCTCATCCCAATTTAATGGCCGTAAATGATAACTAAACGTAATCCGCTGTCTTAGCTGGCGTAAATTAGCCTGATTTAATCTGTCATCAAGCTCCTGCTGACCAAATAACACCACTTGCAATAACTTACGGCTTTCGGTTTCAAGGTTGGTAAATAATCGCAGTGCCTCCAAGCTTTCATCCGGTAAAGCTTGTGCTTCATCAATCACTAACACAACTTGAAAACCTTGCACGCTCAGTGCTAATAGCTTTTCATGTATCAACCGGGTCAATTGCTGTTGATCAAGTTTTTCGGCGACATCAATACCTAAATCTGCTGCCACCGCCCAACGTAATTCAGCTGGGGTTAAGTAAGGGTTCGGAATATAAGCACATTGAAACTGCGAAGGTAACTCATTCAATAATTTGCGACAAACTAAAGTCTTGCCAGTGCCAACTTCGCCTGTGACCTTTATAAATCCTTCACCTGTTTCCAGCGCCATTTGCAGCACTTGCAACGCTTCAACATGTGGCGTTAGTCCAAAAAAGAATCCGGTATTCGGCGTCAATGTGAAAGGTAACTGCCGTAAACCAAAGTGTTGCAAATACATAACTGCTAATTCCTGATCAGCCAAAGGTTACTGCTGAGTCGGATACCAACGCTCAATAAGATCCTGCGAACGTTTTAGCTCATTTGCCCAGGTATCATCACCCACCACGGTAGGTTTTAGCATAATAATTAATTCGGTTTTTCTGGTTGAACTGCTGCGATTTGTAAATGCTTCACCTATAAAGGGAATATCTCCCAATAGCGGCACTTTAGACACAATTTCGATATTATCGCTCTTCATCAAACCACCAATAACCACCACATCGCCCGATGCCGCTTTAATCACAGTGTCAGATTCGCGAATTTCGCTTTGTGCTAGAGGTAATTCTAAGGTGGAATCACTGATTTTAATTAATTTAGTTTGCTCTTTCACATCTATAACTGATGGGTGGACATGTAATAACACATTGCCATCATCATCAATTTGCGGAGTGACATCTAACGCAATGCCAGAAAAGAAAGGCGTTAATTCAACCTGTGGAGTGGTCACTGGTGTGGTGCCTGCAACAGTGGTTGATGACACATCGGTGACAAAATACTCATCACTACCCACTTTTATAACCGCTTTTTGGTTATTAGAAGCGGTCACCCTTGGGCTTGATAGCACATTGACGTCACCTTGCGTATCTAACAGGCTAATCATCGCAGCAAAATCAGTACCTTTGACATTAATTGAGGTCACGCCACCAACTACACTGGTAATAGCATTACTTAATCCCTGACCTGCGCCTGTGCCAAAATCAATGTTAGTACTACCAACATGACCCATGACATTTTCCCATTGAATACCCTGCTGATAACCATCAGATAAGGTCACTTCAATAATTTTAGCTTCTAAAATCACCTGACGATGTAAATGAGTTTCTGCTTTTTCGATAAAATAGCGTACCTGGCGTAACTCATTTGGAAATGCACGAATCGTCACTAAGCCAGCCTGCGGAGTTACAACCACTTGGCGTCCGCCGCCAGTTTCCCCGATAATAGCGGTTAGCGTTTCTTTTAGTTCACCCCAAAAATCAGTTTTAGTTCTGGAACGGATAAATGTACCATTTGTATTATCGCTGCTATTACTATTACTACTGTCGTTATTACTGTTATTACTCGAGCTACTGTTGTTACCTGAATTAGAATTACTGTTATTACTCGAATTTGAACTATTGTCGTTATCAGAAATACGACCTGAACTAACTGAAGTTAACGATAATCCCTCACGTTCCATATATAAGTAATTCAATGAGAAGGTCTCTGTACGCATTCCAGAAGGGAAAACACGTAATATCCGGCCTTCTCGACTCACCTCATAGCCATAAATGTCTTCAACAACCTGGATTGCTTCGGCTAAAGTGACACTTTTTAAAGACAGTGAAATACTACCTTGTACTTCGGGGTGCACAGCAACACTGAGTGGCGTACCTTCAACTAATGAAGGAAAAAAGACTCTTGCATCAACCTCATGCGCTGAAACATCAAATCGACGCTCTGCTGGAAGCGGCGGCATTGAAGCGCCAATACTGTTTTGACCATTAAGCTCACGTTGCACATCAGCGGGCATGGCAGCAGCAGGAGGCATAACCAATTTGGGCGCTTGCGCTTGCGTTAATGACTCATTAATTGATTGTTTTGATTCAGTTGGATCTGGACGATTGGTGGTTTGACATGCCATCAAACTTAATGCCAACAGAGGGGTGATATAGTTAATCGATTTCATTGTTATTATTGTCCTATCTCTCTGTTACCGACTGGAATAGTTGGAGTTTACGACCATCAGACAAGCTTACCTGGCTTTTACCAATTGCCACAATACGTACTCCTTGTACCCTATCACCAACTTTCATAATTTTATTATTTATCACCGCAAACGAAGATGCGCCATTAATGACGCTACTTAGCACTAACCTTTCTGTCGCATCCGCTATAACGACGGCTTGATAACTCGCGCTTGGTAAAGTCGGATCACGCAATGTCTGCCCATGGGCGGCAAAAACCACCAATGAAAGCAAGCTGCTCATAACGTAAGGATTAATCTTGTTTAGCAACACTGATAAAGTCCTTATTAATGCTTAATGTATATAACTCTAATTCGACATTTGCTGTAGGGTGTTTAGCAACTTGATAATCTAAACGCTTCCAATAAAGCTTATCTGGCATAGATTCAACCGCTTTAACAAAATTCAAAATAGCAAAATAATCGCCCTCAATTTGCAGCTTGATCCCATGGCTGTATAGGTTCATCTGATGTTGCTCGTCCTCACCCACCTGTAAAAGTGCAATTGGGGCAATAGAGCTAAATGAAATTAGCTTGATGCCTTTATCATTTGATAACAGATTAGCCAATACAGTGGGCATATAATCTGCTGGCACCATATCAACCATTTGCGCATCTAGCTCTGCATCAACTACACGCATCTGCTCATTAATTAATGTCAGCCTTTGCTGATAATCTGCATTGGGATCTAACATCAACCTTTGTTGATATAACTCAATCTGCTGTTCAATAATGGAGGTTTCTTGCGCAACGCTATGCAATTGATTATCGAGTTGGGTTATTTTCATCCAACTACCATCGAGTGGTAAAAAAGCCAGCATACCAATAACGATAAACGTTGCCGCAGCAATTAATACTCGTTCACGTTGAGTTAACTGATTGAATTTTTGCTCAATTAACTGCCACTTTTGTTTCATTGAGCCATCTCCTTACTCACCACAGGCATGCTGGTAAGCTTAAAGGCCAAAGGCTGATCTTCGCCTCGATCCATCGTCATAGTGGCAAATGCAAAACCCTTAAGTGTCTCAGCCGTATTAAGTCGCTCAATCCATCTCGGAATGCTAGAGGGTTGCAGCCCAAAACCTTCAAATTCAATCTGGGTTTGATTAAAATAAATTCGACTCAACCAAACTGATGCGTCAGATACCACTGCCAAGTCAGTTAAAATAGGAGAATAACCTTGACTAATCAAAGCTGTGCGCTGCTCTAGTTCATTCTTAAGCAAGCGCTTTAATACTAAACGTTGCTCCTCAAGCTCAACACGGGCGACTAAGTCACGATCGGGAACACGTTGAGCAACCTGTTGTTCTAAGTTGTTTTTGTTTTCGATTAACATTTGCTGCTGAGCATTAGCCTGCTGCAATTCATGCTGCATATTATTCAATTGATGCCAGGCAAGGCCATATAAAAGTATGCTTACACTCAGTAACACTGCTAGGGCTGCCATTAACCTAGTAAAGTTTAACCTTTGCTTGGGAGGTAAAAGCGAAGCGGTATAGAGATTAATTCTGCTTTTAATCACACTTCACTCCTTGATAGTTCTACAAAGGCTAATTTGGCCAAATAAGCTGCCACACCTTGATGTTCGACCATAGTAACTGCTTGATTAAAGTTAGCAGCAACTAATTTAGTCAGAGCAGCTTGCTTACCCTCTGTCAGCAAGTTAATCGCAGCAACCGGCGCCTGGCGCAGCTGACTTTCGAAATAGTCCATTGAGCGCTGTATTTCTAAACTTAAGTTATCTGCCAACCCAGCACTCAAGTCTTGTTCTTTAACATCTTGCAACTCGTTAAAACCACGTACACGGCGTTGCATTAAAGATTCACCCGCTTTAATGACTGTGAATAACAACTCCTGGTGAGGTAAATGTGTTACTAACATGTGGGCCATGTTATCTGCGTCAAATATGTGAGTTAACACTAACTCTTCAATGGTAATACCCGCAATGGTAAAACCAAGTTCTTCACACGCACTCGCAATAGCGACAAGTTTATCTCGAGCGACAACAACGACATTGATTTTAGTGTTAGCGGAAACTGACGATTCAAAATAATCTACATGAATATTGGCAACAGGTTCTGACACCATGTCTTTAACAGTCCAAATTAATGCTTGGTTAATTTCGGCTGGTTCAACATTAGGTTTTTCGGCTTGCAATGATTGATAATGGCTAGCTGACATAACTATTTGCACAGTAGCTGTGCCAAACTTTTGTTTTATATCGCTAAAAGTTTCGTTCCAGTTCTGTTTTATTAATGGAAATTTGGTGTACGATTCGGCTTGACCTGACGTTTCACTTTGATAGACCCACATTGAGTCAGTGTCGACAAACACGCCCAATTTAGCGGAAGCCTCTGCTGTACGCCAAAAAGCCAATTTATTAACAAAACCACTATTCATCTAAAAACCTTTTTGCGTGTTAAATGGTGTCGATCCCCAACATACTTATTGAGCCTTAAAAAAGTCAATCTAACTCGAATTAAGTGTTGGCGTCGAATCGTGTGTTTACATCCATTTAAACTTTTGACGATACGGCTTTGAGTACAAATATTAACCGCTAACATTAATTTAACCATAACTATTAACTAAAAACATGGCATTATCCATGGTGAACTTATTCAATACTTTAGCTGCTAATATTTTCTATTTTATAGAAAAATACTAAAAATAGCCCTATTTAGATAAGATAGATTGTCACGCTAAGATAAACAAGTTTTTCACGATATTTGATAACATATAAGTTTACTGGCTCATCACCTTTGTCAGACCATAGCATCACCCAAGAACGGCCCCTGGGCGGCACTAACGCCTAATATTTTCAATGTTTGCCACTCTTCAAACATTTCAACTCCTTCCGCTATGACCTGCGCCTTCGAACGTAACAGACCACCAATAAGGCTACGGATATACAACTGATTTTCAGGTCGCTCATGCACCTGACGAATAATTGAACGATCTAATTTTACAAAATCAAAATCTTGGTTTTGAATATATTGTGTGCCAACTACTTGTTTACCTACATGATCTACACTCAATTTAGCGCCTATTTTAGATAACATAGTGAGCGTTTTAGCTAATTGTGGATGTTGCTGATGCTTAATAAAAATATCTTCGGACACTTCAAAAATCAACCTTGCTGCCAATGGCCTGTGCTCAAGCAAAGTAGACTGGATCCAACGAATAAAAGCACGGCTTGTTAGCGTGTCCATACTTAAATTAACACTATAGGTAAGTGTATTGTTTTGCATTAAACCAAATAATACTTTCTCAATAACCTGCCTTTCTATCTGCGGCATCAAGCCACACTTATTGGCCATTGGGATAAATAGTGTTGCTCTTACCTCATTATTCTTATTATCTTTAACACGGCTAAATACTTCATAATGTAGCAGGCTATTATCACTATCCAGCACAGCCTGGGTCATTACAATAAAACGCTTTTGAACGAGTGCATTTTCTAAAAAACTGCGCCACCTAACCGACCCTTTAGCAATTTCCTGGTCCACCGCACCTTTATCGTACATAAACCATGTATTAATTCTTTGCAGCTGAGCAGCGCGCAGCGCCATTTCGGCTTCTTCAATGATTAATAATGGCTGATCTCCAGCTTTATAAAATGCACCACCAAAATGAAGATAATTGTCGTGGTTGACTATATGGTGATGATCTACCAATAAACAGTTTCTTAATAATCTGTCAGCCAATAAGTCGGCTTCATCTAACGATAATTGAGGGATCACGATAATAAACTGCAACAGTGTTTTACGTGCAAAAATCACCTCACTGTGCTCATTAATCAACGGCGAAATAGTGGCAACTATTTGGGTTAAAAATATCCGATCGGCTTCAATATCAGCCTTAACATCCATTAATGCATCATCATTGAATTCAAGTAGAAATATCACCCCATGGGCCACCATTTTATTATCATGGCTTAACGCATCAATACGATTATCAAAATACAGCCTATTACCAATATTAGTTATCGGGTCTAGAAAAGTATTGGCTCGAATAAATTGATCTAATCTGCCACGCTCTTGTTTGGCATCATCCAATTCATCAAGTAAGCGAGATATAGCCCGATTAATTAGCCGCGGACGTCCATTAGTTGCTTGTGATTTTGCAGCATTAATATCACCGTCTAAAATTAATTTACTACGCAGTGCAAGTTGCTCGATACCCTCTAACTCATGGCTAATCCACCTTAAACCGTATCGCACAAACACCCCAATGGCACCAAGTCCGATTAACAGAATCAATGTTTCATACCACCCCAGCTGATATGCGCTAAAAGGAGGAGGTACCGCAAGCGTCATACTAAGACCACTATCGGCGTCAATAACATGTTGATATAAATTAAGGTTTGAATAAGGAGTACGGGGGTGATCTGCTTGATCAGTAAATAAGACTTTATCACCAAGACTCAATTGAAAATGTTGGGCATGGTAGGCTTTTAATACGGCCGGCAACCATGTATCTAACTGGCGCTCACTATGTTGTTTATAGTGGACCACAATCATAGATTCCAGTTCAGTGACCTTACTTTGTTGAAAACGGTAGGTCAGCTGAATAAAGCTCATTAAAGCACAAAGTAAAAAAACAAAGGCGACGGCAGCCAAAGACACCAACCAAAAACTGGTCAATTTTTTTGTGAGAATTTGAGTAAGCTTCATTTATCCGCTTCCTGCTGGATTTTTATTCTTTGGTAAGTATACATAATCTAAAGGAAATATTTTGCTTTATCCCGATACATTGTTGAAATCAGCAAAAAGGGGCTTAAGCCCCTTGATATAAACTGATATTCACCTCGATGACCATTTTTATCCGATAAATTAATACGCTGGTACTTTGTTAATTTTAGCGACACCGGAATCAATCGCAGCTTGTGCTACGGCCCGAGCGACATTAACCAGCAACCTTGGATCCATTGGCTTAGGTAAAACATATTCAGGCCCAAAGCTTAGGGACTTAACATTCGGATAAGCTGCTAAAACCTCACTAGGCACAGCTTCTTTGGCTAAATCAGCAATGGCATAAACCGCTGCCAGTTTCATTTCATCATTAATCACTGCTGCACGCACATCTAAAGCACCGCGAAAAATAAACGGAAAGCAAAGCACATTATTAACTTGATTTGGATAGTCACTGCGACCAGTGCCCATGATCAAATCCTGGCGAATATTATGGGCAATTTCCGGTTTAATTTCAGGATCAGGATTTGAACAAGCGAAAATAATTGGATTAGGCGCCATAAGCTTCACATCTTCTTCGGTCAGCAAATCGGCTCCAGATAAGCCTAAGAATGCATCGGCCCCCTCAATCACATCTTTCAAAGTGCGTTTGTCAGTGTTATTGGCAAACAATGCTTTATATTCATTTAAATCTTCACGACGAGTATGAATAACACCTTGGCGATCCAACATATAGATGTTTTCACGTAAAGCACCGCATTTTACTATCATGGTCATACAGGCAATCGCGGCCGCGCCAGCACCAAGGCAGACAAATATCGCATCTTTAATATTCTTCCCTTGAATCTCAAGTGAGTTCAGCATGCCTGCAGCAGTCACAATTGCAGTGCCATGTTGATCATCATGAAATACCGGAATATTACAGCGGGCAATTAATTCTTTTTCAATTTCAAAACACTCGGGGGCTTTAATATCTTCAAGGTTAATACCACCAAAAGTATCCGCAATAGCCGCTACGGTATTAATAAATTCTTCTGGTGTATTGTGAGTCACCTCGATATCAGTAGAGTCAATATTAGCAAAGCGCTTAAATAATAAAGATTTACCTTCCATTACAGGCTTTGAAGCCAAAGGACCTAGATTTCCTAGTCCTAAAATTGCGGTACCGTTGGTAATAACCGCAACGGTATTACCTTTATTAGTATATCGATAAGCATTCTCAGGGTTGGCTGCAATTTCACGCACAGGTTCTGCAACACCAGGACTGTACGCCAGTGCTAAATCATGACTTGATTGTGCGGGTGTGGTTAAACAAACGGCAGTTTTGCCAGGTACGGGAAATTCATGATAATCGAGGGCTTGTTGGCGAATATCTGACATTTTATCAATCCTGAATGGCTATTGTTGTGAACAGTTATCTTATAAATGCTGGTTTATTCAGCATCGAAGAACCCTAACAATACGCTAATCTAAAGTGGATATAAATCAAAAAATCAAACTTTCACCACACATCTTACCATTACAGTACCTAAGCCATTTAATAATAACTTATCATTTATGAACTTTTAAAAATCAACAAGTTAAAAGTGTAGTAAAATAACAAACATTTAATCAATTAACGCTTAAATTGTCACTAAACCCAATAAAATGTTAGTAAATATAACAACAATACCGGCTAAGTAAACTAAGCTATTGTTTATAACAAAATGATCTTGGGGAAGAGTTATCACGTGAAGATAAATGATTTTCAAAAACAAAAAAGGCGCCTAAGGCGCCTTTGTCATAATTGCACAAGCAATTACTTTTTACCAAGTGCGCCGAAACGCTTGTTGAACTTGTCAATACGACCACCGGTATCAACAATTTTCTGAGTACCAGTGTAGAATGGGTGACATGCACCACATACGTCCAAGTGCAAGCTTTTGCCAACAGTTGAGTTTACTTTGATGATGTTGCCACAAGTACAAGTTGCGGTAATTTCTGCGTACTCTGGGTGAATACCTGTTTTCATGGGGGTTACCTTAAATTGAAGGCCATGTCGCTATCTCAACCCGAAGTTGGACACCACATGCAGTTAATAACAATATGTTTTAGGCGCAAGATAATACAGCTTCTACACTTTGCACACAAGCGGTTATTTTCAGCGCAGAGCACTGTAGACCAAACGCCGTTAATTTATCGCTAGTTTGATTGCTGCCTAGCAACCAATTCATCAAACTTTAGCTTATCTGCCTGGGCATTTTGATATTGCTTTAAAATATCCTCAGATGGGCAATCCAATGTAGCATCGGCTCTTAACTGTTGAATATTCTGCCCCGAAAATGCACTAGGATTGACCTCATATATCGCTAATATCGCGCCAAATATACTCGTATTCCATTGCTTATGGTTCGCCGTTGCAACACTCCACAGGCTGTCTTGAGGTAGCTTATTGATGACGCATTCAGATATTAAGGTTGGCTCATCTGCTACTGGCTCATTATCACTCACCCCAATGCTGACAATCTCATCTTCAATTGTTTCAATAACTTCAATAGCTTCTGGTAGTGCAGTGACTTCACTTGCTTTAACCATTTGCGACTGTTGATCATCAGACTGTACCATTTCAACCTGGGCATTAACGTTATTATGCTCAGCTTTGGGTATTTCCCCCGCCACTAACGCATCAAACGACAACTTATCTTGATTCGGACTTTGGAACTGAGCAAGCATCTCACCAGAGGGGCAATTCAGCTTACTATCAGCCTTTAACTTTTGAATATTATGATCAATAAAAGCATCTGGATTAGTTTCATAAATAGCAATCATGGCACCAAACACATTGGTTCCCCATTGTTTTGCATTACTTATACCCAACTTCCATAAAGTATCTTCGACAGATTTATTAATTATACAGTCAGATTGACTCGCGTCTGCTGACGATGAATACCTATTACTGGTACTTGATGAGGTACTAGCTATTGATGAGCTGTAACGACTCTCTGGCTTGGCTTGTGGTTGTGCCACAACATTTTGATGGCGTTGCTTATAAGCTGTCGAAGACTTCATGGTTTTAATCGCTACCGGCTTATCCGCTTGATGACTCGCTGTTTGCTTCCCCAAATCGCCTTTAAATAAGCTTACCGGTGAATATTGCTGCCATTTACCACTGCGATACTCAGATACTATCAGTGAAGAATTAGGGTCAATAATTTTTTCTTCGCCGCGTAAAATAAAAGTATTTTGCTTATGGTCATCAACAATTAACTTCTCTAACACTATAGTATTTTTATATTTTTGACGTATGTAAAAGGTGAGTAGTGAGAGGTCATTATGGTCACTGACCACATTAACATTTAGTTTGGGTAACTCACCAGCTTCAAAGTCCATGGCTTCGATACCGATATGACTTACATCAGCGACTGCAGGTTGAGTGAATACGCTAGCCGCAAATGCCGCTAAAGCGATACATACCTGAAAGGCTTTCATTTATTAATCCTTTGTCTAACTATATTCATACACCAATATTATCGTTGTCATTTTTATCGATGTGTATCCATTATGGCTCTATCTCATTTTTATTATCGATACTTTTTTTTAACAAAGCCTAACAACTATATATAAATACCCTAATCCGCTGCAACTAAATACTGATTTATTAATGTATTAAGCTCTACTGAGCCAGATGCTTAGCTTCAATCACTTCAAATACGCGACGATCGGCTGACTTATCATTATATTCAGTCAAAATTTCGTTAGATGGGCAGATTAATGGCGCATCCTTCAACAATAAATGAATACGTTGTTTAGAAAAAGCAATCAAATTTGATTCAAATATTGCCAGCATTGCCCCATAAACATTGGTATTCCACTGTCCTTTATAACGATTCGCTATTTTCCACAAGGTATCACTGTCATTGCGTTCTATAGTGCAATTCGCTTCAACGTAAGGCGGTGTTTTTTGTGAACTCACTGAAGCAGATTTAACTGGCGAAGATTGAACTGAATCAACAAGCGCCGATGAACTATTTTTAGATGTATCGGCGATTTGATTTACCTTAGCAGATGTAATACCAGTTGAAGTTAAGGCCGCACTTTTATCTGAGATAGGCGCATCAAATAAAGCCAAAGTGATTATGGCTGCCCAATGATCACTGTGTAATCTTGACACAATTAACTCAGCACCAGTGTCCGTAACCTCTTTATTCCCTTGAACATGCAATAAGTAAGGATTAATTTTCTCCGCCATCAATACCTGCATTATAGTCTGCTGATTGTGTGTTTGTTTGATGGCAAATTGATATAAAGATAAATCAGCATGCTGATCAATGAAATTAACCTTGAATACAGGCGGCTGACCTAGTTCAAATTGACGACTATTAATACTGATATGTGATACTTGAGCAGGTAAAACTTGGCTGTATATCAGCACAACAACGAGCAGGAATTTGATTATCAATCCCATCATATTCATAGCTTCACCTTACTTTTTATTCTGTTTGTTATATTTATTGTCAGTTAACGGTACACTAAGTACATCTATTGATGAATAATTTAAATTGTCTTTTTGGAACCTTATGCCTGTGTATGTTGAAGTCGCCTTACCTGTGCCACTGCGAAGAAACTTCAGTTATCGCATCCCAGAAAAGGACATGCCTGCATTAGCAATAGGTGTGCGCGTCAAAGTCCCTTTTGGGCGCCAACAGCTGATTGGTTTAATTACCGCCATTACAGATCAATGTGATTTAGCTGAAAATCAAGTAAAAAATATCACTCAAGTGCTCGACTCAGAAGCTATTTTACCTGAATCTTTATACAAGCTAACTTTATGGGCTGCACGATATTATTTTACCACCCAGGGGCAAATGCTCAGTCAGGCGCTACCGGTTGCGCTTCGTAAAGGGGCAGACACCGCGCCACAAGCCATTATTTATTACGCCTTAAGCGAGCAAGGTCAACAGGCTCAAGTCAGTTTACTCAGCCGCGCACCCGCTCAAAAAAATTATTCGACGCGCTTAAATTACAATCTATCACCCACGATGAGTTTTTAAGTTTGGAGTATAGTAAAGCGGCATTAAAAGCGCTTGAAGATAAAGGTTGGATTGAGCAAAAAACACAAGCTGTCAACATTGATTTAGCTTGGCGTCAGCAGTTAGACATCACTGAAACACCCCATAAACTTAATAAACAGCAAGCCGTTGCAGTATCGATTCTTAATCAGCAACAAGGTTTTAACTGTAGTTTGCTCGAAGGCATTACTGGTTCAGGCAAAACAGAAGTATATTTAGCTGTGCTTGAAACAGTATTAAAGCAAGGTAAACAGGCACTTATTTTAGTACCTGAAATTGGCTTGACCCCACAAACCATTAATCGTTTTAAGCGTCGATTTGCGGTCAATATTGCGGTAATTCATTCAGGGCTTACCGACAATCAACGGCTTGATGCTTGGCGACAAGCTAAAAGCGGTCAAGCGGCGATTATTATTGGCACACGATCGGCATTATTTACCCCTATGCCTTTTCCTGGGGTCATTATTTTAGATGAAGAGCATGATTCCAGCTTTAAGCAGCAAGAGGGAGTTCGCTATCACGCCCGTGACTTAGCCGTTATGCGAGGCCATTATGAAGATATTCCGGTCATTTTAGGTACTGCTACACCTTCTTTAGAATCATTACAAAATGCCATATCAGGTCGATACCATCATCTCACGCTAAGTGAACGAGCAGGCGCTGCACAAAAGGTTAAACAGGGAATTATTGATATCACCAACCAGCCGCTTAAGCATGGTATGTCAGCCTCACTGATTAATGAAATGCGCATGCATTTAGATGCAGGTAATCAAGTGCTATTATTTTTAAACCGTCCGTGGCTTTGCTCCGGCATTGTTATGCCACGAGTGTGGACATTTGCACGAGTGTGACCGCTGCGATGCCTTTTTTACTGTCCACCAAGGTTTGAATGAGATTTGCTGTCACCATTGCGGCAATCAATACGCTATTCCTAAGCAGTGCCATCAATGTGGCAGCACTATGCTAATGGGTCATGGATTAGGTACTGAGCAACTCGAACAAGCATTAACCACAATGTTTCCCAAATACCCGGTAGTGCGAATAGATCGCGACACCACAAGGCGCAAAGGCTCGTTAGAAAAACAATTGCACGGTATTCATAAAGGGGAATATAAAATTCTAGTTGGTACGCAAATGCTGGCTAAGGGACATCACTTCCCAGATGTTACCTTAGTCGGTTTATTAGATGTCGATGGTGCATTATTCAGTGCTGACTTTCGTGCACCAGAACGATTTGGTCAGCTATATACCCAGGTATCTGGCCGTGCGGGACGTGCGGATAAACCCGGCAAAGTATTACTACAAACTCACCAAAGCGATAATCCATTACTGCGCAGTTTATTACGCCAGGGGTATGGTGACTTTGCCCGCGAGCAACTCAAAGAGCGTCAATTAGCCCTGCTGCCGCCCGCTTGGCACATGGTGCTTATTCGCGCAGAAGCACACCTAGCTGCTGATGCCGACAGTTTTCTTAATCAAGTCAGCCAACTGCTGCCGCAGGATAAAGACTTTGAAATTATTGGTCCGATACCCGCGCCATTAGACAGAAAGGCAGGTAAATATCGCCGCCAGTTAATGTTTCAAGCTAAATCACGTCAGCGGTTACAAATCGAATTTGAAAAAATTCTTGAGTTTATAGAACAACTTCCACAGACCAAAAAGTGCCGTTGGAGCATAGATCGTGACCCACAAGACCTCATGTAGCGGTTAACATTTAGCACATTTATGGCAAGCTTATAATCTGATCTGAAAAAATTCCATCAAGTACATAGCAATTTACCCCCATAAGCGGCTAAAATATGCGGTTCTGTCGCGTCATTCATTAACGAATTTAGTGCAAGCAAAGGCCCATGAAATCACATATTGAATCTTTACTACAACAAACCATCGCCTCGTTTATAGAACAAGGTATTGTACCTGCTGATTTTCAAGCCCGTGTTCAGGTGGACCGCACTAAAGATAAAAGCCATGGTGATCTCGCCAGCAACCTAGCAATGATGCTGACTAAAGTTATCGGCAAACCGCCGCGTGATGTTGCCCAGCTGATTATTGATACTTTACCCGCCTCATCTCATGTGGCTAAAGTTGAAATTGCTGGCCCTGGGTTTATTAACTTTTTTATTGATGACAACGCACTGGCTAACCAATTACAGCAAGCGATTAATGATGCCCATTTAGGGGTTAAGCTGCCGACTAAGCAAACTATTGTTGTTGATTACTCCTCACCCAATTTAGCCAAAGAAATGCATGTAGGCCACCTGCGCTCAACCATTATTGGTGACAGTGTGGTGCGCGCCTTAGAATTTTTAGGCCATAACGTTATTCGTCAAAACCATGTCGGTGACTGGGGCACACAGTTCGGCATGTTGTTAGCATATATGGAAGAACTTCGTGCAGCCAATGGTGAACAAGCGACACTAGAGTTATCCGACTTAGAAATTTTCTACCGTGCTGCTAAGGTTCGTTTTGATGAGTCCGCTGACTTTGCCACCCGCGCCCGCCAATTAGTGGTTAAACTGCAATCAGGCGATGCCTACTGTAATAAACTGTGGCGTGAGTTTAATGATATTTCATTAAGCCATTGTTTAGAGGTATACCAACGTTTAGGGGTGAGTTTAACCCGTGACGATGTGCATGGTGAAAGTGCTTACAATGCTGATTTAGACCAAGTGGTTGCCGATTTAGATAGCCAGGGTTTATTAACTGAAAGTAATGGCGCTAAAGTTGTTTTCCAGAATGAATTCAAAACAAAAGAAGGCGAGCCACTGCCGGTTATTATTAAAAAAGCCGATGGCGGTTACCTGTATGCCACCACAGATTTAGCCGCGATGCGTTATCGTTCTAATGTATTAAAAGCAGATCGCGCGCTATATTTTGTTGATTTACGTCAAGCACTTCACTTTCAACAAGTGTTCAAACTTGCTCGTTTAGCTAAATTCGTTCGCACCGATATGACCTTAGAGCACACAGGTTTTGGCACCATGAACGGTGAAGACGGTCGTCCATTCAAAACCCGAAGTGGTGGCGTGGTTAAGCTGGTCGACTTACTTGATGAAGCAAACGTTCGCGCACTTGATTTGGTTCGCAGTAAAAATCCAGACATGGACGAAGCCACATTAACTGAAATCGCCCGCGTAGTAGGCATTAGCGCGGTTAAATATGCTGACTTATCTAAAAACAGAACCAGTGATTACATTTTTAGCTTTGAGCAAATGTTAAGTTTTGAAGGCAATACTGCGCCTTACCTACTTTATGCTTATACCCGTGTAGCCGGTATTTTCAAACGCGCCGAAGACATTGACTTAAGCCAGGCTGAAATAGTACTAGAGCATGAAAAAGAAAAAGACTTGGGCACCAAACTTGCCCAGTTTAGTGAAGTGCTCACGCGCATGACCGACAAAGGTCAGCCACATGTGCTATGTGCATATTTGTATGAGCTAGCCAGCGAGTTTTCTAGCTTTTATGAAGCGTGCCCAGTACTAGCCGCCGACACGGATGCACAAAAACGCAGCCGCTTACTGTTAGCACAATTAACCGCTAACACTTTAAAAACAGGTTTGTCGTTATTAGGCATTGAAACCTTAGAGCGCATGTAAATATGAGCCGTGATTACGCTAACCGTAAACCTAGACCTGCTGCAAAAGCAGCTAAGACTTCGCGTGCTTCAAAACGCAAAGATACGCGCACTATGCCAATCATCCCATGGTTGTTGGCTATTGTATTGGTTTCCGGTTTTGGTTATTTTTTATGGATGATTAACGGCAGCTCTGCTGATTCTACAACAGGAACAGCATCGTCAACGGCCAATAAAACTGACACGCCAATAGCCAAACCAGCAGTCGTTAAAAAAGATCCTAATGAACTGCCGCCTAAGCCTCAAGAAGAATGGACTTATCTTGAAGAATTAGAGAACAAACAGGTTGAGGTTGATGTACCAAACTCTGGTGTGGTGTCTAGCGGCCTATATCAAATGCAATGTGGCTCGTTCCGTCAGGAAAGCCAAGCCAATGAGATGAAAGCGCGTATTGCCTTCATGGGCATGGAAGCACTGGTTAAGCGTTCAGAAGGCGCTAACGGCATTTGGTACCGAGTCGTTTTAGGGCCTTTTGAAAGTAAACGTGATGGAGAGCGTGGTCGTCATAAAATGCAAAAAGGCGGTATAAATACCTGCCAAATTTGGTTATGGCAATAAACCTATTTTAAGAGCCATTTAAATAGCCCGAGCCATCGGGCTTTTTCATAAATGAATGTTCATCTTCTTCACTTGAAAACACTCATCCGCTACCCCATATCCTTTATATCAATCAGCACCCTGTTCAAGGTTGCTGAGTTTAGTGAAGAGGATTAACTGTGACTACTATCGTATCTGTTCGCCGCAATAACCAAGTTGTCATCGCAGGTGATGGCCAAGTTTCCCTAGGCAATACTGTAATGAAAGGTAATGCGCGTAAAGTGCGTCGTCTGTATCACAATAAAGTACTTGCGGGTTTTGCTGGCGGCACCGCTGATGCATTCACCTTGTTCGAGCGCTTTGAAACCAAGCTAGAAATGCATCAAGGTCATCTGCTTAAATCTGCAGTCGAGTTAGCTAAAGACTGGCGTACCGATAAAATGCTGCGTAAATTAGAAGCCATGCTAGTGGTCGCCGATGAAAAAGAATCATTAATCATCACAGGTAACGGCGATGTCGTGCAGCCAGAATATGATTTAATTGCCATTGGTTCAGGTGGCAACTATGCCCACGCATCAGCACTTGCCCTATTACAAAATACCGAATTAAGCGCCCGTGACATTGCCGAGAAGTCACTGACTATTGCTGGCGATATTTGCGTATTTACCAACCAATTCAAAACTGTCGAAGAGCTGAATTATTAATTCGAGTGAAAGGAAAAACTATGTCTGAAATGACCCCTCGCGAAATTGTCCACGAACTCGATTCGCACATTATTGGCCAGAAAAATGCTAAACGCTCAGTCGCTGTTGCCCTTCGTAATCGCTGGCGCCGGATGCAGCTTGACGCGTCATTGCGCCAAGAAGTGACCCCGAAAAACATTTTAATGATTGGCCCTACTGGCGTAGGTAAAACTGAAATAGCCCGTCCGGTTAGCTAAGCTCGCCAACGCCCCGTTTATCAAAGTTGAAGCGACAAAGTTCACTGAAGTGGGTTATGTCGGTAAAGAAGTCGAGCAAATCATTCGTGATTTAACCGACTCTGCGGTAAAAATGACCCGTGAACTGCAAATGAAAAAGTGCCGTTTCCGCGCTGAAGAATTAGCCGAAGAACGCATCTTAGATGCCCTTCTGCCTAAGCCAAAAGAAGACTGGGAAACCGACAAAAAAGAAGATTCGGGTACCCGTCAAATTTTCCGTAAAAAACTGCGTGAAGGCTCTCTCGGCGATAAAGAAATCGAGATAGATGTTACTGCACCGCAAATTGGTGTAGAAATCATGTCGCCACCAGGCATGGAAGAAATGACCAATCAGCTACAAGGGCTATTTCAAAATCTAGGTCAAAACACTTCAAAGCGTAAGAAGATGAAAATTAAAGACGCTTATAAACAATTAATTGAAGACGAAGCTGCAAAGTTAGTGAATCAAGAAGATTTAAAAGAACAAGCTATTGAGT
Organism: Shewanella sp. HL-SH8; assembly: GCF_051165765.1. Taxonomy (NCBI): domain Bacteria; kingdom Pseudomonadati; phylum Pseudomonadota; class Gammaproteobacteria; order Alteromonadales; family Shewanellaceae; genus Shewanella; species Shewanella sp. HL-SH8. The sequence continues at coordinate 672,525 of NZ_CP195039.1, read as the reverse complement.
TAGTTGAACAGCATGGCATTGTCTTTTTAGATGAAATTGACAAAATTTGTAAACGTGGCGAAACCTCAGGGCCTGATGTGTCCCGTGAAGGTGTGCAACGTGATTTACTGCCATTAGTCGAAGGCTGTACTGTTACCACTAAACACGGCATGGTTAAAACAGACCATATCTTATTTATTGCTTCAGGCGCATTTCAGATGTCAAAACCATCAGATCTTATCCCTGAGCTACAAGGTCGCCTGCCTATTCGTGTTGAACTTGATGCGCTCACAGCTCATGATTTTAAACGTATTTTAACAGAGCCGCATGCTTCATTGACTGAGCAATATATTGCGTTAATGGGAACCGAAGGCGTAACAGTTGAGTTTGCTGAATCGGGTATCGAGCGGATCGCTGAAGCGGCTTGGCAGGTCAACGAGCGCACAGAAAACATTGGTGCCCGCCGTTTACATACTGTGATGGAAAAGCTGATGGAAGATATCTCATACGAGGCTTCTGAAATATCCGGTTCTAGTTTTGTAATTGACGCTGAATACGTTAATAAACACCTAGATGCCTTCGTTCAAGATGAAGATTTAAGCCGCTTTATTTTGTAATTGGCATAATCGATAACAGGTATAAATAATGGCCTAAGCAAAGCGCGTCACGTTTAGACACGACAAAAATTGGATTAACACTACAATCGAGTATGATTAACATATTGGGTTTAGCGTTAATCCTTTTTTATGGATTAACATTTTTATAGGCCTATCACTTTTTTGGCTAGATATTTTAAAAGGTAATCATATGTCAGCAGCCACACCCGGCGTCACGGGTATTAAACTTAAGCGGAAATCTAAGTTATTAGAAGTCAGTTTCGACAACGGCCAAACCCACAGCATTAGTTGTGAGATGTTACGCGTTCACTCGCCATCGGCTGAAGTACAGCGTCATGGTAATCCCGTTTTAGTCACCCATAAAAAAGAGGTTAACATTACTGCCATTGAACCCGTTGGTAATTATGCGGTAAAGATTATCTTTGATGATGGTCATGATACAGGCTTGTTTTCATGGAAGGTTTTATTTGATTTGTGTACTAATCAGGTCGAGCTTTGGCAACAGTATTTAGCCCGCCTTCGCGCAGAAAAAGGGATCACGTGAAGCGCTGATTTCAATGAACATTAAGTATTCATAAACCTTATCTGCCAGGCGTTTTTATTTGAATTATTAATATAGTAGTAATTTAATTATGCTACCGTTAAGCTATGGGATAGCGCCTACCAGTCTGGAATAAACTGTTAATTAACAGGTAGTATTTCAATCATTGTCTGTATTAGCTCATGCCCATTTGAAACTATACGTACAGGAAAACCCTAAATAGAAACGCATAAAATCCCCCTCAAAAGTAGCATCGCCGCCGTTGTAAATGAACTTTAAAAAACATTCCTGCTGAATTCCTTTGCAGCAAGTTTTTAATTAACCCCCATCTTGCGACTATGGCAGATAAACCTCTTAATAAATAAAAGAAACAACGCCGAATTCACACAAAAGCATTAAAAATCAGTACCTTGTGACACATTAAATCTTCATAAATTACCATCATGTATAGGTAAACTGAAAATCTAGCTAACTGAGAGCTTTTCTCTACATACCATTACATTCAATTATAAGACGTCACTTATCTAGCTGGTCAGAGCATTCTATTGATTCATAACGTTTACTATCCCATCAACTCAAACCATTTGCGCCGGCTCATAAAACTCGCCATACTGGTTCAAACGCATGTTTGAACTAATCTTAATTAAAAACAATAAATCAGAGAATAGCCCTATGAATAATGCAATTAAAACACCCGTTGAAATGCTTGCGCATTGGGTTGAAACACACGGTGAAAAAGTCTATTTACGCCAGCCGATTAATGGCAGCTATAACGACTTCACCTGGAGCGAAGTACAACAAAAAGTTCAACAAATCGCAGGCGCATTACGTCATCTGGGTTTAGTACCCGGCGATAAAGTCGCTATTTTATCTAAAAACTGTGCCGAATGGTTTATTACAGACTTAGCCTTAATGCTAGGCGGTTACATCAGCGTACCTATTTACCCTACCGCCAATGCCGATACCATTCGCTATGTGTTAGAACACAGTGGTACTAAGGCTATTTTTATCGGTAAGTTAGACTACTGGGCAGACCAAGAAGCCGGTGTCGGTGGTGAAATTTTACGCCTAGCCATGCCCTATGACACTATGCCAGCTCAGTATCAATGGGATCAGTTATTGTCATTGGGTCAGCCTCTTGTTGATGCTGAGTATCCAACGCCCGACACCACTATGACCATCATTTATACCTCAGGCTCAACAGGTAAGCCCAAAGGCGCTATTCATACCTTTGCTAATTACAGCTGGACCTGTGAGGCTGTGGTACGTGATTTACAAACCAATACTGCCGATAGACTGCTGTCTTACTTGCCTCTGGCTCACATCACTGAACGTATTGCCATGGAAGGGTCCTCTTTCTACTCAGGCTCAACGGTGGCGTTTGTTGAAAGCTTAGATAGCTTTGTTGAAGACGTGAAACGTTGCCGTCCAACGGTTTTCTTTTCAGTACCCCGCTTATGGACCTTATTCCAACTTAATATTGTTAATAAAATTGGCCAAAATAAGCTTAATTTCCTGCTTAAATTACCTATTATCAATAGGATTATTAAACGCAAAATTCAGAAAGGCTTAGGCTTAGAACATTGCCGTTTACTCGGTTCAGGCTCAGCGCCTATTCCACCCACGTTACTGAAGTGGTATCACAGTATTGGTATGAATATTTGTGAAGCATGGGGCATGACCGAAAACTGCGCTTATTCGATTATTAACTACCCTTTTAATGCCGATAAGATTGGCACTGTCGGCCGCGCAATTGAAGGCTGCCAGGTGCGCCGCACCGAACAAGGTGAATTATTAGTAAAAAGTCCCGGTTTAATGAAGGGGTACTATCTACAAGATGAAGCCACTGCAGCGGCATTTGATGAAGATGGATTTTTCCATACTGGTGACTTATGTGAAATAGACAGTGATGGTTATATAGATATTACCGGTCGTGTGAAAGACAACTTCAAAACATCAAAGGGCAAATACGTTGCGCCAGTGCCTATCGAGCGCAAGCTGGCTCAAGACTCACACGTCGAGTTAATTTGTGTTATCGGTTCAGGTCTACCTCACCCAGTTGCCCTAGTACAATTGTCTGAAGGCGCCAATTTACAACCACGTGAAGAAGTGCGTACCTCATTAAAGGCTACCTTAGACAGCATAAATCCTAATCTTGAATCCCATGAACATGTTGATGCAATTATTGTTGTCAAAGAACCATGGACTATCGAAAATGATGTATTAACCCCAACACTTAAAATTAAACGTCATGTGCTTGAAAAAGCCTTTAGTGCTAAAGTAGAGGGTGTTCGTGGTGCAAAAATTCGCTGGGAAGATGAACTATAAATTGATGAACTAAAATTCATTAAATAGACAAAAAAATACACGCTGAATGCGTGTATTTTTTTGACATATTCTGTCAATATACGCCTCATTATGTCTGTAACCCTTAAGTGGCTAATGGTGAATACCGCGCCACTTCATTAAATGAGAGCAACATGTTAATTGCATTAGCCATTCTTGGCGGATTTATTATTTTAACCATTGGGGCTGAAGCCCTAGTTCGTGGCGCAAGTGCTGTTGCACTTAAGCTCGGTATTGCCCCGCTGATTATTGGTTTAACCATTGTGGCTTTTGGTACTAGTGCACCAGAGCTTGCCGTCAGCATAAAGTCTGCTCTTGCTGGCAACCCAGGCATTGCCTTAGGTAACGTTGTTGGTTCAAACATTGTTAACATCGGATTAATTCTGGCTATTACCGCATTAATTAAACCGATCCAAATACAATCACAAATGGTTAAACGTGATATTCCCATCATGATTGCTGCATCTATCTTAGTTTGGTTCTTACTCCTTGACGGTGTAGTGAGCTTTACCGACGGTGCTATTTTATTCAGCTTATTAGTGGGTTACTTAGTATTTAGCTATGTCAGTTCAAAAAATGAACCTGAAGAATTAGATATTGATACCACGCCACAAAATCCATTACTGTCTGTAGGGCTTATTATTGTCGGTATTGCTATGCTGGTTGGCGGCGGAATTTTATTCGTTGATGGCGCAGTAGATCTAGCCAAAATGTTTGGCATTAGTGAGGTCATTATCGGCTTAACGATTGTGGCTATTGGCACCAGTATGCCAGAGCTAGTGACTTCGGTTATGGCTGCATTAAAGGGCCAAAGTGATATTGCTATCGGTAACGTAGTGGGATCGAACATCTTTAACGTTTTAGGCATATTGGGCGCTACAGCATTAATCCACCCGGTATCTGCAGAGGGGTTTAATCAAATAGACTTCATCGCCATGATCATTTTCGCCATTATGGTATTACCTTTTGCCTGGAGCGGACTGCGTATTGGTCGTCGCGAAGGTGCGGTATTGCTAACGGGCTATATTGGTTATACCGGCTTCTTGATTTCTCAAGTGGTTGCTTAAATTAAACATGCTAATCAGCAGGTGTTGATAAACACTTAAGTAGATTTACTAACAACCAAAATCTCCATCTTGGTGTCCAGCAAAAAAACCGTCTCATTTTATAGGCGGTTTTTTTATGCCTACAAAACTCACCTAAAATTAATGACATTTGTCATATAAAATCCATGACCTATGTGTCTGCCAAGCTTCACTGTTTCTCGACATAATTATCTCAGTTTCAAACCAGTCTGGTTTGGCTTATTAACATGAAACAAATGGAGATTGACATGAAAACACTATTATTGATTGGCAGCTTAACCCTTATTAGCCACGCAAGCTTTGCTGACATAAACCAAATTGATGCCGCGGCCAACACCATGAATATTGAGCAACTAAAACAAATTAGTAGCCAAACTTTTGATTATGAAAAAGCTTATGCAGAGTATCGCTTAGCAATAACCGCTAATATATTGGGGCAGCGACAGCTTGCAAGCACTCACTTAGATTCAGCTCAAGCAAACCTTGCACAGCTGATTAACAGCGAAAATAGTGCCGATGCCAGCGCGCTGTTAGCGTCAATCTATGGCATGCAAATCGCCTTTGATAGCAGCAAAGCTGCCACCTTAGGCATGAAGTCATCACGTTTACTGACCCAAGCAGAGCAACTTGATGCGACCAACCCAAGGGTTAAATTAGTGCAAGCCATTAGCGCGTTCAATACCCCATCGATATTTGGTGGCGGTATAGAGAAAGCACAAACACTTGCAACAGAAGCCATTACGCTTTTTGAAGCTCCTTGTGAAAGTATTTGCTGGGGGCACGCCGAAGCCTACACATGGCGCGGGCTAGCTAAACAAGAAGATGGCGATCTGGCAGGGGCAATTTCTGACTGGCAAACCGCGTTAACGGTTGATGCACAATATGGTTGGGCTAAGTTTTTACTCAGTCAGCAAACAGCAAAGCAGGTGTCAAAGTAAGCGTCATATTAAACGCCTTTTTAAATAAAGGCTTGTGCAAATACGCGCAATTAAGGCGCAGTTAACATATGATTAACAGCGCCTTAATTAACAGCACGACCTAATGATTAAACTGGAATACGCACCATGAGTTACTTTAATAACAACGCCCTAACTGCTGAAAAAAGCTACGAGCAAAAAACGGCTTGGGTATACCTGTTAAACCTAGGTTTTTACTTTGTGCCGCTGTTTTTTATGCAAGGTCAATGGCTCAATATCATAGTCGCACTGTTAATATTAGTGCCCTTTATTTTCGGATATTTTTGGGCATATAACAGCAGTACCCAAAAAGCGCTTTACCCTATCATCTTAATGCTAACATGCGCGATTGTGGCGACACCTTTTACCTCCGGCACTATTTCATTATTCTCATTTGTATGCTTTTTTATTGGCTTTTTCTATACACTACGCACAGCTATTTTAGGTTTTTTGGCAATTTGTTTGTTGTTATTCGCATTGAATCAAGTCGTTAATATTGAAGGTTACTATTTTGCTTTCTATGGCATGGGCATTAGTTTAGGTGTAGGGTTTTTTGGTATTATTGAACAAAATCGTCAACGTATTAAGCGTCAGCATAAGCGCTCACAAGACGAGATAACCCAACTGGCAACCGCATTAGAACGTGAACGCATTGCGCGTGATTTACACGACATTATGGGCCACAATTTATCTTCTATTGCCTTAAAAGCCGAACTTGCTGGAAAATTACTTCATGCAAATCAATTAGACTTGGCCCAAACACAATTGAGCCAATTAGCCGAAATAGCACGTGATAGCCTGAGCCAAATTCGTCAAACTGTGTCGAACTACAAACATAAAGGTCTGCAAGCTTGTTTGCCTAAATTAATACAATCTTTACGCGATCAAGGTATAGAAGTGAATGTGGAGGGTGATACTCCCTCATCAACTGACCTTACCGAATCGCAATTAGCGCTCATTTTGACAGAGGCTATTAATAATTGCCTTAAACATAGTCATGCTGAAAAGGTGAGTCTAATTTTTGCTCAAGATGAACATCATATTCATCTTAGTCTCAGCCAGAATACCGCCGCAAAAGAGATTACCGAAGGTAATGGTTTAAAAGGCATACGTGAGCGGGTAGATTTATTAAATGGCACATTTGAATATCAAACGACACCAGTCTTTCAGCTGAATATCACCCTACCCAATGCAACGCATTAAGGTTAGTAGTCAGTCGCGGTAACAATAAAGAGCTAAAGCAAAGGGAAACGATACCGTATGAAAATTTTACTCGCTGAAGACCAGGCTATGATCCGTGGTGCCTTAGTGGCACTGCTTACGTTGGCCAAAGGCCAATTGCCCCTCGCGCATTTAGCTAATGGCTTTGAAATTACAGAAGCTGAAGACGGTGAGCAAGCTTTAGCTTTGCTGAAAAAACAGTCTTTTGATTTATTACTCACCGACATAGAAATGCCGCATAAAACCGGACTTGATTTAAGCCAATGGCTACAATCACAATCCAGCACAACCAAAGTGATTATTCTAACCACCTTTGGCCGAGCCGGTTACATCAAACGCGCTTTAGAATATGGTGTAAATGGTTTTTTATTAAAAGATGCCCCATCAGATGAGTTAATTAATGCCATTATTAAAGTCATGTCAGGCAAGCGCGTGATTGACCCTGAGCTTGCGTTTGCCGCCATAGGTGAAATTGACCCGCTAAATGATAAAGAACGCCAAGCACTGCGATTAGCCAGCGAAGGTAAAGCCACCAGCGATATTGCCAAATTACTCTTTATTGCCGAAGGTACGGTACGTAATTACTTGTCTGAAGCAATCGCTAAACTCAATGCCAGCAATCGTATTGATGCTGCTCGAATTGCCAAACAAAAAGGTTGGTTATGAATTTAAGCTAATATCTTGATATTGCCTTAGATCTAATCTCTGCTAAGATAGTAAAACATATGTATATAATCACAGTACTATGAAATTGCTTAGCAAATTGAGTTAAGCATAACTTAGTGGAGTAAATAACGTTTGTTGCGTTTAGATTTAGTGCCCATCACCGAGCTAAAAGGTGTGGCTAAAAAAATGGCTGAAAGGCTGCATAAGCTAGGCATTAAAACAGTACAGGATGTGCTGTTTCATTTGCCACTGCGTTATGAAGATCGCACTCAAATCTACCCTATTAGCGCCCTATCATTTGGCGGCTACGGCACCATCGAAGCCGAAGTGCAGTCCACGCAAATTATTCAAGGTCGTCGCAGAATGCTTATCTGCAATGTGCGTGATGACACAGGACCAATGACATTACGGTTTTTTAATTTTTCGATGGCACAACGTAATGGTATGCAACAAGGCGCTATGATCCGCGCCTATGGTGAAATTCGTCGTGGTAATCATCATGCTGAAATTGTTCACCCTGAGTATAAAATTATCCAACCTGGTGATGAGAGTAACTTAAGCGAAACCTTAACCCCAATTTATCCGACAACGGAAGGGTTAAAACAGGCAAGTTGGATTAAGTTAACCGATCAAGCCCTATTAATGTTAAATCAAGGTGGCTTGCAAGAGCTTATTCCTGCCAACCTACAACCCAACAACCTGACACTGCCGCAAGCCCTAATGCTACTTCATCGACCGGATAAAAATGTCGATCCATTTATGCTTGAGCAAGGGCAACACCCTGCCCAGCAACGTTTAGTACAAGAAGAATTGCTCGCCCATAACTTAAGCATGTTACAACTAAGACAAAAATCACAGCGTGATGCCGCTATTTCAATCGCCGCAAGCGGGCAACTACTTAATCCATTTTTAAAAAACCTCCCTTTTAGGCCAACAGGTGCGCAACAGCGCGTTGTTGCTGAAATAAGCCAAGACTTACAGCAATCGCATCCTATGATGCGTTTAGTGCAAGGTGATGTAGGCTCAGGCAAAACATTAGTTGCTGCAATGGCCGCGCTGCAAGTCATAGAAAATGGTTATCAAGTGGCTATGATGGCACCCACTGAGTTATTAGCCGAACAGCATGCGATTAATTTCGCCCAATGGTTTGAACCTTTAGGGGTAAAAGTAGGTTGGTTAGCGGGTAAAATTAAAGGTAAGGCAAGAGTACAATCATTAGAAGATATCGCTTCGGGAGCGGCACAGATAGTCATTGGTACCCATGCAATATTTCAAGAGGCGGTTCACTTTCATAAACTGGCGTTAATCATCATAGATGAGCAACACAGATTTGGTGTTCATCAACGCTTGGGCTTACGCGAAAAAGGCGTTAGCCAGGGTTTTCATCCACATCAACTCATCATGACCGCCACCCCAATACCCAGAACGTTGGCCATGACAGCCTATGCAGATTTAGACACGTCAGTGATTGATGAGTTACCTCCAGGTAGAACACCCGTTACCACGGTAGCCGTATCCGATAGTCGTCGCAATGATGTAATAGAAAGAGTGAGGCAAGCCGCACTACAAGATAATCGTCAAGCTTACTGGGTATGCACCTTAATTGAAGAGTCTGAAGTATTAGAATGTCAGGCTGCTGAAGATACCGCGGCGGAACTGACTGAGGTATTACCAGAACTCACTATTGGCTTAGTACATGGGCGCATGAAAAGCGCTGAAAAACAACAGGTCATGGCAAAATTCAAAGCAGGTGAAATACAGCTGCTTGTTGCGACGACTGTGATTGAAGTAGGCGTTGATGTGCCTAATGCTAGCTTGATGATTATTGAAAACCCTGAACGTTTAGGGCTGGCTCAATTACACCAATTAAGGGGACGTGTTGGTCGTGGTGCGGTGGCAAGTCATTGCGTCATGTTATATAAAGCGCCATTGTCACACACTGCGACCAAGCGATTAGGTGTGCTACGTAATAGTAATGACGGCTTTGTTATTGCTCAAAAAGATTTAGAGATCAGAGGCCCTGGTGAAGTATTAGGTACCAAACAAACTGGGTTGGCAGAAATGAAAATTGCTGATTTAATCCGCGATCAACACCTGATCCCAAGCATTCAAAAGCTCGCTGTGCATGTTTATCAACAAGTGCCCGATAACGTCGACTTAATCATTGAGCGATGGCTGGGTGAACGACAACAATATGTGCAGGCATAAGATGATTTTTTATTTATATTTTAACCACCCTATGGACATGCAAGCGTAATCTTGCACAATGGAAACAGTATTTACTCTTTCTGTTCCGTATTATCAGCTTTAAACAGCTAAGGAATTACAATGCAGGTTAATAAAGAAGATAGAGCGACACCCGCGACTGAAGCTGAAACAAAACCAAATATGAATAACGCCATTATCGGCGGCGTTATCGTTGCACTGATAGTCGGTGCGGGTTACTTCTATATGAGTGGCGAAGACTCAGCTGAATTAGAACCGGCCATGCCAACACCTATTGAGTTACCAGAACCCGTGCCAATGAACCCTATCGAAGAGGTACCTATTGAAGAGTCGATTACAGATACTGATACAACTGATACATCAGTATCTGATATTGTGCCATTGGGTGGAGAGTCACAAGCCCCTAAAGTCGTTGCAGAACCCTTACCACCATTAGCGGAATCTGATGACTTTGTTGCCAAAAAAACCTTAGCTGTTGCCAATGGAATGAAAATTGAGCCGCTTATTTTGAAAAAAGATATGGCGCGTCAATTTGTGGTCTTTATTGATAACTTAGCTCAGGGTGAGTTGATCCGTAAAGCCAGCCCAATGCAGGGGCCCAGCAATAAGTTTTCGGTGAGTGAAATTACTAATAAAACTTACTTAAACCCAGATAGCTATCATCGCTATGATTTATACGCAGATTTTGTCTCTGGCTTGAACGATCAAGAACTTGCTGCGACTTATCGCGAACTTAAGCCATTATTTGAGGAAGCCTTTACAGAACTGGGTTATACCAATATGACTTTTGATGAACGCATGCAACAAGCTTTTAAAATGATTGCTGACGCCCCCATTGTTGAAGATCCTATTGAATTAACCTCAATATCGGTCAATTATCAGTACGTTGATGCGAATTTAGAAGCACTACCGAATGCACAAAAACTGCTTGTTCGAATGGGACCAGAAAACACCCGTAAAATTAAAAATGCCGTAAAACGATTACAACCTTTATTACCTCAATAGCCAGCCAACACTGTAACATTTGAGTAACCTATAAGAAGCAGCAGCGAAAAAACCTCTTTCCCTGCTGCTTTTTTATGCAAGCAAGACTGTTTAGCCCTTCATACTTTAGTGTAGAGTCAACCTGTCGATTTTTGATTGCCAGTGATCTCTCCTATTTTCACTCGCAAACAAAAATGCCTACTTAGATAAGGACGACTAGGCAACAAAGAAGCAATGTAGCGCAGTTAGCATTTGATATTTTATCATGGAGTGCTTGGACACCTGACTTTCCAACAAAAGAAAGTTGGTCGCTCTAGCAGAGATCAAATCAACAAACTGTACTCAATAACGTGTCGCCAGCGCTTTCTCAAATACCTGCAATGCAAAGACGCCGGTTCAGTCGACTAAGCAAAATGATGCTTACTGTCGCATTTGATTGCCAAGCAGAAGTGTCAACTCGCAGTATCTTTCGTCCCGCCACGGTGAGCTCAATCGCACTATTGGCTTGCTTGAAGATGTGGTAGCCAAACAACCTCTGTCCCCCATGGCCTTTAGCCAGTCCGTACATAATATTAGCAGTGGAATTTATGGCATATTAAGCACTAATAAAGATAAAGCCAAGCTAACCCATTTAAACGAATTAACTAATGATAAACTGGCGATTGATGCCTATGCCTGGATAGCCAAAGCACATTGAGTCTCTGGCAATGGAGAAATTCAAACCTGTGACAGTGACGCCGTCTGAAACCGAACCAGAAAAAGCTACGCAGTTACGTATCAGAGTATTTAAACTCTTACCGTTAAGCCTAATTGCTTAGCTTTAACAAAAATGCGACTCATTCGAGTCGCATTTTTCCTTAAACACAGACATGTTAAAGCATGTAATTAAACACGATATATCGCCGCTTTGGTTTGATACTCTTCAGTAATTGCTTTCATGCTGGTCACTCCATTAGCTAACTTAGCAATTTGCTCTGATAACAAGGTAACAGTGTTCATGTTGTCGCTCATTTCGCTGCCAATATGACTTAACTGCTTACCCTGCTGTTCTGTATCATCAGCAACATGACGGCTTAAGCTAGCAACTTGCTCAATTTGATTAGCTCGTTCCGCCAGTCCCGATGCAATAACGTTTGTATGGGCCACATTAGCCGTGGTACGTTGCTTGCCTTCATCCATTGACTCAACTGTTTTCAGCATACTGTTATTTAATCGACTTAATACTTTGGCAATTTCATCGGTTGACTGACTAGTTCGTTGTGCTAAAGCGCGCACTTCATCGGCAACCACAGCAAAACCACGGCCACTTTCACCCGCTCTTGCAGCTTCAATCGCCGCGTTTAATGCCAGCAAGTTAGTTTGCTCAGAAATACTGCGAATAGCTTGTAATAAGGTGGTGATGGCTGTGACATCTTTGGTTAAATCGGTTAAAGATTCGGTTACCTCTGTGGTATTACTTTCTAATAACTGCATGTCCTTCATGATCGACAATGCACTTTGTCTATCTTGCACGCTAGATGAAGCTGCTGTGTGTGCCTGCTCTGCTGATAATTTGCTGTTATCTGTAACCTGGTGAAAATACTGAATCACATTTTGCGCCGTTTGCGAAATTGAATGAGCCTGATGCTGCTGATGATTCATAGCCTCTTGAGTATGTTCGCTTAACATCAGTAATTGATCTGACGTCTTAGTCATCTTCGCGGCAATATCATGGTAATCACTGAACAACTGACTCAGCTCTTCCAACATCAAATTAAATGCACTCTCTGCTGAAGTCGTAGCAGGGCTCAGCCTAATAGATAAGTCTTTATTAGCCGAAATTTGCTCAATAGCATCGGCGATGCGTATATTCGCCGATGAGTCTTCACGCATGAAGAGTGATATTTTAATTAAAATCATCGTTTCAACAGCAGCAAATAAAGCATGGACAAACATAATGCTCCAATTACAATCGCCGGCAAAAATCATTATAGGCGTATCAAAAAAACTACCACCTGAAAGCTGAATATAGGTAAATAGCACGTGATGGGCGGCAACAGTTAATAAAGAGGCTAACAAAGGCTGCCAACGCTGATAAATCAAAAAAATAGCCATAGAAGCAAAGATATGAAAATGCATTTCAATCATACCCATTTGGCTTTGTACTAATAGCGCAGATACCGTCATCATGATTACTGCTGCAACAATACCAAATAATGGCGTACCTTTAAGCATGCTGTAACTGGCCTGAACTAACACTGCGATAGCAACCGCTGAAACACCAGTAAACATGAGCATTTTCGCCCCAAAAAAACCACTCAAAATAAGTAACGGTGCTTGCATTAATAATATTCGGTATACATATGCATCATTTTTTAATAATCGTTCAATGGCTTGCGATTCAATCATAGCGATCCTTTATTTCGATGTTATATATTGTCTTAATTCAGCTAACATCTTGTCGGTCGAAAGTTGTTTGGCTGTGTAAATACGAGCAATATGTCCATTCGGTGCAATTAAATATAGATTACCTACGTGATTATTAGTAGGTGAATACGCATGAATATTTTCAGACAAATGCTGGGAAAACCTCAATAGATCAGATTCTGCCAGCGCGGCACTGACAAATCTAGCTGACTGGGCATCAATCATTTGCTGTCGAATTGCTGGAGTATCATTATCTGGGTCAATAGTAATAAACATAAATACTATATCTGCTTGGCCCAATTCAGTATCTTGGGCAATGGCATTTTCAAGCTGATGTAATTGCTGAATGCGTATTGGACAGATTTCTGAACAAGACAAAAATCCAGCAAACAAATAAGTGAACTGACCAGAATTAGCAGGAAAAATATGCGTATTAAGCTTAGTGTCTTGCCATTGAAAATTTAAGGGTGCTAAATTTTCAGCATTAATACCATATCGGCTTTGGCCATCTGTGCTGGTAATGAGTTGTACTGCAATCATTAATAGAGGCACTAAAAATAGTGCGGTAACAATAAAGCCAACTGCCGACCATTTTTGCGTTTTTGTCATTCACCTCACCGCTTAGCGAAATAATATATCTGTTTAAAAGTTAATACATTATCATAAAAAATGCCCATGATTGAGTATATTCAATCATGGGCATTTACGGGATTTTTTTAATAAGTAATCGAATAATTACAATGATATTGCTTTTAACGCTTGCTTTGCATTTGTCATTGCTGATGCGGCAATATCTGCGCCCATGTTTAACCCTTCAGCATAAATAACTTCTACATCTGTAATGCCAATAAACGCTAATACTGTGGTTAAATAAGGCACGACATGGTTACTGCCAGCATCTTTATGCATACCGCCACTGGAAGCCACAATCACGGCTTTTTTGCCGGTTAACAATCCCTGTGGTCCTTTATCTGTATAGGTAAATGTCACACCTGCTCTAGCAATAAAATCAATCCAAGCTTTAAGTTGCGTAGGGATCATAAAGTTATACATAGGAGCAGCTAATACTATGGTGTCATTGTGCTGGAGCTCAGCGACTAATTTATCAGATAACGCTAAGGCATCGAGTTGACGCGAAGATAAATTATCGCCACCACGTAAACCATTTGCCAGTTCGCCATCTAATACAGGTACTGGGTCTAGTGCCAAATCGCGGGTAGTGATTGCTGCACCTTTATCTTTAAATAACATTGCCAAGTCATCTAATAATACTGATGATTGTGAATGCTCGCCTAAAATACTCGATTTCAACATTAATACTTTGTTCATGATTATTCCTTAAAGTCGTGTCGTCATCTTCAGCACTGGACCCCTGTACGTTCAAACACGTTGAATCGCTGCCTTGATGGAATAACAACAGTATACTTACTAATAAATGGAATAATAGCGGAATAAATCGACACTAACGTTCTAAAAAATAGAATAAAAACCTATTTAGCAAAAGGTAAAGATACATAAACGCCGCAAAAACGAGCGCATAATACATCCTGACACCAGAGTTCAACCGTAAGCTCGGCTTTAACTCGCCGCCCTCGTGCCAGCGGTGACAAGTCTAATGCAGGCCAAATCACTCTCGCGGTAGGCTGTTGACGCACTGGCGCAATATATTTCACCTGCGCATCAGCAAGCACAATGTCACCCGTGACCGAGGCCAACTGCTGTTGCAGCCATACCATGCCCCAACCCGTTAAGGTCATCAAAGTATAAATACTGCCGGCAAACATGGTTTGATGAAGGTTAATATTGGGTGCTAACGGTGCTGTGGTTATTAGCTCACTGATTTTAGATAAAGGCACCTCAGCATGGGAAGCTGCAGGTTCAATATTTGTTGGTAAATTAATCGCATCAGTAAATGACAACACCTCAATTTGCATAAACTGACTGAGCGGAATGGTTTGATACCAGGTGCTCACCAGTTCTTCTATTAGCGGTTGATGCTGAGTCATACTTTATACCTGTAAACTGAAGGTCACTGGGCCATCGTTAATCAAGGATACTTGCATATCAGCACCAAAACGTCCTGTTTGAGTGTCAAGCCCAAGCTCACCACAGTATGCGACAAACGCTTCATATAACGTATTGGCTTGTTCAGGGGTCGCCGCACCAGAAAAACTGGGACGTAAGCCTTTGCCTGTATCTGCTGCCAAAGTGAACTGAGAAACCACCAGCAATTGGCCGCCAACCTGGGATATATTCAAATTCATTTTGCCATTTTCATCGCTAAACACTCGATACTTACTGATCTTGGTGGCCAACTTTTGCATTTTCTCAATGTCATCTTCACGCTCAACACCTAGCAACACCAACAAGCCTTGATTAATCTCGCCAGTTGTTTCATCTGCCACAGTCACTTTGGCATGTTTAACCCTTTGTATCAGTCCAATCATAATGTAATTTCACTCCTTAAAAACGGCTTATAACAGGTATAAATTGGCTGTTCTGCGTTGACTCATATTCGTTATCGTTTAACAAATACTTGCGATACCTTGCATCACTGCACGCAGCATCTTCATATCACTCAAACTATGGTATCCGGACTTTACATGCTCTACCGTTAAATAATGGTGTTGGGCCTTTTGTAAGAAATCCGTCAGTAAATGAGCAGGACACACCCAATCTAACTCGCCTTGAATTAAATGAGTTTTTGCAGAAACTCGCCGCGCTATTTGCTCAAACAACTCAGGTGCAGAAAAATAATGATGCATGGCATGGTGGTGTTCAATATGAGCGATTGAAGTGAGTTCAGGCCCTGTCCCCATAACATGAACTAGCATTGGCGAAGCCAAAGTTTGCTCCCACTGATTCCATGCCCAAATAGCGTGTTGTCTTTGTTGCGGGTCTGCTGAGTGTAACAATGTGTCATAAGCAGATAATAACTGTGCTGTATCTTCAATCTGAGCATCTTCTGTTTGTGCATCCGCTGCAGGCTTGAATGCTTGATAAGCATCGATAAAAAATTGTGCCGCGCCATTAGGGCCATATAACCAATCACGTGCTGCTGTATTAGCTAAAAACAAGCCCCAATACACTTGCTCACTTACCCTAGCAGGATATAATCCACTGTATAACCACCCTAGTGTCGCACCATAAGACCCACCCACGATGGCCCATTTTTCGATAGCAAAATACTGTCGCACAACCTCAATATCGTCAATTAAAGCGGGTAAAGTATTAGTACTTAAATCACCACCTTGTGAGCGGCCGCATCCTCGTTGATCAATAAAAAATACGTGTAAGTCTAGGTATTCAAACAAAGTCACGTCACTGGCATGACAACCTGCACCAGGGCCACCATGTAAATACAGCACAGGTTTAGCGCCTAGGCGGCCATATTGCGACACCGAAAGCGTGACACCCTCGCCAACATCAACCATTGCATGGCGAATAAACGCTAAGCTCAAGACGTTGACTTAATCTTTTTGTCAGTCGTTTGCGATGACTGATTTGAATGAGATGACTGAGTTGCCGAACTCTCATCTTCATCGGATGGTTCCAAAATATCTTTTTTAACCACTGAATGAACGCTAGAGTTATTGTCAGCAGCAGGCTTATCATCCAGCTCTGGGATCATTTGATGCAGTAATTGAGCAACATGCTGATCTAAATATTCAGGTAATGAAGCGGTAATAACCGCACCCAATAACACTATAATCCAAGAGATATAAACCCAAACAAACAAAATAGGGATAACCGCGAGCGCACCATAAATGGCCTCATAGCTAGGAAATTGAGTAACATAAAAAGCAAAACCTTTTTTACCTGCCTCAAACAATACCGCTGCCACTATAGCGCCCAAAAGCGCATGCAAAAAATGCACTTTTTTATAGGGCACAACCATATACAGCAGCAAAATAGAGGCAACAGAAAATATCATCGGTAACTGTGCCATAAGCCAGGGTAAAAAACCTGAAAGCTCGGTATCGCTCAATAGCTCCAAAGAGGCAAGATAGGAAGAAGCCACAATACTGGCCCCCATTAGCACAGGGCCTAAGGTCAGCACCATCCAATACATAGAAAAAGACACCACATAAGAGCGCTTTTCTGTGACCCGCCAAATACTATTCAACGACTTATCAATGGCAGAAATCAGCATAATGGCAACAAAGACTAAGGCTATAATCCCTACAAAGGTCCCTTTAGAAGCATTACTGACAAACTCATTAATGTAAACTTGTACTGTATCTCCGGCTGCGGGCAAAAAGTTCTGATACATAAACCCTTCGATATGCTCTCTAATGCCCTCAAACACCGGAAAAGCCGACAACATCGACATAGTCACCGCGACCATAGGCACCAGTGATAATAACGTTACATAGGTTAAATGCCCGGCGCGAATATTAATTTGGTCTTCATCAAGCCGATGCTTGAGATGTAATAAGAATTCCCAACTCCCAATAAAAAACTTCTTTAGGGATGCCATAGTGATACGACTGGCCATATTTATCCTTATTCAACAAACGATAGGTAAGATATTCATTGTAATCACCTTTCAACTTCGTACAATGTTATAACAAATGAGACGCAAACCAAAGGAACGAATTTATGTCACAACAAGGATCTGCTGGCAATGTATTAGCCGCTGTCGCGAGTTTATTTTTCCCTGGACTGGGACAATTATTACAAGGTCGATTTTTAGCTGCTATCGCTTTCTTTTGCATTGTAGGTACTGGATACTTTTTTGGGGTACTCATTGTACCCGCTATCATAGGCGCAATATTTCATTTATGGGCCATTATTGATGCTGCAAAGTTTAAGTCTGCTGCGTAACAATCAATAAGAGAAACAATAAGAGAAACCAAATGAAAACCTCAAAAATAATTAACATCGGACTTGCTTTAACGTTAGCAGCAAGCACCCTTTCATTAGGTGGTTGTCAAAGTGCTTATTATGGCGCGATGGAAAAAGTCGGCTATCACAAGCGTGATATTATGGTCGACCGCGTGCAAGATGCAAAAGAGTCACAGGAAGAAGCGCAAGAGCAATTTAGTTCTGCATTAGCTGAAATGCAGGCATTACTGGCATTTGATGGCGGCGATTTAGAAAAAGCCTATAACAAAGCTAAAGACGAATATGAGTCAGCGCAGGCTGCCGCTGATGATGTGAGTAATCGTATAGATAAAGTAGAAGATGTGGCTGAAGCATTATTTGAAGAATGGCAATCTGAAATAGATGAAATCAGCAAGGCCAGTTTACGTCGTAACAGCACTAGCAAACTGAAAGAGACTCAGCGTTCATACAACTCTTTAGTGAAAAGTATGCGCAGAGCTGAAGCTAAAATGCCGCCAATTTTAACTGCGATGAAAGATAATATGCTGTATTTAAAACACAACCTTAATGCGCAGGCTATTGGCGCAATTAAAGGCGAATTCAGCAGCCTACAGACTGACATTTCAAGCTTGATTAAAGAGATGAACAAGTCGATTGCTGAATCTAATGCGTTTATTAAATCAATGGAAACAGCTAGCTAAACAACCTCAGCTCTGGATAATATAATTTTATTTAACAGCTGCTTATTGTCTGACGCTGACTAAAATGCCGTATTACTATTAGCAGTAATACGGCATTTTAGTCATGTATGTCTACTGATCTAACGGCAACATAGTGCGGCTAAACACCGGCTTTAACACCACCGTTGAATGAACTTGAGCAACATTATCAATGTTATTGATATTTTGTTTAATCAAACATTCTAAACTCAACAAATCTTTCGCGACAATTTTAAGCATGTAATCATATTCACCAGTGATCACAGCACATTCCATCACTTGCTTCAGCTTAGTCATCTCTAATTCAAACTTATCCGCTTTAATGCTGGTGCAATCAGCCAATCGAACATAGATAAACGCACTGATATTAAGATCGAGTTTTTGCGGATCTAGCTGGGCTTGATAGCCAATAATCACTTTATCTTGTTCCAGCTTTTTCACTCTGCGTAAACAAGGGGTATCAGACATATTCATTTTATCAGCTAAGTCGGCTATTGAAATACGGCCCTGATGCTGCAAAATATCAAGTAACTTTAAGTCTTTTTTATCCATTGTATAGCCTATTATCTTTAAAACTGTTTCTAACAGCCATTAACTTGAACCACAATTATAGGAGCCTCTCCCACCACTTGCGGTTGAGAATAACGCACTTCAGATTTATTTGCCGCATAATCTGCATTGGGCCTAATATGTAATCCAGCTACTTGCCCAGCAGCACTAAAGGTGGTGATGATAAATTCACCACGACGGGATCAACTAAGGTAGAACCATTAACTGATTGAGTTAAGTTTGGCTAGCTATCACAAAAAACAGCATCTTGCGCAATAGATATTTGATCTTTGCCATTATGCTTGGCTTTGTACATGGCAATATCTGCTCGGTGAATCAAGCTATCTGTATCCACATCATCTCCATGACACAATGCCACCCCAATACAAGCACCTACAAACAAAGTATGCCCCTCTAATTCATAAGGTAACTTTATAATATCCAATACTTTATTGGCAACAAAGTTAGCGGTTTGCGCCTGGTCTTTGTTGGGTAACAATACAATAAACTCATCGCCGCCGTAGCGGGCAATAATATCACCATGAAACAGATCTCGGCTGACTCTCTTAGCCACCTCATTAAGTAATAAGTCACCAATGCCATGCCCATAGTTATCATTGATCAACTTAAAACCATCAAGATCGATAAATAATAATGAAAAGTGACGCTTTTCGGATAATAAGTTTTGGATCATATCTCTAATCGCCATGCGGTTAGGTAACCCTGTGACCATATCATGATTAGCCAAGTGCAGCGCTTTTGTCTGGGCTTGTGCCAAATCTGCTGTTCTATCAGCTACGCGACGCTCTAACTCATAGCGACTTTTTTTAATCTCTTCAGACATATGGTTAAAACTTTCAAAAAGCTGCACAAACTCTTTGGTTGTTAATCGCGATAAAGGCAGTTTTTTTAAGGTGTTAGGGGCAAAGGTTAAACCATTAGTAGTATCAATTAATAACGCAATCGGACGCGTAATTAACCCAGAGATCCACCACGAAATGACAACGCAAACAATAAAGGCACTAATTGCTAGCGTTAAAATAATGCCGGCTTGTTCATCTGCACGGGCTAATAATTCACTTTTTGGCTGGGGGATCATCACCCCCCATCCTGTGCTCGGTACCACGGTATAGCCGGCTATCATGTCAACCTTTGCCGCCGGAGAATAAAACGCCATAACGCCTGAACCACCCATCATCATATTTTGCACTACACTGATGGCGCTGATGTCTTTACTTTCTTGTTGCCATAACTTATTCGGATGGGCTAATACATTACCTTGTTGATCAACAATAGCAGCATGCCCGCCTTGACCAAATTTAACCGCTGATTGTAATTGTTCGATATAGCTAGAGTGCATAGTGGCGAGCCATATGCGTTTATCATCACTTTGGCGGATCATATATAAGGTCGGCTTGGTAACCCCTTTTTTATGGATTGGGGTGAAGCGGCTACGATTAATATCAGTTAAATTAAATGGGTTTAATGAAGAGGTTAACGAGGTAGGCTGTGAGTTTTCAGGACCAAAAATAACCGCTTGTAATTTGCCATGCTGATCAAATTCACCTAATGAAATAACATCGACATACTGCATCAACTGAATAAATTCTGTTGCTAAGGTTTGCGATACCACTGAATCACTCGCACGAGTAAAAATAGCTAAAGCATCAATGGCATAGCGCTCTAATGCCTGAGAAATATTTTTGGCTAGTAGTAAATGCTTTTCTTCTACCGTCCGATATTCATCTTCAAATACATTATGATTCGACCATACCGCCATAGAAATAATCGGCACTAGCGAGACTAGCACCATCACTAATAATAACGAGCATCTAAAAGATAGTTTCATTAATAACTTGCTCTCATTTAACCCAGCTCCATGTAAGCGAAAAGTCCATTAGCCAAACACAAAAATGAAACACCTTATTCACAAACGCTACAAAATGCAACTAGGCTTAATAAGAGCTTAAAGTTGCGCACTAAAGAAAACTCAATGTAATTAAATGGTATCCAATAAAAAACCTTCTATTGCTAGAAGGTTTTTAAAAAATTAACCCACCTTTTAGCGGTAAGTTTTATGCATACCAAGCTGGAATATTAGCTTCATAATCGGTGATGCTTTGCTCAAACGACAAGGTTAATCCTATGGCATCTAAACCATTTAGCAATTTATGACGCGCTGATTCAGTAAGACTAAAACTAAACACAGCACCTGTTGGTGAGGTAACTTGCAGCGCTTGTAAATCGACAGTAATTTCAGCACCTTCTTTGGCTGCGACTTCATTCATTAATTGCTGCACTTGATCAGCCGCTAATTTTACCGGTAACAAACCATTGTTAATTGAGTTGCCGTAAAAAATATCAGCAAAGCTAGGCGCAATAATTACCCGTAAACCAAAGTCCGCTAATGCCCAAGGAGCATGTTCACGACTTGAGCCACAACCAAAGTTTTCTTGGGTGAGTAAAATTGAGGCGCCCTTATAACGCGGATGATTTAACACAAAATCAGGGTTGGGCTTATCGCCTGCATCGTCTAAATAACGCCAATCGTGAAATAAATGAACCCCAAAACCGTCTCGGGTTACTTTAGACAAAAATTGCTTTGGAATAATTTGGTCGGTATCAATATTGGCACTATCAATGGTTACCGCTAAACCGGTATGGGCAGTAAATGCTTGCATGTTTCTCTCCTTTATCGGTTTAGTAAGGTTTGCGAATATCAACAAAATGACCGGCTATTGCCGCTGCCGCGGCCATGGCCGGGCTCACTAAGTGAGTACGGCTACCCCGGCCCTGACGACCTTCAAAGTTACGATTGCTGGTTGATGCGCAGCGATCACCGGCTTCTAAACGGTCATCATTCATGGCTAAACACATCGAACAACCCGGTAAACGCCACTCAAAGCCGGCTTCAATAAATATTTTATCTAAACCTTCAGCTTCTGCCTGCAACTTTACTTGGCCAGAACCCGGCACAACAATAGCCACAACACCTACCGCCACTTTACGATTTTTAGCGTGTGCAGCAGCGGAGCGTAAATCTTCAATGCGCGAATTAGTGCACGAGCCAATAAACACTTTATTGATGGTCACATCGGTCATTTTTGTGCCCGATGTCAGGCCGATATATTCTAATGCCTTAATGATACTGTTGCGCTCAGTACTATTGGTCTCATCATCTGGATTAGGTACTACGCCATCAATTGCAACCACTTGACCAGGGTTAGTTCCCCAGGTTAACTGCGGCGCAATATCTTTCGCTTCTAGCACTACTTGCGCATCAAACTGGGCATCTAAATCGGTTTTCAATTCAGACCAAGCGGCAACCGCCTTCTCCCAATCTTGGCCTTTTGGTGCAAATTCGCGCCCTTTTAAGTAGTCAAAAGTAGTTTGATCAGGTGCTACCATGCCAGCTTTAGCACCCATTTCAATGGCCATATTACATAAGGTCATACGGCCTTCCATTGATAATGCGGCAATTGCATCACCACAAAATTCGACCACATAACCTGTGCCACCGTCCATGCCAAGCTTACCAATAATGGCTAATACGATATCTTTAGCTGTCACGCCGTCAGTGACACTGCCACGCACTTCTACTCGCATGGTTTTGGCTTTTAATTGACGTAAGGTTTGTGTCGCCAATACATGCTCAACTTCAGAGGTACCAATACCAAATGCCAGTGCGCCAAACGCACCATGTGTAGCAGTATGCGAGTCACCACAGACAATAACACTGCCAGGTAATGTAATACCTAACTCAGGCCCCATTACATGCACAATACCTTGGTTGGGATGATGAATATCATATAAGCGCACACCAAAGTCTTTACAGTTTTGCGCTAGAGTTTCAACTTGAATGCGTGCCATTGGGCTTAGCGCATCAAGGCTGGCACTTTTAGTTGAAGTGTTGTGATCCATGGTGGCAAAAGTTTTTTCTGGTGCGCGTAATTTACGTCCCGCAACCTTTAAGCCACTAAACGCTTGCGGTGATGTCACTTCATGCACTAAATGACGATCCACATAAATAATTGGCGCCTCAGCTTCTGGGCTGGCGACTATGTGTGCATCCCATACTTTTTCGTACAATGTTTTTGCGCTAGTTTGCATCATTAGACACCTTCCTTAATAGCATTAGCGATGAAGTCACCCATTTGCTTAGTCGATTTGGCTTGGTCGCGCTTCTCTGCTGTTAATAACTCGCCGGTTA
Source organism: Shewanella sp. HL-SH8 (assembly GCF_051165765.1). Classification (NCBI taxonomy): domain Bacteria; kingdom Pseudomonadati; phylum Pseudomonadota; class Gammaproteobacteria; order Alteromonadales; family Shewanellaceae; genus Shewanella; species Shewanella sp. HL-SH8. The sequence goes on along the minus strand of NZ_CP195039.1, from coordinate 649,193 downwards.
AATAGCCCGCCGACAATGCTTTACTTACGGCACGCTCAATGGCGGTTGCCGCGGCTTCTTCTTTAAAGCTGTGACGTAGCATTAATGCTGCAGATAAAATTTGCGCTACTGGGTTGGCAATACCAAGCCCTGCAATGTCTGGCGCACTGCCACCAGCGGGTTCAAACAAACCAAAACCTGTGCTGTTCATGCTGGCCGATGATAATAGACCCATAGAACCCGTTAACATGGCGATTTCATCAGAGATAATGTCACCAAAAAGGTTTGAACATAACATCACATCGAACTCATTTGGGCGGCGTAACAATTGCATGGTCGCATTATCAATATAGATATGTTCCAGCTCAACATCTGGGAAATCGATCGCAACTTCTTCAACCACTTGACGCCATAATACCGAGCACGCTAGCACGTTGGCTTTATCGACCGAGGTGACTTTATTTTTGCGACCGCGCGCTGCTTCAAATGCGATACGGGCAATACGGCTAATTTCGCGGCGGCTATAACGCATAGTGTCAAATGCTTCTTCATCATCCCCTTCGCCCTGGCGCCCTTTTGGCTTACCAAAGTAAATGCCACCGGTTAGCTCACGCACGCACAACACGTCAAAACCACGGGCAGATATGTCACTACGTAATGGTGACATATGCTCTAAGCCATCGTGTAATTTTGCAGGACGTAGATTACAAAACAATTCAAAGTGACCACGAAGCGGTAATAATGCACCGCGCTCGGGTTGGTCGTTAGGCGGTAGTTTTTCCCACTTTGGACCACCAACGCTACCAAATAAAATCGCATCGGCGGCTTCACAGCCTTTTAATGTGGCATCGGGTAATGGGCAGCCATGATTATCAATCGCAATGCCGCCTACATCATATTCGGTGTATTTAATATCGAGGTTAAAGCGTGCTTCGACTTCGACAAGCACTTTACGGGCTTCAGCCATCACTTCAGGACCGATACCATCACCCGACAATACTGCTACTTGATAACTCATACGCCACCTAACTCCCTATCTTTATGAATCTGTTGTTTAAAATCAGCCACTTTATCGGCACGATAAGTTAAGTTCATCACATGCACTAACGCTTGCGCTGACGACTCAACTACGTCGGTAGCCAAACCAACTCCGTGGAAGTTTTGGCCATTATATTTGGCGGTAATATCCACTTGCCCTAGTGCGTTTTGGCCTTCACCTTTAGCACCTAATTTATAGCTAGTAATATTTATCTCACGCCCAGTTGCTCGGGCAATCGCGTTGTATGCTGCATCAACTGGACCGTTACCTGTGGCAGCTTCCGTTTTTTGCTCGCCATCAACCATAATACGAATAGTGGCTGTCGCCACACCTTCGGTTGAATCTGAATGCACCATCATGTGTTGTAATTCATAGTTATCATCATCTTGAGCTCGTGATTCCATAAACACTAAGGCTTCAAGGTCATAATCAAATACTTGGCCTTTTTTATCGGCTAATTTTAAGAACTGATCATACAAACTGTCCATATCATAATCAGTCGTCAAATAACCCATTTCTTCCATGCGATGCTTAATCACATGACGGCCTGAACGTGAAGTCATGTTCAAGTTATTACGATTTAAGCCAATGCTTTCTGGGGTCATTATTTCGTAAGTATTTTTGGCTTTTAACATGCCATCCTGGTGAATACCTGACGAATGTGAAAAGGCATTCGCACCAACAATCGCTTTATTGGCCTGAATAGGCATATTACATAACTGGCTAACCAAACTTGAAGTACGATAAATCTCTTTGGCGTTAATGCCACATTCTAGATCTAATAAGCCTTTGCGAGTCGATAAAATCATCGCGATTTCTTCAAGAGAACAGTTACCAGCACGCTCACCAATACCATTAATAGTACACTCAACCTGACGAGCCCCCATTTCAACGGCGGTAATCGAATTGGCAACCGACAATCCTAAGTCGTCGTGGCAATGGACTGAAATTACCGCTTGATCGATATTAGGGACGCGATTAAACAAGGTCTGAATAATGCCGCCGAATTCACTTGGGATGGTATAGCCGACGGTGTCCGGGATATTAATGGTGCGCGCACCCGCAGTAATTGCCGCTTCAACCATACGACATAAATTATCAATCGGTGTACGGCCGGCATCTTCACAGGAAAACTCAACATCATCGGTAAATTTACGCGCATATTTAACCGCGTTAACGGCCATTTCTAGCACATCATCAAAGCTGCGTTTTAATTTGCTTTCAACATGAATAGTTGAAGTAGAAATAAAGGTATGAATACGGAACTGCTCTGCCACAGATAAGGCTTGAGCTGCTGCATCAATGTCTTTTTCTAGGGCACGTGCTAGCGCACAGACACGACTGTTTTTAATGGTTTGGGCAATAGTTTGTACCGACTTGAAATCACCAGGTGATGAAATAGGAAACCCTACTTCCATTACATCTACACCAAGACGTTCTAATGCTAATGCGATTTGAAGTTTTTCTTTCACCGTCAAACTGGCCGCCAAAGCCTGCTCACCATCTCTTAATGTGGTATCAAAAATTATGACTCTATCAGACATCGACTTTACTCCATTTTTGCCTTTGCTTTTTAAACTAAATCGGCAATTGCTTCTCGGTAATTAATACATTTTCAAATGCGTATAAACAAAAAACCCCGCGACATCATGCGCGGGGTTTGTGATTGGTGAGAAAATTAATTCACATTCAGCACAACAGGCTCCGCGCAGTTTCTGCGAATGAGGAGAAGGAGCCCTAGAAGTACGTTAGTGTTATTCATAATTTTTAAATATCTATTCTATTTTTACAGTTATCAAATTTTCTCTTGGGTTAATAATTACCTTGGCAACGCCTCAGTGTCAACCCCCTTTTTACTAAGTTGAATAATATGAGTGACAATTAAAATGAATAATCATTGAATAAATAGCGTTATAAATTGAGCTATCTCATTGTTTCAATTCTAACTTAGTCACTAATTTTGTGCATTATTTAGCGTGAAATCGGTATACTCAACACTACTCAGACATCTTTTTAACAGTCCCTATAGGTCATCATGTTTTTGTTGCAGCGGTTTATACGTGTGTATTGCTTATTTATCACAGGATCACTGATACTGATTACTGCAGCAGTATCCTTAAACAGCAACACAGCTTTGGCTGCAACTTACCCACCCGCACTAACTCATGCTGATTATCAGCTTAAAACGAAAACAGAAAAGCTCGATTACATCGATTGGCTGTCACCACAGTATCCAGCCCAGGCTAAAAAACTGATTGATGAACTTGATTCTTTGCATCAAGCAACGCCTTTTTCTGACCGTCATTATTTGAGATTACATTTGTTAAGTTGTTTTAATCTGATTAATTTGGGTTTAAATTCACAAGCCATTAAAGTAGCCAAAGTTGGCGTCGATATGGCTCAAAAAATGCGTATAGATTTAGCCAAACCCTATTTTTTGGCCTGTGAAGCAAGTGCATTGGATTTGGAGGGGGAACAAATTCTGGCCGCACTCGTCAATGAGGAATCGATTAAATTAGCTCAGCTATATAACCAGCCTCAAGCATTAGTTCAGGGCTTAATGACTAGAAGTACCAGAAATAATACTAATGAAACCTTCTCACAAGCATCTGAAGATATCAAAGTCGCCATAGACTTATATCCTGTTGCCAAAGCTCAAACTCCTTCATGGTACATGCTGCCCGAACCATACTTGGCACTGGTAATGAGTAATTTAATGTACTCTTCTGGCGATTTATTAGCTGCATTAGCCTATGCAAAAGAAGCACAAGCCTCACATCAGGCTAATGGTGTAATTGCCACCGCAGTGGGGTTTTACTTGGCACGAATTTCTATCTCTTCAGGTGATTTAAAATCTGCAGAGCACTATTTAGCGTTAACTAAAACCCTGTCACCTGAACCAGATAACTTAAATAACCAAGCTAATTTTAATGCCCAAACGGCTTATATCGAACTGCACCTGGGTCACTTACTCTCAGCAGAAACCGCTATTGAAAAAAGCATCAAGCATTTTATCAATACTAATGACAATATTAAATTAATGCGGGCTAAACGTACTTTAGCAATGATTTATTTCGCTCAAGATAAAAACCAGCAAGCGTTATCGCTAATGGATCAAAATATTGCCCAAGCTAATGATAATAATCAATTTTTTGATCTAGTAGAGTTTCATCAAATTCTAAGTCAACATTACAGCAGCAACAATCAATATAAATTAGCGTTTCATCAGCAAGAACTTAAATATGCTGCAAGTCAAAAGGCCAGTGAAAAACTGACTAATACACGCATTGCGCAGCTCAAGGCTAATCGCGAACCCATTGAAAATATTACCCAACAAATAGACCCATCATCGTTAATCTTTCAAGCACAAAATATCGCGCTATTAAGTTTAGCTATTTTTATTTTATTGGCATCGTTTATTTTCTTCATCTCTCGCAAGCCTAAAACTGAACTCAACTTGAGAAATAATGACGACCCATTACAGCAAATAGATGCAATGTTAAGCTTAGCGAAGCAGAGCCATAATCCGCTTACATTGTTGCTCCTGGACACCATCAATATGCGTGATGTGGATATTGCGATAGTACAAGGAGCAATGCAGCAAGTCTTACGAGAGCAAGATAAAATTTTGCGCCAAAAAAGCAACCAAATAGCTGTATTACTGCCCTTCACATCCGATGAAGGCGCTACAAGAGTAGTTAATCAACTTGCGATTACTATTCAGCCATATCAATCAATTAAAGTTAACTTTGGCATTGCCAGCCTGCAGCAGCTGGACAACCTTGATAGCTTAATTAAACGTGCAGAATTAAATCAGCTAGGCAATTTACAGAAGTGGCACCAAAGTAGTAAATAAAATATTAAACAAACTGGATTAGAGGTAATGGTTGTTATTTGGTGTTCTACTTGAACATTTTTTGATTTAGCAGCGTTTTATGGCCTGATAACCGAGACATTAGCTGTTGGCTAAATAGTCACTGATCTCATCAAGAAACTCACCACCGAAGCGGTCTAGTTTAATTTGGCCTACGCCGTTTACAGCCAGCATTTCACCTGGACTTGTGGGTAACATGGCAGACATTTCAGCCAGCGTTGCATCATTAAACACCAAATAAGGAGGTATATCGTGTTGTTCAGCAAGCTCGCGCCGCAATAGCTTTAAGCGTGCAAACAACTTACGATCATATTGCTGCACTGAGCGGGTATTAGGCTTACGTTTCACATCTAGTAACTGGATCCGCGGCTCAGCTAACATCAGCGCCATTTCAGCTTTTAAAATCGGTCGGGCGGCGGGGTTTAAGCGAATACTTGAGCCACGGGTAATGTCTTGACTCGCTAAGCCAAGATGAATCAATTGCCTAAGTACACTTAACCAATGTTCGGCGGACTTATCTGCACCAATTCCCCAGGTTGTCAGCTTGTCGTGACCCCTATCCATCACATTGGCAGCTTTAGAACCTCTTAGCACATCAATAATATGATGCATGCCAAAGCGTTGTTGTAATCGAAATACACAGGAAAGCACTTTTTGCGCATCTTCTGTACCGTTGTATCGTTTAGGGGGGTCAAGACAAATATCACAGTTACCACAGGGTTCAGAGGCACTCTCATCAAAATAATGCAGTAGTACCTGACGACGGCAAGTTTGCGCTTCAGCAAACGCGGCCATGGTATGTAACTTATGAAACTCAACCTGTTGTTGCGGACCCGGTTCAGATTGTTCAATCAAGTGTCTAACCCTGCCGATATCGGCGGGGTCAAATAACATATAGGCTTCGGCTTCTAACCCATCTCGACCGGCACGGCCTGTTTCTTGGTAGTAGGATTCAATACTTTTAGGAATATCGTAATGCACCACAAACCGCACATTCGATTTATTGATCCCCATACCAAATGCCACTGTCGCAACGACTATGTCGACTTGGTCTTTTAAAAATTTATCCTGTATATCCGCTCTGTCATCCTGACTCATGCCCGCATGGTAACCTTGCGCGTTAAAACCTTGTAAACGTAAGCGCTCAGACACTTCATCAACGCGGCGTCGACTGCTGCAATAAATAATCCCACTGGCGCCATTTTGAACTTGGAGGTATTGGCGTAATTGATTCGCTGCATTGAGTTTTTCCGCTACGGTATAGCGAATGTTTGGACGATCAAAACTGGCTAATAGAGTATAGGGCTGAATATGCAAACGCTCACAAATACTCTGACGGGTAGCATGGTCTGCTGTGGCCGTTAATGCCATTAATGGAATGTGGGGAAAATGCTGTTTAAGCGCACCTAATGCGGCATATTCAGGTCGAAAATCATGACCCCATTGACTAATACAATGCGCTTCATCAACGGCAAATAATGAAATGGTAAGCTCATGCATGCGCTCAATAAAGTCCGGTCTTAATAACCGTTCAGGAGACACGTAAAGCAGTTTTATTTCGCCCTGGTGCAACTGACGCAAAATTGCGGCGCTTTGCTCCCGTGGTAAGGATGAATTTAAATACGCCGCACTAACCCCACTTTGCCTTAAGCTATCGACTTGATCTTTCATCAAGGATATTAACGGTGACACCACAATAGTTAACCCAGGCATAACGAGTGCTGGTAACTGGTAGCACATACTTTTACCACCACCGGTTGGCATTATCACCAAGGTATCGTTGCCGGATAAAGCTTGCTCAATAACCTCACGCTGCCCATCGCGAAAATCGCGATAACCAAAGACTTGCTGCAATTGAGCAGCTAATAAATCAGCATGAGTAGATTGAACGGGTTGTGATGTCATTAGCGGAAAATGGTTTATCCATAATTAGTTGAACGGAACAAAATGAGTCGACTATTCTAAAGCACCCATGCACAGATGTCTTGGCTTAAACCACATTCACCTCTATCAAATGATTAGAATTAGCGCTAGATTAAATACTCTACGTTTAATAGAAAGCAAGGACGAACATGACAACACCCATTCAAGCTCAAGTGTTACAGCAGGTTGCAGAGATTTTCGATAAGCATGTCCCGTTTCATAATCTATTAGGATTAGACATCATACGTTACGATATTCAGGGCGTAGAAGTGGCCATTAAGATGAAACCTGAATTAATTGGCAATATTCATCAAAACATTCTTCATGGCGGAGTAACAGCAACAATACTGGACGTTGTGGGTGGTTTAACCGTGTTTGCAGGGTTAGTTGGCAGTCGAGATAATTGGCAAATTGAAGAATTACAACAACGCCTCACCACCTTAGGTACCATTGATATGCGCATTGATTATCTTCGCCCAGGTAGAGGTCAGGTTTTCACTGGCACAGGCAGTGTTATTCGCTCAGGTAATCGGGTGTCAGTTTGTCGTATGGAATTACATAACGAGGAAGGCACTCATATTGCCTTCGGCACGGGCACCTATATGGTGGGTTAGTTTTGAGGCAGAATCTTTACAGCAGCAATCTAATAAGATAAATAAGTTTACTTGAGTCGGGCGACTATCAGGCCTACAATCTCCCGCTCATTTACCTGACAATTCCTGTGAACTTATGCCTGATTTAGAATACCGCAAAGGCGTTATACTTGCTGTGTGCGCCTACGCTATGTGGGGAATTGCTCCGCTTTACTTCAAATTACTTATCCAAGTGTCTCCGCTTGAAATCTTGATGCACCGAGTAATTTGGTCATTTGTATTTATGATCCTATTAATGCAATTTATCGGTGGATTTGGACGTTTACGCTTAGTGCTTAAACAACCTAAACAAGTTGCGGTATTAGTTTTCACCTCGATATTAATCGCCGCCAATTGGTTAATCTTTATTTGGGCCATCAATAATGACCGAATGCTAGATGCCAGTTTAGGTTACTTCATTAACCCATTATTTAATGTATTTTTAGCCATGTTATTTCTTGGGGAAAGATTACGTAAATTGCAGTGGGTTGCTGTGAGCCTAGCCTTCATTGGGGTGTTACTACAGTTAATTTCGTTTGGATCTATTCCACTTATATCGCTTGCATTAGCAGCCAGTTTTGGTTTCTATGGCTTACTGCGTAAAAAGGTCAATATCGATGCAAAAACCGGCTTATTAGTTGAAACAGCATTGCTTTTACCCATCGCTTTAGGTTACTTATTAGTGACGCTAGATTCATCTGCTACCAGTATGCTAGTAAACAACCTTAGTTTGAATCTCACCTTAATTGCAGCAGGTATTGTCACCACTATTCCATTACTTTGCTTTGCGGGAGCCGCGGTACGTATCCCATTTTCAATTCTAGGCTTCTTTCAATATATAGGCCCCAGTATTATGTTCATTTTGGCTATCAAGCTGTTTAATGAACCTTTTGATATGGAAAAAGGCCTAACGTTTGGATTTATTTGGTTAGCGCTTGTGGTATTTGTCGGTGACATGTTAGCACAACGTCAAAAACGCATTAATACAGCCAAGGTATAATTAACCTCATCAAGTCCCCACAAGCACTCATTTAATGGGTTAGTTGAGTATGGAGCAAAGCCAGTGCAGTATCTGGCTGCTCCACGCTAATCATGATCACATAATCTTTATCGATAATAGGCACTATTACCACTTTTTGTGTGCCATTTTCCGCCGCAACAACTGACAGTAAGGCCTTATTGCCATTTTGTAATTTAAACCAGCCTAAAGCGTAACCAGGCAATCCTAATCCATTGATACGCCATTTAGGCTGCAATTGGGTTTTAATCGCTAAATCAGCGATGTACGAAGCCTGCCAATCAATGTCACTCGCGGTAAAATCTTGGCTATATAACGGTAAATTAAGTGATACGCCCGTGTCATCCCATTTTAGCTCACTGTTATATGACTGATATAAGGTTAATACAAATACCCCAAACACAGCCAATAAGATCCCCATAGAGGCATACTTAGCATTTTTAGGCATAGGTTTACGCAATACTATAACGGCAATAACAAGCAGTCCTGCTAACAAACCTATCAGGCTATATAGCGCTGACGGCCCTAAAGCACTAAGAGAAATAATGTCCATAAACGTATTCCACTGGATAAAAAGATAATAATAAATTTAATCTGCCAGTAACGACATATTATGTCAACTTATCGATTTAATAAATGGCAGGCATAAAAAATGCCGGACAGACCGGCATATTTAACGAGACAACTGGGTTATTTGATTATAAATCCAGTGCCAATATTTTTGAGCGACGTTGATAGTTATACAACTGCTTTTTCTTACCGGGTAATGCTTCTACTTCTACAATGTTGAAGCCATGCTCTAAAAACCAGTGAATACTGCGCGTTGTTAAGGCAAATAGGCGTGAATAACCACGAACACGCGCTTGACCAATAATGTTGTTTAACAACACGCTGCCTCGGTCTGCATCTCGGTAGTCAGGATGAACAACTAAACAGGCAAACTCACCGGCATTGTCTTCTTCAAATGGATATAACGCGGCACAACCAATGACTAAGTTATCGCGTTCGATCAGCATAAATTGCTCGATTTCCATCTCTAACTGTTCACGTGAGCGACGCACTAAAATACCTTGCTCTTCTAATGGACGAATAAGATTCAATACTCCACCAATATCGCCAATAGTTGCGCGGCGTAAGCGCTCTGCGCTTTCTGTGACAATTTGGGTACCAATCCCTTCGCGGGAGAACAGTTCTTGAAGTAAGGCACCATCATCTAAATAACTGACTAAATGACAACGTGGTACACCATTACGACAAGCATCAATACTGGCTTTAACAAACGCTGTAATGCCGGTACAAGCTGAACCATTTTGTTCCATTTTGGCTAAATGCTCTATGGCTTGATTTGGCATCAGTTCAGCAATCGCATTGCCATTTTCATCAGACAGGCCATTGGTTTCACTAAAACCAATAATTTTATCCGCTTTTAGTTTTACAGCAACCTGGGTTGCCACTTCTTCTGCGGTTAAATTAAAGCTTTCGCCCGTAACAGAAGCCGCTATTGGTCCCATTAAAATTATACAATTATTTTCTAACTGGCGTTTTAAGCCTTGAGTGTCGATACGGCGAACTTTGCCGCTTAAACAAAAATCAACACCATCGTCGACCCCTAAAGGCTGAGCAATCACAAAATTACCGCAGACTAAGTTGATTTGTGCATTTTGCATTGGCGTATTGCCAAGGCTCATGGATAAGCGCGCAGTAATATCAAACTGAACGGCTCCGGCAACTTGTTTGATTACCTTTAAGGTATCTTCATCTGTAATACGCACACCATTATGGTAAGCAGGCTCAATCCCCGCGGCCTGAAGGCCCGCATCTATTTGCGGCCTTGCACCATAAACAAGAACAATTTTAATCCCGAGAGAATGTAATAGCGCCACATCATTCAAAATGCCGCGAAAGTGATTATTCGCTAGCGCTTCCCCGCCTAACATGACCACAAACGTTTTACCGCGGTGGGCGTTAACATAAGGAGCAGAATGACGAAATCCATCAACCAGTTCTGTAGTTCTCACAGGCAAATTCACCTCATTAAATAATTAAGTTTCTGTATTGTGATGTAGGACACCCCTAAGACATCACACTTTATGCAATCCTATTGCATTTTAATTCACTAGAACAGCATTTATTATCACTTAGGGGAAAATAAAAATTCGCTAGCAAGTGTAAAAACTATAGGACGGCGATTTAGTTAAAGTCTTTAAGCCATTAGTATAGCTTACTTTATTGCAGACATAAAAAAAGCCCCAATAAAGGGGCTTTTTAAAAGAGGCATAAATCAATTACTTGATTTTAGCTTCTTTGTACATAACGTGCTGACGGATAACAGGATCAAATTTCATGATCTCCATTTTCTCAGGCATGTTACGCTTATTTTTTTCAGTAGTGTAGAAGTGACCAGTTTTAGCACTAGAGACTAATTTGATCTTCTCACGATTACCTTTAGATTTAGCCATTTTCTATTATACCTTTTCGCCACGGGCACGAAGTTCTTTAACAACAACTTCAATGCCTCTTTTGTCGATAATACGGATACCTTTAGTAGATACACGTAGTTGCACGAAGCGTTTTTCTTCTTCTAACCAAAAACGGTGGTTTTGTAGGTTAGGTAAAAAACGACGACGAGTCGAATTTTTAGCGTGCGAACGGTTGTTACCAACCATAGGCTTCTTGCCAGTTACTTGGCATACTCTTGACATGTCAATCTTCTCCAAAACAAATTTTTAACGCTCGAGCATTAATGTGCCTCGTATGGCCGCCGCCCGAGGCACAAAGAGGGCGCATTTTATACACGATTAGCTACATAAGATCAAGTAGTGATTAACACATCCATCCTCGCTCAGCGAAGGATACTATCTCTTTATCACCCACAACCATATGATCTAACAAAGAAACATCGATAGTTTCTAATGCAATTTTTATTCGCTCAGTTATTCGCCGATCAGCTTGGCTGGGCTCTGCAATGCCTGATGGATGGTTGTGGCATACTATTACAGCCGCGGCGTTTTTTTCCAACACTAAACTCACCACCTCACGGGGGTAAACCGAGGCTGAATTAATAGTTCCGCGGAATAATTCTACAAATTGAATGACTCTATGTTGGTTATCCAACAATAGCAAGGCGAACACTTCATAGGATCGGTCCGCTAATTGTCTCATTAAATAGTCTCGAGTTAAATCAGGATTTGTCAAAATTTGGCCTTTTTGTAGATTTTCTCGTGCAATTCGCTTAGAAATCTCCGCTGCGGCCTGTAATTGAGCATATTTTACCGGTCCAATACCGGCAACTTTACAAATTTGCTGCTTGGGCGCTGAAAATAATTTACGCAAACCGCCAAATTGCGTAATTAATTGACGTGATAAATCCAGTGCATTTTGTCCCGCCAAACCATTACGTAATATTACCGCTAATAATTCAGCATCCGTTAATTGACCTGCACCATTGAGTAATAGCTTTTCACGCGGTCCTTCGCCTTGCGGCCAATCTTTAATCCCCATAAACATTCCTTGTTTTTAATCGAATAAAATCTGTTCAAATAATTTATTGTCATCACAGTATGGTCGAATATTTTGATAATGGATCTTCACCCACTTTTGATTGCTTTGTGGTATCGTTAGCCGCATTACGATTTGAAGCGAATTTTTACCCATGCTGACAGATAAGAAAGTGTTATTAGGTATTGGCGGTGGCATTGCGGCATATAAAAGTGCCGACCTTATTCGCCGCTTAAAAGAGCGTGGCGCTGATGTGCGAGTTATCATGACTCAAAGCGCGATGGAGTTCATTACTCCTTTAACCATTCAGGCCTTATCAGGTCATCCCGTAGCGGCTGATTTACTTGACCCAGCTGCGGAAGCCGCTATGGGACATATTGAATTAGCGCGCTGGGCTGATGTTGTACTGCTTGCGCCTACCACAGCAAACTTACTTGCCCGCATTAATGCTGGCATGGCAGATGATTTACTGACCACGACCTGCTTGGCAACTAGCGCACCGGTGATCATTTGTCCTGCAATGAATCAGCAGATGTATCAAAATATCGCTACACAAGAAAATATCGCTAATTTAGCTAGAAAAGACTTTACCCTTTGGGGACCAGCGTCCGGTAGCCAGGCCTGCGGTGAAGTCGGCCCAGGACGCATGCTTGAGCCATTAACCATAGCAGAGCAATTGGTTCAATTTTTTGCACCAAAGCTGCTCGCGGGTAAAAAATTGCTATTAACAGCAGGTCCCACCCGTGAAGCCATTGATCCTGTAAGATATATTTCCAACCATAGCTCGGGAAAAATGGGCTTTGCTTTAGCACAAGCAGCGACAGAAATGGGTGCTGAAGTTACACTTGTTAGTGGTCCAGTTAATTTGGCTACCCCAGCCAATGTCAGCCGTATCGATATAGAATCAGCGGAGCAAATGCTAGCAGCGGTTATGGCAAATATTAGCCAGCAAGATATTTTTATTGGTTGTGCCGCTGTGGCGGATTACCGAATTGCAGACATCGCAACTGAAAAAATGAAAAAGTCGGCAGATAAAATGCAACTGTCTATGGTGCAAAACCCAGATATACTCGCCAATGTTGCAGCGTTAGCCAATAAACCCTTTACCGTTGGATTTGCGGCAGAAACTAATAATATTGAACAATATGCCCGCGGTAAACTTGAGCGTAAAAAGTTAGATATGATTGCCGCTAATGATGTGTCTATTCAAGGCCTAGGCTTTAATGCCGATAATAATGCACTACAGGTATTTTGGCATGATGGGCAACATTCATTACCCGCAACAGATAAACTCTCGTTAGCGCGCCAACTGCTGACTTTAATCAATCAACAATTACCGACAACATGAAAACACCTATTGAACTAAAAATTTTAGATTCACGTATTGGTAGTGAGTTCCCACTGCCCGCCTATACCACACCTGGCAGCGCTGGTATGGACTTACGTGCGATGATAGACACCACGATGGAAATTGCCGCGGGTGAAACCGTATTAATTCCAACAGGTATAGCAATTCATGTTGCTGACCCAAGCCTTGCTGCAATCATATTGCCACGCTCGGGATTAGGTCACAAACACGGCATTGTATTAGGTAATTTAGTCGGTTTAATTGATTCTGATTACCAAGGTCCATTAATGGTGTCTTGTTGGAATCGAGGCTCGGCATCTTTTACGATAGAAATCGGCGATCGTTTAGCACAACTGGTATTTGTACCTATAGTACAGGCGCAATTTACACTAGTAGATGAATTTAATCACTCGGATCGTGGTGAAGGTGGATTTGGTCATTCTGGCACCAAATAACCCAACTTGCAGTCACTGAGTCAAGGAACATAAGAATGGCGGAAAGCCCTAAAATCAATCGTCGTGAACACATTTTACAATGTTTAGCTCAAATGTTAGAAACCAGCCCAGGTCAACGCATAACCACAGCCAAACTCGCTGCCGAAGTCGGCGTGTCAGAAGCCGCGCTTTATCGCCACTTTCCAAGTAAGGCACGCATGTTTGAAGGGTTAATTGAATTTATCGAAGATGCGCTTTTATCTCGCTTAAACATCATAATGGATGAAGAGAAAGACACTATGAAACGCTGCCAATTAGTATTGCACCTTTTATTGGTATTTTCTGAGCGTAATCCAGGTATTTCACGTGTGCTAAATGGAGATGCATTACTAGGTGAGAATGAGCGTCTACGCAGCAGAATAAGCGTGCTTTTTGCTAAAATAGAAACTCAAATTAAACAAATTCTGCGTGAAAAAACAGTCCGTGAAGGTCGTGGATTTAATTTGGATGAAGCCGTTTTAGCCAATCTGCTACTAGCCTTTGCTGAAGGACGAATTTCGCAATTTGTTCGCAGTGAGTTTAAGCAAAAACCAACACTGCACTTTGACGAACAATGGACGTTTATTCAGCAACAGCTATTAAGAAGTTAACCCTAACAACCAAAGTGCAACGTGTAACGTGTAACGTGCTGATTAAAGGGTCTTTACCTAATTAAAAAACAGCTATAGAATTAGGTCAATCTGATTATTAAAGTAAGATATATCTCAATAACTTACGGGACTAGTGTTACTCAAGGATGAATATGAAAAACCATTATTTTTTTCTACTTTTATTAATTTTTACTTCACCTTTTGCTTTAAGTAATAATTCTGCCGAATTATTCAGCAAAGGGAGCCAATATAGCAATGTCAAAATATCTCCAACTGGAGATTACCTAAGCGCCATTACAAGTTTTGAAGGTAAAAATGTGCTGGTTGTCATGGCGTCAGACTCAAAAAAATTACTCAATACCGTCCATTTTGGTGAGAATGCACAAGTGGGCGATTACCAATGGGTGAATAATGAGCGCATTGTATTAGCCAAAGAATACTTAAAAGGCTGGCAAGATCATCCTATATACTATGGTGAACTTTTTGCCATCAATGCCGATGGCTCAAAAAGCATGTATTTGTTTGGCCACAATAGCGGACAAATGCAAACAGGTTCCCATATCAAAAAGAACACCTCTATCGAAGCGACTGCATACATTCTTGATCCGATGACACATGATAATAAATACATGCTCGTCAATGCGGTGCCGTGGGCAGGTATGTCTTCAGGCGGGTTTATATCTTTAGATGAATTTACTGAAACAAAACAGGTTGTTTATCGTGTTAATGTTTATACTGGCAGTCGAAAAAAACTGACATTGGCCCCCATAGGCGGTTCGCGATTTCTAACCAACCTCAAAGGTGAAGTGAAATTTGTTTCAGGCGAAGATAAAAATAACGAAACAAAATTATTCTACAGAAATGATGGCGATTGGATTGACAGCAGTAAGTTAAACATTAATTTGTCCGAGTTTTCCCCTATTTCATTTGCAGAAAATGATATCTCGATTTATGCCGTTGGCAGAAACGGTACTGAAACAATGGGGGTTTATAAAATTAATCTTGAAACGGGTGAACTGCAAAAAATCATTCAAGATGAAAAAGTCGATCCAAGTCATTTTTGGAAAAACAACTCAACCCAAAAGCTTTATGCTGTTGAGTTTGAAAATGGCTATCCAACATATGCTTTTGTTGATCAAGATGATTCACACAGTAAATTATTAAAACAGCTTATAGCCTCGCTACCAGGACACCAAGTACATATCGTCAGTGAAACAGAGGATGGTAAGAAATTTATAATTAAAGCATTTAATGATCGTAATCCGGGTGATTTTTATCTATTTGATGCTGAAAAATTAAAACTCGAGTATTTAGTCTCAAACAAATCTTGGCTTGATCCAGACTTAATGGCTGAAGTAAAACCTATCACTTTTACTAATAGAAATGGCCAAACGATTAATGGCTATTTAACAGTACCAAATGGCAAACAAACGAAAGACTTACCATTAGTGGTTAATCCACATGGTGGACCGCATGGTGTACGTGACTGGTGGGGGTTCGATCCTCAAAACCAAATGTTAGCACACGAAGGAATGGCCGTACTGCAAATCAACTTTAGAGGTTCAGGTGGCTATGGGCTTGCTTTTGAAGAGGCTGGTTACCAGCAATGGGGCTCAAACACTCAATATGACATCATTGATGGTACAAAGTATCTTATTGAACAAGGTATGGCAGATAAAAACAGAATTTGTATTGTAGGCGGCAGCTTTGGTGGCTATAGCGCATTGCAAAGTTCTATACTCGCACCCGATTTATTCAAGTGTGCAATAGGTTTTGCTGGGATATATGATCTCGAATTGATGTTTAACGAAGGGGATATTGCCGACTCTCGCTCCGGCACTAGCTTTCTTAAACAAGTACTAGGACAGAATCCGTCGGCGCTAAAAGCCATGTCGCCATCAGCTAACGTCGATAAATTAAAAGCAAAACTGATGCTAGTTCATGGCGGTGAAGATAAACGAGCGCCGATAGAACAACTTGAATCACTTGAAAGAAGCTTGAAGGCTATAAATTATCCATACGAAAAGCTAGTCATGGACGACGAAGGCCATGGTTTTTATAATGATAGTCACCGTGCAAAATACTACCAAAAAATGCTTAAGTTCCTAAAAGATAACCTAGATATTTAGCCTCTTTTTCAAAAAAGTTTCTCATCAAAAGCCGATACCTGACTAAAAGGGTCGGCTTTTTTATGTCAGCAATATTAATTTAGTCCAAACCACGCTATCATCCCTATCCAGCTGCAGTGAGCAGCTCCCTCATTTTTAACGTACACTTTAGTGGTACTTGTTGTAGGAGAATATGATGGCACTATCTGAAACAGCCAAGAAAGTTCAAGCCGCATTAGCTGATAGAGGGCTTGAAACCCCTATGCTGCCACAAACCTCTACACCTGAAGAACGTAAGGTTAAAATTGAGCATCACATGCGTGAAATTCTGACTTTGATGTCGTTAGATTTAACGGATGACAGCCTGGCCGATACGCCACGCCGAATTGCAAAAATGTATGTCGATGAGATTTTTTCAGGCCTTGATTACGAGAATTTTCCCAAAATCACCGTCATTGAAAACAAAATGGGCGTTGATGAAATGGTGCGGGTGCAAGACATCAGTTTAACCAGCACCTGTGAGCACCACTTAGTCACCATAGATGGCTTTGCTACCGTAGCTTACTTACCACGCACCAAGATTATCGGCTTGTCAAAAATTAATCGTATAGTGCGATTTTTTTCCCAGCGACCACAGGTACAAGAGCGTTTAACCCAACAAGTGTTAGTGGCATTACAAACCTTGCTTGAAACCAAAGATGTTGCGGTAAAAGTCGATGCGGTGCATTACTGCGTTAAATCCCGTGGTGTAATGGACTCAACAAGTTCAACCACCACCACAGCATTAGGGGGTATTTTCAAATCAAATCCGGCTACCCGTGCTGAGTTTTTACATCAAGTGAAATAGCCACAACAATTACCGATTGTGATACATATTCCAATAAAAAAGCTGCAGCAATATGACTATTGCGCAGCTTTTTTATGCTTAAACTGAAACTAACTCGTCAGTACCAATTAAATCCCGTACTGCTGACGATAGGCGCTCACCGAAGCTAGCTCGGTTTCCATGCCCGACTTTTCAGACAAATAACTGATTAAATCGGCTAATTTAATAATCGATACAATCTGACAACCAAAATCGCGTTCAACTTCTTGAATCGCCGACAGCTCGCCCTTACCTTTTTCTTGACGATCTAGTGCAATCAACACACCAGCAAGTTGGGCATTGTGGGCATTAATAATTTCCATCGACTCACGAATAGCGGTGCCAGCGGTGATCACATCATCAACCAGCATCACCTTACCTTTAAGCTCACTGCCGACCAGGCTGCCACCCTCGCCGTGAGTTTTTGCTTCTTTACGGTTAAAACAATAAGGAATATCCACATCATGATGATCACAAAGGGCGACAGCTGTAGTTGTCGCAATAGGAATGCCTTTATAAGCCGGGCCAAACAACAAATCAAATTCAATAGCAGAATCAATTAATGCAGCGGCGTAAAAACGTCCCAAACGGGCTAAATCCTTGCCTGTATTAAACAATCCAGCATTGAAAAAGTACGGGCTAGTACGGCCAGATTTTAAGGTGAACTCACCAAAGCGTAATACTTGGCGTTCTAAGGCAAATTCAATAAACTCACGTTGATAAGCTTTCACTTTCATTCCTCTACAATCAAATTTTAAATTAAAAAAAGGACCACCAAAGGTCCTAATTTTTCAACAGCATATTAACTTAATACCGCTTTCTGTACATCGACAATTTCACGAATACTGTTTTTAGCCAGGCCAAGCAATTCTAGTAACTCTTCGTGGCTAAATGGCTCACCTTCTGCAGTACCTTGAATTTCAATAATTTTGCCCGTTTCAGTCATCACAACATTCATGTCGGTTTCAGCAGCACTGTCTTCAATGTATTCTAAATCACTGATCGCTTCGCCTTTATAAATACCGACACTTACTGCTGCAATTAAAAACTTAAGCGGGTTAGCTTTAATAATGCCTTTACCACGCGCCCAGTTAAGCGCATCAACCAATGCCACACAAGCACCTGTAATAGCAGCAGTACGCGTGCCACCATCAGCTTGAATCACATCACAATCGATAACGAGAGTATTTTCGCCTAACAGCTTCATATCAACTGCAGCACGTAATGAACGACCGATTAAGCGTTGAATTTCTTGTGTACGACCAGACTGCTTACCACGAGCCGCTTCACGGTCCATACGGCTATGGGTCGAACGCGGTAACATACCGTATTCAGCCGTTACCCAACCTTGTCCTTGGCCTTTCAAAAAGCGCGGTACACCTTCAGTAAAGCTAGCGGTACAAAGTACTTTAGTATCACCAAACTCAACCAATACCGAACCTTCCGCATGGGCAGTAAAGTTACGGGTAATAGTAATAGGGCGAGTTTGAGCGGGTGTACGATTGCTTGGGCGCATGAAAAGTCCTGTAGTCGAATTCGTATTTAATTTGGGACAATATTATAGTCGCATAAGCTTACATATGCCATGTAAAGGCGACATTGTGTGAACGAATCCTTTAACCCCTTGTGATAAAACCGCTATAATCGAAAATCAATTTGGTTAATATCATATAGGACACTTCATGATCCAAAGCATGACAGCCTACGCTCGTATCGAGCATAAAGCAGACTGGGGCACAGCCTCATGGGAAATTCGTTCAGTCAATCAGCGTTATTTAGAAACCTACCTACGCTTGCCAGAACAATTCCGTAGCTTTGAGCCCGTGCTACGTGATCGCCTGCGTAAACGTTTAAATCGCGGTAAAGTGGAAGTAAACCTACGTTATGAACTAGCCGACAACAGCACAAACGAATTGCAGTTAAATCAAGATTTAGCCAAACAATTACTTAATGCAGCCAATTGGCTAAAACAAGAAGCCGGACAAGGCGAACTAAGCCTTACCGACGTGCTACGCTGGCCTGGCGTGTTAGCTTCAGCAGAGCAAGATATGGATAGCATAGGCAGCGAACTGATGACCGCCTTTGACAGCGCCATCGACCAATTCATTGAAGCCCGCGGCCGTGAAGGTTCAGCGATAAAAGATATGCTACTAAGTCGTTTAGATGGCGTGACCGAGCAAATCAAAGTGGTCCGCGACCACATGCCTACTGTTATGCTGTATCAGCGTGAAAAACTGACTAATCGCTTAGCCGAAATTCAAGGTGAATTAGACCCGGCACGAATTGAGCAAGAAATGGTATTGCTGGCTCAGAAGCAAGATGTGGCTGAAGAGATGGATCGCCTTGAAGCGCATGTGACCGAAGCCCGCAGAATTCTTAAAAAAGGCGGCAGTGAAGGCCGTCGTTTAGACTTTATGATGCAAGAGTTTAACCGCGAATCAAATACTTTAGCCTCAAAATCAATTAGCGCAGAAATCACTTCTGCAGCAGTAGAGCTTAAAGTTTTGATAGAGCAAATGCGCGAGCAGATCCAAAACGTTGAATAATGTCCAACACCATCCTATACCATATAAAAACAACTGATAAGTAAGGGTTTTTATAATAACGTTGTCTATGGAGTTCCATAGATACCCACCACTTTCTCAATTATACTGGTGGGTAATTCGGTGGGTATGCTAGTATCTACCTAAAATGTAGTGGTGGGTAAAAGTGCCCACCTACATATTCAGGTGGGGACTAAGGGCTATGGGAACGTTAACCGCAAAGGAAGTGGCTGCAAAATCGAAGGGTGAACCTGGACGATTCGCTGATGGCGAAGGGTTATATTTTGTCGTCCCAAAATCTGGCAAATCTTTTTGGATGCTTAGGTATACCGCTAACAAAAAGCGCAAAGAAATGACGCTAGCAAAATACAGTGATCTTTCACTGGCTGATGCACGCGCTGAAGCTGCAATAAAAATGAAGCAGTTTCGTGAAGGTTTAGATCCCCTCCTTGCTAAAAAACGCTCACAACAAGCCGAGATAAAAATAGTTGATGATCTCTTTGCAGATTGGCATATCGGCAATCTAAAAAGACTCAAACACCACGAAATCCCTGAACGTATCTACCGCAAAGATATTGCCCCTCACATAGGTGACGTAAACGTTGCTAGCGTGACCGCCAGAGACATTAGAGAGTTATTGCATGCCATCGCAAAGACTGGCCGTCCAGCTATCGCTAACGACGCTCTGATGTACTGTAAGCAACTTTTCAATCACGGCATAAAACTGGATCTGCTTGCGGCAAATCCAGCGAGTGCATTTTCTGTTTCTGATGCTGGTGGCGTTGAAAAAAGTAAAGACAGAGCTTTATCAATTGAAGAGCTCACTCAATTTTTTAAAACCGCACGTGATAACAACGACAGCTTTAGTCGTGATAATTATCTAGCCTGTGCAATGCTTGTAACCTTAGGTGTTCGAAAGTCTGAATTGGCTGAAGCGCCTTGGAAAGAATTTGATCTAGATGGGAAGGTTTGGAATCTATCAAAAGAGCGGAGTAAATCTGGTGTAGGTCTCACTATCCCATTACCTGAAATGGTTATGGCATGGTTATATGAATTAAAGATAAGAGCTTGCGGATCTGAGTACGTTTTCCCTAGCAGGCGCTCAAGTAAGAACCCTCATATGGGTAAAGACACATTAAACCGCGCTATTACCAAACTATTCGGCCACGAGCCAGGTAAGAAAAAGCAGCCATCAAACGTAATCGGGGATATGGCCCACTTCACCGTTCATGACTTACGCCGTACTTGCCGTACCCTGCTCGCTAAACAAGGCACTCCAGGTCATGTAGCAGAGCGATGTTTAAATCATAAGCTCAAAGGTGTTGAAGGGATTTATAACCAACATGATTACTTTGAAGAGCGTATGGATGCGTTAAATACTTTATCAAAAACTTTAGAGACGATTATCAGCACTTCACGTTAGTGATAATGATAACTATTACATATTTATTCAAGGAATAAAATTATGTTTTATAAAAATGAATTTGGTGCCGATTTTGATTTAGGTTTTAACTTAAGTGACTATCCTTTTCTTAAAGATAAAAGCTGGCACAATGACATAAGCCCAAGCTTTTACTTTAACGTTGGTTCTCAATACTACGTTCTGTGGGTTGATCACTCTGACCCTGCCGAACGTGAAGAGTCAAACAGCCGTTACTTAATTCAAAAGGCGACTAATGAAGGAGATGAAGCGAATCCTGAAGTGTATAGCTCTAGCGGTAAAGTGTGTGTTGATAGTGAATTATTCGATGAAATACATATATATTTCAACAAAATAGGTTGTTAGAAAAGGATTCCAGATATAAATCGACAAAATACATCTACGACCATTAAAGCATGAAAATCATTAACGTTAATAAATTTATTATTTATCAATGACATAAATCCATTCAAGTGAATGCTTAGTTAGTTAATTCAATATAGATTTAATTTAATATTTTCAAATGGCCAAAATCTGACTAATATACTGTATAAAAAAACAGTGTACTTAATATTAAAATAGATTATCATAAGTGATAATCTATAATCATTTATGATAATAATGGCTTAATATGCAGTATGCAAAAAATATACTTAAATCAGAACTCGCATTGAGAAGAATTTCACATCAAGAATTAGCTTCACGCCTCAATGAAGCTGGATATGATGAAACTAAGGCAAGCATCGACAATAAATTAAGTAGAGGTACTTTTAGTGCTGATTTTTTTCTAGTCAGTCTATTTGTAATTGGTGTCCCTGAACTTGAACTATGTAAAATTAAACAAATTGTAGGAAAAACTGATGAAATCAGCTCATAAATATACAGAAATAAATAATATTGAATTAGTTAATAATGGCGCTGAGATTATTCCACTCAAACCTAAAGTAATATCACTCTTCACTGGATGTGGCGGACTTGATTTTGGCTTTCACAAAGCTGGTTATGAAATTGTATACGCAAATGATATTGAACCTAGCGTAAAGGCTACATATGAAGCCAATCTTGGACCTATAGATATTAAAGACATCTGTGAAGTGGATAAAAAATCATTACCAGATTGTGACGTTATTTTGGCAGGTATTCCATGTCAACCTTTTTCAAGTGCGGGAAATAGAAAATCAACACAAGATGATCGTGGTAATTTATTTTTACAAGTCATGGAACTAGTTGACCTAAAACAACCAAAGGTGGTTCTATTTGAAAATGTAAGAGGTTTTTTATCTGCAAGAGATGATAATGGTACTTTAATGCCTGAACGTATTAGAAGCGAATTAGATAATCATGGATATAATCTTTTTTACAAATTACTAAATGCATCTAATTATGAAGTACCACAAAATAGACACAGGGTAGTTCTAGTTGGGATTAGAAAAGATCTTGATATAGCGTTTGAGTTCCCAGAACCTATCACACAAACTAATTTAGTCAGAGTTGATTCAGTTATCAATAAACCATTACCTGAAGATGAAGATCAAGAAGTATGGAAATTATCACCACAATCAGAAAGAATCGCTAAATATATTCCAGAGGGAGGGTCATGGAAAGCTATACCATATGATGAACTTCCATTAAGACTTAAAAAAATTAGAGATGATATGAAGAAGTATAGGTCTCCCAATTTTTATAGAAAATTTTCTAGAAACGAGATAATGGGTACAATTACAGCAGCTAGTACGCCTGAAAACTCTGGAATTTTACACCCAATTGAGGATCGAAGATATTCAGTCAGAGAAATTGCAAGATTTCAATCATTCCCAGATACATTTAAATTTATAGGCAACTCAATTCCCAAAAAATATAAAATGATTGGCAATGCTGTGCCTTGTTTACTCTCATACCACATCGCTAAGTCTATAAAAAAACAAATATTTAACCATATTGAATAATCCCTCCAAATACATCTAAAAAATGAGTGAAATTTTGTTTTTTAATATTTATGGGTACAGCATACAATTTTAACTTATCGTTAGATGGTATTTTAAATAACTTAATCTCACTATCTTTATCACAGGGGTATATTAATACCCCTGTATTTATACATAAAGTATTCATGTAACTAAAGATTTGGTAGAAATTATCAGATGTTATAGATTTGTAAAAATCTTTATTTTTAACGTCAATTATAACTTTCTCTGGACCTAAATATAGTATGTCGGGTTTTGCAATTATTGTTCTACCATCATAACTTGCTGAAATCGATTCGTGTTGTAATAAAAAACGCTCTCTTGGGAAAGACTTTATAAGTAGATTAGAAACAAAATCTTCGAAAATTTTATTCGAATTAAGAATTAAGCTAGTTGAACTATTACCGTTATATTTTAAATCATTAAGATCATTAATTATAATAACTGCAAGCTCTAAAGCTTGAATAGTTGTAGAATTATAACTTTTCTTTACCTTAATATAAGACTTAGATGCTACGTAATCAATATTTTCACGCTTAATTTTTGATAAGCTTGATATGATAAAATAATTTTTATATTTTGAGCTTATTTTACATATTTTATTATATGCAGCTTTGATTATTATCATCTCTAAATAATTAATATCTAAAAACTCAACGCTTGAGTTAATATAATTTTTCTCACCAAGCAAATAATTCTTATAACTATCAGGAAAATCAACAATACCTTTAACGTATTGAGATCTGGTGTTTTTGGATAAGTATTTCTGAGGAATACCTTCACTTATAATCTTTTCAATTAAAAACAGGAATTGTTTTATTATTGAATCTTCTAATTTATCATTACTCACATCAATGCCTAAATACCCATCCTGAGTTTTTTCAACTCCAGACTGCTGAATAAGCCTCAAGTAATCAATATTATCTAGATAATATACGTTAGGTTTTAACGATATCCTCAGGTCATCTATATTTAAATGACCAATCATACCTGTCGGAATGTTCCAAATATTATCGACTAAGGTTTTAGACATATTAAATTTGTTTAAAATTATAATCAACCCTGGAATATACTGGTCATCTATAAGTATTGATGAGTTAGATACTGCTTCAATATTTTTCTGCATTTTAATCTTTATTAATGAATTTTTTAATTTCTACAATTAATTTTTCTGGTGGTGACTTTATAAAAGTCTCAGAAAAAATATTAAACAAAACACTTTTATCACCATGACTATACTCTATAATCATTGGGAATATTTTATAATGTAGAATATCATAAACATCTTCAATACTATCGACATTAGTACCTAAAAAGTAAGAATGCCCTAATATATAATCTTCATTTTCAAACTGTTGAATTATTTTTTCATTAATTAGTTTTAATAGATCACCTAATATCTCGACCCCTTCAATTTTTATATTCTGATCAATAAGATTATAGTCAGGCAACAACTCAACAAAAATAAATCGTCTACGAATAGCAAAATCAATAATCGCAATACTTCTATCTGCTGTATTCATTGTCCCAAGAATATGCAAATTACTTGGAAGTACAAGCTCCACATCATTAGTCAGTTTAATTTTATTTCCACGATCTAGAGCATATAAAGCTTCACCGAAAACAGAACTAATATTACCTCTATTTATTTCATCTAAAACAAGTAAATATTTTTTATCGGGAAGCATGCTGTCTAAAAACTTCAGCAGAGTTCCTTTTTCTATTTTTACATTACCATTTAGAATAGTTTTTCCTAATATAAATTCTTGATATGAATAACTTTGATGGAATTGAATTATACTAACTTCATCATAATGATTTTTAAGTTCATTTATTGTGTGTGATTTACCAGTACCAGGAACACCTGTTATTATTAACTGTAGATTCTTATCTAATAGTGATAAAATTTTATCAGTTTTCATTGCGCCTCTATAATTATCATAAGATAATATATCTTTTGTTTTTGAATAAAAATCATAATTTGTTTGTAACTTACTCGGTAAAATCTCACAAATTATTTCAGCATTTAAATAATGTCTAATATACATTGGATCGATATAAAATGATTCATACTTCACAGTGATTGATTTTGGTAAATAAAACAACTCTCTCGCCTCATCATTATCAATATTAAATTCAGATAAAAATAAAGCAACAATTTCATTTATACTAATTTCAGAAAAAAAATCATGATATCTAAAGACCCAGATTGCTATAGACTCAACATTAAATTTTTTTGAATAATTATTTTTTAATATAGACACAACATTTGATTTAAATCGATAGGTATCACCCTGCCCTTTATCAAGTAAATAATCAGCAGCAGTATTATCAATTGTATCTTTTACTCTACTAGCTAGTTTATAGAATTCCGTCCCCTTGTTATAAAAATAACTATCAACAAGTTCGCTTCTCTTTGAAAATGAAGAAAACAATAAACAACATTTTTTCCCAGGATTCTCATTGTGTTCAAAAAGCCCTCCTAATTGCCATAATGACTTAAGAATTGATTCAGAATCAGAAAAAATAGTTGATTTAGCTTGCCACTCAGTATGCGAAACATTCAGTTTTTTTAATATTAGATAATACGAAAGTAAATCAGCATTACCTGTTGTTCTACTAAAACTATGACCAACGTTAGCAATTGAATCAATTGCTAACTCAATTGTCTGTTTGGAAAAATACAATGAACTCTCCTAACCTAAAAATCTAACTAACTATTTAAGATTTTAACACACACAATGCCGAAATTATCTTTCATCACTGTAATCAAATGCTTATTGGTTTTTAACAAATAAACGTTAACCTTATTCCCGACATAACTCAACTATAATTTATTTGTATGTGACTTATAGTCCGTGGACCTCAGACATCAGAAGTATGATAATCACCTGAAACATCATCACTGGAAGCGCCAATGAGTAAAATATCTGTAATAGATCTTCCTTATGAAGCCACATATCTTGGATTTGATATCTTTATTGAGGCTAATCCAGATCAATATAGTGAAGGCTTTAGCTGGTCGATAAGCAGGGATGATGAAGAGCTTGATTGTGGGTTAGACTTTGAAGCTAATCAAGCGCTTGAAGCCGCTTATAAGGCTATCGACAAGTTAATGAGCTAATCGACAGCCTTAACCATTTTTAGGTGGTTATGGAGTGTTACAACAAATTCTGATTGACTGACACCTAAAGCCAAAACGATAGTCTCTAGCGAGTCTAGAGTAATATTTCGAACACCACGCTCTACACCAGAAATATAAGTCCTATCTATCCCTGACTTCCTTGCCAATTGCTCTTGGCTCAGACCAGCCTCAAGACGTAAGCTTTTCAATGTTGATGCTGTTGCCTGCCTAAAAATCATTTACATGTCATCTATCAATTAAATTCTTTCTAGGATCTATGTTTTAAACTAGAAACTCAACAGACTATAAGTCACAAATCTTGCAGATTTGTAGGGGGTATTACCACAAAATCCCAAAGCAGCTGTTAAAACTGGATCGGCTCTCTGAATTGTCTGCGATGATTCGATAAATATGAACGAATCGAATTCACAGTTTAGTAAATCCTGTCCGTGGGGGATGAAAAGCGAAAGGTACACAAGCTGAACATTGTAAAAGCGATAGAGTTAAGCATAACGGCATATACTAAAGCGGATCAAAAAAGCCGCTTTATATAGCGGCTTTAGTCTTACATAAACTGTTAACGGCAGGTTTTGGATTCTTCAATCATGGCACGCTGCACTTCAATAGTTTCTTTAATCACTTTATCAAAAAACTTACGTTTCTCTTTAGATGAACCATTCCGAACAAAATCAGAAAAAGGTGTAGACTTAACTTTTTCACGTGATTTAAACATGTCGTACT
Organism: Shewanella sp. HL-SH8; assembly: GCF_051165765.1. Lineage (NCBI taxonomy): Bacteria > Pseudomonadati > Pseudomonadota > Gammaproteobacteria > Alteromonadales > Shewanellaceae > Shewanella > Shewanella sp. HL-SH8. Next base: position 622,033 of record NZ_CP195039.1, on the reverse strand, counting down.
CCTATTTTTTTGCTATACCAGCAATGGCCTCAAGTGAGGCGCGATTATACTTTTTGCCCAATAATGAGTCAATATCTACAATATTAAAATGAGGTTTTTCTCTTGTACCATCGAGGTTTTTTTCCATAAAAATAATGTCTATTTGGTTAGTGAACATTTTTTTTAATCTACTGACAACTTGTTGCGACGATATGAATTGTTCAACAAAAACCTCCGGCGGCACTCGCCTTCCTTCAACTTTTTCTCTCGCCTTAACCAAACACCAAGCCTGTTCCGGTTCTTGATACACGAAAATAATTAAAACATACCGATCTTTTTTTAAAGATCGCTCAATGTTAGATTTTGCCATCTCAAAATTAGATAGCGTAGAGTCTAACAAAAAGCTTACTTTCTGTTTTAAGGCTCTATCATGTATGGCCTCAACTAAAAGCGTAGCAGGCCGTTGAAAAAGAGGAGAGTTTGAGCCTTTATAATCTGCAAATTGCTTTCGTAGTTCATCATTTTCAATATGCACAACCTCAACTTTATGTTCTTGCATAAATTGAGAAATGATAATTTTTGCTGTTTCTGTTTTACCCGCGCCAGGGGAACCAGCCATAAAAACAGAGACGGCACTTTCTTCCTCAGGTAAATGATCAATCATAGCTTTAGCTAATGTCTTTTTTACACTTTTGGCATACGATATTGCTTTAGCTGTTATTTCTTCATCTGTCATAGATACCAACAATAATCACCTCGTCTTGGTTCTCATGAGGCTTAAATTTTGACTTGTACAGTAATGGTTTCACATCACAGTTACTTTCTTGAGTACTATCACACCCTTCAGGAAAGTGCGTAATGTAGAGCTCGCTAATACTTTGTCTATAAAAATACTGTATGTCACCATGAAACCAATATTAGCTTGTAAACACTTTTAGCGCATTGCCTTAACCATAATAATGCGATTAAATCTAACTTGTTCAGAGTTAGTTTACTACATGAGAATCTTGCTAATCGCTTTATGTAACAGCATTGCTTATTAGAAACACTAGAGTCCAGCGTATTAGCAAATGAACAGGCTTAATGAGATTAAATCTAAGCTGCATCAGCCCGTAAGTTCCGCTCTTCAATCCTTTCCAATATCCAATCTTGTATTTCACTCTCGACCCAGGCTACAGACCTAACACCCAGATTTACTGACTTAGGGAAAACGCCTTCATCCATTAACTTGTAAATTGTTGAGCGTGCCAGTGCTGTGCACTCCATGACGGTTCTAAGTTTAATTAGCTTCATTGTGAATACCTCATATTTGATTCACAACATGGGGAGAGCTGGTATTTTTTAACTTTGCAGATCATCTATCTCGAACTAGTTTCAGGTATATATCACCTATGTGCATAAACAAACCAACTAACCAAAAGGAACTCGTTATGCACAAAAAATCACATACTGATTCGAGTACAACTTGGCAATTATCCGCATCTGAAATACTCGCTCGCGCCGCCAACATCATTGCTGAGAAGCTAATCCATCAAGACGTATACACGAACCCTCAGACCACTAAAGACTTCCTTACCTACAAGCTAGGCGGTTATGAACGCGAAGTCTTTGGCGTAATGATGCTAAACAACCAACATCAATTGATTGAGTTTCGAGAGCTGTTCTTTGGCACCATTGATTCAGCAAGCGTGTATCCAAGGGAAGTGGTAAAAGCTGTGCTTGAAGTGAATGCCGCAGCAGTGATCTTTTCACATAACCATCCGTCGGGTGAGTCTGAGCCATCAGAAGCAGATAAACGGATTACGCAAAAGTTAAAAGATGCTTTGGGATTAATTGACGTCAGGGTGTTAGACCACATCATCGTGGGTAAATCACCGGTGTCCTTCGCTGAACGAGGATTACTTTAACCGGTATGAGTAACCTGCTCTAAACATTCCAACCAATCAACAAGCCACCAGCTAGCAAAGGGATTAAGAGCATGTGCTCTTAATCCCTTTGCTGTTGTGTGTTTTTTAATAAGGACTTTGTATGACCATTTCAATTGATACCAACCAAGCACCGGCTATGCCTCAGCCTTTCTATCAGTTATTGAATCAAGAGCTGGTGGACATTCGCCCTCAAGAGGCTAATGCCATTACGTTATATTTTAGAGACCCAGATTACTCACCTGAACTAGGCGGATTCCATCCTGTAGAAGTGAGGCTTGAAAAACAGCTTAGTCACTGGCGATTAGTCTACGTGACTGATTTTGCTTTTCACGGTTATGAATTAATTAAGGACATTGATATCTGTTTCAACAGTAAACAAGTCTATAGCTCGATTGGCGGATGGATAAACCATGATGAAGGTAAAGAGTTGATTGAGCTGTTTAGTGACAATTTCATTAGTTACCACCATATGGATGTTTACCAGGTACAGGTAGATCTTGATTAAAACATCACTATTCATTCCAAGTTCTCATATTGGTAAAACGGGAACTTGCAAACCCGCATTCAGTAAGGGGTTAGACGGACAGCCCCCTTTGAAGTGCCCAAAACGCCCACATAGCCCAAATAAGGACCTTGAACATGGCGGAAGTACAAGCAATCAAAAAGCACGAAACGATTAAGCTCATTGGCCATTTATTAGAAATGCGTTGCAGCAAGCAGATGGCAGATATTTGGAATATCGGTTTAAACCTGGCGTTACGGATTTCTGATTTACTCGCGATTCAATTCAATGATATCCAAGATGATAGATTGGTTATCAAAGAAATGAAGACAGGTAAGTTAGCTAGCATTAAGCTTAATCAAAAAGCGCTATCACACATTCAACATATCAAAGATGAGTATCCACATCACATTTACTTGTTTCAGTCATTCCGCAACCAGCAAGCCAGGAACATCAAACCTAGGCCGTTAACCAGGCGAGCTGTGACCAAAGCTTTTGCGTTAATTGGTGAAGAACTAAAGTTAGCACTTGGCACACACTCCATGAGAAAGACCAGGGGCTATCATCTTTATCAAAACACTAAAGATATTGGCCGTGTGATGAAGATGCTCAGGCATAGCTCTGAGGGCGTTACATTGCGCTATATCGGAATTACTCAGGATGATGTTGATAAAGACTTTGTTGAGTTAGAGATATGAAGACAGATTTTTAGTAACCACATCACACTCCAAAACACTTATGAACGAACGGTTCATTACTCATATTGCTTAACTTAATTAAGTACTCAATAACTTAGATGCTACTTTAAAATAAGCACATGGTTTTAATGCCGTCGATTGATAGTGTGCTTTTGACTAAGGAAAACTTATGCAAACATTTCAATCTGGCGATCACCTCGTCACTAATATCGACAACCTCGGCTTAACGGAACATCATGGCTTGTACATTGGTAATGATAGCGTTATTCACCTCGCTAAATCAGGTATAGTTGAGAAAACAAGCCTGTGGCAATTTGCTGATGGCAATCAAGTCAGAGTCAAAAAATCAGCACTGTTCCACAAGCAAGCGGTTGATTCAGCACGCAGCCAACTTGGTAACACCTATTACAGTTTGATTAATGATAATTGCGAACATTTCGTCAATGCATGCCTGGACGAGCCTAGTAGTTCTAATCAGGTAAGTAATGTTTCACATATAACGCTACAAGGTACTGCCAGAGTTGGATTACTTGGCGCTACAGCTTCAAAACTGGCAACAGGTACCATCGCTAATGTTGCTTTAGCCTCTACAGCCGCCAAGATGACGGGTGAATACCTAGGCTTACCTGATAGTGTTAATACCGTATTGGGTACGCCAGGTGATTTGATTGCAAAGCCGGTGGAATGTTTGGTAAAAGGCACTACTCAAACTTTAGGTGATACTTTTAATTGCTTATCTGATGGTGATATTACCAATGCAGGTATTAAGCTGGTATCAGGTGTCGTTGAGACTAGTGTTACCACGTTTATATTTACCCCTGCTGTCGTAGCAGTGACAGGCATTAAAGCTGGTACTGACATAGCAAAAGACGCTTGGCGTTGGTTATGGGATTAAGATTGTCATTACTGGTTATAACATCCAATGATAAGCTAACATGTAACCAATAAGAACGAAGCGGCCCATCGCCGCTTTCGTTTTATTTAGAAGGGTAATAACGAGGCAGGTTGTTAGTCGGTCCTTTATTTTTTAACGAATAAACTGACCGAGTGACAGCAGTTAGCACCATACCTCAATATTTGAGCCTATATGAACTGCAACCAAACGAACGGCTTCTATCGCCATAATGCTTAGTGTCCAATTTGGCAAAATAGCTCAATCTGTAGAGGGCCTCATTAAATACCTGTTGATAGTTCGACCCATTTTTATTGAGGTAGTACACAGGTTTATTTTCTGGGAAATGCACTAAACGCCCTGTACTGTAGTCATCTAAATATAACGCACTAGCCCAAGATTCAACAATCTTAGAACTAATATTAGGCCCAAAAGTGTTGAAATTACCTAAATGGCTATAAGCATCGTTATTTAGAAAAATGACCACATGATAATGGTCCAGCTCCGCATCTTTTCGCTCCCTTGCCCACACATAACGTAACTGACAAGGATGCACCCGTTTACCTTCACGCCGCTTAAACTCCCTATCATTATCAATTTTTGCATCTAGTGACTTAAAGAACTTTGATATCACATTAGACTCAAACTGTAGTGGTGAATCAGGGATAGACATGACACGAGGTAGATGTAAATCAAACCGGACCATAAAGGTTCGTGGATGTTCATTTAGTGCAGCCTGAAAGGTATTTAATATAGCTTCTAAGTATTCAACGCATAAAGGTTTAGGATAGACACTTAGGCCATGAAGTAGACCATTATCGATGACGTTAAGGTTAGTATTAGCGGTATGACGTGTTGACATGTTTGTTTTCCATATTGGTTAAGTTACATAACCTTTATGGTGTGAGTATTTTATTACTTAAAATGCCTTAAAAACTGGGTATCACTACATTAAGTTAGCTTGCCTTTGATGGCAGCTAACCCTGTGTATTCAATAGTAAGGTAAGATAGAAGATAATGTATTAGTAGGTATAGTATTAACAAACAGACAACGCTAATATATTAATTAATAAGAGATTACGGTAAAACTACTTATCCAATAAAGGAGATTGTTCATCGAATTCCTCATAGCTTAGTCTCTACTTAAATCATGCTGGATAGCAGCCATTACATCACTTATCTTCTTACTCGGTAAGCACTTCACTTCCCCCTATCGATTGAAACCCTATGAACAATGTGATCTGAGTCTGCTGGATAAAGTAAAACGAATGACCGTGGCGAACGGTATGGGTTGTGGTCATCAGCATTGAGTGTCCAATAGCCGGACGAAAACTTCACCCCAAAGTGATTTTCGAGTATCTTGAGGTTACTCTGAAAGATTTTCATAAATGGGAAAACAACACTAGTTATCAGCACTTCAGAAAAAATATCAAAATCAAAAGTATCACGTAAGTCGCTTGTTTCAGCGCCTGGCGTATCTATAAGTTCACCAGTCACCGGTATTACACCGGTAATGGCAGTAGTATAATTTGGTTTATTAGAACGAGGAATCAGCTCAATACGAAGCTCATTTACTAATCGATAACGTAAATCATCATTGATTTCTTGTTTGAAAATCACCTGCTGGGCAGCTAGCAGTAAGATTTTTTCAAACATAAACCTTTTAAGTACAATACGATGAAATTCATAAAACAATCTCCAGCAGCGTTCAGCATTGTCTACGTCTACGATTCTGAAAAACTCGGACTTTTTTAGCTCAAAAAAATTTTTACGATTCACCTTGTCTTTTTCATTAGACCTTTGCCACGCTGAGTACTCGGTCAGTCCAGCTGTAGACCGTTGAATTAGGTTAGTAAAAATATCTTCATGCGAGAAAGTATTCTCGCAGGTTAAGGACCGGAAGTTAGCATGTGCAAAATATTCACAAGTGACATTAACCATGTAAATAGAAGGCTTTGATCCAAAAATTAGTTTGGAAGTCATGCCAGTCGTTATCAGTTTGATATATCCAAGATTAGTGAGTTTCAGCAACTGTGAATTGAATTGATCTCTGCTCATACCGGTTAGTTTTGAAATTGTTGCAAACCCAAGATCTTGTATTAACCCAAATTGATCAGCATGTAACAAAAAAACACACAGCAGTAATCGATTACTTAACTTCAAGTTAGAATGATCGGACTCCAACCCTTGCATATCTAACAATTCGTCAATTAGTTTTGCATGCAACTTAGGGGCTTCATCTTCACTCAAAATGGCAAGCAGCTTATCTGTAGCTAGGTGCTTTGATGACGGCCTACCAACTTTAGAGTGAAGCTGGCCATGCTGCTTATCAAAGAAACCAAATTCTGTCAGATAGCTAAGTGATGTTGAAACAACATCCTTAGATACACCTATCGTTTTTGCCATCGTTAATACCGGCGTTACTAGCTCAATGTGAGGGTCATAAAATCTAGACCATAGTAAAGTAAAATACCTGATCTCTGGCCTAGCGCCTTTCAATGCACTTAGTAAGTTTTTCATTAAGTATTTCATCTGCGGTAAATTATTAATTTATCCTCTCATAACCAGTAGGTTAATCCAACAAGTTAATTACTAGTAATTAACTAGTAATTAAGTTATAAAAGTGTAAGATTAAAAATAAAAGTTTTTATTGACATTTTCATAAAAATTAAGGTGCTTACTGGCATGAACGTTAATGATAAAGAGCAAGCCGAATTTCATGTCCAATATGATTTTTTTACGCGCAATCGAACTAACCAAAAATTGCTCGGATGGGTAATTAAGTACCTTAGTAAAAAAGGGATTTTTGTTAGCCAACAAACTATCGGACAAGTGAAAAATACTCTTTTTATTGCATTCCAACGTAATAATGAAAAAGATACTTTTGATTTTTTCAGAAAAATGGACAACGCTTGGGACGCACACAACAGAAGGCAAGCAAGCAATAATTCAATGCTCAACGTCAGTATTTCAAAAAAACACAAGTCTATGTTTTTACAGATGGCCAAAGATGCTGAATGCACTAACATTCAGATGCTAGAGAGGCTCATTGGCGATAACTATAAGAATTTTTTACATTCGAAGGACAAAGAACGCATAGTTAAAGATGCTGAAAAGGCCACAAAAGAGGATATAAAGAAAAATAAATCTTTTACGAATGAGAAGCTTAACGGGGAAATTTTGCGACTAAACAACTATGTCAGTGGTTACAAAAGTCAGATTTCAAAATTAAAAAATGAGCTTGGAAAAATCAAAGATAACTCAGACCAACTTTTTGATATTGTTATGGAAGTAGCAACTAATGAGCAAGGATTTTCACAAAAAAATCTACTCGAAGTGTCAAGGCTTCATACTCTAATTGAGATGCATCAACTTCCAAATAAAGACCCAACATAGACCTGCCATTAAACAGAGCATACCCAGACGTCTAATGCCCAATCAATAGTAGGACTGAGTAGTAGTCTAAGCAAGATTTATACAGATTAGAAAAAATGAGTCAGCTTTAACAACATCCAAATGGTGGTTTAATTGGTGGGTAAGAATAATTTTAACGCCAATATTTAACTTCAATACACTGATTAATAACACGATAATTTCACAGTCAACAAGCAGATCCAAAACGTTGAGTAATGTTTTAGCGGTCACGCTAAAACACTAAACACCTTACTAAAGCCTCATTAAGTGAGGCTTTTTTATTTAACCTCAGTTCGGGTTAAGAGATGAATAAACGGTATTGAAATAGTCAAAATTCAACTGTTTACCCTCAAACTTGAGCTTTGCGCTGTTAACAAGGCGAATTTATGCGTCAATAGCGAGCTATTGCAAATGAGTTCAACGCAGTTAGCGGGGCAAAGATCTGTTTGATATGCATTTATTATCCCGAGCTGAGGTTATTTACTAATATCCATAAAAAACTATACCCTCAACCGCCAAATATCGAAGGTTTCCTGGCACAACTGCTCTCTAAAGTCTGGATGAGCGATATCGATTAAGGCGCGGGCACGTTCACGCAGTGATTTACCCCGCATGTTGGCAATACCATATTCGGTGACAATGTAATGTACGTGGGCACGGGTAGTGACGACCCCTGCGCCAGGAGATAACACTGTCGCAATCCTTGAAATAGTGCCTTTAGCTGCAGTGCTCGGCAGGGCAATAACCGATCGCCCTCCTTCAGAAAGAGCTGCCCCGCGAATAAAGTCCATTTGACCGCCTACACCGGAGTAGATGCTCGTGCCTAGCGAGTCGGCGCAGACCTGACCTGATATATCCACCTGTAAGGCAGAATTTATGGCCATAACATTTGGGTTTTTTCGAATAATAGCCGTATCGTTAACCTGTTCAATATCCATAAAAATCACTGATGGATTATCATCAACAAAATCATAGAGTCTCTGGCTTCCTAAAGCAAAACCTGTCACCAGTTTGTCTGGATGCACCTTCTTACGGCTATTATTAATGGCGCCACTCTCGACAAGATTTAATACCCCGTCGGAAAACAGTTCGGTATGGACACCAAGATCACGATGCTCTGTAAGGCAAGAGAGTACCGCATCAGGAATCGAGCCTATGCCCATTTGCAAGCAGTCACCATCGCGCACCAGCTTGGCAACATTTTTACCTATGGCTGAGCTAATCGGGTCACTTACTGCTAATGGATGTTGTGGTAATACCATACTTTGCTCATACACGGCTGCAAATTTCTGGTAATGAACAAACCCATCACCATGAGTACGGGGCATCATGGGATTAATATGTGCGATGATTTTACCGGCCATTTGGCATGCTGCCAACGTTGCTTCAACCGAAATACCCAGTGAACAAATACCATGTTTATCTGGCGGCGATACCTGAATAATAGCGGTGTCAATATGCTGTTCACCGGAACGAAACAGTTTAGGAACTTCAGAGAGAAATATCGGTACGTAGTCCGCATCACCTTGTTGCAACAACAAGCGTGTTGGCACGCCACCGAAAAAACAACGATGACGAAGATGAGCCTTCAATCTTGGGTCACTTAATGACTCTGCGCCCTCAGTATGAAGCTGCAATAAAGTTAAATCATGCCGATTTAAAGCGTGAACAGCCAATGCATCGAGTAATAGCTTGGGTGTCGCGCCCATAGAGTGGGTCCAGATTGTTTCACCATTTTCAATTAAATAAACAGCTTCTAAAGCAGTATTACAAATAATTGGGGGCATTAAGTTTACCTAGGTCATGGCTCTGTTTTCAGTGTAAGGGCTAATTTAAAACTTTAATAGCCCCTAACAAAACCCATTATTAGGAAGTTGATCTTAAGCACGGGTTATAACAATTTAACTCGGAATGCACAGACATGAAGACTTTAAACTCGAACTAATTAACCTTAAAACTGAAGCGTTTTGATGTGAAGATTTTTATGCACAATAGTGTTTTAAACGGTATCAGCTAATACAAATATTCTAGCGATAGGCATAAAAAAACCTGCCGCGGCAGGTTTTAATTAATACTTAACGAGCACTAATAACAGTATTAGATATCCATACAGTTTTTAAGCTTATTCATGGCATTTTTTTCTAACTGTCTTATACGCTCAGCTGATACTTGGTAAGTATTAGCCAGCTCTTGCAAAGTCGTTTTATCATCATCTAACCAGCGAGAACGAAGAATATGCTGACTACGCTCGTCTAAGGTTTTAATGGCTAATAATAAACGGTCCTGCGAGTCAGACTCCCAGTTGTCGTCTTCAATATTTTGCGCAATATCTGAAGCGTGATCTTGAAGATACAATGCTGGCGCATAATCGGTTGTGTCGTCGTCACTGTCATTGGTCAAATCAAAGGCAGGATCTTGCGCCGCCATCCGAGATTCCATTTCGGTCACGTCTGATCTAGAAACACCTAAGTTTTCGGCCACCATTGAGACTTCTTCATCGCTGAACCAGCCTAAACGTTTTTTAGATTTGCGAATATTGAAGAATAGTTTGCGTTGTGCTTTGGTGGTAGCCACTTTCACAATACGCCAGTTTTTCAACACGTATTCATGAATTTCAGCTTTAATCCAATGCACTGCAAATGAGACTAGACGAACACCAACATCGGGATCAAAACGTTTTACCGCTTTCATCAAACCAACATTGCCTTCTTGAATTAAATCCGCCTGTGGCAGCCCGTAGCCAGAATAACCTTTGGCGGCGTGTGCAACAAAACGAAGATGCGACATAATAAGTTGTTTAGCCGCTTGAAGATCGCCGGTTTCTTGTAAACGCTTGGCGAGATCAAACTCAGTCTTAGCATCTAACATCTCAATTTTAGATACTGACCGAATATAAGCTTCTATGCTACCACTGCTTTGCGGTAACGCTAGCGCCATTGATTGCGTTTGATTAGTCATTCGCTCTCCTACTGCTTTAATAAAATCATGCTACAAAATCTTTGAATACAATGAAATAGATTAAAAAATTCACAAGACGTTAGCTGATAAACTTCATATTATTAAGACATCTTATGTCCAATAAAGTTCATCCGAGCCGTTATTTAACCCGTTAACGTACTACTTTGCAAGTAAACTAAGTTTCATTTACTTACTTTGCATAGATTATCTCAATCGGTTAATCCTGTTACCGTTAACATCTATGCTAAGTTTACTGCTGGTCGGCGATAGATTTACGACGGCTCTATTTTACGAAGATGCTGCCGCACTGATAAATAAGATCCTAACCAGCCTAAAAATGATGCCAGTAAAACCAATTGACCCAGTTCAGCAAAAGTCAGTGCCTGTAAACTTAATTCGCTACCATATAGTCCCATTAAGTCAGCTAGCGCACTATCTAAGTACCAGACTAATAAATTAATAATTATCCACGCTAAAAGTCCACCAATGACGCCATACCATATCCCGGTATATAGAAACGGCCGCTGAATAAAGGCTTCTGTCGCGCCGACTAATTTCATAATTTCAATTTCGGTACGACGATTCATAATAGCCAGTCGAATGGTATTACCTATTACCAATATCACCGCCAGTACTAATAATGCCGCGATTGCCAATACGGTTTTCTCCAGCAAGCGCACCATGGCTTGTAAACGCTCTAACCATTCAATATCTAAACGACCAAAACTGACCTCAGGTTCACGTTCAAGCTTACGTAGTAATTCTCGCGCACCTGTTGGACTAGAATATTTAAGTGACGGTGTAACCGTTACCACTGCGGGTAGTGGGTTTTCGTCCAGGTAAGATAAAGCTTCACCAAAACCAGATAGACGCTGAAATTCTTCTAAGGCTTGATCTCGGCTGATATAGTCAATCGATTCGACTTCTCGAAACACTTTAATGCGTGAAATTAAGCTTTGAATAGACTGCTCGCTGCGTCCTTCATTGATAAACAGTGATATCTCCGCGGCGCTATTCCAGGATTGAGTGATATTTTCTGCATTTTTAACCAACACCTGCAATGCTGCAGGTAAGCTTAAACTGACCCCAAGAACTGCCATTGTCATGATTGAAGACACTGGCGTACGCCATAATTCTCCCATACTCGACATGCCTTGTTGAACATGACGAATAAAAAACATCACGATTCGCCCACTCATAGGCAGCTTGCTTTGGGTAATGCTATTTTGTTTAGCCATTAGTCTTCTCCCCCCGGGCTAGAATGAGACTCACCGCCAATCATTCTTCCCTGTTTTAGGGTAAAGGTACGATATTTCATTCGTGCGATGAGTCCCAAGTCGTGGGTCGCAATTAACACACTGGTACCAGCATCATGAAAGGTTTCAAATAACCTTAAAATATCCATAGACAGCTTTGGGTCTAAGTTACCTGTTGGCTCATCGGCTAATAAAATAGGTGGCTTATTCACAATCGCGCGGGCAATACCTACCCTTTGCTGCTCGCCACCAGATAACATAATGGGGCTATGACGCTCTTTGCCATATAGCCCAACCATGTCTAACGCACCTGCAACACGCTTTTTTATTTCACCATGGGAAAAGCCTTCGATCACTAATGGTAATGCCACATTATCGAAAACACTTTTGTCCATTAATAGGTGATGATTTTGAAAAATCATCCCTATATTACGACGTAAATAAGGCACGTGTTTAGCACTGACATTGGCAATGTCATGGCCATTAATCGCCACCCGACCTGCCGATGCACGCTCAATAACGGTGATCAATTTAAGCAAGGTACTTTTACCTGCACCAGAGTGACCGGTTAAAAAAGCCATCTCACCTTGACGAAGATGAAAATTCACATCCAGTAAGGCTTTTTGCCCGCCGGGATAGACTTTGCTGACCTGCTCAAATTGGATCATGTTCTGTTATTCTGCCTTTTCTTGACTAAATAATGCTTCGATAAAATCATTGGCATTAAAAGTACGTAAATCATCAATTTGTTCGCCGACACCAATGTGACGAATGGGGATATTAAACTTGTCTGCTATGGCGAAGATTATTCCGCCTTTGGCTGTGCCGTCTAATTTACTTAAGGTAATACCTGTCACACCTACTGCTTCTTGAAATAGTTGTGCCTGGCTAATCGCATTTTGCCCTGTACTAGCATCTAAGGTTAACATCACTTCATGGGGAGCATTGATGTCGAGTTTTTTCATCACTCGAACCACTTTTTTCAACTCTTCCATTAAGTGGCTTTTATTCTGTAGACGGCCCGCAGTATCTGCAATTAGCACATCGACTTTACGCGCCTTAGCAGCTTGAAGTGCATCAAAAATAACTGAAGCACTGTCGGCACCTGTGTGCTGTGCAACAACTGGAATATTATTGCGCTGCCCCCAGACTTGTAGTTGCTCAACAGCGGCTGCCCGAAAAGTATCACCAGCAGCTAACATGACAGATTTGCCTTGTTTTTGATACTGTTTTGCCAATTTACCAATGGTCGTTGTTTTACCTACACCATTAACACCTACCATTAAAATAACAAATGGCCCCTCAGTATTATCAGGCACCAAAGGGATAGCTACAGGGGCTAACATTTTGTGCATTTCATCACGCATAAGATCATACAGCGCTTCTGCATTTTTAAGCTGTTTACGTGATGCTTGCTCAGTGAGGTTTTTAATTAACTTAGTCGTCGTTTCAACACCCACATCGGCGATTAACAGCTGTTCTTCAAGCTCTTCAAATAAATCGTCATCGATTTTTTTGCCACTAAACAAACCAATGAATCCAGAACCAATATTTTCACTGGTACGCATCAAACCACGTTTTAAGCGCGCAAACATGCCTTCTTTTTTAGGCTTGTCTTGGGGTTCTGGCTCAACTTGGGTAACAACACCTTGTGCATTATCTTCCGCAACTTGAGCTTCAGCGGCGACTATTCTAGCCTCTTCTGCAGCTTGAGCCTCTGCGGCGACTATTCTAGCTTCTTCGGCAGCTTGAGCTTCAGCAGCAATTATTTTAGCCTCTTCTGCAGCTTGAGCCTCAGCAGCAATTATTTTAGCCTCTTCTGCAGCTTGAGCCTCAGCCGCGACTATTCTAGCCTCTTCGGCAGCTTGAGCTTCAGCGGCGACTATTCTGGCCTCTTCGGCAGCTTGAGCCTCAGCGGCGACTATTCTGGCCTCTTCGGCAGCTTGCGCTTCAGCGGCTGCTATTCTGGCCTCTTCGGCAGCTTGCGCTTCAGCGGCTGCTATTCTGGCCTCTTCGGTAGCTTGCGCTTCAGCGGCAATTATTTTAGCCTCTTCTGCAACTTGAGCTTCAGCGGCAATTATTCTAGCCTCTTCGGCAGCTTGCGCCTCAGCGGCAATTTTTGCATCACTCGCTTGCGCTTGAGTAGCATCATCTTGAATACTTTCTTGAGCAACGTCTTGGACGACTTCTTTGGAGGTTTCAACGACCTCTTGCTCGTTCTTGTCTTTACGAAACCACGAGAAAAAACCTTTCTTTGCCATGTTTACTACCAGTGCTCAATATAAAATAAGTTCAATTACAGCGATTTTTTTACGCCAATAGGGGTTATTGGAGAATACTCAGTATTTTTGGTTGAGTTTAATATAAAATATCAGCTGTTTAGGGTGAGCATAGTCTACCACTTTCTTTTTCTTTGTTCAGACAAAATCACGGGGAACACATGGCACGACAAAATAGCAGTAGTGGGCAGGTCAGAATTATTTCTGGACAATGGCGTTCTCGTAAGCTGCCGATCCATGATTTAGAAGGCTTACGCCCTACCACAGACCGTGTGCGTGAAACTTTATTTAACTGGCTATCGGTTGATATTCGGGGCGCTCGAGTATTAGATTGTTTTGCCGGAAGCGGGGCATTAAGCCTAGAGTCGTTATCACGTTATGCCGAATTTGCGTTAATGTTTGAATTACAAAAAAGTGCTGCCAACCAACTGACCAAAAATCTGCACACCCTTAACTGCATCAATGCCAAAGTGATTAATGGTGACAGTTTGCAGTTATTGGCTAAAGGAACAGATCAAGGTTTTGATGTGGTTTATATTGACCCTCCCTTTCGTAAAGGTTTGGCCAAACAGACTATAGAGTTATTAATGGCCCATGGTTGGTTAAATAACAATGCACTCATTTATCTTGAAACTGAAACCGATCTTACTGATCTGGTTATTCCCTCAAGCTGGTTACCGCTGAAACAAAAAACAGCAGGACAAGTGAGTTACCGTTTGTATGCTTATCAACCAGTACCATAAACTCACTCAATACCGTTAAGCACACTTTAAATAATCATCCATAAAAAAACCTCGTTCACTTGAACGAGGTTTTTTTATTAAGTAGCCTAAGCCAAGTTACTTTTTAGGGTAAGGATGGGCGACACCTTTATGGCAATCAACACAGGTTTTTCTGTCTTCGGGTGCTTTTTTGAAATTATTTTCATGCATTTTTTTCGCCATTTTCTTCATGCCTTCAGGCTGATTTTCATATATACGAGTATGGCAATGGCGACAGTTAGCTGAATCATTAGATTTGAAATACTTTAATGCTAGGTCCGCTTGTTCTTTACGGTTTTCATCTAACCATGCTTGAGTATTGAAATCATCTATCATGATAAAACCGTATAAATCTTTAGAAACGATGATTTTTTTGATCAAGTAATCAACTGGGCCATGGGGTAAATGGCAATCTTGGCATTGCACTGTTACACCTGCATTGCCACCACCATGAGCTGACGCTAATACTTCATCCTTTAAAGAATGGTTACTGTGGCAAGACATACAGAAAGCATCTGTACTTGTTGCATGTAAGGTTTGCTGAGTTGCAAAATAGCCAACTACACCTAAAATCACACCGACTAAAATCAATACGATAATGGAATATTTTGTGCTTGGTTTAAATAGGGTTCGCCAGTTCATCACACATCTCCGTTTTACAACATTTTATATATTATTAATTTTGAGTAAGTGTAGAGTGTTGTGGCACGAAAAAATCTGATATGCCTCTAGATTTAGGTAATAGGTAGAATTCATCACTTAAACTTTGAAGCTGATCAATAATTGACTAACTATTACTCACTCAAACCTTAAACTAAACTTAATACAACGGAGGTGGCTTAACAACAAGACACGAAATATCAACAGTATAATTGCAACACAGATCTCATTTTATGCCATGACCCGCTAATTTAATTATTTATGTTGAGCCAAAATATGCTGTTTTTCACGGGCTAGTATAAGCATCTTCCAACCACCCCACAGCATTATCCCCCCACCTACAAGGATCATGGCGTAAATGATTTGTTGATCCGCCAACATAGGTAAAAAGTTTTTATCAAAGCCAGCAAATATGCCATACAAGCCTAAGCCAAACAGAAGGCTGCCTGGAAAATCAATAATGGCAATCATCAGCATTTTACGATCAATCGCTTTTAGTTGTGTTAGTAGCAGGTCTGACATAACAATTTCATCCTTAAATTAAAAAATTAACATAGCAATAAAAACAATCTGTTATCAACAAGTTTATTTGTTTTATGTTTCATCTGCCTTATAACATGGGAGGGTAACGTAATGATTAAAACATGCCTCCTTCATTTTTAATTCTTAACATAGGGTTTCAAGTATTTTATTGCCCACAGTTAAGCTACAAAATACCATAAATGCAAAAAGTCTTCCGAAGAAGACTTTTTATTATGTAAGCCTGTCAAAAACCTACTGGTAAACCGGTAAAATATCCGCCATGGCCAACAAGTGACACGTTGCCGTTAATGCCCCAAATAACACCACAATAACGATCAACATATTGCCTCCTGGTACTTTAAAGCTTTGGCTATTTGGATAGAGCTGACGGGTTTTATAAGCCAATAGTGCAGGTACAATAACTGCCCAAATGGTTGCGGCTAAAGCTGCAAAACCGATAGCCATTAAAAAACCATTAGGAAAGAGTAACCCTAATACTGTTGGTGGAATAAACGTAATTGCTGCGGTTTTTAATCGACCAGTACGTGAATCATCAAAACCAAATAAATCAGCTAGGTAATCGAATAAGCCTAATGTCACCCCTAAGAAAGATGAGGCAACCGCTAAGTTGGCAAACAAGGTCAGTACGCGTGATAAATTTTCGCTGGCGATGGATTCAGATAAGGCCGCCACTAATACCCCCATATTACCGCCTTGGGCAATAATATCTGAGAACATAGCACGAGAAATATTACCCATAGTGACCACTAACCAACAGGCATAAATCACCAAAGCAATGGTTGTGCCTAGTACGATAGCTTTTACAATGGTTTTGGCATCTTTACCGTAATATTTAACCAGACTGGGTACATTACCATGGTAACCAAAACTGGCCAGGCCAAATGGCAATGCAGCTAACATATAAGGCAAGTATCGAGCTTCACCATCAGGCTCAAACAATCGACTTGGATCTATTTCAATTAATAAGTTACCCGTAGCTAAGAAAAAAGTGATCACCATACCACCAAGCATAATGGTGGTAATGCGATCAACGGCTTTAGTGCTGATTAACACAATAAGTGCAAGCACCAACGCAAACACTAATCCGGCGATACTTTGCGGTAAGCTGATGCCAATGGCCTGCAGACTATGATTAACAATCGAGCCACCGCCACTAATATAAGCGTAAGTTAGGATGTACAACACAAAAGCAATTGATAAGCCATTGACTATTCTACCAAATTGCCCAAGCGTATCACGCGTTAACGTGTCAAAACTGGCCCCAGGCTCAAAATGTAAATTGGCTTCCAGTAATAGTAAACCAGACATCAGCATACAAAACCAAATACCTACTAACATCAGTACAGAATAACTAAACCACATACCTGCCCCGACCACGGGCAACGAGAACATTCCCGCGCCAACAGTCGTACCAGCAATAATCATTGCCCCACCAATAAGAGACTTACTTTTGGGGCTATTTTTAGCCGCATTCATGTGGTTTGCCATTAATTTAAATGCTCCGCGTTTACGCTATCTTCAATGGTTTGTCGCACTGATGGACGTAATAATCCATTCGCGTGGTCGCGTATACGGAACACTTCATCTAATGGCTCACGACTGCATAAATAACCTAGCTCTTTTAGTTTCACGCTCAGGGTATTGTACAATTTTTTATCGTAGAACTCTGGTGCAGTAATACCGTGCAACGCCCCTAACCTTTGGGCCAATAAATGGCTGTCTCGTTCAAGCTCAGCACGCTCTAATTCAGGTTTGATCCCTAACAAATTAAAGATAATGGCATAACGCTGTAATGTTTCACTGACGGTTTCAGCTAATAGCTCTAACTGGGTGATATTCGCTTGGACAACAACACAACGTTTATCACCACTAATTAAATTCTCCTCAACCATTTGATCAAGCACTAAATCAACATAAGCGGGAAGATCAGCAATACCCATAAATAATTCTGCTTTCATCAGCGGGTAAAAGTCCTCAACCACTGCCAGAATTTGTTCACGATTACATTCTTCATAGCGCACTAAACAACTGGCAATTAGGGAAGGAATAATCATGATATGAATAATGTTATTACGATAATAACTCAAGGTAATAGCGTGGTTAGGGTCAATTGCGACAATGTCCCCTAGTGGGTCTTTTTCTAAGGTAAATTTATTGAGTGATAAGCAATGCTTAACAATGGATGGACCATCACCTTCTGCAACCGATGTATAGCTTGAATAAGGTGCTTGCTTTAACAGTTTTAAATAGAAATTTAGCTGACGCTCAAGCTGATGACGTTCTAACGCATTTTGCTCTGAGGCCAGTAATACTAAACTGGTTAACGTGACTGAACTTGCTGCAGCGGCACCATTTATGTTGGTCATCACCTGGTTGGCAAGTACGTTTACCGCAGGCGTAACCCATGATGGTTTTTGGTCAGGATCTTTGGCAATCTCTTCACGCCAATCAGGAGATTGTTGTTTCAAAAAGTTTTGTAAATTGATTGGCTCGCCAAAGTTTACGTAACCCTGGCCAAAATTACCCAGCTTACGAATAGCACCAAATACCTGCCAAAGCGATTCCTTCTCTTTTTTCTTACCACTTAATTCTTTATGGTAAGTAGCCACTTCCATCACGTGGTCATAACCGAGATAAACAGGCACTAACGTCACCGGCCGCTCAATACCACGCAGCACACTGTTAATTGTCATGGCTAACATACCGGTTTTAGGTGCAAGCAATCTACCAGTGCGTGAACGACCACCTTCGGTAAAGTATTCAACGGCGTAGCCCTTAGCAAACAGTTGATCTAAATACTCACGAAAAATAGCGGTATACAGTTTGTTGCCATTAAAACTACGGCGAATGAAAAATGCACCACCACGACGGAACATTGGGCCTGCAGGCCAGAAGTTTAAGTTGATACCGGCTGCAATGTGCGGCGGCACCATACCTTGGTAATACAAAATATAAGACAGCAGTAAATAGTCCATGTGGCTGCGATGACAAGGCACATATACAATTTCATGACCGTCATGATGCAGTTGGCGCACTTGCTCAGCGCCTTTGATGTTAATACCACTGTATAGCTTATTCCATAACCAGGTGAGAAAACGCTCAGCAATACGTACTAAACTATCTGAATAGTCGGCCGCGATTTCGTCCAGATACTCAATCGCAGTTTCACGCGCTTTCTCTTTGGAAATCTTCTTGTTTGCCGCTTCTTCTTCAATGGCCTTATTGATCGATTCAGACTTTAATAACGAAGCAAACAGAGCTTGACGGTTAGGCAGTTGTGGTCCAGTCATGACTTTACGTTGACGGCGAAAATGTACCCGAGCCACCCGAATTAATTTATGGGCAATGGCTTCATCAGTACCATGTTCATCGGCTAAATAGCGTAATGACATTGCGTTAGAGAACTGCACAAAACTATGGCGACCTAGAAATAGAATCATTAACCATTTACGTAACCAGGTAGGGCTTTCACGTTCAAGCACAGCGGCTTTCATTGTGTCATCTTCTTTGCCCGGAGTACGGCCCCAGTAAAGACTCACTGGTACTAGTTGGATGTCTAACTCTGGCTGCTGACGGTGAAGTGCTAATAAACTGGTAAAAAAGTGTAAAAACTTTTCGCCACCTTCTCGTTTACCAATAATGGGCTTTCGCCCTTCTAAACAAACGACTCGAGGCACTTTCATACCATCAAGTTGTAAAGGCTCGTAAGGACTTGGTAAGCCAAGGCCCTGGGTCATTTCGCTTAATGCTGCAGTGTCACTGATCGACTCTGTCTTCATGACATAAACAATGGGCTTGTCTGGATCGAAGTTTAGATCTGCAAATGGGTCATGTGGCACAACTATCGTTTGCACCATCAGCTTTTGAACCCTGCGTAACAGTCTAAGCATGATTGAATCTGGTTTTGACATAATAATATTCGCAATAAAGCCCTTTTAATATGGGCGCATAGGATACCAGAAACTGGTTACCTTTCACTATATGCTGTACGCATCAAGCAGCGCTTTTAAATTCAATAACAAATAAAGTAAAACATACTATTGATAAATAGAGTAAAAAAATCATTTTTAATAATAAAATTAAAAAATAATTGGTGAATACTTGCGCAAACACAAACACTGTATATAATGACAGTTACTGTATAGAAAGACAGGAAATAACATGAGACCCTTAACACCACGCCAAGCTGAAATTTTAGAGCTTATTAAAAACAATATCTCTGAAACTGGTATGCCACCTACTCGTGCAGAAATCGCTACACGCCTAGGTTTTAAAAGCGCAAATGCCGCTGAAGAGCATTTAAAAGCCTTGGCTAAAAAAGGGTTTATTGAAATCATGCCCGGCACATCTCGCGGTATACGATTGACCCAAGAAGACGAACCTGAAGAAACAGGTTTACCTTTAATTGGCCAAGTCGCTGCCGGTGAGCCCATTTTAGCGCAAGAGCATGTTGAACA
The DNA here is from genome assembly GCF_051165765.1 of Shewanella sp. HL-SH8. Taxonomy (NCBI): domain Bacteria; kingdom Pseudomonadati; phylum Pseudomonadota; class Gammaproteobacteria; order Alteromonadales; family Shewanellaceae; genus Shewanella; species Shewanella sp. HL-SH8. The sequence goes on along the minus strand of NZ_CP195039.1, from coordinate 601,706 downwards.
GTACTATCAAGTTGATCCTAATATGTTTAAACCTGCCGCAAACTTTTTGTTAAGGGTTCGCGGTGACAGCATGAAAAACATCGGCATTTTAGAGGGTGATTTACTCGCCGTTCATAAAATACAGCAAGCCAGAAATGGCCAGGTCGTTGTTGCTCGTGTTGAAGATGATGTGACAGTGAAACGTTTTGAGAAAAAAGGCAATGTCGTATATTTGCATGCTGAAAATGAAGCGTATGCACCTATCGAAGTCGATTTAAGTTACCAAAGCCTCACTATTGAAGGGCTTGCAGTTGGTGTAATTCGTAATGGAGAATGGTTATGAACAAACTAATGGGTACATCCCCTCGTCATCCTGGTTTATGGGTAGATTTGCCAACTGCAGATATTAATTTAGCGCAGCCTATCACCACACTTCAAACCGAAACCAATGGTAAAGTGGAACTCAGTCAATATGCTAGCCAATTGGCACAATTAAGCCAACAAGGTCGCTGGATAGTGCTAATTAACCCTGCCAATATCAATTACAAACAGATGTTAGCTAGTGCTGGGGTAAGAATGGATCGCGTATTGTTAGTACATGCAAAGGATGAAATTGAAACACTTTGGGCAATGGAAAAAGCATTAACCAGTGGTACATCAAGTGCCGTTATTTCATGGACTCAACCTTTAGATGCACGCGACAGTCGCCGATTAGAGTTAGTCGCAAAAAGTGCCCGAGCATTAGGTGTCGTTATTGAAGATGTAAGCACTCACTTAGGCACTAATTTGGCAACTAAAGCGATTATTTCAAATCAAAATAATGCTGTTAAAACAATTAATTTCACTTCATTTCATTAGTACTAAACGCCGTGTTTACTGAGCCCTGTCTATGTACAGGGCTTTTTTATGCAAACTTTCAGTTAATTAGCTATAAAAGTGATCTTGATCAATGTTTAATCTACAAGTAATGTATTTAACAGGGTTGAAACATTTTTAACCTAATTGAAACGCTACAGTCTAGATTTTATCTGACAGATAAAAGCGTCAAATCAGAATTGATAGGTTCAGTTGTAGGTGCCAGCGTGGTGCACATAAATACAAATCCGTAAGCCTTACACGCTTACAACCACCAGGGTACTTTGAGGTCATCAAGCTTTTTTGGGAACCGAAGAGTTTACATAGAGCAGAGACTTACTGTGTGACTCTTCTTTGTAGTTGCTATTCGCAATTGGCAGAGGAGAAGTCTTGTGAAGCAATGGTTGTATTGTGTAATGGCGGTGTTACTGGCACCTCCACTTGGGGCAAACGAAATGCCCCTCAACATGACAAAGGGTGTAACGAATATCAGTGGCCAGGTTTATGACCTCCATATGATTATTCTTTATATTTGCTGTGCTATTGGTGTTGTGGTGTTCGGGATCATGATTTATTCAATGATCTATCATCGTAAATCCAAAGGCGCGGTCGCGGCAAATTTTCATGAAAGTACCAAAGTAGAAATTGCTTGGACCGTGATCCCATTTGTTATTTTAATTGGTATGGCCATTCCAGCCACTAAAACCCTTATCGCTATGGAAGATCCGTCTGACGCGGACTTAACCATTAAGATCACTGGTTCGCAGTGGAAATGGCATTACAGTTATTTTAATGAAGATGTCGAGTTCTATAGCATTTTATCCACTCCTCGCACCCAAATTGACGGTGATGAAACTAAAAGCGCAACCTACTTATTAGAAGTAGACAAACCTTTGGTACTGCCTCTCAATCGGAAAGTGCGTTTTTTAATGACATCAGATGATGTTATTCACTCTTGGTGGGTTCCAGCTTTTGCGGTTAAAAAGGATGCTAACCCAGGCTTTATTAACGAAGCTTGGACACGAATTGATAAAGCAGGAACTTACCGTGGTCAATGTGCTGAATTATGCGGCAAAGACCATGGATTTATGCCTATTGTGGTTCAGGCGTTGCCTGAAGCGGAATATGATGCGTGGCTTTTAGACCAAAAACAGCTTGCCAATAATGCAGCTGCCGCGGCTCAAGCAGCCTTGTCAGAAACTCTTTCAAAAGAAGAGTTAATGACCAAAGGCGAACAAATTTACCTCTCTACATGTGCAGCATGTCACCAACCTAATGGTGCAGGCTTACCCGGTGTATTCCCATCTCTTATTGGCAGCCCACTCATTAAGGGGCCTGTCGATGGCCATATTAATATTGTGCTTAATGGTAAGCCTGGAACAGCAATGCAATCATTTGCAAAACAGTTAACCGCCAAAGATATTGCCGCGGTTGTCACCTATGAGCGTAATGCTTGGGGGAACGACTCCGGTGATGTTATTCAGGCTGTTGATGTAAGCAATGTTGCCAGTGGTATTAATGCAGCAGAACCTAATCCAGCAAATACCAGCACTCAAGCAGTTGTATCTGCCGATCCATCTGAGCAAGTCAATGCTGCAGTTACCAAAGCTGTCGACATTGTCGCCGAGGTGAAAGAGGTAGATTTGACGGAATTAACTTATGAGCAGTTAATGACCGAAGGTCTACAGGTATACACATCGTCTTGTGCTGCTTGTCATCAAGCAACAGGTGCTGGTTTACCTGGTGCGTTCCCATCATTGATTGGTAGTCCCATAATTATTGGCCCTGTTGATGCGCATATCAATATCGTTCACAACGGTAAACCTGGTACCGCGATGCAAGCTTTCGCCAGTTCATTATCACCACGCCAAATGGCAGCGGTGATCACTTACGAGCGTAATGCATGGGGTAACAATTCAGGCGATACGGTGCAAGCAGCCGATGTCAATAGCCATGGACAGTAGGGGATAATTAATGAGTACATCAACGCACGATACTGCAGTCCATGACGACCATCATCATGGTGCCCCTAAGGGCATTATGCGCTGGCTGCTAACCACTAACCATAAAGACATTGGCTCTTTGTATTTATGGTTTAGTTTTATTATGTTTCTAACTGGCGGTGCCATGGCAATGGTGATCCGCGCTGAGTTATTTCAACCAGGCTTACAACTAGTTGAACCTAACTTTTTCAATCAAATGACCACAGTTCATGGCCTTATCATGGTATTTGGTGCTGTTATGCCAGCCTTTACCGGCTTAGCTAACTGGCTAATACCTATGATGATTGGTGCGCCAGATATGGCATTACCTCGCATGAACAACTGGAGCTTTTGGATTTTACCCTTCGCCTTTACCATGTTACTTAGCACATTATTTATGGAAGGCGGTGGACCTAACTTTGGGTGGACATTCTACGCGCCTTTATCTACGACCTACAGTCCAGATAGCACAGCACTGTTTGTGTTCTCGATACACATTATGGGGATTAGCTCGATTATGGGCGCAATCAACGTGATTGTGACCATAGTTAATATGCGCGCACCAGGAATGACATGGATGAAGTTACCTTTATTCGTGTGGACATGGCTTATTACCGCATTCTTGCTGATTGCGGTAATGCCGGTACTGGCCGGTGTGGTCACCATGGTGTTAACCGATAAATACTTCGGCACCAGCTTTTTTGATGCCGCAGGTGGTGGCGACCCTGTTATGTTCCAGCATATTTTCTGGTTCTTTGGTCATCCTGAAGTGTACATCATGATTTTACCGTCATTCGGTATTATCTCTGCCATTGTGCCCGCCTTTAGCCGTAAGAAGCTATTTGGGTACTCGTCAATGGTATATGCGACCGCCAGTATTGCGGTGCTGTCATTCTTAGTGTGGGCACATCATATGTTCACCACGGGTATGCCGGTATTTGCAGAGCTGTTCTTCATGTACTGCACCATGCTGATTGCCGTACCAACGGGTGTAAAAATATTTAACTGGGTAGCAACCATGTGGCGCGGTTCTTTAACGTTTGAAACGCCCATGCTGTTTGCTATCGCCTTTATTATTTTGTTCACTATTGGCGGTTTCTCAGGGTTAATGCTGGCCATTACACCGGCAGATTTCCAGTACCATGACACCTATTTTGTGGTGGCTCATTTCCATTACGTACTGGTTACTGGGGCAATATTTTCCATTATGGCCGCTGCTTACTATTGGTTACCTAAGTGGACCGGTCATATGTACAACGAAACCTTAGGTAAATGGCATTTCTGGTGCTCGGTCATTTCGGTTAACGTGCTGTTTTTCCCAATGCATTTCTTAGGACTTGCTGGTATGCCACGTCGAATTCCTGATTATGCAATTCAGTTTGCCGGCGTTAACCAGATTGTATCAATTGGTGGATTTGCCTTTGGATTGTCTCAGTTTATTTTCTTAGCAGTAGTGCTTAAATGCATTAAAGGTGGTGAAAAAGCACCAGATAAACCATGGGAAGGTGCTGAAGGATTGGAATGGACCCTTCCGAGTCCTGCTCCATATCACTCGTTTACTACCCCACCAGAGATAAAATGAGATGAATCAGCCAACAAAATCGAATCGTAAATTACTGACCCTGCTTATTTTGGGCGCTGTGGGTATGTTCGGCTTTGGTTTTGCGTTGGTGCCTTTGTATGACGTGCTATGTGATGCCTTGGGGATTAATGGCAAACCCCAAAGCACCGCCAGCACTTACCAAGCGGTGATTGTAGATAAAAGCCGCACCGTTACCATTGAATTTGTCGCGCAGGTGCAATCTGATATGTCGTGGGAATTTAAGCCTCAGGTCAATCGTATTACAGTGCACCCTGGAGAGCTTACCCATGCGAAGTTTTATGCCAAAAACTTATCGACAAAAGACACGGTTGGCCAGGCGATACCTTCAGTATCACCTGGTCAAGGTGCAGCCTATTTTAATAAAACAGAGTGTTTTTGTTTTAATCAACAACCGCTAGCGGCATCAGCAAGCGCTGAACTTCCACTGGTTTTTTACGTGGATCCTGATTTACCAGAATCCATTCATACATTGACTCTCTCTTATACCCTTTATGACATTACCGACAAAGTCGGCGGTGGTGTAAAGCAAGGAGCAGCAAAATGACCACAAAGCATGAAACCTATTATGTGCCAGCACAAAGTGCCTGGCCTATCATTGGTGCAATTGGCCTATTTTTAATCGCCTTTGGCGCAGGCAGTTACGTACAACAACTATCAACTGAAGCCAGTTATGGCGGTTATATTCTAATAACCGGTATCGCTGTGATCATATTTATGATTTTTGGTTGGTTTAAAACCGTGATTGATGAATCTATGTCCGGTTTGTATTCGGCGCAAATGGACCGTTCTTTTCGTCAAGGAATGAGCTGGTTTATTTTCTCTGAAATCATGTTCTTCGGGGCATTTTTTGGCGCATTATTTTATGCCAGAATGATTGCAATGCCCTGGTTAGGCGGTGCATCAAATAATGCCATGACCCATGAAGTATTGTGGCCAGCATTTGAAGCAGTATGGCCACTGGTTAAGACTCCAGATGGCACCACCACCGAAGCCATGCCATGGACAGGTTTACCGCTTATCAATACGATATTGTTATTAACCTCTTCGGTAACATTACATTTTGCTCACACAAGTTTAGAAAAAGCGAAACGTACACCACTGAAAATTTGGCTAGGACTGACCATTCTTTTAGGTTCTGCGTTTTTGTTTTTACAAGTAGAAGAATATACCCACGCTTACCATGAAATGGGCTTAACGCTTGAGTCGGGAATTTATGGCAATACCTTCTTCTTGTTAACCGGTTTTCACGGTATGCACGTCACCTTAGGGACAGTATTTTTAATTGTACTGTTTTTAAGGGTGTTGAAAGGCCATTTTACCCAAGATAAACATTTTGCCTTCCAAGCAGGTAGTTGGTATTGGCACTTTGTTGATGTGGTGTGGTTATGTTTATTTGTGTTCGTTTACGTGTTGTAGCAACAGGTAAATAGCGCATATTAGTAAGGCCGTGGGTTAGGCTCAATTATGCCTAGTCCCATGGCAATCAATAACAAAATAACTACGAATGCAGAAAACATTACCCTACGCCCTAAAAAGCGACTCATAGACTGGGTATTTTCACCCTTTACCATAATAAATAATGCGCGGGCCAAATTAAATATAATGAATACAAGCAGTAGCACTAAAACTAACTTAACGAACAGAGGGGCTGTCACAGGCAATCCTTTTGCGGGTTTAGGTTGGGCCGCGTTTGTTTTTGTGACTATTACTGTGAGCGTGTTTAGCATTTTGGTCAAGCTAGGTTTATGGCAGCTTGATAGAGCCGAATTCAAACAAGCTTGGGAACAAACGTTAATTGAAAGACAAAATCAGCCTGCAATTACCTTTAAGTCCTTACAACAAATCATTGCTTCACAGACAGCCGATGCGTCTGAGACAAATATTTTGACAGGCTACCGTGTAGCCGTTTCAGCTTCGCCAGCCTCTGACAAGGTTTTATTACTCGATAATCAAGTATATCAAGGTCAAGTGGGTTACTTGGCTTATCAAGTTTTTCAGGTAAAGACGACAGAACCTCGATTATTAGTCGAACTAGGCTTTATACCAGCCAATAAAGATCGCCGTATTTTGCCACAAATTAACCCTATCTCTGCAGGACGATACAAATTACTCGGGCGAATTTATCAAAAGCAAACTAATCCACTTAGCGACCATCTTATGGCTGAAACGGGTAATCCTATGCGCTTTCAAAATATTGCCATAGATGAGTTATCACAAACACTGGGGTATCCATTATTACCTGTGGTTTTACAACCTGACAATGTGCCCCATATGGACTTACTACAACCCTGGCAACCCATTCCATTATCGGCCCATAAACATCAAGGATACGCACTGCAATGGTTCACTATGGCCGCAGTGTTTTTAGGATTAATGACTTGGCTGACACTGAAAAAGTGGCAGCAATTAAGGCGTTAAATATTTTTCCATTATATAACAAGTAATAAGAGGAGAGAGAATGAACTCCCAACCTAGAAAAAGTAATAAAACATTAATACTCTTGTTTGTGGTGTTTTTAGTGCCTGTGGCATTGGCCAAACTAGTATTAAGTATGGATTTGTACCATGGTGGCGCAACCAATAAAGGCGCGCTACTCAGTACAGACCTTACATACAGCACCCTAGATATGGACAACCCTAAGCCACATTTATGGCAATTGGTGTATTTACTGCCAGAAAAGTGCGATGAACAATGTGTAGACAGATTATATATTATTAATCAAAGTCACATTGCACTTGGGCGAGACCGCGACAGAATAGTTCCAATGATACTGCTGCAAGACAACAGTGATATCGAGGCGCTTAAACAGCTGCACATTCCTTTTGATACCGCCGTAATTAATAGCAAAATGGCTGAATTATTACGGTTACAACAAATGATTATCGTCGACCCATTAGGCAGTTTAGTCATGCAATATGACGCAGTATTGGGGCGTGATGCCAATATTGTTCAGGGCAAAGCGATCATTGCCGACCTACGTAAAATGCTTAAGTTGTCGAGGGTAGGCTAATGCATATTCCTCAACTGATTAAATTCACCTTAGTATTTACCTTAATGGTAATTCTAATGGGCGCTTACACCCGCCTGTCAGATGCGGGCTTAGGCTGTCCTGACTGGCCTGGGTGTTATGGTCATTTAACCGTTCCCAATGAAAGCCATGAACTGGCAAAAGTCGAAACCCATTTTCCTGAACACACTATTGAACCGAAAAAAGCTTGGCTTGAAATGATCCATCGCTACATTGCTGGCACATTAGGCCTTATGGTGCTGGTGATTTTAATCATGTGTTTAAAGCAACGTGAAGCGCCAAAAAAGTTGCCAATATTTATCTCAGCCTTAATCATTTTTCAAGCCGCGTTAGGGATGTGGACGGTCACCATGAAACTGATGCCGATTGTAGTGATGTCTCACTTAATCGGTGGTTTTGCCCTATTTTCACTATTATTCATTTTGTATTTACGTACTAAGCCTTTACGTATTCCCGGCGGTGATACTTATGCTCGAAAACTGGCGCCATTGGCTGCTATAGGCTTAGTGGTATTAGTGGTGCAAATCATGTTGGGTGGTTGGACATCCTCTAACTATGCTGCACTGGCCTGTACCACTTTGCCAATTTGTGAGGGGAATTGGATAGACAATCTGCGCTTTGCCGATGCGTTTTCACCCTTTCAAGGTGACCATCCCAGTTTTGAATATGGCGTATTAGATTATTCAACCAGAATGACGATTCACATCACTCATCGTATTTGGGGAGTATTCACCGCAGTAATGCTTGTTTGGTTGGCGTTCAAGTTATTAAAAGCACAATCATCCACCATGCGCACCAGTGCCTATTTACTTATTTTAATGGTAATTGTGCAAGTTGCGTTAGGCATCAGCAATGTGGTGATGAATTTACCATTAGGCATTGCAGTTTCACATAATGGCGGCGCAGCATTATTACTGCTCACCATGGTATTTATTAACTACGCCCTATGGCGTAAAGCGTAACTAGAGGACATAACAATGACAAAACCGATCATCCTCAACGCTCCAAGTGCGGCTCTCACATTACAGTGGCGGGCATACTTTGAAATGACTAAACCCAAAGTGGTAGCATTGATGCTACTGACGGTGTTAGTCGGCATGTGTCTAGCATTACCAGGAGCCGTACCACTACAACCTTTAATTGTCGGTATGGTCGGCATAGGATTAATGGCAGGCGCAGCAGCCGCTTTTAATCACCTTATTGACCGAAAAATAGATGGCCTAATGGCGCGAACCTATAACCGTCCATTGCCTAAAGGTAAAATATCTGGCGTAAAAGCGGCAGTGTTTGCGGTATCTATTGGGGTGCTAGGATTTGTGATGCTGTATGCCTGGGTTAATCCCCTCACAGCTTGGCTTACCTTTGCCAGCCTAATTGGTTACGCCTTGGTCTATACCACGTATTTAAAACGTGCAACATCGCAAAACATTGTAATTGGCGGCTTAGCAGGCGCAATGCCCCCTTTACTTGGCTGGACTGCTGTCACCAATGAAATGCATGGTCATGCGTTATTGTTGGTGATTATTATTTTCACCTGGACACCGCCGCATTTCTGGGCGCTAGCTATTCATCGACGTAAAGAGTACGCCAAGGTTGATATTCCAATGCTGCCAGTTACCCACGGCGTTGAGTTTACCAAAACCTGCATTTTGTTATACACAGTCCTATTAGCCATAGCGTGTTTATTACCCGTATTAGTCGGAATGTGTGGCCCGGTTTATTTGGTTGGTTCAACGCTACTGAGTTGTGGATTTATTTATAAAGCTTGGCAGCTTAAGTACCATGACTACTCAGGTTTAGCGATGAATGTGTTTAAGTTTTCTATATACCACTTAATGGTGCTATTTATCATCTTGCTGGTTGATCATTACTTGTGGGTGAATTAATCCGTTAAGTTTAATCGTGACTTACATTAACAATGCACAAGCTAAATTGGCAGCTAACATCAATATCTAGGGAAGTGGTAAATGGGTAAGCGCAGTATTATCGTCGCACTGATCATTATGGCATTCGGGGGCATAGTCGCTAATCAATGGCTAAGCCCTGCAGATAATATGCCTTCAACGTCACTTGCTAAGCCGCAATACGACTCCCTAGATTTAGCCACCAGCTTTATTTACGATAATCCTCGTAAATTAGCGCCGTTTAGTTTGAGTGATCAATATGGCAATACTTTTACTAATAAAAATTTAACAGGTAAATGGAGCCTATTTTTTATCGGCTTCACCTCATGCCCAGATGTGTGCCCAACAACACTGAATAAATTAGCCGCAGCTTATCCCGCGTTACAGCAAATATCTGACTCCATACAAGTGGTGTTTGTATCAGCCGATCCTGACCGTGATACACAAACCAAGCGCCTAGATTACATCAACTTTTTTAATAGTGACTTTAAAGCCATTACCGCTGAACACGCTCAGCTATTTCCCTTTAGCCGCGATCTCGGCTTTGCTTATGCAATGGTAGGTGATGGTGATGATTATCAAGTCGACCACAGTGCATCATATGTACTGGTCTCACCTAATGCGGAAAAAATAGCGGTATTTAAAGCCAAGCCTAAGCCGGGTGAGACACCTCAAATACTGAATAATGAGCTAATTGCTGATTTTAAAAAGATCGTTGATAACACTTAACAACTGTTGATTATGCTTAAAAAACCGTAAGCCCTAAAAAGTACACTTTAAATATTTTATATCATTGCTTTACACATCAGATACTTGACTCTGCCTATAAAGGCACCAATACTTGAAAGGCACTCCCGCTCATTTTTCAAAAATAGGTGAACCAACGCATAACTCAACGTTCAAACCGTTATGAATTAATCACGCTCAAAGCCAGCATAACTTAACTACTGGTGTCTAGTTTATAGGACTCGCTATTTATTTCGCCCGTAAGGGAGTAACGTATTATTATCACCACTTGAAAGGAGGCTAAATGATTAAAGTATTGGTCATAGATGATTCTGCCTTAATGCGCCAGCGACTCACTCAGATGCTTGATACTGATGATAATATTATTGTTGTGGGTGAAGCAGAAGATCCCTATGAAGCTCGCGAACTTATTAAACAACTTTCACCTGATGTGTTAACCCTTGATGTTGACATGCTAAAAATGGATGGGCTGGCTTTTTTGCGTAATTTAATGCGCCTAAGACCCATGCCAGTCTTGATGGTGTCTTCGCTCACTAAAAAGGCAGCCGACATCACCTTAGAAGCACTCTCTTTGGGGGCTATAGATTATATTGTTAAGCCACAAAACCATTATCAAAATAGCCTATCATTATTTCAAAATAATTTAGTTCAAAAAGTCACCGCAGCAGGACAAGTGTCCTTTGATGCACCACCGGCTATTCGCCATCATCATGCAATAGCTCCCCCTGTGACGGGGAAGTTTAAAAATGGACTTATCGCCATAGGGACGTCAACAGGAGGCATTGAAGCGATTCAAACCATTCTGATGGCATTACCCGCAAATATACCACCCATTGTGATTACCCAGCATATACAGCCAGTATTTAGCAGCTCATTTGCAGCCAGGCTAAATAAAAATTGCCACTTAAATGTGATAGAAGTCCAAGGCGGTGAAAAGCTCACCGCAGGTAACGTTTATATTGCCCCAGGGGATCAGCATTTAGCCATCGAACCTGAAGGCGACCACTTTAAAACAAAACTACTTAACGCTGGGCCGGTAAACCGCCATAAACCCTCGATTGACGTATTATTTAATAGCGTCGCTGAACATGCGGCTCAAAACTCTGTTGGTATTATACTGACCGGAATGGGCGCCGATGGCAGCGCAGGTCTGCTTGCAATGAAACAAAAAGGGGCTTATACCATAGCCCAAGATGAAGCTTCGTCGTTGGTGTGGCAAATGCCCAGTGCCGCGGTTGCCATTGAGGCAGCCAGAGAAGTATTACCTCTAACTCAAATTAGCGACAAACTACTGACCTTACTCACCATCAGTTAATGTGTTTTTATGTGAATAGGTTTCGCTATTCTTCACGCCAAGTACCATCATTTTTAGGTCTTACCCAAGCTTGTGAAAACCAATAATAGCCTGTTTGGGTTTTACTAGGCACAGTACAATTGTAGCGCTTTCGTCCTGCGGGTAAATCGCGCTTCGCCTGCACAGAAAAAGTATTATCATTAATCCAAATAGCAGGCTGACTTCCCTGGCCCTGCACAAAACACATCATTTGGTGCTTATCAATATCAGTGGTGTCGGACGGTTACCTCAAGCAAAGGGCGCCATTGGCCATTTTTTAATTGTGGATTGGTAATGTTTTGCTTAATTACCGGCATGTTCAAGCTGGTAAACTTTAGCTTAAGTTGAGCCAGTTCGGCGTAATCAAAGGCTACCGGGAAACGCGGCAATGCCGTGAGTGATGAATACTGACCTGCGGCACCCGATTGCTGACCCAAGCCGACAAAACCCAACTCATCCAGCAATGAGGTTAACTCAGCATTATATTCACCATATGGATATGCCAGCATTTTCACACTTTGCCCTGTTTGCTGCTTAATTTCAGCTTCTGTTTTCAACAGGTTTTGCCCAACCCGCTGCCGCCATTGCACAGTGGTTTCATTGGCAACATAGCGAATTAAATGCTCATGCCCCCAACTATGATTCGCAATCGTCGCCCCTTGTTCAGTGAGTTTTCTTATTTGCTGCCAATTCATCATCCCCTTATATCCTGCATCAATAGGCTTAACAGAGATAAACACAGTAAATGGGAATTGATGCTTAGCTAAAATAGGTGCGGCATTGTCAATAATGCTGTCATAACCATCATCGAAGGTAATAACGATTTGCTTAAGCGATCCTGTTTGCTGCAATTTTATTTGTTCGACAGCCTGAGTCAGTGACATAACCGTAAAGTCGTTGTCAGCCAAATATTGCATTTGTTCGGTAAACTGAGCTGGGGTAACTGAGGTACTTTTGGGTGTACTGTCAGACACATGGTGGTATTGTAATATCACCACGGCATTGGCCAATGACGATATAACCCCCGTTAATATTGCGCCCGCCACTAACATGACTTTTTTAAGCATAGTGTTTCCCAAATATGTCTGTGTTTCGTTTACTGTTAAATGGCGATAAAAACCGCCAATTAATGGCGCTGGCCATTCCAATGATTTTATCTAATATCACAGTGCCACTATTAGGTTTAGTGGACACTGCGGTCATTGGCCATCTTGGTGAAGCCTATTACTTAGGCGGAGTGGCGCTGGGCAGTACCATTATTACCTTAATAATATGGTTATTAGGTTTTTTACGTATGTCGACCACAGGGTTAGTGGCACAAGCTTTTGGCGCAAACGATCACCATACCCAGCAGCAATTACTTATTCAAGGGGTCAGTTTAGCGCTTTTACTGGCCTTTTTCGCCCTTCTATTCCAACAGCCGATATTGTCATTAGCGCTGCACTTAACTGAAGCCAGCGAGCAAGTACAATTTTATTGTCGTCAGTATGTGGAGATCCGCATTTGGTCATTGCCTTTCGCCTTAACTAACCTAGTGTTATTAGGCTGGCTACTTGGTAGGCAACAACCCAAAGCTGCTATGTGGCAGCTAATTATTGCCAACATTGTTAATATTATTCTAGATGTGGTGTTTGTAATTGGTTTTCAATGGAACGTACAAGGTGCGGCTTTAGCATCGGTGATCGCTGATATGTGTGCATTTAGTGTGGCGGTAATTATGGTTAAACAGCAACTGCAAAAGCAGCCTGGTTTTACCTGGCCACAGTTAACCCAACACTTAAGCTTTACAGGCTTATCACGCTTACTCACCTTAAACCGCGATATATTCATTCGCAGCTTATGCCTGCAAGCGGCATTCAGTTTTATGGCTTTTTATGGCGCAGGGTTAGGTGACGATACCTTAGCCGCTAATGCGGTACTGCTCAATTTATTGATGTTGATATCGTATGCACTCGATGGGGTAGCTTACTACGCCGAAGCAGAGGTTGGCCGCGCTGTAGGACAAAATAACCCCAGCTTATTGTTTGAATCTGTTAGCCTAGCATTTGCCTGGTCAGCGATTATCACCGTTATTTTCAGTGTCTTCTTTTGGTTGTTTGGTCAATATATTATCAACGCTCTGACTAATATCCCCAGCGTACAAAAAACGGCCAGCACCTACCTTATGTGGCTTATCGCCATGCCTATTTTAGCCTTTGGCTGCTATTTATTTGATGGCGTTTATATTGGTGCCGCCCAGGGGCATATTATGCGTAACAGCATGATAATCGCCACCTTTGGGGTTTACTTTCCACTCTGGTGGAGCTTGCAATCCTTTGGCAACCACGCCTTATGGGGCGCATTATGTGCATTTATGCTGTTTCGCAGTATTAGCTTGGGATGGCATTATCATTACCGACTTAAACTAAAATTTGGGTAAATACTCAAAAAGCAGTAAACTTTGATGCATTACACGGTAACATCCTGGTTACATGTCAAAATAACAATTTAGTTTGGATATTTAATGAAACGGACTTTAGCTCTTTTTTCCTGTGCATTTGCATTGTTACTCGCTTTGCTTGTTGCACAACCTTCATTTGCCACTCCCTCTACACCACAACAACTGCCTGTTGAAGCTTTTGCCAGCATTCCCGGCGTAACCAATGTCACCCTTTCACCTGATGGTAAAAACATTGCAACAGTTGTTCGGTTAGATTTAGATACTCAAAAAGGCTCATTAGTTAATATTTATAATGTTGCTTCTGGTAAGTCAGTTTATCCAGTACAAACTGACAACCAAAAATTCACCATTACCGGCTTATCCTGGGCAAGTAATAACATATTATTTATTTATGCCAAGTTTCCAGCCATACGATATGGCACGCCAACCAATGAATGGCGGTTATTTAAATATTCTATCTCTGAAAATGAATTATCAAGTGTGATTAAGCCCATGGTTTTAAAACGTTTTAAATGGGTGCCACAAATTCAATCTGATATTATTGATATGCTCAAAGACGATGATGACCACATTCTGATGCAATTTACTGGATTAGGTAGCAAACCAGAAAATGAAACAGTAATGAAAATTAACCTCACCGACGGCCGCTCAAGTGCTGTGCAATATGCGGTAAAAAATGTCATCGATTGGACGACGGACAAACAACATCGAGTACGAGTCGGCATCTTTCAAGATGACACCCATTATAAAATCATTGAACAAGCCGATAACAATGAAAGCTATCGTACGTTATGGGAATTTGAGGCGTTTGCTGAAAATCAAGTTTGGCCAATGGGCTTCGGTGAAGACCCTAACATTTTATATATTCAAGCCTACCATGAAGGCTATAAAGCTATTTTCAAAGTGAACCTCACTGATCCTAAACTCACCAAAGAGCTGGTGTTTAAGCGCGATAATCTTGATGTCACTGGGGGATTAATTTACTCCAAAGTAAAACAACAAATCGTTGGTGTAAGTGATGGTGCTGACTCGGAATACACTTTTTGGGATGAAGAATATATCGCTCTCATTAATGGCTTGAATCAAGTGTTGCCCGACACCCGCAATTTTATTACTCAATACAGTGAAGACGAGCGCAGTTACATTGTATTCTCTACCAGCGCAACCGACTCAGGCACTTATTATTTAGGTAACAGAGATGCCAAAACATTGATCCCTATTGCTTATCGCTACAAAAATTTATTCCCTGAATTAATGGCCAGTACCGAAAGTATTAACTACAAAGCCCGTGATGGTTTAAATATTGAAGGTTTTCTAACAACGCCAAAAAACGCATTAAAAACTAAACTACCCACCATTGTATTCCCCCATGGCGGACCAATTAGTTTCGACAACAATAGTTTTGACTATTGGACCCAATACTTTGCAAATCGCGGCTACGCGGTATTGCGGATGAACTTTAGAGGCTCAGACGGATACGGCTACGACTTTATGAAAGCAGGTATCAAAAACTGGGGACTTGAAATGCAAACCGACGTAGAAGACGGTACACGCTGGCTTATTGAACAAGGCGTTGCTGACCCTAAAAGAATTTGTATTGCTGGGGCAAGTTACGGAGGCTACGCCGCATTAATGGCCGTTGCAACCACCCAAGATTTATTTCAATGTGCAATTAGTTTTGGTGGTGTGATGGATGTGGAAGACTTAGTCAAGTCACACCGTCGTTACCGCAACTTTGAAATTGTGAAGCAGCAAATTGGCGATGATTATGATGCACTTTATGCCCGCTCTCCTGTCAGTAAAGCCAAAGACATTAATGTGCCAGTGCTATTAATTCACGGCGAGAAAGATCGGGTTGTCGGCGTTGAGCACAGTGAAGATATGTTTGATGCATTAACTAAGTACAATAAAAATGTCCAATTTGTTGAGCTTGAAGATGGCGACCATTACCTTAGTGACAATGCTGACAGACTTAAAACCTTTTATGCTATTGAAGCCTTTTTACAAAAGCATTTACCGGTGAACTAACTTAAACACCACACGCTATTAGAGTGTTACTTAAGCTAACAGCTTTAAATATGCCCGTATCAACTGCTATGATACGGGCATATTTTTTGGCTTTTTAGCCAGTCTACTGGCATCAGACACTCATTAAGAACATTCACAAAAATCGATAAAACAATCAATAAGACACCCTATGACCTCATCAACATTGACAGATTTAATCATCAACGACACCCAAATAGGCACAGGAAAAGCAGCCGAAAAAGGCGCATTAATTACCTGTAAATATACTGGCAAGCTAGCCGACGGCACTGTGTTTGATAGTTCAGATACATTTCAAGTGGTGATATCCGCTAAGCGGGTTATTCAAGGTTGGTATTTAGGTATTATTGGAGACAACCCGATGAAAGTCGGTGGCAGACGTCAATTGTCAGTGCCAGCAAACCTTGGTTACGGTGAACGTCAAATAGGCGATAAAATTCCGCCTCATTCAGATTTGTTTTTTGAAATTGAATTGCTGGAAGTGTTAACCCGTGATGATTAGGCGTAGTCGTTAATGATCTCCCCCTACTCACCTCAACAATGGTTACAGATAAGCTTGCAACAGCAAGGCTTATTGCAATCTTCTGGCTCAGTTGAACAGGTCATTCAACAACTCAGTTATGTGCAAATTGACTCTATCAATGTGGTCGAACGGGCTCATCACCATGTTTTACACTCTCGCTTAGCCAATTATTCTTCCCCCCAACTTGATAGCGCGATGGCCAGCCAAAGCATATTTGAATACTGGTCACATGCCGCGGCTTATCTGCATATCGACGATTATCGATTTAGCTTATACCGCAAACAACAACTGCTACAGGGCGATAAACATTGGTTTGAACCTGAGCATAAAGTCATGCGTGACGTTAAAGCCCGTATTGCGGCTGAAGGCCCTTTAAAAGCCAGCCAATTTCAACACGAGTCTAATAGTAAAAGTGGCGCCTGGTGGGACTGGAAACCAGCTAAAAAAGCCCTTGAACAGTTGTTTATGCACGGCGAGTTGATGGTTGCTAAACGTGATAAGTTTCAAAAGGTTTATGACTTAACCGAACGGGTATTACCCCACCACATCAATACAGCCATTCCAAGTGATGATGAGTTTGCCAGGCATTTAATCAACCGCTATTTATCCGCCCATGGATTTGGCAATTTGCAGCAAATTCAATACTTACGTAAAGGACTTAAACCTTTGCTCAGCAAAACATTGGCACACATGGGCGAGCACGGGGAAATATCACACTTTACAGAATCTAACCAAGATTATTACCATCTGAAAAACTTATCGTTACCTGCTGAAATCCCCAATAAAGTCTGGCTGCTAAACCCGTTTGATAACTTAGTTATTCAACGCCAGAAGCTAAAGCAATGGTTTGGTTTTGACTATCAAATAGAAGTCTACGTGCCTGAAGCAAAACGCCAATACGGTTACTACTCGCTCCCCATACTATGGCGCGACCGATTTATCGGCCGAGTCGATGTAAAAGCAGATAGAAAACAGCGCTGTTTATTACTGCAAAACCTTTATTTTGAAGCAAGTGCATTTGATGCCTCAATCAGTGGACTCAAAGCTAAAGAAGCGTTTATCGAGCCATTTATCGATGCAATTAAACATTATAGCCAGTTCAACCAATGCCAACGTTGGGAATTGATTCAGTGTAATGAACAATGGATAAAACAGCAGTTGGATAACTCGACTTAGGGCTGGAAAACCCAGATAGTAATGAGTGATTAAAGGTTTGTGAGTTAGCCCACCATATCGTCCCCTGCAATACGCCGTAAACCCATCCATGGGGGCTTGACGAAAACATCCTGTTTTCAACAGTTGCAGATGCCGATATGGCAGGCTTTGGTTGAGTTATATAATCCTAAATAATGGTAATACCACAACGTTGTAGAAAATCGAAAGTGTCATCATAAAACTCAGACAGCCTTGTTTTATCAGAGTCATCTCCACTAGGAACAAAAATAACCATCCCTTGCCTCGCTCTAGTCAGCAGCACGCGGTAAGCATTCTCTAAATAAATTTGAGTTTGTTCTTGTTGGCGCTTTTCCCATTTACTTCCGCGAAATCGCCAATGTTCTTTTCCCTTAGATTTAAATCGAAAATCTGCATCCCATGCAACTAAGCACCAATCTAACTCTAAACCTTGCACATCAAACTCAGTCGCAATATCTTCCAAGAAATGAGATGAGCGAATATCTTCTGGCGGACCTAGAAACCAATCTTTAGGTTCAATTTTGTTTTTTACAAAAATACCTTCCGCTTTCAAACGTATTGCATTGGATGAAGCAAGCATGCCAATACTTTCAGTAGCTCGACTCTGCGACTTTATCCACTTCTTTGCAGTGTCTAAATCTCGAGTCACTTTAATAGGATATAAGTGCGAGAACGTAGTGAATAATTTCCAAGCTAATACGCTATCACCATCAATCAAATAATGAATAAAACTTGATAGTTTTTCCGCCCTGAATGACCGCATCGAAGTTGCTAAATGCAAACAGGGTAAGACTGTTCCTTTTGATAAATGGCTAGCGGTTAAATTTGATGCAACATATTCCCCATTTAGTAAATCTGCAGAGTAATAAGCATCCCAATGACTAAATTTTTCGTCTAGCGCATTAAGCCAACCTAACAACCCCACTTCTCCGGTGTTAATTTCTTGCCCTCCACCAACCAGAGCAATAATTACGGCCCAATCTTCGTGACGATCCATGACTTCAATGAGATATTCGGGTTCTGATTTATTAAAGCCTATTTGATTGCGTTTTGTTTGCATGAACTTACTAGTTTGCTCTTTATTCCAAGCTCTTTGTGCCTCATCAAATATTGCGACCTGTTCAGGCGGAACCGCACCGGATAAAGAATCGTCCCTAAACTTATGAATATTTTGAACAAACTGCTCTGTCTGTCGTCGACAAGATGCCAGTGTATCAGCAGTTCTTACTTTTCGATCACGGGCCAAGGCCTCTTGTAACACCGACACTAAAGGGCCATTGCCACTCAAGAATACTGAATACTCTTTCTCTTTTGGGTTTGAATGAGTACTCGCAATATTTAATCCAACAAGTGTTTTACCCGCACCAGGGACACCGGTGACAAAACAAATCACTTTGCGTTTTCTTTCACGGGCGTCGTGTATTAGCTGCAATAATTGCTGACTTGTTTGGCCGATATTTTGAGTATCCGCTTCACTTTTAGCAATATCCTCAACGTTATGTTGAGCATAAAGAGCTTGTGCAGCTTCGATAATTGTTGGAGTCGGTAAGTAACCAGATGTAGCCCATTGGTTGGCATCAAACTCAACCTGCTTTAAAGATGTTGTTATTTGATTAATTGCATTAAGTATTTGACCTGAATGAATAGCAATCGGAGAAGCTACGTTATCAAATGCAAAGTCTAATTTGAATAATGCTTGCAGGGGGGTTGGTTTAGCTAAGTTCGTAGCAATTAAAATGGGCACGATAAACTTATCATGACTGCCATTATGAAAGTTTTTTAGATCGAGTGCATAACCATGGGCTTGCCTTAAATCGGCATGATTAATTTGTTGTGCACCAACTTTGAATTCGATAACAAAGATGACGCCTTTCACCACGAGAACAACATCAGCACGTCGTCCCATTCTTGGGATCATAAACTCAAAAAAGATATGTGTATTATCAGTACCACATAATTTCAGTTCTCTTTTGAGTATATTTATTTCCGCTCCCCAAGCTCTGGATTGCTGATGCTGTAGTTGCTGAGTATGAGCCGCGGATATTTCACCACTTATAGACAAGGCGTTAGCAACTAAAAACTGTTCGAGAGGTGCGGAATAAAATGCTCTGTTAGACATATTTATTCCTTGAACTTAAAATCAAGAAGTTGTTTAGGAGGTAACTCCAAAGCTTCTGCTAGTTTGACAATATTGATCAAACTAACATTTCTTTTCCCTCTTTCGATTCCACTGATATATGTCCGATCTAAATCAGCTTTTAGCGCAAGTTGTTCTTGTGATAATCCCTTTGAAATCCTTAAGCTTTTAAAGTAGGCACCAAATGAAACGAGTATCAAATCTTCCATGAAAAATCCTAAAAAAAGGTTTTCATGATGATGCAAACATGTAGACAATGAGTCTACGGACTATGAGTCACATATTATGATTGTTATGATATTAAACTCACACCAACAACACATACCACGTGCTTCTGCCACCCGCGCCAGTTTTGATCAAACATTGTGGGTCAACAAGCTGGGCCAAATGACGGGTTGTAATGGTGCGGCTGACTTTAGCCACATCCTGACATTGCCGACTACTTATTGCGTCACGTAAAGCCCTTCCCCGAATAGCCAACATACACTTTTATACGCATAAAAGTGTAACTTATTCACACTTTTACGCGCATAAAAGTGTAACCAGTGCGTACTTTTATGTTTATAATGGTCACTAACATTAATTACCGTCGGTTAAAGGCTTTATGAAACGAACTCTACTCAATTCATTAATGACGTGGAAAAACCAACCGGAGCGTAAGCCATTACTGATTGATGGTGCTCGCCAAACGGGTAAAACATTTCTCCTGCAAATACTGTTTGGTAACACATTCGCCAATACGCTGCGTATCGACTTTCTAGAAAACCCTGCTTTTAAAGAAGCATTCGAAAGCTCACTCGCACCTGACGAGTTATTAACAAACATTGAACTGATCACTGGCCAAAGCTTTAACCCA
This sequence comes from Shewanella sp. HL-SH8, assembly GCF_051165765.1. Taxonomy (NCBI): domain Bacteria; kingdom Pseudomonadati; phylum Pseudomonadota; class Gammaproteobacteria; order Alteromonadales; family Shewanellaceae; genus Shewanella; species Shewanella sp. HL-SH8. The sequence continues at coordinate 581,079 of NZ_CP195039.1, read as the reverse complement.
GAAACAGACTTACTTATTCTTGACGAAATCGGCGAGTGCGAGCGCGCTGTCACATCACTCAAATATTTCGCCGAAAAAGCCCCGACTTACTTTGTCGCGGCAAGCGGATCAAACATTGGTTTATTAAATACTTTCCCTGTTGGGAAAGTTGAACAGTACTATTTACGTCCGTTAACGTTCAAAGAATTTGTTTATGCCTCTGAAGAAACGGCGCTAATTAAGGCATTTGACACCCAAGCAAATTCGACGACCGCACACCACATACTAATGGACAAACTCACTGATTATTTCTTTACCGGTGGTATGCCTGAGGCTGTGGCGGCTTGGTATCAATATAAAAATGTCAGCATATTAGAACGTGTTGCAAAGGTATCAAAAATACATGCTGACTTGGTAGAAGGTTACCGACGAGATTTTGGTAAATACGCGGGGAAAGTTGATGCAACCTTGATTGAGTCAGTGTTTAGTAGCATCCCTGCACAGCTCTCTATCGTGATGGATGAGTCGGTTAAGCGCTTTAAATTCAAAAATGTCTACCAACGTAAATCACGTTATAGCGATTTTGAAAACGCGATTCACTGGTTACTTCGTTGTCGCTTGGCACTGGCTAACTATCCGATTGAAGGGGCGCCTAAATCACCACTTGCCGCCTATAAAAAAGACAATATGATTAAACTATTTTTGTTTGATATTGGGCTACTCAGCCATATGCTTGGCAGTAGTTACAAAGAAATAAAACAGCAAAGTTATGAGTACAAAGGGTATGTTGCCGAAAACTTTGTCCAGCAAGAACTGACGGCTATGGGTGTTGACCCTAGCTACTCTTGGAATGATGCCCGCGCTGAAATTGAATTTATCATGGCAACGGATGAGGGTGATATTGTCCCAGTTGAAGTTAAAAGCGGAAAACGCACACGAGCTAAATCGCTGACGTCCTACATTGAAAAGTGCGCACCAAACAAAACGTTTAAGTTAACAGGAACACAAGGTTCTTCGCTATTGGAACAAACACATGTCGTTATGCCGTTATATTACACTCAATATTTACCGACAAAATGGTAGCGTTAGGTTACTACTCGTAAATGGTGTAACCCGTAATTTATATAGCCGATTAATATATAAGTTTATCGTTCAATAACCCAATGCGACTTAATTAATGACATCTAAGCTGACTGAAGTATCGACATCACCACAAGCCGCTAAGCCTAAAGCCGCTTTACCTAAACCCACTGTGCCGAATAAACAGGCCAATAAAGTGTTTATTATTGGCCTACCCCGAACCGGCACAACTAGCATGAGTGTGGCGTTGCTTGAGCAAGGCTTAACGGTTGCACATCAGGCCTTTACTAAGCAGGCGTTTATGTTGGCCGATGCGGTGTCTGATGCGCCATGCTTTAGTGATTATCAGCAATTAGATAAGTTATTTCCCAACGCTAAGTTTGTTTATTTAGATAGGCCAATGGATAAATGGCTACCGTCGATGCAAATGTTGCTGAGTAAGATGATGGTGCATTTAGATAAAGACAATGGCCGTTTTCATCCGATAATGAAACGCAGCTTTAATCATTGTTTTGATATATGGCAGATTGAAGATGTATGTGATGAAGCGCATTTAGCAGGGTGTTATTTACGCCACCAGCAGCAAGTCAGCGATTACTTTGCGGGGCGGGATAACTTTATCAGTATTGATATTGGTCAGCCGAATAGCTTGCAAACCTTATTGACCTTTTTAGGGATAAAAGATGACGATGCTATCGACTTCCCTGTGCTTAATGTCGGTCGCAACGTGGCCAGCTGGGATGAGTATAAACATCCGCATAAAATCAGTAGCAATGCGACTGGCCCTGATAAACGAAAGTTTTTTGATTACACCTTACCTAAACCATAATAGCCATGGCTTAAGTCACCTTAGCTCAATGTATTATTCGTCAGCATTTTCGTGAGGTTTTCGCTTTACGATCCGTTTGGTTACAGTAAGCCAATCTAAACTCACCCCTGATATCGCACTAAATCCCTTAATGCGGAATATGAGTTGCAAAAATTGCGGTCTTGGTCGAATTTTAGGTTCTATCGAACGTGGAATAAACCATAACGTGACCATACAGCGCATCACAGTAGATACAATAAACACCACAAATATCGGGCTAGATAACCATTGATTAAGTCCGGTGAATACCAAGAAGTCATTCGCATAAGTGGCAATAAACCCACCGACCATGGCACCGACAAATACAAAACCTGCACTTAATGATGCCTGTAATGCGGCATAGGTCGCAAAGTCGCTGCGAAAAGGCCGAATGTCGTATAAGTAGTTAGCGGTGCAAAGGGTAAAGCCACTCCATGCCAAGCCTGAAAAAACTTGTAGGGCAATGATATACCCATAGTGATCAGAAAAAATCCACAATAGTGGCAAACAAGGAATTAAGCAGCTAGTGATTATCATCACAATTCTATTGCCATATAAATCACTAAAACGGCCCCAAAATCGCAAAGTAACAAACTGGGTAAAAATGGAGGCGACACTGGCGAACACAAATTCTAAATAGGTAAAATGTAAGTCTTCTAACATGTAAACCGCAAAAAACGGTGCCGATATTGCCACCATACATTGCATGCCGGCGACAAATAAACTGTATTGACGGAAAACCTTATCTGCCCAAGCACTGCGAAAGTTCACCAGCGTCTGGGTAAAATAGCCTTTCTCTTTCGCGCAGCAAGGCTCGGGATCATGCATTTGCAGTAATAACCATGCAGAGACTAATCGCCCCATAAAGGCGATTGAAAACAGCAAACTAAATCCTAGCCAGGCCATTTGATAACTGTCGGTAAGACTTAAAATACCGCCACCAACAAAAAATACACTCAAGGACGCTGCCATAGTTAATCTGGTGCGGGCAGCAAAAAAGGCTCCCCGGCGTTTGTCGGGCACTATCGCCCCCATCCACGCGCGCCAATGGGGCTGAATCAAGTTAATAAAACCGTGGTATAACACCGCTAAGCCAATAAACATCCACACCGCATTATCAGGCCTGAGGGCGGCGACTAATCCCATTGCCAATACCACCAGCGCTTGTAAGATGGCTGATGTGACAATAAAAAGTTTACGGCTAAAGTGACTGGCTAACCACACTGACAATAACTGCGATATCGCACCAAATAATTGCGGCAATCCGGTAACAAAACCCATTTGCCCCATGCTGGCGCCTAAAAATATGGCATAAGCATTAAAAAAGTTATCACTGGTGGCGGTCATGGTTGATGACGCTATGGCTTCTTGTTGAGAACGGCGCAACGTCCGTCCGCAGCCACGACAATCTATCGCGACTGCGTGAACAAGGGTTAGTGCTGCTAGACGAATGTTCTAAAGCCATAAGATGTATGAATGCACGCCATTGATAAGTGATTGATTAACGTTACTGTTTAAAATTATGGCTGATAAGTGTCCAGCTAACAATCTATAATGATCACATAATCCGCTATTATCATTGTAAGCTTTTATGTTTACAGTGCTGTTTGAGCCCTATAAACATAAAAGCCCTGCTGGTATCCACCAGCAGGGCTTTTTGATAAATAACGCTATAGTTACGCTTTTTTAGCCGCTATTGCAGCTTGCACTTGGTTAACTGCGGTACCACCTAGTACATCACGTTTTTCTAAACACGCTTCGATGGTGAGGTTTGGATACACATCATCGCTAATCACTTGGGCAAATTTTTGTAGCTCAGCAACGGTTAACTCTTCAATCGGCTTTTGTTCACCAATGGCAAATACCACCACCTCGCCCACTACATGATGTGCTTCACGGAACGGCATGCCTTTGGCGACAAGGTAGTCAGCTAGCTCAGTCGCATTAGCATAACCTTGTTGAGCTGCCACTAGTGCTTGCGGGCGATTAACTTTTAAGCCCGACAACACTAATGCGGCCATGTCTAAACAAATTGCCCAACTGTCGACCACATCAAACAAACCTTCTTTGTCTTCTTGCATGTCTTTATTGTATGCCAATGGCAAGGCTTTCATTGTGGTTAAAATACCCATTAAGCTGCCATATACACGGCCGGTTTTACCTCGAATAAGCTCTAAGGCATCCGGGTTTTTCTTTTGCGGCATCAATGATGAGCCAGAAGTGACTTCGTCGGCTAATGAGATAAAATTCGCTTCGCCAGAGTTGAAGAAAATTAAGTCTTCAGCCATACGGCTTAAATGCATCATGCTGATTGACGCTGCGCTACATAATTCCACCACGTGATCGCGATCTGACACGCTGTCTAAGCTATTCAGTGTTGGGCGAGCAAAGTTTAACGCTGACGCTAACGCATGGCGATCTATCGGGTAGGCTGTACCAGCAAGTGCACCAGAACCTAGCGGGCATGAATCGGCACGCCCCAATGCATCTTGCAGACGGCTAATGTCACGTTCATACATTTCAACATAGGCTAACGCCCAGTGACCGAATGTTACCGGTTGTGCACGCTGTAAGTGGGTGTAACCTGGCATAACGGCATCGACTTCACGTTCTGCTAAAGCAATTAACTCCGCATGCAATGTACCTAAACGAGCCAGCAGTGCTGCACCTTCTTTTTTACACCACAGTTTTAAATCGGTAGCAACCTGGTCGTTACGTGAACGGCCAGTATGGAGTTTTTTACCTAAGTCACCCACTTTGGCAATCAGCTTTTGTTCAACAAAGCTGTGAATATCTTCGGCGCCGTTGCTGATAATGGCTTGGGGATCGTTCCCCACTTCCACCAGCAATTCATTTAATGCCGCTTTTAAATCACTACATTCTTTGGCTGTAATAATACCTACGCTAGCAATGGCATCCGCCCAGGCAATTGAACCGACAACATCCTGTTCAAATAAGCGGTAATCCACTGGCAATGAGTCATTAAATAATTTGAAAAGTGCACTAGTTTCACCCTGAAATCTTCCGCCCCATAACGCCATGTCGGTATCCTCTTTTTTGCTATTCAATTAAGTCGATTAGATCAATATTGTCTTCTTGTAATCACTCTTTAAGCACTCTTTTGTAAGATTAAAAGTGATTACAAGAAGGGCGCTTTACAGCGCCCTTTTTAGATTGCTTAAGGTTTATTTCGTATTTAGCGCGCGAATACGGCTAGCTAATGAATATAAACGAATAAAGCCTTCTGCGTGTTTTTGGTCATACACGTCATCTTCACCAAAGGTAGCAAAAGCTTCTGAATACAAGCTGTTTGGTGAGCGTTTTTTAACTGGTGTAGCTTGGCCTTTGTAAAGCTTGATCACCACATCACCATTTACTGATTCAGCTAGCGACTCAGATGCGGCAATAAGTGACTTACATAATGGCGTAAACCAACGACCGTCATAGACTAAATGCGACATTTGGGCAGCGATCTGCTCACGCCAGGTACGGCTAGTTTTATCTAGCACTAACTCTTCAATGGCACGAAGACCTGCAAACATCACAGTGCCGCCGGGTGTTTCATAACAACCACGTGACTTCATGCCGACTAAACGGTTTTCAGTAATGTCGATACGCCCTACGCCATGTTTACCGGCAATGTCGTTTAACTTCATTAATGCGGCATACGGCGATAATGCTTCATCGTTTACATGGGTAATACGACCATGTTTAACCGCAAGCGACACATATTCTGGCTCATTCGGCGCATCTTCGGGGGCTACGGTTAATGTCCACACGCCTTTTGATGGCTCGTTCCACGGGTCTTCTAACTCGCCGCCTTCGTGAGAAATATGCCATGCGTTAGCGTCGCGGCTATAAATTTTAGTGGCCGATGCTGTAGTTTGAATTTTACGCTCGGCTAAGTAATCGAGCAGATCTTCACGGCTACGCATTTCCCATTCACGCCAAGGCGCTATGACTTTTAAGTCCGGTGCTAGGGCAGCAAAACAGCCTTCAAAACGTACCTGGTCATTACCTTTACCGGTACAACCATGACATACGGCGTCTGCGCCGACTTTACGGGCAATTTCAACCTGTGCTTTGGCAATAATTGGACGCGCCATTGAAGTACCTAACAAGTAAGTGCCTTCATAAATCGCGCCGGTAGCAATGGTTGGATAAATATAATCAGCAACAAACTCTTCTTTTAGGTCAACGATGTAGCATTCTGATGCCCCTGAAGCGATGGCTTTTTCGTGTAAGCCCACTAATTCCTCTTCGCCTTGACCTACGCCGGCACAAAAGGCCACGATTTCACAATCATCATAGGTTTCTTTTAACCATGGGATGATGGCTGAGGTATCTAACCCGCCTGAATAAGCGAGGACGACTTTTTTAACGCCGGTTTTTTTCACTGCACTAGACATGTTTGTTTTCCTACAATCGATTACGTATATTTTTATATGTGAATAACGCTATAAGCATTACTCACTGAATCATTTCATTTATTTATAATATGGCTCACTTAATAAGTAATTAACTTAATAAGGTGACCAATACAGCATTTTGGGCGTGCATACGGTTTTCCGCTTGGTCTAAAACTAATGACCCTTTGCCATCGATAACGTCATCCGTTACCTCCACACCGCGATGAGCAGGCAAACAATGCATAAAGTATTTAGCACCTGCTTTAGCCATTAATTGGGCATTAACCTGATACGGGCTAAAGCGCTCTTTTATTTCAGCTAAAGAGGTTTCATCACCCATTGAAATCCAGGTGTCGGTATAAATGGCATCATGGCCTTCAATAAGATTGATATCAGCAGATAATGTCAGTTTACCGCCATTTTGTGCCGCTAAGGCTTGTGCCTCGGTAACCACTAATGCATCAGGGAAATACCCTTCAGGACAAATCACAGTCATGGTTAAGCCTAAAATAGCCGCGCCATATATCAATGAGTGGGTCACGTTATTACCATCGCCCACATACGCTAACCTTGCCTGACTAATATCGTCAAACTGTTCAGATAACGACAAAAAGTCAGCCAGCGCTTGGCATGGGTGGTATAAGTCAGATAACGCATTAATTACAGGTACACTACCGTAATGAGCTAATTTTTCTATTGTACTGTGCAGGTATGTTCTAGCGACAATGGCATCGGCCCAGCATGAAATATTAGTGGCAAAATCCGCCACAGATTCGCGCTGACCTAAAGCACCGTTTTGTTGGTCAAGGTACAAACAATGACCACCTAACTTGTTGATGCCAATATCGAAGCTTACTCGGGTGCGCAGTGATGGCTTTTCAAAAAGCATCACAACGCTTTTTCCATCTAAAGCGCGACGGTACTCAGCAGGATTAGCTTTCATTTTTTTAGCTAAAGCTAAAATATCCAGTAACTGAGTTTGAGATAACTCTTTTATCGACAACAGGTGCTTCATAAACTACTCCATTAAGGCTGTATTTGGGTCCCAATGGACCCACCTTGTGCTAATGTTTTTAACTGTTCAGTATCTTGCCAAGAAGCAACTAAAACCGGCTTGCCCATCCATTGAGCCACTTCTAACGCGGCTTCAACTTTGACTTTCATGCCTTTTTCAATCACGCCTTCAGCGATTAGGGTATCAATTTGGCTTTTATTTAAACTTTTAATCACTTGCTTGTTAGCATCCCACACGCCTGACACATCAGATAACAGCACTAAAGTACCGTTGACTAATTTGGCCAATGCGGTGGCTGCTTGATCAGCATTAACATTGAGCATCTGACCTGCATCTGAAATGGCGATTGAGCTACAAATTGGCAGCCAGCCTTGTTGTAAAATGAAATTCAGGTAGCTAGGATCATTTGGGGTCACTTCGCCCACTAGTCCTAAGCGCTCATCTTTAATGTTCGCTTTAACCACATTACCGTCACCTAAGCTCATGCCGACACTGACAACACCGGCTTTCGCTGCTGCTGCTTGTAAGGTTTTGTTTGATGTGCCTGCTAATGCACCTACTATAATGCCAATTTGATCAGCTGGAGTGACACGTAAACCGTCAAGTTTGATAATCTCTTTACCGTTTGCCGTTAATTGCTCATCGACTAAGCAACCGCCACCGTGAACTAAAACAATTTTTTGCCCTGCTGCGGTCATGTCTTTAATTGCCGACATTAAATTTGCCATGCCAGTTTCAGTTTGCAGCAATGCGCCGCCTACTTTTAATACTAAAACAGAATTAGTTGTCATTTTTGTTATCCTTGTTTTATGTAGTGATTAAACGCCGAAGTGGATCTTGATGCACTGTAAACCTTGGCTTGCAGCACCTTTCATTAAGTTGTCAATCGCACTGGCAACCACTAAATAACCACTGTTTTCGTCGTATTTCCACCCTACATGACAGTTTGGTGTCAGTACCACATCGTCCACTTTAGGGAATTGATTGTGTTTAACCGTCACTATCGGAGAGTTGTCATACACGCTATAGGCTTTAGCGACGTCCGCTTCTGTTGTGCCTGGCTTCAATTGCACAGTAATAGTGGCTAAAATACCGCGTTTAAAATTACCTAAATGTGGGGTAAATATCACTTCTTGGCCTAATTGCGTGGCAATTTCAGGCTGATGTCTGTGACCTAATACACCATAAGGTGTCAGGCTGACTTCACAAAAGCTGGTGTGTAAATGCGCTTTACGTCCTGCACCTGTAACGCCACTGACCGCATTAATTACTGGGTAAGCATCAGTAAGCAAAGGCTTCAAAGGCTTGAGTGCAGTGAGTGATGCTGTTGGATAACACCCTGGTACGGCAATCATTTTAGTTTGCTTGATTTGCTCGCTATTCCATTCTGCCAAGCCATAAACTGCATCTGCAAGTACATCTGGGTGAGTATGCTCAAAGCCATACCACTTAGGGTATTGAGCGACATCAGCAAAACGATAAGCACCACTTAAATCAAATACAGCTAAGCCTTTTTTATAAAATTCAGCGGCTAATTCCAAACTAATAGAATGCTCTGTTGCCAATACAACTGCATCAGCTTCAGCAATAATGCCGGCTTTGGCTTCGTCAGTTAATGGGGAAAGCACATAAGGCATATGGCTATAAACGGGGTAAAGGTCTGCTAGCTTACGCCCTTTATCTAAACTGCCTTCAGAGACATACAACCCCTGAACCGATAAATTTGCATCAGCATTTATCAAAGACGTAATTTGTGCACCTGTGTATCCACTGGCACCAATAATTGCGATATTTTTCATTATGTTGTTATCTTTTGTTGTCATAAATGGAAGTGTTAGCATAGTACATTTAGACGGGGGACGTCTAATCTAGAACTATCGTCGCAGGAAGTTCTTGCTGATTATTGGTATATTGGATTTAACAGTAAAGTTACACATATTTATTATCATTGCTTACATTCTAGTTGTAGTGCCTTAGTCATCTGTTTGCTAGACTAGCACACAATAATTTTTATGCAATATTATTGAATAAGTATTTCAATAATTTCAGACATAGGACAACTCATGAGTACACTACCTGACCTAAAAAGTGCTTTTACACAGTTAATTGGCACACCATCTATCAGCGCGCTTGAGCCAGAGCAAGATATGAGTAACCATGCAGTTATTGCCTTGTTACAAGATTGGTTCAGCGAGTTAGGCTTTAGCTGCGAAACTCCTACGGTTGCAGACTCACGCAATAAACAAAACCTTATAGCCCGCATTGGCCAAGGGGAAGGCGGCTTATTATTAGCCGGCCACACAGACACCGTACCTTTTGATGAAGGTCGTTGGAGCCAAAGCCCGTTTGAGTTAATAGAAAAAGATAATCGTTGGTACGGCTTAGGCACCTGTGACATGAAAGGTTTTTTTGCCTTGGTACTTGAAGCGCTAAAAGACATGCCTCTAGCAGACTTTAAGCGTCCACTGACTATTTTTGCCAGTGCCGATGAAGAAACCACTATGAGTGGTGCCAAAGCATTTGCCGACTCAAAGGCAATTGCACCTGATTATGCGGTAATAGGCGAGCCCACCAGCTTAAAACCTGTGTATATGCATAAAGGGCACTTAGCTCAAGGTATTCGCGTTATTGGTCGCAGTGGTCATTCATCTGACCCCGCCCGCGGATTAAATGCCATTGAAGTAATGCATAAAGTCATGGGGCAGTTATTGAAGCTTAAACAGCATTTAAGTGAAAACTATCGCGAAGATGCTTTTACCGTTCCCTACCCTACAATGAACTTTGGCCATATTCACGGTGGTGATGCAGCTAACCGCATTTGTGGTTGCTGTGATTTACACTTAGATATTCGTCCTTTGCCAGGAATGGAATTGGCAGATCTTGAACTCATGGTGCTGAATTATTTAAGTGATATCAGTAAAGAGTACCCTGGCAGTATTAGTATCAGCACTTTATATCCTGGCGCTGAATCGTTTGCCGGTAAAGCAGACAACCCATGGACAAAACTGGTTGCTGAATTGTCAGGCCATGAAGCTGAAGTGGTTAACTACTCAACCGAAGCGCCTTACATTAACAAGTTAGGCTGCCAAACCTTAGTTTTAGGACCTGGGAGTATTAATCAAGCCCACCAACCCGATGAGTTTATTGGCTTAGAATATCTCACGCCGACAGTAGAATTGATCAAAAAGATGATTTATCACGCATGCATTAAGTAATTTTTAACCAAAAAACCGTTAAAACCGCTTTTGTTGAAATTTTTTAACGAAATAAAATTACCAAACGCGGTATTTGTGTATTGACCGAATACTGTACGATGGTTATTGTGATAGATAAGTAGTGCAAGTTTAACCGAGTTTACTTTGGAGTATGTATGGCAGAGCAAGTGGCAGATATGTATGCCTCACTGAGATCGAATGTGGGACATTTAGGCCAAATTTTAGGTGAGACAATGCAAAGCCATCTTGGTGATGCATTTCTTGAGAAAGTAGAACAAATTCGAATTCTTGCAAAACAGGCACGCAAAGGCGATGAATCCTCTCGCGAGCAAATGTTAGCATTGCTGACCTCACTTCCAGATGAAGAATTAGTGCCGTTTGCTAAAGCGTTTAACCAATTTTTGAACCTAGCTAACATCGCCGAGCAATACCACACCATCAGTCGTAATTGCGATGAGTTAGTCTGTGTGCCAGACCCAGTAGAGCAACTGCTTGGTCGCATTCTTAATACTGATTTAGATGAAAATGATGTGATTAATTGCTTGAAGCAATTAGAAATCGACTTAGTGTTAACTGCTCATCCAACTGAAATATCTCGTCGTACTTTGATCCAAAAATATGCTGCGGTTGTCGATTGTTTAACAGATCAAGAAAACAGCCAACTGTCAGACCGTGAGCGCAACCAAAACAACTTACGTTTACGTCAATTGATTGCTCAAATTTGGCACACCAATGAAATTCGTAGCGAGCGTCCAACACCTGTAGATGAGGCACGTTGGGGCTTAAGCACGATTGAAACGTCTTTATGGCAGGCTATTCCCGACTTTCTACGTCAGTTAAATGATCAAGTAGAGCAGCGCACAGGTAAAGAATTACCGATTAACATCGCCCCTGTTCGCTTTTCTAGCTGGATGGGCGGCGATCGCGATGGCAACCCATTTGTTACTCACAAAGTCACCCAAGAAGTATTAGACCGAAATCGTCATGCTGCTGCACGTTTGTATTTAAAAGACATCGTTGCCTTAGTCGGTGAATTATCTATGGAGCAAGCAACGCCAGAACTGCTTGAACTCACTAACAATAGCAATGAACCATACCGTGAAGTGTTACGCCAATTACGTTGTAAACTGCGTAAAACAATTGATTACTTGAACATTCGACTTGAAGGTCGTTTTCCTGATGTTGATACCAGTGAACTGATTTGGCAACAAGCGGATCTGCAAGCGCCATTAGAACTGCTTTATAACAGTTTATGTGACAGCGGCATGAAATTGATTGCCAATGGATTACTGCTCGATATTTTACGTCGTCTAGCCAGCTTTGGTATTCATATGCTGCGTTTGGATATTCGCCAAGATTCTACTCGTCACAGCGATGTGATTGCCGAGCTGACCCGTTATTTAGGTTTAGGTGATTACAATCACTGGGATGAAAATGAAAAACAAGCATTCTTGCTGCGCGAGCTGACTAATCGTCGTCCTTTAATTCCGGCTAATTGGCAGCCAAGCGAAGATGTTGCTGAAGTCATCAAAACCTGTGAACTGATTGCCAAACAGCCTAAAGAGTCTTTGGGATCATATGTTATTTCAATGGCGGGTAAGCCATCAGATGTGTTGACTGTTTTATTGTTATTAAAAGAAACTGGTTGCAGCCATCCAATGCGCGTAGTGCCATTATTTGAAACCTTAGAAGATTTAACCAATGCCGCTAGCTGTATTGAGTCTTTATTGAATATCGATTGGTATCGTGGATACACCAAAGGCATGCAAGAAGTCATGATTGGTTATTCTGACTCAGCTAAAGACGCCGGTGTGATGGCCGCTGCCTGGGCGCAGTATCGCGCACAGGAGCAGTTAGTAGCAGTGTGTAATAAAGCCAACGTCAAACTGATGTTGTTCCATGGCCGTGGGGGTTCTATCGGACGTGGGGGCGGGCCTGCTCACAAAGCCATTCTATCTCAACCGCCGGGCTCAGTAGATGGCCGTATCCGTGTGACTGAACAAGGTGAGATGATCCGCTTTAAATTTGGCTTACCAAAATTAGCAGTACAAAGTTTAGCGCTTTATACCTCAGCCGTAATGGAAGCCACTTTATTACCGCCACCTGAGCCGAAAAAAGCTTGGCGTGATTGTATGCAGCGGATTGCCGATGAATCTGTGCTGCATTATCGCGGTATCGTACGTGAAGAAAAGGATTTTGTGCCTTACTTCCGTGCAGCAACACCAGAAGTTGAACTGGGTAAATTACCATTAGGTAGCCGCCCAGCTAAACGCAAAGTTGATGGAGGCATTGAAAGTTTACGTGCTATTCCTTGGATATTTGCCTGGTCACAAAACCGCTTAATGTTGCCAGCTTGGTTAGGTGCAGGTGAAGCACTCAATGACGCTATTCAGCGTGATGAACTAGCATTACTGCGTGAAATGGAAGCCGAGTGGCCATTTTTTGAAACACGAATTTCTATGCTAGAAATGGTTTACATGAAAGCAGAGCCTAACTTAGCCCGCTATTATGAAAACTGTTTGGTGAAACCTGAACTACATCATTTAGGTGAGAAATTACGTCAACGATTACAACTGGGTATTGATACCGTATTGTCATTAACTGAGTCAGATGAGTTAATGTCGCATACTCCCTGGAATCGTGAATCAGTAAAACTTCGCAATCCTTACATTGATCCATTAAACTTCCTGCAAACCGAGCTATTAGCCCGTACGCGTAAGGAAGCTGAGCCTTCTAAGCATGTACAACTGGCGCTAATGCTTACTATCGCGGGCGTTGCCGCAGGCATGAGAAACACAGGTTAATGAAAACACTAAAGCTGATTTTTATCAATGCCTTGCTACTACTGACTGGTTGCGCCAGTCAGTATAGCATTACTGAAAATGAGATAGAAAATTACCTTAATAAAGAGATGCACTTTGAGGTAAAGCAAGGTAACCAAATTATTGGTATTAATTTGGTGCTTAACGACATGCAAGTCAGCTTAGGTGATAAACCTAATACTATGGGATTAACGGCAACGACTCTTGTGCGTATTCGTAATCCTTTAATGCCAATTAGCGCTGAGCTTAAAACAACGTTTGAAGCACAGCCTTGGTATAACAGCGAAACTAAAAGTATCTATTTACGCAATTTGGATTTAGTTAATGTCAGTGCAAACCCGGCCGATTTAGAGCAAGCACTAACAGCCATTACCCCACAGGTAATGAGCTTCTTACGTGGGTTTCTAGAAAGTCAGCCGGTTTACACCCTTGATATGAATGATTCAAATCAAGCGTTAATGGCCAAAATGACCAAAGAGCTCGCCGTTCAAAAAGGTAAATTGGTAGTTAAGTTTTAAGGCCAAAAAGTATGACTCAATGAAAGCGCCAATAGGCGCTTTTTTTGTTCTAGGCACAAGATTTACAATAAACGGCTCATTTATCACGAGAATTGGCTTGAAGTGGGATAGCATACTTTAGTTATTGGATCACAAGCAGGCGATCTTGCAGCAACTGTAAGTGCAATTCTAATGGTGATACATGGCAGTGTATTGATGTTTTTAAGCTTACGACCCCATCATCAAAATTTACTCAAACTGTCAGGCATTTTATTAGGGATAACAAGGTTAAAAGTCATTGCTTTTATGCTAATCGGGATCATATTGCTGGCGGTTGCGTATTTTGTTTAGCGCAGAAAAATCAAATATCCCCACAGAGAGAACCTGAGGGGGATTAATTGATTAATGACTTAATGCCAGCGTATATTATTTTTCAAATCGACTAATTGATGGGTAATCTACTATGACAGCTTCATCCAATAACGCACGACGTAACATGTCATAAGCAACTGCAGCACTGAGGCTTCTAACCAACTGACGTGAGCGTTTTGGCAATTTGACCATCTGGCTGTAAATGCCATGACGCGTCGCGAGTGCTATTGCAACTGTGCCGACGGGCTTTTGATCAGAACCACCTTCAGGGCCAGCAATTCCGCTGGTAGCTAAAGCGAAGTCACTGTCGAGTATTTTACGCACGCCTTCAGCCATTGCTTCGACAGTTTGAATAGAGACAGCTCCGTGATCATCTAAAATTTGCGGATTAACACCAAGTACTTTTACCTTGGACTCATTGCTGTAGGTCACTAAGCCATGATGTAGGTATGATGAGCTGCCAGCGAAATCAATTAACTGACTTGTGATCATTCCGCCAGTACAGGATTCTGCCACACTTAAACTAAAACCAGACTGGTATAACCTTGTATGGATCTCTTCAGCTAAGGTCGGCTTATTTTCCGCCACAACGGCAGTGCCTAAACATTCCTTAACCGCTTTTGTCACTTGAGGCAACGCGCGAATAGCTTCATCACCCCGGGCGAAAATTTTAATTTCAATATGTGGCATAGAAGAGCGATAACCTAGCTCGATACCTAGGGGTAAGCTAAGTTCAGATAACATATCAGCGAGAGTAGATTCACCATAGCCAATGGTGAGCAGTTTATGCAATTGGGTGTTATCACCTGAGCCAAACTCTTTAGTAATAAATGGCACAAATTGTTCTTTGAACATGTGTTTTAGTTCAAAAGGTACTCCCGGAGTAAAGAATAACCAGGCATTATTTAACTTCACTCTAAAACCACAGGCGGTGCCTACGGGGTTATCGATCATCACCGCCGACTCAGGCAACCAAGCTTGTTTTAAGTTGCTCTTCGACATCACACGGCCATTTTTGGTAAACCAATTCTCTAGATGATCGCGCCATTGCTGATTCTCTATTAGCTCTTCGCCTTTCGCTTTTGCCATAGCAAGCGCTGACATATCATCACTGGTTGGGCCTAGGCCACCATTCACTAAAATAACGTCAGCGTGCTTACTTCTCTCTTGGAAAGCAGCCACTAAATCCGCTAATCTATCGCCAACAGTGGTGCGTTGCTGCATCTCAATACCTAATGACATTAGCTCATTGGCAACCCAAGCGGCATTAGTATCAACAATCTGGCCAGATAACACTTCTTCACCAGTACAAATCATCTCAAGCTTCATTGCTTTTTCCTTTATAACAACAATTGCCCCATAAGTTAGGCAACCAATATGGCAATAGCAAGAAAATAGATCGATTTATCTGTTCCTATTAAGTGTTAGCAAGAAAACTGTTGGTTCATCAGACAGATAACAGACAAAAAGTCTCACCAGATTAGCCACAGAAGGTGTAAAAATAGATTAATGACAAAGTACGACAAAGAACGACATTAATCTAAAATAACGCTATCTAATACCATTTACATTAAATATGTGATCTAATTAGTTGTCATTTCCTTATTTCAGTATCGATGAATAATCTCAATCTTGCAGCATTAGTTAAATCTGAGAAAAGCGCACGTAAACGTATGCGTTATCTCGCCTTACTTCATTTTACCGAAGGTCATTCTCGTTCTGCTATAGCCAACATGTTGAAGGTCAGTAGAACCAGTGTAAATGCATGGGTTACTCATTATTTAACTCATGGCATTAGCGGCCTAGATGATAAACATAATCCAGGTCGACCCGCTCAATTATCGGCGAAACAACTGGTAAATCTGAAAGAATTTGTACAACGTCAAAGCTTGTCTGAGAGTGGCGGAAGATTGATGGCAAGAGATGTCAGTCTTTTTATCCAGTCTGAATTTGGCGTGACCTTTAAACAGGCAAATATCTACAGATTACTGCATCAATTAGGATTGTCATGGATAACGACCCGCTCTCGTCACCCAAAGCAATCTCAAGATATTCAGGACGCTTTTAAAAAACTTCCAGCTGTCAACGATCCTTAACACCCCTGGTCATGTGGCGTTAGATCGCATTGATGTTTGGTTTCAAGATGAAGCCAGATTTGGTCAGCAAAATACAACGACCCGCATTTGGGCAACGAAAGGAACCCGACCACGAGCGGTAAGGCAACAACAGTTTGAATCAGCGTATTTATATGGCGCGGTGTGTCCGGCAACGGGTGCGACAGAGGCTATTATTGCCCCGCATGCCAATAGTGAATATATGTGGGAGCATTTAAAATTAATTTCAGAGGCTACCGAATCGAGTCGCCATGCTTTGGTCATCATGGATGGCGCAGGTTGGCATCAACAGGTGCTGACAGAGGACTTTGATAACCTTAGTATCCTTAAGCTTCCGCCCTATTCGCCAGAACTCAACCCTATAGAACAAGTGTGGCAATGGCTTCGTCAGAATGAACTCGCCAATCGTTGCTTTAGTGGATATTACGATATTGTTGAGCAGTGTTCCATTGCATGGAATCGATTTATTGCAGAGCCGGAAAGGGTGATTCTACTATGTTCTAGACGGTGGACAAAACTGACCAATTAATTAATGTAAATGGTATAATTGGCCCTTATTGACTGATGAAAACGAAAACATCAACAATAATATCAAATTCCAGATACGAATAAGGCCTTTGCGTTACTGCAAAGGCCTTCGTCTTAAGTTGGCGGAGCGGACGCTGCTTGTAACAAGAGTGAACCTGCGACCTCCGGCCTAACAGGCCGCTGTCTCGAATCGATGTCTCGAAAAAGCCTTAACCAACAGAACTATTACCCATATTTTTAAATTACACACACGAAAAAAGGCCTTTGCATTGCTGCAAAGGCCTTCGTCTTAAGTTGGCGGAGCGGACGGGACTCGAACCCGCGACCCCCGGCGTGACAGGCCGGTATTCTAACCAACTGAACTACCGCTCCTTTAGCAAATTGCTTACGCACGATGCTAAATTCTTTTTAAGTCGCTGATATGTCACTATCAGTAGACTTCTCTTACTTAAAAGAGAAATTAGGCGCCTGGAAATGACCTACTCTCACATGGGGAGACCCCACACTACCATCGGCGATACTGTGTTTCACTTCTGAGTTCGGAATGGGATCAGGTGGTGCCACAGCTCTATGGTTTCCAGACAAATTTGGTTATCTAACGCTATTTAGCTAGCATTAAATAATAATTCGGAAAGCTGATTACTTTATCTGAGTTTGAGTCTCGTCACACTATTTAAGCGTCTCATTCTAATACTAAGTCGTATCAGTAAAACCCATCTGGGTTGTATGGTTAAGCCTCACGGGTCATTAGTACAAGTTAGCTCAACGCCTCACAACGCTTACACACCTTGCCTATCAACGTAGTAGTCTCCTACGGCCCTTTAGAGAGCTTAAAGCTCTAGGGATGACTCATCTTGGGGCTCGCTTCCCGCTTAGATGCTTTCAGCGGTTATCGATTCCGAACGTAGCTACCGGGCAATGCCATTGGCATGACAACCCGAACACCAGCGGTTCGTCCACTCCGGTCCTCTCGTACTAGGAGCAGCTCCCCTCAATCATCCAACGCCCACGGCAGATAGGGACCGAACTGTCTCACGACGTTCTGAACCCAGCTCGCGTACCACTTTAAATGGCGAACAGCCATACCCTTGGGACCGACTTCAGCCCCAGGATGTGATGAGCCGACATCGAGGTGCCAAACACCGCCGCCGATATGAACTCTTGGGCGGTATCAGCCTGTTATCCCCGGAGTACCTTTTATCCGTTGAGCGATGGCCCTTCCATTCAGAACCACCGGATCACTATGACCTACTTTCGTACCTGCTCGACGTGTATGTCTCGCAGTTAAGCTGGCTTATGCCATTGCACTAACCGTACGATGTCCGACCGTACTTAGCCAACCTTCGTGCTCCTCCGTTACTCTTTGGGAGGAGACCGCCCCAGTCAAACTACCCACCAGGCACTGTCCTCAACCCCGATAAGGGGCCAGAGTTAGAACATCAAAACTACAAGGGTGGTATTTCAAGATTGACTCCACTCCATCTAGCGACGAAGCTTCAAAGTCTCCCACCTATCCTACACATGTAGGTTCAATGTTCAGTGCCAAGCTATAGTAAAGGTTCACGGGGTCTTTCCGTCTAGCCGCGGGTATACGGCATCTTCACCGCAATTTCAACTTCACTGAGTCTCGGCTGGAGACAGCGTGGCCATCATTACGCCATTCGTGCAGGTCGGAACTTACCCGACAAGGAATTTCGCTACCTTAGGACCGTTATAGTTACGGCCGCCGTTTACCGGGGCTTCGATCATGAGCTTCTCTTGCGATAACCCAATCAATTAACCTTCCGGCACCGGGCAGGCGTCACACCGTATACGTCATCTTGCGATTTTGCACAGTGCTGTGTTTTTGATAAACAGTTGCAGCCACCTGGTATCTGCGACTGCCGTCAGCTTAGGGAGCAAGTCCCATCACCAACAGCAGCGTACCTTCTCCCGAAGTTACGGTACCATTTTGCCTAGTTCCTTCAGCCGAGTTCTCTCAAGCGCCTTGGTATTCTCTACCCGACCACCTGTGTCGGTTTGGGGTACGATCCCTACTAACCTGAAGCTTAGAAGATTTTCCTGGAAGCATGGCATCAACTACTTCATCACCTTAGTGACTCGTCATCAGCTCTCAACGTGTACATTTAAGTACGTGTTCCCGGATTTGCCTAAGAACACCGCCTACTACCTTAAACGCGGACTACCAACGCCGCGCTAGCCTAGCCTTCTCCGTCTCTCCATCGCAGTTAGCAGAGGTACAGAAATATTAATCTGTTTTCCATCGATTACGCCTTTCGGCCTCACCTTAGGGGTCGACTCACCCTGCCCCGATTAACGTTGGACAGGAACCCTTGGTCTTTCGGCGAGGGAGTTTTTCACTCCCTTTATCGTTACTCATGTCAGCATTCGCACTTCTGATACGTCCAGTGTGGGTTACCCCTTCACCTTCAACCGCTTACAGAACGCTCCTCTACCGCTTGCAGTAAACTGCAAACCCGTAGCTTCGGTGGTATGTTTAGCCCCGTTAAATCTTCCGCGCAGGCCGACTCGACTAGTGAGCTATTACGCTTTCTTTAAATGATGGCTGCTTCTAAGCCAACATCCTAGCTGTCTAAGCCTTCCCACATCGTTTCCCACTTAACATACACTTTGGGACCTTAGCTGACGGTCTGGGTTGTTTCCCTTTTGACAACGGACGTTAGCACCCGCTGTCTGTCTCCCGAGTAGTACTCATTGGTATTCGGAGTTTGCAAAGGGTTGGTAAGTCGGGATGACCCCCTAGCCTTAACAGTGCTCTACCCCCAATGGTATTCGCTCGAGGCGCTACCTAAATAGCTTTCGAGGAGAACCAGATATCTCCGAGTTTGATTGGCCTTTCACCCCCAGCCACAAGTCATCCGCTCATTTTTCAACATAAGTCGGTTCGGTCCTCCAGTTGATGTTACTCAACCTTCAACCTGCCCATGGCTAGATCACTCGGTTTCGGGTCTACGCCTTGCAACTAAACGCGCAGTTAACACTCGGTTTCCCTACGGCTCCGCTATTCGCTTAACCTCGCTACAAAACGTAAGTCGCTGACCCATTATACAAAAGGTACGCAGTCACGGTCTCAAGAACCGCTCCCACTGCTTGTACGTATACGGTTTCAGGTTCTATTTCACTCCCCTCACAGGGGTTCTTTTCGCCTTTCCCTCACGGTACTGGTTCACTATCGGTCAGTCAGGAGTATTTAGCCTTGGAGGATGGTCCCCCCATATTCAAACAGGATGTCACGTGTCCCGCCTTACTCGTTTTCATCTATGGTTAGTTTTCATGTACGGGGCTATCACCCTGTGCCGCTGAGCTTTCCAACTCATTCCACTAACACCCCATAGACTTAAGGGCTAATCCCCGTTCGCTCGCCGCTACTAGGGGAATCTCGGTTGATTTCTTTTCCTCTGGGTACTTAGATGTTTCAGTTCCCCAGGTTCGCCTCATACAGCTATGTATTCACTGTATGATGACCACTTATGTGGCCGGGTTTCCCCATTCGGATATCGTTAGCTCAAATGCTTATTACTAGCTCGCCAACGCTTTTCGCAAGTTATTACGTCCTTCATCGCCTCTGACTGCCAAGGCATCCACCGTATACGCTTAGTCACTTAACCATACAACCCAAATGAGTTTCACAACCCTTGTAAACAAGAGAATGAACTAATTAGACTGTATCGCAACTAGCTGGTTTTTACTTGTCTCACTCCCGACCAGGAAGTGTGACTCGCCTTAGTTTTTAGAATATTCAAGACACTTAAACAGTGTTTTGAGAACTCAAGATACTGATGCTTTCGCATCAATATTATTTTCGCACTAACGTAATCACACAAACGACAACGAATCATCATCTATGCGCCTTTAGTTAGTACTATCAGCTTTCCAAATTGTTAAAGAACAACACTTAACCGGCAAGCGGTGTGTTTCACTCTACTTCCGAAGAAGTTAACAAGTAATCTGTGTGAACACTCACATGCATCTCTGCACTTTAGGTATTGAGTTAGTCGTATAGGTAAGGAGGTGATCCAGCCCCAGGTTCCCCTAGGGCTACCTTGTTACGACTTCACCCCAGTCATGAACCACAAAGTGGTGAGCGTTCTCCCGAAGGTTAAACTACCCACTTCTTTTGCAGCCCACTCCCATGGTGTGACGGGCGGTGTGTACAAGGCCCGGGAACGTATTCACCGTGACATTCTGATTCACGATTACTAGCGATTCCGACTTCATGGAGTCGAGTTGCAGACTCCAATCCGGACTACGACGTACTTTGTGAGATTAGCTCCACCTCGCGGCTTTGCAACCCTCTGTATACGCCATTGTAGCACGTGTGTAGCCCTACTCGTAAGGGCCATGATGACTTGACGCCGTCCCCACCTTCCTCCGGTTTATCACCGGCAGTCTCCCTAAAGTTCCCGACATTACTCGCTGGCAAATAAGGATAGGGGTTGCGCTCGTTGCGGGACTTAACCCAACATTTCACAACACGAGCTGACGACAGCCATGCAGCACCTGTCTCAGAGTTCCCGAAGGCACTAAGCTATCTCTAGCGAATTCTCTGGATGTCAAGAGTAGGTAAGGTTCTTCGCGTTGCATCGAATTAAACCACATGCTCCACCGCTTGTGCGGGCCCCCGTCAATTCATTTGAGTTTTAACCTTGCGGCCGTACTCCCCAGGCGGTCTACTTAATGCGTTAGCTTGGGAGCCCAGTGACTAAGTCACCAAACTCCGAGTAGACATCGTTTACGGCGTGGACTACCAGGGTATCTAATCCTGTTTGCTCCCCACGCTTTCGTGCATGAGCGTCAGTCTTTGTCCAGGAGGCCGCCTTCGCCACCGGTATTCCTTCAGATATCTACGCATTTCACCGCTACACCTGAAATTCTACCTCCCTCTACAAGACTCTAGTTCCCCAGTTCCAAATGCAATTCCTAGGTTGAGCCCAGGGCTTTCACATCTGGCTTAAAAAACCGCCTGCGCACGCTTTACGCCCAGTAATTCCGATTAACGCTCGGACCCTCCGTATTACCGCGGCTGCTGGCACGGAGTTAGCCGGTCCTTCTTCTGTAGGTAACGTCACAGCAGCAGTTTATTAAACTACTGCCTTTCCTCCCTACTGAAAGTGCTTTACAACCCGAAGGCCTTCTTCACACACGCGGCATGGCTGCATCAGGCTTTCGCCCATTGTGCAATATTCCCCACTGCTGCCTCCCGTAGGAGTCTGGGCCGTGTCTCAGTCCCAGTGTGGCTGATCATCCTCTCAGAACAGCTAGGGATCGCCGCCTTGGTGAGCCATTACCTCACCAACTAGCTAATCCCACCTAGGTTCATCCAATCGCGAAAGGCCCGAAGGTCCCCTCCTTTCCCCCGTAGGGCGTATGCGGTATTAGCAGTCGTTTCCAACTGTTATCCCCCTCGACTGGGCAGATCCCTAGGCATTACTCACCCGTCCGCCGCTCGCCGGCAAAGATAGCAAGCTATCTTCCCGCTGCCGCTCGACTTGCATGTGTTAGGCCTGCCGCCAGCGTTCAATCTGAGCCATGATCAAACTCTTCAATTAAAGTTTTTTTGAATCTTGCGATTCGGCTCAATGAATTCTGATTGCTTTATCAACCGAAGTTAACAAAGTCTTTTTGTACATATTGCTATGAACATTCATCGTTGCATTGAGTTTAAATTTTTTGATTGCTCTTCCTAAGAAGAAGCAATTTCGAATAACTCAATACCTGTGAATGTCCACACAGATTTCTTGTTTAAGTTGTTAAAGAGCGTTGATGTTAATTTTTCAAACATCGCCGTTGGACGCTAGGTCGTTGGCTTGGGCTGCGTATTCTACAGACCCTGTTGTCAGCGTCAAGTGTTTTTTCAAACTTTCTTTTCGCTGTTGATTTGATGATGAAACCGAAGTTTTTATCCTTTCAAATCAACCTAACTCGCTACTTTGCTTTCGCGCTGTGCCGTGTCAGTGGATGCGCATTATAGGGAGATTCTGAGGCAGTGCAACCCCTTTTATAAAGTTTTTATATAAAAAAAGATCGCTTGACGATCTTTTAACCTAACACGATCTAAATCGTTTAATTAGGCACCAAAAAGAATACTAATCGACCACTTTTCCTGTTGTGGTGTAAAACTGCTTTAAGAAGGTTATAGCGTTCTCATCGTCCCAATCAACATAACTACGTACATAAGCTACCAGTTCCCCTTGCGGATTTAATATAAAAGTCGCCGGAATTGTTTCTAACGGGAACACTTCACGAAGATTTTGCTTGGGATCAAAATAAGATTCGAATTTTGGTAGACCTATCGATTGCAAAAATGGTTGCACTATCACTTGGCCATCGCCATCAATTGATATAGGTAACAACATGTATTGGGTTTGATCTATTTTTTTGGCAAGCCTGTCTAGTGCTGGAAGTTCTCTGACACAAGGGGGACACCATGTCGCCCACATATTCACTAAGATGACTTTACCTTTGAAGGCTTCAAAATCTATTTGATCATTATTCAATTGGCTGAAGTTAGCTTGGGCGATGGGAAAAGGTTGCTCCAGGATGATGATTTTATCCAAACTGGTTTGAGATACTGGTTTTTGACTAGGTTGCATACCTGGGTAGGCTACACCGCTTTCTATTAGCAGCATGCTAGCACTAATAATAGAGGCTACAACAACAAGTTTTTTTTTCGATATCATTATTTAACCTCAAGTCGGGTTAAGAGATACAGTCAATAGGCTAAACCCTACACGTTTAGCCTATTTTATCGCAACTTGCTATTTGTTTTGAAAGCAAAGCACCTTGATGTAACGCTGTTAACAAAACAAAGAGCGGTTTGAAAAGTCTTTATATTCTGGACTGAGGTTATTTATTACGTTTTAGTAATTCATCAAGCTGCTGTTTATCTTCAGCTGACATCTCGGCATGGGCATATTTTACATTTCTCTGGCGACGAATAAGTATCGCGCCAACAATGAAACCTATAAATAGCAGCGCAAAAGGACCAATCCAAAGAACATATGTTTTTGGATCAAGTCGCGGTTTATAAAGTACAAAGTCACCATAACGACTTGTCATGAACTCTACAATTTGCTCATCTGACTTACCATCATCAACCATCTTATAAACTTCTAATCGCAAATCTTGAGCGACTGGCGAATTAGAATCAACTAAGTTTTGGTTTTGACATTGTGGGCAACGCAACTCATGTGCGAGTGAAATAGCACGCTTTTGATTACTGGGTGTTTTGAATTCATAGGTATCTACTGGTGTGGCATGGACCACTACACTCGATAACAAACCAATAACTAACGCGAACGATAAATTAACTAATTTCATTACGCTGCTCCATCCGCTTTAGCTTCAGCTTGTAGCTGCTGAACCATTGGATATAAGGTATCTTGCCAAATATTTTGATCAATTGGGCCTGCATAGCGAAATCGTATAATGCCATTATGATCAATGATAAATGTTTCTGGCGCACCATATACCCCGAGATCCAAACCTAAACGACCATCTTTATCATAAAAGTTGATCGTATATGGATCCCCTTCGCGCTGTAGCTCTTTTATTGCCAGTGCTCGCTCGTCACGATAATTAATACCATATATAGGCATAATATTACGACGAGACAACATAGTTAAAAAAGGATGTTCATATTTACATGCAGGACACCAGGTGGCCCACACGTTTAATAATGAAACTTGACCTTTTAAATCAGCTTCAGTCAACAGTTCACCAGGGGTTTCAAGTCTCTCAAGTTGGAAAGCCGGCACCGGCTTCCCTTCTAATGCTGAATCCAGCTTTTGTGGATTAAGGAATAAACCTTGATATAAGAATATTCCCATCACCAAAAATAAGGCTAGAGGTATAAACAGCACCAACTTTTTCATAAATTCTCCGTTTTTAAGCTGTCGCTAACTTTTCTTTTGCTTTGTCGTTTACTTCGGCAGCCGTGCTCTTTACGCGATAACGCTTATCTGATGCAGCAAGGAAACCACCAATCATCATAAAGATTGATCCGAACCATAACCAACGTACAAAAGGTTTGTAGTTTAGACGTACAGCAAACTCGGTCGCACTGATTGGGTCACCCATGGTGACATATAGGTCACGGAATAAACCCCAATCGATACCGGCTTCTGTCATGTCCATTGTACGAACATTATATTGACGACGATCCGGTTTTAATAAGGTAATGTATTTATCATCTTGATAGATTTCTATTTGACCTTGTTGTGCTGTGTAGTTTGGTCCAACGACATTCTTAGTTTCAAGATACTTGAATGTGTAACCCGCTAACTCTTGACTGATTCCTGGCCCCATGCGAACACTTTTCTCTATTGAGTAGTTCGACACCATAGTGGCACCAACAATTGAGACGGCAATACCTAAGTGGGCCATGATCATTCCAAGTTGGCTACGCCCAATACGGGTTAAACTGATGCTGCCATCTGTTCCTTTAACCATATTGTATGCAGCGCGGAATGTCGATAATGTCACCCATATTGCCGCAGTAATGCCAAGTACAACCCATATATTGAATTCGCCGCCCATGAGGAAAGGTACAGACAAACCGATCACTGCTGCAACCATTGCAGGCACAAGCAATTGACGCTTGATCTCGCCTTGCTTTGATTTCTTCCAGCGAATGATTGGACCAATACCCATAAAGCCAAACAGTACTAACACGATTGGAACGAATACCGCGTTGAAATATGGAGGTCCTACAGAAATTTTACCCATACCGAGCGCATCTATAAGCAGCGGGTATAAGGTTCCAAGTAGCACGGTACCGGCAGCTACAGTTAATAACACGTTACAAACCAACAACATGGTTTCTTTAGACTTGAGCTCAAATCGAGCAGGACTGCTCATTTCGCTGGCACGGAAAGCAAACAGAGTTAAAGAGCCACCAACGGCAATAGCCAGTAGAAGCAGAATAAACATACCACGGCTTGGATCTGCTGCAAATGAATGCACCGATGTGAGTACACCGGAACGCACAATAAAGGTACCCAGTAAGCTTAATGAGAAAGCAAAGATTGATAGCAAAACAGTCCAATTGCGGAATGCACCACGCTTTTCAGTTACCACTAAAGAGTGAACCAATGCTGTACCTATTAGCCAAGGCATAAAAGAAGCATTTTCAACTGGATCCCAGAACCACCAACCACCCCAGCCTAATTCATAGTATGCCCACCAAGAGCCTAGTGAGATACCACCGGTTAAGAACACCCAAGCAGCCAACGTCCAAGGACGAGACCAACGAGCCCAAGCTGAATCTAAACTACCACTCATTAATGCTGCAATAGCAAAAGCAAAGCTTACTGAGAAACCTACATAACCAAGGTATAACATAGGTGGGTGGAAGATTAGCCCAACATCTTGCAACATTGGATTTAAGTCACGTCCTTCCATTGGAATTGGAAATATACGCTCAAATGGACTTGAGGTTAGAACCATAAACAAGGTGAAACCAACAATAATCATGGCTAGTACTGCTAGCACCCTCGCAGTAAAGACTTCTTCTAAGCCTTTACTGAACATGGCTACAGCTGTTGCCCACACTGACAATGAGAATACCCAGAATAATAATGAACCTTCATGACCGCCCCATACTGCAGCAATTTTAAAGAAGATGGGTAATTGTGAATTTGAATGATGTGCAACATAGGCGACTGAAAAGTCATCCACCGCGAAGCTGTAGCCTAATATAACTACTGAAACTAGAATGAAGAAAAACATACCGTACGCAAGAGGCCAGGCATATCTCACTAAATATGCATCTTTCTTGGCAGCACCTATTAATGGAACACTGGCTAATAACATGGCAAATGCCAAACCTATTATCAGTGAGAAATGTCCAATTTCTGGAATCATGGGTATTCCTTAGTTATAAAAACATTGATTTGATATCAACAAACCACGTTAATGCAGGTGATGAGCATACGTTACTATACTCACATTAGCTTAAGCGAATTTTAAATCATTTTAGTGCTTGCCAGCTCACATGTCTGCCACTTTCGTGCAAAACTGGGTTACTTGTCTCATTATCGGTACGCTGTAGGATCAAAAGTCTCTAATCACAATCACACAGCGATAAGACTAACAAAATGATCTAAAGTTTCTTACCATTTAATGTTCACATTTTAAATTGTGAACCAGTGCTCAACTCTCAAGTTTGAGCTTTATATCTTCCTTATATTACTATTCAATTAATAATCTTTACGTATAATCGTCTAATCAAGCTCAGCGGAACCCCCGCTTTCCTATAAACTAAAAGTGAATATTGAAACGATGACCACATTTTGGATTCTTATCGCGCTTGTCCTTATTATCGGTTTAATGATGATTTGGGTACCTCATTTTCGTCAGACAAAGCTACTTCAAGCTGAAGAGTCTGGCGTCCGTAAACAAACTAACCTTGAACTTTTTAATGAACGTTTAGGCATTCTTGAGAAAGAATTACAAAACGATTTACATGATCAGAATGAATTTGACGCATTAAAGCAGGAACTAGAAATTAGTTTATTGCAGGATATGAAGCATAAGGGTGATGACTCACTTGCTGCTGCAAAACCAAAAGGTATTTTATGGCCCTCTTTGATGACCATAGTAGTGTTGGGACTAACAGGTTACTTCTATCAGCAGCTTGGTGCATATAATGAACTGGCAAATCCGCCACAAGCTAATAATCCGCATCAAGGCATGAGTAATGAACAAATTATGGCTCAGCGTGTGCAGATGATGGAGGCAGAGGTTCAACAAGCTCCTGAAAACAGCCAAGCATGGTTTAGCCTAGGTCATGCTTATATTTCAGCAAACCAATATAATAAAGCTATTGCTGCATTCGATAAAGTCATGGAGTTAGTCGGAACCCACGCTGAATTACTAGGCCCTAAAGCAACGGCGATGTATTACCAGGCAGGTCAGAAGCTCACGCCAGATATTCAGGCTATTATTGAGCAGTCATTAGCTTTGGATGCACAAGACCCATCTACATTATTACTTGTCGGAATGGACGCCTTTTTTAATGCTCAATATCAAGATGCAATTAATGCATGGCAAGCTATTTTAGATAGTGACCGTAGTGATGTTGACCGCACAGCATTAATGAATGCTATTCAGTCTGCTAAAATGAGTATGCAATCAGATACGGGAGCCATGCCAAATGATGATGCCCACAGTGCTGTTAAAAATACCGCCACTGAAGCAGGTACGACAATTGCAAAAACTGTCAGTGTTATGGTCGAAGTTGCACCGGAATTAGCGTCTAAGGTTGGGCCAAATGATCAAGTATTTGTTTTTGCTCGCGCAACTCAAGGGCCAAAAGTGCCTTTAGCCGCGACTAAAGTCAATGCTAGTGATTTACCATTGACCATTACCTTAGACGATAGTACTTCTATGGGAGGGGATGTAAAATTAAGTGGTGCTAGCGAAGTTGAGATTATAGCCGTGCTATCAAAACATGGCAGCGTCAAACCACAAGCGGGTGACATGAAAGGTACTGTAGATGCTGTTAAAGTCGGCGGTAAAACCACGCTCGTATTAGATACAATAGTTCAATAACTTAGATTAAGGCGAACTTATTAGGTTCACCTTAATAGAGTTCTACGCAAATTTGCTGTCAGACATCCATAAAAAAACCGGCTATTAGGCCGGTTTTTATATTCTTAAAGAAGTATTACTTAGACATGAACTCAATAGCGTTCTTGTAATCTTCATCAGAACAGTCAGTACACATACCACCTGGTGGCATTGCATTTAAACCTGTCTTAACAGAGTTTAATAGTACATCAACACCCTTGGCTAAACGAGGTTCCCAAGCAGCAACATCATGAGATTTAGGCGCACCGGCCACACCCATGCTGTGACATACTTGACATGCCTTGTTATATACAGCTTCACCTTCTTGAGCAAATACATTCGCAGACAAAGTTAAGGCAGCTACTGCAGTCATTGCTAACAATTTTTTCATGTTCAACGTTCCTAATTGCAAATAAATACAAAGCTCAACGCTGCCTGTTATTTTTAGAAGGCAGACTATTTTTAGCTCTACTAGATTACTACATACTGCAAAAAATCTCACCTTTTTGTGATAACAATCTCACCTTGGCATTCAAATCAACCAATATTAACCAGTTCAAGTAATATATTAGCAAATGTTGAAAAAACTCGCATTTTAGTAATTTTATTGGAACTACATCAAATTGCGGGCACTTAATGATAGCTAAAGTTAACTGCATAATACTGTTTATGTTAATATCTTTTAATCTTTATTAGTCGATTAAATAGAGGGCTCAGTGACAAAAATAACATCATCCACTCCCTTGATCAGTGCAAACAACCTAACATGCATCCGCGAAGAGCGTTTATTATTTGACGAGCTTAGCTTTGATATCATGCCTGGGGATATCGTTCAAATTGAAGGTCCGAATGGCTCCGGAAAAACAAGCTTATTACGTATTCTAGCAGGCTTATCTCGTCCTTATTCCGGAGATGTGCTGTATTTGAAACACAACATCATTCGATCGCGTGATGAGTTTAATGAAAATTTACTTTATTTAGGGCACCTAGCCGGCGTTAAAAGTGAATTAACCGCAGAAGAAAATCTTAACTTCAATTTAAGAATCAGTGGTTATGATGACTATAGAACGTCTGACATTTTAGCCAAAGTAAACTTAAGCGGGTTTGAAGAAGCATTAGCAGGACATCTGTCTGCAGGGCAACACCGAAGAACAGCGTTAGCAAGATTATGGCATACCAATTGTAAAATATGGATATTGGATGAGCCTTTTACTGCGATCGATAAAAAAGGTGTTGAAGAGCTGGAGCAACTCTTTATGGAGCATGCTAATCGCGGTGGATGCGTAATTATCACAACTCATCAAGATATGAGTTTAATTACTGAGCCTAATCTTCGTAAAATCACTCTCGATTATCGTTTTATATAAGGCTCAATAATGAACAGAGGTATTAGCTACAGCAGCGCGTTTGTGACCTTGTTAAAACGTGATTTGAAAATTGCGGTTAGACATCGTGGTGACATATTTAACCCACTGTTATTTTTTATTATGGTGGTAACTCTATTCCCACTAGGAATTGGACCAGAACCGCAAGTACTAACACGTGTAGCTCCAGGAATAATATGGGTAGCGGCTCTACTGGCATCAATGCTGTCACTGGAAAGGCTCTTTAAAGCGGATTACAGCGACGGTAGCTTAGAGCAAATGTTACTTAGTCCTCAGCCGCTAGCGATTATGGTATTGGCTAAGGTCTTAGCTCATTGGATTTTAACGGGTGTGCCATTAATACTCGTATCACCATTATTGGCGGTATTGCTTCATTTAGAAGGTAATAGCTATGTTGCTTTAATGGCTACCTTAGCGTTGGGAACACCTGTCCTGTCACTATTAGGTGCAATTGGTGTGGCTCTTACTGTTGGGCTCAGTAAAGGTGGCGTATTACTGACCTTATTAATATTGCCTTTATATATACCGGTGTTGATTTTTGCTACAAGTGCTATCGATGCGGCAGGGATGAATTTACCTTATGATGGTCAGCTAGCGATTATTGGCGCTATGCTGGTTGGTTCTTTAATTATGGCACCTTTTGCAATTGGCGCCTCCTTACGTGTGAGTACAAATTAATATGTGGAATAAGATGTGGAAATGGCTTAATTCATATGCAGACCCTGAGCGATCTTATAATCTAGCAGGAAAAATGTTGCCCTGGTTTGCTTGTTTAGCAATTGCAATGATAGGTGTTGGTACGACATGGGGCTTGTTATACGCACCAATGGATTATCAACAGGGTGATAGTTTTAGAATTATATATATACATGTTCCTGCAGCATCCATGTCAATGGCAGCCTACATGGGGATGGCAACCGCTTCATTTATTGGTATCGTCTGGCAGATTAAAGCCGCCGATTGGGCTGCTGCATCTATTGCCCCAATTGGAGCAGTTATTACTTTTATCGCATTATTTACTGGCGCTGCATGGGGAAAACCTATGTGGGGTACATGGTGGGTTTGGGATGCTCGTTTAACTTCAGAACTAGTACTATTATTCCTTTACTTGGGTGTTATTGCACTTTACGCCTCATTTGAGGACAAAGTATTGGCAGGCAGAGCTGCAGGCATATTGGCCATCGTTGGGGTAATCAATATTCCAATTATCAAGTATTCAGTTGAATGGTGGAGCAGCTTACATCAACCTGCCACAATCAAGATTACAGAAAAGTCTACAATGACTGGAGATATGCTCTATCCACTGCTTATCAATATTGCTGGATTTGGCATGATGATAGGAGCATTAACCATAGTAAGATATAGAGCAGAAGTATTGGCACGTAACGGAATGCGTCCTTGGGTTCGTGATTTAGCTAACGCGGAGGCGACAAAATAATGCAATTCGATACATTAGCAGAATTTTTAGATATGGGCGGCTATGCGTTCTTTGTATGGTTAGCTTACGGTGTAACATTTGGCAGTTTGGCTATTTTGATCATTCATAGTCTTAGCCAAAGGAAAAAAGTTCTTATTGAGATATCTAAAAAGATCATCAGAGAAGAACGATTAAAAGAATCGAGAGGTAATAAATCGTGAACCCAAGACGTAAAAAAAGACTTACACTGGCAGTAGCTTTAATCGCAGGTGTCGCAGGTGTCGCTTCACTTTTACTGTACGCGTTAAATACCAATTTGAACTTGTTTTATACACCATATGAAATTGTACATGGTAAGAATGACACTGGAGTTAAGCCAGAGATTGGACAGCGTATTCGCGTAGGCGGCATGGTCACTGTTGGCTCTATGATACGCGACCCAAGCAGTTTACATGTGGAATTCGCGGTACATGACTCAGTAGGTGGCGAAATCATTGTGACATTTGACGATCTTCTTCCAGATTTATTCCGAGAAGGCCAGGGAATAGTCGCTCAAGGCGTATTAGTGGAATCAGGTAAGCTGGAAGCAACTGAAGTACTTGCAAAGCATGATGAAAATTATATGCCACCAGAAGTTGCTGAAGCAATGGGACAAACCCACAAAAAATTAGATTATCCAGAAGGCGCAGAGCCAAAGGGCTATAAATACCAGTAACTTATATTGAAAAACTACAAATTCAAAGCCTATAAATTAATAGAGTTGAAATAGATATTGGTTCTTATAACTAGATAAATAATCTCTTTGAATAAAAAGACTGAATCCAAAAGATTCGGTCTTTTTTATATTCGTATAAAAAATTATTGGTCAAGTTAAATTAGCCGCGGTTTTAGTGCGATTCCAATATAAACGGTCTGACTCATTTGGCGTTACCCATCATTATATTGATGGGGTAGAGGTTCACTGCAATATTCAGTAATGTAATTTATGAACGCTTTGTCTGCTTCTGTAAGAATTCCCATAACCGCTCACGGGAACCGATTCAGATTTAAAACTGCTGAAATCGTTACGTCAGTGAAATATCCGAACAACTTCCACAACGACTCAAATATTGCTTGTAGTGATCGAGCTGAAGAGGCATTAACTTCAAGCTTATATGTCGCAAGCATTGGTAGCTGTTATTCATCCTATTCTTTAGCACAGGTGACTCGAAAACGATATTCGAACCTTTAGACATCAATTATCAATCTGGCGAACATGACAATCCTCATCGACTTATTTACGAGTAAGTGAAACTAAGGTAATCGCAAAATAAGCATAATTATTACAGCCCCAAATAGACATCAGAAAGCCAAATCATAAATGAATTTCATAAAATAAAGACAAATTATCGATTTAGCATGTTTGAGAGTGCAACAAACGCTTATGCTGCATTCCGATGAGCATGCTGAGGCTACTGAAAGCTTACTAAAGTGTACATTTTCATTAGATTACACACTTGATAACAACTGATATTAACCCTTTGTTAGTTACTGAAGACTACTGTGAACGTTAAAAATTGCAGAAAATACTAAGTAACCTCAGCTCTGGATAATAAATGCATATCAAACAGATCTTTGCCCCGCTAACTGTGTTGAATTCATTTGCAATAGCTCGCTATTGACGCATAAATACGCCTTGTTAACAGCGCAAAGCTCAAGTTTGAGGGTAAACAGTTGAATTTTGACTATTTCAATACCGTTTATTCATTCTTAACCCGAGCTGAGGTTAAGTAGAATAAAACAAGGGATAAGAAAGCTGAAAAGTGGATATAAAAAAACCGAGCCTAGGCTCGGTTTTTAATAAGTAATTAAAAATTAATTACTCTGCAGCTTCAACTTCAACAGCTTCAGCAGCTTCAGGACGACCTACTAACTCGATGTAAGCCATTGGGGCTTTATCACCGGTACGAAGACCGCACTTAAGAATACGAGTGTAACCACCAGGACGTTCCTGGAAGCGTGGACCCAATTCAGTAAATAACTTACCTACAACTTCAGCGTCGCGGGTACGAGCGAAAGCTAAACGGCGATTTGCAACGCTGTCTACTTTAGCTAATGTTATTAGAGGTTCAACTACGCGACGCAATTCTTTCGCTTTTGCTACAGTTGTCTTGATTATCTCATGACGAACTAGTGAGCATGCCATGTTACGGAACATAGCTTGGCGATGACTGCTGTTACGATTTAGTTGACGACCACTCTTACGATGGCGCATGACTAATCCTTATAACCTTAATCTGTACTAACCTGAGACTTATAGGTCGTCTGCTAAACTAGCTGGAGGCCAGTTTTCAAGACGCATACCTAACGACAGTCCGCGAGATGCTAAAACGTCCTTAATTTCAGTAAGTGATTTCTTACCTAAGTTAGGGGTTTTCAACAACTCAACTTCAGTGCGTTGTACCAGATCACCGATGTAATGAATCGCTTCGGCTTTCAAACAGTTAGCCGAACGTACAGTTAGCTCTAAATCGTCGACAGGACGCAACAATATCGGATCGAATTCCGGTTTATCATCTTCCTCAGGCTTAGCAGCAGGCTCACGTAAATCAACAAACGCATCTAGCTGTTCGGCTAAAATAGTTGCTGAGCGACGAATTGCCTCCTCAGGATCGATAGTACCATTAGTGGTCATATCAATTACGAGCTTATCTAAGTCTGTGCGCTGTTCAACACGAGCCGCTTCTACATTGTATGCAATGCGAGCAACAGGTGAGAAAGACGCATCAACCAACAGGCGACCGATTGGACGATCATCGTCTTCGGTTTGTGCACGAGCCGAAGCAGGTACATAACCACGACCACGTTCAACACGGATACGCATGCTGATGTCATTATTACCAGTCAAATGACAGATAATATGATCAGGATTCATGATGGTAACATCGCCATCATGTGTGATATCTGCTGCTGTAACAGGGCCTGTGCCGGACTTACTTAACGTAAGCATAGCCTCGTCTTTACCCTCGATAGTTACCGCTAAACCTTTAAGATTTAACAATATCTCAAGGATATCTTCTTGTACGCCTTCCTTACTGCTGTATTCGTGCAGTACGCCATCTATCTCGACTTCTGTAACAGCACAGCCAGGCATAGATGACAATAGGATGCGACGCAACGCGTTACCTAAGGTATGGCCAAAACCACGTTCTAGCGGTTCTAGTGTAACTTTGGCGCGAGTTGAATTAACCTGCTCAATTTCAACGAGACGCGGTTTAAGAAATTCTGTAACAGAACCCTGCATTGTGTCCTCTCTTGTTTGTTAGCTTTACTTAGAGTAAAGCTCGACGATCAGCTGTTCGTTAATATCCGCAGACAAATCGCTACGTTCTGGTAGACGCTTGAAAGCACCTTCCATTTTCGCATTGTCGACTTCTACCCATGTAGGCTTTTCGCGTTGACCAGCCACTTCTAAAGCCGCTTTAATACGAGCTTGAGTGCGTGATTTTTCACGGATGCTTACAACATCATTCGCAGACACTTTGAATGACGGAATGTTAACTACACGACCGTTAACCATAATAGATTTATGGCTTACTAGCTGACGTGATTCTGCACGAGTAGAACCGAAACCCATACGATAAACTACGTTATCTAGGCGGACTTCTAAAAGTTGTAACAAGTTTTCACCTGTATTACCTTTTAAACGTGCAGCTTCTTTGTAGTAGTTACGGAATTGCTTTTCTAACACACCGTAAATACGACGAACTTTTTGTTTCTCGCGTAACTGAGTACCATACTCAGACAAACGTGGCTTACGAGCGCCATGTTGTCCAGGTGCAGTTTCCAGCTTACACTTTGATTCGATTGCTCTCACACCGCTTTTTAAGAAAAGGTCTGTACCTTCTCGGCGGCTGAGCTTGAGCTTAGGACCCAAGTATCTTGCCATGATCTTTCTCCAACTATCCTATAACGTAGTGTTATACACGGCGTTTTTTAGGTGGACGACAACCATTGTGAGGGATAGGTGTCACATCAGTAATATTGGTTATTTTATAACCAACTGCGTTCAGTGCGCGAATCGCTGATTCACGTCCTGGACCTGGACCCTTCACAAAAACTTCAAGGTTTTTAACACCATAATCTTGCGCAGCAATACCTGCACGCTCTGCCGCAACCTGTGCAGCAAACGGGGTCGATTTACGTGAACCACGAAAACCAGAACCACCTGAGGTAGCCCAAGATAAAGCATTACCTTGACGATCGGTAATGGTTACGATTGTGTTGTTGAAAGACGCATGGATATGAGCCATGCCATCTGCAACCTGTTTACGTACGCGCTTACGCGGAGAACGTGACGGAACTTTAGCCATTTTGGTTTACCTTCCCGTTACTTTCTGATTGGTTTACGTGGACCTTTACGCGTACGCGCATTGGTCTTAGTACGTTGCCCACGAAGTGGCAGGCTACGACGATGGCGGAGACCACGATAACAACCAAGATCCATAAGACGCTTGATGTTCATTGAAATCTCACGACGTAAGTCACCTTCTACAGCATATTTGGCGACTTCTTCGCGTAGGATATCTATTTGAGCTTCGCTCAATTCCTTGATCTTAGCATCTTCAGCAATTGAAGTAGCAGCACAGATTGCTCTTGCGCTTGTACGTCCAATACCAAAAATAGCAGTCAATGCGATGACTGTATGCTTTTGATCAGGAATGTTAATGCCAGCGATACGGGCCACTATGCACTCCTTAAATGTTAAAGGCTATCTGCGAAAAGCCCGAAAGGATACTCGACAGACAACAAATTTGCAAACAATATTTTTGGTCAGCCCATTATTGGACTGACCAACTTCTTACTTAGCCTTGACGCTGTTTGTGTTTAGGTTCAACACATATAACGCGAACAACACCACTACGCTTGACGATCTTGCAATTACGGCAGATCTTCTTCACGGAAGCTCGAACTTTCATTTCATCACTCCGTAAAAGCTAACTTATTTTCCAAAGCGATCTAAATTCGCTTTGTTGACTAGATTAGCTTTCTTCATCACAGACTCATATTGATGAGACATCATATGGGTCTGAACCTGAGCCATGAAGTCCATGATCACGACTACTATAATTAGTAGCGAAGTACCGCCAAAATAGAACTGTACTTTCCACGCAATTAACATGAACTCCGGAATTAAGCAGATAAAGGTAATATACAACGCACCCGCTAAGGTTAAACGTGTCATTACTTTATCAATGTAACGCGAAGTCTGTTCACCGGGACGAATCCCAGGAATGAATGCACCACTCTTTTTCAAATTATCAGCTGTTTCGCGTGGATTAAAAACCAACGCAGTATAGAAGAAACAGAAAAAGATAATTGCTGTCGCATACAATAATGAATACAGCGGTTGTCCAGGGGACACAGCTAAAGCGAAATCGCTTAGCCATGACATAGACTCATTTTGTCCAAACCACTGAGCCAGTGTGCCTGGAAACAAAATAATGCTGGATGCAAATATTGGTGGAATTACACCTGCCATATTTACTTTAAGTGGTAAATGAGTGCTTTGAGCAGCAAAAACCTTACGGCCTTGTTGACGTTTAGCATAGTTGACAACGATTCGACGCTGTCCACGTTCCACAAACACTACAAAATAAGTTACAGCAAATACAATAACCGCGAGCAACAGTAGTACCAATACATTCAAGTCACCTTGACGCGCCTGCTCGGCTGTTGAGCCGATAGCCGATGGTAATCCTGCAACAATACCTGCGAAAATTAATATCGAGATACCATTACCAATACCACGTTCGGTAATCTGTTCGCCTAACCACATTAGGAACATAGTTCCTGTGACTAAACTTACAACAGCAACAAAGTAAAAACCAAATCCAATATTGGCCACGAGGCCAGGAACTAAATTCGGTAAACCTGTCGCGATACCGATAGATTGCAATGTACCCAGTACAAGTGTGCCATATCTAGTATATTGACTTATCTTTTTACGCCCTGACTCGCCTTCTTTTTTCAATTCAGCAAGTGCAGGATGCACAACAGTCAATAACTGCATAATAATCGATGCCGAAATATACGGCATGATACCTAATGCGAAGATAGAGGCACGCTCTAAAGCACCACCCGAGAACATGTTAAACATGCCAAGGATGGTATCTTTTTGCTGAGCAAAAAGCTCTGCTAATACAGCTGCGTCAATACCAGGAATTGGTACAAACGAACCGGCTCTAAAGACGATAATCGCACCAATCACGAACAGAAGGCGAGTTTTCAGTTCAGATAAACCACCTTTCGCGCTTTTTAAATCAAGTCCTGGTTTTGCCATCGACGTATTATTCCTCGATCTTGCCACCGGCAGCTTCAATAGCTGCACGTGCACCTTTGGTTACCTTTAGACCTTTTACAGTCACTGGGCGCTCAATGGTACCTGAAAGAACGATTTTCGCAAACTGGATATTGCGAGTAATAACGTTCGCAGCTTTCAGAGTGTTTAAATCGATGACATCACCGTTAACTTTTGCTAGTTCGAGTAAACGAACTTCAGCTGAAACCAAAGCTTTGCGAGATGTAAAGCCGAACTTAGGTAAACGGATTTTAAGAGGCATTTGACCGCCTTCAAAACCTACACGCACACCGCCGCCAGAACGAGACTTTTGTCCCTTATGACCACGACCTGCTGTTTTACCTAAACCTGAACCAATACCTCGGCCAACACGCTTAGGAGCAGATTTAGAACCTGCTGCTGGAGATAGAGTATTTAGACGCATTATCCTAATTCCTCCACCGAAACCATGTAGTAAACCTTGTTAATCATACCGCGAACTGAAGGAGTATCTTCAAGTTCAACTGTATGACCAATACGGCGCAGACCTAAACCTGTTAGGGTAGCTCGGTGTTTTGGTAAACGACCGATGCTGCTTTTGGTCTGTGTTACTTTAACTGTTTTAGTAGCCATGGTGCATTATCCCCGAATTTCGTCAACATTCAGGCCACGTTTAGCAGCGATTTGAGCAGGTGACTTCATGTGCACCAACGCATCGACTGTAGCGCGAACGATGTTGATCGGGTTAGTAGAACCGTATGCTTTTGACAGAACGTTATGAACGCCTGCTACTTCCAATACGGCACGCATTGCGCCACCGGCAATAATACCAGTACCTTGTGATGCTGGTTGCATGTACACAAGTGAACCTGTATGACGACCTTTAACTGGGTGATGCAGAGTACCTGCATTCAACTCAACGGTCACAATGTTACGACGCGCTTTTTCCATAGCTTTTTGAATCGCTGCTGGAACTTCACGTGCTTTACCATAGCCATAGCCAATCTTACCGTTACCGTCACCCACTACTGTTAGTGCTGTGAAGCTAAAGATACGACCGCCCTTAACTACTTTAGAAACACGATTAACTGCAATCAATTTTTCTTGCAAATCGTCTTTTTGCTGAGCTTCTAATTTAGCCATTTATAACCCCTTAGAACTTCAGGCCAGCTTCACGAGCAGCGTCTGCTAATGCAGCCACACGTCCGTGATACTTGAAACCAGAACGGTCGAACGCAACAGTAGCCACGCCCTTCTCGATCGCACGCTCAGCAACTAGTTTACCAATTGCTTTGGCCGCATCTACGTTTCCGGTACTCTTTAGTTGCTCTTTAACTGTTTTTTCAACAGTTGAAGCGGCAGCTAACACCTGAGCTTCAGGACTAATAACCTGAGCATAAATGTGACGCGGTGTACGATGTACAACCAGACGATTCACGCCTAGCTCTTGGATCTTCTTACGTGCACGAGTAGCGCGACGTAAGCGAGATGTTTTCTTATCCATATCGCGTTACCTACTTCTTCTTAGCCTCTTTACGGCGTACAACTTCGTCTGTCATAGCGAACACCTTTACCTTTATAAGGCTCTGGTGGACGGTAACCACGAATGTTTGCAGCAACTTGACCAACCAACTGTTTATCAACGCCTGTTAAGACGATTTCAGTTTGGCTAGGACATTCTACTGTCACGCCTGCGGGTAGCTTGTGTACTAATGGATGTGAGAAACCTAATGTTAAGTCTAAGTCACTACCAGCGATTTTCGCACGGTAACCTACACCAACAAGCTTAAGTTTTTTCACAAAACCTTGAGATACACCAACAACCATATTGTTTACTAGTGCACGTGCAGTACCTGCCTGCGCCCAAGCTTTTTCAAAGCCTTCGACAGGTAGAAACTTAACTTGTGCATCTTCGATAACAACATTTACCGCATTGTTGATTACTCGAGTCAGACTTCCTTTACTGCCTTTGACAGTTAAAGTCTGTTCGTTTAAAGTCACCTCTACGTCAGCAGGGATAGTGACTGGTGCTTTTGCAACACGAGACATTACTAACTCCTTACGCTACGTAGCAGATAACCTCGCCACCCGAGCCAAATTGGCGGGCGGCACGATCAGTCATCAAGCCTTTAGAAGTGGACACAATTGCGATACCCAGACCGCCCATAACCTTTGGAAGTTCGTCTTTACCTTTGTAAATACGAAGACCAGGACGGCTTACGCGCTGGATAGTCTCAACGACTGGTTTGCCTTGAAAGTACTTTAATGTAATTTCTAATTCAGGCTTAGCTTCATCTGCTACGGCGTAGTCAGTAATGAAACCTTCATCTTTAAGTAATTTCGCAATTGCTACTTTTAACTTAGCTGAAGGCATCTTTACAGATACGTGGTTAGCAGCTTGGCCGTTACGAATACGGGTTAACATATCCGCAATAGGATCTTGCATGCTCATATTAGCTTACTCCGTACAAGTGCTTACCAGCTGGCCTTACGTAGGCCAGGAACTTCACCACGCATGGTTGCTTCACGTAATTTAATACGGCTTAAGCCGAATTTACGTAAGAAGCCATGTGGGCGACCAGTTTGATTACAGCGATTGCGTTGACGCGATGCGCTTGAATCACGTGGTAGTGCTTGCAACTTAAGTACCGCATCCCAACGATCTTCTTCCGAAGTCTCTGGGCTGCTGATAGTAGCTTTAAGTGCTAGACGCTTTTCAGCATACTTAGCTACGAGCTGTGCACGTTTTGCTTCACGTGCTTTCATAGAAGTTTTAGCCATTATGCTACCCTTATTTCTTAAATGGGAAGTTAAAAGCGGTCAACAAAGCACGACCTTCTTCATCATTTTTCGCAGTAGTAGTGATAACAATATCCATACCACGAATCTTATCGATTTTATCGTAATCGATCTCAGGGAAGATGATCTGTTCTTTCACACCCATTGCATAATTACCACGGCCGTCAAACGCTTTAGCGCTTAAGCCACGGAAATCACGAATACGTGGGATTGCAATGTCAACTAGACGCTCTAAAAATTCCCACATGCGCTCACCGCGCAGGGTAACTTTACAGCCTATAGGGTAGCCTTCACGGATTTTAAAGCCAGCAACTGATTTACGAGCAACAGTTACAATTGGCTTTTGGCCAGCGATTGCAGTCATGTCACGAAGCGCGTGCTCCATAACTTTCTTATCTGCAACAGCTTCACCAACACCCATGTTAAGGGTGATTTTATCAATCCGAGGGACTTGCATGACACTGCTATAACCGAACTTTTTAGCTAGTTCAGCGATCACAGTCTCTTGATATTTATCATGCAGTTTCGCCATCGTTTACTCCAAATTACTTAACGAGTTCGCTGTTCGATTTATAAAAACGGACTTTTTTGTCGTTTTCAAATCGGAAACCAACACGATCTGCCTTGCCTGTGGCTTGGTTAAAGATCGCTACGTTTGATGTTTGCATCGGTGCTTCTTTCTCGATAACGCCGCCAGCTACGCCCAATTGTGGGTTTGGCTTTTGGTGTTTCTTAACGAGATTGATGCCTTCAACAATTAATTTACCAGTAGGTAGAACTTGAGAAACCTTACCGCGTTTACCCTTGTCTTTACCTGCTAATACAATCACTTCGTCTTCACGACGGATTTTTGCTGCCATTTTGAAAGCTCCTTACAGTACTTCAGGTGCCAGAGAGACAATCTTCATAAATTGCTCAGTACGCAATTCACGTGTCACTGGTCCAAAGATACGAGTACCAATCGGTGCAAGGTTTGCGTTAAGCAATACCGCTGCATTCCGATCGAAGCGAATGACAGAACCGTCTGGACGGCGTACGCCTTTCTTAGTACGGACTACCACCGCGTTATATACATCACCTTTCTTCGCTTTAGCGCGAGGAATCGCTTCTTT
Source organism: Shewanella sp. HL-SH8 (assembly GCF_051165765.1). NCBI lineage: Bacteria > Pseudomonadati > Pseudomonadota > Gammaproteobacteria > Alteromonadales > Shewanellaceae > Shewanella > Shewanella sp. HL-SH8. The sequence goes on along the minus strand of NZ_CP195039.1, from coordinate 539,577 downwards.
AACAGAAACTTTGATAATGTCGCCGATACCGGCATAACGACGATGAGAGCCACCCAAGACCTTAATACACTGAACTCTACGTGCGCCACTATTACATGCGGCGTCTAGAGTCGATTGCATTTGGATCATTTTAAGTGCTCCGCTATCGTTACTACACAAATCCCAATATTGGGACAATATTTAGCCAAAAATGAGGATAGTTTTACTCAATTTTGGCGCGCAAGTATAACACCACAATATCGGATTGCATAGTAAAAAAACAAACGGCTCCAAAATAAGGAGCCGTTTAGATTAACCTAACATAAAATTAGGCTTTGGTTACTACTTCAGCTAGGGTCCAAGACTTAGTCTTAGATAGAGGACGACACTGACTAATAGTCACTATGTCACCTTCATTACACTGATTAGTTTCGTCATGTGCATGGATCTTAGTAGTACGCTTGATGTACTTCCCATAAATAGGATGTTTCACTTGGCGCTCAATAGCAACAGTAATAGATTTTTCCATTTTGTTGCTAATTACTTTACCTTGCAAAGTACGGATTTTATCAGACATTACGCACCTGCCTTAGAAGTAATAATGGTCTTAACACGTGCAATGTTACGACGCACTAGTTTCAATTGATTCGTTTGAGTCAATTGACCAGTAGCGTGTTGCATACGCAGGTTAAACTGCTCACGCAGCAGACCAAGTAATTCAGCGTTAAGTTCTTCAACGCTCTTTTCTCTTAGTTCGCTCGCTTTCATTACATCACCGTCTTAGTTACGAAGGTAGTCTTCAGAGGTAGTTTAGCTGATGCTAAAGCGAAGGCTTCACGAGCCAACGATTCAGGTACACCACCCATCTCATAAAGAACCTTACCAGGTTGAATCTGACATACCCAGTATTCAACGTTACCTTTACCTTTACCCATACGCACTTCAAGAGGCTTAGAGGTAATTGGTTTGTCAGGGAAAACTCGAATCCAAATTTGTCCTTGACGTTTAACATGACGTGTCATGGCACGACGTGCAGACTCAATTTGACGAGCAGTTAAACGGCCACGGCCGACTGCTTTCAAACCGAAAGTACCAAAGCTAACTTCAGTACCGTTCGCTAGTCCGCGGTTGCGGCCTTTGAACATCTTGCGAAACTTCATACGTTTAGGTTGCAGCATTAAAGTTTCTCCTATTTACCACGAGGCTTACGCTTAGGTTGCTGCTTTGGCTCTTCAATAGCAGGCATCATACCGTCTAGAACTTCGCCTTTGAAGATCCAAACTTTAATACCAATCACACCATATTGCGTGTGACTTTCAGCTGTTGAATAGTCGATATCAGCACGTAAAGTATGTAGAGGTACACGACCTTCACGATACCATTCTGCACGTGCGATTTCAGCACCACCTAAACGGCCGCTAACTTGAACCTTGATGCCTTGAGCACCAATACGCATTGCGTTTTGAACCGCGCGCTTCATAGCACGACGGAACATAACACGGCGCTCTAATTGCTGTGCAATACTGTCAGCAACAAGCTTAGCGTCTAATTCAGGCTTACGGATTTCAGCGATGTTGATTTGAGCAGTAGTGCCTGTGATTTTAGACACATATGCACGTAGTACTTCAACGTCTTCACCTTTCTTACCAATCACAACACCTGGACGGGCAGTGTGAATAGTAACGCGGATGCTTTTCGCTGGGCGTTCAATGACAATCTTAGATACTGATGCGGCCTTTAACTTTTCAGTTAAATATTGACGCACTTCCCAGTCGCTGTTCAGATTATTTGCATAGTCTGATCCATCTGCGTACCAGGTAGAGATCCAAGGCTTAGTGATACCCAGACGGATACCATTAGGATGTACTTTCTGTCCCATTGCTCTCTTCTCCTAGCGATCTGATACAACCACAGTAATGTGGCTGGTACGCTTCATGATACGATCAGCGCGACCTTTGGCACGTGGCATGATACGCTTCATAGTTGGGCCTTCATCTACGAAGACGGCTCCAACTTTAAGCTCATCAATATCCGCACCTTCGTTGTGTTCGGCGTTTGCTATAGCTGAGTCAAGTACTTTTTTAACTAGTACGGCGGCTTTCTTGGGGCTGAATGTCAAAATCTCGAGTGCCTTAGAAACAGGCAATCCGCGAATTTGATCAGCAACTAGACGGGCCTTCTGCGCAGACGTACGAGCAAAACGATGTTTAGCTAAAACTTCCATCTTATTCCTCCCGTATTAACGCTTCTTCGCTTTCTTATCTGCAGCATGGCCGCGATAAGTGCGAGTTGGTGAAAATTCACCAAGCTTGTGGCCGATCATTTCGTCAGTTACGAACACAGGTACGTGCTGACGACCATTATGGACAGCGATGGTCAACCCAATCATATTAGGGATGATCATTGAGCGGCGAGACCAAGTTTTAATTGGCTTTTTATCTCCCGCTTCCATCGCTTTCTCTACCTTCTTCAGCAAGTGCAGGTCAATGAAGGGACCTTTCTTGAGAGAACGTGGCATGGCGAATCCTCTTACTATTTATTACGACGACGTACGATGTACTTGTCAGTGCGCTTATTACTACGAGTTTTGTAACCCTTAGTTGGCACACCCCATGGACTCACTGGATGACGTCCACCAGAAGTACGGCCTTCACCACCACCATGTGGATGGTCTACTGGGTTCATTGCAACACCACGCACTGTTGGGCGTACGCCTCTCCAGCGCTTAGCACCTGCTTTACCTAATTGGCGTAGCATGTGTTCGGCATTTCCAACTTCACCAAATGTCGCGCGGCAATCAACTGGAACTTTACGCATTTCGCCAGAGCGAAGACGTAGAGTTGCATATGCGCCATCACGAGCAACAACTTGTACATAGGCACCAGCTGAACGAGCGATTTGAGCACCTTTACCAGGCTTCATTTCTACTGCGTGAACAACTGAACCAACAGGAATGTTGCGTAACGGTTTAGCGTTACCAGTTTTGATTTCAGCATCATTACCAGATTGGATTGGATCGCCAGATTTCATGCCTTTAGCAGCAAGAATATAACGACGCTCACCATCTGCGTATAATACTAAAGCAATGTGCGCAGTACGGTTTGGATCGTACTCAATACGCTCAACTTTTCCTGGAATTCCATCTTTATCGCGTTTGAAGTCGATTAGACGGTAATGTTGCTTGTGACCACCACCGATGTGACGGACAGTGATACGGCCAGTATTGTTACGGCCACCACTTTTAGTTTTTCTCGCCAACAGGCCAGCAAAAGGTTTACCCTTATGCAGGTCCGTATTCACCACTTTAACTACGTGGCGACGACCTGGAGAGGTTGGCTTACACTTAATAACTGCCATGATAATTCTCCTTTGCTTACTCAGCGCCGCCGACGAAATCGATGTCAGCACCAGCAGCTAAAGTAACATAAGCTTTTTTCCAATCGCTGCGACGGCCAGTACGGGCGCCAGTACGTTTGGTTTTACCTTTGTTAACTAAAGTGCGAACTGTATCTACTTCAACTTCAAATAGCTTCGCTACTGCAGCTTTGATCTCTGCTTTAGTCGCATCGATTGCTACGCGGAAAACTACAGTGTTGTTTTTCTCTGCAACAACAGTACTCTTTTCAGAGATGTGCGGAGCAAGAATAACTTTTAGCAAACGTTCTTCGGTGATCATGCTAGCATCTCCTCAATTTGCTTCACTGCATCAGCAGTAACAAGAACAGTGTTAAACGCAATTAGACTTACTGGGTCTAGACCCGCAACGTCACGTACGTCAACTTTGTATAAGTTGCGAGCTGCTAAGAATAAATTCTCATCAACTTCTGCAGTAACAATTAGAACATCTTGTAAGTTCATTGCCGCTAATTTAGCTTTCAACTCTTTAGTTTTAGGAGCTTCAACACTAAATGATTCAACAACAACTAAACGTTCTTGACGTACCAATTCCGAAAATATGCTACGAAGAGCACCACGGTACATCTTTTTGTTAACTTTTTGGCTGTGATCTTGAGTTTTAGCAGCGAATGTTACGCCACCGCCACGCCAGATTGGGCCTTTAACACTACCGGCACGAGCACGGCCAGTGCCTTTTTGGCGCCAAGGCTTTTTGCCTGAGCCAATAACTTCCGCGCGCGTCTTTTGGGCACGAGTGCCTTGACGTGCGTTTGCAGCGTAAGCTACAACTACCTGATGAACCAATGCCTCGTTAAAGTCACGGCCGAAGGTAGTTTCGGAAACTTCAAGAGCGCTCTGCGCGTCTTTCAATACCAATTCCATTACTATCTCCTCAGACCTTAAGCTTTAACTGCTGGCTTGATAATCAAGTCACCATTGGTAGCGCCTGGAACAGCGCCGCGTACTAATATCAAGTTACGCTCTGCATCAACACGTACAACGTGTAAATTTTGAGTAGTTACTTGTTCAGCACCCATATGGCCTGACATCTTCTTGCCTTTGAATACACGACCGGGCGTTTGGTTCTGACCGATAGAACCATTCGAGCGGTGAGCCAAAGAGTTACCGTGAGTCATATCTTGGGTACGGAAGTTCCAACGCTTAACGCCGCCTTGGAAACCTTTACCTTTTGATTGACCGGTAACGTCTACTTTCGCCACTTCTGCGAAAATATCAACATTAAGCTCAGCACCAACTTCAATGCCTTCGCCTTCACCATCTGCTAGACGCACTTCCCATAAACCACGACCGGCAACTACGCCGCCCTTGGCAAAATGACCTGCTTCTGCTTTAGTGATGCGATTGGCTTTTTTGGTACCTGTAGTTAACTGTAGTGCACGGTAGCCGTCAGTTTCTAAAGTTTTCACTTGAGTAACACGGTTGCCAGCTACTTCAATAACTGTTACTGGGATTGACGTACCATCTTCAGTGAAGATGCGAGTCATACCCACTTTACGACCAATAAGACCGATAGCCATCTCTCAAACCTCTTCTAAGGATCTCAATTAACCTAAGCTAATCTGAACGCCGACACCAGCCGCAAGATCTAAACGCATAAGCGCGTCTACTGTCTTTTCTGTTGGCTCTACGATGTCAACTAAGCGCTTGTGTGTACGAATTTCATACTGATCACGAGCATCTTTGTTAACGTGCGGAGAGATCAAAACGGTATAACGCTCTTTGCGTGTAGGTAGTGGAATAGGACCACGGACCTGCGCGCCTGTACGCTTAGCAGTTTCAACGATTTCCGCTGTAGACTGATCAATTAAACGATGATCAAAGCCTTTCAAGCGGATACGGATTCTTTGGTTCTGCATTGACCAGAGCTCCTAAAATGGACACATAAAAAATCACCCTCTTGCTACTTCCTGATCGGAAATGCAGAGCGAGATGATTTAACCGTTCGACTCCCAATCGGAGTCGCTATGAATATGAAAAGCCTAATCGACTCTTCTTTCGCTCACTGCACTAGTGCAGCGAGTGGGCAATTATACAGATCTGGTTTATAAGATCAAGGCCCTTTGTGCATTATATTAAAATAAGCCTACACAATTCGTTGCGCAGCATTTTACACAATTATTGTCAAAATACTAGTAAATTTTTTACAATAAAAAAGGAAGCCTAAGCTTCCTTTTTCAGTGTTAACTAAATTCGCAATTAAGCAATAATTTTAGCTACAACACCAGCACCAACTGTACGGCCACCTTCACGGATAGCAAAACGTAAACCGTCGTCCATCGCGATTGGGTAAATCAAAGTAACAACCATCTTGATGTTGTCACCAGGCATTACCATTTCTACGCCTTCTGGCAATTCGATAGTACCAGTTACGTCCGTTGTACGGAAATAGAACTGTGGACGGTATCCTTTGAAGAATGGAGTGTGACGTCCGCCTTCTTCTTTTGATAACACGTATACTTCTGATTCGAAAGTAGTGTGTGGGTTGATTGAACCAGGCTTAGCTAGTACTTGGCCACGTTCTACGTCATCACGCTTAGTACCACGTAATAACACACCACAGTTCTCGCCAGCACGACCTTCGTCAAGTAGCTTACGGAACATTTCTACGCCAGTACAAGTTGTTTTAGTTGTGTCTTTAACACCTACAATTTCAACTTCGTCTGATACGCGTACAATACCACGCTCAACACGACCAGTTACCACTGTACCACGACCTGAAATCGAGAATACGTCTTCGATTGGTAGTAGGAATGGCTTATCGATGTCACGCTCTGGCTCTGGAATATAAGTATCTAGTGCTTCTGCAAGCTCAAGAATTTTACCTTCCCATGCTGCATCGCCTTCTAACGCTTTTAATGCAGAACCTTGGATAACTGGTAAGTCATCACCTGGGAAGTCGTATTCTGAAAGAAGCTCACGCACTTCCATTTCTACTAATTCTAATAGCTCTTCGTCATCAACCATGTCACATTTGTTCATGAATACGATGATGAAAGGTACACCTACTTGACGAGAAAGTAGGATGTGCTCACGTGTTTGTGGCATTGGGCCGTCTGTAGCAGCAACTACTAAGATTGCGCCATCCATCTGTGCAGCACCAGTGATCATGTTTTTAACATAATCCGCGTGACCTGGACAGTCGACGTGTGCATAGTGACGAATTGGTGTGTCATATTCGATGTGAGAAGTATTAATGGTAATACCGCGCTCACGCTCTTCTGGAGCGTTATCGATTTGAGCGAAGTTACGAGCTTCACCACCATAAGTCTTAGACAATACAGCAGAAATAGCTGCAGTTAAAGTTGTTTTACCATGGTCAACGTGACCGATGGTGCCTACGTTTACGTGAGGCTTTTTACGTTCAAATTTAGCTTTTGCCACGATATATTCCTTTCTTTTTCAGAAGTGCTCGATTAATTCGAGCAATATAACATTGATGCCGTAACCGATATTAGTTACGAGATTCTATAATCGCTTTTGCAATGTTTTGCGGTGCATCAGCGTACTTCAAAAACTCCATAGAGTATGAAGCACGACCCTGAGATGCTGAACGCAAATCAGTTGCATAACCAAACATTTCAGATAGAGGGACTACTGCTTGGATAAGTTTAACACCAGCGATGCCATCTTCCATACCTTCAATTATGCCACGGCGGCGGTTTAAGTCACCTACTACGTCGCCCATATAATTTTCAGGAGTAGTCACTTCTACTTTCATACAAGGTTCGAGCAACACAGGGGTAGCTTCTAGCGCACCCTTTTTGAAGCCCATAGAACCCGCAATCTTAAATGCCATCTCATTCGAATCCACATCATGATATGAACCATCGAATAAAGTGACCTTTACGTCAAGCACAGGGTAGCCAGCTAAAACGCCGTTCTTCATCTGTTCTTGAATACCTTTGTCAACGGCAGGAATAAATTCACGAGGAACTGTACCCCCTACAATTTCATTGACAAATTCATAGCCTTCACCTTCTTCACGTGGATCAATTCTTAGCCATACATGACCAAATTGACCTCGTCCACCAGATTGGCGTATGAACTTACCTTCTACTTCAACACTAGAACGAATAGTTTCACGATAGGCAACCTGAGGTTTACCGACGTTACACTCGACACCAAATTCGCGACGCATACGGTCAACGATAATGTCTAAGTGTAGCTCACCCATTCCAGATATCAGTATTTGAGCAGAATCGTCATCAGTTTCGACTTTGAAAGAAGGGTCTTCCGCTGCTAATTTTTGCAACGCAATCGCCATTTTATCTTGGTCTGCTTTTGAACGAGGCTCAACAGCAATGGTAATTACTGGTTCTGGGAACTCCATGCGTTCTAGAATCACTTTGTGATCTATATCGCAAAGAGTATCACCTGTTGTGACATCTTTTAAACCAATTGCCGCAGCAATATCACCAGCACGTACTTCTTTTAACTCAGAGCGATCATTTGCATGCATTTGCACCATACGACCAATTCGTTCACGTTTCTGTTTAACAGAGTTGTAAACGGCTGCACCTGATTGAAGTACACCGGAATATACGCGGATAAAGGTAAGTGTTCCAACAAATGGATCAGTGGCTATCTTAAATGCTAATGCCGCAAATGGGGCATTATCATCAGATGGACGTTCTACTTCTTGCTCTTCCTCATCAATACCCTTAATTGCAGGTACATCAACTGGAGCGGGTAAGAAGTCGACCACCGCATCTAACACCGCCTGAACACCTTTGTTCTTAAATGCTGAACCACAGGTTGCTAAGACAATTTCATTATTGATAGTGCGCTGACGCAATGCATGCTTAATCTCAATTTCTGACAGTTCACCTGTTTCCAAGTATTTATCCATCAGTTCATCTGAGGCTTCAGCAGCAGCTTCCACAAGGTACTCACGCATATCTGTTGCCTTAGCAACAAGATGTGCTGGAATTTCTTCATAAGTGAATGACATCCCTTGATCTTCTTCAGACCAATTGATGGCTTTCATCTTAATCAAATCAATAACCCCTTTAAAATCCTCTTCTGTACCAATATTCATTTGAATAGGTACACAAGTGGCTCCAAGACGATTACGGATTTGTTTAATAACACGGTCAAAGTCAGCACCAGTACGATCCATCTTGTTAACAAATACAATGCGCGGAACGTGGTATTTGTCAGCTTGACGCCATACGGTTTCTGATTGAGGTTCAACGCCTGATGAGCCACAGAAGACAACAACTGCACCATCTAACACACGTAATGAACGCTCTACTTCAATAGTGAAATCAACGTGACCTGGGGTATCGATGATATTAATACGGTGTTCAGTGAACTGAGCATCCATACCACGCCAGAAAGTGGTAACAGCAGCCGAGGTAATTGTTATACCACGCTCTTGCTCTTGTACCATCCAGTCCGTAGTGGCGGCGCCGTCATGCACCTCACCAATTTTATGAGACAGACCGGTATAGAACAAAACACGTTCAGTTGTGGTAGTTTTACCTGCGTCCACATGAGCGACGATGCCGATATTTCGGTAACGCTCAATTGGGGTTGTACGAGCCACGATTATACCCTCTCAACTAAAGCAAAATTTGCTTTAGACAATATCAACAATATGGAGCGGGCTAATGCCCGCCCCATTATATTACCAACGGTAATGAGCAAACGCTTTGTTAGCTTCTGCCATGCGGTGAACGTCTTCACGTTTCTTAACCGCAGTACCTTTGTTTTCAGACGCATCTAGCATTTCACCTGCTAGACGTAGAGCCATAGATTTTTCACCACGTTTGCGAGCAGCTTCAACTAACCAGCGCATCGCTAGTGCGTTACGACGCACTGGACGAACTTCACATGGTACTTGATAAGTAGAACCACCAACGCGACGAGATTTAACTTCGACTGATGGACGTACGTTATCAAGAGCTGCTTCAAGGATAGATAAATGATCTTCGCTTTTCTTTTCAGCGACAACATCTAACGCCTTGTAGATAATTTTTTCTGCAGTCGACTTTTTGCCGTCTTGCATAATGACGTTGATGAACTTAGCCAACAACTCACTGTGAAACTTTGGATCTGGTAGGATTTTACGTTGTCCTACAACGCGACGTCTTGGCATATTAATTCTCCGTATGCTTCAGGTATTTCCAAAACTGGAATGTTAAATAATACTAGCTTGGCCTTACTTCTAACGGGATACGTTAAGACTTAGGACGCTTAGCACCGTATTTAGAACGGCCTTGGCGACGTGTAGTCACGCCTGCACAATCTAATGCGCCACGAACAGTGTGGTAACGCACACCGGGTAAGTCTTTAACACGACCACCACGGATTAAGATTACACTATGCTCTTGCAAGTTATGGCCTTCACCACCGATGTACGAAGTGACTTCGAAACCGTTAGTAAGACGCACACGAGCTACTTTACGTAGAGCAGAGTTTGGTTTTTTTGGTGTTGTAGTGTACACACGAGTACAAACACCACGTTTTTGTGGGCACGCATTCAACGCAGGCACATTAGTCTTTTCGACTTTTGGCGCACGTGGCTTACGTACCAACTGGTTTACAGTTGCCATGTATAGCTCCGACAGTTGAATAACTCAACAATTAGGTGTGAAAAATCTATATCCCACAATGGTGGGACGCGGAATTTTAGAAAGGTAATGCCAATCTGTCAAGAAATAGCCAACTTTTGATCGAAATTCGAATAAAAAAGGCGCCAAAGGCGCCTTTTTTAACATTTTCGCAACTTAATCTTAGCTTCCTGCCAAATTAAGTAAGTCTGCTAAGTTCTGTTCAGCTTCGCTTGCTGTCACTTTTGGTGCTTCAACCTTGCCACCAGAAGCGGCTGCTTTAGCACGTTCTTCGTTACGAGTCTTGTGATAAGCATAACCAGTACCCGCTGGGATCAAACGACCTACGATTACGTTTTCTTTCAGACCACGTAATGGATCACTCTTACCACCGACTGCAGCTTCAGTTAACACACGAGTCGTTTCTTGGAACGATGCTGCTGAGATGAATGATTCGGTAGCTAAAGAAGCTTTAGTTATACCTAATAAATCACGCTCAAACAATGCCGGCATCTTGCCTTGCGCTTCAAGTTCGCGGTTAGCGATCTTAACGCGAGCCACTTCAGCTTGCTCACCTTCTAAGAAGTCAGTGTCGCCTGACGAAGTGATAATACACTTACGTAGCATCTGACGAATGATCACTTCGATATGTTTATCGTTGATCTTCACACCCTGGAGGCGGTAAACGTCCTGTACTTCGTTAACAATGTAGTTTGCTACATGATGTATACCACGAAGACGTAAGATGTCGTGTGCCGCTTCTGGGCCGTCAGCAATAACTTCACCACGTTCGACTTTTTCACCTTCGAACACGTTTAAGTTACGCCACTTAGGGATCATCTCTTCATAATGATCGCCGCCATCGGCAGGAGTAATCACTAGACGACGCTTGCCTTTAGTTTCTTTACCGAACGAAATAGTACCAGAGATTTCTGCAAGAATTGCAGGCTCTTTTGGCTTACGCGCTTCGAATAAGTCAGCAACACGTGGAAGACCACCAGTAATGTCGCGTGTTTTAGACGATTCCTGAGGAATACGTGCTAATGCGTCACCAACGTTGATTTTCGCGTTATCGTCTTTTGCTACAATCGCATTACCTGGTAAGAAGTATTGAGCTGGTACTTCAGTACCAGGGATCATTAAGTCATTACCATTAGCATCAACTAAGCGAATAGCAGGGCGCATTTCTTTACCCGCTGAAGTACGTGCACCTACGTCAAGTACAACAACAGAAGAAAGACCTGTTAGTTCATCTGTTTGACGTGTCATGGTTACGCCGTCGATCATATCAACGAACTTAACTGTACCGGCAACTTCAGAAATAATTGGATGCGTATGTGGATCCCAGTTAGCGATAATTTCGCCAGCTGCAACTTCAGTATCTTCCAGTTTTTCTAATACTGTACCGTAAGGCACTTTGTAACGCTCTTTCTCACGACCTAGCTCATCAATGATGGCTAGTTCAGAAGAACGAGAAACGATTACAAGCTTACCGTCGATGTTAGAAACATGCTTAGCATTGTGTAACTTCAGAGAACCTGCGTTCTTAACTTGAACGTTGTTTTCTGCAGAAGCTCGAGATGCCGCACCACCAATGTGGAACGTACGCATGGTTAACTGTGTACCAGGCTCACCAATAGACTGCGCCGCAACAACACCAATCGCTTCACCGTGGTTAATAATATGACCACGAGCCAAATCACGACCGTAACATGCCGCACACACACCAAAATCTGTGTCACAGGTAATTACAGAGCGTACGATAACTTCATCGATGCTGTGCTCTTCTAATGTGTCACACCATGCTTCGTCTAGTAATGTATTACGCGGCGCTAATACTTCTTCAGTACCAGGCTTCAATACATCAATAGCAACCACACGACCCAGTACGCGTTCACGCAATGGCTCAACAACATCACCACCTTCAATAAGCGGCTTCATTGTTAGACCGTGTTCAACACCACAATCATCTTCAATAACCACTAAATCTTGTGCAACGTCAACAAGACGACGAGTGAGATAACCCGAGTTAGCTGTTTTCAATGCGGTATCGGCAAGACCTTTACGCGCACCGTGAGTAGAAATAAAGTACTGAAGTACGTTTAGGCCTTCACGGAAGTTAGCCGTAATTGGGGTTTCAATGATTGAGCCATCAGGCTTAGCCATCAAACCACGCATACCCGCTAGCTGACGGATCTGTGCAGCACTACCACGAGCGCCCGAGTCAGCCATCATATAGATGCTGTTAAACGAAGCTTGTTGCTCTGGCACGCCATCACGGTTAATCACTGTCTCAATTGACAGGTTTTCCATCATCGCTTTTGATACTTTTTCGTTGGCAGATGCCCAGATATCGATGACTTTGTTGTAACGCTCACCGGCAGTTACTAGACCAGACTGGAACTGCTCTTGAATTTCAAGCACTTCAGCTTCAGCATCTGCAACTAAGGTGTATTTCTCGTCAGGAATAACCATGTCATCGATACCTACAGAGGCACCAGAGATGGTTGCAAAACGGAAACCGGTATACATTAACTGGTCAGCAAAGATAACAGTATCTTTAAGACCTAGTTGACGATAACAAGTGTTCAACAATTTAGAAATCTGCTTCTTACCCATGTTTTGGTTAACCAAATCATATGATAAGCCTTCAGGCAGAATTAATGATAAAAGCGCACGTCCTACTGTTGTATCAACGATACGAGTAGCCTTAGTTCTTTCACCATCTTCAGCGATAGTTGTCTCTGTAACACGTACTTTAACGCGTGCATGTATCTCAACAGCACCAGTAGCATAAGCTTTCTCTACTTCTGACACGTCAGAGAATGCCATACCTTCACCGCGGCCATTAATACATTCGCGACTTGTGTAGTACAAACCTAATACAACGTCTTGTGACGGCGTAATTACTGGCTCACCGTTAGCAGGTGACAAAATGTTGTTGGTAGACATCATTAGCGCACGAGCTTCTAACTGAGCTTCAAGCGTTAATGGTACGTGTACCGCCATTTGGTCACCGTCGAAGTCGGCGTTGTATGCCGCACAAACTAACGGATGTAATTGAATCGCTTTACCTTCAATCAGAACAGGTTCAAATGCTTGAATACCTAGTCTGTGAAGTGTTGGTGCACGGTTAAGCATGACTGGATGTTCACGAATTACTTCGTCTAACACATCCCATACTTCAGCCTGTTCACGCTCAACCATTTTCTTAGCAGCTTTGATGGTTGTAGCTAGGCCACGACCTTCTAATTTGCCATAGATAAATGGTTTAAATAGCTCAAGTGCCATCTTCTTAGGAAGACCACACTGGTGCAAACGTAAAGTAGGACCTACGGTAATTACCGAACGACCAGAGTAGTCAACACGCTTACCAAGTAAGTTCTGACGGAAACGACCTTGCTTACCTTTGATCATATCAGCCAAAGATTTAAGCGGGCGCTTGTTAGAACCGGTAATAGCACGACCACGACGACCGTTATCTAATAGCGCATCAACTGACTCTTGTAACATACGCTTTTCGTTACGTACGATAATGTCAGGCGCAGCTAAATCTAACAGACGCTTCAAACGGTTGTTACGGTTAATCACACGGACGATATAGATCGTTAAGATCAGATGTCGCGAAGCGACCACCATCTAACGGCACTAATGGGCGTAGATCAGGTGGAAGAACCGGTAACACTTTTAAGATCATCCACTCTGGCTTGTTGCCAGATGTGAAAAATGCTTCCATCAATTTCAAACGCTTGGTCACTTTTTTGCGGCGAGTTTCTGAATTTATTGATGGTAACTCTTCGCGCATTTGCTCGATTTGTTGCTCAAGATCGATAGCACGTAGCAATTCTAAAACTGCCTCTGCACCCATCTTAGCTTCGAACTCATCGCCGTACTCTTCTAACGCATCTAAATACGTTTCTTCGGTCAGCATTTGGCCGCGCTCAAGCGTGGTCATGCCAGGCTCGATCACAACAAATGATTCAAAGTACAGTACGCGTTCAATATCACGCAGCGTCATATCAAGCATTAAGCCGATACGAGACGGAAGTGATTTTAAGAACCAAATATGAGCAACTGGGCTAGCCAGTTCAATGTGACCCATGCGCTCACGACGCACTTTAGTCTGGGTAACTTCTACGCCACACTTTTCACAAATTACACCACGGTGCTTAAGACGTTTGTATTTACCACACAAACATTCGTAATCTTTAACTGGACCAAAGATACGCGCACAGAACAAACCTTCACGTTCAGGTTTAAATGTACGGTAGTTAATGGTTTCTGGTTTTTTAACTTCACCAAATGACCAAGAGCGGATTAGATCAGGCGAAGCCAGTCCAATTTTAATTCCGCTAAATTCTTCAGTCTTACTTTGCTGTTTAAGAAACTTTAATAAGTCTTTCACGTTTCTCTCCTGAAGGAGTTAAACCAGGTACTTTGCTGATGCAAAGCACCCTTGGTTACCAAACATTGCTTAAGTGCGATGCTTACTCTTGATCCAGCTCGATATTAATACCAAGTGAACGAATTTCCTTCAACAATACGTTGAAAGATTCAGGCATGCCTGGTTGCATCTGATGGTTACCGTCGACGATGTTTTTATACATCTGAGTACGACCGTTAACGTCATCTGACTTAACTGTTAGCATTTCCTGTAGAGTATAAGCAGCACCGTATGCTTCAAGTGCCCACACTTCCATCTCACCGAAACGCTGACCACCGAATTGAGCTTTACCGCCCAATGGTTGTTGAGTCACTAAGCTGTACGAACCGGTTGAACGGGCGTGCATCTTGTCATCAACTAAATGGTTCAGTTTAAGCATATACATGTAACCAACGGTTACTTTACGCTCAAATTCGTTACCGGTACGGCCGTCACATAATGTCAACTGACCAGACTCAGGTAAGCCTGCAAGAGCAAGCATTTGCTTGATCTCTTTCTCTTTAGCACCATCGAATGCTGGTGTAGCGATTGGAATACCACCCTTAAGGTGAGTCGCCAAGCGTACAACTTCATCATCACTAAATGAATCGATATCAACGCGTTGTAACACGTCATCACCTAACTCATAAACTTGCTTGATGTAATCACGAAGTACGGCAATTTCACGTTGCTCTTCAAGCATAGCGGTAATCTTGTTACCAATACCTTTAGCTGCAGCGCCCATGTGGACTTCTAGTACCTGACCGATGTTCATACGCGATGGTACGCCCAATGGGTTAAGTACGATGTCTACTGGATTACCTTCTTCATCATATGGCATATCTTCGACTGGACAGATCTTCGAGATAACACCTTTGTTACCATGACGACCCGCCATTTTATCACCAGGCTGGATAGTACGTTTAACGGCTAAGTAAACCTTAACAATTTTCAGTACGCCAGGTGCTAAATCATCACCTTGAGTGATTTTACGGCGCTTAGTTTCAAACTTCTTGTCAAAGTCAGCGCGCAGCTCTTCGTGCTGTTCAGCTAACTGTTCAAGTTCAGTTTGTTTTGCTTCATCGTCAATCACTTGGATTAGCAAGTCTTTGCGTGGTAACTCAGCTAATTTAGCTTCAGAGAAACCTGCAGCTAATAACAAGTTACGCGCACGGCCTAATACGCCGTCTTCAAGGATCTTGAACTCTTCGCCTAAGTCTTTACGAGCTTGACGAACATGCATGTCTTCAATCTCAAGCGCACGTTTATCTTTTTCAACGCCGTCACGGGTAAATACCTGAACGTCGATGATGGTGCCTTTCACTGAGTTAGGTACACGTAATGAGCTGTCCTTAACGTCAGAAGCTTTTTCACCAAAAATAGCTCGGAGTAGTTTCTCTTCTGGAGTTAACTGTGTTTCACCCTTAGGTGTCACTTTACCCACAAGAATATCGCCGCCCTTCACTTCTGCCCCAATATAAACAATACCTGATTCATCTAATTTAGATAAAGCAGACTCGCCTACGTTTGGAATATCAGCCGTGATTTCTTCGCTACCCAATTTAGTATCACGAGCAATACAAGAAAGCTCTTGGATATGGATAGTAGTGAAACGATCTTCTTGCGCTACGCGCTCAGAAATTAAGATCGAATCTTCGAAGTTATAACCGTTCCAAGGCATGAACGCGATACGCATGTTTTGGCCAAGGGCCAATTCGCCAAGATCAGTAGAAGGACCATCAGCTAACACATCACCACGAACTACTGGATCACCAGCAAAACAACAAGGACGTTGGTTAATACAAGTGTTTTGGTTTGAACGGGTATATTTTGTTAGGTTATAAATGTCGATACCGGCTTCGCCTGGGCGTAGCTCATCTTCATTAACTTTAACAACGATACGGCTAGCGTCAACATAGTCAACCACACCGCCACGTTTAGCCACAACCACAACACCAGAGTCAACAGCAAGAGTACGTTCAATACCTGTACCTACTAACGGCTTATCAGCACGCAGTGTAGGAACGGCTTGGCGTTGCATGTTTGCACCCATCAATGCACGGTTAGCATCATCGTGTTCTAAGAACGGAATTAATGACGCTGCAACAGAAATAATCTGTTGTGGCGAAACGTCCATGTATTGAACGTCAGCTGCACGCATAAAGGTAGATTCACCTTTATGACGACAAGCAATTTGGTCTTCAACCATACGGCCAGCTGCATCAACTTCGATGTTAGCCTGTGCAATAACATAACGACCTTCTTCGATTGCTGATAAGTATTCAACTTCATCAGTAATCACACCGTCTACCACTTTACGGTATGGTGTTTCTAGGAAGCCGTACGAGTTTGTACGAGCAAAACTGGCTAGCGAGTTGATTAGACCAATGTTTGGACCCTCTGGGGTCTCAATTGGACATAAACGACCATAGTGAGTTGGATGTACGTCACGGACTTCGAAGCCTGCACGTTCACGGGTCAAACCACCTGGACCTAGAGCAGAAATACGACGCTTATGCGTCACTTCTGATAAAGGATTGTTTTGGTCCATAAACTGTGACAACTGTGAAGAACCGAAGAATTCTTTCACTGCCGCAGAAATTGGCTTAGCGTTAATTAAGTCTTGTGGCATTAATTCGTTTAAGTCGCCTAAAGATAGACGTTCACGAACAGCACGCTCAACACGGACTAAACCAACACGGAATTGGTTTTCAGCCATCTCACCTACGCTACGAATACGACGGTTACCTAAATGGTCAATATCGTCGACTTCATCGTATCCGTTACGGATTTCGATGATTTTCTTCATAACACAAACGATGTCTTCTTTAGACAGAACACCTGAACCTTCATCTTCAGCAATCTCAAGACGACGGTTAAACTTCATACGACCTACTTTTGATAAGTCATAACGTTCTTCACTAAAGAATAGGTTTTGGAATAAACCTTCAGCAGCATCTTTGGTTGGTGGCTCGCCAGGACGCATCATACGATAGATTTCAACCAAGGCTTCTAAGCGGTTAGTTGTTGAATCTATGCGTAGTGTGTCTGCGATATAAGCACCATGATCAAGATCATTGATAAATAGTGTATCTATTTCTTTAATGCCGGCTAATGACAAATTAGCTAAATCTTCTAAAGAGATTTCGCTGTTTGCTGTCACTAATACTTCGCCAGTATCTTCATCGATATAATCTTGTGCAGCATACTTACCAACAATGTAATCTACTGGCACTTCAAGCTCAGTTGTGTTGGTTTTTTCTAACTGCTTAATATGACGAGCTGTAATACGGCGGCCCGCTTCAACTAACAGACTGCCTTCAGCATCTTTAATGTCATAGCTAGCTGTCTCACCGCGTAAGCGATCAGGTACTAAGGCCATTACTAAAGAATCTTTCTTAATCTTGAACTGAATACGCTCAAAGAATAAGTCTAGGATGTCTTGTGTAGAGAAATCTAACGCACGTAGCATGATAGTCGCAGGTAACTTACGACGACGGTCAATACGGACGAATAATGCGTCTTTAGGATCGAATTCAAAATCAAGCCATGAACCACGGTAAGGAATAATACGTGCGTTATAAAGCACTTTACCGGAAGAGTGGGTTTTACCACGGTCATGATCAAAGAATACGCCAGGACTACGGTGTAACTGAGATACGATAACACGCTCAGTACCGTTGATAACGAATGTACCGTTATCAGTCATCAATGGGATATCACCCATGTAGACTTCTTGTTCTTTAATATCTTTTACTGTGCCAGCTGCAGCTTCACGATCAAACAACACCATGCGTAATTTAACGCGTAGTGGAGCTGAATAAGTGACACCACGGATCTGACATTCTTTCACATCAAAAACTGGCTCGCCTAGTTTATAGCTGACATATTGCAGCTCAGAATAACCAGAAAAGCTCTTGATAGGAAAAACGCTACGAAATGCCGCTTCAAAACCGCGTTCACCCGTAGGATCTTGATCGGTGAATTTCTTAAAAGAGTCTAACTGGATAGACAATAGATAAGGGATGTCCAAAACCTTTGGACGCTTACCAAAATCTTTGCGAATACGCTTCTTTTCAGAATAGGAGTAAACCATGGGTTTCCTCTACTTACTAGTGTGACCAAGACTGAAATACATTAATTTTTTAATATAAATCAGCGCGTTTGCCCGTCACCGTTGTCGCAAGAACCTAACCAGTAATCTCTGCTAGGAACTGCTAAAACTGGCGATAAACGGTGAATAAAAAATCGCCTGCGCATAAAGCGCAAAAAAGGCCGACGGTTAAAAAACCGCCAGCCTTCACCTAATTTCTTAGGTGACAGGTAAGTTAGTTAAAACTTACTTGATTTCAACTTCTGCACCAGCTGCTACTAACTCAGCTTTAAGCGCTTCAGCTTCTTCTTTAGAGATAGCTTCTTTAACAGCAATCGGAGAAGATTCTGACATAGTTTTAGCTTCTTTCAGGCCTAGACCTGTAGCGCCACGAAGTGCTTTAATTACAGCAACTTTGTTAGCACCGTGAGAAGTAAGAATTACGTCGAATTCTGTTTGTTCTTCAGCAGCTGCGCCAGCATCGCCAACAGCTACAGTTGCAGCAGCAGCAGAAACACCGAATTTCTCTTCCATTGCTTCGATTAGTTCAACAACTTCCATTACAGACATTGCTGCGAAAGCTTCTAAGATTTGGTCTTTAGTGATAGACATTAGAAATATTTCCTATTGTTCTGAATTCAATTTTATTAAGCGGCCAACTTATAATTAAGCGGCTTCTTGTTTTTGATCGCGAAGGGCGGCCAATGTACGTACGAACTTGCCAGCAGATGCTTCTTTCATAGTCATCATTAACTGAGCTAGTGCTTCGTCGTATGTTGGTAGTTTCGCTAAACGATCAATTTCAACTGCAGGGATAAACATCCCTTCGAAAGCTGCACCTTTAACTTCAAACTTTGCTTGCTCTTTAGCGAAATCTTTTAAAAGACGCGCTGCAGCACCTGGGTGCTCTAGAGAGAAGGCGATTAAAGTTGGGCCAGTGAACGTTTCTGCAAGGCATTCAAATGAAGTACCTTCAACAGCACGCTTAGCTAAAGTGTTACGTACTACACGTACATAAACACCATTAGCGCGAGCGGCTTTACGCAGAACAGTCATGGCACTTACAGTTACACCGCGTGAATCGGCAACAACTGCAGAAAGCGCACCTTTGGCAGCTTCGTTGACTTCAGCAACAATTGCCTTTTTGTCTTCGAGTCTTAATGCCATTAGGCTTTACTCCTGGATTCTACCTAGGGAAATCCCTAGAATTTACCAAACCAAATACAATATGTAGATGGCTACTTACGGTGCAGATTTTCCAGTAAAAAAATTTAGCTGGGGCCTGACACCGTCTACGCAGGAAATTAAGTTAACCTTACGATAAACACCTGCGGTCTTGGACGGAAACTCACTTTTTAGCCGATATACCTTAACGAATTAAGGCAATATCAAGTAAAAGGAGCTTCAACCCACAATTTGCGCGCATTATAGACTAATGCGCGCAAATTGTAAAATTACTTAATGTCTTCCAAGCTAGCTTGGTCGACTGCAACACCTGCACCCATAGTGGTAGAGATGCTAACTTTTTTCACGTAAATGCCTTTAGCAACTGCAGGCTTAGCCTTTTTCAGTGCTGACACTAACGCTTCTAAGTTTTCTTTTAACTGTTCAACAGTGAAATCCACTTTACCGATAGTAGTGTGGATAATACCGTTTTTGTCGTTGCGGTAACGAACTTGACCCGCTTTAGCATTCTTAACTGCTTCTGCAACGTTAGGCGTTACAGTACCAGTTTTAGGGTTAGGCATTAAACCACGTGGGCCTAAGATTTGACCTAACATACCAACAACGCGCATTGCGTCTGGTGATGCGATAACAACGTCAAAGTTCATTTCGCCAGCTTTAATTTGAGCAGCTAGGTCGTCCATACCCACAAGTTCAGCACCCGCAGCTTTAGCAGCTTCAGCGTTTGCACCTTGAGTGAATACAGCAACACGAACGTCAC
This sequence comes from Shewanella sp. HL-SH8, assembly GCF_051165765.1. Lineage (NCBI taxonomy): Bacteria > Pseudomonadati > Pseudomonadota > Gammaproteobacteria > Alteromonadales > Shewanellaceae > Shewanella > Shewanella sp. HL-SH8. The sequence continues at coordinate 519,166 of NZ_CP195039.1, read as the reverse complement.
GACCAGTACCGTGTGGAAGTACAGTAGCACCACGCACGTTTTGATCTGATTTACGAGGATCGATACCAAGGTTAACAGCTACGTCAACACTTTCTACGAATTTAGCTGTTGCTAATTCTTTTAAAAGTGCTACTGCTTCGTTGATGTCATACTGCTTAGTACCATCAACTTTTTCGCGAATTACGCGAGCGCGTTTACTTAGCTTTGCCATTATATTAGTCCTCTACTACCAAACCCATTGAACGTGCAGTACCTTCAATTGAGCGAGTCATCGCTTCAATATCAGCACCAGTCATATCAGCCGCTTTAGATTCAGCAATTTCCTGAACAGCGCTACGCTTGATAGTTCCTACTTTCTGTGTATTAGGACGGCCTGAACCTGATTTCAAACCAGCTGCTTTAAGCAGTAGGAAAGATGCAGGTGGAGTCTTAGTTTCAAAAGTGAAAGAACGGTCACTGTATACAGTGATAACAACAGGAATTGGCATGCCTTTTTCGAACTTTTCAGTACGAGCGTTGAATGCTTTACAGAATTCCATGATGTTCACACCTTTTTGACCTAAAGCAGGACCAACTGGTGGAGACGGGTTTGCAGCACCGGCTGCTACTTGTAGCTTAATATAAGCTTCAATCTTCTTTGCCATGTCGACATTTCCTCTATTTGGGTTCAAACGCATCTTGGCGACATGCCAATTTGCTCCCCCTGAAACAACGGGTGCGAATTATACAAAAATCCACACCCGCAAACAATCAATATTTTGTGGTTATTTTAATCAGCTTTTTTCAACCTGATGAAAATCAAGTTCAACAGGTGTTGAGCGACCAAAAATCATCACAGAAACTTTAACGCGATTCTTCTCATAATCGACTTCTTCGATAGTTCCGTTAAAGTCTGCAAATGGTCCGTCACACACACGAACCACTTCACCTGGTTCATAAATAACACGGTGTGTCGGCGAAGTAACAGTGTCCTGTAAACGCTGTAGTATGTTATTTGCTTCTTTCTCTGAAATCGGCGCTGGACGATCTGATGTACCACCAATAAAGCCCATTACACGAGGAATGCTCTTTACTAAGTGCCAGCTATCATCATTCATTTCCATTTGTACTAACACATAGCCCGGAAAGAATTTACGCTCACTTTTACGACGTTGACCTGCACGCATTTCAACGACTTCTTCTGTTGGCACTAAAATCTCGCCGAAGTAATCTTCCATACTGTGCATTTTGATATGTTCAAGTAGTGTTTTAAGTACACGACCTTCATAACCTGAAAAGGCTTGAATAACATACCATCTTTTCTTCGCTTCTGTAGCTTCAGTCATGTTTAAATGCCTATACGCCTGTAATTAAATTCACAACTCGCAATAAGATTGCGTCTAATCCCCAAAGGATCAATGCAACAACACCTGTTGCAGCAAGAACGATAAACGTTGTGGTAAGAGCTTCTTGGCGAGTTGGCCAAATCACTTTACGCACTTCAATATGTGCTTCGCGAGCAAATGAAAGTGCTTGCTTACCTTTAACGGTTTGAAATGCTATGAAGCCAGCAATTGCAAAAGTGACAATTACACCAGCAACACGAGCCACTACACTGGCTTCTGCAAAAAATTGGTTAGCAATAACTGCTGCTAAAACTAGCAATACAGCCACGCTCCATTTCACGATATCCAGAGAATTACCCTGGCTTTCAGTACTTATTGTCATCTGTTAATTCCGTTACTCAATACGACCTGAGCTTAGCAACAGTGAACTGCCACTACATTCCCGAGTTACCCCAGAAACTATCACAGCACAGGGTCAAAAATCGGTCATAGATTGTATTCTGATTCAGCTCTATTCGCAACATGACTGGTGGTCTTATGCGAATAAATCAGTAAAAAACTTGAGTTTTATCTTAACGCAGGCAGCCAAAACAAAAAAGGAAGCCGAAGCTTCCTTTTTCAGTGTTAACTAAATTCGCAATTAAGCGATGATTTTAGCTACAACACCAGCACCAACTGTACGGCCACCTTCACGGATAGCGAAACGTAAACCGTCGTCCATCGCGATTGGGTAAATCAAAGTAACAACCATCTTGATGTTGTCACCAGGCATTACCATTTCTACGCCTTCTGGCAATTCGATAGTACCAGTTACGTCCGTTGTACGGAAATAGAACTGTGGACGGTATCCTTTGAAGAATGGAGTGTGACGTCCGCCTTCTTCTTTTGATAACACGTATACTTCTGATTCGAAAGTAGTGTGTGGGTTGATTGAACCAGGCTTAGCTAGTACTTGGCCACGTTCTACGTCATCACGCTTAGTACCACGTAATAACACACCACAGTTCTCGCCAGCACGACCTTCGTCAAGTAGCTTACGGAACATTTCTACGCCAGTACAAGTTGTTTTAGTTGTGTCTTTAACACCTACAATTTCAACTTCGTCTGATACGCGTACAATACCACGCTCAACACGACCAGTTACCACTGTACCACGACCTGAAATCGAGAATACGTCTTCGATTGGTAGTAGGAATGGCTTATCGATGTCACGCTCTGGCTCTGGAATATAAGTATCTAGTGCTTCTGCAAGCTCAAGAATTTTACCTTCCCATGCTGCATCGCCTTCTAACGCTTTTAATGCAGAACCTTGGATAACTGGTAAGTCATCACCTGGGAAGTCGTATTCTGAAAGAAGCTCACGCACTTCCATTTCTACTAATTCTAATAGCTCTTCGTCATCAACCATGTCACATTTGTTCATGAATACGATGATGAAAGGTACACCTACTTGACGAGAAAGTAGGATGTGCTCACGTGTTTGTGGCATTGGGCCGTCTGTAGCAGCAACTACTAAGATTGCGCCATCCATCTGTGCAGCACCAGTGATCATGTTTTTAACATAATCCGCGTGACCTGGACAGTCGACGTGTGCATAGTGACGAATTGGTGTGTCATATTCGATGTGAGAAGTATTAATGGTAATACCGCGCTCACGCTCTTCTGGAGCGTTATCGATTTGAGCGAAGTTACGCACTTCACCACCATAAGTCTTAGCTAACACAGCAGAAATAGCTGCAGTTAAAGTTGTTTTACCATGGTCAACGTGACCGATGGTGCCTACGTTTACGTGGGGCTTCTTACGTTCAAATTTAGCTTTTGCCATGGTATAGCCTCAATCCAATAGTTTGGTGATGAAAACACACACATAATAAAAATCCGATGCATATAGATATGACATCGAATCGATTTTTTAGTCAGGCGATTATTTTTTGTAGGATTGTGCTGATAAGCATGGCAGTAATACCGACTAACCTTGACCTAAGGTTTGCTCAATTAATTGAGCCATATCAGCAAACAAACTTGGAGCGGATGGCGGGAATCGAACCCGCGTTATCAGCTTGGAAGGCTGGAGTAATACCATTATACGACATCCGCGCAACCTACATAGGTTACCTAACTACCTAAAAAATGGTGGAGGGAGAAGGATTCGAACCTTCGAAGGCTGAGCCGTCAGATTTACAGTCTGATCCCTTTGGCCACTCGGGAACCCCTCCAGAAAAATGGTGCCGGCACCAAGAGTCGAACTCGGGACCTACTGATTACAAGTCAGTTGCTCTACCAACTGAGCTATGCCGGCGCATCATTTCGGGAACGGATATTAGGTAAATGTGGCGCTAAGTGCAATAGAAAAATTATAAAAAAGCTAAATAAACTCTCAATTGTCGTTTTTTTATTCGCGAAGCGTTAAATATAACCAATAATTAACCATTATTTTTATTCGGTCAGTTAATTGAATCTTAAAGTATTGTTCCAGTAATACGGATCGTGTAATGTGCCAGACCCAGTATAAAGTTGGCTTATTAATGAAAAACAGCATTCAACAAGCGCTATATCTCTCCTTCGAACGTCATAAATGGGCGGAGTTGCGCAATTCTGTTCCCTTAACATTATGTCAGGAAGAGCTTGAAAACCTAAGGGGCATGAATGAGAAGTTATCATTAGATGAAGTAACTGACATTTATCTACCATTAAGTCGGTTACTTAACCTTATCGTAGGAGCTAAGCAACAACGGGGAATGATTGTAGACAAGTTCTTGGAGCAAAGCGCTTCTCGTTCACCCTACATTATCAGTATTGCAGGTAGTGTTGCTGTTGGAAAAAGTACCACTGCACGTATTCTGCAAACCTTATTACAACGCTGGCCAGAACATCCAAAAGTCGATTTAGTCACAACCGATGGTTTCCTGTACCCACTAGCAGACTTAAAACGCAAGGGATTACTCCAGCGCAAAGGCTTTCCTGAAAGTTATGACATGAAAATGTTAGTCGACTTCATTTCCGCAGTGAAAACCGGTGAGCCGCGTGTTTTAGCCCCTTTATATTCCCATGTGACCTATGACCGATGTCATGATCAACATCAAGTGATAGAACAACCGGATATTCTTATACTTGAAGGGTTAAATGTTTTACAAACAGGTCTAGATTCTCCCATTGATTTAAGACGTCCATTTGTATCTGACTTTGTCGACTTTTCGATATATGTCGATGCAGAAGAACATTTATTAAAAGAATGGTACCAGCAGCGATTTTTGCAATTTCGAAAAGGCGCATTTAGCGACCCATTATCATTTTTCCATCACTACGCAGCATTGTCCGATAGTGAGGCAAATGCCATTTCTGCTAATATTTGGGACACGATTAATGGCCCAAATTTAAACTTGAATATTCAACCGACTCGAGAACGCGCAAATTTGATCCTCAAAAAAGGTGAAAATCACCTAATGGATAATGTGTTACTGAGAAAGTAACCTTAAGTTCACACGCGCTAAGTTAGGCGCGTCGTAAACTTATTTCACCGCCAATAAAGGTTTTTAGCCCTTCATTAGTATCAATTATAATCCCTCCTTGTTGATCTATTCCCTTGTAAACACCTTCAACTTCATTAGGCGCCATCAGCAACTTGATAGGCTTGTCAGTAAATAAGTCGTATTGCTGCCAAAAATCAATAAATGGAACCAAACCCTGCTTATCAAACAGTTGAATATCACTTTTTAAGTGCTGATGTAGCTTTGCCAATAACAAGGTTTTATCGGGCAATTGATTTTGGCTAGTTAAATCGCTCCAAGGCTGATCAATAAGTTCGCCCTGTACAGCCGACATACTCATGTTAATCCCAAAGCCGATTACCAGCTCAGTTTGTTGTGCATTGGTTTGCGCCACTTCAATTAAAATTCCAGCCAGCTTTTTACCCTCTAAATAAATATCATTAGGCCATTTAAGCCCTAGCCCAGTCACACCCATATCAGTTAACGCTTTGACGATTGAGCACGCTATAACCAGACTTAACCCCATAGCTTTGGTTACATCACTGTCAAAACGCCAAAATAGGGATGCATAAAGATGGTTACCATAGGGAGACTGCCACTGCCTACCACGCCTGCCGCGGCCAGCTGATTGATATTCAGCAACACAAATATCACCAGACTTAAGGTCTTCATGGTGGCTTAACAGAAAACTATTAGTGCTATTTATTTCATCAAAATAAAAACATCTGTTATCTATCTGGTTAATCAATCTATTTTCATCAACTAATGCTATTGGGTTGGCGAGCTTATACCCTTTGCCCTTCACACTAAAAATCTCAACACCATATTCTGATAATGAGTCAATATGCTGATTAACCGCCATTCTGGTTAAGCTAATTTGACTTGCTATTTTCTCGCCAGAAGTAAAATGTTCTGCGCTCAGCAAGGACAGTATTGAACGTTTACGCGACCAATGTTCATTCATGATAAAACGACCTCTCCAAATTGCGCCATCATCCTAGGTTCAGTTTCTAGAGATATTTCAAATCGCTGCTCAATAACATCAATAACATGTAACGCGAGTTGACAGATATCATTGCCGGTTGCATTAGCAGAGTTCACTAAAACTAGTGCCTGCAGTTGATGAACCGATGCACCGCCGATAGAAAACCCTTTAAGCCCAGCATTTTCGATTAACCAGCCTGCGGCTAGTTTTACTAGACTATTTTCTAAGCTGTAGCCGATTATTTGTGGAAATTTATCTTTTAAAGTTTCAAATTTATCAGTGTTAATAATTGGGTTTTTAAAAAAGCTGCCAACATTTCCTAATACCGCAGGGTCTGGTAATTTTGACTGTCTTATTTGGCAAACTAGTTCAAAAACCTGTTTCGCACTGACAGTCGTAGAATCAAGTGTGTTTAATGGAGCGTAGTCCAGCTGCGGCACCCAAACTTTAGTTAACTTAATTTTGACAGCTGTAATGACAGCTTTGTGTTTAAGTTGTTGCTTAAAAATTGACTCTCTATAATCAAATTGGCAATCTGCAGCCATAATTTCATACAGTTGTGATGAATCAAGATCGAGGAACTCGACAGAATGGCAAACCTGACTAAATTCCACCCCGTAAGCACCGATATTTTGGATCGGTGCAGCACCAACAGTGCCGGGTATTAACGCTAAGTTTTCAATACCGTAGAAATTATGTTCCACGCAATACGCCACCAGCTCATGCCAACTCTCACCAGCTTCAACAGTAAGCAGTACCTCATTCCCTTCTTGTTCTACAGCAATCCCTTTAGTCGCAATTTTAACCACAGATCCTGCAAAATCTTCAGTGAAGACAACATTACTGCCACCACCGAGTATCATTAACGCTTTATCTGAGTGATATAAGGATAGGCAATTCTCGATAAGAGACGCTTTAGAATCTACGACAAATAGTTCATCACAAGACTGTTCTAGTCCCAGGGTATTGTGTTTAAGCAGAGATACTGACATATAGATAACATGGTAAATACAAGATGATTTATTGTAACAGGTATCGTGCAAATCAAAGAAACCAAAATATTTAAGTACAACAAACAAATGCTTTGTTGTTGATTTTATTAATTACAAACGTAAAAACTGACATAGACATTACCATACAACTCACTTAATAGATTTTTTGAGAGTCGTTCAATAATTTTTAAGTGCATGTATTGTTGTTACTTTATTCTTATTCCACTCAGAAGTATGCGAGCTAAACAATCGACTTTATCGCTTAAGCTGGGCTATTTATTGCTAGAGTGGTATTATCCTGCCCCCTTGTCGGCAGCGACCTATTACTGGTGATGACCGCACAAGATATAATCATAATAAATCTCTGTACACGTTGTGGGTGCTAGCATACCCAGAACCAATAAAATTGCGGGTTCCCTCACCCCGCCTAATCTCAATAAAAAGGCCACAAGATGTTAACACTTACCCCGGCGCAGACGCGCCGTGCGCTGCTATTTTTAGTCAGCTTTCATATATTGATAATTTGCGCCAGCAATTACTTGGTTCAGTTACCGTTTCAAGTATTCGGCTATCACACCACTTGGGGAGCATTTAGTTTTCCTTTTGTGTACTTAGCCACGGATTTAACCGTGCGTATATTTGGCCAGCAAGCTGCAAGACAAATCATTTTTAAAGCCATGTTTCCAGCTTTAATCGTGTCATATCTAATTGGCGTACTATTTCATCAAGGCCAATTTCAACAATTTGACGCCTTACTCGAAGCCAATACTTTTGTATTCCGCACCGCCTTTGCAAGCTTCATTGCTTATCTTATTGGCCAATTAATGGATATAACGGTATTTGCGCAATTAAGAAAAGCCCGTGCGTGGTGGATAGCCCCTGCTGCGTCTACCTTAATTGGTAACTTAGTCGACACTTTAGTCTTTTTCAGTGTGGCATTTTATGCCTCTACCGATACTTTTATGGCGCAACACTGGCCAGAAATAGCGACCATAGATTATGGTTTTAAATTGATTGTCAGTTTGGGATTGTTTTTACCCGCTTACGGGGTGTTATTGCGGGTATTACAAGATAAATTATTAAGTACGCATCAACATTCAAGACGCATTTTATAACCCTATTTGATAATAGAATAATAAGCGTGATGGTTTCGGCTATCGCGCTTTTTTATTGTCTTAAAGTTGGTAAATGAAGTGTAAAGAATAAAAAAAGAGTTTATTTAACTTGCAAACGATAATGAGAATGATTACTATTCATTTGCGTTCCAAAGCTCAGTTACGATTTTAAAGATTCATCACCTTTATTGTTACGCTGAGTTCGCAAGCACGACATTGCTCACACTCTTTGTGGCCGGATTAATCATCCGGCTTTTTTTTGCTTAAAATTTATTAACCGACACATTTATACGGCTACGTGAGTTTATGATAAACCGCTCAATTCTATCCCCATGCTGTTAATCATCACACTTCATTTAATTTAGCCACCAGTGGTTCACATCAATCTCATGCTTAGTTAAACTGCAGCCCCTCGTAAGGGTTATTGGTATATTCATCTTTAGCTCTATGATAAAGACCAATAATAAATACCGTGCCCTTGCCTTCGGTAGACTTCACTTCAATAGTGCCGCCTAACCGTTTGATAATACCGTAGCTTAATGATAACCCTAAACCTGTACCGTCTTTACGGGTGGTATAAAATGGATCAAAAATACGGCTTAGTTGCTCAGTGTTTATGCCTATACCCTCATCTTCTATTTCGATTTTCACTCCTATAGGTTCATCACCTTGAAGCCAGTCTTGGGTTCGAATCCAAATTTTGCCCTTACCCGTATCATTTCTAGCTTCAATAGCATGGGCCGCATTAACAACTAGGTTAATTAGCACTTGTTGCAACTGCGGTCGATTAACCTCAACGGGACAACTTGCATTAAGCGCTTTAACTAGTACAACCTCTTGCTTTTGTATTGAGTGACGCACCAAGACTAAAACTTCTTCAACAATCGGGGTCATCTGATGCATTTCGATGGGGGCATTAAATTCACCAGGGCGACTGTACTGCAATAAGCTACGAATAATAGTGCTTATACGTCCCACTTGCTGGATCACGAGATCAATCTCTTCTGATACCTGTTCAGCTTGATCACCCAATTCATACTTTAATAATTCCATATTACCTAGAATTACAGCGGTAGGATTATTAATTTCATGGGCAATACCCGCCGTTAACTCACCTAATGCGGTTAGTTTTTCATTGGTGACCAATTGCTGGCGAGTTTCATTCAGTAATTCGACATTACGTTGTAACTCTTCCGTTTTGTCTTGCAAGCTTTTGGTGCGCTGCTCCACTTTTAATTCGAGTTGCTCTGCTGCGGCTTGAATCTGTAAATTTCGACTTTGCAATAAGTCCAGCATACTATCGAACTGTTCAGCTAAATGAGCCAGTTCATTATCACGATCTAAACCGAGCTCACCGATACGAACATTACGGCCTGATTGTACCGCTTTAACCACCTGATGAATGCGTTCTATGGGTTTTAATAAACTGTACGCGCCACGATAAACCAATAAGCCTGAGCCAAATAATACCAGCATTAAAATACTACCTAACTCAATAATATTAAGTAGGTAATTATGAATGAAAGGTCCTTCAGAAAAACCGGTATATACCATACCCACTCGTTTACCATAGATATCAAGCAAAGGGGCGTAGGCGGAAATGTACCAGTCATTAAACACAAATGCCCTATCAACCCAAGTTTGCCCATCCACTAGTACTTTTTGCTTCACCTCTTCTGACACTAAGGTGCCTAGCGCGCGATTTTGTTCAGAATATTGTGACGACGAGGCATTCATTGGCACGTTAGTACTGACTCTGACATTGTCTAAAAAAATCGTCACAGTACCAATTGAATGTGCAGGTAAAGTCCCTTTGTCATAAACAAGATTGCGAATGTAATCAACTATCACGGTATCTTTATTAAATATATTCCCCCCATCAAGATACCACTGCACTGAAGAGTCTGAATTTATTATTGGTAGTACGCTTCGACTCACTAAGCCGCGATGTTCCTGCTGCTTGCTTGGCGCTATCGCTCTTTGAGTGGTTTTAAGATTAATTGTGGCATATTGTGCCAATTGTGGGTTTATCTGCTTTAAACGCTCAAAGGGAAGCACCATGACACCTGAAGATGGCGAGTCAGGTTTGTTACGCAACAATGCTGTTAAATCTGGATCTGTTTTAACTTTTTCTACACTGATTAACCTTAAAAAATCTAAGTTAAATTGCCGCTGAGTTTGCGTTAATACCTCTACGATAGTCTGCTGCGCTTGTGGATTATTTTTATCTTGTTGGAGTTGACTAAACGCAGTTTGAAAGGCCCATGAATTAGCCAAATGAACAAGCTGTTGCTCTTGACGGATTTGAACCTGTTTTAGTGTGTTTTCAGCAACCGATAAATCAGCTTTAACCTTCATAAACAATTGCTGACTGGTATAACTAATATTCCAGTAAATAGTGATAAATACTAGGCTGATTAATGTCATTAAGATCGGCAATAGTGTCAGAATTAATAGTCGATAACGCACCTTAGCCTGCATTTGTTGCCAACTGATACCGAATATTTGTTTAAAAAGTGACACGATTAAGCTTCCTTTTGATCCTCGCAACTATCTTGCCCAAACCAATCTTTGTACTTTCTGTCTAAGGTTTTTCGCGATACGCCTAAATCTCTCGCCGCTGCGGATTTATTGCCATCATGGGAGTCAACCACCTGTGTTACATGCTGTTTTTCAACATCTTTTAATGTCCAACTTAGGGGGTACCCGTAATTATCTACAGTTTCTGCTTGTTCAGTTTTTTTCCAATATTCTGCAGGGGGCTTACCTAATAAAATACATCGCTCAATCATATTCTTAAGCTCACGGATATTACCTGGCCATTCATGCTGCTTTAAAACTTGTAAATCTTCATGGCTCCATAGAACCGGTTTAATGCCCAAGTCCTGTGATATCTGTACCGTAAAATGATGGGTTAATTCCACCACATCTTCTGGACGAGCACGTAAAGGTGGAATTAAAATATTCAGTACATTTAAACGGTAATACAAATCTCGACGAAAATGGCCTTGGTCGACTTCTTCAATTAATAACCGGTTAGTGGCCGCCACAACACGCACATCAATTGCCACTTCTTTCTCACTACCCACTGGGCGAATTGCACGTTGTTCTAACACTCTTAATAGTGCCGTTTGCATATTCATCGGCATTTCGCCGATCTCATCTAAAAAAATAGTCCCACCGGAAGCAAAACTAAATAATCCTTCCCGAGAGCTTTTTGCTCCGGTAAATGATCCTGCTATATGACCAAATAACTCACTGGCCAATAGATCTGGTGCAATAGCGCCACAATTCACCGGTACAAATGGGCCTGCTCGTCCACTCAACTGATGTAGCTGGCGCGCGACAAGCTCTTTACCTGTACCTGACTCGCCTTCAATTAAAACAACCGCATTGGTTTGAGCAACACGTTCTATCACTTGCTTAACTTCATTAATCGCGTCACTGCTGCCAATGATGGTAGAAGACTGACCATGGGACAGCTCACGTTTTAGCATAAAATTTTCACGCTTTAGTAAACGCTTTTCAATACAACGATCAACAGCTGTCATCATTTGTTCTAAGTGAAACGGCTTCATGATGAAGTCTGATGCGCCCGCTCGTAATGCTCTAATCGCCACATCCATGTCAGCATAACCCGTCATAAAAATAATATCGGACTGACGGTCTGTATCATCTAATGCCTCATGCCATTCGATGCCTGAACGATCGGGTAACCGAATATCGACGATTAACAAATCAAAATGACCTTGGCTGCGGAGTTGCTCGGCCTGTGCAATACTTGATGCGGTTTCGACTAAAGCAAATTTTTTCAACATGGCTTTAGTTAAGAAGCTGCGCATTCCAGGCTCATCGTCAACGATTAGAACCGACATACTGGTGTTAGCGCTTACAGCGATGCTCATAATTACTCCGATTGGACATTTTGGCTCAACTTGGCGTTACTTTAGCACTCAATGATAGAAACTGGGTCAGGATGAACCACCAAAAAGTGACCTTGGGACAATTTGTCTTAGGTGTTTTTAACCACCGTGGGATCTGGTTCACAAATTAAGGTTTTGCCGTGAACTGAATTTGCACATTATGTAATTGGCATTTAACTTGCTTAACAGCGGACAGTATTAACGGTTACTAAACCGAGACTTACACCTCCAGTAATGGATTATGCAATTCCATCGTCGTTTAAAAGGATAATTTAATGTTAAAGAAAATCGCCTGTATTACGGCATCATTTAGCGTGTTGGGCAGCTTAGTTTTTAGTCCATTATTACAAGCACATGAGCATAAAAATCACAGCGTAATAAAATTAGCAACGACCACCAGCACTGAAAACTCTGGTTTATTAAGCGCATTATTACCTAGGTTTGAAAAACAATCAGGTTACTCGGTACAGGTAATCGCCACAGGCACTGGTCAGGCAATTAAACTCGCCAGCCAAGGCGATGTAGATATCGTGATGACTCATGCTCCTGCTGCTGAAGCAAAATTTGTCGCTGACGGCTATGGCATTCAACCCCGCGGCATTATGGAAAACGATTTTGTGGTCTTAGGACCTAAAAATGACCCTGCTGGTGTGCACAATGCTAAAAGCGTTATCCAGGCATTTGAGCGTATCGCCACCAAACCAAGCACGTTTATCTCCCGTGGCGATAACTCTGGCACACATATGAAAGAGTTGGAGATTTGGCAACAAACTAACGTCAAGCCTGATTTTGCAGGCTATACTTCGGTTGGTCAAGGTATGGGTAAAACCCTATTAATGGCGCATGAGTTACAAGCTTATACGCTAACAGACCGTGGTACATTTGTAGCTTACAAAGCAAAGTTGGACTTAACTATTAGCTTTGAAGGCGGCGCTGAATTAGCCAACCCTTATCAAGTTATGCTGATTAATCCGACAAAATACCCTGAGCTGAATCATCAAGGTGCACAAGCATTAAGTGACTGGTTAATCAGCCCTGCTACACAAAAAATGATTAATGAGTTCACCGTGCAAGGAGAGCAATTGTTTAAGGCAACTTATCAATAATGAGTGAAGGCTGGTTAGCCCTTTTGCAGCAAGCGTTCGGCTTGCTGATCTCTTTTGACCCCGATGTGTGGTCAATCATTTATGTGTCTTTTTCCGTCTCGTTCGCTGCGCTACTGATCACCCTGTTCCCATCCATCATGCTGGGCTTTTTACTTGCTTTTACTCACTTTCCTGGCCGTTGGATTGTCACTAACCTAGTGCAAACTTTACAATCAATTCCGGCGGTTGTTGTTGGATTATTAGTGTATTTATTACTCACCCGCAACGGTGTTATGGGTGATTTAAAATGGTTGTTTAGCCAAAATGGAATGATTTTTGGTCAGATGTTAATTTGCGCCCCAGTGCTAGTGGCCTTATCGCAAGCTGCATTTACCAGCGTCGACCGCCGCGCGTGGGAAACATCACGCACATTAGGTGCGAACTGGTTACATGCAATTTGGACTGTGTGCCGAGAATTACGAGCGGCATTATTGCTTGCTGTTATAGCCGCATTTAGTCGAATTTTAACTGAAGTAGGATGCTCTATGATGGTCGGTGGCAATATTATGAATGTCACCCGCAATATTCCTACAGCCATTGCGTTAGAAACCAGCAAGGGCGACTTTGCTCAGGCTATTGCACTTGGATTAGTGTTACTCATTCTGGCACTAGTACTGAATTTCTCTCTGGGCTCATTACGGGGTAAAGCCCTGCCAAGGAGTCATTAATGAGTCGACAATCGTCTTCAACCATAGCGATTCGCTCCACAACAAAAGCGACAATCAATGCCACTAATGTGGTGATGCAGTTTGATCAAAAAGTACTATTTTCCGTCAACGAATTGAACTTTACCCAGGGGGATGTCATTTATCTACAGGGTGATAATGGTTCAGGAAAATCAACTCTAATGAAGATTTTGGCGGGGTTAATATCTCCTTCACAAGGGCATATTAACAGCCAAGGCTTTAGCCAACCCGCTTGGTGGCAAGCAGAGTCTTTGCTAGGTAAAGCGGTGTATTTACATCAACACCCTTATTTATTCGATGGCAGTGTTGAATACAATTTAACCTACGGATTAACGGTAAGACAAGCTCGCTCACAAGCAATACGGCAACGCTTAGTTCAGGCAATAAAAATGGCTCAACTTACCGACTTGATGCGCCATTGCGCCAGTGAGTTATCAGGCGGTGAGCGTCAGCGTTTAGCGATTGCTAGGGCCTGGATCTGTCAGCCTAAATTGCTCATGCTAGATGAGCCCATTTCAAACATGGACAAACACTCTCAACGCCTTGTGCTTGCCATGATAAACCAGCTTAAATCAGAAGGTACTGGCTTACTGATTAGTAGCCATCAAACCTGTGGCTTGACCGCGTTATGTCAACAACATTGGCATATTAAGCAACATGTTATACACACAAGCCAATATGTGCCTAATTTAGATACTCAACAAGATTACTCTGTTATGGAATCACACTATGTCATTGCCAAGTAAACACCAACCGACTATTGATGCCGTTATTCTTGCCGGCGGTATGGCTAGGCGTATGGGCGGAGAAGATAAAGGCTTAGTCGAGTTAAACAGCCAGCCGATGATTAGCCATACGATTATTCGATTAGCACCACAAGTACAGCGCATTATGATCAACGCCAATCGTAATCAACAGCGTTATAGCGAGTTCGGCTACCCTGTGATGAGTGATATTGACTCCGGCTATTTAGGCCCTTTAGCAGGCATGATCACCGCGATGGGCAATACTGAAGCAGACTTATTATTAGTGGTACCTTGTGATTGCCCATTATTACCACAGGATTTAACCAGCAGAATGCTAGCAACCATGCAGCAAACAGGCGCTGAGCTTGTTGTGGCTAGCGATGGCATACGTGAACAACCTGTGGTGTTATTACTTAAGCCGGGTTTACGTGATTCAATGAAAACATTTCTAGATGCAGGTGAACGTAAAATCGATTTTTGGTACGCCAAGCATCACCATGAAGTGACCAGCTTTGCTGATCAACCTAACGCCTTTATCAATGTGAATACCCCTGAACAAAAACAACAGCTTGCTGAGCAACTTGCTGGACGATAGGTCGAGTAACCAGCCAAGTTATCTATAAAAACCAGCACAGTCTTTCAATTAGAGGTCATTATGTCTTCCGTTTTTAATAATCCACTGTCTATCCCTGTTCTTGGTTTTTGTGCATACAGTGGCACCGGCAAAACCACACTATTGAAACAGCTTATTCCTGAATTGAATCGTCGTGGACTTCGTTTAGCGGTGATCAAACATGCCCATCATGATTTTGATGTCGACACTCCCGGCAAAGACAGTTACGAAATGCGCAAAGCAGGCGCGAAGCAAGTGCTTGTAGCATCCCATGTTCGCTGGGCGTTAATGACCGAGGATGCATTAGAGACAGACCCGAGCTTAGTTCACCTGCTGAAACAAATTGAAGTAGATAAAGTTGATATAGTCTTAGTCGAAGGTTTTAAAAAACTGGCCTTGCCTAAAATTGAATTACATCGCGCGTCACATGGCAAACCTTTAATCCATACCCATGATGAAAACATTGTCGCTATTGCTTGCTGCGATGACACACAAACGCCAGCAGAATTGACTCGATTAAATCTCAACAATGTTGCTCAAATTGCCGATTTTGTCATCCAATATCAACAAAGTTGGCAAGCTAAATCCGCTGCTTTGCCGATTGATATCTTAACTGCACAAACACCAAGTGATGGCCAACAAGGGCTTTCGGTTGCGCAAGGCATTAATCATATTCTTAGTCAGGTTAAACCACTTGTTGGAACCGAGTTAGTCGACTTAGACGAACTGGACAACCGTGTTTTAGCCAATGATTGTATTTCCCCGGTTAACGTTCCGCAGCAAACTAACTCAGCTATGGACGGTTACGGGTTTGCATATCACGATGTTGCTTCTGGCAAGCCACTCACCATAGTGGCAGAAGTACTGGCTGGCCATGGCTATGACAAGGTTGTAAAACCAGGGGAAGCGGTAAGCATTATGACCGGTGCGCCAACCCCACAAGGTGTCGATACCATTCAACCTCGGGAGCTTTGCGACACTCAGGACAACCAATTAACGCTGTTAGAAACCACTCATATTAAGCTAGGTCAGCATGTGCGCTTAGCCGGTGAAGATATTGCTATTAATGAGGTAGCCCTAGTTAAAGGTAAGCGTTTAGGTGCGGCTGAGATAGGTTTATTAGCCTCTTTAGGGGTTCATCAAGCATCAGTGGTTAAAGCACCAACAGTGGCAGTATTTTCCACCGGCGATGAAGTCAGCCAGCCAGGTGACGCCCTTAAACCAAATTGTATTTACGACTCTAACCGTTACACCATCAAAGCAATGGCCAGAAAGTTAGGCTGCAAAATTATCGACTTAGGTATTATTGAAGATAATGAACAGGCACTTACAGCCGCTTTACTTCAGGCATCCGAGCAAGCAGATATTGTGATTAGCTCTGGTGGTGTGTCTGTAGGAAATGCTGATTACATTAAAACCGTACTGGCTAAAATTGGTCAAATTAATTTTTGGCGCATCAATATGCGACCCGGTCGCCCTCTGGCGGTAGGTAAAATCAATAACAGCTTGTTCTTTGGCTTACCGGGGAATCCTGTCGCTGTCATGGTGTCATTTTTACAATTCGTGCAACCTGCATTACGTAAGCTTGCGGGTGAACAACAATTGGCAGGTGAACAACAATGGCAACCCAGTTATATGCCAGCGGTTGCCGATGAGTTGTTACGCAGTAAAACAGGCCGCACTGAATTTCTACGCGGGGTTTATCATATTGCCGCAGACGGACAAGTCCATGTTATCTCAAACGGTGCTCAAGGCTCTGGCATGTTGAATTCGATGGTTACCGCCAACTGCTTAATCGTAATTGGTGAAAAGGATGAGCATATTGCCAAGGGCGAGCGTGTTTTTATTCAGCAACTTTAACTCACGTTTTAGAAAAATCTATAGGGGAAAGATAAGTCAAATTGAAGATAGTTCAGATAGCCAAGCAGGATATTAACAATTGTCTGTAACAGACCGCTGTGATTCTGTTACCTCTATTGTGTGAGTGAAGACACCGATTTATTTACCGCGTGAGCTAGATGCCTATAACAACAAATAGCTCACGTATCTCGAAAATAGCCAAAGCAATAATGAAAGCGTGCAGATATTTCGATTTATCAGTGCCGTAGGTGGTTACTTCTATCAAGCTGAGGATAGTTAGTATTTCTCACCATAGATGATAAACTCAAATAACGTTTCATTATCCTATTGAGCTTATGGCTTTATCACGTAAAAAATGGAATACCATTATTATCCTTGTCACAGCGATGATGATTGCTGTACTGAGCTTTATTAATAGTAAAACCGAACAGGTACCAACTGATGCAATGCCATTGTTTGACAGCACCTTGCCGTTAAAGCAACTGCACATCAATAATCAATGGCTTGCTGACTCTAACGGTCAATGGCAGTGCTCTGATGACGTCCTTAACTGCTTGCAGTGGACTGAAGCTTGGCAAAACATTGCTATATCTGCATTACAAATTGAACCCATACATACCTCTGAACCTATCAAGATTACCTTTGCCATTGCCAATATTGACGAGCCCCAAGTGTGGTTGTTATTCACAGAGGAGGGTTTATTGCAATCACCCGGATTGAATTGGTATAAAATTCCCCCAAGCTTACGCGCTGATCTATTGCCCATAGTCAACGTACAATCTCGCTAAGCATCAAAGTGAATAATTGTAGATGACCCACCATAAGAGAGATTGCTAAGCCATGCCAGAATTACCAGAAGTAGAGGTCACCCGCCAGGGTGTCAGTCCTTTCCTTGTCGGCCAAACCGTTGACCAGTTGATTGTACGCAATAGCTCATTACGCTGGCCTGTCCCTGATGTTGCACAAAACATGGTCGGCCAAACAATCAACAGCGTGCGTCGCCGCGCCAAATATTTACTCATAGATACCGATGCTGGCATTACCATTGTACATTTAGGCATGTCTGGCAGTTTACGTATTTTGCCGCGCAATACACCGCCTGAAAAACATGATCATATCGATTTAATCCTCAGCAATGGTCGCATGCTGCGCTATAACGACCCCCGCCGCTTTGGTGCCTGGTTATGGTATGAACTCCCCGAAGAGGCTCACCCGCTATTGTCTAAGCTAGGGCCTGAGCCACTTAGCGATGCCTTTAATACTATCCAACTGCAAACTGCGTTAGCCGGTAAAAAAAAGGCTATTAAACTGTGTTTGATGGACAATCACATTGTCGTCGGGGTCGGTAATATTTATGCCAATGAAGCATTATTTGCTGCGGGTATTCACCCACAAACAGCGGCTGGCAATATAGACATTGAACGTTTGACCATCTTAGTTAATGAGGTGAAATTAATTCTAGCTCACGCCATCAAGCAAGGTGGCACCACGCTGAAAGACTTCACTAATGCCGATGGTAAACCAGGTTACTTTGCCCAAAAACTGCATGTGTATGGTCGCGGCGGCCAAACTTGCACAGCCTGTGGTAATTTATTGAGTGAGATAAAATTAGGCCAGCGCACGACGGTTTTTTGTGGAGTGTGCCAACCTCGGTAAATTAAATCGGTTGCATCAAGCATGAGCCTCATAAACTAGAATACAAAAAGGGAGCCGAAGCTCCCTTTTATTGAATACATTATGACTAAAATATTTAGCCTTTAAAAACGGTATTCATAACTACCAAATACCGTACCATCGGTTTTATTATCTTCAACTTCAAACTTCGAACTAGAAACTGCACCGCCAAAGGTCACCATTCCCGACAAAATCGGCATACGATAAGACACTTCTAACATTAACACGTCTTCTTTAGGTGGTTGGGGCGCCCATTCATTACTACTGTTTTGGCCGTCATTATTTAACTGGGCGTAACGTAGAATAGAACTCAAACCATGACTGTCTTTAAACTGGCCCACTAAGCCTAAAGCATACACTTTAGCATCACTGTCATAGGTGCTGCCCAAAGCTCTGCCATAATAACGCGAACCACTTTTATAGGTACTATGTTCGTAAAAACAATTAAAGATACTTTGATCTGTTCCACACGCCACTATAGTGTCGGTGTATTCAAAAAACAATTTGTATTGCTGGCTATCAAAAGCAAAACGAGTATCCGCACCGATCATCATGCCGCAGCCGGCTGAATCCCATGGCGCTGAGCCACTTGGATCTTCACAGGTGCGCTCTAAATACAAACCGACAGGAACATTAAACCAAGTCTCTGAATAACGTGCATCAAAGCCCGCCATCTGATTACCATTTTTTGTGTCTAATGTAGGATCACAGTTCGCATCGCCGCTAGCACATTCACTACCACCACTGATAGCATCAAAGAAGGTTGAAAAACCACACTCTTCACCTTCACCACAAAACTTGGTGGTCCACGAGACACCCAGCTCTAATTGTTTTAGTGGCCTAATAGTGCCGCGAAAATTCCACAGCAGTGGATTTGCTACCGCTCGCTCTTCTTCCAAACGGCTAAAACCCGCGGTTAATGTCCAGGGGCCTACCCAGGATAACAACGGCGTTTCAAATGCAGCAGCATTATTACGACTAAGCATTAATGATGGTGCGGGACGGGCATTATTTGACTTAATTAACCCAGAATCAAACCCCGGCCCCCACCATTGATTCAAGGTGCTAGCGGTAACAATCCAATTTCCCATCACCATTGCAAAGTAAGAATCGTCTAAACGCACTTCTTTATCATCTAATGGATCGTAATTCGCAGAAGCACTGATCTTATAAACGAATCGTTCACCCATATATTCATGGCTGCCGATTAACTCACCTTTTTCACGATAATCAGAACCAAAATGTTGAAAACGAGCACTATCACTGGCTGCGGTTGCTTTAATTCTTGTGTTGTTGCGGTTGCCAATAGCTATTTGATAATAAAAATTGACTCGCGCGAAAGCATCGACTAAATCTGCTGACATCAGTGATGGTTCGGCTTTAGATAAATCAACACCTATACCAGACCACATTAACGGGTAGGTATTCACTGGCACAGTTATGATACCTGCATCGGCTAAGGCTTGAATATCAGCCCGTAAATAAATATCAGATGTATCAACCCAAGGCGCTGCTTCAGATTGGGGGCTATGGGTAATAACTATTATGCCGAAGGCTGCGACTAATGCGGAAAGCTTAAATCCTTTTAACATAATCCTATTTACCTTGTTGCAGCGCATGCATCTGCGCTATTTTCATTTTCAGTGCTACTGCCACCTGTGGATGAACGAATTGAGATACATCACCGCCGTGTAAAGCCACTTCCTTTACTAAGGTAGATGATATAAATGAATTTTCTTCAGCTGGAGTCAAAAAGACCGATTCTAAATCAGGGCTTAAACGACGATTCATGTTAGCCAGTTGGAATTCATATTCAAAATCAGACACAGCACGCAAACCCCGAACCAATACACTGGCTTTCTGCTCTTTTGCAAAGTCAACTAATAACCCTGTAAATCCTACCACCTCAACATTATCTAAATGAGCGGTAACCAAATTAACCTGTGCTACGCGCTCTTCAAGGGTAAATCTAGGTTGCTTAGAAGGATTAGACGCAATGCCTATAATCACATGCTTAAACAAACGCGCAGCTCGCTCGATAAGATCGGCATGTCCATTAGTAACAGGATCAAACGTCCCAGGGTAAATTGCTCTTCTGTGCATAGTTAAATAGTCTTGATGATATATTTTTAATGATTTTATCAGTTCTATGCACCTCAACACACTGATCATTGATAATAAACTAAACATTTTTTTGTAAAAAAGTACAATATCGTGTAAATTTGTGATTCGATAGGGCTGAATATTTATTGAGCAATTATATCGAATTATATATGGATGTAGGTCGGTTATGTGCTAATATTCCATCAGGTTTGTTTGAATTATTTTATGGGAAGACTTTGAATATGAAAAAATCAGCTATCGCGTTATCAATTGCTTTATTAACAATCGGTTCAGCTTCTGCAAATACTGCTGGCACTCAAGCAGGTGTTAGTGGTGCCGCTGCTGGTGGTGGTGCTGCAGGTCTTACAACTGGTCTATTAGTTGTAACTAGCGCTATTGTTGTTGCTGGTGTTGTTACTACTACGCAAGATAGTAATGCTGAAGATGGTACAGGTACTGGCACTGGTACAACTCCAGGTACTGGCACTGGCACAACGACTTCTAGCACAGGTACTGGTACTGGCACGACAACAACTTCAGTATCAAACTAAGTCGTTTGGCTGCACTAAAAGCACATTTTTTAATGTGCTTTTTTATTTTCTTTTTTTAGCAATAATCTTAAAGCTTAAGGAATTGAGCTCGTATGCATCCGACTTCCCATAACAAAGCCCTACCATTCATTATCACCTTTTTGGCGCTCACTGGCTGTACCAATTCAGCGATACAGGTGGGAGCAATGCTAAAAGAAAGCGTTGTCGGCCTACCTAGTGATAACATTCCGGTGAGTGAAATAGCTAGCAGCCCATACTCGAGTGTTTACGTTACCATTAACGATGCCCATCAAGCCTATGTTCTACTCGCCTTAGTCGAAGCTCCACAAACTCTTCCTCCCACTCAATTTAGCTCACAAAATGCAGAGCTAAAATGGGTCTCATCTGATGCCGGTATGTTAGTGACTCGCAACAGTCGTTTATTAAAAACCATCAATCTTTATGATGGTAACAGAGTGAGTTTAACTAGCGATCAAACAGATCCTATTGCATTGGGGCTCCATTTAGCCAGTACCCCCTTACAATGGCAAAACACTATTGATTGGCAACCGGGTTATCACCTTAATTATCAACAGTACTCGACATTTACTTTTATCGCTGATGAAACGTTATCGATTAATGATAAGCCAGTATTAGCGAAAAAATTTAATGAACACGTCGTTGTTCACAATTTGAATATGGAATATACCAATCAATTTTGGGTCGATCAAACCTCAGGTTTAGTGCTGAAAAGCCGTCAAAAAATCGCCCCTAATTTGCCGTATATCGATATAACCTTGTTAAAACCTTACGGTTTTGGAGACGCTAAATGAAGTCTTTAATTCAATTATGCTTGGTGTTTGTGATAACTTTTTCGCAAAATATCAATGCAAGCACTTCAATTACGGTTAAACAGTCAATTGCGGCACAGCAATCACTCACACTCCGTTATGATCAGGCGCCTCGACTAGTACAGATAATGCAAGATAGTCTAATACACAGTCCGCAATTTGCCAGTAATCAACACCCACAGGCTATTTATTGGTTATCCGCTGGTCTATACGACTCTAAAACCGAAACCCAATTTCAACAAAAGCAGCAGAAAATACTGAACTCGCTTAAAACTAAATATACCGACATGGGCCAACCGCAAAATATTAATGCACTTAAATCATTGTCATCATGGATAAATGGCAATAAATTCATTAAAAGAGAATTTATCCCACTTGATTTCGATAGTATTCGTCTCAAACAAGAACTAAATCCTCTGCTTACTGGGCAATATTTACTGACTTTACCGACAAAACCTGACTCTGTATTAGTACTTGGCGCTGTAGAGGAAAATGGCCCACTACCATTTAAAGCTAATCAACCAGCCACTGCCTATTTAGATTTGGCAATGCCGATTAATGACTCAGAAAATAGCTTTGCTTGGCTTATTCAGCCTGATGGTAAAGTCACTAGCTATCCGATTGCTTATTGGAATCAACAGCACATTGATATTGCACCAGGTGCTATCATTTATTTAGACTTTCAAGGTGTTAGAGATAACGAGCCAGAGTTAAATAGTGCAATACTCGAATTACTAAGACATTGGGTGCGTTAATCATGAGTCATGTAAAACAGACTGTTTATTCTTTTTGTGCTATCCCATTAATAATCAGTGGTATAGCTATTTCTACTCAAGCGCAAAGTGATGAATTTGCCACCATTAAACTCACCCCATCGCAGAATGATTTTGGCGGCGTTGGTTTGATTCAAATGCCGACAGGCAGAATGGCGCCTGAAGGGGAGTTTAACGTCAATGCCACCTTCAATGAAGACTACTACCACGGTGCCTTGTCACTACAACTTTTTCCCTGGTTAGAGACAACCATTAGGTACACTCAAGTACCAGATGTACTGTACAGCGATGACCCTAGCTTTAGTGGTGACACTTATTACACAGACAAAGGTATTGACGTAAAGCTACGCTTACTTGAAGAAAGCTATTGGATACCTGAAACATCTATAGGCTTACGTGATATTGGTGGTACCGGGTTATTTGACAGTGAATTTATTGCCATGACCAAAGCCTTTGGTCCTTTTGATGCCACTATTGGTATAGGCTGGGGCTATATTGGTAATAGTGGTAACTTAATTGATACCGATAAAACATCATCTGTCGATTGTAATAGAACTACTGGTTATAAAGGTACTGGCGGTAGTATTGACTTTGAACGATGGTTTAAAGGTTGTAGCGCTATTTTTGTCGGTATTGAGTATCAAACCCACTGGGATCCATTGCGTTTAAAGGTAGAGTATGACGGCAACGATTATCAGTCTGACTTCCCCGCGGTTCGAACCGGCGTTCTATTACAGCAAGACAGCCCAATTAACTTCGGTGTCCTATATAAGGCAGGTAATTGGGGTGACTTTAAACTCAGTTACGAGCGTGGTAATACCTGGACATTAGGCTTTAGTTTGGCAACCAACTTTAATACATTAAAATCTAACTGGCGTGACACACCAAAACCTGTGATTGAAGATAAACCTGATACTGCAGACCGCAAAGTAGATTTACCTGAATTAAATAAGCAACTGGCTTTTGATGCAGGATATAAAGGCGCTAAAATTTATATTAAAAATGATCAAGTTACCGTTGTTGCGAGCGCAAACTAAATATCGTGATAGAAAACACGCCCACGATCAAGCGGGTCGCATTTTAGCCAATCAATTTCCTGAAGCTAAAACATTCAATATTATTGAGGAAGCGGGTCATTTACCTACAACAGAAACGCGTATTGATGCCAAACAGTTTAAAGCTGCTGTAAAATACGATTATATTGATGCAGATATCAAAGATAGCATTACTGTTGTTGAACCTAATATGCCAACAGAAAAAGCTGATTGGCAGACAGAAGATCAGTGGAACTTTGGTTTTGCGCCTAAGCTGGCACAGTCTTTTGGTGGCTCAGAAAACTTTTATATGTACAACTTTGGTCTCAATGGTTCCGCCAGTCGCTGGTTAACCGAGCATATTGAAGTCGGCGGTTCAATGTATATAAATATACTTGATAACTATGACCAGTTTAAATATAAAACTCCGCCTGATGGAACTGACTTAAAGCGAGTCAGAACACTAGTAAGACAGTATGTTTCAGACGCACCTGTTCGAGTCGACAATCTGCAACTGACCTGGTTGGATAAAGTCAGTGAGAATATTTATGCCCAGGCTTATGTTGGCTATTTAGAAATGATGTTTGGTGGTGTCGGTGGAGAAGTGCTTTACCGTCCATTAGACAGTGAATGGGCTTTTGGTGTTGATGCAAACTATGTAAAACAGCGTGATCCTGATGATATATTTGCCTTTTTTGATGAAGAAATCAATTTAGACCCTGACTCAAACGTTTACTTCCGTGCACAAACAGGAACGTTTACCGGCCATGCTAGTGTGTACTATCAACCCAAATGGTTTGATGATGTGTCACTTCGAGTCAGCTATGGTCAATTCCTAGCAGAAGATCGTGGAGTCAGCGTTGAATTGGCTAAACAGTTTAATAGTGGTGTGATTGTTGGTGCTTTTGCATCTAAAACAAACTTGTCTGCAGAAGAGTTTGGCGAAGGTAGCTTTACAAAAGGATTCTATATTTCAATACCTTTTGATGCCATATTTCCAAAACCGGTTTCAAACCGTGGCAGTTTAGCTTGGCAGCCACTAACTCGTGATGGCGGTCAAAAACTGAGTCGCAAGTTCGAATTGTACGGTGGTACAGATGCTAGATCACCTTGGTTAAATAAACCTTCTACGGTCAAGTAATACTCACTAGACCACAAAAAATGGGCAAAGTATTTAATACTTTGCCCATTTTATATACTCTTTTTTAATACCCGCTACTTCAAATCAATTATTGTCAGATAAAATATTCAGTGAACTAAACATCGACCGCTAGTGTAATAGTGGTGCTGTCAATTTTGCTCCTGAAACATTAATATCTCAGCAACCTTAGATATTAATGTTCAAACAATCAAATTGCTCAATAACAGCAGCAACCTCAATCATGGCCATTAAATGATCGCCTTTGGCTCTTTTTCCCCAAGGAATGTCGCCCTGCACTTGCGTCGCTATAACTTGCGGATAAACGCTCACGGTATGTTGGCGATAGAAATAGGGCCCTGTTCGATCAGGGTTAGAGTGTGCATATAGACCAATAACGGCAGTGCCCTGAGTCACCGCCATATGTAATGGTCCGGTATCGGGGGCAAGCACCCGTTTAGCCTGTTTTAACACCGCAAGCAGTTGCGTTAAGGATGTTTTACCGACTTGGTTGTCTAACATATGTTGACTGTGTGATTGAATCGCATCGGCTAAATCTTTTTCTAGTTTTGTGGGACCACCGCACAACATTACCCTAAAGCCTTGCGAAATCGCATGATCGGCCACGGCAGCGTAGCGCTCAGGTAACCAGTTACGCTCAGCTTTACTGGCTGCGGCGCAAATCACCAATACCTTATCATCCTCAATAAGTTGTGAGGCAAAGTCGGTGTCAGCTTGTGGGACAGGAATATGCCAACGCGGGGTTAAGTCTGTCACGCCAATGGCTTTGGCAAACCCCATAAAACCGTCTAAAACATGTGGCGTTGCTAGTGGTTCTACCGCATGGTTAGTCACTAGCCACTGGCCTTCTTTGGCTCTGGCCTTATCAAATCCAATGCGAGTCGTTGCTTTAATCATCAAGGAGGCAATTGTGGCCCTTAGCGCAACCTGCATATGTAAAAGCACATCGAATTTTTGTCCGGCTAATGATTTACGCAATGCACCATAACTTCGCCAACCTTGGGACTTATCAAATATGACAAACTTTATCCCAGGGAGATGCTGTAATAATTGATATTCTACTTTACCTATAATCCAGGTAATACTTAACTCAGGATATTCACGCTGAATAGCTTGTACCATAGCCACGGCATGACACACATCACCAATGGCAGATAACCTTAAAAGGCATAATGATTTCATCTTGCTGGGGTCAAACTTCATGGGCGTCCAATGTAAGATTAAGCAAGCGAAGTTGCCAGTGAATGCAAGTGGGTGATCTTAAGGTATAATGCCCTTTTGATCTAGCAGGGTTATTAACTATTCATGCAGCTAAAATCCATATCCAACGGCGTTATTGCTTGGTGCCCACCATCGGCAGCACAATTAACTGTCGACAGTTTCACTGTTGAGCACTGGCAGGCGAACGATGCAGTCGTTGGCCAGTCCAAAGGACGCTACATCACTTGGTTTGTGCAAACCGGTGCTGAACACCAACAGCAACAGTGGGTGTTACGTCATTATTGGCGTGGTGGATTAATGGAAAAGTTTAGCCGTGACGCTTACTTCTACACAGGATTAGCTCGCACACGCGCCTATGCCGAGTTAGCGTTATTAGAGCTGCTTTATCAAGAAGGTTTTGCGGTACCGAACCCTATTGCGGCTAAAATTGAACGTTTTGGTTTCTGGTATCGAGCAGATATTATTATTGAGCGAGTCGCTGGTGCGAAAGATCTAGTGGCGCATTTAACTAACCAGCCACTTACTGAGGCTCAGTGGCACGCATTGGGCCAAACTATTGCTAAGTTTCATCTGCGTGGGGTGTACCATGCCGATCTTAACGCGAAGAACATTTTAATCTCTGGTGATTCATTCTCGTTAATCGATTTTGATCGCGGTGAAATTAAATCACCGCAGAAACAATGGCAACAGGCAAATTTACAACGATTATTGCGCTCGTTTAACAAAGAGCAAACTAAACAACCGGCCTTACCATTCACCACAGAAAACTGGCAACAATTAATCCAGGGCTATCAAACGCTAAACCCAATAGGGCTGTAAATTAAGCGCCAATAAAAGCAGCCTATTGAGCACTTTCGTGTATTTTAGTGCGTTAATAACTGCGCGATTAGCGCATATTGCTTTTCAAGTGCGCCTTTATTTTGCTCAACAACACCACGCGCAGCTAGCACAGCTTGTTGATAATCTTGCTGATGTTCAAAAAAGTGCAGTAGTGTGTCGGCAAGATCATCAGCATTGGCTACCACTTTAAGACCTCCAGCTTGTTTCAGCAGCGCAGTAATTTCGGCAAAATCCCAATGATTAGGCCCCACAGTGACGGGTAACCCCATTGCTGCTGGCTCTAGTGGGTTGTGCCCACCGTTATTAATTAACGTGCCGCCGACAAAAGCTTGGTCTGCTGCGCCATATAACATCACCAACTCCCCCATAGTGTCGCCTAGTAACACTTGAGTTTGTTCAACCACGTTATCATTCATACTACGACGCGCTAATTGCAGACCAGCTTGAGCAATGGTAATAGCTGCTAAATTAAATTGCTCAGGATGACGCGGCGCCATAATTAACAAGGCTTGAGGGTATTTGGCTAACAGTTGTTTATGTGCAGTTAATATTGCGTCAAACTCGCCGGGATGAACACTGCCCGCCACCCAAATCGGCGCTTGTTGGCGTTGCCATTGCAGCCTTAACGCTTGAGCTTGCTGTAATTTTTGCGGATCAATTGTGAGGTCAAATTTTAAGCTGCCACACACATGCACAACGGCGGGGTCAACACCTAACGAAGAAAACCGGCTAGCTTCTGCTTGAGTTTGCACCGCAATAGCGCTTAATCGTTTTAACATAGGCCGAGTTAGCCATGACTTACTTTGATACTTTTTAGCAGATTTTGCTGACAAACGCGCATTGGCTAGAACTAACTTAACTTGCTGTTTATCTGCAAAATATAACAAGTTTGGCCACAACTCGGTTTCCATAATGATCAACATTTGGGGTTTTGTCTGGCGTAAAAATCGCTTCACTGCATAAGCAAAATCCAGCGGTAAATAGCAATGCTGTACTTTAGTGCCAAATGCTTTGACCACTTCGCTAGACCCTGTTGGGCTAGTCGTCGTGACGGTAAATTTATACTCTGGATAGGTTTTAATTAGCTTTTTAATTAGCGGCACAGCGGCCAAGGTTTCACCCATTGAGACACAATGCACCACCACATCGGTTTTTGCCCATTGGGTTAAACCAAAACGTTCACCCCAACGACTGCGGTAGTCAACACTCTTATAGGCACGCACGCCAAAATAAATTACAACTAATGGAAACAAGAGGTAAAGAAATATCGAATACAGAATTCGGAACATTAATTAGCTACTTTTGAGATTTTTGCTTGTCAGATAAACACAATGTTAACATAATCATAATTCATAGGGATATGAACTCTCGATTATCATGTCGCCATAAGCGTAAATGACTTTTTGTTGAAATTGGAAACCGCATGAAAACCCGCGATAAAATTGTTTTTGCAAGCCTCGAACTGTTTAATGAACACGGTGAACGTGCCACAACAACCAATCATATTGCTGCCCATTTAGGTATTAGCCCGGGTAATTTGTATTACCACTTCCGCAATAAAGAGGACATCATTAACTCCATATTCAGTTTGTATGAAAGTCATTTGGAGTCGGGGTTTAAGCCGTACGATGACATCCCAATTACGGTTGACTTACTGATTGGTTATTTTGATGCCATGTTTTATACCCTATGGCAGTTCCGCTTTATGTACGCTAATTTAGCCGATATTTTAAGTCGTGATGATGCGCTTAAAAAACGTTATTTACATGCCCAGCAGCAGGTATTAAATCGCTCTAGTGATGTATTACGCAAACTGAAAAAAGACGGCATATTAGCCGTAGATGATGACCGCATTATCGACTTAGCTGACACGATTAAAATGATGGTGAGTTTTTGGATTAGCTACCAGTTAACGCAAACGAGTATTGGCACCATAACTAAAGCCACTTTATACGATGGTTTATTACGGGTTATGATGATTTTTAAAGCTTACTCAACGCCGTCATCCATCGCCACGTTTGATCGTTTAGAACATCATTATCGTGATATCGCTAGCCAAGAGCGCGCTGCCGCAGCGTAAACTCTACAGCCATCAAACAATGTTGCCCGAACCCGCTACAATAGTATGTGGGTTGGCGGTATTTTCGATAACAATTCATTCATAATTCTGATTAGATTTTCTAATCGAAACACCTCAATTGCCCTAATCTTGTTAATGTTGCATTTGCCACTATAAAAAACACTGTGGGACAACAAAAATACAGGTTAGAATGCCATCAACTCCAACTGACCTGCCCCGTGTAGACCGATTTTACACTGAGGTTTGGATTAGCATAATAACCAATATCTAGGAGAAAAAAGGTGGCCTCAACCTCTTTCTATGACCGTATCAACCAACAAATTGCCGATGTAAAAACCGATGGCTTATATAAAAGTGAGCGTGTAATTGCATCTGCTCAGCAAACCTCGATTGAAGTTAATCACACTCAAGTTATTAATTTTTGTGCTAATAACTATCTAGGTTTAGCGAATCACCCTGACCTTATTGCAGCAGCAAAAGCGGGTTTAGACACCCATGGTTTTGGTATGGCTTCGGTGCGTTTTATCTGTGGTACTCAAGATATTCATAAGCAATTAGAAGCAAGCTTAAGCGCGTTTTTAGGTACTGAAGATACTATTTTGTATTCTTCTTGTTTTGATGCCAACGCCGGTTTGTTCGAAACCTTATTAGATGCCGAAGATGCCATTGTGTCTGACGCACTTAATCACGCCTCAATCATTGACGGCGTACGCTTATGTAAAGCGAAGCGTTTCCGCTATGCCAATAATGATATGGCTGATTTAGAAGTCCAATTAAAAGCAGCTCAAGACGCTGGTGCACGCAATATTCTGATTGCCACCGACGGTGTATTTTCGATGGACGGCGTAATTGCCAACCTGAAAGGCGTATGTGATTTAGCCGATAAATACGGTGCATTAGTGATGGTCGATGACTCTCACGCGGTAGGTTTTATTGGTCAAAATGGTCGAGGTACTCACGAGTACTGTGATGTTATGGATAGAGTTGACATCATTACTGGTACTTTAGGTAAAGCATTAGGTGGCGCATCAGGTGGCTTTACTGCCGCTAAAAAAGAAGTGGTTGAATGGTTACGTCAACGTTCACGCCCTTACTTATTTTCAAACTCTTTAGCCCCATCAATTGTCAGTGCGTCGATTCGTGTGCTGGAAATGCTACAAACAGGGCAAAACTTGCGTGAAGCCGTATGGGAAAACAGCCGTTATTTCCGTGAGCAAATGACAGCTGCAGGCTTTACTTTAGGCGGCGCAGATCATGCCATTATTCCGGTTATGATTGGCGATGCCAAACTAGCAAGTGACTTTGCTAACAAATTACTGGCTGAAAATATCTACGTGGTAGCTTTCTCATTCCCTGTTGTTCCTAAAGGACAAGCACGTATTCGCACCCAAATGTCAGCCGCACACACCCGTGAGCAATTAGACCATGCTATCAGTGCCTTTACCCGAATAGGTAAAGACATGGGCATTATTTGATCTTAGCCAAGACGACAACAGCTCGGAAATAATAGGTTATTAAGATGAAAGCACTAAGTAAATTAAAGCCTGAAGAAGGCATCTGGATGGTTGACGCACCAAAACCAGAAGTAGGTCATAACGACCTATTAATCAAAATTCGTAAAACGGCTATTTGCGGCACTGACGTACATATTTACAAATGGGACGAATGGGCGCAAAAGACCATTCCTGTTCCTATGATCGCGGGTCATGAGTATGTCGGTGAAGTGGTCGGCATGGGCCAGGAAGTGCGCGGATTTGCTATTGGCGATCGCGTGTCAGGTGAAGGCCACATTACCTGTGGGTATTGCCGAAACTGCCGAGGCGGTCGCACTCATTTATGTCGTAACACTTCTGGTGTGGGTGTAAACCGTGATGGCGCATTTGCTGAGTTTTTAGTATTACCAGCATTTAATGCCTTTAAAATTCCAGCGGACATTCCGGATGAATTAGCCGCTATTTTTGACCCATTTGGTAACGCTGTTCACACCGCATTGTCATTTGATTTGGTCGGTGAAGATGTATTAATCACAGGTGCTGGGCCTATTGGTATTATGGCTGCGGCGGTGTGTAAGCATGTGGGCGCTCGCCATGTGGTGATTACCGATGTTAACGAATACCGCTTAGACTTGGCCCGCAAAATGGGTGTAACCCGCGCTGTAAACGCCGCCAAAGAAAACTTAAAAGATGTGATGAAAGATCTCGGCATGACAGAAGGCTTTGACGCCGGCTTAGAAATGTCTGGGGTGCCATCAGCGTTCCACGCCATGTTAGACACCATGAATCACGGCGGCAAAATTGCCATGCTAGGTATTCCTGGTGGCGATATGGCTATTGACTGGAGCAAAGTCATTTTCAAAGGGTTAATCATCAAAGGTATTTATGGCCGCGAGATGTTTGAAACCTGGTATAAAATGGCCAGTTTAATTCAGTCGGGATTAGACCTGTCACCTATTATTACCCATCATTTCAATATTGATGACTTCCAACAAGGCTTTGACGCTATGTGTTCAGGCCAATCAGGAAAAGTGATTTTAAATTGGGACTAATTTAGGCACAGCCCTAAACCTAACATAATATTCACACCAATAAGGGGTTGTATCATTACAACCCCTTATTACATAATCACGTTTACTTTGTTATTTATTCCGTTATTTTTACCTTAAGGTGCAGCATGTCGACTTTTAAGCATTTATCTATCAACGAACTCATCCATATGACTACAGATTCTAACGATGTACAGATTGTTGATATTCGCGATGGCGCCACTTTTAATGCCGGGCATATTGAAAACTCGATCAATTTAACTAACGAAAATATCGCTCAGTTTATTGCCGATGCCGATATGGATAAACCACTAGTGGTTGTCTGTTACCACGGTATAAGCAGCCAAGGCGCTGCAGGCTACCTTATTGAACAAGGTTTTGATGATGTCTATAGCCTTGATGGTGGTTATGTCGCATGGGGAGCCGCCCACGCATGATAGAAATTGGCCTGCTACCATACGCTCGCACCGCACAGGCTTTTGTGGATTACCTAACAGGCTTGGGTATTGAGAGCCATATTGAGCCTCACCCTCATGGCGTGGCCATTATGTTAGTTGAGCCACAACATGAAGCAAAGGCCCGTAATGAATTTGCTCAATTTGTGTTGCATCCTCACGATGACAAATATCTACAGGCTTCGTGGGATAATGGCAGTACACAGACAAAGTTTGATTATGGTTCAGGTGTTTTAGGCTTAGCCCAGCAATTTATTACCGGCGCAGGACCACTGACATTAATCACCTTTTTTAGTTGTGTTGTTGTATATGCATTAATGAACTTAGGTCTGGGTAATGCCACCTTTAGCGCATTATCATTTTTTAGCGCTGTGCCTGACAGCAACCTTAATCAAGTTTGGCGTGTATTTACCCCCTCATTAATGCACTTTTCCGCGATGCATATTATTTTCAATTTACTCTGGTGGTGGTATTTGGGTGGTAAAATAGAAACTCGCTTAGGGACTAGGCCCTTATTGTTTTTATTGCTTATGGCGGGCACCTTGCCCAATATTTTACAATTTTTTATTACAGGTCCCAATTTTGGCGGCTTATCTGGCGTGGTCTATGCGGTAGTCGGGTACACCTGGTTAATGGGTGTACGAAAACCAGATTGTAGTATCGCATTACCACAATCTTATATGGGCTTTATGATGGTTTGGTTAATATTAGGGTTTACCGATTTATTAGGTATGCCAATAGCTAACGGAGCGCATGTGGGTGGTTTGTTGGTGGGTCTAGCTCAAGCACTATTCGATAGCCGTAAATCAGCTAAAAGCTAACCCTCCTCTTTGTCATTGCTGGCAAGCGAGGGTTAGCATTTACCCTATCATTTCTAACACCTTATTAACCAGTTTCTCGATGCCTTCATTAGCTTGTGCAATGCTAGTTGCCAGCATGTAAGCTGGAGTTGTGACTATTTTATTCGCCTCATCAACAAAAATATCCTCAACATTCGCCGCATGATGTTCGCCGCCCATTTCATTAAATGCATGAGCAGTTTCATTGTCACGGCCAATAGTGCCCTTAACATTCGTGTAAATAACAGGTAGCATCATAGGGGCAATACACATGTAGCCTACTGGCTTATTCGCCAACGCAAACTCCCGCAAAAAGGTCTCAACAATAGGCGAAATAATGCAATCACTGCCGTTGGTGGCAAAATTAGATAAGTTTTTCGCTGCGCCAAATCCACCAGGCACAATCAAGCCATCAAACTGGTCAACATCTAAGTTGGCTGCGTTAAGCACTTCTCCTCTGGCAATTCGTGCTGACTCAACTAATACGTTTCGTGTTTCTTGGGCTGTAACCTCACCAGTTAAATGGTTAACCACATGCATTTGATCAATATCAGGGGCAAAACACTGATACTTAGCACCCGCACGAGACAACGCCAGTAAGGTTAAAACAGCCTCATGCACTTCAGTGCCATCAAACACACCACATCCACTTAATAATACTGCAATAGTTTTCATTGTCGGTTCCTTCACCTTAAGATTGATTGCTTTATTTTTTAACAAATGCTCAACAAAAGACTTGATCTGATTAAAAATCGTGCTAACTTAGCTCATCCAATTTTTTGTAAAGTCAGTTATTCAATTTTATAACACAACTGACTACGAAAAATTAAAGAACTGGATTGTTGGATAATACACCCTATTAAATGAATGTATCTGATGTAGTTTGAAACGCCAAAAGATCTTCAATCTATCGTTTATATATCAAGGGGCTAACCCAGTTAAATAAAAAAGTCCACATAATAAGAATAATTTATAAAACTTATATACCGCTCACAAAAATTAAAATAAACACTAAAATTCAACAAGTTAAGTTTTTCAATTCTAGTCGTATTTAAAACTATCCTGTTATTTACACAAAATGACTCACAGACTTATCCACAGGCTGTGACCGTTTTACGTGGTCATTTTTGTTGACAAATAACGCTTGAGTTAAGTTACTCGTAACGTTCAAACATTCATAGCCTATTTCATGCTATATTCACTGCTAGTATATTCTTTTTAACATAACAGAAACGAACTCATTTTATGCCTACAGTTGCTCATAATCCGCTTATTTTGGTCGATGGATCATCTTATCTTTATCGCGCTTACTACGCACCACCACACTTAACCAACTCTAAAGGAGAAGCAACAGGCGCTGTATATGGCGTGGTAAACATGTTGCGTAGCCTATTAAGTAGATATGAGCCCACACATATCGCGGTGGTTTTTGACGCCAAAGGTAAAACATTCCGTAATGACATGTACAGTGAGTACAAGGCGCAACGTCCTCCTATGCCGGATGATTTGCGCAGTCAAATTGAGCCATTACACCGTATTATTCGCGCATTAGGCTTACCACTAATCAGCATTGAAGGTGTAGAAGCCGATGATGTCATAGGCACTCTTTCTCGCCAGGCAAGTAAAGAAGGTCGGGCGACATTAATCAGTACTGGCGATAAAGACATGGCCCAGCTCGTTGATGAACATGTCACGTTAATCAATACCATGACAGATACCATCATGGGGCCAGAAGAAATCAAAACCAAATTTGGTGTCGGCCCAGAATTGATCATCGATTTTTTAGCCTTGATGGGAGATAAAGCCGATAACATTCCAGGCTTACCTGGTGTAGGTGAAAAAACCGCCCTTGCAATGTTAACGGGAGTTGGCAGCGTGGCAAAATTACTAGCCGATCCTCAATCTGTACTAGAGGTGAACTTTAGAGGCTCAAAAACCATGCCTGCTAAAATCATCGATAACGCAGACATGTTGAAATTGTCTTATGAGTTAGCAACCATCAAAACAGATGTTGAACTAGAGCAAGACTGGCATGGTCTGGATATTAAACCGCAAAACCGTGACGAACTCATTGCTTGTTATGGCGAAATGGAATTTAAGCGTTGGTTAGCAGAGGTATTGGATAACAACAACCCAACAGCGCCTAAAGCTGAAGAAACGGATGAGCCAAGTTCGGTGCCAGTTGTAATAGAAACTGACTACCAAACCATTTTGACTGACGAGCAACTTGACCAATGGATAATCACATTAGGTCAGGCAGAGTTAATTGCAGTCGATACCGAAACTACCAGTTTAAATTATATGGATGCTGAATTAGTCGGGATTTCATTTGCGGTAGAAGCCGGAAAAGCAGCCTATTTACCTCTAGGACACGATTATGAAGGAGCGCCTCAGCAACTGAATAAAGCGGCTGCATTAGAAAAACTTCGCCCTATTCTTGAAGGCACTAAACCTGAGAAAGTCGGTCAGAACCTAAAATACGACATCAGTATATTTGCTAACGCCGGCATTAAGTTACAAGGGGTGCGTTACGACACCATGCTTGAATCTTACGTGTTTAACTCGGTTGCATCACGTCATGATATGGACGGTTTAGCGCTTAAGTATCTAGGCCATAAAAATATCAGTTTTGAAGAAGTTGCAGGTAAAGGCGCCAAACAAATCACCTTTAATCAAGTGTCGCTCGATACTGCCGCACCCTATGCCGCAGAAGATGCCGATATTACCCTTCGCTTACATCAGCACTTATGGCCAAGAGTCGAAAAAGAAGCCAAACTTGCCAGCGTATTTAATGAGCTAGAATTGCCACTTATTCAAGTATTGTCCGATATAGAGCGACAAGGTGTGTATATCGACTCAATGCTATTAAGCCAACAAAGTGGGGAATTAGCTCAAAAGCTCGACCAACTAGAGCAAGAGGCATATGAAATAGCCGAAGAAAAATTTAACCTTGCCTCACCCAAACAGCTGCAAGTGATATTTTTCGACAAGTTAAAATACCCAGTTAAAAAGAAAACACCTAAAGGCGCACCATCTACCGCTGAAGATGTCTTAGTTGAACTCGCGCTAGACTACCCATTGCCTAAAATTATTTTGCAGCACCGCAGTTTGGCTAAATTAAAAAGTACCTATACCGATAAATTACCGTTAATGGTTAACTCTACCACCGGACGCGTGCACACCAGTTACCATCAGGCTAATGCGGCAACCGGACGTTTATCATCTAGCGATCCAAACTTACAGAATATTCCTATTCGCACCGAAGAAGGTCGCCGTATTCGCCAAGCGTTTATTGCTCCAGAAGGTCGTAAGATATTAGCGGCGGATTACTCGCAAATTGAATTGCGTATTATGGCGCATTTGTCACAGGACAAAGGCCTATTAACAGCCTTTGCCGAAGGTAAAGATATTCACAAGGCAACTGCAGCTGAAGTGTTTGGCGTACATTTTGAAGAAGTCACCACAGAACAACGCCGCCGTGCTAAAGCAGTCAACTTTGGTTTGATTTACGGCATGTCAGCATTCGGTTTAGCTAAGCAATTAGATATTCCACGCAATGAAGCCCAAACCTATATCGACACCTACTTTGCCCGTTACCCTGGCGTATTAAAGTATATGGAAGACACACGATCTGATGCAGCTGAACAAGGATACGTAACCACTTTATATGGTCGTCGTCTGTATTTACCGGAAATAAAAGATCGTAATGCCATGCGCCGCCAAGCTGCAGAGCGCGCTGCGATTAACGCGCCAATGCAAGGTACTGCTGCGGACATTATCAAAAAAGCGATGATTGCTGTAGCAAACTGGATAAAGCAAGACACCCATGGCGAGATAAGCATGATAATGCAAGTTCACGATGAACTAGTGTTTGAAGTGGATGCAGATCAAGCAGAGGCGCTAAAACAAAAAGTGTGTCAGCTGATGGCCGATGCTGCCAAATTAGATGTTTATTTACTCGCAGAAGCTGGTATTGGAGACAACTGGGATCAAGCCCACTAAGCTCATAAATGCCAAAAAAGTTAACTCGATTCAAGATCAAGCCAAAACCGCGCCAGAATAGCGCGGTTTTTTTATCGGCTAAAATTAACGCCAATCCTCTGATATTAATAACTAAAATCTATAATAATGATAGATGAATAAAAAATAGAAAGCAGCCGACTGTGCTTAAGCTCACATTATTGTCGTTTTATATGAAAAACAGTTTTCCATTTAAAGTCCAATAGGGTATTATTCTTGTCGTAGGGTACAGAGGTTAAGATGTTCAGTCTTTCAAACCTTTATTTCACTAGCGATAGTGACCAGCCAAATTCGGCGCCTCAGCAATGCTTATTGCTGAGGCTTTTTTTTGGTTTTTTTTAATCGATTTGTGACTTTAAAACTGCACAGTGAGCAAATTAATGATTATTTGTAATTTTAATTCAAATTTTTAGAGTAAATACTTTAACTAAATTAAAAATAGCGTTATTATATTTGTATTGAGAGTCATCAAATTGAGTTGATGTCACTTGAGTCTTGTTGAATTTAGCTTCTCCCCAAAAAGAGCTAAAGAATTTTATACCGATAGCCCTATGGTTATCGGTTTTTTTTGCTTGTAAAAAATGATATACCAATAAAAAAGCGTAATGTGATTAACACATTACGCTTTTTTATTATCGATAAGTAGCTGCTAATCATGCTGCTCTTGTTTTTCTTTTTCAAGCGCTTGCTGATCAAGTAGCCATTGTGGATTACACCACTTATTTAAAATACTCAGCACTTTTGGCTTACCTGTGCCTTTAGTTGACGAAAATGGCTCAACTTGAACCCAATCGCCAAATTTAGACAAATCTTTACGCACGGCGTTAACTGTTTTCATCTTCACGTTTTGCGCAAGCTTGTCAGATTTGGTCAATAAAGCTAACACGGGAATTTCACTGAACACCGCCCATTCAATCATTTGCATATCTAAATCTTTAAGCGGATGACGAATGTCCATCAATACCACCACACCACTTAAGCAAGCACGTTTTTGTAAATACTCGCCCAAAGCAAGCTGCCATTTATTTTTTAACGCTAATGGCACTTTAGCAAAACCATAACCAGGTAAATCAACTAAACGGCGGTCAGCAGCGAGAGAAAACACGTTAATTAACTGAGTACGGCCAGGTGTTTTACTGGTTCTGGCTAAACCTTTTTGCTCGGTTAACGCATTTAATGCACTGGATTTACCGGCATTAGAGCGGCCCGCAAATGCAATCTCAACACCTACATCGCCAGGAAGATATTGATCTAAGTGTGCAATGTCAGGTGCACTGATTAAAAACTTAGTTTGACGAAAGTCGATTTGAGATTCAGACACGGTTTACTCCAGAAAATGTTTACCTAACATCATATTTATGTTTCAAATGCTGCCTTTTGCACGTTTTCGTGTAAAATATCAGCCAGATCACATTATAACTCCAAGCAAATCTTAATATTGTGATTTAAAAAGCTCTTAAATGAACTCTAAAAGCCTCATTTAAAGCAAAATTGTCGCTTGGAAAACTATTTTACCACGCTTGCGGGTTATCCTAGTAAGCTCAGGACAATAAATTAACAAGAAGTTGGAACGCCATGAAAAAGTTAGCTCTTGCGCTGTCTGTAGTAGCCGCTATGTCATCACCTGTTATGGCTGAAGGTAATGCCGAAGCGGGAAAAACTAAAGCACTCGTATGTTCTGCCTGTCACGGTGTTGACGGCAATAGCATGATTGATATGTACCCGAAACTCGCGGGACAACACCCATCATACCTTGAGAAACAGTTAAAAGAGTTTCGTGCAGCAATGCAAACAGGTGGTAAACAAGGTCGTATGGACCCAATCATGGGCAGTATGGCTATCGGGTTAAGTGACCAAGATATTGCTGATCTTGCAGCCTTTTACTCATCGCAAAAGCTTATTGTGGCTGATGTAGCCGATGTCCCTGCTGCGGGTGAGTCGCTTTACAAAGGTGGCGATATGGCACGCGGCATAACATCATGTATTGCTTGTCACGGTCCAGATGCAAAAGGTATGGCAGCGGCAGGGTTTCCAGCTCTTGGCGGCCAACATGCTAATTACATCAAAATTCAATTAACTAAATTTCGTGAAAAAAGCCGTAATAACGATATGAATGGCATGATGCAAGACATTGCGAAAAAGTTAACCGATGCGGATATGGAAGCTTTATCTAAGTATATTTCAAGCATTAAGTAGTTTTAAATCATAAATCTACTGATTAAATAATGGGTCCGGTTGACCCATTATTTTTGGTCGCTAGTTTACGTTTACGTCAACTTCACACCATCAATGCTTGACAGGGTTGACGCTTTTAGGGTTAAATAGCCCGCGTACCGAGATGAACCCAGCTGTTTATTGCTAATAATAATAATGTAAAAACAGATCTCGGACTTTGTCATTTAAGATATAAGAATAAATTTACTCAATAATAATAATATACTTACGGCCACTCAATAATAATAACAAAGAGTCGCGATTTCGGTTTGAAGTCCAGGTCAGATATTTTGTAAGGGACAGACCAATTGGTCGACATGCTATATAGCACTGCCTTACGCAACAGAGATAGAAGCCAACTGTATTCGCACACAAAGCTCATGCTTAGGATGCATTCACTGGAAGCGGAATATCACTGGAAGGTACTTTATACAAGGATAGTAAATTCACGTCACAGATGACGGTTAGGAATATGATGTGTCATTAATGACCGTCTACGGAAGCTGAAGTTAGGATGACTACAGAGCATATAAAAAGCGTCATAGATGACCAATAATAATAAGCGCATGGAAAGCTTAAAAAATAAGAAGGATCCGACCGGGAAGTCGCATAGCAAGCATGGATACTTGGAATCAGAATAAGGTGCTTTTTGCACTGTTTATAAGGTGGCAGTTTACTGCCACCTTTTTTCTTGTCTTTTTTTCAAGCTACACTTTATATCTTGGTGATTTTAAAGCTCAAAAAATCCCTATATACTGTCATGACACATCCTTCTATAGGTGTATAAATATTTAATGATACCCTGCCCTCTGTGCAATCATCAGGCGCAATTTTTTTTGCAGGATAAAAAGCGCGCGTTTTATGTCTGTCCTCATTGTGGGCTAGTTATGGCAGATCCTAAGTCTCATTTAAGACCCAGTATTGAAATGCAACGTTATGGCCGAGCGCAGAAAGGGGCTAAACAACGGCAGCTTTCACAATTCTTAATGCCACTTTTAGCGCAAATTAATTTACAACAATCTGGTACATTATCAGGACTTAACTTTGGCCGAGTGCTGGATCAACAATGTTTGCAGTCAATTAATGAAGCCGGCCATAGTGTTAAACAATACGATCCTTTTTTCGCAGCGGATCACAGTGTATTGCAAACAACCTATGACTTTGTCTGTAGTTATAAAGTGTTTGAGCATTTTCGCCACCCAAATAAAGAGTGGCAATTGTTATCTCGTTTAGTTAAACCGGGGGGATGGTTAGCAATTAGTACCCCACTGATGACGGATTTAAGACATTTTAATAAGTGGCATTATAAAAATAATCCTACCCATGTGAGCTTCTATCAACGACAAACTTTCGAATATTTAACCGAAAATAGCGAATTTACGCTATTATTTGTATCGCAGGCGCTCATTTTGATGCAAAAATCATCAGGATCTGGTATAAAGCGCATCCTAATTTAATGCACGTTGGCATTTT
This sequence comes from Shewanella sp. HL-SH8, assembly GCF_051165765.1. Classification (NCBI taxonomy): domain Bacteria; kingdom Pseudomonadati; phylum Pseudomonadota; class Gammaproteobacteria; order Alteromonadales; family Shewanellaceae; genus Shewanella; species Shewanella sp. HL-SH8. The sequence continues at coordinate 478,480 of NZ_CP195039.1, read as the reverse complement.
GCCGGCGTGAGCTGTTTTAAAAAGTAACTGAGATAATTCATGGCGCGCAGTAAAAAAACTCGCAAGGGCGGAGAGAACGGCCCTAAATTTGCACCTAGAGTCAAAAAAGCCGATCGTAAAGATGCTGAAGGAAAACGTGGCGAAACAGGCCGAAAGTCTGGAAGTCGTCACAACGAAGCCTTACTAAAGAAAAGTGCACCCTCTAATGCCGGCAAGTCGACAGACCCTCGTCATGGCAGTAAAAAGCCTGTAGCACTAGCACCTGTGGTCAAAGTATCTAAAGTTGCGGAACAGGATAAGCCTAAGCAACCTAAACTGACTGACGAGCAAAAGTTGCTCAAGTTAGAAGATGATCCACGCCTAAACAGCTTGTTAGACATGCTAGAAGAAGGCCGTGATTTGCCTGCAGAAGATCAAAAGTGGCTTGATGCTCAATTAGATAAAATTGAACATTTAATGAACCGCTTAGGGTTAAATGAACCTGAGCCAGCTCCAAAAGCAGTCAAAAAACCCGCTAAATCAGATTCTGATGATGACTTATTAGCCCGGTTTGAGTCTGGTGAGAATCACTTAAACGATTATTTCTCCAAAGACTAAATAAACTCCCGACTGGCGCTTAATGCGCCAGTTTGTTATTCGTCGTAGTCAGCCAATTAAGGAGTCTTTGTGTCTACCGCTCTTATAATCATCGCCATTATCATCGTTATCGCCTTAGGTGCTTATGCCGCATCATTGTTGTTGAAAGTGAAACGCCAAGCTGCCATTAATCAACAAGCCCTTGAAGAGCGCCTAGCAAAAGCAGAGGTGCGCCGACAACAAGTCCTTACCGATATTCGTTACATCGCGGCAGCGATGCTAGAGGACCGCTGCGAGCTTTCTGAAGGAGTAATGCGTATTGGTAAGTTATTCGATGCTTTGTCAATGACAGAACAAGTGACCCCGCTTTTCCCGCAGCTGTTCAGCCATTATGACATCATAAGATCTCATCCTATTATGGAAGCGCGCCAAGCACTACCCAAGCAACAACGTATGAAACTGGATTTTGCCAGAATGCGCTCTGAAGCTGACTTAGGTGAGAGTATTTTGCAAGAAGCCAAAAATATTACTGAGTTCGAACAAGCCCCTACACATTAATTCACCTAACACCAATTGATCTATAATTTAAGCTCTACAGGCCGCTAGAAAGATGCGCCAGCTCTACTTAAGCGCTTGCTAATCCAAATAGATTTGTTACTTTAAAATACATAATAAAATAATAAGGCTACCCGTTTAATGGTAGTCAAAAATAAAGGGTTACTTATGTTTAATCGCTTCTGTAGCTGGTCACTCACCAAGCTTGGCTGGCAGTTTGATGGCCATATAAATCATAACCAATCATGTGTCATTATCGTTGGCCCGCACACGAGCAATTGGGACTTTGTTATTGGTATTCTGGCGCGCGGTGCATTAAACACCCCAATCCATTTTTTAGGTAAACATCAATTGTTTCTTCCGCCTTGGGGCTGGATATTTAAAGCAATGGGTGGCAGCCCGGTAGACAGAAGTAAACACAATAACTTGGTTGATTCTGCGGTTCAGCTATTTAATCAAAACGCGAATTACAAACTTGCATTAGCACCGGAAGGGACTCGCAGTCCTGTTAAACGCTGGAAAAGTGGTTTTTATCATATCGCCCTGCAAGCAGGTGTTGATATTGTGCCGGTAGGCTTAGATTTTAACAGTAAGAAAATAATTATCACCACAGCATTAAAACCAACCGGGGCGATAGAGTTAGAAATAAATCAATTGATGGCTTTTTACCGCACCATTAATGGCCGTCACGCCAAAACCATTCCAGTTTATCAAAAGTAACAAACCAAATAACCACTAGGGCTGCGATTCACAGCCCTATAGTCTGCTAACTTTCTAGCTTATTGACTACTGTGTTGATAGAACGCATATCAATGCCCGTCGGATTTTGGAATGCTTGTAAACCAAACTCTGGTAATACAGCAAAAACATGATCAAATATATCGGCCTGAATCTCCTCGTAGTATGCCCAGCGAATATCATTGGTAAAAATATACAATTCAATCGGCAGCCCCTCAGTTGTCGGCGCCAACTGACGCACCATAAGGGTCATATCTTTGTGTATCTTCGGGTGCTGGCGTAAAAACTCCTGTAGGTAAATCCTGAAGGTGCCTATGTTGGTTAACCTTCTGCCATTAACTGGCATATCAAGATCGCTAATCAGTTGGTTTGCCGTGGTAATTTCTGACAGCTTTTGTGGAATATAAGCTTTTAAATGATTCACTTTTGATAAGCGGCTTTTTTCATCATCGCTGAGAAACTTAATACTATTTACATCGATATTAATTGAACGTTTGATACGGCGTCCGCCAGATTCTGACATACCGCGCCAATTTTTAAATGCATCGGACACTAAAGCATAAGCGGGGATCATGGTGATAGTGTTATCCCAATTACGCACTTTTACTGTCGTTAAAGTGACTTCTTCAACCGCACCATCAGCACCATACTTGTCCATTTGGATCCAATCGCCTTTACTCACCATGCGATTAGCTGCTAATTGAATACCCGCAACAAAGCCTAAAATGGTGTCGCGAAAAACTAACATCACCAAACCGGTGGCAACACCTAAACCACTAAAAAAATATATCGGCGAACGGTCACTTAACACGGAAATTATAACAATCAGACCAATAAAAAATAAAAACAACTTAGTCAGCTGTACAAAGCTCTTAACCGGTAGGTTTCGGTTAATTCGTTTAACATCTGCTATCTCATTAACTGCATTCAAACCGGCGTAAATGGCGCGGATAATTAATATCACCAGTAAAGCGCTAAGCGCACGATCTAAAAACAAGCTTAATACTTTATGTTCGGTTAATACTATCGGCAATAAAAAGTCTAAAATGAGCAGGGGAACTAGCATAGCTAAACGTTCAAACATTTTGAAGCGGATAAAAATATCATCCCAAGTCACACTAGAACGTCGAATAATACGATTAATACCACTCACAAAAAAATGATGAGTAATAAAATAACCAATGCCTGCCACAAGCACACACGCGAGCAATAATACTGAGGTAGAAATACCATCGGTAGGCTGACTATTAATCCCTAAATCTGTTAGCCAAGAGGCCACTTCAACTCGCCAATTTGTATTCAAATTCAATCCTATTCATTAAGATAAGCCTAAACATAACAATCACTGGGTAAACGATAATCAGTTAAATCCATAATTACCCATCTAAAGCCAGCCGCAAACTATTATTTTAAATCGTGATTTTAACATTATCATTTCAGCACTTATATGAAAGATTAAACAATATTGATATTGCTCATTTGAAACAAGGCTAGGCGGTGTTTTATCACTTACTTTATCGTTATCGCACAAAACCAAAAATCACAATAAAAAAGGACCTCAGGGTCCTTTATCTATTCATTACTTTTTAACCTAGGGCTTTACAACTCACCCTAGGTATCAAGAATCGTATCATCTAGCGACTCGGGATCATCCCCATTGGTAAGTAAGTGTTAAAGTTTGCTTGCATCAATAAATCAATCGAACTTTCGATGTCAGGTGCAAAGAAACGGTCTTGATCGTAAAACGTCACCACTTCACGTAACTCGGCTTTCGCTTTGGCTACCGCAGCACTGGGTTGTAATGGCTTTCTAAAATCAAGCCCCTGAGCCGCTGCCAACAATTCAATTGCCAACACGCCACGGGTGTTTTCACTCATATCCCGTAAACGACGCGCGGCAAAGGTTGCCATAGACACGTGATCTTCCTGGTTTGCAGAGGTCGGCAAACTGTCTACCGATGCTGGGTGAGCATAGGTTTTGTTCTCAGACGCCAACGCTGCCGCGGTCACTTGCGCAATCATAAAACCTGAGTTTACCCCGCCGTTATTCACTAGAAATGGCGGTAGTTTTGATAAACTAGAATCAATTAATAACGCCATACGACGCTCAGAAATTGAACCTAATTCAGCTATCGCAATCGCCAAGTTATCCGCCGCCATTGCAACAGGCTCAGCATGGAAGTTACCACCTGATAGAATATCTCCGGTGTCTTGGAATACTAATGGGTTATCTGTTACCCCATTAGCTTCGACACCGAGTACATCAGCGGCATGGCGAATTTGAGTTAAACACGCACCTAATACTTGTGGCTGGCAACGAAGTGAATACGGGTCTTGCACCTTGTCACAGTTTGCATGGCTTTGACTTATTTCAGAGTCATTACCCAATAAATGACGGAAAATAGCTGCCGAGTCAATTTGGCCTTTTTGTCCACGCGCAGCGTGAATACGCGCATCAAACGGGCTACGGCTGCCCATTGCGGCTTCGACACTCATTGAACCTATCACTGAACTGGCGGCAAATAAGTCTTCGGCATTGAATAAACCTTCTAACGCCAGCGCAGTTGAAGCTTGCGTACCATTAAGTAAGGCCAAGCCTTCTTTCGCGGCTAACTCTAAAGGTTGTAGACCAGCAATTTCTAAGCCTTCTTTGGCGCTAATTAACTCACCTTGGTAACTCATTTCGCCTTCGCCTAATAACGGCAAACACATATGCGCCAGCGGAGCTAAATCACCCGATGCACCAACTGAACCTTTTTCAGGCACACAGGGATAAACACCGGCATTAACCAGCTTGATAAGGAAGTTGATAACCTCAAGACGAATACCCGAAAAACCCCGGCTTAACGAGTTAATTTTTAATACCATCATTAAACGCACGGTCGCATCTTGCATATATTGGCCGATACCCGCCGCATGCGATAACACAATTGAGCGCTGTAATAGCTGTAGATCACCTGGCGCAATTTTGGTGTTAGCTAACAAACCAAAACCGGTATTGATACCATAAACGGTGCGACCATCTCGCAATACTTGCTGAACAATTTCAGCACTATTATTAATATCAGCAAAGGCGCTATCGGCAAGTGTTAGCTCAACAGAATGACGACTAATTTGGCGCAGCTCTGCCAGTGTGAGTGTGCCCGGTGTTAATGTGAATTTATGCTTAGTCATTATTGTGTTCCTGCTTTATCACTTGAAATCATAGGTAAATCTAAACCTTGCTCTTTAGCGCACTGTTTTGCGATGTCGTAACCTGCATCAGCATGACGCATCACACCAGTTGCAGGGTCATTCCATAATACTCGACCTAATCGCGTAGCCGCTTCATCAGTACCGTCGGCAACAATCACCACACCAGAATGCTGACTAAAGCCCATACCCACGCCACCACCATGGTGCAGTGACACCCAAGTGGCACCGCTAGCGGTATTTAATAGCGCGTTCATTAATGGCCAATCAGACACCGCATCAGAGCCATCAAGCATAGATTCTGTTTCACGATTTGGGCTGGCTACTGAGCCTGAGTCTAAATGATCACGACCAATAACGATTGGCGCAGATAACTCGCCATTTTTAACCATTTCGTTAAAGGCTAACGCTAAACGAGCACGATCTTTAAGACCCACCCAACAAATACGTGCAGGCAAACCTTGAAACGCAATCCGCTCACGCGCCATGTCTAACCAATTATGCAAATGTGGATTATCAGGAATAAGCTCTTTGACTTTGGCATCGGTTTTATAAATATCTTCAGGATCACCCGACAAGGCTACCCAACGGAACGGGCCAATACCTTCACAGAATAAAGGACGCACATAAGCAGGTACAAAACCAGGAAAATCAAAAGCATTTTCAACGCCTTCATCAAACGCCATTTGACGAATGTTATTACCGTAATCCGTGGTTGCAGCGCCAGCAGCTTGTAATGCCAACATCGCTCTAACCTGCACAGCCATTGATTGTTTAGCCGCCTTAACAACCGCCGCTTCATCAGTTTTACGCATGCTGGCAGCGTGCTCTAATGTCCAGCCCTGGGGTAAATAACCATTTAATGGGTCGTGCGCTGAGGTTTGGTCGGTTACCACGTCCGGCGTAATGCCACGCTTAACTAACTCAGTAAATACATCGGCCGCATTACCTAATAAGCCGACCGATACTGGCTTGCCGCTTTTATTGGCTTCATCAATCATGGCTAATGCTTCGTCTAACGACTTGGCTTTTTTGTCTACATAGCGGGTGCGCATTCTAAAGTCGATACGGGTTTCATCCACTTCACAGGTTAATACTGAATAGCCCGCCATAGTGCCTGCTAATGGTTGAGCGCCGCCCATGCCACCTAAACCACCGGTTAAAATCCACTTACCCGCAGATGAACCGTTAAAGTGTTGGTTTGCCATAGCGACGAAGGTTTCGTAAGTGCCTTGCACAATGCCCTGCGAGCCAATGTAAATCCACGAACCTGCGGTCATTTGGCCATACATGGCTAAACCTTTTTTATCGAGTTCGTTAAAGTGCTCCCAATTAGCCCAATGCGGTACCAGGTTTGAGTTGGCAATAATCACTCGCGGTGCATTACTGTGGGTTTTAAACACGCCTACAGGTTTACCTGATTGCACCAACAAGGTTTCATCATCTTCAAGACGCTGCAGCACTTCAATAATCTTGTCATAGCTTGGCCAGTCCCTTGCTGCACGGCCAATACCACCGTAAACCACCAAATCTTCCGGGCGTTCAGCTACATCAGGGTGTAAGTTGTTCATTAACATCCGCATTGCCGCTTCTGTTAACCAGCTTTTACAACTTAGCGTTGTACCGTGTGGCGCAATAATTCGTCTGCTTGGGTCGTGTCTTTTATCCATATTTTCCTCTTCAACCTGTTCGGTTTGTTTTATTTTTTCTGGCTAACGGCTTGTTGTTCGTTAGTTAATCGGTTTACTTACGGCGAATAACTTATTTATCTATGGTTAACGCTTAAAGGTTAAATGGCCGCCTAATCTAAATTTACTACCGGGGTGCACTAAACGGGCAAAACTCACCACGCCTTTACGTGACCAGGTACGGCGAGTAATTTGTAAGCAGGGTTCAGTGGCCACTATTTCTAAACGTTGCTGAGTTTGTTCTGTGGCAATAATCGCTTCGACTGTGTGGCGCGCTTCTGTTAACGGCGCAATTTGGGATAAGTATTCATGGGGTGTTTGCTGGCTAAAATCTTGCTTCAGGTAATCAGGGATCAAGTTAGGATTAACAAAGCGTTCCTCTAACTGTAATGGTATACCTTGCTCGCAATGCACTAATACCGAGTGAAATACGGGACTACCCACCTCTAATCCTAACGCGATAGCAATTGGCGCGATGGCGTCTATTTGAGTTAACTCTAGCTGCTTTACACTGTATCCATGGCCGCGCTCTTTAATTTCATCGGCAATATTACGAATATTCAGTAAAGACGATTGCGACTTAAGACCTGCTACAAATGTCCCTAACCCTTGGGTGCGCTCTAAAATGCCAGCCTCGACAAGTTCAGTTAATGCGCGTCTGGCAGTCATTCGACTACAATTAAACATCTCAGTTAATTGATTTTCTGATGGTATGCGGGCGTTCTCTTCCCACTCACCCGCCTCAATACGCGCAAGGATGAATTGTTTAATCTCAGCAAATTTTGCCAATGCCATATGCGGTTCCAATGCTAGAAATGAGGAATAATGGGATATCATCCTAGCTTGTATATACAAGCGAGATCAAGTATTGTTTGATTAACAATCAAAAGACTGAGTAAAGAACATGGCTATGAACTGGGACCACGTGTGGATTGATGTCAACGTGGCCACTATGGATACAGCATCATCAGTGCCATATGGCGCGTTTGAAAGTGCAGCCATTGCCGTAAAAGACGGCAAAATCGCCTGGATAGGCCTTCGCGCAGATCTCCCTGAGTTTGATGCGTTAGCCACGCCGATTTACCGTGGTAAAGGTAAATGGATCACCCCTGGCTTGATTGATGCCCACACTCATCTCGTCTTTGCCGGTAGCCGCGCCAATGAGTTTGAACAACGCTTACAAGGCGCAAGCTATGAAGATATTGCTCGAGCTGGCGGCGGTATAATTTCAACCGTAATAGCCTGTCGCGAAGCCGATGAAGAAACCCTATTTAATCTGGGGCGTAAGCGTTTAAATGCGCTTGCTAAAGAAGGCGTTACCACAATTGAAATAAAATCTGGCTACGGTTTAGATACCGAAACCGAATTAAAACTCCTTAGGGTTGCGCGGGAACTCGGCGAGCATCACCATATCGATGTGAAAACCACATTTTTAGGCGCCCATGCCATTCCTGCAGAATATAAAACCCAACCTGATGCTTATGTCGATTTAGTCATTGATGAGATGCTGCCACAAGTGATTAAGCATAATCTTGCTGATGCTGTAGATGTGTTTTGCGAAGGCATCGCCTTTAATCTTGAGCAAACAGAGCGAGTACTGACAGCTGCTAAACAAGCCGGTTTAGCAATAAAGCTACATGCCGAACAATTGTCTAATATTGGTGGTAGTGAATTAGCCGCAAAACTTGGCGCTTTGTCTGTCGATCATATTGAACATTTAGATGAAGTAGGCGTAAAAGCCCTCAGTCAAAGTGGTACCTGTGCGGTATTACTGCCTGGCGCATATTATTTTTTACGTGAAACCAAGCTGCCGCCGATTGAATTGCTGCGTAAATACAAAGTACCCATCGTTATCGCCAGTGATTTTAACCCTGGTTCATCACCAATTTGTTCAACCAAATTGATGCTAAATATGGCGTGTACATTATTCCGCCTAACGCCTGAAGAAGCCCTTAAAGGCTTAACCATTAATGCCGCTAAAGCATTGGGGATTGAAGAAAGTGTTGGTAGTTTAGTGGTAGGTAAACAAGCCGATTTCTGTTTGTGGGATATTAGTTCACCTGCTGAACTGGCTTACACTTTTGGGGTAAACCCTTGCGAGCAAGTCATTAAAGCGGGTCAAATTATTCAGCAGTAAACCCACATAATCCGCTATAAAAAGAGCTTAAACCGACTAGCGATTTAAGCTCTTTTATTATTGGTAATATTAAGTCTAGGTAACCTAGAAACTAAACAATGCCTTCAGGAATAGCTTAAAATTACTCCATTGCATGACGTTTACCTTGTTTGTTTTTCATTGGGTCGCCGTCATATCCTAGCGCTTTCCAATCTAAACGTTCACCTTTGTTATGGCAGTCATTACATTGTAATGCTTTGCCTTTTGGTGACACCATATGGTTGATGCGCCACCACATTTCGGTTTCAACAAAGCCATGCTTACCACTGTACTTGAAGCCTTTCTCTACCATAGTTGGGTTAGCTTCCATGCCTAATTTTGCTGCTAAGTCCCAATCAAACTTATCCCAATAGCCACCTTCACCGTACGTTTTAGGGGTTATCAAAATATTGAGTTTAGCATCATAAATTTGCTTACCCGTGTGCACTTTGAAGGGATAGATTTTAGCTTTAGGGTCATTAATATCCCCTAATGGATAAGTTAATTTAATTGTTTGAGTTGGGTCCATTTTATCGCCAGCCATATACGCATCGGCACGGCCATTAAACCAAGCATATTGTGGTTTAACGTCTTTTTGCCAAATAAAGCTACCTTTCTTTTTATTAAAAGTATGCTTACCATATTGATCTGTCGTATCAGGAAGATCTTGCCCTGCAGTTGACCAGTCCCAATGCATTTTTGTCGGTTCATTTTTCGCAAATGACGGTATATGACAAGTCTGACACGCTACGGCTTCCGAGTGGGTATTAAGCTTTTTGTTTTTATGAGGTGCGCCATCATGGCAGTTTTCACAACCAATTTTGCTTTCGCCTCCAGGTGAGACACCCATCGCATTACCGGTAATTTGATGACTTTCAGTGACGTGACAAGTTTGGCACTGGAAATCATTTCCATCGGCATTCATATGCACATCGGTCGCTTTATCTGGATAAGACATGGATGAGTCTAAATCACCGTGCTTGACCGCATCACCGCCACCACCGTAAAAGTGGCAGCTGCCGCAATTATCACGCACAGGCGAACCGACATTCTGGGCTACGTTGGCTAAATTGACTCTTGCTAAGGCCTCGCCTGCACCCGCAGGATCTTTAATGTAAGTCCCCGTGGTGTCGTGACAGACTAAACAATCCACTTTAGTCGCGTCCTTAAAGTCGAATGTAGAATCTTTCCAACCATAGCCAGCATGGCAGCTGGTACAACGCGGTTCATTACCGGATATCGACACACAAAAGTTGTTAATACTGTTCTTTTTACCACGCATCACTGTGCGATCAGGTAGCTTTTGTTCTAATTCCCAAGTCCAATGTGAAGATGTCATGAATTCTTCAGCATGTTCTTTATGGCATGTTAAGCATTGTGTAGTCACTTCAGGGCCGTTGGAAAATGGCCCTTTTAGCGCCTCTTTATGGTCAAAGGCAGCCTGTGCAGTGGTGCTTATGGCAAGCAACATAAGGGCTGCAGTTAAGATTTTCATGGTGTATATCCTTACCTCCCTGAGCAGACACTCAGGGAGGAACCAAGTTAGAAGTTAACCGTCAGTGACGCATTAACGTCATAGGCGGTGTCGACAACGGGTAGCATTGAGAACGCGTTACCGGCAATCACATCGTCAACATTCATCGGTGCACCTACTGGTGAGCCACTTCCGGTATATTCATAGTCGTAATACAAACCGGCTAACTTGATAAACATTTTTGGATTTATATCAAAAATATAATAGGCTTCAGCTACATGGCCACGGGTCGCTAGCTTACTGCCGATAGGATCATCTTGCGCTTGGGTGAACGGACTCCAGTATTTAGAACCGTAGTTATATTCCAAGCCGAACTTTCCGTAGGGTGCAGGTATTTGCATACCGACATAAATGCCATAGCCATCTTTAGTGTCACTATCAACCGTTTCTTTTGGCACCATAATGATTTCAGTCCCCGTGCTGTTAAGTTCTGCTTCAAATACTGCGTCACTTAACATGCCGCCAAACAAACCGGCATTACCGTTTGGTTCTGCGCGAGTCCAACCGAATGAAGCAAACATTTTCATATCGTCATCGGTTTCATAGGCATAACCTAGTCCCCCTAAGAACAAATCACCAATCACACCGCTGGGTTGTACGCGGGTAACGAAGTTAAAGTTGTCAAATTTTTGCATGTCTTGATACATAGTTGGAGCAAAGATACCCGCCAGTTGAGTCGGGAATGCCATGGTGCCTGTAAAGCCATCATTGACATCTTTAGCGCCGAATAAAGTGAACTGTAAGAAGTGGTTTCCGTCACTGACAACGTCGATATTAAAACCACCGAGGTGAGTATCTTTGGTGATAATGTCGCCAAATAATTCGCCATTACCGTACTGTGATTCAAATCCTTGACCATAGCAAAAACGCACTGTTTGACCTTCGATACCGGTAATATCACTGAGATCATAGCCTAGCGTTAGGCCATCGAAGTTGAAGTTAACTAAATGACCTGATGGCGTGCCGCCTCTGAGTTCATTTTCACGATAGTGACTTGGTGGGCCGTAGGTTGAAGGGCGGCGTCCAATCGAAAGATAGGTGCCGCTGCCGTTAATGTCTTTCCAGTTAAAATAGGCGCGTTCTACTTTTAATTCATCACCACTGGTGCTACCGCTACTGGTGCCATCCATAGTGAATGAATTCCACGAATCAAACACTTTAACGCCAGTAGAGTCTCCCCAACTTTTAAACATGGTCAAACGTCCGGAAAAACTGACGTTATCCCATACTTTAGCATCAATATTTAAACGCAACCGCGTGGTGTAAAAAATTTCATTATCAATATCTTGCTGGTTTTTTGCCCCTAACATCATAGGCATAACGCCTTGTAGCATACCGTTTTGAAACGCGCTGGCTAAATCAGGGTTCGCTATCATCATTTGGCCTAACGGAGAGGTAGCACTATTCGGGTCGCCAAATGCTCCTGACATGGCTTTCGCGCCAAAGTCAGAGAAATTAACGTTCATGGCCGGGTTCCATGTGACATTTTGGTAATGTAAAGAATGCGCTTTCGTTCTAAAGTCACCAGTGATTGCAACTCTGTCTAACGCGGTGTGACGTTCGGTTTTATCAACCCGTGAATTTAAATCGTCAAGATCTTCAGTTATTGTTGCGAGCTGTTGTTTTAAATCAGCAATTTTCTGGGCATCTGCGTCTGCAGCAAGGCTAGCACCGCTCATAAAGAGCGCATTAGCAACGAGTATTGATATGAGAGTTCTCATGTTATTTCTCCCCAAACCTGCCTAATAAACAAGTCTATTTGGCAAATTTTAGTTGTAAAAATCCCTGAGGCTTAGCCCCATTATTTTTCAGTTTGATTAGTGGCTGACGTTTTCGCTTAAGACGAAAGGTGCTCAGCGTTTATGATTTAGCCGCAGGTTGCTGGTTGATCTGAATCAGCGGCATGGTCATATAAAAACTGTTGAATATCTTTTAAGTCTTTTTCTGACAGTGCCTCAAAAACGGCAGGTTTGGCTTTGTGCATATCGCGAGTGAAAAAGCGATCCCACTGGCTCATGGTTTTGGTCATTGGAGTGAGCTCTTGCCCTTCACTATTTGCACTGTGGCAGGCTTTACATTCTTTTTTGTACAGGTGTTTACCTTTTTTAGGGTTTCCACCTTCAGCGGCCATGACTTGACTACCAAACGATAATGCAATGGCGATTGCTATACTAACTTTAATATAAGTGTTCATCTGTTTATCCTCTGTAGGGCTTTTTATGGGTGCTACGTTAGCAAGGTGTCATTATTTCTTTGCTGTAACTAATGTTACCTAAAAGGGGGTAGTGTTAATTTGAAGTAGATCATATCCATGCAAAAAATCTAATTGATAAAAATATAATTGATAAAAATCTAATGAATATAATTATAACGAGCATGTTATTAATAATTAATCGGTCTTGGCATTACTTAAAAAGCTACGCTAGGGAGGAAATAAAGCTAATAGAACAACCTCGAGGGGGAGTGTTAAGAATATGGGTAATGAGTTAAAACGAAAAAATCGCCCAAATAGGCGATTTTTAATTAATAACAATATAGCCTACGACTCGGCTAACTCATCCAGTGGCAACCAATTTACTGTCACACCAGCCTGTTGAAACATCTCTTGTGAAAGCTTAATTTTTTCACCCCAGCGTGATAAAAAATCAGCATTTTGTTCAGGGCAAAAGACGCCAGTAATACCTGTTTGAATTATTTTTGCTGCACAATTAGGGCAAGGAAAGTGCGTCACCCAAATATCACAACCGTCTAAATCTCGCTTAGCAAATAAAATGGCATTCTCTTCGGCATGCAATGTTTTAAGCAGCTTCATTTCCCGGTCGTCGGTTTCAGCACTGTCTGAAATACCGTGCGGATAACCATTAAAGCCAACAGACACAATACGATTATGCTTGGTGATCACCGCGCCCACTTGAGTCGACGGATCTTTACTCCAAGAGCCAACTAACTCAGCCATTTGAAAAAAACGTTTTGCCCACTTTGAAATCATACTAACAGCCCTAAATGAATGACAAATAACAATCTTATTCGATAAAATATCATACCTGATAACCAAACTAACTCTTATATCTATCCAACTGCGATAATAAATTTAAAGTTGCATTCTGCATTTGACAAAATTGATTATTAAATAGATATTGTTACACATTTTTAGATACTACAAATATTTAAATACGTTATTGATCATGGATATAATGACGTTAAACCAAGTAAGGATACTTAAAATAATGAACCCGTGCTTAGTGTTACTGCTCGCCATGTTAATGGCTGGTTGCGCGCAGAAAATTACCGCAATCAACACAGACCAAGATAAAAAACTTGATACCCTTATGGGTTACTTGCTTATTTCCATTGATACTAATAGTAAATTAGACAGCATTAGCATTGACGGCGACAGTGATTTTATTTTTACTGAAGAAAATTTGCAGCCTGGTTCAAACTTCATCATAGCCGAAATTCCTGCTGGCGCTTATAGTTTCGAAAGGATAAAACTAAATCGTTACTATTATTACTCCCTTACTGATGGAATATGGAACTTCACTGTTGAAGCTGGAAAAATTAATTATATCGGTAATTTCAATATTGAAATTAAATTTTTTGGCTCAAAAATGCTCTTAGAAAACCAATCATCAGAAGCACTGAGATATATAGAAGCAAAGTTTCCCAATATATATCAATCTCGAGAGCTAGTTTATTCTGGCCCGGGTAATGACGACTTCTTTTCATTTGCCCGCGAAATGACTAAGGAAAAATCTGAATGATAAATCGCCTCCTGCTTACGTTGGTATTAACCCTAAGTATAATTAAAACCGTTTTCTCTATCCCTATTCCGGCAGATAAACTGTTTATTTCACCCGCTTTCGGTCAATTAAGTTTTAGCCCTGATGAAAAATATCTATCGACATCTCAGTATAATGACGAAGGCTATCAGTTATCGTTAATTGAAATCGAATCCCAGAATTTAATTAATATTTTAGTCTTACCCCCAAGCCAGACCGTTACTGGATATCAGTGGCTTGATAACAATCATATATATTTAAAAATAAGTCACAAAGGTTTCTCTATGGAAGGCTTTATGACAATTAAAGATAGCCAAGGAAACATTAAACCTCGCTTTGCGATCCTTGAATCAAAAGGAGATCTCATTAGTTCACTCAATTATAGTGGTGAAGTGCTCTATAGCTTCAAAAAATATAATAGTAACTACCAACAATTGCATAAAGTCAGCATTGAACAGCTAGAAAAAAACCTCTTCTCTAAACAAACCTTATTTGATGACACCAAGCAGAAAGTGCACGGTTATTTCTTCGATGAAAAAAAAATGACCTTATTTTCTCTAAAAATTGATAAGGAAGCGAAAGAGATAAATTTCTTTTACCGACCATTTAATGACTACAAGTGGCAAAAATTTTTCACCCTATCCTCAGACTCAGAAACCTTCATCCCAATACAAATTATTGATGAGCAAACAATGTATGTACTCAGCAATCAGAATTCCGACAAAGTGGGTTTATATAAGTTTGATATTAAAAATCAGTCATTACTCGACTTGATTTATGAACATGAAAAATATGACCTTGTCGGAGGAAAATTTGATCAGCAAAGTAACCTTCATTCGGTTTCTTTTTATGAAAATGGCCAATTAACAACTAACATATTTGATAAAGATGCCAGTCTAGAACAAAAAAAGTTTACTCAAGCATTTCCAAATAAAATTGTAATCACAATCAACTCCAACAAAGATAACAACCAACATATTTTATTCGTTTCAGCCTCTGATGACTCAGGAAAATATTATCTTTTCAATAGTGATACCGACAAAGCAGTCTTACTCTTTGATCGCTATCCGTCACTGCAAGACTATCAACTGAATAAGACCTTAGAGTTCAATATTAAATCTAAAAATGGCGTCGATATTGAATCATATTTAACCCTTCCCAATAAAGATACCAGTAATGGAACGTTACTGATCATGCCTCATGGCGGTCCTGTTGGCATCAGAGATTACAATCATTTCAATCCTGAAAGCCAGTTTTATGCTAGCCGGGGTTATGCTGTTCTAAGAATCAACTTCAGAGGTTCTCAGGGATACGGCAAAGCTTTTAAACTCAGTGGAGTAGGTGAATTTGGTCTAGATATTGAAAAAGACATCACTAACACAGTTAACTATATTAATAGCCGGTATTCCTTCAAACGAAGATGTGCTATTGGTTCGAGCTACGGTGGCTACTCTTCTTTAATGTTAGCAATACAACACCCCGATGATTATCAATGCGTGGTTGGTGCTTATGGGGTTTATGATTTGCCCTTATTGTTTAATTCTAGCAACATCAAAACCACAGATGAATACCGTGAAAGCACTGCAAAAGTGGTTGGTGATAACAGGGTCGAATTAAAGAATACCTCTCCCTTGTATTTGGCGAATAAAATCAAAACTCCTTTATTACTGATTGCCGGCAAGCAGGACCCTATCGCTGAATTTGAACACACTCGTCGGTTAGAATATGTTCTAGAAAAGTTAGGCAATCCACCACAGACCCTTTACTACGATAAAACTAAACATGGTCACGATAATTATTTTTGGGAGCGTCACCAATCCATCACTATTGCCGAATTTCTAAAAAACACGTTTAACTTTAATAGTTATGAACAGTTAATTTCAGCCGACAAAGATGCAAAAGCAATTGTGGATTTAGCTGAAGATTATGTCACCCTTGCAGATGCATGGCATTTCGATAGCAAAATTGCCAAAAATCCTGAAAAAGCAAATGAATATTATTTAAAAGCTGCAGAAATGAAACACGGAAGAGCTAACTACATAATGGGAAGTCTTCATTTAGAACAGGGTGAAGAAGCAGAATCATTATCCTGGTATAAGCAAGCATCTAAGTATGGCTACGCGGCAGCAAGCTATAAATTGGGTTTGTTGTATAGTGGTAATAGTAATGAGTCTGTATCTAAAGATAATATTAAAGCGTTCGAGTATTTCAGAAGAGCTGATCAACAAGGCTATAGTTCTGCTGCCAAAATACAGATGGCAAAATATTATTGTGTCGGTGATACCATCCCAAGAGATAACACTAAATGCGTTGATTTACTAAAATTAAATCATTTGAAAAATGTACTTGAAGAAAATAAGACAAACGAAGACGAAGAACTTAACAAACAAGCTCAGCGCGCGGTTATTGGCAAAATATTTCTCGAAACGGACTTTTCAGCAGCCGAGCGGCGAGCATTACAACTGCTATTGTTAGAGGAGTATCAAGTTGAAAACATCAAATTCTCAATAAACATAAAAGATGCAGGTTTAGTTTCATCTGACGGTCTAACAATTGTGAATAACCAGCCTAAACTCAAGCTCAGTGAGGGTGACCACATTGCCTTATTCTTCAATATTGACGCTGACAATGATGAGAAAAACCTCGCGATAATGGCTAGCTGGCAATTCACCAGCGAAAACGGTGACAGAGGTGAATTATGGGCAGGAATGCTTTATGGTAATGCCGATGACACTTGGAGTATAAAGCATAAAGTATCGAAGTACGAAGCTCCAAAAGGAACCTATACTCTAACGTTAAGGGACTCCTCAGACAATATTATTGCGACAAAGTCTTTCATTCGAATATAGTGCTTATTCGTGAGTAATAACACTTTCATTCATGGTGTTATTGCTCGCTAACACCAGCTAAGCGTCTATAGACCCTCTAGCATCTTGGTCCACTTATCCAAATAAAATGGATGCTCAGTTAAACTAAGCGCACTTCTCAGTGAATCTTTAGCTTTATCGACCTCGCCTAATTGAACATAGGCTTCAGCGAGTGCAGCATGTGCTCCCGCCTCTTTAGGATAAGTTTCAATAGCCAGCATAAAAGTACTTAACGCGGTTTGAGGATCCGTTTTTAACTGACTGTCTGCTAATAAGGTTAACGATTCAACAGCAGAAACCTCAAAACCATATACCTGTTTTGACAAGTGCTGATAATACTCAACAATCGCTTTAGCGCCCTGCTTGCCGATAACTGAGTCAGGTTTAACCGTGTTATGCACATCATTAAATATCATCTAAATACCGTTTGCGGTAGCCAGTATAGGTTGGGTCATATAATAACTGCCGTCAAAACGCTTTATTTGATAGTTCAATTGACTATTGGCATTGGTTTGAATGATACCTTCAAGCTTAGCAAATGAATCTAGTTGTCTTTGCTCAAAGTCACTATCACTGGTGCTAACAAATAGAAACCTTGGTTTGCCCTGCATGTTTTTAAGCTTTTCAGGCGCGTCATTTAGCACATATGCAAAGTCTGCTGATAACACTGGGCTAGCAGCAATATAGGCATTAAATAAGCTTGGACGATTAATTAAGCTGTAGAGCACTAAACCAGCATTACCAGTAAAGCCGTTAAAAATACGAAAGCCGTTGGTGCGATAGCGTTTATCAATTGCGGGCAGTAAATCTTGCTCAAAAAAGTCCAGTAGTGCCTGATCACCTTGTTGCTCTATTGCACGCTGCTTTAACTTCCCCAAGGCTTGATGGCCATCCGGTGCGGTAATAATAATCGTTTCAGGCCATGGCCAACCGCCGTTATGGCTCATCCAGTCGTGCATTCCTACAAGCATTAAATGACTTCTTGGATGTAAATCCAACAGAACAACATAACGTTTGTTCGGTGACTGTTGATAATTATGTGGCAAAGTCACCATGAAATTGGCCGACTCAGCACCCAGTAAAGTGGACGTTACCTTATGATCTTCGGTGGTCGAAACGGGGAAAGCGGGTTTGGCACAAGGCTGACTTGACCAGAATATGGCAATAAAAAACATGAGCGTTAAAAAATAATAACAACGTAGGGATTGAATCATATTCGTCCTTGAAAATAGGTAGCTCAAATGAGTAAATCAGTTAAACCTAACTTAACACCTAAAAACTGAGCGTACAACTTTCAAACATTTGTTGTGATTTATGATTTACTTACAACAAATCCTCAGCTTAGATAATGCAATTAAGCTAGCCATTAACAATAATAAAGCATAGGATCACAGGCAAGTTAATTTGTTTATTTGGAGTCACAAAACATTATGAGTATTAGAGCCATCATCGTTGATACCGCTGGTACCACTACCGATCTAACCTTTATTCAGGATGTATTATTTCCTTACTCCAAAAAAGCAATGGCAGACTTTCTTGAGCAAAATCAAACTAATGCATTGGTTGATTACTGCATTAGTGATGTGAAAGATATCGCGCTTGAACCTGAAGCAGATCTTACCCGTGTGAATGAAATTTTATGCCAATGGATTGATGAAGACCGTAAACTGACTCCATTAAAAACCTTGCAGGGATTGATTTGGAAACAAGGCTATAGCCGCTCTGAATTTAGAGGCCATATCTATCCAGATTTCATCGACAATATTGACCGAATTCTTAACGCAAACCTGCGTATTTATAGCTTTTCATCTGGATCTGTCGACGCGCAAAAATTACTGTTTAGTCATACCGACTCAGGTGATTTAACCGCTAAATTTAGCGGTCATTTTGATACTCGTACCGGTAATAAATTAGACAAGCAGGCGTACAGCAACATTTGTAACACCATCAGTTTAAAACCAAAACAGCTGCTGTTTATTTCCGATAGAGTGGAAGAGTTACAAGCCGCAGAAGCGGCTGGGTTAATGACTTGCCAAATGGTAAGAGAGCCAAGCGCCAACACGGCTAAATTCAAAACCATTACCACATTTGATGAACTGTCTGTGTAACAATCTCCCCCGCTATTAAGGTGGGGGAAGCATTATCACTCTACTTGATTCACTGGCTTTGGCAGCACTCGGCCAAAAGCAACTGAAACACATGGTTTAATAACAAAGTCATAATCATAAACAGCATTACTATTGCGTGTTATTGCCAGTATTTCATAATCATTCAATTCTACAACGTGTGAATCTGCCGATTTTTCACAACGGGACAAGTTATCTGCCTCGAATGTATAAGCAAATAATGCTACCGCCTTACGCACACCTAAAGAGTAATTGTGGTGGACCTGCTTGAAGTCAATCTCTTGAAATATATTGATATTAAGGTTCATACCCTCTAGTTGCTTATCATCTGTCGCACTGAGATTGTCTTTGGCTTGAGGTTGTTCAAGCTGGTCTAATATATCCTCTCTCATATTTACATCTTGCTGGTTTAGTACCTGAGACACTGGACTGTCAGGATCTTCAATATTACTTTCTAAATCAACACCTAACAACATCCACAAATGGTAAATCACCACAAAAGACAGCATCACTCGGACTAAAAATGTACTACGTCGAAAAGTACTATGATGTATAAATTGAGGTGACTTGATACCTAATGGCCTCAATATCCATATAAATAAGAAGTAAGCGGGTGACATAATCTGCACTAAAAACATCACGATCCCGCTGATAATAATGAACCAGGCAGGGATATACAGCAAAATAGCAAAGTTATGAGTGTAATTAAAATGTTGAGCTGGCACGCCCACGACATCGTTAACCACAGAGCTGGCATTTGCTAGAGCAAAATTAGCGATTATGGCATAAAACAATAGCAGTACCGCTTTACCCGCTAGGCTATGCCAAACCTTTTCAAAGATAGGCCAAAACTCTAGCAATATGGCGAGTAAACTGACCAGTGCAACTAAAGCCAATGGCTGCTTAAAAATAAGTAACAAAATGGCAAGCAGATAGAATTTTTGCGCAATAGACAATTGATCACGCAGTACAATCAATCGACTAATTAGCTGTTGGAATACTAATTTGGGTATTGCGGCAGCTTCTGGCAACTTAAACGACTTTATTCGTGCAAACATGATTCTCTTACTCACTTTGGCCATCGCATCAGAATACGTATGTTATTTATAAAAGCAGCCATTTAAGCTAATGGCAAAACAATAACATAACGTGTTTTTATACTTGTTGTCAGTATCAATGATTGCTAAATTGGTGTTATATATTAAACGACCGTTTAAAAAAACTTATACCAACTTATAAGAATAAGGATAAGCCACATGGAAGACTTTATCGCTGAACACCCGATCCACACCAAGATCCCAGTCGCATGGGGCGAAATGGATGCCTTACAGCATGTCAATAATGCTGTTTATTTCAAATATTTCGAAACTGCCAGATTAGACTTTTTTAATCAAATAAACTTACTAGAAGACTTACATAAAACGGGAGTAGGCCCTGTTTTAAGTGAAACTAACGCACGCTATAAACGCCCTGTAACCTTTCCCGATACCTTAATTATTGGTGTGACGATTAGTGATATTCAAGCAGACCGCTTTACCATGCACTACACTGCATTCAGTGAAGCACAACAAGCTGTGACAACCCAAGGCTGGGCTAAAGTCGTGATGTTTAACTTTAAATCAGGTAAAAAAGCCGATCTAACCGCGCCATTACTTAATGCGCTAACGCTTTATGCCAAATCATAGAGAAAAGAGTATGAATGATATGACTGTCATACATCAGCCAGAACAGCATCGTTTTGTAGCAGGTTCAGAGGGTGAACAAGCTATGTTGGAATATCACACAGACAATAAAACCATCAATTTTCACCATACTTTTGTACCACCATCAATGCGCGGCAAGGGAATGGCTGAAAAATTAGTACAAGCAGGGTTAGGCTGGGCGAATGAGCAGCAACTGACTATAGAAGCCAGTTGCAGTTACGTACAAAAATTTTTGCGTTAAATTAGCTAGTATCTCACTTACAGTTGCTAAATGGTTACCCCGTTAGGTCAGCTAATTGCGTTTTTACCGCATCAGACAATGGCTGGCTTTTTTCTGCTTTATAATCGTAATGCACCATAGTGGTTTTTGCTTCGGCGGTTTGCTTACCTTCTTGCCAGCAACTTTGAGCGATTTCAAAACTGCTGTTACCGATACGGCTAATGTGAGTTTTTACCGTTACCGTTTTACCGTAAAACGTGGGCGCATTAAACGCTATGGTAAAACCTGCAATAATCATATTCCATTTTAATAAATCTTGTCCTGGATTCACAATTTCAAAAACAGGATCTCTTGCCGCCTCAAACCACACCGGAATAACGGTATTGTTAATATGGCCTAGGGCATCGGTTTCACAAAAGCGCGGTGTTAAATCCAAAGAAAACTGAGTCACTGGCACGGTAATTCCTTATTATTATAATCGGTATATTCAGGGTCATCATCGCCAAACTCAATTCAGCGGCAACAAGAGTTTAATAGAGTCATCAAACATCATCAAAGAAGTCTTTGTCTCGAATATACTTATGCATGTAATGATATGCAAACGGTGATATCAACCAGCTTATAATACTTAATAAAAATCGATTTACCGGATGGATATTGTCATAAATTCTTTCATTATGTAGCCACAGCATTTTACCCACATGGTAGTAAATACCCGGTAAAGGAGGCAGAAATGTCACCATATCGACACCACAGCAAATACGATAAGTTCGTCTATGCAGTAAATATTGTTGCTGAAAACTCTTAAACCCCGGTGCAGGTTGACCAAATGTCACTACCCGCTTAATTGCTCGGGGAAAGTCTCGCTCTAACCTATCGGCAGCCAGAATAGCCATCGCACCGCCAGATGAATGTCCAGTTAAGCTAATACGCTTACCCGATTGAATCAAAGGGGTCAGAATAGTATGCAGTTGTTGATAAAGACTGACATCCGAGAGGTACTCGGGAGGTTTAGGGTTGGCTGTTTGCTCCAGTAAATACTCATATCCTGCATGCACTCGATACTCGGTATCAGCAAAAACTTTGGTTACCGGCCAGCACCAGGTATTAATCCACCACTCATTCACCGTTTGCGAACCGCGAAATACCACCAGCACTTCCGTTTGATCTTCACGCCACAAAATTCGTGCACAAACATTGCCCCAACGATTGGCAATCTGTTGGTAATTTTCTGCCGCAAACCCTAACTTCTCAGGCGAAAAGTCAGCTTTATACGTTACCTTACAAAGCACCGCATAACGTTCATATTGATAGCGCTTAAGTTTTTTCAATTAGCTGCATATTTAAGTATTTATGATGTCACCAGATTAAACACGTAAAATGACACGGGCATGACCAAATTTTACAAATCAAAAAAAGCCCCTATAAAGGGGCTTGTTATAATCTTTAGTTAAAACAATAAGTATGTTTAATACATCGCATTAATCTCGTTAGCATACTTGTTATAGATATTTTTGCGCTTGAGCTTCATCGTGGGGGTAATTAAGCCTGACTCCATGGAAAAGGCTTCAGGAAGTAACGTAAACTTTTTGATTTGTTCAAAGCTAGCAAGCTCATGTTGCAACTCTTTTAAGCGTTGCTCAAAATGCTCTACCACTTGAGTGTTACGCAGCAAATCGATTGGATTTTCAACGCTAATCCCTTTCTCTTTCGCCCATACCTCTAATGCTTCAAATGCTGGCACAATTAACGCGGACACATAGCTTCTAGCATCCGCAATTATAGCCACCTGCTCTACAAACGGGCAGCAACTGACTTTGCCTTCAACACGTTGTGGAGCAATATATTTGCCGTTGGACGTTTTCATCAACTCTTTAATACGGTCAGTAATATGCAAGTTGCCATCAGCATCTATCATGCCAGCATCGCCGGTTTTTAACCAACCGCCTTCAAAGGCTTCTAAAGTATCTTCTGGGCGATTAAAGTAACCCCGCATAACGGTATCGCCACGGACGAGAATTTCACTGTTGTTACCGATTTTTATTTCCATGGCGTGTAACGGTTTGCCATTTGACCCAGTTACGCGATTACTTAATGTATTACAGGTAACCGTGGCACAGGTTTCTGTCATGCCATAACCACATAAAATAGGCACACCAATACTGTGAAAGAAAGCGGTAACATTCACGTCAAGGGCTGCACCGCCGACAGGCATAAACTTCAACCGCCCGCCTAAGACATTTTGTAACTTGCTAAACACCAGCTTGTTAGCCAATTTCCACTGCACAGACAACATCAAGTTGGCTGGTTTACGGCCTTGGCTAACTTCAAATTGGCGCGCACCTATGCCTATTGCCCAATGAAATAACTTTTGTCGTAAGGCTGGTGCGGTATTTACCTTGTCATGTACTGCGCTATACACTTTTTCAAGAAAACGCGGTACAACACATAATGTGTGTGGTTTTACTGCTGCAATGGCCTGTTTAATGCGATGAGTATCATTTAAATACACATTTCGGCCACCACGACATAACACGTAAAAGCTCCAGCCACGCTCAAACACATGACTTAGCGGTAAGAAGGCTAATGACACATAACCTTCTTTAAAGGCTATTTCAGTATCATGTTGTTCAACCATTGAGGCGATATTACGGTAATCCAGCATCACACCTTTAGGATCACCCGTGGTACCTGAGGTATAAATTAGCGTCAATAAGTCATCCAAAGAGGTCTGCGATAAACGCAGTATTAACTCATCTTCGCTAGCCGATGACACAACTGAACTTAACAGAGTGTCTAAATGAAAATGCTCATCTGAAGCTAACACCACTGCACTGTCAAACACCACAATATGTTCAACAGTTGAACACTGAGCTTGGATTTTACACGCTGTGTGATATTGGCTTTCATCACCTGCAAAAATCACCTTTGCCCGAGCATCATTAACAATGAATACAGCCTGCTCCATGGTGCTTGTGGGGTAAACAGGCACAACTACATTACGCGCCTTTAATGCCCCAATATCAGCACAGCTCCACTGGGGACTGTTCTGCGCCAAAATGACCACTTTATCTTGAACATGCAAACCAAAACCAATCAACAACTGTGCTATTTTACTGGTGATAGTATCAAACTGCTGCCAGGAAACCGTATTCCACGGCGCAGCCATTTCAAAACCTTCAAGGGCAATTTTGTCGCCTAAAGCTTGGCTTTTTTGTTGAAGAAGTCTGACGATATGATATTTTTCAAGGATCATTTGAGCGCTACCTTTTTAGCTTACAGCTGTACTGCTTTTTGTTGCATTCTACCTGAAGCAATAATAAACAATAAGAGT
Source organism: Shewanella sp. HL-SH8 (assembly GCF_051165765.1). Classification (NCBI taxonomy): domain Bacteria; kingdom Pseudomonadati; phylum Pseudomonadota; class Gammaproteobacteria; order Alteromonadales; family Shewanellaceae; genus Shewanella; species Shewanella sp. HL-SH8. The sequence goes on along the minus strand of NZ_CP195039.1, from coordinate 454,014 downwards.
TTTTGCTCTATTCATGAGCTAAAGTTCAACTTTTAAACAATTACATTGAGATTTATTGATCCATTACCCCGCTCTTCCATAACTGCTTTCGCCCAAAGGTTAATAGTATTATTGCCAGTAGCAATAGCGTGCCGTCAGCGACTAGCCAATAAACCATGTTAGCTTGCACCTCAAATGAGTCAAAACTTAACGATATAAATACCGAATGGGCAATCATCAACACCATAGACACTGACAACTGGCTAACACTTCGACTTATCGCCCCAAACCCCAGAGCCATAGCAACGCCCCAACCCGTAGCTAACAGCAAATGAATAATGAATAAGAAAGATAACCCTTGGCCAAATAGATTGCCCACCAAGCAAACTAATAGCATCACTATTAAGGATAGCCCAACAAATCGATAAGAAGCATTATGAAACGCTTTTTGTAAGCCCACTAAGCCACTAAAACAAGGGAGTAAAAATAAAGTTTCACTGCTACGCCAACGCTGCAATCGAGTCCAATGCACTAAACTTGCCGCCATTAGTAATAATTGTCCCGCTAAAAATGGTACCGGAAAATCCCAGCCAAATAAGTTAGATAAAACAAATAACAATGAGCCAATAAGAACAATAAAGATAAGTAATAGCGCCAATAATGGCCCCACAAAGAAATTAATGGGATGTAGTTGACGGTTCAACCAATGAAGCAAAATACTTTGTTTTAAGTTAGGTACCCACACCCATCCCATTTCCATGCCATTTAAGTAAAGTTGCCGGGCGTTGGCATGCCAACTTAATAAACTAAACTGTATTCTTACGGCTGCAATCATCACCGCCATCAATACGATTAATAACACTGGAGAAAACTGAGCTGCAACGCTATCGATAAACACTATACTAATAAATAACAACATTGAAAATTGAAAACCATGTTGCCATCGTAAGCTTAAAACCAAAAAAGCTAACGCCACAATTGCAGACAGCAACACAGTATTAATACCCTGGGGAGCCAAACCTAAAGCAAGTAGCATAGTCAGAATAAAGCACCCAAATAAAATAGCGCACGCTTGCACAACTACATTACGTTGATAGCCTGGAATAAGTCGGCTAGTTTCGTTGGCGACTAAGCGATTTATTTGCCACGCCACCGCCAATACGGTTGACGCTATAGACATTGACAGCATCATGCTAACGGTACTGATTTTACCCACGGAAGCACTTAATAATGCGATTGCGATACCCACTAACGTGGTTAACAAAAAGCTAATGCTGCCAATATCATATACCCACAAACGCCACATACCTCGATAGCATTGGGGATTAATAAAATCAGCTAACTTAACACTACCTGGAGTAAGCCGTTTACTGGCATGTAAAAAATCGCTGAAAAGGGCTTTCATCGATGCAGCTCCATAAACAGCTGTTCTAAATTCAATGATTGTTGATTTAATAATCCTGGGAATTGCTCATCACCCACACAATCATCCGCCACTATCGTACGGGTGCCTTGGGTTTCAGTTTGATGCAGCACAACTAAATGCGCCGGCAACAGTGCATCTGCGCTGACTTTCAATAATTTAACCTGCTCACGTAACGTATCGATTTCTTTAAATAACACCAGCCGACCTTGTTTAATTAACGCCACATGACTGGCTACGCGTTCTAAATCGGAGGTGATATGCGATGAGAATAATACTGCAGAGCCAGCTTCCAATGCCAAATCAAATAGGTCGGTCATAAATTTTCGTCTTACTATTGGGTCAAGGCTAGCTACGGGTTCATCAAGAATTAACAGTTGAGGTCGATACGCCATCGCCATGATTAACGCTAATGCTTGGCGTTGGCCGACTGACAGCTTTTGTACCGATTGAGTCGCATCCAAATCAAATCTAACCAGCCAATCTTGTTCCAATTGCATATCCCAATCAGGATAAAAACTGCGGTGTAAATCTAACGCACTCTCGGCGGTAAAACCTTCATAACCAAAAGGCTGTTGCGGTACATAACCAATTTTAGCTTTAGCCTGAGCAGATAACATTAAGGGTGCTTGGCTTAAGGTGCTTATTTCGCCTTGATCAATATCCAATATACCTAATGCGCAGCGCATTAAGGTCGATTTCCCTGCACCATTTTGTCCCAATAACCCAACAACCATGCCCGGTGTGAGTTCTAATGACAGATTATTTAACGCCACACGCGCCGTTTGTTTTCCCTTGGCAGAATAAGTTTTACTGACATTTGAAAATGTGAGTATCGGCAATAATTCTGTGGTCATTTTTAGCGATTCCTTCCATGTATAATCTAACGGTTAACCTAGGTATGTGGGATTACGCTTGCCAATGCTGGCCAATTAACACCTCTAACTCAGCTAAACTCACACCTAGCTGCTGAGCTTGAGAAATTAAGTCTTTAATTTTGGGTTGTAATAAACTGCTACCAGAAGTGGTATGAGTATCTGTACGAGTCGCAACTATCGAAGGTTGCCCACGGCGACGCTCAATCCAGCCTTGATCGACTAATTGTTGTACCGCACGTGATACCGTCATTGGGTTGACCGCTAAAAACTCAGCCATTTGCCTTACTGAAGGTAATACCTCATCAGCTTGCAACTGTCCGCCCACAATCAAACTGACTATTTGATCATGTAATTGACGATATATAGGTTCGCCGCTGCTGGGGTTGACATTTAATAGTTCTAACATTAGTCTCTAACAACTGTATTAATACATTGATACACTCATACACTTATAGTAAGTTAACACAATCATCTAAAAATGCAAAAAGGAAACGTTGCGATGATCTATAGGAAGTTTGTCAGCAAAGCACTTATCTCAAGGCTAAGTCCAACCGCTTTATGCCAATCGGCAAAACTTGCTCGTCGTGGTACCGCTATCGTTATTGCGATGGTGTTTGCCAATATTAGCATTGCCGCTGAAGTCGACAATAAGCTAAATATTATCGAACCTGCTAAAACCAGCGCGTGTTACTTAGACGGAATGTCTGAGCAGCTACAATGTGGCAAAATTAGTGTGCCAGAAAATCCGCAAAAACCAGATGGAAAGCATATTGATATCCACTTTGCGATATTACCGGCCATTAAAGATACCCACCCAAACGAAGCCTTATTAGCGATAGCCGGTGGCCCAGGGCAATCAGCAATTGAACATGCTGCGAGTTTTGACAGACTGTTGAGCAAAGTTCGTCAGCAACGCGACATTTTACTGATCGATCAACGCGGCACCGGTCAATCACACATTCTGAACTGCGAAGACAGCACAGTGACATCAATGCTGGCTTTTGATGACGAAAATATCGATGTAATAGCCGAAACTGAAAAGTGTTTAGCGCAAATTGACGCAGATATAACCCAGTACGGTAGCGAAACCGCCTTAACCGACTTTGAAGCGGTACGAGCATATTTAGGTTACCAAAAACTGCATTTGTATGGGATTTCATACGGTACCAGAATGGCCCAGCTTTATATGCGTCACTACCCTGAAGCACTTGCCACTGTTACATTGGATGGAGTTGTGCCTATGCAACAAAGTGTTTTGGCTATAGGCGGTGCCATTGAACGTGGATTTGAATTATTAATGCGCGATTGTGCTAGCAACACAGCTTGCCAAGCACAATATCCTGATTTATTAGCCGACTTTACCACCGTCAATAAACGCCTTAGTGAAAAAGCCATTACCCAAAACGTTCGCGATCCACAAACCAATGAGCCAAGCACATTATTGCTCACCCGCAGTAAATTTACTGGCGCTATTAGAATGGGACTATATACCCCAGCAATACGCGCGCTATTGCCCCATGCAATTCACCAGGCTGCCAAAGAAGATTACCAACCGATTATGGGTATTTATACCTTATCATCAGATGGCCTTGGACTCGCGATAGGTATGCACTCCTCGGTGGTATGCGGTGAAGATATACACCGTATATCCGATCAAATGCGTAAAGACGCCAAAGAATCTTACATCAGCGCGAGCATGATTGAAGGCCTTGAAAAAACCTGTGAAGTTTGGAAACTACCGCCGGTTAAAGACACCTTTAGTGAGCCCATCCGCAGTGATTTACCGACATTATTGTTATCTGGTGAATTAGATCCCGCAACCCCACCTAACTGGGGCGCATTAGCGCAAACAGAAATGACTAATGCTAAGCATTTTATATCACCATTCGCCACCCATGGTGTGGCAGCTCAAACCTGTGCCAACGATCTCATTGCTGATTTGGTTGACAGTGGTAGCGTGAAAAACTTGGATGCCAGCTGTTTACAAAAAGATGTTCGTCGCAGCTTCTACCTCAACGCTAACACCGTTGAGCCACTCACCGTTGCCACGCAGTCAAACGTTGAAGGCAATGCCACAATCACACCAGCGGCTGAAAATACCGTCGACATGGTAAAAGAGACTGCGGCAGATAATGTCACTGACAGTGTAATAAACAACTCTACCGATAATGCCACTGGCACGGATAAGGAATAATCATGATTTCAGTGACCAATTTATCGAAAAAAATCGGTGATGTTCAAGCATTGAATAAACTGAGCTTTAGCGCCCAAGATGGCCATATAACCGGTTTACTCGGCCCAAACGGTGCGGGCAAAACCACCTGTTTACGCACTTTATTCGGTTTATTAACCCCAGATGAAGGCTATGCGGAAGTAGACGGCATTAACATTGCCGATAATCCTATTGCCGCCAAACAACAGTTAGGCCTATTTCCGGATCCGTTTGGCTTGTATGAGCGACTAACCCCGCGCGAGTATATTACCTACTTCGCTGAACTCAGTGGCATGTCACGCAAAGACGCTAAAGTCGCCACCGAGAATGTTATTAACCAACTCAATTTAAGCGACATTAGTGACCGACGCTGCAAAGGGTTTTCACAGGGTCAACGGATGAAAACCGCCTTAGCACAGGCGATAGTCCACCAGCCAACCAATATTATTTTAGATGAACCCACCCGTGGTCTAGATGTAATGAGTACCCGCTTATTACGCGATATTTTAGTCGACCTTAAAGCACGTGGGCACTGCGTACTATTTTCAAGTCACGTTATGCAAGAAGTCGCCGCATTATGCGATCACGTTATCGTTATGGCCAATGGTCAAGTCGTCGCCACAGGCAGCCCTGATGAACTGTGCCAACAAACGGGTGAGGCTTCATTAGAAGAAGCCTTCATTAAACTTATCGGAACTGACGAAGGGATCGCAGCATAATGAATAAACTCATCGCAATGGTGCGCAAAGAACTCATTGATGCCGCACGTGACAAACGTTCAGTAATGGCGGGTTTATATTACGCCATCGGTACGCCTTTACTTATGTGCGCCATGTTTATGGTGCTAATTGGTCAGCTAACCAGCCCAGAAGACTTAAACATCACCATTGATAAAGCAGATAACGCACCCGATCTAGTCCGTTACTTAGGCAGAAAAGGCATTAACCAAGCAGACTTAACTACTGAGCCCGACGCAGATGTTAAAGCAATTATATTAACCATTAGTGATGATTATGCCGCCAACATGGCCAAAGCTAAACCTGCAGAAGTCATTGTAGAAGCGGATAACTCCGATGAGAAATTGCAAAAGTCGATCCGTCGTCTGCAACTTGAATTACAAGCCTATAGTTCAGAAATGGGCAGTATACGGTTAATCGCCCGCGGCATTAACCCACAAGTAATGCAACCATTAAAAGTGAATGTAAAAGATCAAGCCACTCCTGATTCAAAAGGCGGCATGATTTTAGGTATCGCAATTTTCACCATGATTTACTCGGTATTTATTTCGGGGATGAATTTAGCCATCGACACCAGTGCCGGCGAGCGTGAACGTAATTCATTAGCATTAATGCTCAGTCACCCCATTAGTACCCGTCAGCTTGTTTTAGGCAAAGTGATTGCGGTAACCACTTTCGCCTTACTCGGCTTAGTGCTTATTTTGCTTATATCCAAAGTGGCCTACACCTTTGTGCCATGGCAAGAGCTGGGCTTTAGCATCAATATCTCCACCGACTTTATGGGACTGATGTTCGTCATTGGTATTCCTGTCGCCTTGATGGCTTCGACCTTACAATTGTTTGTGTCATTTATGGCTAAAAGCTTCAAAGAAGCTCAGTCATATTTAACCATGGTGTTGTTTGTGCCACTGGCACTGTCAATGGCGGCAAGTTACAACATTGCTCCAGATGCATTGCAGTGGTTGCCTGTGTCTGGCCAGCAGCAAGCACTCATGGACTTTATCAAAGGTAAAGAAATCGCTATGTTGCAGTTAGCAGTGTCCTCTATTGCCACATTAGCAATCTCAATCGGCTTAATGCTTGGGATGGAAAAAATGCTTAAAAGTGAAAAGGTCGTATTTGGCCTATAACCTTTGTCATTCACCCAATCCTTAGCGCTTATCGGTAAGGATTGGGTCATTAAATACTAGAAAATGAGGAATTTAAAATGGAAAATGATTTCGCAATAATGGCGCTAGTGTTGATTATCGTCATTGGCACTACTGCATCAGAAATGTTTAAGTACTATATGAAGCACAAGCAAAACTCAGACACAGGGAGCATGGCCGAACTTAAGTCACAAAACCAAGCACTGATTGAACGAGTACAAGTGCTAGAAAGGTTAGTGACCGACAGTGACTTTGAATTGAAGCAGCAGTTTAAAAAGTTATGATGTTTGAAATATGCCAACATTGCATAAACAAGCAACCACATAACTTTTCAACACCTGGAACCTTGAAACTAACGTGAAGGTTATCATTAACTGAAATACCATCCGTTGAATAATTGTTGAGGTTACATTTTGATCTAAATGCAGACTCTAAAATGTAGCCTCAATACTAAAAATCTTACGCAATTGCTGTACCTGGCGCCGGCAACGATTTCAACATCAGCAAAACTCGCTTTGTTGTGAGTTAATTGGGGTGGATTGATAGTAGCAACGGAGAAAAATAACAGCGCTAAAGTGTGGCTAACGGTCGGACAAAAGGATTTTCGGCATAAATAATAGACAAGCCTACACCAACTCAACCGCCCAAACGGACTATCCTAAATAGGGTATTGGACTAACATCAACAATACCGGGTTTTATAAACCTACCCATAAAGACGGCTATCCCTAAAGACTATTTGGATGCAGGCTTTGCTGATTAATCGCTCTGCCCGCAAAAGCATGCCAGCAAAAACTAAGTTTAAGACAGTACATTCAGCATCACTTTATTTCGGCCAGTATTTTTAGCTAGATAGAGCTGCTTATCTGCCAATTTTAATAAATCATGAAATTGGTGCTGCTGAGCATTTTTAAATAGCTTAGGTACCACCATCACCCCAATACTGATTGTCAGCCACAAAGTACCATCAACATCGTGCTTAATGTGTAAGTTTTCCACCGCACTTCGTAACGTCTCAGCAATAAAGGTTACGGCTCGGGTATTATCATCTTTCACAATGACACAAAACTCTTCACCGCCATACCGCGCAACAAGCGCATCATGGGACGCCATGGTCTCCATTAAACAACACGCAACATCCACTAAAGCCTTATCGCCAGCAAGATGATCATGCTGGTCGTTATAAAGTTTGAAATGATCAATATCTAACATCATCACACTAAAACCCGTCGCTTGTTGATACCATTCTGCCATCACATTGTCCGCAAAAGCCTCTAATCCACGACGATTAGTGATTTCGGTTAACGCATCCTGAAGCGTTAATGTTTCTAAATAGTTTTGTTGTTCATAAAACCGAATTAACAGCTGATTAAATGAATTAGACACATTGTCTATTTCATCAATAAAATGCTGATTAGGAACCTTAGCCATTAGATTATCATTTGAAGAGGCATTAATACTGCTGTTGAAATGGATCAGAGGTAAAATTAAAAATCGCGATAACATCATCATCGACAATGACACTATCAGGGTCGCAATTAACAATAACAAAATAATTGAAACAGCATCTAACTTAGGGCTTGATCCTTTTCGATGATGCACTGTGATAACCATCGTCTGATCATCAAAGGCATTACGGATCAGCCAACTGTGTGAAGCATTTACTACCTGTAACTGATCAAAACTAAAAAAATCATTCATGGGTTGTGCATCAGCAGGCGTATTAATCTTTTTATCAATAGAAAAACGCACCATAGAATAGCCGGCAATTTCGTCTATCATCTCCTTATCGACTAACCTGGCCATAGTGATACTGCCCGCGATAACGCCATAGCCTTCTGAAGGTAAAATAGTCGTGTTAGTGATATAAAATAACTGTTCAGCAATCACATAATACCCATGACGAGTTGAAGCTTGTTGTGCAGAGATATCAGCAGCAGATGGTAATAAAGTTTTTGCTTCGGTTGCTGTTTTTCCCTCAACAAATTCTCTTAACGCTGAGGAGCTATCACGAATGGATTCATCTAGGTATTGCCAAACAAACTGCTTATTTACGCTATGGATAAACACCGCATCGACATTAGCCACTTCAAATGCATTTGATAATAAATTACTGACTATGAATTCGTCCGATGGCGCATAAACAAACTCCACCAAACTATCCCAAACCGCGTAGTCATAGGTTAGGGTGGTTAAATTTTTAGCCGATGCGGAAAAGGCAGCTTTAAGCAAAACATATTCTTGTTGCTGCTGGTCAACAACTTCAGCATTAATGCCAGGAAGGTAAAAAAAGTAATAAATAGTCATAACTAAACACGCAACACTTATCAACAGTGATGATAACAGCAGCAATGAAAAGCGTTTTAACGTCATGCATATTCACTCAAATTCAAATATTACTATTGAGTGTAGTCGTGATTTTTCATAACGATAATTTATCTATCGACAAATTATCGACAAATTATCGATAGATTTCATATTTTTAAAACATAAAAAAGCCCAAACAATGTTGGGCTTAAACAGGATAACAATTAAAACCTATTTTGCCTTAGGCCTAAACGGCTTTATTACCGTTTCATCGCACTCAAGAAATGGCCCTTCCATTAAATCGATACAATATGGAATAGCAGGAAATACTGCATCTAAGCATTCACGAATTGATTTAGGCTTACCGGGTAAATTAACGATTAATGAATCACCTCGAAGACCTGCGGTTTGACGGGAAAGAATCGCGGTAGGCACAAATTTTAATGACTCTGCACGCATTAACTCACCAAAGCCTGGCATCATTCTATCGCATACCGCTTCAGTAGCTTCTGGGGTTACATCGCGTTTTGCGGGGCCTGTACCACCAGTGGTCACAATCAAGCTACAGCCTTGATTATCGGCCATATCAATTAAAGTTGCTTCAATAACATCTCGCTCATCGGGAATCACTTGATAAACAGGTTCCCACTGCGAGGTTAAATATTCATTAAGTACGTCAATAATGGCCTTGCCTGATAAATCTTCATAAATGCCTGCGCTGGCACGATCGCTCACTGTAACAATGCCGATTTTTGCTTTACTCATGTTATTTATTCCCTAGTGTGGGTAAAAAAGTAATATTGATAAATAGGCTGTTAATTTAACAAAAAAACCTATGTTCACAAAATCTTAAACTGATATCTTGATCACTGAATGACTATTTGAGTTGTTTAAACGGCATTGTCAGTTATACACGCTATTAACAGCCGATATAACCGCACGAAGAGCGGGAGTGTGAAGAGGTGATTAACGATAAAGGTTAGCAAGACAGCATCATTCTGGTGTCACATTTAAATTGATAAAACTGATTAGCACTGATAAAAAACGTCGTCCAACTAGCTACTTATTAACATACTGGGATAACACGCAATCAACCGCCATTTGGGCCACTTTGATTAACGCTTCAACGTTTGTTCCTTCTGACGCCTGTACCGACATCCCCTGAAACAAAATTGCCATTAACCTAGCTAGGTCTTCAGGACAGCATTCCTCCTTCAACTCACCCTGCTTTTTAGCGGTTTCAAATCTTGCGACTAAATTTTGATTATGTTGTGCCTTTCGTTCAAGTATGGCCTGTTTAATTGATTCGCTCGCTTCGCTGCACGATAAGGTGCTGTTGGCCAAGGCGCAACCTTGCGGGTGATTAGTATCGGTAAACTGCATAGCCGCGCCGAGTAATAATCCCTTAATAACATCACCAATATGATCACATTGAAATGCCTGATTAAAGAATGATTCAGGTCGACTTTCATATAAATCAATTGCCTTTAAAAACAATTGTTCTTTATTACCAAATGCGGCGTAAAGGCTCGGTTTTTTAATTCCCATCGCAGCGGTCAGCTCGCTTAAAGACGCCCCTTCATAACCATTACGCCAAAATACGTCCAATGCTTGCGCTAAAGCAAAATCAATATCAAATCCACGAGGACGTCCGACACAAGCTGTCTTTATTTCTGTCAAAACATCACCTCTTTAAATTGATTAATTGTTGATGATTAATAAGTTAACCAAACACTGAAAAATAATCAGCACACTTTACCACAACGCCATACTTTGACTCAAAGTCTGAATCACTTCCCTGTGGGGATTATTGAGTATGTTACACGCTACCAACATCAAATAAAGACCTTAATGTATCAAGGTTGACCCAAGTCACTAAGGCTAACTTGCCCGGTAACAGATTGCCTCATCGTAAATAACATATCTTATAAAATAATTTAATACTTATCGGTACACATTTAATTGACAGGTCTATTTTAATCTATATATTACCGTTCGGTACAGAACATTTTTTACCTTTTGGTACAAATTTAACTATTAGACAACAAAAGCAACACACTAGATGACATCAAAGCCATTGTTGAAAGGACAATTACATGAACAGATTTACATCCATTCTATCCACACTGATAGTGAGCCTAACCGCATTGCTATTAACCGCATGTGGTAATGAATCGCCTCCACAACAAGCTATGCCATCAGCAGCCATCGAAGTGAATGTTGCCAATGTGATCCATGAACGTATTACCGAGTGGGATCAGTTTACCGGACACTTACAAGCTCCTGAAGAAGTTACCCTAGTGCCTCGCGTATCAGGATACATAGAGTCGGTGAACTTTAAAGAAGGGACGCTGGTTAATAAAGGCGATGTGTTATTTACTATCGACTCGAGAGTATTTGCTGCCGAAGTTGAACGTTTACAAGCTGAGTTGACCAGTGCCATATCCGCCAATGAACTGGCTAAAAATGATTTTGAACGCGCTAACAAGTTGTTTAACCAGCAAGCCGTATCTGAAGAATTAATTGATACTCGTCGCAGTAACTTACACCAAACTGCGGCTGCGGTTGCATCGGTAAAAGCGGCACTAACACGCGCTACACTCAATGTGGAATACACCCAAGTCACAGCACCCATTGCTGGCCGGGTATCTTACGCCAATGAAACTGCGGGTAACTATGTTACTGCGGGGCAAACTCAGTTAACAAGTTTAGTATCGACCTCAAACATGTATGCCTATTTTGATATCGACGAGCAAACCTACCTTAAATACTCTTCGCTATCGGCTCAAAACCAGCGTCAAGATCCGCGCTCTGGTAACAATACTGTACTAATGGCATTAGCCAATCAAACCGAATTTACTTACCAAGGTGTTATCGACTTTGTAGATAACGCTGTTAATCAGCAAACCGGTACCATTCGTGTACGCGCCTCATTTGCCAATCCAGACAATCGTTTACTGCCCGGCTTATTTGCCCGTATCAGTATTGCTGGCAGTGCGTCATATCAAGGTATTTTAATCGACGACAAAGCGATTTTTACTGATTTAAATAACAAGTTTGTGCTAGTGGTCAACGCGCAAAACACCCTTGAATATCGTGGTATCACTTTAGGTGAAAAAATTCATGGCTTACGTATTGTGACCGCGGGGTTACAGCCAGAAGACATCATTGTGGTGAATAGCCTGCAAAAAGTGCGTCCCAACGTCACTATCACGCCAAAATTGACAGAAATGGCCGATAGCAGCCAAATTGAAGCACTACATCAAGCACAGCTACTCTTTGATACTCAGCCACTCACTGCACGTGTTGCTGATGACGCTAATCAAGGCTAAGGAACCACAAAATGTTATCGCAATTTTTTATTAAAAGACCGATTTTTGCCGCGGTTTTATCGTTGCTATTTTTTATTTCGGGCGCACTTGCTGTTTGGCAATTGCCGATCACCGAATACCCTGAAGTGGTTCCACCAACGGTAGTGGTGACTGCAAGCTATCCCGGTGCTAACCCAAAAGTTATCGCTGAAACAGTCGCCTCCCCACTAGAGCAAGAAATCAACGGTGTTGAGAACATGCTATACATGTCATCTCAAGCCACATCTGATGGCCGTATGACATTAACAGTTACCTTTGCCATTGGTAGCGGCGTTGATTTAGCCCAGTCTCAAGTGCAAGGCCGAGTTGAGCGAGCTAAACCACGTTTACCGCAAACAGTGCAAAGGTTAGGTATTGTCACCGAAAAGTCATCACCTGACTTAACTATGGTGGTGCATTTAACCTCACCTGATAATCGTTATGACATGTTGTATCTGTCTAACTATGCAGTGTTAAAAGTAAAAGATGAGCTCGCGCGTATTGAAGGCGTAGGCGCTGTGCGGGTATTTGGCGCGGGCGACTACAGCATGCGTGTCTGGCTAGACCCTAATAAAGTTGCAGCGATTGGTTTATCACCGAATGATGTCGTGGCCGCTATACGTGAGCAAAACCAACAAGCAGCTGCCGGCAGTTTAGGCGCGCAGCCCAGTGGCGATAGCGATTTCCAGCTACTTATCAATGTTAAGGGCCGTTTAGCCAACGTTGAAGAGTTTGAACAAATCATTGTTAAGGTAGGCGAACAAGGTCAAATCACCCGCTTAAAAGATATGGCTCGGGTTGAATTAGGCGCATCGACTTATGCATTGCGTTCAATGCTAGACAATCAAGACGCTGCGGCATTGCCTGTTTTTCAAGCTTCTGGATCTAATGCGATTCAAATATCTGATGATGTTCGCCTTAAAATGGCAGAACTGTCTAAGTCATTCCCAGACGGCTTAGCATATGACATCGTCTACGACCCTACTGTATTCGTGCGCGGTTCAATTAAAGCCGTGGTACAAACATTACTTGAAGCCTTGTTGCTGGTAGTACTTGTTGTTGTGCTATTTTTACAAACCTGGCGCGCATCCATTATTCCATTAGTGGCGGTTCCGGTATCGCTTGTGGGTACTTTTGCCTTTATGCACCTAATGGGCTTCTCGCTGAATGCCTTATCATTGTTTGGCTTAGTGCTGGCGATTGGTATTGTGGTCGATGATGCGATTGTGGTGGTTGAAAACGTTGAACGAAATATTTCTGATGGCTTATCGCCCGTTGCTGCAACCCAAAAGGCAATGAAAGAAGTGACCGGTCCCATTGTTGCTACCACATTGGTACTGGCGGCGGTATTTATTCCAACCGCCTTTATGTCAGGTTTAACCGGCCAGTTTTATAAGCAGTTTGCACTAACCATTACTATCTCAACCTTTATCTCAGCGATTAACTCGTTAACCCTTAGCCCTGCGCTATCGGCATTACTGCTAAAAGGGCATCACGAGAAAAAAGACGCACTTACCCGCGGCATGGATAAGCTATTAGGCGGCTGGTTATTCAATCCGTTTAATCGCCTGTTTGCCCGTATGTCTAATGGTTACGGTTGGTTAGTTAAAAAAATCATCCGCTTTGGTGCTGTAGTCGGTATTCTCTATATCGGTTTAGTGGGCTTAACAGGCTTACAGTTTGCCAATACCCCTACCGGATATGTACCAGGCCAAGATAAACAGTATCTTATTGCCTTTGCTCAGTTGCCTGACGCCGCATCGTTAGATCGCACTGAAGCCGTGGTAAAAGAAATGTCGCGTATTGCTTTAGCACAGCCAGGTGTCGCCCACGCTGTCGCCTTTCCAGGTTTAAGCATTAACGGCTTTACCAACAGTACTAACAGCGCGATTGTATTTACCCCATTAGATAGCTTTGATGACCGCAGCGATCCATCATTATCAGCAGGCGCTATTGCAGCGGCGTTAAATCAAAAATTTGCAGCCATTGACGGGGCATTTATTGCGATTTTTCCGCCACCGCCAGTACAAGGCTTAGGCACCATAGGTGGCTTTAGATTACAAATTCAAGACCGAGCAAACTACGGTTATGAAGAGTTATATAAAGTGACCATGCAAGTGATGCAAAAAGCATGGGCAACGCCTGAGCTTGCCGGTGTATTCTCGAGTTATCAAGTCAATGTGCCACAACTTGAAGTGAACATCGACCGAACTAAAGCCAAACAGCAATCGGTATCGTTAGACGAATTGTTCTCCACCCTTCAGGGATACATGGGTTCGGTTTACGCCAACGACTTCAACCAATTTGGTCGCACTTATCAAGTTAACGTACAAGCAGATGAGCAGTTTAGACAAACGCCTGAACAAATCGCCCAACTAAAAGTACGTAACAACCAAGGTGAAATGGTGCCTATTGGTTCATTTATTAATGTCACCAATTCATCTGGTCCAGACCGAGTCATGCATTACAACGGTTTTACCACTGCTGAGCTCAATGGTGGTGCTGCACCTGGCTTTAGTAGCGGTGAGGCACAAGCTGCCATTGAAAAGATTTTAGCGGAAACCTTACCTAATGGCATGACCTACGAGTGGACTGAGATCACCTACCAACAGATCCTCGCAGGTAATGCTGGCGCGTATATTTATCCATTAATTATCTTATTAGTGTTTATGGTATTAGCGGCGCAATATGAAAGTTTAAGCTTACCTTTAGCCATCATTCTGATTATTCCTATGACGCTGTTGTCGGCATTAACAGGGGTGCTTATTTACGGTGGAGATAACAATATTTTCACCCAGATTGGGCTAATTGTTCTGGTAGGGCTAGCAACCAAAAATGCCATCCTCATTGTTGAGTTTGCCAAAGAGTTACAAGATGAGGGCATGGAAGCATTAGAAGCCATACTTGAAGCGGGCCGTTTACGTTTAAGGCCTATTTTAATGACCTCGATAGCCTTCATTATGGGCGTGGTACCTATGGTGTTTTCAAGCGGACCAGGTTCGGAAATGCGTCAAGCAATGGGTGTTGCGGTATTCTCTGGCATGATTGGGGTAACTATTTTTGGTCTTATTTTAACGCCACTGTTTTATTATGCGCTCGCAAAACGTGGCAAAAATAAAACCGCATTAGCTGAATCAAGCATAACCCAAGATTAACCACGCTATTGATTCAATGATAACCAAAAAGAGGTAACCTTAGGGTGACCTCTTTTTATGACTAATAACGCTACTCTACACCCGCTTGATCCATTATTGCACTTGTGACCAAACGGGCAACGCAGGAAATGCGCCTTTTTTCGCACACGTTATCGCACCACACTTAATCGCAAACTCAGCAGCCGTTTGAACCTTCACTCGATTAAGCAATTTTTGCACTAAAAGCTCTGGCGCTAAATATCCTTCATCACTGCCAAGTTCATATAAGAACCCCGCAACAAAACTATCTCCGGCAGCTGTAGTATCTGTGGCGACAATTTTAGGCACCGGCAACTCAAAGGCAAATTCAGCGCTGTGACATAAAATGGACTCTGGGCCATTGGTGACCAAAATTAACCTCACCCCTTGTCCAATACAGAATGCTAAATATTCGTCAAATGATGCCCCACGCTCCTGAGCCAAATACAGTGCTTCCTCTTTACTCATTTTAAGCACGTGAGTATAACGAAAGCATTGCTCCACACGGGCTGATAACAACCGAGTGTCTTGCCATAATGACAAGCGTAAATTAACATCAAAACTGACTAATGCTTGTTCCTTATGAGCTTTTTTAGCACCATAAAGACTGGCATTGAAAATAGCCTTTTCAGTAAAGGTATTAGAACAAAGATGAAAAATATCAATTTTTGACCAGTCGATAGCATCAAAATCAGCTTCGCGGTATAGCATGTCAGCAGTGTTCTGCCGATTAAAGCTAAACGACCGCTCCCCCTGCCCATCCAAACTAACTAACACTGTGGCAGTAGCAGCATCTGGTATTAATGCTAAACAACTAACATCAACACCTTGTTCTGCCAATGTATTTGTTAACAACTGGCCATAATCGTCAGCACTAATGCCACCAGCAAAAAGACTCTTACCACCTAATTTAGCGTAACCCACAGCGACATTGGCAGGCGCGCCGCCAGGGATAGGCTCGTGAACCAAACCAGAATGGCCCACTGGCAGTAAATCAATTAATACTTCACCAAAACTCAATAATGTACTCATATAAAACGTCCAAAAAAAAGCCCATTTGCATGGGCTTGTTAACAGGGATTTCTAAAAACTAATACAACTAATACTATTACAACTAAGGTTATGACAATAAACGATTAAAACTCGTACTTAACCGTGGCGCTGGTTGTACGACCGTTAATGGTTCTGGCACGAATGATATTGTTATCGGGTACCGAACCTTCTTCAGCTTCTGTAATACCCACAGTATCAAACAAGTTATTGACGTTAAGCGCGACGGATAACGCATTGGTTAACTGGTAAGATGCAAACGCATTGAGTTGAGTATAACCATCAAAACTTAGGTCATTATTATCTTGAGCATAAGACTCAGTGGTACCAATCAAATTGACCCCAACAGAGCCTTTATCAAAGTTATAACGGCCCATTAGCGAGTAAATAAAATCAGCTTGGCGACGAGGTGTGTTGCCAATTACACTTGGATTAAGGGCATCTTTAACAATTTCAGCATCGGTCCAAGTTACGTTACCGCGAAAATCGAAATCACCAACATAATAAGCACCTTCTAACTCAATCCCTTTGGCTTCATATTTACGGTCAAAGAATATTTGGCTAGTGGCTTCAAAGTTTTGCTCTTCTGTTTCAGAGTAAAACGCGGTGGCAAATAGCGACATGCTATCGTAACGATACTTCACACCCACTTCGTACTGGTCTACTTCATCCACAGAGTCTTCGTCAGAAACTGAACCATCAGCATTCACTTTACCAAACAATAAACGGTCAGCATTGGCACGACCACCATGACTAATACGACCAAATGCGGCTAAATCTTCAGATACTTGATAGTTAGCACCTAATGAATATGACAGGTAACCCCAGTCATAATTCACTAACTGTGGGTTAGCATTATCAATTGACGACACACTTAGCTCAGGCTGAGAAATCACCCCATCACGGTTCATATCCACTTGTGATTGCACATTACCCGCATAGTAACCACTGGCATCGCCAGAGTCATAGCGCACGCTACCGTCTAATGATAAATCGCCGAACTTAGATGACGCAGCAATATACGGTGCTTTAATAGTGTAGTCTGAATCATAGTTACGTTGACAGCAATTGCCCCAGTAAGGCACGCCATAAGCGTATAAACCATTATCTGAGTACTCAGTGCCATCGGCACCGACCACATCTAAAAGTGCCGCATTATCGCCTTGCACTTCCATCAAATAAGAGTTCCACATCCAAGTCATATTGATATTTTGCGTGGCAGTATAAAAACCAAAAGTGACATTAGAATCATCAAACGTCTTGGTTAATTTCATGTCATTGACGATAGAACCAAAGTCATTCATGGTCACATCAAAACTGTGTACGCGCATAGCTAAATCACTATCAAATGCTTGACCCGCTTTGGCACCATTAGCATAAATCAGTGATGATCCGCTGCCACCAATACTGTCAGCAATACTCGAGCTGTTAGCCACTTCGGCAGGCATTAACGACATAAAATTACCGCTAACATCCGAGATGCGGAAACGGTTTTCAACTAACCAGTCATCGCCTAAATCAAATGAAGCTTCTAGTCCAACTGAATTCACAATAGGATTCATACCATCACGCATATCACCACGGCTGATATTGCCGTCAGCATCTAAGCGCAGGGTTGATAACATGTTAGCCGAATGAACCGTATCAGATTGGGCATCAAATCCAGGTATTGAACTGCCATCTGAATACATTGGCATCGGCAAATAACCAATGCTCTTATCATTTAAGTGCTTTACATACAAACGCACATAACCAGAGTCAAACTCTTTGGTTAAGTTAGCTTTAATTTGGCCACCCTTGTTCGCGGTGTAACCAGGGTCACGCGGGCCATCGCCGGTGCGTACAAAGCCACCGATGTGAAAACGCATCGAGTCATTAATGCTTGTGCCGTATTCAAAATCAGTACGTAAAGTATCGTAATCTGGGCCTACAGTAGATGAAATACTGCCAGCATCACTGGTACCGGTTTTACTGATGACGTTAATAATACCGCCTGGTGCATTACTGGCAGCTGTTGAGGCTGAACCACCACGGATTGATTCAATAGTTTGTGTTGTAGAATCAATACGTAAGAAAATATCCGCATTACCAAATGCAATATCACCAAACTGTAGAATAGGTAAGCCATCTTCTTGAATTTGCAAGAACTTAGCTCCACCTGAGGCAACCGGTAAACCACGTACCGCAATGTTGGCGTTACCTTCACCACCAGTCGATTCAACCTTCATGCCCGGAATAATACGGAACGCTTCGGCTGATGAACGAGGTGAGCTAATGGCTAAATCTTCTGGCGACACACTGCTCACTGACACGCTCGAGTCCATTACACGTGTACCACGTGCCACACCCGTTACCGTAATGCGCTCAAGGCCAATGGCGTCTTTCTTGGTTTCCGCAGTATCTGCCTCAGCAGCCCACAAGCTCGAACTAACCATCACCGCTAGCGTACTCAATACAAATTTTTTAGATGTGCTTATTATCATTTTTATTTCCCCACATAGAGTGTATTGATGTTGTCTTATCTCCCCCATAACAACATCAGTAATATATTCATCAATCGAACTAAGCCCAAAACTAGCTCAGTAGTAAGTCAAGAGGCTAATCTCAAGCCCTTACTTAATCGATTAAGTTACAAGTTAGCAACTAAACAGTAAATTGCAAGTACAATTTATGTTCAATTATCGTTAACAGGATTAAAAAATCGTCTAAGTAGATGTTTATTAGATTAAATATTTATAATCGCAGGGGTTCATTATTTAGCGTCAGCGGTCAATAAATGTCCTGACGGATCACGAAACAGATTGTAGGCTGCCAATAAACACAACATAAATGCAAAGCCGGTTGCTAAATAAAACCCGTATTTAACATGACCAAATATGTCGCCTACCACTCCCATCAACAATGGGCCTAATGCAGCAGAAAGCGCAGTAAAGAATAAAATGACCCCAGCAACCGAACCATGTTGATCAACCGGGAAACAACTGATCCCTTTGGAGTTTAATGTCGGATACATCATAGACATAAACAAACCAGATAAAGGCAATAAAATAACCGCAGCCGAAATGCCATACACCATAGCGCCTAAATAACATAAGCTAATTGCCAAACTGAACCAAAACATCACCTGTTGCCAACTGAATTGATTGAGGATCCATCCACCTAAGAAACGTCCCAATGCCCGCAATGTGAAAAAGATTGTTAACGCATACGTTGCGATTAATGCCAACTCACCTTCATAGTTGAGTAATAACGTCGGCATCCAAACATAAATAGCCACTTCAGTAGCAACATAAAGCCCAATCGCTAAAGAGTAGCCTAATGCATAAGGGTTTTTCATCATGCTAAACGTACTGGCGAGATTAATATTTTGAGTAGATGAGCGCTTAAGTTGCGGGTATTCAGCCTTATAAGCTAACCAACATAATATTAAACAAAATGCCCCAGCACCAAAATACAGATACTTCCACGACACGCCTGTTATCAATAAATAACTGACAATCGCCGGACCAACCATAGCACCCACACCAAAAAAGCCTTCAACGGTATTCATGGTACTTGAATGTTGTTTTGAGTTAGTTGAAATATCACCGATTAATCCTAGCGCACCCGTTTTGAACACCCCAATAGCAATACCGACTAACGCCAACAAACACAGAAAATAGTAAAATGACTCACCTAAAGCGAACATAAAACTGGCTAGCGCAAACAACATTAAACCAATTAAAATTGTTATTTTTCGGCCTAACTTATCTGCCAGAAAGCCTAAAAACAGCCCACTTAATGCAATAAAAAGCATTGGCATGTAATGAAATGCGCTCGCTTGTGACATCGATAAGTCAAATGTGTTAATCAGCTCAGGAATAATCACTCCCACTGCATCAGAGGTCATCGCGAACATAAAAAACATTAAATACGTTAGTATTCTTATCCTAGAGTTACTGCAATTATCTAGCTCTTTCATATGGTTAACCATACTCCCCACCTTCTTGTTATATGTTTTCTTTGTGGTCACACAGTCTATTTATGGCGACACATTCGTCTTCTCCCACAGAAAACGAATTCAATATTTAAACAAAGCCCTTGAATAATGTTTCATATTGGTTAAATATACAACTTAATCGATTAAGTTTTTTTAAATACTTACTTTAAGAGTCACCAAAATGAAAAATAATGTTCAGCTGATCACTTACGTAGATCGTATAGCGCACTCAGACTTAAAAGGACTCAAACAGGTTCTCGACACAGAACTGCATGATCTCTTTGGTGGCGTACATCTGTTACCTTTTTACTATCCAATTGACGGCAGCGATGCTGGCTTTGACCCTATAGACCATGCAAAAGTAGATGAACGTCTTGGTGATTGGAATGACGTAAAGCAGATTGGCCAGCAATACGACATCATGGCAGACTTAATCGTTAACCACATGTCTGCAGAGTCTACCGAGTTTCAAGACGTGCTTGCCAACGGCAAAAACTCTGCTTACTGGGATTTATTTTTAACCAAAGATAGTGTATTCCCAAACGGTTTAAGTACAGAAAACCAAGCTAAAATTTATCGCCCACGTCCGGGGAGTTGCTTCACTAACTATAAACTTGCCGACGGGACAGAAGCCGAGTTTTGGACGACTTTTACCTCAAACCAAATTGATATTAATGTGCATACCGCTGCAGGTCAGGCGCATTTAAACAAGGTGCTAACGCGTTTTCATGAAAGCAAAGTCGATCTTATTCGTCTTGACGCTGCTGGCTATGCGATTAAAAAGCCGGGCACTAGCTGCTTTATGATTGAAGAGTCATTTGAATTTGTCGATGAGTTAGCCAAAAAAGCCAACAGTCTAGGCATGACGACCCTTGCCGAAATTCACTCGCACTACATGACCCAACTCGATATCGCTAAGCGGGTAGACATGGTGTACGACTTTGCGCTACCGCCATTGATTCTCCACAGCTTATTTAGCCAAGATGTCAGTGCATTAAGCCATTGGCTATCCATTGCCCCACGCAACTGTGTCACGGTATTAGACACCCATGACGGTATTGGCATTATTGACGCTGGCCCGGTCGGCAATAAAGCAGGTTTATTAACCGCTGCAGAAATTGATAACTTAGTTAATCGCATCCATAGCAATAGCAAAGGTGAAAGCCTGCAAGCAACAGGTGCTGCAGCCAGCAATGTCGACCTATACCAAGTTAATTGCACCTACTACGACGCGCTTGGCCAAAATGACATTGATTATTTAATCGCTCGAAGCGTGCAATTTTTTGCTCCCGGTATTCCGCAGGTGTATTACACCGGTTTACTGGCAGTACCTAATGCCATGGAGTTACTGAATCAAACTCAAGTAGGTCGCGACATTAATCGCCCTTATCTACAGGTAAGCGACATTCAAACAGCCATGCAAAAACCGGTTGTTAAAACGCTATGTGAGCTGATCACTCTTCGAAATAACGTTGATGCCTTTAATGGTGAGTTCACCATGATAAACCAGGCTAATCAGTTAGATCTTTGTTGGGTGCATGGCGACAGTTCAGCCAAGTTAAGCGTTAATTTTGCCACCAAAGAAACCCATATCAACATCGTTGAATCTCAGCAATCGACTCACATTGTACTGGCAGATTTATTGGCTAAACACAGCGGATAATCTGACGGGTAATTTAAGCTCAAACGTAAATAAGGCGCCTATTAGGCGCCTTATTTTTATCAACATATTTGTATCGAAACCGCCCGGTCATCAATATTAAATCAACAACTGCCACCACGTGACAATTCATAACCTAACACTTCAGCATGATGGGCATCAGCAATAAACATTTCAGCGGCTTTACGGCCTTTTTGTTCTGAATACTGAAACACGGTCGTCAGCGGCGGGATAGCCCGAGTACCTTCGTCAATACCATCAAAACCCACCACTCGAACATCTTGTGGTATACGTAAACCTTGTTGGATTGCCTCGCGCATTAAACTCAAAGCAATTAAATCACTCATGCACAAAAATACATTCGGACGCGGTACACAATTAAGCGCCTCTTTGGCAGCTATGGTCGCAAAGCCGGCATTACTTTCAGGGATATTCCAAATGCGGTCATCACCAAGCTTAACCCCAGTATCACCAATGGCATCCAAATAACCTTGCAAACGCTGATGCGCTACAGACGTGTCAATTTCCATAGAATGAATATCATACACGCGGCAGGTTAAATGAGTATCAAGCAAGCGTAATCCAAGAATTGCGACCTGATCTTGCTCAGATTGAATAGCCAACTTAGCCACTTCATAGGCACCGGCTTTATTATCGATACTCACCGAAGCACTACGGTGAATATTAAAGTCGACCGTTACCACTTTTTTACTGATTTTTTTCAATTGCTCAGCCAATAAACGGTTACGGGGGCGACCATAACAAATAAAGCCATCGACAAAGTCATTGACGCCATTCACATTGTCAGAGCTGCCAGAAAACAACAGTAAATTAATTTTATGTTGCTCGAAAACGGCCGCAACACCTTTCATAAATTTACTGGCCACAGGATCAGATACCATGTATTCAATACTGTCCGACAAAACTAATGCGACCGTATCAAACTTGCCGCGCCTTAAAGATTGCGCGGCTTTATTAGGTCCAAAATATCCTAGCTCATTGCAGGCAGCGAGAATGTCTGTGCGGCGTTTTTCCGACAACTGATCTGGACGATTAAACGCATTAGATACCGTCGCATTCGACACACCTAATTCTTTGGCAATACTTTTTAAGGTCCAATGCTTGGAGTCTGGCATAACGGGTCCGTTTACGTCGTGATTTTAGCCTAAACAGCTATTTATAAAATGAATATAACGATGCTAAGCGGTGAAAACAACCCAAGCAATACTTCAGATGCAGTCCTAAGGTTGAAGCGAATAAACGGCACCAGCTTGTAAAAACTGCTGCCAAATTATAAATGATCTTGCTGTTGAGCATGTTCGACCAGCCTGGCTAAAGACATATTTTGCTCAAACGTAGTACTTTTTAAACGTTTAGCAAACCAAAATCTCGGTTTCCAATACACGTTATTTAAACTGGAAATCTTAACCCCTTTTTTGGTTGATGCATGTAAAAACCTGGCATCTCCCATGTAAATGCCCACATGACGGGCGCTTTTACCGGTTTTAAAAAATACTAAATCGCCCACTTCTAAGGCTTCACGTGGGACTTCTTTACCTAATACACGTTGCGCATTGACAGAGCGAGGTAACTTTTCACCCACTATGTCAAGATAAGCTAAGTACACAAAACCAGAGCAATCAACACCTTGTTTACTCATACCACCTAATCGATAAGGCGTTCCCGCCCAATCCTGATGGTAAGCTAATAAATTAGGCTCACTCCACTTAGGTAATTTTGGCTCAGTCTTTACAGTCACAGGCTTTGGTGGAGGCTTAACCACTGTCACTGGCACCTGAGTAGCACAAGCACTCAGTAATACCGACAAGCTAATAAGCAGTAATTTCTTTCTCAATTTAATAGACCTCTAAGCCTAAATATATCTGTTAATCACGCTAAACTTTGTTTAAAAAGATTAACTTATCATTATACTGTTCAAGTAATAAACAGGATAATTTACACCAGTTAAAAAAAATCTCAAAATAAAACTTTCCTCCTCTAGCAAGTAAAAATGGCAACCTAGGGGCTGCCACTCATTCGCATCAATTATCTTGATGATAAATTGTGATTAATTTATCGCCATTGACAGGAAGTAACCAACCAAGGTTGCCGTGATCACGCCAATAAAGCCGGGAATAATAAAGCTGTGATTAAGTACATACTTACCAATATGAGTTGTGCCTGTTCTGTCAAAGCTTATCGCGGCTAAATCACTTGGGTAGAATGGGAAAAAGAAGTAAGCATAACACGCGGGTAGCACGCCGATTAATACTGGCGCCGGGATCCCCAATGAAAAACCTAATGGCAGCATAATAGTTAAAACCGCAGCCTGGCTTTTTAAGAAGATGGATGACACAAACATCGCAATAGCAAATGTCCATGGATACACACTGACAATATCGCTTACTGCGCTCACCAAATAGGTTTTATGGTGTTCTATAATGGTGTCGCTCATCCATGCAATACCAAAAATAATGATGACCGCGGTCATACCTGCGGTAAATACATTACTGGTGACCACTTTTTTAGGCGATACATTGGTAGCCAATAAGATAACCGCACCGACAGACAACATCATAAACTGAATCGCTACCGACATACTGACACCGCTGGGTAATACTTGTTTGCTAAACATAGCCACCATGATCACAGCAAAAATACCCAGTAAAAATACTATTAAACCTTTCTTTGCTGTTGCCTCTGCGGCTGGGGTTTGCACTTTATCAGCACTAGGATCGATTAATGACTCACGAAACTCATCATCTTTTAAACGTGCCTGAAACTCTTGATCTTTATCTAAATCTTTACCCCGCTTTAAGCTCCAAGTACACGCCACCAGCAAACCGATTAAGGTCGCAGGAATAGTCACCATCAATACATCAATTAAGCCAATATCAAGCTGATTATCTACCGCAGTTGCCAATACCACTGCCGCTGCGGCGGCTATTGGGCTTGCTGTAATGCCCATTTGTGAGGCGACTGTGGCCATTGCTAATGGTCGTTCAGGTCGGATACCTTTCTTGTATGAAACATCATAAATAACGGGCAGAAGTGGATAAACCGAATGACCAGTACCAACAAGTACAGTTAACGAATAGGTACACAGTGGGCCTAAAAAAACGATGTGTTCAGGGTGTTTACGTAATAGTTTTTCGGCAAACTTGACCAACAGTTTTAAACCACCAGTGGCCTCTAATGTTGCTGAAGCCGCGACTACAGCCAAAATAATCAGCATTACGCTGACAGGCGGCGTACCCGGTGCTATACCAAATACAAAAGCCAGTACCGAAACACCTAGCCCACCCAGTAAGCCAAAGGCGATTCCGCCATGGCGTATACCAACAAAAATGACAATTAGTAACAACAGCATATGTATATAAAACATTATCAGTACCTACCATATTAAATAGCTGTTGCAGGTATAACACAGCAGAAAATACCGTTAGTGACCAAAATCAAGCTATTGCATAAAGCGCCGTGCCTAATAGATAAAACTGTGAGTTATTGAACACTTTGTATGAGAGTTATACTCATCTAACTAATTAGTTTATAAAAATCAACTTGAAAGGTTATCTCAGCCAAGCTTCACCCACTCATTAACAAACTACCACTGATATATTTTTGACTTACAACGAGTCTAAGTTAATCTTAAGTGCAAAGTATAGTGATACAAAAGGGTGGCAATTAATGAATCGGCTGATAAATAAGTGCTTTAATGCAAAATCAAAAATGTTAACGGCTCACTTAAGCCTAATATTGATTGGATTGTTGCTATTACTTTCAAGCCAATTAGCCGCAGCAGCTGTGGTTGACAAAGTTATCACCATTACCACCCAGGAGTGGGCGCCTTACCAAATAGAAGTTGGTCAGAAAAATGATGGTTATGCGATAAAAGCCTTAGACTGTGTAATGGATAAACTTCAACAACCTTATAAGGTAATATTTCTCCCGTGGGGGCGTGCACAGTTAGAAGTGAAACAAGGCAAGTACGATGGTTTTTTTTCAGCCTCTCACAACAATGAAAGAGATGGTTTTGCGGTATTATCAAATACTTTTATTGCACAGCAATGGAACTTTTACTTACTCAAAAATACCGCTATCCCCTTAAATCAAGACGCGATTAAATCAAACGCACAATTTGGTGCTCGCAGACATTCCAACGCCACATTCTGGCTAAAAGAACACAATTATAACGTTATCCACCAAGCAAGCACTTTGGATGAGTTGATATACTTACTTGAAAAAAATCGCATAGGTGCGATCTTAGAAAACAACTTGTTTTTTGAAGCGGCAGCCAAACGAGTCAACATTCCAGTAAGTAATTTTGCTGTGGTGCCCAATCTAGATAGATCACTAGGTGTTTATTTTGGTAAAACCTTTTTGAAACAATATCCCGATTTTTTAGATAAATTTAATCAACATACTGAAAGTTGTAGATTTACCTCAGAAACCGTTGATTAAACGATTTTTCATATCAGTGTCATTTGGTTATATTACACTTAATAAGCAGCCAGCACGCAGGCTGGCCTTTTCGATCTAATGTCACCTTGATGTTGGTATAGTCTATGAATCCGTAATACTGAGTTCATCAACCACCTTATCTACATCGTCAGCATTTTTAGCAATAGCAACAACCAAGTCACGTTCTGCATCACTTGTTACTGTTCCTTCTAGTGTTACAACACCAGATTTAACATCAACATTAATATTAGAACCCGCTACATCATCAGAAAACAATAATCGTGTTTTAACAATCATTGCTATCTTAGCATCGGTTAGGTCATCACCTAAATCACCGCCTTTACTATCATCTTGCTGCATCATAACAGTCAATTGATTATCAACGCTTTCAACGCCATCTAAGCTTTTAACCAGCTCACCCGCTAATGATTTATCAATACTACTATCGACTTTACCCGTTAGAATAACCTTACCGGCGTGTACATCGGTATTGATATCAAACGAGTTAAGATTGGTGTTGAGCAATAATGTGGTTTCAACTTTACCGTCAACCCATGCGTCTTTAGCGTCATCCTTCCAATCTTGTGCTGCATTTGCAGAAAAAGCCATTGCACCAAGCATCGTACTTACTACCAAAGATAATGTTGTCTTATTCATAAAGATATCCTCCATTGTTTATCTTGATATAAGTACTGCGCAAATCATGTCAACAAATTAAACTCATGTTTTAAAAGGTTTTTATTATTTAACATGTGTGTAGACCTAATCATTTTTGGACATTTTTACCGATAACAGGTAACTTTTTCACTTGAGTGATATCTAATATTCAAATGGCGATGCAATCATTCAATTAGCAGCATTTTTACGGCCCACATAGAGACTTTTCATACTATCGCACTCCATTTGAAGCCATGCACAGCCTTCCGCTAATTGCTGAGCAACCTCTTTATTTGTTACCTGCCGAGCAGCCGACTTAAGTTGATTTAAAGCCTGTTGTTCTATATCTAAAAGCCACCCTATTGCTGTCCATAGTTTATCTTGCTTTATTGCATCACTTGCATATGTATATCCTGTAATAAAAGACGATGAGCTAATTGGTTGAACATCATAAGATGCCACTTCACCTTGCTTTATTCGCTGAAATAAGGGCACTAAATGTTGCAACATAGATCTTCTAGTTGCAGCCATATCCATAAAAATACGCTTGAAATTATAGTCATCCATATCGGCAATCGTTTGCGAGTAAAACAACTGCCCCGCTTGACACAAATCAATTGCATCGCGAATAACCCCTAAATCGATTTGCTTGCTTGATAAATAGTTAATCTGTGAATATTGCAATGTCATTTCTCCTACCATTAAATAACTAATAGCTATCCTGTAATATTTGTAGTCATAATGGATAAACTAATATGGCTCACCTTATGATTGAGTCATGCATAATTCGTACACAACACTGAAAAACCATTAAAAAATTGATTAATAAGTTATTATTTGCAAAACCTTCTCGACACAAACAACATGTTAAGAAAAAGTTACCGATTGTTATTGTCAAATTTACACAGTTGCCATTAGTTAAATGAGCACCAAAAAGGAGTAACACTGACATGGCCGGTCCTATCTTGTTTTACCACTTGCTTCATCCTCAAACAGCTACACGGCTCTTACAAGTAGCTAGTTGTAGGCATTTCAATAAAATAGCGAGTATTACTGAGCTCCCTTGGCCAACACAACTTGAGGCGAGTAACGCAGATGTGGCAATTATTGAAGTATCTCAATTAAGCCAAGCTGATTATGCCAGCCTTACAGGTAACGCCTTAATGTCTGACATTGAATTTATCTTTTTAAGTGAAGGGAAACCCAACCCTAACCTTGATAAATTAATGTCAGAAGGTGCTGGCTACCATTTTAGACAGCCATACGATATGGAACTCATTGATGACACCCTAAGTGATTTCGCTCAAGACTTATTACTAGAATCATCTAAACGCCAGCAGGTATTATCCAGTGAGTTAGATCAATATGGATTACTCGTTGGCTCATCCCGTGCTATGCATAAGCTGTATCGCACTGTTCGCAAAGTCGCGGTGACAGAAAGCAATGTATTAATTGTTGGCGAGAGTGGTGCAGGTAAAGAATTAGTCGCTAACACTATTCATCTTGCAAGTAACAGATCAAACGAACCTTTTATTGCAATTAACTGTGGTGCACTCAGTCCGGAATTAGTCGACAGCGAGCTATTTGGTCACACTAAAGGGGCTTTTACCGGTGCACACCGTGATCATCGTGGGGTATTTGATCAAGCTGAAGGCGGGACGTTATTTCTAGATGAAATTACTGAAATGCCCATTGATCATCAAGTGAAATTATTAAGGGTATTAGAGAATAGCGAATATCGCCCCATTGGCAGTGCCAGTGTAAAAAAGGCCAATGTACGCATTATCGCTGCAACTAATCGTGATCCTGCTAGCGCTATTGAGCATGGTCTTTTTCGTGAGGATTTATACTTCAGACTAGCTCACTTTCCTATTCGCGTTCCACCACTTCGTGATAGAGGTGATGATATTTTCGGGTTGGCAAAACATTTTTTAGCCTATAGAAATGTCGCTGAAAAACTCAATAAAATCTTTACGCCAGAAGCTGTCAGTTTTATTCAACAACAGCGTTGGGCAGGTAATGTGCGTGAGTTAAAGCATGCCATTGAAAGAGCTTATATTCTCGCTGACGATACGATTGACAGAAGTCATTTCAACATACTTGAAACCGAATCTAAGCCAGAAAATACCACAGATAAGATTATAGTACCCGCTGGTATGCGTTTAGATGAAATAGAAAAGGTCGCTATTTATCAAGCGCTAGAGCAAGCTGACGGTAACAAAAATGATACCGCCGAACAACTGGGTATAAGCGTTAAAACCTTGTATAACAAACTCAGTAAGTATGAAGATAAAGGCAGTGCCGATTAACGCCTCAAAATCGGGCTGGTTTTAGGCACAAAAACCTTCAATGATTTCGGCACAACCTCTACCGTGACATCATTAGATTCAAAAAGCTCTCCATCAATCACATAATGTATTTTTTGTTGAGCTGTTAAGTATATTCTTTTAGCTTGGGCATGATGTATTGCATCAGACTCAAGCTTGTTATTAGTTTGGTTCCACAGACGCGTAATCCCAGTAAATAATAAATCGACCAAACTCAGTAGCTGCTCTTGTGATGACTCTGTCGGCTCAATCCAAGTAATATCTAATAGTCCATCAATGATATTAGGCTCGCCATTACCCTGTGCGAGTAAACTGCTGAAAGGTGCTGAATTGGCAATCACTATACTGGTAGTATCAATGGTATGTGTTTTACCATCATCTAATTGCATAGACAAAGATAATGGCTGATTTTCATCAATGGCATCCCATAGGCCACTCAAATAAGCAAACTGACCCGACTCATTTTTTTTATCTCGATTAGCAGTTTCAATCATCTTATGTTCAAAACCAATACCCACTAGCAATAGCATTATCCGTTCATTACATATTGCGGTATCAATAGGTTGATAATGGCCTTGAATCAAAATATCCACGGCTTGAGCAACAGGGATCACCTTACTGCCGACACCAAATAAGGTATGAGCCAAGGCATTTGTCGTCCCCATCGGAATAATACCTAATGTCATTGTGGTGTTTACCAATATCGAAGCAACTTCATTAACCGTACCGTCCCCCCCACAGGCTACAACTATATCTGCCCCGCACTTAACGGCTTCACGGGCTTGTACTGCAGCATCTTTATCTTCTGTCGTCTCAAGCAGCTTTACTCGATAATAGCTCGATAAGGTTTGTTGAATATATTCAGCATCATCTTGCCACTTGCCACCACCCGACACAGGATTAGCAATTAAATAGAGTGTTTTATTAATTTTAATACGATTTTGTTGGTACATTTGGGATACTTTTGTAAATTGCCATTTATTCAAACGAGCGGTATGGCGAATTTCATTAATAGAATGCAACACATCCTCTAAATTACTTTTGCTATCGCGACAAGCAAGATAAGAAGCTAGCACGAGTACTGACCGTCCACGGCCTAGCGCACAATGTACTACAACCTTTTTACCGTTACGAACCTGATTATTTAGCCAATTTATCGCCTGATTAAGTTGTGCTTCCGAGGGGACACTATGATCTAAAACAGGCACATTTAAATAATCAATATCTTCAGCCAATAATGTGCCATCTAATGCATCAAATTCAGCCGTCACATCGAGAATGGCATCAACCCCTTGGGTTTTAAGGTATTCAATATCAGAAGGAAATAGACGGCATGCTAAATAGAGTTGATCTTCAATTTTTTGAATTGCGGGTACTTTATCGTGTTTTCTTGCCCAGGCATTATAAACCTGACACCCCAATAGAAAAGGGACGAATCCCCAGCTGATATACCAAGGAATTGAACCATTTTGTTTTTTACGAAAAACACCACCAGCATTAAACCAATAAGCAAAACTCACTAAACCCAAAGAGAGTGCTAACCAACCAATAAAAAATTTAGCCCATGGTGAATTAAATAACACACACAAAAGCGCAGCTAATAAAGCCCCGCCTGTGTAGTAATACTTAATATTTATCTTGGTTAACATATAAGCGTCCTATTTTAAAAACAACAGAAATCAGCGCATTATTGTGCGCTGCCTAGTATCTTTAACAGTTAGGGTCTTCTGCTTTAAGACCTTCCTTTACGTCTTCACACGCGTCTTCAACTGCATTACCGGCGTCTGTCATCATCTCATCAACTTTTTCACCCGCATTTTCAGCTTTGTTATCAGAGCACGCCATCATGCCTACTGTTGTTAATCCTAATAAAATCATCATGCTTAATTTTTTTAGTAAATTCATATTGATCTCCTTGACCATGAGGCCATTCCATTTGTAGTTTATGTATTAAATTATAAGGCGTCACTTGCATCATGTTATGCCCTAGGTGCTTTACCTCGTATTGCACTTGCTACTAAAGAGATAACAAGTAACACAATAAAAATAAAGAAGATTATTTTCGCAATACCGGCTGCCGTACCAGCAATACCACCAAAACCTAACACCCCTGCAATGATAGCAATAACTAAAAACATCAATGTCCAACCTAACATAAGAAACCTCCTTGAGTATGGGACGATCAATAACGCACAAAAACAAACTAGTATTAATGAACAACTGTTTGTGTTTCATTTAACTACTTTATACCAAGCCAACTTCATGCCAATCTTTAAAAAACCAACTAAGAAACTAATAAATAAAGAAAATAAATTTAAATTCTTTATTTCAATATCATTAACAAACTAAGTTATTGGCAATAATTACCGACAATTCGGTAAGAGTTTCACATTAATTATGGGCAAAGGTGCATTCCAATAAATTATTGGGGATATCGACGAAAAATCGAGGTGGTTACAACAAGATGACGAAGAGGCATTAGAAAAAGTATGAATAAAAAAACGATTGATTAAAGGAAAAACGACCTAAAGTTATAAAGCAGAGTTCCTCTGTATTTTGGCAAAAGAACTCATAAAAAACTCTTTTGTGAGGCGACAATAAAGTTTGCCCGTAAAGAATTTCAACCTATGCTGGGCCATAGTACTACCTAGGACAAGTTGCACGCTAACCTCTTTTAAACCGCCACCTTATCGCTAACGCCGATAGAGCGATACATGTTAGCGAAACTATACTTTGTAAAATTGCCACATACATTATTGGATGCGTGGAAACCTCTTTATCCATCAAAGGTGTTAACTCTCTTACGGACCAAAATGGGAGTGTCATTTGCTTCGTTGAAAAATACAAAGATTTGGCAAGTAATTCAGAATCAATTGGCAGGTATACTGAAACCTTTTGAGACATACAAATCGCATATATAAGAGCAAAAATAAACATGGATAATATGAGAATAACCAAAGGCTTAATCGCGTTGTTTCCATAGTCAGAAATAATTCCATAGAAATATCTAAACCCATTCCTTTTACCTGAGCAACTTTCCTTCTTCAGAATAGATTCCTGCTCTAAATAGAAGAATTCACCTTCCAACTCTCTGTTTCTTTGCTCCTCCATATGTAAGCGAAGTGCTCTAAATGCCGCGATACTGCCATCATCCTCACAAGCGGAAAAGTAAGAGGCGTCAGGGAAAATACTTCCTTGAGGTATTTCTGAATTATAAAAAACTGGAGGAGTGAAAAAAGTAGTTTTTCCAAAGTCAATTGAGTTATGAATTATCCGCCCATGAAAGTATGATTTGCCAAGTGAACAGTTATTAATAGATATAACGTTGACTTTTCTTTCCTGCTCTTCCTTTATATTTCCAACGAAAAAGTTAAACATCTTTCCTAAAGTGGAATTGTTTGCTTTTATATTCCTGACTGTTAAATTTTCTAAATCGATATATGTTTCGATAAAGTGTGCATTTTCAAAAATGAGGTCTAGAATAAGATCTTGTTTAATCTCCAACACATTGCACCGATTACCCAACTCTTTATCTACATTAATGTTTTCAAAGTGAATCGTTTCTAGCTCAGCACCCCCGAACCTAACTTCAGAGGATTCAAATGTGACATTTTTAATAAACACCGAAGATCTTTCATCGTTTTCACATTTATTAGGGAAATAATGCAATTTAGACTCTATCGAACTATCTGTTATTTCGAGACTAATATTAATATTATGAATAAAAATGTTGTGAATATAACTATTTTCGATCCGAAGAGTATGAGAAAAAATACCACTAAGCATGTTTAGGCGTATGTCTTCGTTTGGGGTCTCTGTTAATACTGAATTTTTTACATAAACAGCCCTAAAACAA
The DNA here is from genome assembly GCF_051165765.1 of Shewanella sp. HL-SH8. Classification (NCBI taxonomy): domain Bacteria; kingdom Pseudomonadati; phylum Pseudomonadota; class Gammaproteobacteria; order Alteromonadales; family Shewanellaceae; genus Shewanella; species Shewanella sp. HL-SH8. Next base: position 420,818 of record NZ_CP195039.1, on the reverse strand, counting down.
GAGCTTTCAATTGTAATTCCATTGTAACTTTCGAATTTACAATCTTCTATATGAAGGGAGGCGCCCCGTGATGCACCTTTAATCTTTAACCCATTTCTTACCGTACAGTTTTTGATGATTATACTTTTTACATTTTCATCAGGCACAACCTCATAAGTATCTAAAACTAAAGAATCTAGAGTGATATTAAAATGAGAATCTAGTTTCTTAATTTTTTTTACAATGTACGAGCCCATTTATTTAAATCCCTTTCTAGCTTAGTTTTTGCCTAACAAGACCTAAATAAAGTCCAGCTGAAAATCTTCACGAACCCTAGCTACTTTCCAACCGTTAGTCTTTAATTTTTCAAAGTCCTCGCTTGTCCAATCTATGTTGCTTGTGGCTGTTTTTTTATGGGATTCAGGAATAGCCAAACAAATGAGGTGAGTGGGTCGAGTTAATCCAACATACAGCGTATTTAGCCAATTTTTTTAGAGCCAGTCGCTTCATTAGCTCGCTGCTCCCCAAGAAGATAAGGCTTCAATTGACCAAGTATTGGTCCCCGATTTGTACTTTCAAGCAACAGCGTTGCTGTATGCGTTTGTCCTTTGACCGAATGGATAGTACCAAGCCTAAGATCAATAGTGTCCTCACTATCATTGAATTTATGCCTATATAAATTATTTCTTTCACCCGCACCTTCTTCGAGGTGACTATCAGGAAGATCGACTTCATACCAATCAATAAACTTGATTTTAGATAGATCGATGTCAGCTCTATCAATAAGAGAGCTAATCACCTCGAGAACAATTGCAGTTAAAGCTTCCCAGTTATGTTCATCCACTTTATTTGGGTTAGTCAAAGACTGCAGAACAACTTGGGTATAGGCTACTGACAAAGCATCGCCAACTTCACGCTTAATGGCACTATGTTTATTTGCCACTGACTTTATCTTTGAAAAACTTGTGCCTTTAATATCATCGAGACTGTCACTACTGATTAAAAAACAAGCTCTCAATACTCCTTCGGCAAACTTTTCCATACCAGCAAATAGGCTCTTGGTATCCCGAATTAGATATCTGCCATGATTCAGGTAATCAATTAAATAGCTATGCTGCTGGTATTCTTTCGTCATCTTATCAGCAATATATGGCGCATAATAATCCATAATAGTTCTTGCAAACTCTTCTGTTGAAGGAGCTCCATCCCTCTCTTTATGTACATGGGAACAAACCTTCACATTTGCAGACTCAAGCTCAAAAGAGGCTAGTTCCTTTGATAGGAGCTCTGCAAATGCAGGAATAACAAAACTTCTGGTCTCTTCAGTAAAAACCAATACACAATGATTACAACCTCCATTAGAAGCAGCTCTCACTCCCTGCATTGCGATGTCTAAAGGATTTGTCTCAAAGCTCGCTGCAATTGATGAAATACTTTGATCAAATCGATGACTAACAGGTAAGGTCAATTTGGCAATACTAGATGATGGATATGGATCTAAGCCTGTAGTGGCACCTCTATTTTGGCCACCTAAATAGAGGTGATATTATTACCTCGTACATGACTTTAGGTGAACACATGAGATCGATAACCAGAAAAACATTTAGTGCTGAATTCAAACTTGAAGCAGCCCAATTAGTCCTAGATAAAAACCATAGCATCATCGAAGCTGCAAAGGCGATGAACGTGGGTAAATCAACCATGGACAAATGGGTGAGACAGTTAAAACTAGAACGCCAGGGTGGCACTCCCAAAGCATCTCCGATTACCCCTGAACATTTAAACAGCTAACCCCGCGGCAACGCCAGATGACCATGCCCATTGAAAATTAAACCCGCCTAACCAACCACTTACGTCCATTACCTCACCAATGAAATACAAACCTGGTACCTTGTTAGCCTGCATGGTTTTAGATGACAATTCATTGGTGTCAACGCCGCCTAAAGTCACTTCGGCAGTGCGATAGCCTTCGGTGCCATTCATGACAATAGACCAGTCATTTAACTCACTAGCCAACGTTTCACGCTCGCCGTGGCCGAGTTGGTTTAATGCTTTATCCAGTTGAGACTCGTCAAATAGTGTTTCAACCAAGCGTTTAGGTAACCACTGGCTTAAGGTGTTGCGTAGGCTTTGCTTTGGATGATGCTTCAATGCAAATTCAATTTTATTTAACGCGTTTTCACCCGGTAATAAATTGATAGAAATTGCTTCACCTGGCTGCCAGTAATTAGAAATTTGCAGTACTGCTGGGCCTGATAGGCCTCTATGAGTAAACAGCAAGGCCTCACTAAATTGAGTGCCATCTTGAGCGGTAATGGTTGTCGGCACAGCAATACCCGATAACGGCTCAAAGCGCACTTTTTGTTCGGCATGCCACGTAAATGGAACCAAACCAGCACTGGTAGGCAGTACCTTTAAACCAAACTGTTCTGCAATTTTATAGCCATATGGTGTCGCGCCAAGTTTAGGCATTGATAAGCCGCCTGTTGCGATAACCAATGACTCACAACTGAGTTCACCATTAGAGGTGCTTAGGGTAAAGCCGGTATCAGTTGTGCTAACAGATAAAATTTCAGTTCGCAGCTGAACCTTTGCCCCTGCCCATTCGCACTCGGTCATTAACATGGTGACTATTTCTTTGGCTGAGTCATTACAGAATAACTGCCCATGCTCGCGCTCATGGTATTCAATACCATGACGTTCAACCAGCTCAATAAAATCGCTTGAACGATAGCGAGCTAATGCCGATTTGACAAAGTGGGGGTTACCACAAAGAAACTGATGTGGTTCAACCTTTTGATTAGTGAAGTTACATCGTCCACCACCACTGATAAGTATTTTACGGCCAGCTTGTTTGGCGTTGTCTAGCACGAGGACATCACGACCACGATAACCCGCAGTTGCAGCACACATTAATCCTGCCGCGCCGGCGCCGATAATAATTACGTCATGATGTTTCACGTTTAACTCCACACTTTAAATGGGTTGTTTTGTATTTAATTGATAAATATTAAATGCAAAAAAGGATGCTATTTTAGCATCCTTTTTGGTATCTACTCACGGTTAACTTAGCCGCTCTGTTGCACTATTTTTTCAGTGTTTCAGATTTTTTGTCTCGACTGAGTAACTCTTTTGCTGCTTCAACCGGTGCTTTACCTTGGTATAACACTTGGTAAATTTGCTCGGTGATCGGCATTTCTACCCCTAGGCGTTTGGCTAAGGTAAACACTTCTTTAGTGTTTCGGTAACCTTCGACTACTTGACCGATTTCTTCTTGGGCGGTGATCACATCTTTGCCTTGACCTAAAGCCAAACCAAAACGACGATTACGCGACTGATTATCGGTACAGGTTAATACCAAATCACCTAAACCCGCCATCCCCATGAAGGTTGATGCATCGGCGCCGATAGCTTCACCTAAACGGCTTAGTTCAACTAAACCACGAGTGATGAGTGCGGTACGTGCATTTGCACCAAAGCCAATACCGTCAGACATACCAGCACCAATAGCGATAACATTTTTTACCGCTCCACCAAGCTGAATACCAGTGAAATCATCATTGGCATATACACGTAAACGTTTAGGGCTATGTAAAAGCTCAACTAAGTCATGGGTGAACTGCGGACAAGTACCCGCTACCGATATTGCTGTTGGTAAACCTGCGGCTAATTCTTTAGCAAATGTAGGGCCAGACAATACCGCTAGGGGATATTGCTCACCCAACTGTTCACGTGCTACATCTTGTAATAAGCGGCCTGTTTCAGGCTCTAAACCTTTGGTCGCCCACACAATACGAGCATCACTGCGCAACAAGGGTTTGGCTTGCTTTAATACATCACCAAAAACATGACTTGGCACAACCACTAACACATTTTTACTAGCAGCTAAGGCTTTAGCTAAATCAAGTTCAATGTGCAAACAGTCAGGGAATGTTATTCCGGGTAGATAAGCTTCATTGCTGCGCGAATCGGCCAATGCCTGCATGCGCTTGGGATCGTGTCCCCACAATAAGGTTTTATGGCCATTGCTTGCTAAAGAAATAGCAAGGGCGGTGCCATAAGACCCCGCCCCTAATACCGTTATTTCGGCAGTGCTGCTCATCACTTACGCGTTAGCTTCAGCTGGCGCTTCTGCAGCAGCCGCTTGACGCTGTTGAACATATTGAGCAAATAGTGCATCAAAGTTCACTGGCGCTAAGTTAAGTTGTGGGAAAGTACCACGAGCAACTAAACCAGAAACAGTTTCACGAGCATATGGGAACAATACGTTAGGGCAATAAGCGCCTAAAGAATGTGCTAATTGTGGCTCTGTTAAGCCAACGATAGAGAAAATACCCGCTTGCTGAACTTCACATAAGAAAGCTGTTTCGTCGCCATTTTTAGCGGTAACAGTTAAAGAAAGTACCACTTCATAAGTATCGTCAGATAACTTAGTACTGCGCGTGTCTAAGTCTAACTTAACTTCTGGGTTCCACTCTTTTTGGAAAACAGCTGGGCTGTTTGGTGTTTCAAAAGACAAATCCTTTGTATAAACACGCTGAATGTTAAACTGTGGTGCAATTGCTTCGTTGTTTGCTATTTCTTCAGCCATGATATCCTACCTATATAATGTTATTTTTCGCTTTTCTGTGGAGCGAATATGGTGTTGGGCTAATAAATGAGGGTAACCTCGCCTTGCCCCTAAAGTCGACCAAACAGCGAAATGCGATTAAGCATCGTTGCCAGTAAGATCAAAAACTAATAGTGTCGATTTTTACTCAACACTATGTTTTTACTGCAATATGATGAACCTAGTGACTATCTCTTGCTTTTGACAACTGGCATATTTGCTGATTGCCAATCACCCATACCACCTTTAAGGTTATGTACGTTTTCAAAGCCTTGTTTAACAAGAAGTTGAGCCGCTTGAGAAGATGTCATGCCAGCGTTACATACTAATATAATGGGGCTGGTTTTAAACTTTTCAAGACTTGTGGCCTGATTATTTTTAATTTCAGACAATGGCACGTTAATAGAATCAACGATATGGCCTTTTTTAAACTCTTCTTTGCCACGCACATCGACAACTTTAGCGTCTTGCTTGTTCATCATTAGCGTGAGTTCATGATTGTTAACGGTCTTTACTTTTGATGTACTTGATTTGAATGTCGTCACAATTAAAGCAAAAAATAAGCCAGCCCAAGCCAAAGACAACATTGGGTTTGCTCTTAAAAATTCAATATATTCTTGCATGGTCACTGCCTATAACGTATCGAGCTAAGATTAATTTGGCCAAGAGTATATACCCAAACAAGCTTAAGATACAGGGCTCAGAGTGACATCAAAGTGGTTAGGTAAGATTCAATATTGGTGGATATGTTAATTACCTTTCAGACAATTTTTCACACAGAATTACGTACCTCAAACAAGGTCAAAAAGTGTTAATTGCGTAAACACTCACATATAAATGAAATTTAATCACCTGTTAGGGCAATCGAGAACCTAAGCCTGTTGCCAACAGCTAATAAGTAGTAATATTTATCCAATTTCATTTTTAACTTCATCTTTAACACTTTAAATAAGGGTACTTCCATGACGACAACTAAACGTCCGCTGGCACTGCTTATTCTTGATGGCTGGGGCTATCGTGAAAATCCGCAAGATAATGCGATATTTCACGCTAACACTCCGGTCTTGGATAAGTTAACAGCCACCTATGCTAACAGCTTAATTTCAGGTTCAGGTCTTGATGTAGGTTTACCTGATGGCCAAATGGGTAACTCTGAAGTTGGCCATATCAATATTGGTTCTGGTCGCATTGTTTATCAAGAACTAACGCGGATCAGTAAAGCCATTGAAGATAATGAGTTTGAACATAACCAAACTCTGGTTGATGCGGTAGATAAAGCGATAGCAGCAGACGGTGCGGTTCATATTATGGGGCTGTTATCACCCGGCGGCGTTCATAGCCATGAGCAACACATAGAAGCAATGTGCCGCATGGCGGTTTCCCGTGGTGCTAAAGCCGTTTACTTGCATGCCTTCTTAGATGGTCGAGATACTCCACCAAGAAGCGCCAAAAGCAGTATTGAGCACTTCAATGCACTCTTTACTGAAATAGGCTCTGGCCGTATTGCATCTTTAATTGGACGCTACTTCGCATTAGATCGTGATAATCGTTGGGATCGAGTCTCGCAAGCTTATGAACTGATCACCGAAGGCAAAGGTAAGTTTGACTATACGAACTCAGTCGATGCACTTGAAGCCGCTTACGATCGTGATGAAAATGATGAATTTGTTGCCGCATCGGCTATTGTTGATGCAACTGGCCAAGCTGCGACGCTGAATGACAACGATGCATTAATTTTCATGAATTTCCGCGCAGATCGTGCACGTCAAATTAGTCGCAGCTTTGTTAATCCTGATTTTGATGGCTTTGTTCGTCATAAAACCCCAAAAATTAACTTCGTCATGCTGACCCAATACGCAGATGATATTAAAGCACCTGTGGCGTTTGAATCAGATAACCTTGTTAATACACTTGGTGAAACACTGCAAAAACAAGGTAAAACTCAGCTACGTATTTCTGAAACAGAAAAGTATGCCCATGTAACCTTCTTTTTCAATGGTGGTAAAGAAGCACCATTTGACGGAGAAGACCGTATTTTAATTGAGTCACCTAAAGTGGCTACCTATGATTTACAACCAGAAATGAACTCAACTGAGCTCACCGACAAGCTGGTAGGCGCGATTGAATCAAACAAATACGGCGTGATCATGTGTAACTACCCTAATGGCGATATGGTGGGTCATACTGGCAAGTTTGATGCTGCAGTAAAAGCGTGTGAAGCAGTTGACGCGTGTATTGGTCGAGTAGTAGAAGCATTAGCCAAAGTAGGGGGTGAATGTATTATCACCGCTGATCACGGTAACGCAGAGCAAATGACCGATCCAGCTACTGGTCAAGCCCATACTGCACACACAAGTGAATTAGTTCCTTTCATCTATGTCGGTCGTGATGCTACTATCAAACCTAACGGCCGCTTGTGTGACATCGCACCAACGATGTTAACGTTAATGGGGCAAAGTGTGCCAACCGAAATGACCGGCCGCTGTATCATTGACTTAAAAGAGTAATTAATTACCTGTGATAATTCGTTTCTTTGTTAAAGCCAGCATTTTCGCTGGCTTTATAATACTATCCTATGCCGCTACTGGCGCCGACCTCAGCAAACGTCAGTCTGAGTTAAAGTCTATTCAGACACAAATCAATGCGCAGCAAAATGATTTAAAAAACACATCAAAACAACGAGAAAAACTCATCACATTACTTAAAAAAGATGAGCAAGCCATTGCACGCGCGGCAAGCAGGGTAAATGAAACTCAAACCTCATTAAAAAACATCAGCAGCCAATTAATTGATCTAGAAAAACAACAAAAAAGCTTAACGGCACAAAAAATTGGCCAACAAAAAACGTTATCAAAGCAGCTATCTAGCGCTTATTTAGCCGGGAACCATGATTACAGTAAGATGATGCTGAATCAGCAAAATCCTGCAACCATTGAACGCATGCTGGCTTACTATCAATATTTAAATAACGCGCGCATCAAAGCGATAAGTAAACTAAAAACCACTAGCGAGCAATTAGTTGAAGTTCAAAACAAACAAGTCAAAAAGCAGCAGCAACTGAACACTGTAATGATTGACCAGAAGCAACAAGCTAAACAGTTAAGTAATGAACAAAATCAACGCCAGCAAACCCTAACTCAAATTCAACGCACCTTATCCAACAAAGGTGCTCAGCTAGAACAATTACAAATTGAAGAGGCCAGTTTAAAGCGTATTGTTGAACAAGCTGTTGTTACGGCAAAAGCCAACCCATTAATGGATGGGCTTGAGAATAGAAAAGGTAAGCTAAGCTGGCCAACAAAAGGTCGCATGAGTGAGCGTTTTGGCAGCAACCGTTCTGGTCAAATAAAATGGAAAGGTGCTGTATTAACCGCACCTGAAGGGCAAAATATTAAAGCTGTTGCCGCGGGTAAAGTGATATATGCCGATTGGTTACGAGGTTTTGGTATGGTGATGGTACTTGACCACGGTAAAGGCTATATGAGTCTATACGGCCATGCTCAAACCCTATTTAAGGAGGCTGGAGACAGTGTAAATGATGGCGAATCGATTGCTTTAGTCGGTCGTTCAGGTGGACAGACCGAACCTAGCCTATACTTTGAGATAAGACATAAAGGGCAAGCGGTCGATCCAGCAAGATACTGTCGCTAGGATAACGCAAACTGCCCATAGTTATCGGGGCTGTTATGCATCAAATCATCCGTTATATTAGTTGCTTTATACTTGGCGTGTGCGTGGCACTTTCGATCAGCATTTCAAGTTTAGAGCACGCAAACTCCAAGCCTGCCTATTATGAATTTGACTACCCACTTTTAATCGATGTTATTGATACTGTTGAAACTTACTACGTAGATAAAATAGATCGCCAGCAACTTATTGATGCCGCAATAAAAGGGATATTTACAGAACTTGACCCCTACTCTGGATTCCTAACTCATGAAGATTTTCAGGCGATAAACGACTCTAACAAAGGTGAGTATTTTGGCTTTGGGTTTGAAGTCGCAACTGACCAGGACAAAATTACCATCATAACTCCCTTTAAAAACTCACCGGCTGAACGTGCGGGTATTAAAGCGGGCGATAAGATTATCAAGCTTAATGATACGCTTGTTGATGCCACAAACCTGCAAATGGTGCTAACCGAAATCAGACAATATAGTAATAATAACCAGCCTATCTCATTAAGCCTTCAACCCATTACGACTAAAACGCCGATTCAAATCACCTTACAACCAGACTTTATCCACATCAATTCTATAAACAGTAAAATTATTGATGGTGACATTGGTTATTTGCATCTGACAAGCTTCCAGGAAGATGCAACCGATGCGATAAGTAAACAAGCAATAAAATGGCAGCATATACCTCTAAGAGGAATAATTTTAGATTTACGCAATAACCCAGGCGGGCTACTAGACCAGGCAATTAGTATTGCAGATTTATTTCTTGATCATGGTCGAATCGTGACCACTACAGGACGTATTTTTGATGCAAATGAAGACTACTATGCCTCTTCAGATACTATTTTTGCTAAGATCCCCATGGTCGTATTGATTAATAAAGGTTCAGCATCGGCTTCTGAGGTTTTAGCAGCGGCGCTGCAAGAAAATCATCGCGCAACCCTATTAGGAGAAACCAGTTTTGGTAAAGGAACAGTCCAAAGCCTTATCCCCATACTTGGCCAAAGTAATGCCATCAAACTGACTATTGCTAATTACAGTACCCCTGATGGAAATAATATAAACACCATAGGCATTACCCCAGATATAGAAATATCAATTACTGCTGTTACAGATGAGATGAATATGCCTATAATCGGTACAGAAAAAATGTTAGATAATGATTACGATAAGCAAATCGACTCAGCTATCGCTTGGATAGATAGCAGAGAAAACTAAATAAAATCAAAAAGAAAATAATAATAACTGTGCGCTTTTTATTAATAATAATATTACAATTTGCCTGTTTTTCATCATTAAATGCAGCAAACCTAGCTATCATCATTGACGATATTGGATATCGTCAAACAGATGAGGCTGTTTTGTCTCTACCTCAAAATATTACCTTATCAGTCTTACCCCATACACCTTTAGGACAAAGACTAGCATTAGAAGGCCATAACAAGGGTCATGAGATAATGCTACATTTACCAATGCAGGCCTTGAGCGGCAATGCATTAGGCCCTGGTGGATTAACTAATGACATGAACGAGCAACAAGTTAAACACGAAATAACATCTGCCTTTGGAAATATCCCTTTTGCCCGCGGGGCGAATAATCATATGGGTAGCCTACTGACTCAATTAGACAAACCAATGTTATGGGTGATGGAAAGTTTAAAAAGCAAGCAAGCTTACTTTGTTGACAGTATGACAACCAAATACAGCAAGGCGAGTGATAAGGCAAAAGCAGTTGGAGTGCCATTATTGCAACGGCAAGTATTTTTAGATAATGACTTACGCCAACACGCACTTGAAAAGCAGTTCAAACAAATTATTTATCAAGCCAAACAGCAAGGTACACTGGTTGCTATCGCACACCCGTATCCTGAAACTATTGCCTACCTAAAGGCCAACCTCCCTAGACTAAAACAAAATGGTATCGACTTAGTACACACTTCAGATTTACTTGCGACCGATATCGCTAAAGTTTATTCAACTAGCTCATATCAAACACTGAGATAGATAAATCAGGTAAGGTAGAGATTAACTCAGATTTATTATTTACTATATCCGCTAAAGAATATTGATCCAATACCGCCAAATAAGCAGCAACCGCTTTTCCTAATACCCCTTTTAAATTACATACGGGAGTAAAACGACAAAATGGTTCTTCACAATTTACAGCTACTAATGAGTGCTCTAGTTGTCTAACCAACAAGCCTATTTGAATCTCATTAATAGCAATAGCTAATTTAAACCCACCACTTTTACCCCGAATAGTTTTTAAGTAACCTAACTTTCCAAGCTGATGGATAATTTTAGCAACATGATTTGATGATAAATCAAAAACGTTAGTTACCTCTGCAATACGGAACAAAGCTTCTCGCTCTGGTTGTACTGCAAGGTACATCAAAATGCGGATACCATAATCTGTATAGCGAGTTAATTGCATTGATAAACGATACTCGATAAAAGAAAAAACGACTTTAACATGTTGAACGCTCTAAATCATTGATCAACCATAAAGCTTGCTCATTTGAAGAGCCACAAACATCTATACTCGCAGAAAAACCACTACACACAATAGGCCTCTGTGGTTGACCAAAGATCATACATAGGTTTTTATCACTTAATTGAACACAACGGACACCTGCGGGTTTCCCCTCAGGCATCCCTGGGATAGCGCTCGTAATCGACGGCGAAATACAACATGCCCCACAACCTAACCGACAATCCATTCTAATCTCGTATAATAAAGTAACCAATTATATATCTGATATCTCTTTAAAAGAAACACTAACAGTTATAGATCACCAATCAACACATTTAAAAAAAGACTGGTGTTATAAACTACATGGATTGATAACAAAGTCGATGAACATCTCAAAAGTAATACTATCAAAAAATACCGAATACCTTTATAGCCAACAAAATTACCACACTAGCTTATGAATTACACACACGAAAAAGGCCTTTGCATTGCTGCAAAGGCCTTCGTCTTAAGTTGGCGGAGCGGACGCTGCTGGTAACAAGAGTGAACCCGCGACCTCCGGCGTGACAGGCCGCTGTCTCGAATCGATGTCTCAAAAAAGTCTTAACCAACAGAACTATTACCCATATTTTTAAATTACACACACGAAAAAAGGCCTTTGCATTGCTGCAAAGGCCTTCGTCTTAAGTTGGCGGAGCGGACGGGACTCGAACCCGCGACCCCCGGCGTGACAGGCCGGTATTCTAACCAACTGAACTACCGCTCCTTTAGCAAATTGCTTGCGCACGATGCTAAATTCTTTTTAAGTCGCTGATATGTCACTATCAGTAGACTTCTCTTACTTAAAAGAGAAATTAGGCGCCTGGAAATTACCTACTCTCACATGGGGAGACCCCACACTACCATCGGCGATACTGTGTTTCACTTCTGAGTTCGGAATGGGATCAGGTGGTGCCACAGCTCTATGGTTTCCAGACAAATTTGGTTTATCTAACGCCATTTAACTAGCATTAAATAATAATTCGGAAAGCTGATTACATTATCTGAGTTTGAGTCTCGTCACACTATTTAAGTGTCCCATTCTAATACTAAGTCGTATCAGTAAAACCCATCTGGGTTGTATGGTTAAGCCTCACGGGTCATTAGTACAAGTTAGCTCAACGCCTCACAACGCTTACACACCTTGCCTATCAACGTAGTAGTCTCCTACGGCCCTTTAGAGAGCTTAAAGCTCTAGGGATGACTCATCTTGGGGCTCGCTTCCCGCTTAGATGCTTTCAGCGGTTATCGATTCCGAACGTAGCTACCGGGCAATGCCATTGGCATGACAACCCGAACACCAGCGGTTCGTCCACTCCGGTCCTCTCGTACTAGGAGCAGCTCCCCTCAATCATCCAACGCCCACGGCAGATAGGGACCGAACTGTCTCACGGCGTTCTGAACCCAGCTCGCGTACCACTTTAAATGGCGAACAGCCATACCCTTGGGACCGACTTCAGCCCCAGGATGTGATGAGCCGACATCGAGGTGCCAAACACCGCCGTCGATATGAACTCTTGGGCGGTATCAGCCTGTTATCCCCGGAGTACCTTTTATCCGTTGAGCGATGGCCCTTCCATTCAGAACCACCGGATCACTATGACCTACTTTCGTACCTGCTCGGCGTGTATGTCTCGCAGTTAAGCTGGCTTATGCCATTGCACTAACCGTACGATGTCCGACCGTACTTAGCCAACCTTCGTGCTCCTCCGTTACTCTTTGGGAGGAGACCGCCCCAGTCAAACTACCCACCAGGCACTGTCCTCAACCCCGATAAGGGGCCAGAGTTAGAACATCAAAACTACAAGGGTGGTATTTCAAGATTGACTCCACTCCATCTAGCGACGAAGCTTCAAAGTCTCCCACCTATCCTACACATGTAGGTTCAATGTTCAGTGCCAAGCTATAGTAAAGGTTCACGGGGTCTTTCCGTCTAGCCGCGGGTATACGGCATCTTCACCGCAATTTCAACTTCACTGAGTCTCGGCTGGAGACAGCGTGGCCATCATTACGCCATTCGTGCAGGTCGGAACTTACCCGACAAGGAATTTCGCTACCTTAGGACCGTTATAGTTACGGCCGCCGTTTACCGGGGCTTCGATCATGAGCTTCTCTTGCGATAACCCAATCAATTAACCTTCCGGCACCGGGCAGGCGTCACACCGTATACGTCATCTTGCGATTTTGCACAGTGCTGTGTTTTTGATAAACAGTTGCAGCCACCTGGTATCTGCGACTGCCGTCAGCTTAGGGAGCAAGTCCCATCACCAACAGCAGCGTACCTTCTCCCGAAGTTACGGTACCATTTTGCCTAGTTCCTTCAGCCGAGTTCTCTCAAGCGCCTTGGTATTCTCTACCCGACCACCTGTGTCGGTTTGGGGTACGATCCCTACTAACCTGAAGCTTAGAAGATTTTCCTGGAAGCATGGCATCAACTACTTCATCACCTTAGTGACTCGTCATCAGCTCTCAACGTGTACATTTAAGTACGTGTTCCCGGATTTGCCTAAGAACACCGCCTACTACCTTAAACGCGGACTACCAACGCCGCGCTAGCCTAGCCTTCTCCGTCTCTCCATCGCAGTTAGCAGAGGTACAGAAATATTAATCTGTTTTCCATCGATTACGCCTTTCGGCCTCACCTTAGGGGTCGACTCACCCTGCCCCGATTAACGTTGGACAGGAACCCTTGGTCTTTCGGCGAGGGAGTTTTTCACTCCCTTTATCGTTACTCATGTCAGCATTCGCACTTCTGATACGTCCAGTGTGGGTTACCCCTTCACCTTCAACCGCTTACAGAACGCTCCTCTACCGCTTGCAGTAAACTGCAAACCCGTAGCTTCGGTGGTATGTTTAGCCCCGTTAAATCTTCCGCGCAGGCCGACTCGACTAGTGAGCTATTACGCTTTCTTTAAATGATGGCTGCTTCTAAGCCAACATCCTAGCTGTCTAAGCCTTCCCACATCGTTTCCCACTTAACATACACTTTGGGACCTTAGCTGACGGTCTGGGTTGTTTCCCTTTTGACAACGGACGTTAGCACCCGCTGTCTGTCTCCCGAGTAGTACTCATTGGTATTCGGAGTTTGCAAAGGGTTGGTAAGTCGGGATGACCCCCTAGCCTTAACAGTGCTCTACCCCCAATGGTATTCGCTCGAGGCGCTACCTAAATAGCTTTCGAGGAGAACCAGATATCTCCGAGTTTGATTGGCCTTTCACCCCCAGCCACAAGTCATCCGCTCATTTTTCAACATAAGTCGGTTCGGTCCTCCAGTTGATGTTACTCAACCTTCAACCTGCCCATGGCTAGATCACTCGGTTTCGGGTCTACGCCTTGCAACTAAACGCGCAGTTAACACTCGGTTTCCCTACGGCTCCGCTATTCGCTTAACCTCGCTACAAAACGTAAGTCGCTGACCCATTATACAAAAGGTACGCAGTCACGGTCTCAAGAACCGCTCCCACTGCTTGTACGTATACGGTTTCAGGTTCTATTTCACTCCCCTCACAGGGGTTCTTTTCGCCTTTCCCTCACGGTACTGGTTCACTATCGGTCAGTCAGGAGTATTTAGCCTTGGAGGATGGTCCCCCCATATTCAAACAGGATGTCACGTGTCCCGCCTTACTCGTTTTCATCTATGGTTAGTTTTCATGTACGGGGCTATCACCCTGTGCCGCTGAGCTTTCCAACTCATTCCACTAACACCCCATAGACTTAAGGGCTAATCCCCGTTCGCTCGCCGCTACTAGGGGAATCTCGGTTGATTTCTTTTCCTCTGGGTACTTAGATGTTTCAGTTCCCCAGGTTCGCCTCATACAGCTATGTATTCACTGTATGATGACCACTTATGTGGCCGGGTTTCCCCATTCGGATATCGTTAGCTCAAATGCTTATTACTAGCTCGCCAACGCTTTTCGCAAGTTATTACGTCCTTCATCGCCTCTGACTGCCAAGGCATCCACCGTATACGCTTAGTCACTTAACCATACAACCCAAATGAGTTTCACAACCCTTGTAAACAAGAGAATGAACTAATTAGACTGTATCGCAACTAGCTGGTTTTTACTTGTCTCACTCCCGACCAGGAAGTGTGACTCGCCTTAGTTTTTAGAATATTCAAGACACTTAAACAGTGTTTTGAGAACTCAAGATACTGATGCTTTCGCATCAATATTATTTTCGCACTAACGTAATCACATAAACGACAACGAATCATCATCTATGCGCCTTTAGTTAGTACTATCAGCTTTCCAAATTGTTAAAGAACAACACTTAACCGGCAAGCGGTGTGTTTCACTCTACTTCCGAAGAAGTTAACAAGTAATCTGTGTGAACACTCACATGCATCTCTGCACTTTAGGTATTGAGTTAGTCGTATAGGTAAGGAGGTGATCCAGCCCCAGGTTCCCCTAGGGCTACCTTGTTACGACTTCACCCCAGTCATGAACCACAAAGTGGTGAGCGTTCTCCCGAAGGTTAAACTACCCACTTCTTTTGCAGCCCACTCCCATGGTGTGACGGGCGGTGTGTACAAGGCCCGGGAACGTATTCACCGTGACATTCTGATTCACGATTACTAGCGATTCCGACTTCATGGAGTCGAGTTGCAGACTCCAATCCGGACTACGACGTACTTTGTGAGATTAGCTCCACCTCGCGGCTTTGCAACCCTCTGTATACGCCATTGTAGCACGTGTGTAGCCCTACTCGTAAGGGCCATGATGACTTGACGTCGTCCCCACCTTCCTCCGGTTTATCACCGGCAGTCTCCCTAAAGTTCCCGACATTACTCGCTGGCAAATAAGGATAGGGGTTGCGCTCGTTGCGGGACTTAACCCAACATTTCACAACACGAGCTGACGACAGCCATGCAGCACCTGTCTCAGAGTTCCCGAAGGCACTAAGCTATCTCTAGCGAATTCTCTGGATGTCAAGAGTAGGTAAGGTTCTTCGCGTTGCATCGAATTAAACCACATGCTCCACCGCTTGTGCGGGCCCCCGTCAATTCATTTGAGTTTTAACCTTGCGGCCGTACTCCCCAGGCGGTCTACTTAATGCGTTAGCTTGGGAGCCCAGTGACTAAGTCACCAAACTCCGAGTAGACATCGTTTACGGCGTGGACTACCAGGGTATCTAATCCTGTTTGCTCCCCACGCTTTCGTGCATGAGCGTCAGTCTTTGTCCAGGAGGCCGCCTTCGCCACCGGTATTCCTTCAGATATCTACGCATTTCACCGCTACACCTGAAATTCTACCTCCCTCTACAAGACTCTAGTTCCCCAGTTCCAAATGCAATTCCTAGGTTGAGCCCAGGGCTTTCACATCTGGCTTAAAAAACCGCCTGCGCACGCTTTACGCCCAGTAATTCCGATTAACGCTCGGACCCTCCGTATTACCGCGGCTGCTGGCACGGAGTTAGCCGGTCCTTCTTCTGTAGGTAACGTCACAGCAGTAGTTTATTAAACTACTGCCTTTCCTCCCTACTGAAAGTGCTTTACAACCCGAAGGCCTTCTTCACACACGCGGCATGGCTGCATCAGGCTTTCGCCCATTGTGCAATATTCCCCACTGCTGCCTCCCGTAGGAGTCTGGGCCGTGTCTCAGTCCCAGTGTGGCTGATCATCCTCTCAGAACAGCTAGGGATCGTCGCCTTGGTGAGCCATTACCTCACCAACTAGCTAATCCCACCTAGGTTCATCCAATCGCGAAAGGCCCGAAGGTCCCCTCCTTTCCCCCGTAGGGCGTATGCGGTATTAGCAGTCGTTTCCAACTGTTATCCCCCTCGACTGGGCAGATCCCTAGGCATTACTCACCCGTCCGCCGCTCGCCGGCAAAGATAGCAAGCTATCTTCCCGCTGCCGCTCGACTTGCATGTGTTAGGCCTGCCGCCAGCGTTCAATCTGAGCCATGATCAAACTCTTCAATTAAAGTTTTTTTGAAACCCTCATCCTTATAAATAAGAACAAAGCTTTCGGCTCAATGAATTCTGATTGCTTTATCAACCGAAGTTAACAAAGTCTTTTTGTACATATTGCTATGAACATTCATCGTTGCATTGAGTTTAAATTTTTTGATTGCTCTTCCTAAGAAGAAGCAATTTCGAATAACTCAATACCTGTGAATGTCCACACAGATTTCTTGTTTAAGTTGTTAAAGAGCGTTGATGTTAATTTTTCAAACATCGCCGTTGGACGCTAGGTCGTTGGCTTGGGCTGCGTATTCTACAGACCCTGTTGTCAGCGTCAAGTGTTTTTTCAAACTTTCTTTTCGCTGTTGATTTGATGATGAAACCGAAGTTTTTATTCTTTCAAATCAACCTAACTCGCTACTTTGCTTTCGCGCTGTGCCGTGTCAGTGGATGCGCATTATAGGGAGATTCTGAGGCAGTGCAAGGGCTTTTAATAAGTTTTTTATTAAAATAGCATTGATGGGGTGTTTTTTGGACGAAACGCACAAAAAAGGGACTATTAGTCCCTTTTTAATATGCTTTATAACTATTTTTACTGTTTTTTACTCACCGAAGAATCGTGTTTCTTGGGTAGTAATGACGGATTCACCATCTATTTCAGTTCGTACAACGATATTGATGTTGGTAACGCTACGTTTTAGCTCTACTGGGTCAATTGCTACACTAATAGGTAATGTTAGAATTTCACCTGCCGCAATACTGACATTGTCCAGTCCGATCCATCTCGCATTATTAAGTCCTTCTACGCTTAGCTGGTAATCGTGCTTAGCCTCGGTCTTATTCAGTATTTTAATCGTGAAGGTGTTTTCTATTTCACCTCGATTGTTTTCACGGTAAAGGGCATTGCGATCACGGATAACATCCATTCGAACCGGCGCTATGGTTGCACTGGCGTAAACAAACAACAATATCATCACAGTTAATATAACGCCGTAACCAACTAACTTAGGACGCAGCACTGTCTCTTTTACGTTATCAAGCTTGTTTTCTGTGGTGTAGCTAATTAAGCCTTTAGCATATCCCATACGTTCCATGGTGTTGTCACATGCATCAATACATGCACCGCAGTTAATACACTCATATTGCAAGCCGTTACGGATATCGATTCCCGTTGGACAAACCTGAACGCAAAGATCGCAGTCAATACAATCTCCTAATCCCTTTTCCTTAGGATCATCTTTACGAGAACGAGGCCCGCGAGTTTCACCGCGCTTAGTGTCATAGCCAACAATATAGGTATTCTTATCAAACATTGCCGCTTGGAATCGCGCATAAGGACACATATGGATGCACATAATTTCACGCATCCATCCTGCATTACCGTATGTGGCTATGGTAAAGAAAATCACCCAGAAGTAGATGCTGCCATCGGCATTTAACGTAAGGACATCTATATACACTTCTCGTGTCGGCACAAAATAAGATACAAAGGTCATTGCGGTTAAGAGGGATACGAATATCCATGCGCTATGTTTTGCGGTTTTACGCCAGACTTTATCGACACTCCATGGCATTTGATCTAACTTGATACGCTTATTACGTGCGCCTTCAAATTTCTCTTCAAACCAGATAAAGATAAACGTCCATACGGTCTGTGGGCAGGTATAACCACACCATACTCGACCGAGATAAGTGGTGACAAAGAATAATCCAAAGGCGGCAATCATAAAGACGGCGGCGAGTAGTGTTAGATCCTGTGGCCAGATAGTCAGACCAAAAACATGAAACTTCTGCTCTGCAAGATGAAACCATACCGCTTGTCGGTCGCCCCACTGGATCCATGGGAGAATAAGAAAGAACAACATAGTAACCCAGCCCATACGACGGCGAACTCTTGTCCAAAGTCCATCAACGGCGCGTACATATATACTATTGCTGGGATTAAAACGGTCGGCTTTGTTCGCATCAGGCTGATGAATCTTAATTCGATTTTGTTTCGAATAATCTTTGGGTTTCGATTCTATTGTCATTTTACGACCTTACTACATTAACATTACAAACAAACTGGAATAGTATATACCTTTCTAACATTAACTCGGACAAAAAAATGAGAGGTTGGATAGGTTTAGCCATCATAGGTGGCATTATTTATTACTTTGCAACAGAAACGAATAAGCTTGATGAGCCTATAGAATATGTGCAAACAATGTTTACTACTGCTGATAAAAAAGTGACTTCGATGACAGGCACAACAA
Source organism: Shewanella sp. HL-SH8 (assembly GCF_051165765.1). Classification (NCBI taxonomy): domain Bacteria; kingdom Pseudomonadati; phylum Pseudomonadota; class Gammaproteobacteria; order Alteromonadales; family Shewanellaceae; genus Shewanella; species Shewanella sp. HL-SH8. Next base: position 401,877 of record NZ_CP195039.1, on the reverse strand, counting down.
TTCAGCGGGTCGATCATAAAATTCCTATTATTAAAGAGAAAATTTATGAACGCTTGTCGACCATAGAAATTCGTGAACTTGACGGTGTGTTCATAGATAGCGACTCTATTACCAAATTTAAAGAAGAGTATTGCTCAAGCTCAACGAGAAACCACCCGGTGTTTAGTCGGGATAACCTACGGTTCATTTGCGATCAGATATAGTTAACGCTTTTATGCTCGCTAGATTGACCTAGATATTAATACAGCATAGCCTTTGGATAATGGATTGAAAAAGGCTAACTTATAATGACACAACCGATTTCCGATATATTTGACCCAACACTTTGGGACTCTGTATGTGGCTTCCACTTCGAAGACATCACTTATCACCGCGCTAAAGATCAAGGCACAGTGCGCATTGCCATCAATCGCCCAGATTGCCTTAACTCATTCCGCCCAAAAACTGTAGATGAACTCTTTATCGCTTTAGACCACGCCAGACAATGGTCAGATGTCGGCTGTGTGCTTATCACTGGCAATGGACCATCAGCAAAAGGTCAATACTCTTTTTGCGCAGGTGGAGATCAACGTATTCGCGGTAAAGACGGTTATAAATATGAAGGCGCTGAAGAAGGTAAGCCCGATGTCGCCCGCATGGGCCGTCTGCATATTTTAGAAGTGCAGCGATTAATTCGATTTATGCCTAAAGTGGTTATTGCGGTTGTGCCCGGTTGGGCTGTTGGCGGCGGTCATAGTTTACATGTGGTTTGCGATTTAACATTAGCATCTAAAGAGCATGCTATTTTCAAGCAGACCGACCCTGATGTCGGCAGTTTTGACTCAGGTTATGGCAGCGCTTATTTAGCTAAGATGATTGGCCAGAAGCGCGCCCGTGAAATTTTCTTCTTGGGGTTTAATTACTCGGCAGAAGAAGCGGTTGATATGGGTATGGTTAACCGTGCTATTCCACATGCTGAGCTAGAAATAGAAGCCTTAGCATGGGCGAAGGGAATTAACGCTAAATCCCCCACTGCAATGCGTATGCTTAAATACGGTTTTAACATGGCAGATGATGGCTTAGTTGGCCAACAACTGTTTGCCGGTGAAGCAACTCGTTTAGCTTACGGTACAGAAGAAGCCCAAGAGGGACGAGATGCTTTTTTAGAAAAGCGCGATAAAGACTTTTCTAAATTTCCTTGGCATTATTAATTGTTTGACGATTCAATGAAACTTTAAAAAGTGAATTATAAGCCTGCTTTGTCTCAGCAGGCTTATTGATTTAAAAAATCGATTAACCCAACTAATAAATTTAGCTTCCAATCATAAATGATAATCACTATCATTTAAAAAAATCAATTGGGGGTCTTATCATGAAAAAAACAATGACATTTGCTGTACTGCATTTCTCTGTCGCATTTACCATTACCTATTTACTCACTGGCAGTATTGTCATTGGTGGCGCAGTTGCATTAATCGAACCAGCTGTGAACACTGTGGTATTTTATTTTCACGATAAAATTTGGAACCGTATTGAAGCAAAGAAGTTAGCTCAAGAACTTGAGCTAACTTCTATCCATTAATCAACATTAGTCACTTAGTATGACAACCTATCTATGACAACCCAGCTAGACACTCTAGTAATAGCAATATAAGAGTGCGCACCTATGTTTCAGCACAACACTCATATAAAGACGGGTTTACGATGTTGGCTTCAATATTTGAACTGCTTGCCTGATCAAATTGGTTTTAGGCTATTTTAGCCTCCCTTCTACACCAGAGTGGCAAACGTAGATGAAGTTCAACCGTTATAATCTAGAATCAATTAACACTAATAACTCATCAATGATCTTAACCATAACTGTTTTGGCTAATTCAGGCTGGCGCATTCTTATCGCATTATAAACAGCTGCGTGATCTTCCACATTAGCCCCATTAACCCCTTTCATCTGGTTGGTATAACGCAAGCTCACCTTTAATGCAGTACTAGTAAAACCGGTCATTTGAATAAAAAAGCGATTATTACTAGAGCATAGAATATTTGCATGAAATAAAATATCGGCCTCAAGTGGATCTTCAAGCCCCAACTCGGCATCCTTCATTCGCTGTAACGCTATACCTAAATGCTCTATCTGCTCAGCCGTTGCGTTCTTGGCAGCCAATGCTGCTGCTTCTGGCTCTAATGCTAAACGCATTTGCGTAAACTCTTTTAATAATGATAAAGATGGTTTACTGCTTAGTATCCAATGTAAGACATCAATATCAAACATATTCCATTGGCTTTCTGGCATCACTCTTATGCCCTGCTTTGGGCGTGAAGTAATCAAGCCTTTGGCCGACAACATCTTTACCGCTTCACGCGTTGAACTGCGGCTAACATCGTACTTAACACACAAATCAGCTTCTGAAGGCAACCCTTCTCCAATAGGATATTCCCCACTGACGATAGCAATACCAAGATCATGAGTGAGTTGATGGGTCAGATTTTGCCTAGGTATGCTTGCCATGCTGATATGTCTTATTGATGTTTCACGAATACGTCACATCATACTATAAAGATCCTCTGCTTATTACTTAGTATGTGTAAATTCAGTCCAGATAATTTGTTACCCATTAAAATGGCTAAAACGGGTGTTTTAGCCATTTTAATTACCCAAAGATCTTACAAGTTACCTATTTGTACGCCATTGCTATTAAAGTTAAATTGATTCACTTTACCGCATTGAGCGACATGATTACTTGAAGGGAATGGCGTGTTGGACTGACTGATATTGCTTTCCCAGCCCTGGCCATTTTTGACGAACGCTTTAACCTCAAAGTACCCATTAACCGTTTTACTGCAATCCATATCCACATCTAACATCCAATAATGCTGCCCCCAAATATTTAAAGGCTCTTCTCCAAAGCCATTATTAGCTACTGTTTGCTTAGATCCCCAGGCTACTGGCCATAAATTGGTTGTCCAATCTAATGCAGAACCTGATGCCGCAGAGCTTTGAGCAGCCTCAGGGCCATACCAATCTAGATAAGTATCGTTGGCTTTCCAATGTGCTGTAGTGGTATTACGCAAGTTGTTATGTCTAATTGGAATGGCACATTCAAAATTGCTGCTGGTACAGGTTTTATATAGATTACTTGCCGCATAGGCGTGATCAATGCCACCACGCACAAACATATCCTGACCGCTTTGTGTTTGAGCTTGAATAAAAATAACCGTCCGCTTCCAATCAGGATTGTTCACAGCACCACCTGTAATGAGCTTAGCACCTTGATGAATGGCAAACGCATCCCAAGCTCCAACATTAGCATTGATGGAGCCGTTATTATTAACAACAATCGTTTCGCCGCTGCATGATCGCTTGTCTTGAGCAATTTTGCCTTTTAGCACGTTACAATAAGTCCCTGGCGCCATAGATGTCGCTAACGTTGCGGTTAAATTTGAGTTTTCTTTATTAATAGCCACAAAACCTGAACTACCACGACCAAATGCAATTTTATTGTTGCCGTTGTCCCACCAGTTTGTGGTCGTCCAATTATCAGCGGTGTTATTTCGAAAACTCACCCCACCAGCAATATAGCCCCAACGATGCTCACACTTCCAGTTGTTGCCAAAACATTCTAAATTGCCATTGTTATGAACCCTAACGCTAGGCGCGCCAACATCGGTATTGCCATTGAATGCATAACTCGACATCACTTTTGGGTAACCGTAGGGATAAGCCAACATAAACACATTGGCTAAGTCATATAATCGGCCGTCTTCAAATGTGATCACATTACCCGCGCCGCCGTGACCACGTTGATTGTCGTGATTATCGACAAAAACAACTGCAGAACTGCTGGCCATAAAACCCCAGCCTTCACCAAAGTTCTTTAAAGATGCTAAATTGCCATTACGGAATGTATTGCCTAACTGGGTTGAGTATTTAAACTCAGTCACCAAGCCCACACTGGTATATTCACTGGCACTAATGGCTTCACCACCTTGATCAATCACTTCTTGAAAAACCAAAGGCGAACCATTTACTTTTGACATAACACCTTGAATATCTTCAACGGCCATGTGTTTAGAGGCATCAAAGCGAAAGCCTGCGACACCTATATTAGTCAAATCATTCAAAAAACCCGCAATCGTGGTTTGAACATAATTAGCACTGGTATTAAGATCAGTTAAACCTACAAGCTCGCAGTTTTGAACCTCCCAACGGTTGTTGTAATCTTTAATCGCACATGTGTTATGAAAGTCCTGCGGGCTATATGCTGGGTAGCTTTTATTACCATAAGCACTGCCTGCGGTGCCTGTTCCACTGCCGCTAGCCATATGATTAATCACCGCATCAACATAGATATCTACATTAACCGCCTTACAGCGGCTAACCATATCAATAAACTGACCACGGTTACCTCCACGACTTTGTAGTACATAGCTTACTGGCTGATAACGAGTCCACCACTGGCTACCTTGAATATGTTCGTTCGGTGGTGATACTTGCACCGCGGCATAACCATTTGGCCCCAAAAATTGTTCACATTCTTGAGCAATATCTTGCCAATTCCATTCGAAAAGATGAACAAATGTAGTCGGTTGTGGGTTGGCAAATACTGATGATGACATACACAAAGATAAACCTGTTGCTATGGCTACCTTAGTTAACGCGCGATTAGGATTCATGTTTAAGGCCTTTATTATTAGATTTTTATTGGAGTTAACAATTTGTTAACCCAAATCAGTATCGCCTAATAATTGAACAAATAAACACCTTGGAATATTGAATACGTATGCATAACGACTAAAGTAGCGTCAGCTAATGGCTAAAGTAAGCACACAAAATCATAGCCAGAAGGCTAATTCAAGCGGCTGAATAATAGCAATTTTAAATCATAACAGAGGTTATTTAATCTAATGTTTTCTTAAATCGAGCTGCTGCAACGAACAAACCTACCACTGTAAAACAAGCAAGCCACAGGGTATCGCGCCATAGGTCGATTAAATCAGCTTCTCGTAATACAACACCTCGAATTAAACGCATAAAGTGAGTTGCCGGAAGCGCTTCTGATATCCATTGTGCCGTTTCTGGCATACCTTCATACGGAAACATAAAACCAGACAATAATATTGAAGGTAATAAGATAAAGATGGTCATTTGCATGGCTTGTAATTGATTTTTAGCCAAGGTAGAAATCATTAACCCCAATGATAAACTGGCTGAAATAAACAATAGGGTACCGAATAATATCTGTGCAACTGACCCATTGATAGGCACATCAAATATCCAATGGCCTAACCCCAAAATGATAAACACCTGTATTAAGCCAACAAATATATAAGGAACAATTTTGGCTATCATCAGCTCCATTGGGCTAATTGGAGTGGTAATCAGTAGCTCTAAGTTACCTCGTTCCCGTTCACGTACTATGGCGGTGCTGGTAAACAGGATCATCGTCATGGTCAATATAATCCCTAACAAACCCGGCACAATATTCACCGCAGAGCGTCGGCTCGGATTATAAAACAACACAACTTCAAAGGTTTTAACGGTCTTAGGGCGTATGTCGAAATCAAAATCGGTTAACGGCATAGACTGTAGCGCTAAAATAGCTGAACTGATCATGGTGTCTGAGCCATCAACTATCCATTGACCTAACACTCTATTTTGCACCATTCGCTGAGTTAAATCCTGCGGCAGTATTAGCGCTGCACGCACAACTCCCTGTTTAATGGCTTGCTCAGCCTCTTCTGCGGTAGCAAAATGCCTAACAACGTTCACTACTTGAGTGACTTTAACAGACTCAGTTATCACCCGCCCCGCAGTACTCTGGCTTTGGTCGACAACTGCTATCGGTATTTGGCGAATGTCGGTATTAATGGCATAACCAAACAACAATAGCTGAATAAGCGGGATCATCACTACCATGCCAAAGGTAATCCGGTCCCTTGATAATTGACGGATCTCTTTCACCATTACCGCTTTTATTCGATAGAAAGACATCATTGGCGCCCCTCACCGGTAACACACACAAACACATCTTCTAAACTAGGACGAGCAAGATTCATTTCAGCTTGGGCAAGTTCAGGAAAAGTTGTTTTCAGCCATTGAATAGGATCGGCGATGTCTTGATAAATTAACACCCTCAAACGAACTCCTAGCTGCGCCGCTGATCGAACCGCTTTGGTTGCCAGTAGCTTTTTTTCAAGGCACGTAACTGCGGACTGTTAACCTCGACAATATTAACGCCCATATCACGCATTAAAGCATCAGGTTCTCCGTCTGCACGAATAATACCAGATTCCATTACCGCCAAACGATGGCAACGTTCAGCTTCATCCATGTAATGGGTGGTGACTAAAATAGTGGTGCCTTGTGCTGATAACTCAAACAACTGCTCCCAAAACTCTCTTCTATTTTGCGGGTCAACCGCGGAGGTAGGCTCATCCAAAAAAAGTAACTCTGGGTTATGCATAGTGGCACACGCTAAAGATAAACGCTGACGCTGACCACCACTCATACCCGCGACCCTTTGTTGACGAATAGAATCTAACCCATAAGTCATTAGCTGCTCATTAATGCGCAGGCTTAACGCCTTACTGCCCATACCAAATATTTGCCCCATAAACTGCATGTTTTCTTGCACACTTAAATCATCATACAGGGAGAATTTTTGGGTCATGTAGCCAATTTTTAAGCGTAATGATTCTGCTTGCTTGGGCATGGATAAGCCCAATACGGTGATGTCACCCGATGTAGGGCTTAGCAAACCCGTTAGCACTCTTATCATGGTGGATTTACCGCAACCATTTGGGCCTAAAAAGCCGTAAATACAACCTTTAGGGACCCGTAAGGTGACGTTTTCGATAGCAGTGAAATCAGCAAACTTTTTCACCACGTTGACTGCTTCAATAACGAATTCAGTCATGACTAATCTCCCGTTGAATTATTAATAATCAAGTCAACCTGGGCGGGGATACCCGAAGGAAATGTTGCCGCAGAGTCTTCTAAATCGACTTCGGCAAGGTACATTAACCGGGCGCGTTCATTCTCAGTCAAAGCGTAATAAGGGGTGAATGAGGCTTCATGAGATACCCAGCGTACTGTGCCCACTAATGTTTGTTCAACACCATCGACATGCACAGTGACCTTTAAGCCAGGAATAAAATGAATACGGTGCGGTGCAGGGACATATACCCTAGCGTAGGGCACGCTATTAGCCAACATCACTGCCACAACACTGTTTAGCGCCACTCGCTCACCTAAGTTATATGGCAAGTTATTTAGTATGCCATCGCGGGTGGCCACTATGGTTAACTCATCTAACTTCTGGGTTTGTAAAACAACTTCTGCTTGGCTAGCCGCTAATTCAGCTTTGGCTTGCTCGATGTCTTCAATACGCGATCCCGCGGTAAGCTTGCTAAACTCTTCCTTGGTCGAATTTAATGATGCCAGTGCTTTATCTCGACTGGCTAAAGCGCTGTCTAAATCAGATTGACTCACTAATTTACGGGCGATTAACTCTACCTGACGGCGATAATTTTTCTGTGCCTCAACAAACTGCGCATTAGCTTGAGCTACCTTAGCTTGTGCTGAGGCGATATCTTCAACCCGCTCGCCATTAGTCAGTTTTAGTAAAAAAGCCGTCGCTTTGGCCTTTTTGGCTATCGCATTAGCCAGGATAGCTTGCTGGTTTTTAGCATCTAATCGCACCAACACTTGCCCAGCTTCAACGATACTGCCTTCAATAACGGGCAACTCACGAATAATCTCATTCGAGGTGGCGGTAAATGTCACTCGATCACGCTCTAGCGTGCCAATAGCTTGTGGTACTGAGGTAGGAGAACAAGCTAGCTGCATGAATATAAAAAACATGCCTAGTATTATCAAACGCATTTATTTTCCTTAACTAAAATCACATACCCATTAGCAACTCATGGGTAGCTTAGAATATAAACCCTTGTAAAAAAATCTTAAACATCAATACATTATTGCACTTTGAGTTACACCAGCATCCCAAAAAAGGTTTATTAAATCTATTGATTTTGAATGAGTGACAAAAGTATTTGAACGATTGCTCAAATAAAACTTGAACGATCGTTCAAAAGATGTTTATATTATATCCATACTAAGCAAACAATGAAGTGATTAACCTATCACTTATTAGATAAACGACCTTTTTGGAGTGTCATATGAGCAAATTTACTATCCATAATTTAGAAACCGTTCCTGCAGAAAGCAAAGCCTTATTAGAACAATCTAAAAAAGCCTACGGTATGATCCCTAATCTTCATGGTGTGTTAGCCGAGTCTCCTGGTATTTTTGAAGCCTATCAAACATTACACACGCTATTTACCGAATCTTCATTTAATGCTGATGAATTAACCGTAGTATGGCAGACAATAAATGTTGAGCATGGCTGTACGTACTGTGTCCCTGCCCACACGGGTATAGCAGAAATGATGGAAGTCGATTCCGCATTGTCTAATGCATTAAGAAACCGTGAAGCCATGCCAAATGCCAAATTACAAGCACTTCACGACACCACATTACTTGTAGTACGTAACCGCGGAATATTGTCAGATGCTGAAATGGAAGCATTCTTTGCGGCAGGTTATGGTCAACGTCAATTACTTGAAATCATATTAGGTTTATCGCAAAAAGTGATCAGCAATTATGTTAATCATCTTGCTCATACTCCTGTTGATGCGCCTTTTAAAAAATTCGCTTGGCAAAACAATAAGTAACTTAAACGATCAAACTTATTCTGAACTCAAAATAGGATGAATTTAAGTGAACAGAAGAGAGCAAGTCATTGACTTGCTCTCTTTTTCATTTATTGGAATGATATAACGTCGCATTAAAGCAGGTGAAACATGGTAGATAAAATTAAAATCGACATCATCTCCGATGTTGTTTGTCCGTGGTGTATTGTTGGATACGAAGGATTAAAACAAGCCATCAACGAGCTTGGTATTGAAGACAAAGTTGATATTGAATGGCAACCATTCGAACTTAACCCTGATATGCCTGCAGAAGGTGAAGAATTGCGCGCGCATGTTGCCCGCAAATATGGCTCTAGTCGAGCAGACAGTGATCGTGCTCGAATCAACATTGCAGCCCGTGGGGCGGAATTTGGATTTAAGTTCAACTATGCTGATGACATGAAGATGGTCAACACATTTGATGCCCACATCTTGTTAAATTATGCCAAAGGTTTTGGCAAACAAACCGAGCTTAAAATGCGTTTATTTAACGCCTTTTTTAGCGAGCATAAGGATATATCCGACAGAGTTGTTCTTGCCAATGAACTGATCGCTGTGGGTTTGAATCCAAAAGAAGCAATACCGCTATTAGATAATGCAGAAGTTAGAGCGCATATCACAGCAGACAAAAACCAATGGTTATCTGCAGGCATAAACTCTGTGCCAACAGTGGTATTTAATCGTACTAGTGCATTAAATGGCGCTCATCCTGTTGAGTCCTATAAGCAAGTGCTTAGCGAACTACTGGCCGAACAAAAAGCATAAATTAAAACTAACGACTTTAAAAGCCAAAATCCTTATTGGTTTTGGCTTTTTAATATTAAAGAAATAAGGATTACATTGATTAGTTTTTGTGTTGGTATTAGAGCACAGTAAATACCGTGAATACCTTATTTTTTAATGGCTAACGGTGGGTTACTGAATATCGCCTCGATAAAATCACCAATGGTATTGTCGTCACGATTTGCGTGGGCATATGTGCGAATACCAATAATTTGTACCTGTAAAAAACGTGCTAACGCTTGTGGCGTTTGTGCTGTATCTAGCTCACCATTTTGTTGTGCTTGAGCCAATAAACTTGCAAACTCAGCTTCAACCATTACCAAAGACTCTTTTGCTTCTGCTAATAAGTCAGCATTATCTTCCGTTAGCTCTGCGACTGTTTTAACCAACATACACATGCCACTTGGCGCATTACCTTGGCTTAATACTGCACGTTCAACAAACAGCTTTAACGCCGCTAATGGAGAATGGGTATCAGCAATACACATATGAAGTTGAGCAACGCCACTTTTGACATAATGCTGTAATGCCGCTTTAAACAATCCCTCTTTACTGCCAAAACTAGCGTAAATACTGCCTGGGCGCATATCAACAACTTCTTGTAGATTACGCATAGAAGTAGCATGAAAGCCTTTTTCCCAATATAAATTGGCCGCTTTTTCAATAATATCTTCGCGATTAAATTTAGCAGGTTTACTCATTAGTTTATCTCTAGAAAAGCAAGGTAACGTTTTGAACGACCGCTCAATTATAGTCATGACACTTATTTTAGTCCAGCCGTTTAACGGTATTCTATTAACTGAAGCAATATTGCTATATTTGGCGATATTTAATTATGAGTTCATCGTGTGTTGCTATTGAGCCTCCCTTTTAGCCAACTAATAGGATGAAATCCTGCTAGTTGGCTATTTTTCTTTTAAATGAATATGTAGGCGAAGCGCTACTACTTACTTAGGCGGTAAAACAATCAGAACATCGGCAAAAAATAAAAAAAAGCAACTACTCTCAGAGTTAGTTGCTTTTATGTATCTGGTTAATAGGCATAATATGCAATATCAACCACTGTGGAAGTTAAATAAAGTACGCAACTAAAGCCCAAACTAAATGTATGATCTTTATAATAAAGTACGATCCTGAGAATTAATAATGTTAGAAACTAAAAAGCCGTTAACATAGTATGATACTAGTGATGTTGGAAACTGACATTTAAGCTCATTAATTAAGCAAAACCACCGCTATTAATCCCAGCTAAATATACAATAAAGTGCTCGGACAACCCTCTTTCACAAACATCAATCGCTGTAATATCACCAAATGCTGGAATTGGTTTTTCTAACCAATTAGAAATGCCTTCGTAGTCTCCTGCCCAAGGCAGTAGTAAAGAGAAAATATACGCTATATCTTGTTCTGAAAAATAATGGCCTAGTAATTCTTCTAATTTTTGTTGTTCGTTCATTTTAGTTACAGTCCTCTTAAAGCCCATAAATTTGCTAGTAGACTATCCAAAAATTCACATGTCATTTGAGTCATCCGCTCGTCACTTAATCCCGACAATCTAAGTATCTGCCATCTAGGAAGTATATTTGGTCTAGTCATAATCATGACTTGAGTAATCCTTCTTATTTGATAATCAGTAATACTTTCAGAGTAACGGGCAAGATAGATTGAAGCCAAGGGCAGTTTATATAGATACTTCTCCACTGACGTTCCAGTATCTAATTGAGAAACAAGCCATTTCATCGACAATCGAGGTCCCGAAATATCATCAAAATGTTTATCGATTATACGAATAAGGGCTCTAACAATTTCCATATCCCTTCTCTTCCAATCAACTCTATTGTTTACTACGGGAATAGGACGCTTGTATTTGTTATTAGTGTTAAGTAACCAATCTCTATTGTGGCGGTATAACCACATATATGTACTTTCATAGCCATTTTTCCTGGCAACTTTGGCCCCGAATTGTTTAACTTGATTTAGCCATATTTTTTGGTTTTCTCGCATTTTTGTTTTTGAGAAAGTCGTTAATTTAACTTTTTTGATATTTGATTTAACTAAAGACCTTCCCCTATCCATAACCTCAGAGAGCTTGATATCTTTTTGAATGGCATAAAGTGCGACTAAATGCTCTAAATAACTGAAGGATTTTCGATGCTTTTGGGAAATCTTATGTAACCAATTAGACTCCGTTTCATTTGGAAATAAATTCATTGAACGTAGCCATTCCGCTGACCACGCACTCTCAATTGCCTCTTTCAGTAATGGGTAATTACAAAAACAACCTTTTGCGAATCCATTTTTAACAAGTAAATCTCTATACAGGTTTGTCCATTGCTCAAAACTGAGTGATTGCTGCTCTCCTCGATAGAGCAGCCAACACACTTGCTCGTCTAACCACTTAGGATTGGATATCAATATCTGAGGTGAAAATGTTTCTATTTGTTGAGTTTGCAGAGGAAAATACTCATGCCTATGTTGCATTGAATGGTAGGGTTGAATATTTACTAGTGGAGTTCCGTGTATACAGCAATGATTTATGCCAACAATTTGATGTATTCTTCTCCAGTAGGGTTCTTTGTAGTGGCATAGTTATTTTGGCCACCTAAATAGAGGTGATATTATTACCTCGTACATGACTTTAGGTGAACACATGAGATCGATAACCAGAAAAACATTTAGTGCTGAATTCAAACTTGAAGCAGCCCAATTAGTCCTAGATAAAAACCATAGCATCATCGAAGCTGCAAAGGCGATGAACGTGGGTAAATCAACCATGGACAAATGGGTGAGACAGTTAAAACTAGAACGCCAGGGTGGCACTCCCAAAGCCTCTCCCATTACCCCTGAACAAATTGAAATTCGTGAGTTGAAGAAACACATAGCACGTATTGAGGAGCATAATCTTATCCTAAAAAAGGCTACCGCTCTCTTGATGTCAGACTCGATGAACAATTTGCGCTAATCAGCCAACTCAAGCAGAGCCACTCTATTCTTACAATTTGTAATGCATTCAAAGTGCATCGAAGTAGCTATAAATATTGGCTAAAAAGAAAAGAGCATATTGATGCTGATTTTACAATTTTATGCAGTGAAGTGAAGACCGCGCATCGTATTAGTAATGGCTCTGCCGGTGCCCGAACGATAGCGCAATTAGTGACTAACAAAGGGATTAAACTTAGTCGTTATCGAGCTCGTAATCTCATGATAAAGCTTGGGTTAGTCAGTTGTCAGCAGCCTAAGCATGCTTATAGGAAAGCAACACAAGAACATGTAGCTATCCCTAATACGCTTAATCGACAGTTTGCTGTTACCCAACCAGATCAAGTGTGGTGTGGCGACGTGACGTATGTTTGGGTCGGTAATCGTTGGGCATATTTAGCGGTTGTTCTAGATTTATTTTCCCGCAAACCTGTGGGATGGGCTTTGTCATTATCGCCAGATAGTGAACTGACGTGCAAAGCCTTGAATATGGCGTTTGAGTTAAGGGGTAAACCTGAGAATGTGATTTATCACAGTGATCAGGGCTCGCATTATACTAGCTTGAAATTTAGGCAGTTATTATGGCGTCTTCAGATTGAGCAAAGTATGAGTCGTCGCGGGAATTGTTGGGATAACGCACCAATGGAGCGTTTCTTTAGAAGTTTGAAATCTGAATGGGTACCCGCTAGTGGCTATGGGAGTTTTACAGAAGCAGACAAAGCGATCACAAATTACATCACTGGATATTACAGTGAAACTAGACCCCATCAATATAATGGTGGGTTAACGCCAAATGAGTCAGAACGTTTATATTGGAATGACTCTAAAACCGTGGCCAATTTTACTTGACCACTACAAACAGTGTCTTTTTAGCAGACATTGTCTATATAATATTTTCATAAAATGCAGATACCATAACAGCAACATACTGTTCAAACTATCTTTATATTTCTTGCACTTACAATATAGCAGAACATGTCTGTATAGCCGCAAATGCTCAACTAAGCTCATAATCTGCTATTAGGAAAAGTTGGTCAATAACTGACATAAGAGAGTGGTCAGGAACCTCGAGCTAAATGATTTTGGGGGCAAAAACGTTTTAACAAAGTTTAATATCAAACGAAATATGATGATGCCCTTAATGCATAATCATTGGAATGATTTCTATTAATAATCTGCTTAAAAATAACTCTTGCATTGTTCTTTTTTTGACCCAATATAGGATTCAATAATACATTTTGTATTATTGAATCCAGTTATCAAGGAGATATATTTATGTCGAGCACAGGCGAAAAACCAGGGAAAGGTGTTTATACATGCACAAAATGTGGACAAAAAGTCATTTTAGATGATAACTCCGATACACTTCCTCCTTGCCCTAAATGCGAAGCAACTAACTACACGCCTTAAAATAATGGCCTTATATAAACTTATACATGAGGTGAGCGTCATGAGCATAAAACCAGGCCCTAAGCCAAAAGCTGAATCAACAGGTAAAACAGATCAAAGACGTAGTGTTACCCCTGATAATAAATCTAAACATCCAAGTTTAGATACGCATAAACATAAACCGGGTAAATAGTTTTGCGTTACAAACGCTATCGTCCTGGAATTTAACTACCCATGACTATTGCATTAACATAACTTTTTATCTTAAAAAAAAAGCGACCACTCAATGAGTAAGTCGCTTTTTATTAGTTTCGAACATTTCACAGTAGCTAACTTGTTTAGTTTCTAACTTTTCAGTTAGTAGCCATCTTTATGACTAGTTTCGAACTCTATTTAACGTCCACACCACCAGCAATAATGTTACTTATTCTACTGTAACCGATTTTGCCAAGTTACGTGGTTGATCCACGTCAGTACCTTTAATTAATGCAACGTGATATGACAATAACTGTAGTGGGATAGTGTAGATAAGTGGCGCCATAAACTCATCACAATGAGGCACTGGAATCACCTTCATGGTGTCGTCTGATTCAAACTCAGCGTCTTTGTCAGCAAACACATACATTAACCCGCCACGGGCACGTACTTCTTCCACATTTGATTTAAGCTTTTCAAGCAGTTCGTTGTTTGGCGCAACTACGATAACCGGCATATCAGCATCAATAAGTGCTAATGGACCGTGTTTTAATTCGCCTGAGGCATAAGCTTCTGCATGAATGTAAGATATTTCTTTTAGTTTTAACGCGCCTTCCATTGCGATTGGGTACTGATCGCCACGACCTAAAAATAATGCATGGTGCTTGTCGGCAAAATCTTCTGCAAGCTGAGCAATGGCATCGTCCAACCCTAATGCTTGCTCTACTTTAGCTGGCATTGATAGCAGGCTTTGGGTGATGTTAGCTTGCATCTCATCTGACATACCGTTGTAACGACCAATCACAGCAGTAAGCATTAATAAACCGGCTAATTGCACAGTAAATGCTTTGGTTGAGGCAACGCCAATTTCAGCACCGGCTTTCATCATGTAAGCCATGTCAGATTCGCGTACTAACGATGAACCACCTGAGTTACAAATGGTTAAGGTGGCTTTATAGCCCATTTCTTTAGCAAGACGCATTGCCGCTAAGGTATCAGCGGTTTCACCCGACTGTGAAATCGTGACTAATAAGCTATTTGGGAATAAATGCGATTTGCGGTAACGAAACTCTGAAGCAATTTCAACATTACAAGACACACCCGCCCAGTCTTCTAACCAGTAACGTGCTGCCATGCCAGCATGGTAGCTAGTACCACACGCGATAATTTGTACATGTTTGATGTCTTTTAAGAACTCTGACGCGTTATCACCAAAAGCACTATCTAATACTTGTTTATTGGCAATGCGACCTTCTATAGTGCGGGCTAAAGCCATTGGCTGCTCGTAGATTTCTTTTAGCATGTAATGGCGGTATTCACCTTTATCACCAGCATCATGGGTCACTTCTGACTCTTTGATTTCACGCTTAACAGCATCGCCATTTAAATCATAAATATTCACTTCACGACGAGTGACCTCTGCAACATCACCTTCTTCTAAGAAAGCAAAATTACGCGTTACAGGTAGTAGTGCAAGTTGGTCAGATGCGACAAAGTTTTCACCTATGCCATAACCGATTACAAGCGGGCTACCACTACGAGCCACAACCATGCGTTCGCTGTCGCGACGGTCAATAACCACTGTGCCGTATGCACCTTCTAGCTGCTTAACGGTTGCTTGTACCGCTGATAATAACGTATTAGCCGTTTTAAGTTCATGGTGCACTAAATGACAAATAACCTCTGTGTCTGTGTCTGATGAAAACACATAACCTAGCTCTTTAAGTTTTACACGTAGCTTGTTGTGGTTTTCAATAATACCGTTATGTACAACAGCGATATCACCTTCAGATAAATGTGGGTGGGCATTACGTTCACTGGGTTCACCATGGGTAGCCCAACGGGTGTGCGCAATACCAGTACCACCAGTCAATGGATGTTCAGCCAATGCTGATGATAACTCTTGTACTTTACCTAAACGGCGAGTGCGGTTTAGCTCGCTATTATAGATAACCGCTACACCGGCACTGTCATAACCGCGATATTCTAAGCGGCGTAAACCTTCAACTAAAATTTCTGCTACATCTCTTTGCGCTACAGCGCCAACGATTCCACACATGATTATTTACCTATTGAGTAATTTTAAAATTAATTTGATTCGATATAGGACGCAAGTAACACTTTTATGCCCTGATCTGTAATGGTTTGTAATGCCTCGGCTGAGATATGGTCATCGGTGACCAATACGTTTATCTCACTCCAGGGCAGTTCTAAATTAGGAATACGGCGACCAATTTTTGATGATTCAAGCAAGACGATAACTTCACGAGACATTTCGGCCATCACTTTGCTCAGTCCGGTTAGTTCATTGAACGTGGTGGTGCCACGCTCTAAATCTAAACCGTCGGCGCCGATAAACAATTGGTCAAAGTTATATGAACGTAAAACTTGTTCGGCTACCTGGCCTTGGAAAGACTCTGAATGCGGGTCCCAGGTACCACCGGTCATCAATAATGTCGGTTCGTTTTCAAGTTCGTGAATCGCATTAGCCAGCTGCAATGAGTTAGTCATTACCACTAAACCACGCAAGTTATTTAGCTGCTGCACAATACCTGTGGTAGTGCTACCACTATCAATAATAATTCGGTTGTGATCTTTAATCAGCGCGGCGGCGGTTTTAGCTATAGCCAGTTTATTGGGTGCTATTTTGGCACTAAACTGCTGAGTGACTTCGTCGGGCACTGCAATAGCGCCACCATAACGGCGTAGCAATAAGCCTGTTTTTTCTAAAGTAGCTAAATCCTTGCGAATGGTGACTTCCGATGTTTCAAAACGTAAAGACAACTCCTCAACACTGACTTCTCCTTGCTGATTAAGCAGGTTGATAATGCTGTGTCGACGTTGTTGGGTATTACGCTTATTCATAATGGGGTTTTCTTTCACTTAAGTTACGAAACGAAAGATATTTTAGCAGTAAATGAAACTTTATCTAGACTTGTTGAAAGATAAATAATAAAAAAGCAGCGATAATCGCTGCTTTTTTAGACAAAGGTCAATATTTTACTTAGGCTACACATAATGAAAGGGTATCTGTAGCCGAGTAAAATTAACGGGCAAATGCATTAAAACTTAGCTTCTACCGCTAGGTTAATATTGCGTCCCTGACCAACGGTAACATCCGTTGTACTCCCACCTGCAAGGTAATCTTTATCAAATAGATTTCTGATGTTCATTCGTAAACTTACATCGCTACCCATGATAGGCATAGTGTAAGCCGCGCCCACATCAACTTTAATATAATCATCTTTAGTAATGGTGTTTTGACTGTCGGCATAACGCTCGCCCACATAGGTTGCACCAAAGTTAAGGGCAAAGTTTTCGGTCATTTCATAACGAGTCCAAAGGTTTGCTGATAGTTCTGGTGCATCTATCGGTGTTTTACCATTTAAGCTGTCTGATACTGGACGTAGATACTCGGCACTTAAATACATCATTGAACCTGTAACAAACCACTTGTCAGCAACTTGACCTTGGGCACCAATCTCAGCACCTTTATGACGTTGTTCGCCTTCTTGAGTGGTGATGTAAGTTTTATCATTTACTGGCGTAACTAATGTTTGTTGTACAGTGACATTAGATACTGTGATATCAAAGATTGCCCCCGTTAAAAGCAAACTGCCATCGTACAACTCCCACTTTGTACCTAACTCATATTGAGTACCATACTCAGGCTCAAGATCCATCTTGTTATTGACGTCATCATCATTATTCACCATGCCCTGTGGGCTAAAGCTTTGTGAATAGTTAACGTATATGCTGCCATTTTTTGTTGGTGAATAAATTACGCCAAACTTAGGTAAAACGGCATAGCTATTATTACCTTCGCCGTCTTTTTTCTGCTCATCATAACGAGTACCTACTAACGCCTGCCATGAATCATTAAAGCTAATAAGATCTTGCAGGTAGAACCCGTAATGCTTGTAATTAGATTCATACTTTGTGGTATCTTGGTGATAATCTAACCCCGGGTTAGCTACAGGTACACCAGGCATAACATGCTGATTTTTAGATCCTGAATCTTTTAACTGACCATAGTAGTATTTCAGTAAATTGCCGCCTAATAACAACTGATGCTCGACACCAGCCGTGTTGAATTGGCTGGTAAAGTCCATGTATGCCGTTTCATGCTGCCAATCATCATATCGGTCAAACGGGCTAATAAAGTAACCTTGAGTTAATGGATCCTCATAACAGACGTTTTTCTTATTATTGTCTTTACCGCACACATTGGGTGAAGAGTCTAAACGCTGACGATTAAATTGCTGGTGGTTATAACCCGTTTTAACCTGCATATTATCGTTAATATGATAAGTTAAATCACCGCCTTTATTAGTTATGGTGTTGTCGGTAAACGCCCAAGGCATATCCCATATTAAATCACGGCCACCCACCAATTCGCCTGCACTATTCAACCAACCACCGCGGTCTATACCGGTTTTATCTTGGGTATGATCATACTTTACCGACAACAATAAATCATCGGTGATGTCGTATTCAAGGTTGATGAAGCCTAACCAACGGTCACGCTCTTGGTTAGTTTCATCTACGCCCATAGTATTGGCATAGTTACGCCAATATTGTGAATCCTGCTTAACTAACACAGTACGGTAGCGCAAGGTTTGTGCATCATTGATACTGCCACCCGCATCAGCTTGAAAGCGTGTAGAACCTTGATCATCGGTATCAAAACCTAGTTCAAACTCGGTATCATATGTTGGTTTTTTGGTCACCATATTAATCAAACCACCAGGGCCAGACTGACCATACAACATACTTGACGGCCCTTTTAGCACTTCAACTTGCTGGAGTGTTTCTATTGGCTGCACATAGTGAGACCACTGTTGATGACCATTGATGAGGTAACCGGATCCTGAATCTAACTCAAAACCTCGAAGACTAAAGACTTGGCGGTTCCATTTTTCACTGCCGGCAGTCACACTTGAGTCGTTAACCAATACTTCTGATAAATTTTTAGCTAATTGCTCGTCGGTAACAAAATCAGGAATAATTGCCACAGATTGAGGCGTGTCCATTAAGTCGATGTTACCGCGCATTGCACCAGAGGCTGTACCTACTTTATAGTTATTAAACTGTCTGCCAGTCACTTCTATTCGCTCAATGCTATTGTGTGTTGCAGCGGCTTGATCAGGTGAGACTTCTAATGATGTTGGTTGCTGTTCTGCTTGAGCATCAAAGTGCACTGAATATGACAACAATCCCGTTGTAACGGCTATTGCTACTGCTGATAATTTAGTTAACATTCATACCTCTATTTAGATGTTATACCGATTTAATGCAGGCATATTAAATGAGAATGATTATTATTAGCTAAAATTTACAGAATATTTACTTTGTTTGTTGGAACTTACAAAAAAGCGATAAGTGCATCACACTTATCGCCAATAGAAGTAGTGAATGTAGAGTATTACTTCGACAATTTTACCGGGCGTTGCCATCCAGCAATATGACGCTGTTTCACACGGGTTATCACTAATTCACCCTCGCCAACATCTTTGGCTATAGTAGAGCCTGCACCTAAGGTGGCATTTTTACCTATGGTAACTGGAGCGATAAGTTGAGTATCACTGCCAACAAATACACCATCTTCTATAGTGGTAACAAACTTATTAACACCATCGTAGTTACAGGTAATAGTACCCGCACCAATATTTACCCCGGCACCTATTTGTGCATCACCTAAGTAACTTAAATGCCCTGCTTTAGACCCTTTACCGAGTACTGTTTTTTTCATTTCAACAAAGTTACCCACGTGGGCATCTTCTTTTAATTCTGCACCGGTACGTAAACGAGCAAATGGTCCGGCACTGGCTGATTTACCTAATTTAGCGCCTTCTATAATTGAGTAAGGCTTAATTTCAGCGTTATCGGCAATATCACAATCAATGAGAATAGCCCCGGCGCCGATAGTCACATTATTACCTAAAGTGACTTTACCTTGAATGATCACATTGACATCAATCATCACATCCATCCCAACGGTTACCTCTCCGCGGATATCAATACGAGCTGGATCACGCAAGTTAGCACCTTCAAGCATTAACTTTTCAGCCGCACGAGCTTGGTAAGCACGCTCTAATTGAGCCAGTTGCACTCGATTATTAGCCCCTTCGACTTCGATAGCAGATTCCGGTTGCGCAGTCGTAATAGCCACACCATCGGCATGTGCCATCGCTATAATATCAGTCAGGTAATATTCACCTTGGGCATTACTATTAGATAAACGACTTAACCAGGTTTTTAATTGCTTACCCGGTACAGCCATAATACCGGTATTCACTTCGGTAATTTTTAATTGCTCAGCGTTAGCATCTTTTTGCTCAATAATACCGACGACATTATCGTTGTGACGAACAATTCGGCCATATCCAGTTGGATTAACAAGGTTAACAGTCAGAATAGCCAAGCCATTATCTGCCCGGGCAGCTAATAATTTTTCTAAGGTTGATTGCTGAATCAAGGGTACATCGCCGTAAAGAATTAATACTGTATCGTCATCACTAATGTTTGAATTGGCTTGTGCTACAGCATGCCCTGTACCTAATTGTTCAGCTTGTAACACCCAATTTAAAGGTTGCTCACCCAATGTTTGCTTTAGTTTGTCTGCGCCATAGCCATATACAAGTTGAATAGCCTTGGAGCCTAAAGCGTTTGCCGTATCAATAACATGTTGAACCATGCTTTTATGGGCGATTGGGTGTAACACTTTAGGAAGATCTGAGCGCATACGCGTTCCTTTGCCTGCAGCTAAGATCACAACATTTAACGACATGATTAATTCCTTTAAAAGACTAAAAAGTATAATTGGCGCTATTTTAGCTGAATACAGCCTAAAATGGAAAATACTCACCACAGCCATCGACGATGAATAAACAATCCCAATAAAACAGCAGTAATAAAAAAGGCGACTCATAAATGAGTCGCCTTTTATCCAGCAAATAATCAACTTATCTGGTGATATTTCTTTTGATGGTTTCAACAACTTTCAATTGCGCTATCGATTTAGCTAATTCAATTGTTGCGGCTTCATAATTGAAGTCTACGCCGGCATTAGCAATTTTCTCTTCTGCACGACGTTTAGCTTCTAAAGCTGCTTGCTCATCAATATCATCGGCACGCAATCCAACATCAGCAAGAACAGAAATAGATGTTGGTTGAATTTCCAGGATACCACCTGAAAGATACAACACTTCTTCACTGCCATCTTGCTTGACTATGCGCGCCATGCCAGGTTTGATCTTTGTTAGCAAAGGAGCATGATTAGGCATAATACCTAATTCACCTTCAGCACCAGATACTTCAAAAAAAGTAACTTCGCCGTGGTATAAGCTTTTCTCTGCACTAACAATATCAAGTTTGACTGTCATGCCTGCCATTGAGCTCTCCTTAAAGAACTAAGCTTTACGGCCTAGTTATTTCTTCTTGTTCGCTTTTTCGATAGCTTCATCGATTGAGCCAACCATGTAGAACGCTTGCTCAGGGATGTGATCGAACTCACCATCCAAGATACCCTTAAAGCCACGAATAGTGTCTTTAAGAGAAACGTACTTACCAGGAGAACCGGTAAACACTTCTGCTACGAAGAAAGGTTGAGACAAGAAACGTTCAATCTTACGTGCTCTGAATACCATGGTTTTGTCATTATCTGACAACTCATCCATACCCAAAATAGCAATAATGTCTTTCAGCTCTTTATAACGCTGTAATACAGTTTGTACACCGCTTGCAACATCATAATGCTCTTGACCTACAACCTGTGGATCTAACTGACGTGAAGTCGAATCCAATGGGTCAACCGCTGGGTAAATACCTAGCGATGCAATATTACGAGACAATACAACAGTCGCATCTAAGTGAGCGAAGGTTGTTGCTGGTGACGGATCTGTTAAGTCATCCGCTGGGACATATACCGCTTGTACAGAAGTAATAGAGCCTGTTTTGGTTGAAGCGATACGTTCTTGAAGAACACCCATCTCTTCAGCCAGTGTTGGCTGATAACCTACTGCAGAAGGCATACGACCTAAAAGTGCAGATACTTCAGTACCCGCTAAGGTGTAACGGTAAATGTTGTCAACGAACAACAGTACGTCACGACCTTCGTCACGGAACTTTTCAGCGATACTCAGGCCTGTTAACGCTACGCGTAAACGGTTACCTGGAGGCTCGTTCATTTGACCGTAAACCATGGCTACTTTGTCTAATACGCCTGAATCTTCCATCTCGTAGTAGAAGTCGTTACCCTCACGAGTACGCTCACCAACACCAGCGAATACAGAAAGACCCGAGTGAGCTTTAGCGATGTTGTTAATCAGTTCCATCATGTTAACTGTTTTACCAACACCAGCACCACCGAACAGACCGACTTTACCACCTTTAGCGAAAGGACAAACAAGGTCGATAACCTTGATACCCGTCTCTAATAGCTCAGTTGAATTTGACTGATCTTCGTATGAAGGTGCTGCACGGTGAATTTCATAACGCTCTTCTTCACCAATTGGACCCGCTTCATCGATAGGCTCGCCCAATACGTTCATAATACGGCCAAGGGTCTTAACCCCTACCGGAACAGAAATTGGTGAACCTGAGTTTGCTACCTCTAAACCACGACGCAGACCATCAGAAGAACCCATAGCGATGGTACGAACAACACCACCACCTAGTTGTTGCTGAACTTCCAGCACCAAACCATTACATGGGCTTTCGCCTGTGATCTTCAGAGCGTCATATACTCGAGGTACAGAATCTTGTGGAAACTCTACGTCCACAACCGCGCCAATTACTTGGACAACAGTACCTGTGCTCATGATTAATCCTCTAAACTTGATTTCGTTACCTAAACCTAAACCGCTGCAGCGCCTGATACAATTTCCGACAGTTCTTGCGTAATAGCAGCCTGACGGGCCTTGTTATAGACGAGTTGTAAACCATCGATCATGTCGCCAGCGTTATCTGTTGCCGCTTTCATTGCTACCATACGGGCAGACTGTTCAGAGGCAATATTTTCAACAACACCTTGATATACTTGTGATTCTATATAACGAGTTAGCAGTGTTTCCAAAATTTCTTTTGGATCTGGCTCGTAAATATAATCCCAAGGATAACTAGCTACTTCTTCATCTGATTTAGGTAAAGGTAGCAGTTGCTCGATCACAGGAGTCTGGGTCATTGTATTAACAAACTTGTTAAACACAATGTACAGACGGTCCAGTTTGCCTTCGTTGTAAGCTTTTAACATGACACGTACAGTGCCAATCAAATCAGCAAGTTTGGGCGCGTCGCCTAAACCTGATGCATGGGCGGAAATTTGACCACCAAAGCTTTTAAAAAACTGAACAGAACGGGCACCAATTGGGCAAAACTCAACTTCTGCGCCTTGTTCTTTCCATTTTTTAATGTCTGTCACAACCTTTTTAAATAAGTTGGTATTCAAACCACCACAAAGACCACGGTCGGTTGCTACAACAATGTAACCAACCCGCTTAGCATCTCGAACTTCTAACATTGGATGTTTAAATTCGAGAGTACCTTGCGCTACGTGACCGATCACTTTACGCATATTTTCAGCATATGGACGGCTTGCTGCCATGCGTTCCTGCGCTTTACGCATTTTGCTGGCGGCTACCATCTCCATAGCGGAAGTGATCTTCTGAGTATTTTTGATACTCGCGATCTTGGTTTTAATCTCTTTAGCGTTAGCCATCTCTACTCTCCAATCTGGGACCTGAGGTGCCCATGGACACCCCGTTCATTGTTACCAGGTTTGGGTTTCAATGAACTTGTCCATGCCTGCCTTTAACTCACCTTCGATATCAGCGTTATAATCGCCAGTAGCATTGATGGTGTTCATAAGGTCAGCATGTTGACTGTTCATGTATGAAAGCAGAGCGGCTTCAAAGCGACCGATTTCATTTAAAGCAACACTTTTAAGGAAGCCTTTTTCAGCTGCAAAAATAGACACAGACTGGGCGGCAACACTCATTGGTGCATATTGCTTTTGCTTCATTAATTCGGTTACACGCTCACCATGCTCAAGTTGAGCACGAGTTGCTTCATCTAAATCAGATGCGAACTGTGAGAACGCTGCAAGCTCACGATACTGTGCAAGTGCGGTACGAATACCACCAGACAGTTTCTTGATGATCTTAGTCTGCGCTGCACCACCAACACGAGAAACAGAAATACCTGGGTTAACTGCTGGACGAAGTCCTGAGTTAAACAAGTCAGTTTCAAGGAAGATCTGACCATCGGTAATCGAAATTACGTTAGTCGGTACGAACGCTGATACGTCACCAGCTTGGGTTTCAATAATAGGTAACGCAGTTAAAGAACCGGTTTTACCTGTTACTGCACCTTTAGTAAATTTCTCTACATAATTTTCGTTTACGCGTGAAGCACGCTCTAATAAACGAGAGTGTAGATAGAAAACGTCACCTGGGTATGCTTCACGTCCTGGTGGACGCTTCAATAGTAATGAAATCTGACGGTAAGCAACTGCTTGCTTAGACAAATCATCATATACGATTAAAGAATCTTCACCGCGGTCACGGAAGTATTCACCCATAGAACAACCAGAATATGGCGCCAAAAATTGCAGTGCAGCTGTTTCTGAAGCAGATGCAACTACAACGATAGTGTTTGCTAATGCGCCATGTTCTTCAAGTTTACGTACTACGTTGGCTATGGTAGAGGCTTTCTGACCAACAGCAACATAGACACACTTAATGCCTGAATCTTTCTGGTTGATAATTGCATCGATTGCCATCGCTGTTTTACCAGTCTGACGGTCACCAATGATCAATTCACGTTGTCCACGACCAATAGGGATCATAGAATCAACGGCTTTATAACCTGTTTGAACTGGTTGCGATACTGACTTACGTTCAATAACACCAGGAGCAATTACTTCAACAGGAGAGAAACCATCGTTGTCGACAGGTCCTTTTCCGTCAATAGGCTCACCCAGTGTGTTAACAACGCGACCAAGTAGACCACGACCAACTGGTACTTCAAGAATACGACCAGTGGTTCTAACTTTATCGCCTTCTGCTAAACTAGCATAAGGCCCCATCACTACAGCGCCGACAGAATCACGTTCTAAGTTCAACGCGATTGCAAAACAGCCACCAGGCAGTTCGATCATTTCACCTTGCATTACATCGGCAAGGCCGTTAATGCGAATGATGCCGTCACTTACTGCAACGATTGTACCTTCGTTGCGAGCTTCACTAACGACGTTGAACTGCTCGATCCGCTGTTTAATCAGATCGCTGATTTCAGTGGAATTCAGTTGCATGCTAAAACTCCCAATTACGACTGCAGCTTATCAGACAGACGCGATAACTTACCGCTTACCGAGCCATCAATGACTAGGTCGCCTGATTTAATAATCACACCGCCGATTAGC
Source organism: Shewanella sp. HL-SH8 (assembly GCF_051165765.1). Lineage (NCBI taxonomy): Bacteria > Pseudomonadati > Pseudomonadota > Gammaproteobacteria > Alteromonadales > Shewanellaceae > Shewanella > Shewanella sp. HL-SH8. The sequence continues at coordinate 376,379 of NZ_CP195039.1, read as the reverse complement.
GATGTATCAATACTGCAATTCAGCTTAACTTTGCGTGCGAGACGTTTCTCTAAAGAAACACTAATTTGCTGCTGTTGCTCAGAGTTTAACTCGAAAGCAGAAACCACATCGGCCTCAACTTCTTTCGCCCACTCATTTCGGTATTCAGCAAAAATCAGCGATACAGAAGGCAGTATCGCTAAACGACCGTTTTCAGCCATTACCTTTATCAGGTTTTGACCTTGCTCGTTGACTTGTTCTCCACATACTTTAATAAAGAGTGAAGCAAGTTCAGCACTGGCTAGAGTGCCATTAAGCAGTGGCTTTATTGATTCGTTTACACTTACCAATGACGCGAAAGTTAACATTTCTGTCCAACTATCTACCGCTTTATGTTCAACTGCAAAATCAAAAGCTGCCTTTGCGTAAGGACGAGCGATGGTGCTTAATTCAGCCATTACTCAACTCCTTAATCAAATTTCAGCAACTAGTTTATTAACTATGTCGCTGTGGGCTGCTGGGTCAATCGAACGCTCAAGAATCTTCTCTGCACCAATGATGGCTAGAGCCGCTACTTGCTTACGCAAGTCATCTTTCACGCGATTACGTTCGTTCTCAATTTCTGCTTTACCCTGAGCGACAATTTTAGCTCGCTCAGCATCTGCTTCAGCCTTTGCTTCTTCAACGATTTGAGCTTTTCGCTTGTTAGCTTGCTCAATAATTTCGTTGGCAGTTGCCTTAGCATCTTTAAGTTGCTCAGTGGCTTTCGCTTGAGCTAACTCTAGATCTTTTGCAGCACGGCCGGCATCGGCCAGACCATCAGCAATTTTCTTCTGGCGCTCTTCGATAGCATTCATCAACGGCGGCCATACAAACTTCATGCAGAACCACACAAAGAGCGCAAAAGATATTGCTTGGCCTAGCAGGGTAGCGTTAATACTCATAACGTCAACTCCTTACAGGGTGCTAAATTAGCCAAGTTGAGCTAAGAATGGGTTCGCGAATACGAAGAATAATGCAACACCAACCGCAATCATAGAGATCGCATCAAGTAGACCCGCTACGATGAACATCTTAGTTTGTAACGCTGGCGCTAGCTCAGGTTGACGTGCAGAAGCTTCTAAGAACTTACCACCTAAGATTGCGAATCCGATTGCTGTACCTAATGCAGCTAGGCCAATCATGATAGCAACAGCGATTGCCGTAAAACCAATTACAGTTTCCATTTTATCTCCGATAAATGTCTAATTATCAATTTCTAAATTAATGTTCTTCATGAGCCATGCTTAGATAAACAATCGTCAGCATCATGAAAATAAAGGCCTGCAGCACAATAACCAAAATATGGAATATAGCCCAAGGCACTGAAAGTGCGAACTGAGCCCACCAAGGCATAAGTGCTATCAGAATAAAGATCAACTCACCTGCATACAGGTTACCAAACAGACGAAGCGCTAATGAAATAGGCTTCGCAATCAAGGTGACAGTTTCCAAAACTAAGTTTACTGGAATCAATAACCAATGATTGAAAGGTTGTAATGTTAGTTCCTTAGTGAAACCGCCAATACCCTTAACTTTAATACTGTAAAACACAATCAACACAAACACACTTAAGGACATACCTAAAGTGACGTTTAAATCGGTGGTAGGTACAATTTTAAGGTAAGGAACACCTAATAATCTGTTTGCGGCTTCAGGTATAAAATCAACCGGAATTAAGTCCATTAAGTTCATCAGGAAAATCCAGACGAATATAGTTAGACCTAACGGTGCAATAACAGCATTACGACCATTAAATGAATCTTTTGCTATTTTATCAACACCTTCCACGCACATTTCAACGAAACATTGAAATTTACCTGGAACACCAGTGGTTGCTTTTTTTCCTGCTTTGCGGAATAACCACAAAAACAAGATCCCAAGGCCAACTGAAAACAAAAGTGAGTCAATGTGCCAAGTCCAAAACCCGGCATCTTGACATGCATAGTTAAAAGCAACTCCGCCATCGGCAGAACACATTTTCGCATTAGTCAGGTGATGCTGGATATACTCGGAAGCGTTTAATGCTTCACCAGTTGTCGCCATGATTAATCTCACTTAATTTTGCTTGAAGTATAAAGGGACTGTCCATGGCACTATAAGACCTAAAGCATAGGTTGCAAATAAAGGTGCGAACACCATATCTAACAAACCAAACGCAATAGCAAACAATACTATGGTTAGCAGTAACTTTACCGCTTCCCCCAGAAAAAACGATTGAACGACTTTTCCTGACGCACTTGCCCCCGCATGGGAAAAGGCTAGGGTTGCGAATACAAAATTGGGCAGTACAGCAATGAGACCTCCCGCCAAAGCAGAAAGACCATACTGAACACCCCACAGAGCGAAAAGTAAAATTGATGTTGCCCCAACAACCGCCGCCTGAAATATCACCATTTTATAGGCTGAAGACCGGCCACGACGCGCTAAAACATTAGTCAAATTTTTCTCTCCGCATTCGTGCTTTTTGCGAGTTGCAGTCTAAATTAACTTTATTAACCCAGCCTTAACTTACAAAAAGCCTGCAAAGTATACCTTTTCGCATTTTGTTTGCAACTTTGATAAGCGTAAAACAGCTATTTTAAAGGTGATTTGCATCAAGAACTGCAAAAACAAAAATAGATAGCTGCATCACAAACTTATTGATGATGTGGTTTATTGTTAAAAATTAGTGAATTTTACTCAAAATACCGTCTAATTCAGCAAGATTTTGATAATTTATTACAATTTTACCCTTTCCTTTACTGCCATGATTAATTGCAACTTTAGCACCTAATCTTTCAATTAACTGTTGCTCTAAACGGCTTACATCATGATCTTTAGGCATAGTTTCAGGAGGTTTAGCAGGATTTATCGCTTTATTTACTAATCGTTCTGTTTCACGAACAGTCATTTCTTTCGATGCGACTAATCTGGCAAGGTTAGTTTGCTCATCACCTTCAATAGCAAGTAAGGCACGGGCATGGCCCATATCTATATCGCCATTTTCTAATAAACGCTTTACCGGCTCATTAAGACTGTTTAAACGCAACAAATTAGATACTGATGCACGTGACTTGCCTACGGCATCGGCCACTTGTTGATGGGTGAGTTCAAATTCAGTCAATAGGCGCTGTAATGCTATGGCTTCTTCCATTGCATTGAGGTCTTCACGCTGAATATTCTCAATTAAGGCAATCGCTACAGCAGCTTCATCAGCCACTTGTTTAACTAAACATGGCACTTTATTCAGCTTTGCGATTTGAGCTGCACGCCAACGACGTTCACCGGCAATAATTTCATATTTAAATTCTGATACTTTACGCACAACAATGGGCTGAATAATCCCTTGTGAGCGAATAGATTCAGCTAATTCTTCTAGCGCTTCAGGTGACATATCTTTACGAGGTTGATATTTGCCCGGTTGCAATAAATCCAGATCAAGATGTATCAGCTCATTATCCTGTTGATTGACACTATTTTGCTGAATATCTGATTGTCGACTTGCCGCATTGCTATGGCTTAGTAGGGCATCCAAGCCTTTACCTAAACCGCGTTTTTTTACCGTCATTATCTCATCCTACGCTTGTTTAATGGTTGTTTGCTGCTCTGCACGGCGAATAATTTCGCCTGCTAAGGCTAAATATGCTTTAGCTCCGGCACTGCTCTTATCATAATACATGGCAGGTGCGCCAAAACTTGGTGCTTCAGCTAAACGAATATTTCTCGGGATCACGGTACGATAAACTTTTTCACCAAAATGTTGTTTTAGTTGATCAGATACATCGTTAGATAATCGATTACGGGGGTCGTACATAGTACGAAGGATCCCTTCTATTTTTAGGGCCGGATTAACCATAGCGCCTAATTTTGTGATGGTATCAATTAATGCGGTGAGTCCTTCAAGGGCATAATATTCACATTGCATAGGTACTAATACTGAATCAGCTGCTGACATGGCATTTACGGTCAACATATTGAGTGATGGCGGACAATCAATAAAAATAAAATCGTATTGATCTTTAATCGGGGCCAGTGCATTACGTAAGCGAATTTCACGAGCGTAAAATTCCATTAATTTGATCTCTGCAGCGGTAACATCTCCATTGCCAGCAATGAGATCATATTTACCTACGGTATTTCTTATCACCATTTCATCGAACGGTTTTTCTTCTACCAGTAACTCATAGGCGGTGTTTTCGACTTCATATTTGTCAACACCACTGCCCATAGTGGCATTACCTTGTGGATCTAAATCAATCAACAACACTTTACGCTTTGTGGCGGCAAGTGATGCGGCTAAATTTACGCAAGTTGTTGTTTTTCCTACGCCACCTTTTTGGTTGGCTACGGCAATGATTTTACCCACAATATTATCCTGTTGTAATTATTGATGTCCGGTATACGTATATCTGCTAGTGAGTATTACATTTTTACCAATTTTAATAAATGTCGCTGTTCATCAAGCTTTGGTACTTGTAAAACGATGGTTTCAATCAGCTTAAACTCAGCAGGTATTGCGGCTATTTCAGCTTCGGTCAATTGACCTTTTAATGCGTAGAATAATCCACCTTCTTTAGGTAAATGGTGACACCAGTTCAACATGTCGGTAATAGAAGCAAATGCTCTGCTTAACACACCATCAAATTTATCTTTGGGATGATAAGCTTCTACTCTGCTTTCAATAGAGCTGAAATTGTTAATCTTTAACTCGAATTGAACCTGTTTTTGAAAACGGATACGTTTACCTAAACTGTCTAGTAAGACAAATTCTTTATCCGGATTTAAGATCGCAAGTGGGATCCCAGGTAAACCCGGGCCGGTTCCAACATCAATAAATCGTTGGCCCTCAAGATAAGGGGATACCACTAAACTGTCCATCACATGACGGATTAACATTTGTTCAGGTAATCTAACCGAAGTTAAATTATAGGCTTTATTCCATTTGTTGAGCATTTCAACAAAGCCAACAAGTTGTTTTTGTTGTAATTCTGTCGCTGATATGTTTATTTCAGCTAAATAATCACTAAGTTGAGCTGCTAGCACAAATAACGCCTCTTTAATTTTTTATCGATGAGCTTCGGTATTATGAAGCCGTAAAAGCACTAAGGGAAGCCTTATGGCTCCCCTTATGATTGAGTTTAATCGGTTTAGTTGAATTTATGCAGTTTTTCTCAATAAGCCACGTTTTTTCAAATGTACCAATAAAATGGATATTGCTGCTGGGGTTATCCCCGATATACGCGATGCTTGACCAACTGTATCAGGTTTATGGTTGTTTAATTTTGCAATAACCTCATTGGATAAACCGGGTACTTCTTGATAATCCAAATCTAACGGCAACAATGAACTTTCATGACGAATAGCTTTATCTATTTCGCCTTGCTGACGTTGTATATAACCTGAATATTTAACTTGAATTTGTACTTGTTCTGCTGCTTGTGGATCTTCAAGTCCAGGGCCAAATCCTTCTAAAGACATTAACTTAGAGTAGTCCATTTCTGGTCGACGTAATAAGTCCTCAAAAGAAGCTTCACGTGATATAGGTGTATTTAACTCTGGATTTAATACATCTAGCAAAGGTGAATTTGGGTGAACCCATTGGCCACGAAGACGCTGCAATTCCAATTCGATCGATTCACGTTTTTCAGTGAATTTAGCCCAGCGATCATCATCGACTAATCCTAATTCACGGCCTTTTTCAGTCAAACGTAAGTCAGCATTATCTTCACGCAGTAATAATCGATACTCTGCACGACTGGTGAACATACGGTACGGTTCTTTGGTGCCTAAAGTTGATAAATCATCAACTAAAACACCAAGATAAGCTTCATCACGGCGTGGACACCAGCTTTCTTTACCTTGCACCTGTAAACTAGCATTCATTCCTGCAAGTAAGCCCTGTGCAGCAGCTTCTTCGTATCCTGTTGTACCGTTAATTTGCCCTGCAAAGAATAATCCAGCGATCGCTTTTGTTTCTAGTGAATTTTTAAGATCCCTTGGATCAAAATAATCATATTCAATAGCATAACCTGGTCGCATAATTTCAGCATTTTCCATGCCTTTAATCGAACGAACTAAATTAAGCTGTACATCAAATGGCAAACTGGTTGAAATACCATTTGGATAAATTTCATTCGTACTTAGGCCTTTCTGGCTCGATAAATATCTGATGTGATGATTTATCTGCAAAGCGATGTATTTTATCTTCAATGGATGGACAATATCTTGGACCAATACCTTCGATAACCCCTGAATACATTGGACTTCTGTCTAAACCACCACGAATAATATCGTGGGTCTTTTCATTGGTGTGGGTGATATAACAAGATACTTGTCTAGGATGCTGACTAACATCACCAATAAATGACATTACTGGCAATGGTGTATCGCCTTTTTGTTCTGTCATTTGATTAAAATCAATAGTGTTTGCATCAATACGAGGTGGTGTACCTGTTTTTAATCGTCCGACACGGATTGGTAATTCACGTAAACGATTTGCTAGTGCGATAGCTGGTGGATCACCTGCTCTACCACCGCTGTAGTTTTGCATGCCAATGTGAATTTTACCGCTTAAAAAAGTGCCTGTTGTTAACACAACACTTGGTGCTTCAAATGCTAATCCCATTTGAGTAACAACACCAATAATTCTATTATTTTCAACAACAACGTCATCTACAGCTTGTTGGAATATTCGCAAGTTAGCTTGATTTTGAAGAATGTGTTGAATTTTTTGACGATACAAAGCTCTGTCAGCTTGTGCCCGAGTAGCTCGAACCGCTGGTCCTTTGCTGGAATTTAATGTTCTAAATTGAATTCCTGCAAAGTCAGTTGCTATTGCCATTGAACCGCCCAAAGCGTCAATTTCTTTGACCAAATGACCTTTTCCGATACCACCGATTGCTGGGTTACAGGACATTTGTCCTAGAGTATCGATATTGTGCGTGAGTAATAGGGTTTTTGATCCCATTCTTGCAGCGGCGAGTGCGGCTTCAGTTCCGGCATGACCACCACCAACAACAATTACATCAAACCGTTCATGAAAATGCATTTGCAACCTACGTTAACTAATTTAAAAAAATGGGTTAAAAAAATTGTCGAGTTTTAGTCGAGTTCAAATTGAGCGGATCATTTTAGCATTTGAAGGGCACTTGGTGAAAGATCATTTTTACCTGTTCGATCTAATGTGGTTTGACTAATAGATCTTAAGATCTTTATATAGATCTTCTTATTATGTTTATTATTAGGATCGATGAAATCTGTGGGTAACGCTAATTTTTTATTAATATTATAGGCTTACAAGATCCTAATCCTGTGATCATTTAGCGATCAAACCCAAGATAAGCTGGGGATAGATCGCATAGTTATCCACAAGGGGGATCTTGATCAAGATCGGGGTGTGAACAGTACAGGGTTATGATCGTATAAATTAATAGTTTATCCACATACTTATAAATAAAATTAGTTTTTTGTGGATAAACTGGAACTAAATTGTGGGTTATTGATCTATTACACCCATAAAAAGTGTTAATAGATCTAAATGATCAGCTCTTGCCAGTTAGATAACCATGATAAGGCGGGCTCTTCTGGGATAGGATCGCGTTGTATATCAATTTGGATCTTATCCACAATGGCTTTTGCTCCAGCGGCTTCAAATAAGCTAATCAGTAATTCTGGCCCCTGACAAAAAGTATCGTAACTTGAATCGCCAATAGCGCATAAAGCAAACTTATATTGTTTCAGATCCGGCATTTTTAGCATTAATTGTTGATAAAATGGCTGGATATTATCGGGTAGATCACCTGCTCCATGAGTAGAACAAACTAAAATCCATAGTGGATATTCGCTCAAATTATCTATATTTGGCTCCAGCATAACGCTTGTTTGATGGCCTATTTCAACGAGCTGAGCGGCTAAATCATCGGCAATATACTCACTGCCGCCTAACGTTGTGCCTACTAATAGTGCTATTTTTGCCATGTTAACTCCAAATAATGTTCGAGATATTTATTCATTTTGCCTGATTTATGCAATTTATTCATTGCACCTTTTAGGGAGACTCAGTAGTTTTAGATTAATCTTCTTACAATTGTGTAACATAAATAATGACTTTAGTTGAACTTACTCAGCAATTTGCCGATATTGCCTGGGGCCCACATATGCTCATTTTACTCGTGGGAGGTGGATTATTCTTCCTGATTTACTCTCGGTTTGTGCCATTTAGATATATAGGTCATGCAATTAGTATTTTGCGTGGTAAACATCCTGATGATGGTGCAGAGGGCCATATTAGTCATGCGGGAGCCTTATCCAGTGCGATGGCCGGTACTGTAGGTATGGGCAACATAGGGAGTGTGGCTGTGGCTATTATGGTGGGGGGACCTGGTGCTATTTTTTGGATGTGGATCAGTGCCATAGTGGGGATGGCAACTAAATTTTTTACTTGTACCTTAGCTATTATGTACCGTGGAAAAGATGAAAATGGGGATGTACAGGGCGGACCTATGTACATTATCACCCAAGGACTTTCTAAAAAATGGCACTTTTTAGCGGTATTTTTTTGTGTTGTAGGATTAGTCGGTAATTTTCCATTATTTAATTCTAATCAATTAGTGCAGATCATTCGTGAATGGTTGATCGTTAAGCCGGGCTATTTTCCTGCAAATGAATCGACTTTTATGTTGGATCTTGGCCTTGGGATCGTAGTGATGTTAATTGTTGCTAGCGTCATTTTGGGTGGGATCAAGCGAATTGCAACGGTTGCATCTAAAGTGGTTCCTTTGATGATTTTGATCTATATGGGTTGTGCTTTCTACGTTATAGCCACTCATCTAAATGAAATACCTGGGTATTTTGCATTAATTTTCACCGAAGCTTTCTCATTAAATTCGGTTGGAGGAGGGATTTTAGGCACTATGTTAATCGGTATTCGCCGAGCGGCTTTTTCTAACGAGGCCGGTATTGGAACTGAAGTGATGGCCCATGGTTGTGCTAAAACTAACGAGCCAGTAAAAGAAGGCTTAGTGGCTATGCTTGGTCCTGCTATTGACACCCTAATGGTGTGTACTGCTACGGCGATGATTATATTAATATCTGGGGTTTGGCAGGGAACAGAAGCTGAAGGGGTTAATTTATCTGCTCAGGCATTTAGTATAACTATGCCTGGTGTTGGACCTTATTTATTGATTTTATGTGTGGTGTTTTTCAGTATTAGTACCATTTTTACTCAGGCTTTTTATGGTGGTCAATGTTTTGCATTTCTATTTGGTCGTAGCAAAATACGCTATTATCAATACTTTTATTTATTGGCCATTTTGTTTGCAGCAACTGCTAGTCTTCAAGAAATTGTTAATATTATTGATGCTGCGTACGCATTAATGGCTATTCCAACAATGACATCAGCTATTTTACTTGCACCTAAAGTTAAGGCTGCTTCGGTTAAATACTTTGCTAAGTTAAAAGTTAATCAGCTAAATTAATTGGGTATATTTATTTTATAACTTAAAAAAGGAATGCATCTGCATTCCTTTTTCATTTGTATAAGTGGGTTTACTGGTTAAAAATATTTAGCGTGAAATCGAAGGTGTTCTTCAATAAAACTGGAAATGAAATAATAACTGTGATCATAACCTTCTTGCATACGTAAGGTTAACGGGTAATTAATATGTTTAGCGGCATCTTTTAAGGCTTGTGGGTTAAGTTGTTCAGCTAAAAAGTTATCATCACTACCCTGATCCACCAGCGCAGGAATATACGCTTTTACATCTGTTAACGTTTTTAGTCGCTCACAGCTGTCATATTCAAGCCAGGTACTTTCATCTTCTCCCAAATAACCTTTGAAAGCTTTTTGGCCCCAAGGACTACTTATGGGATGACAAATTGGACTGAATGCTGACACGCTACTGTATCTGGCAAGATTACTAAAGGCGATAAGCAGTGCACCATGGCCTCCCATAGAATGGCCGCTAATTGCACGTTGTTTTGTGACGGGAAAGTTAGCTTCAATAATGGCAGGTAACTCATCAACGACATAATCATACATCTGATAGTGTTGATTGAATGGTGCTTGACTTGCATTAACATAAAAGCCTGCACCTAAGCCAAAATCATATGCTCCTTTACTATCGTCAGGAACTTCATCACCGCGGGGGCTGGTATCAGGACAAACAATAGCAAAACCGAGTTCTGCAGCAAGTTTAAGTGCACCTGCTTTTTGCATAAAGTTTTCATCGGTGCAGGTTAATCCTGATAACCAATAAAGTACGGGGACTTTTTTTGTTTGTGCTTGTGGCGGCAAAAAAATAGCAAAACGCATACTACAATGTGTGCTGGTTGATTGATGACTAAACTGTTTATGCCAGCCATTAAATACTTTAGTAGAGCTCACTTGTTCAATAGGCATCTTGGTTCCTTTTTGCTGTTACTTGCAAGAAAACCTAATAACACTAAAGTAGATAGTGTTATTAGTCTGTTTATTATAGCTAGATAGTGCCGATTAAAATCACTTATTAAAGTGAATTACACTGCGAATACTTTCTCCTTTGTGCATAAGATCAAATGCATCATTAATTCCTTCAAGTCCCATTGTGTGGGTAATAAACTGGTCTAGTTTAAATTCGCCTGCGAGATATTGCTCAACAATTCCGGGTAATTCACTGCGTCCTTTTACACCACCAAATGCACTACCACGCCATACTCGGCCAGTAACTAATTGGAATGGACGGGTTGATATTTCTTGGCCTGCGCCTGCTACCCCAATCACGACAGACTCACCCCAACCTTTATGACAACATTCTAATGCGCTGCGCATTACGTTGACGTTACCAATACATTCGAATGAGAAATCAACGCCGCCGTCAGTCATTTCAACAATCACATCTTGAATGGGTTTATCAAAGTTTTTAGGATTAATGCAGTCAGTTGCACCCAGCTTTTTAGCTAACTCGAACTTAGATTCGTTTAAGTCTATGCCAATAATTCTGCTTGCACCGGCCATGGTTGCGCCAATAATTGCCGATAAACCAATACCACCTAGACCAAAAATAGCAACCGTATCACCTTTTTGTACTTTCGCTGTTTTAAGTACAGCACCTATCCCTGTAGTGACACCACAACCGAGTAAACATACTTCTTCAAGTGGTGCTATAGGGTTTACTTTGGCTAAAGATATTTCCGGTAATACTGTGTATTCAGAAAATGTTGAACAGCCCATATAATGAAAAATAGGTTCACCGTCTTTAAAGAAACGTGTAGTGCCGTCAGGCATTAGACCTTTACCTTGAGTTGCACGAACGGCGCTACATAAATTGGTTTTACCTGAAGTACAAAATTTACACTTGCCACACTCAGCGGTATACAGTGGAATTACGTGATCACCCACTTTAACACTGGTAACGCCTTCACCTACCATGTGGACTACGCCGCCACCTTCATGTCCTAAAATAGCCGGAAATACACCTTCAGGATCATCTCCTGATAATGTGAAGGCATCTGTATGACAAACACCTGATGCCACAATGCGGACCATCACTTCACCCGCTTTTGGGTACATTACGTCTACTTCTTCCACTTTTAATGGCTGACCTGGTCCCCAAGCAACGGCGGCTTTAGATTTTATAAATTGTGCTGACATGTGGTTATTCCTGTTTAAGGTTACTTTAGCTAGGTTAACAAAAAAGCGCTCTACACAGTGTAGATGATTAAACTATTGTAATTGTTTTCTGTAAGATGATAATAAGCTTATTTTACAAATTACTTTTACGAGGATGTAATAATGATGCCATGGGATGGAGTGGTTGAGTTTGTCGCTGTTGCTCAAACAGAAAGCTTTACTCAAGCCGCTAGCCGTTTAGGTATTTCCACCGCACAGGTGAGTCGCCAAGTGAGCCAACTTGAGAATAGGCTCGCAATAAAATTATTCTATCGTACTACACGTAAAGTATCTCTTACTGAAGAAGGCGCGATATATTTTCGCCATTGTCGTCAAGTGTTGGATGGGCTAGAAGAGGCTGAACGGGCTATTTCTAGTTTGCAGCATTCTCCACAAGGGCTTATTAGAATGACAGCACCAGTCACTTATGGTGAACGGTTTGTTATGCCTATTGTGGTAGATTTTATGGCGCAATATCCACAAGTTGAAGTTATTTGTGAATTAACCAATAAACAGCTGGATTTGGTAGATGGCAGTTATGATTTGGCTATTCGATTAGGGCGTTTGGCTGATTCGAGCTTAATTGCTAAACGGCTCAGTAGCCGTCGCCAATATGTTTGCGCTTCGCCTGCTTATCTTAAGCAATACGGTGTGCCTGAAAATTTAACCGATTTAAATCAACATGATTGTTTAATTGGCACTAATAGCCATTGGCACTTTGATGAGCAGGGTAAAGAGAAAGTCATTAAAGTGCAGGGACGTTTGCAATGTAGCAGTGGCATGACGTTATTAGATGCGGCTATAAGGGGCATGGGAGTTGTGCAATTACCCGGTTATTACGTCAATGAGGCAATAGCACTGGGCCAACTGACGGTGTTACTGGGTCAGTATCAACAGGCAAAAGAAGGTATTTGGGCCTTGTATCCGCAAAATAGGCATTTATCTGCCAAAGTGCGTTTATTAGTCGATATGTTGGCTGACAAATTACCTTAATTAATGGTTTTAATCGTTTATAAATGGGTTAAATATCGATTAATTTGAGCTCTGGGCATTCGAGTAATGTTATTGACGGTATCAAAAGCTAAATCAATACCTGGCGATTTATCACTAAGTAATGTTAATTGATGCAACCATAAATGTGCTGTCATTGTGGCATCTGCTAATGCGCGATGGAATAATCCATCGGTTGGCAGTTGATGATATTCCACTAAAGTAGCTAGTTTATGGTTCGGTGCCTGTTGGCTTATGCGGCGTGATAACAATAATGAGCACGCAAATTGTCCTGAATAGCGTCGCTTGCATAAAGCAAATTCAGCATCTAGAAATTTTTTATCAAAACTGGCATTGTGAGCAACCAAATTAAAGTCACCAATAAAGTCTGCAAATTTATCCATAACTACCTGACAGCTTGGTGCATCACGTAACATAGCATTAGTGATCCCAGTATATTGTTCAATAAAGGCATTCACTCTTCTGCCTGGGTTGATTAAAGACTGGAAGGTATCAATAATGACACCGTCAACAATCTTTACCGCGCCTATTTCTATCGCCCTGTCACCGTTATCAGGTGATAAGCCGGTGGTTTCAAAATCGAGTACGATGACATTATTAGCTAACAGCATATTCACTTATTACCTATACACTACTTACCAATACAGAATGAGCCGAATATTTTGCCTAGCAAGTCATCGGAGGTAAATTTACCGGTTATTTCTGATAATGCCATCTGGCACATACGTAACTCTTCTGCGAGTAATTCACCAGCTAAATACACTTCAAGTTGTTCTTTACCCAGCATTAAATGGCTTGCAGCTAAATCTAAGGCTTCTAAATGACGACGACGGGCAATAAATCCGCCTTCTAAATTACTTTGATAACCCATTAACGATTTTAGATGCTGCTTAAGATCTTCAATTCCTAAACCCGTTTTAGCAGATATACGGTAGACGTCATAACCCTGTTCTTCCGACATTGTTAACGGTTCGCCAGTTAAGTCCGCTTTATTACGAATAACGGTAATACCTAATCTTGGTGGCAAGCGGTCAATAAAGTCTGGCCAAATATCATGTGGATTAATGGCATCGGTTGTGGTGCCATCAACCATAAACAACACTCTGTCAGCGGTGGCTATTTCAGCCCAGGCACGTTCAATACCTATTTGCTCAACGGTATCTGTGGTATCACGTAAACCCGCAGTATCGATGATATGCAGTGGCATGCCATCAAGGTGAATATGCTCACGTAATACATCACGGGTAGTGCCAGCAATTTCGGTAACAATGGCTGACTCTTTTCCAGCTAGTGCATTGAGTAAACTTGATTTACCGGCATTAGGGCGACCTGCAATAACCACTTTCATGCCTTCGCGAATAATGGACCCTTGCTTAGCACTGGCTTGAACAGTGTCTAGTTTATCGATGATTTTATATAACGCACTGGCAATTTTGCCATCGGATAAAAAGTCGACTTCCTCATCGGGAAAATCAATCGCCGCTTCGACATATAAACGCAGGTTGGTGACTTGTTCAACTAACTGATGAACCTCCTTAGAAAACTCACCTTGAAGTGATTGCAGTGCACTTTTAGCAGCCTGTTCACTGGTTGCATCAATTAGGTCAGCAATGGCTTCTGCCTGGGTTAAATCAAGCTTGTCATTTAAAAAGGCCTGTTCACTAAACTCACCCGGTTTGGCAATACGAATACCGTCAATTTCCATAACACGCTTTATTAGCATGTCTAATACTATTTGGCCGCCATGACCTTGTAGCTCTAAAACATCTTCACCGGTAAATGAGTTAGGCCCTTTAAAGAACAAAGCGATACCTTGGTCGATAACCAGACCATCGCTACTATTAAAGTCACAATATTCGGCATAACGAGTTTTTGGCACATGGCCAATAATGGTGGTGGCCACTGTGCTAGCTAAGTCACCTGATACGCGAATAATGCCTACACCACCACGACCGGGTGCGGTAGCTTGTGCCACAATAGTATCTGTTGTCACGGTTATTTCCTGCTAAATCATTAATGGAAAAGGCGGCCAATTAAGCCGCCTTTTTATTATCAAACTATTTAGTTTACTGCAGAGCTTGGGCTTATTTTAAGCCTTTTTTATCAAGTCCGGCATAAATAATTTTTTGTTGGGTAATGGCCACTAAGTTACCCACTAACCAGTAAAGAACTAAACCTGCTGGGAACCATAGGAAGAACACAGTAAAGATAACTGGCATCCACTGCATCATCTTAACTTGCATAGGGTCCATAGTCGGTGCCATTGGTTGCATCTTTTGCATTAACCACATAGACACACCCATTAATAACGGAAGTACATAGTAAGGATCTTGTACCGATAAATCGTTAATCCATAGCATGAATGGCGCATGACGCAATTCATAACTTTCAAGTAATACCCAGTAAAGTGCAATGAAGATAGGCATTTGCAGAAGGATAGGTAAACAGCCACCAAGTGGATTTACTTTTTCTTTCTTGTAGAGTTCCATCATAGCTTGACCCATCTTTTGACGGTCATCACCAAAGCGCTCTTTCATGTCCGCTAGTTTAGGCTGCAGGTTACGCATTCTAGCCATAGAGGTGTACTGTGCTTTGGTGAGTGGATATAACAAACCACGTACTGTAAGAGTGATTAAAATAATCGCCATACCCCAGTTACCCACAAATGATTGATAGAACATCAATAACCAGTGAATTGGAATGGCTAACCACCAAAGGAAACCGTAATCGACCACTAAGTTCAGTGACTCAGAAATGGCAGATAATGCTTCTTGATCCTTAGGACCCACATAGAATTGTGATGAAATCGTTTGCTCAGCACCTGGTGCAATATCATATATCGCGCCACGGAAGCCTATGTTAGCCAAACCACCCGCACTGACGCTCGAAAAAATGGTGTTTTGATCATTAGCTGGTGGCACCCAAGCAGACACAAAGTAGTGTTGAAGCATTGCAGCCCAACCACCTAATGTTTTCTTGTCTAGGTTTTTGTCAGCCATGTCATCGAAGCTGTATTTCTCATAACGAGTGTCTGCAGTTGAGAAAGCCGCACCGCGATAAGTTGGCATCATCATGCTGCTTTCGCTTTCTTTGATGCTGTGCTTAATTTGACCATACATTTGAACTTGCAGTGGTTCTGCTGAAGTGTTGTTTATGCGGTAATCAACGTCAATACTAAATTTACCACGGTGAAGTACAAAGACTTTCGTGTAAGTAACGCCGTTGTCAGCAACAAAAGTGAGTGGCACTTCTAAACTATCTTGGCCATCAGCTAAAGTATATTGCTGTGACTGGCTAGTATAGTGCGCGCGACCTTTTGCACTGCTATCTATACCATTACGGCCAATTAAGCCGCTTTGGGCGATATAGTAAATGTCTTTTGTTTGCTCAAGCAGTACAAAAGATTCTTCTTTATCTATTTCAAGTCTGTGTCCAACTAATGCTGAATAAACAATATCGCCACCTACTGGATCAATTTTTAATACTAATTGGTCTGTAGTAATAGTGATCAGTTCTTTAGATGCGCTAACCACTTCCGGTAGTGAAGTATCAGCATCTGGAACATCAGATGTTTGAGAATTATTTGCCGTCGATGCTACAACTGATGATTCAATTGCGACGGGTTGTGGTGTTTTATCTGTTTGCCATTGTTGCCACATTAAAAAGCTGACAAACAGCAGACCTATTAGCAATATATTGCGTTGAGATTCCATAGCCTATTTATTACACCTGTCATTTTTAGGGGGGACGGGATCATTACCGCCGGCATGTAAAGGGTGACATTTTAATATGCGTTTGATTGCAAACCAACTACCTTTTGCCGTTCCATGTGTTTTTATTGCTTCAATAGCATAATGTGAACATGTTGGATTGAATCGACAACGCGGTCCAATCATAGGGCTGATAAGAAGTTGATAGCCACGAATTAACGTAGTTGCTAGCCATTGTAACGGCGACTGAGTTTGCGCCATAGCTTTTCTATTAATTTATGTAGTTCTGCATTTTCCATTTCCATCACGCCATTTCTGACCAATACTACGATATCTATGTTGGGGATGTCGTGTTGATGTAAACGAAAACTATCTCTGATCACACGTTTAATACGATTACGCTGATTAGCACGTTTAACAAAACGTTTTGCAACAGTTAATCCTAAACGGGGATGTTGCTCTTGGTTTGGAACAGCGAGCAGAGTTATTTCAGCAGAGGATGCTTTGATTGGATTGGAGAATACAGATTTAAATTGCGCGGGAGTTAGCAAACGTAACTCCCGCGTAAAGGTATAGCTAGTCACCTAGTTATCTACTTAATTAAGCAGACAAACGAGCGCGACCTTTCGCACGACGACGTGCAAGCACCTTACGGCCGCCTACAGTGGCCATACGAGCGCGAAAGCCGTGAGAACGCTTGCGCTTCAGGTTGCTAGGTTGAAAAGTACGTTTACTCATGATGGCAATCCGTCTTTGTTAGTGAATTTGCCTTATCTCCAACATTAGAGGTAAGGGTAAAAAAGAGGCCGAATTGTAATCACTTTAACTCTCAGCGTCAACAGCCAAAATGGTTATATGATAAATTTCTGCCAATTAACCTTCGTTAAGATTTGTTAAATACCACAATATTGTGTGGATAACTCTGTGTACCAACACAATATATAGTGGTTTTAAAACTATATTACCAGATCGAAGAATGCGCATTATAGATCATTCTGGATCGGTTAATAAAGCGGGATTTGCATCATTTTGATAGAAAATAGATCGGCTTTGATCTTTAATGATCGAAGATATCCACATACAATGATCGCCTTGGGGATAAATATTAGATTAACGATAGCGATCATCCTGATCTCACTATAGAATAGATCTCCTTTTGTTAACCTATTTTTGGGGAAGAAATAAGTGGCGGTTTCACTTTGGCAACAATGTATCGGTAGGCTGCAAGACGAATTATCGGCTCAGCAGTTCAGTATGTGGATCCGTCCGTTACAAGCTGAAATGGATGGTGATACGTTAGTTCTTTATGCTCCAAATAGATTCGTATTAGATTGGGTGCGTGATAAGTACATTAATATCATTAATCAATTTTTTACCGAGCAAATGGGCAGTAATGCGCCTAAATTGCGTTTTGATATTGGTAGTCGTCCTTCAGCTCGCCAAACTCCAGTGGTGTCAGCCCCTGTTTATGCAAAGCCAAGTGGTCACCAGACTAAGGCGCGTGTTGGCACAACCTTTAACACTCAAGCTGACCCTGTAGCCAATGCTAACCATCGTAGTAACATTAACCCTACTTATCAGTTTGATAACTTCGTTGAAGGTAAATCAAACCAATTAGGTAAAGCTGCCGCATTACAAGTTGCTGAAAATCCGGGTGGCGCTTATAACCCGTTATTTTTATATGGCGGCACAGGTTTAGGTAAAACTCACTTATTACATGCTGTCGGTAATGGCATCATTAAAAATAACCCAAATGCAAAAGTGGTTTACATGCATTCTGAGCGTTTTGTTCAGGACATGGTTAAAGCATTACAAAATAATGCTATAGAAGAATTCAAACGTTACTATCGCAGTGTTGATGCTTTGTTTATTGATGATATTCAATTTTTTGCTAACAAAGATCGTTCACAAGAAGAATTTTTCCATACCTTCAATGCGTTATTGGAAGGCAATCATCAGATCATCTTGACGTCAGATCGTTATCCTAAAGAGATTGACGGTGTTGAAGATCGCTTAAAATCGCGTTTTGGTTGGGGCTTAACAGTAGCTATTGAGCCACCAGAGTTAGAAACCCGTGTGGCGATTTTAATGCGTAAAGCACAAGAGAGCGGAATTAACCTTCCCGATGAAGTGGCGTTCTTTATTGCTAAACGTTTACGTTCTAACGTACGTGAACTAGAAGGGGCATTAAACCGTGTTATTGCTAATGCTAACTTCACTGGCCGCCCAATTACCATTGATTTTGTCCGTGAAGCATTACGTGATCTCTTAGCATTACAAGAAAAGCTAGTCACGATAGACAATATTCAGAAAACAGTGGCAGAATACTACAAAATAAAAATGGCAGATATGCTGTCTAAACGCTGCTCGCGTAGTGTGGCAAGGCCAAGACAAGTGGCGATGGCGCTATCTAAAGAACTCACAAACCATAGCTTACCTGAAATAGGTGATGCATTTGGTGGTCGAGACCATACAACCGTGCTGCATGCCTGTCGTAAGATTGCGCAGCTGCGCGAAGAAAGTCACGACATTAAAGAAGACTATGCCAACTTAATAAGAACGCTTTCTTCTTAATTCAGGGAATACTGACACAATGAAATTTTCAATTGATAGGGATGCACTGTTAAAACCATTGCAATTGGTTTGTGGTGCCGTGGAACGTAGACACAACTTACCCATTCTTGCCAATTTACTTGTTGAAGTTAGTGAAGACTCACTTAAGTTAACCGGTACAGATTTAGAAGTTGAACTAGTTGGTCAAGCCGCTATTCACGGTGATGTTGTTACAGGGCGTATAACGGTACCAGCTAAAAAGCTGTTAGATATTGTTAAATCATTACCTGACTCATCAGAGCTGCATATTGAACAACAAGATAATAAATGGTTACTGCGTTCTGGTCGTAGCCGTTTTTCATTGGCCACATTACCGGCTGAAGATTACCCTAACGTTGAAGCGTTCCAGGCTGATATTGAATTTAGTATAAAGCAAGGTGTGTTGAAATCGATTATCGATTCAACTCAGTTTTCAATGGCTAACCAAGATGTGCGTTATTATCTCAATGGTTTATTATTTGAAACTGAAGGTAACATGCTGCGATCGATTGCCACAGATGGCCATCGTTTAGCGCTAAGCCACCGCCAAGTTGAACAAACACTGCCAGAAAAACAAGTTATTGTCCCGCGTAAAGGCGTGGTAGAAATGTCGCGCTTATTGGATAGTGAAGATCAAGATATTACAATCAGTATCGGTGATAATGCTATTCGTGCCGTAACGGCCAATGCAGTATTTACCAGTAAACTCGTTGATGGCCGCTTCCCTGATTATCGTAGAGTGTTACCTAAAGGCGGCAATAAAATTGTCATTGCCAGCCGTAATCAACTTAAACAGGCGTTAACCAGAGCTTCTATTTTATCTAATGAGAAATTCCGCGGTGTACGTATTCAGCTTGAACCTGGTTTATTAAAAATTACCGCTAATAATCCTGAGCAAGAAGAAGCCGAAGAGATAATTGATGTTGATTATAATTCAGATAATTTAGAAATTGGTTTCAACGTGAGCTATTTACTGGATGTTCTTAATAACCTTGCCAGTGATGAAGTGCGTATTACCTTAATAGATGGTAACTCAAGTGCTTTAATTGAGAATCACCTTGAAGAAGACTCTATGTATGTGGTTATGCCAATGCGCCTATAAGGGCGTTGTGGTAGTCTATTAACCATTGTTAACAAGGTGCTTTAAGCACCTTGTTTTGTCTTTAATTCAGCGCATAAAGTGACCCATAGGTTTGCATGAATCTTAGCCGTTTAACCATTAACTCTTTTCGTAATATTTTGTCTGCTAATCTTAGCACTGGCAGTGGGTTAAATTTGATTTATGGCCAAAATGGCAGTGGCAAAACCAGTATTCTTGAAGCTATTTTCTTTTTAGGTATGGGGCGTTCTTTTCGTAGCCACTTATCGCAACGGGTGATTAATACTGACGCCGACAATTTAGTGCTATTTGCCCAACTTATCGATGACGAAGAACAAACGAAAATTGGTTTACGCCGCCATCGTAGTGGTGAAATAGAAGTTAAAATTAATGGCGATAAAGTTAAAAAGTTATCGGTATTAGCAGAAACATTACCTATTCAGGTGATCACCCCAGAAAGTTTTTCACTGTTGTTTGAAGGACCAAAAGCCAGACGGCAGTTTATTGATTGGGGCGCGTTTCATTCTGATCCGCAATTTTACCAGGCCTGGGTTAACACTAGACGTATTTTAAAGCAAAGAAATCAACTTCTTAGAAATCAAACTGCCTATTCTCAAATACAGTTTTGGGATAAGGAATTGGTACGGTATGCTGAACAGGTCACTGATATACGAAATCACTATGTAGACTCGTTAAATGAGCTACTAAAGGGTATAATCAATGAGTTTTTACCTCAGGTTAATATTAATGTTTCCTTTACCCGAGGATGGGATAGCAAAACGGATTTTTCGCAATTATTAGAAAACCAATATCCTAGAGATTTAGCTACCGGACATACCGCAAGCGGCCCGCATAAAGCGGATTTACGTTTGCGGGTAGGCAATTTGCCCGTGCAGGACGCGTTATCCCGTGGTCAATTAAAATTATTAGTCTGTGCACTGCGTATTGCACAGGGAAAGTTGCTCAAACAACAACTGAATAAAAACAGCATTTATTTAGTCGACGATTTACCGTCAGAGTTGGATGCACAGCATAGGCAACTATTGTTGAAACAGTTAACCGAAACCGGCGCACAAATATTTGTCACCGCAATCGAGCCTGCAGCAATAGTCGATTCGTTAACAAGTCCACCCGACAAGATATTTCATGTTGAAGACGGACAAGTAACGGTTATTGAATAACAACGAGAGAGAAATATGTCAGAGAATAGTTACGATTCTTCGAGTATTAAGGTTCTAAAAGGCCTTGATGCAGTACGTAAGCGCCCTGGTATGTATATTGGTGATACTGATGATGGTACGGGCCTTCACCACATGGTATTCGAAGTCGTCGATAACTCTATCGATGAAGCGTTAGCCGGTCACTGTAGTGACATTACTATCATGATTCATAGCGATGGATCTGTGTCTGTCAAAGATGATGGCCGTGGTATTCCGGTTGCTATTCATGAAGAAGAAGGGGTTTCTGCCGCTGAAGTGATCATGACTATACTGCATGCTGGTGGTAAATTTGATGATAACTCATATAAAGTCTCTGGCGGCCTTCACGGTGTGGGCGTATCGGTAGTTAATGCGTTATCAAAAAAACTGCAGCTGACTATTCGTCGTGCGGGTAAGATTTATGAACAGTTCTACACTCATGGTGTACCTGATTCACCTATTACCGAAATTGGTGATGCAGTTAAAACCGGTACTGAAATTCGTTTTTGGCCAAGCTCTGAAACGTTTACCGATGTAGAATTTCATTTCGATATTTTAGCTAAACGTGTTCGCGAGCTCTCTTTCCTTAACTCGGGCGTTGGCATTCGCCTTGTAGATGAGCGTGAAAATAGAGAAGAGTTCTTTAAATACGAAGGCGGTATTAGCGCGTTCGTCGATTACTTAAACCGTAATAAGACACCTATTAACAAAGAAGTATTCCATTTTGTGCAAGAGCGTGAAGACGGCATTACCGTTGAAGTGGCTATGCAATGGAATGATGGTTATCAAGAAAATATTTTCTGTTTTACCAATAATATCCCCCAACGTGATGGTGGTACTCACTTAGCCGGTTTTAGAGGTGCGTTAACGCGTAACTTGAATACCTATATGGAGCGTGAAGGCTTCAATAAAAAAGGCAAAACCAGTGCCACAGGTGATGATGCCCGTGAAGGCTTAACAGCGGTTATTTCAGTTAAAGTGCCTGATCCAAAGTTCAGCTCACAGACCAAAGATAAATTAGTGTCAAGTGAAGTGAAAAGCGCGGTAGAACAAACCATGGGTGAGAAGTTGAATGACTACCTATTGGAAAACCCAGTTAATGCTAAGTTGATTGTCGGTAAAATTGTTGATGCAGCTCGTGCGCGTGAAGCTGCGCGTAAAGCGCGTGAAATGACACGTCGTAAAGGCGCATTAGATTTAGGTGGTTTGCCAGGTAAACTAGCTGATTGCCAAGAGAAAGATCCTGGTCTTTCAGAAATATATATAGTGGAAGGGGACTCTGCTGGCGGTAGTGCTAAGCAGGGGCGTAATCGTAAAAACCAGGCCATTCTGCCGTTGAAAGGTAAAATTTTAAACGTAGAAAAAGCCCGTTTTGACAAAATGTTATCTTCACAAGAAGTGGCCACGCTTATTACTGCGCTTGGTTGTGGTATTGGCCGTGATGAATACGATCCAGATAAAACCCGTTACCACAATATCGTTATCATGACCGATGCTGACGTCGACGGCTCGCACATTCGTACCTTGCTGTTGACCTTCTTCTTCCGTCAAATGCCTGAACTTATTGAACGTGGTTATGTATATATTGCCCAACCACCTTTGTATAAAGTTAAAAAAGGCAAACAAGAACAATACTTAAAAGATGAGTTAGCATTAACTGAATACCTAACAACTCAAGCTTTAGATGGCACTCATATCTATCCAAGCCAAGGCGCACTCGGTATGAGTGGTGAGCCATTAGAGCGTTTAGTGACTCAGTATCGTGAAGTTGAAAAAATCATTAAACGTTTAGAAAAACGTTTCCCGATGAACCTAACTGATCGCATGTTATATCATCCAGAAGTCACGTTAGAGATGTTAAGTAACGAAGCGAGAATGACTGAGTGGTGTAAAACCTTTATCGATGATTTAGTTGAACGTGAAAGCAGCGGTATTATTTTCTCTGCTGACGTTATTCTTGATCCGGAGCGTAAGGTATATACCCCAAAAGTGATTATTCGTAAGCACGGTATTGATACCAGTTACTTATTTGGATATGACTTCTTCACCTCAACAGACTATCAGCGCATTGCTAAATTAGGTGCTGCTTTAGACGGTATGATTGAAGAAGGCGGCTATGTACAACGTGGTGAGCGTCTTAAAGAAGTGGATAGCTTCTTAGAAGCGTTAGATTGGACTATAAGCGAAGCTAAGCGTGGTTTATACATTCAACGTTATAAAGGATTGGGTGAAATGAACCCTGAGCAATTGTGGGAAACGACAATGGATCCAGAGTCACGTCGTATGTTGCGTGTAATGATTGAAGATGCGGTTGCTGCTGATCAACTGTTTACGTGTTTGATGGGTGATCACGTTGAACCTCGTCGTGAGTTTATTGAAACTAACGCGTTAAACGTTGCCAACTTAGACGTCTAGTTTTCAAATTAAACGTAATGATAAAAAAGGAAAGCTTAGGCTTTCCTTTTTTGTGGGTATTTTTTACGGTTTGATTTTAACCCAGGGGTCGCTTAAATCTGTATTGGTGATGAACTGTTCATCAGTCAAACTCGCTAAAAAAGCCAATAATTGTCGTTTTTCCGCTTCACTTATTTCAAAGCCTTTAATGAACGGACTTTTTAATGGGTTTTGTCGTCCATCTCCTTGGTGTTCTCCTGCTGTAATATTACGGCCACCAGCAGCATAAATATCTATCACTTCAGATAAACTTACCACACTACCATCATGCATATAAGGCGCAGTTAGGCTGATATTTCTTAAGCTTGGGGCCCTAAAACGACCGTCATCGATAGCTTTACCACTGACTTGAGCTAGACCAGTATCCTTTTGAGGGTAACCTAGCTGGCTATTTTGCTGTACTGGTGTCAATGCCGTGTCAGCCAAACTATTACTGGCTAATGATGTGCCAACTAACCCAGTACGTTCAGTGTAATATAAGCCGGTATTGTGGAAAGGGCGTCTGTCTAGTGGTTGCTTTTCGTGGCTGGTGGATTGGGTAAAGTTAAAGCCGCCATGGCAATGATGGCACTCAAGTTTTTCTGAGAAGAATAGCGCCATTCCCGCCAGTTGGGCTTCATTCAGGGCATCGTCTTGCTCATTGTAGGCGTAAGCATCAAAGGGTGAGTTTAAGGATACTAAGCTTCTTACAAAACTCGCTAAAGCTTGAGTTATCTGTATAAAGTCAACACCGTTAGCTTGTTGGCCGAAAGCTTGCTCAAATAGTGCTGGGTAGGGCGCTTGGGTAAATCGTGCGAGTATTAATGCTTCTTTACCCGCGAGCCCCATTTCTACTGGCTGCTCACTAAACAGGGGCAGTAAAACCTGATCCTCTATATGAGTTAGACCGTCGTGGGCCCAGGTGAGGGTTTTGTTGTAGGCAATATTGACTAAGGCTGGCGCATTACGAGTGTGCGCTTGCCCTGTACTGCCTATGGAAACCTTGAGTGTTTCGGTAAAGGCTTTGGATTGTACATGGCAACTGGCGCAGCTTTGCGTTTGATTGGCAGACAGGCGAGTGTCATAAAATAAATAACGGCCTAACGTGACCTTGGCCTGTGTCATTGGGTTGTCGGCAGGCACTTCAGGCTTTGGGAACCCTTCTGGTATTGGCCATTCATATTGGCTGACTTTGCTAGCAGATTCTGCCTGATTATCATTTTGTTGGTGACTTTCTTGCCCACAGCCCAATGCGAGCAGCATTAACAGCGCAAGTGCCATGGTGGCCAGCCATTGAGGTTTACTGGGTCGGTTAATCTGCATTAATTAAATCGCCACATTTTAGGGGTATCAGATATCTCGCGATCCAGAGGTTTGAGTGTTAAAGCTGCTTCACTCGCAATGTTTATCCCTAAAGCGTTAAACAGAGGCTGGCAACTTAGGCTTTGTGGATCAGACATACAAGCCTGTTGCGAGAGTTTGTCATCATTAAGTACAGTCGTTAGTAGAGGAGCTAAGTCTAATATTAGCTTTTGCTCCCCTTGATAAGCTAATTCGACTTTGGCTCTATTGGGGTAGCGGCAAGCCTTTAAAGGTGCACGCATTACACTTGCTGATTGGCAACCTATAGAGCCTAAATGAAATTGCCAGCCGGTTTGCAGACTAGCTAAAGGTATGTTTGCCGTTGTCTGATTAGTGGTAACTGCTGAGTTTGGCTGGTTAGTTTTATTCAAATCCAATCGTAAAAATTTATGCCCTTGTTGCCATGTCCAAAACATATCACTTTGATTAAGTGGCGGTTGCGCTTTAAGTGGATTACTGTGATTAAGCTTAAATGGCACACCCAATTCAAAACCCATTAAGCCCGGTGTCAATGGTTTTTCAAAATCAATTGTCCAATTTTCCTTACCTTGGCAATCTCCCCCTAATAACAATAAGTGTTTCTGTTGATGGCTTAATGTCTCCAAATCGGCATCTGTCTTGAGCGTGATGGGGTGACCGTTAAGGGTAAAGTTACTTAAGTAAAATTGGAGTTGTGCTAAATGCCACTGTGCTAATAGAGGCTCGTTGCACGTTACTGTTTTGTCATGCCACATCAATATAACTCTTAATGACTTGTTTTGTGCTGATTGCGCTTCAGAACCGTCACTACAAGCGACAAGTAAGCATATTAAAGGCCATATCCATAGATGTGCAGGGCTTAACGCTAAGGATTTTTTTAACCGTCTAAAATGGGTGCTAAGGGAAGTAATATAAATAAATGATGGCATGTTATCTTATTGTTGTTTATGTGTTGCTTTTCTGTATCCTACAAAATAAACCCTCAAAAAGCACTGATTTCTCCTTGATTTTAACCACTGGAACAAAAACGGAGTTCATTATGACGTTCCCTTATTTATGTAAGAGTGGCCTTAAACTTGTAGGTTTATTGTCTCTTAGTTGTTTTGTTAATACTTCCGCACTGGCGCATTCAGAGCATGATAAAGCAAGATTTGTCAGTGAGACGGGTCAAGATAAGGGCTTATGTGATAACGCATTGCGCCCCTGTAAAACAATTGCTTATGCAGTGACTCACGCTAATAAGGGCGATCGTGTATTGGTTGCTGATGGTTATTATCAAATTCAAGATATCGATGAACTCTTCTTGCTGACCAGTGAAATCGTGCCTGTTATGGGGGGATTTAATCGTTTTGATCATTATCTTTCCCAGGCGCCACAGCTTAATAATACTGTTTTGGCAGGTGTACCATTAGAGTTTGCATCTAGCTTACACGATCGTGGTTTTAGGGTAATAAGTGATGGTATAGGACAGTATGGCAGTCAGCTTGATGAGATGTTAAAAGAGCATCAAGCGTTACAGCAAGACCATTCAAGTCAGGAGTGTACAGGTGGTAAGGCGGGTGGCTTTAACTGTGATGCCATCGATTTAGTATCCCATGTTTCCCTTGGTAGCTTTTCTTCCAAACCTTCGGCTGCCAATGATATTTGGGGCCATGTAGATCTTAATACCGGTACAGAATATGCCATTATTGGATTAACCAATGGTACCGCCGTAGTGAGTCTGGCCGATCCTGCTAATCCGGTTGAAATTGGTACTGTTTCTGGTAGCAATACCAGTTGGCGCGATATTAAAGTTTATCAATGGTTTGACACCTTAACTTCTCGCTGGAAAGCCAATGCCTACGTGACATCAGAAGGCTCAGATAAGATTCAAATTATTGATTTAAGCCAGTTGCCGACCTCTATCACTCGACTAGCAACTGATTCAGCTGAAGGAGCGGCGCACAATGTGTATATCAGTAATCTTGATTATACTACCAATACCGCGTTAAGTGGTTTAACACCCAACCTTCATATTGTAGGTCAAAGTAGTGCTGGTGGTGCCTTTAAGAGTTATTCCCTAACAAACCCTGGTCGCTTAAGTGCTAGTTTTAGTCATAGCGGTGCCACGCGTGATGATTACACTCATGATGCCAGTTCTATGGTAGTTGACGATGCTAGAGCACAAGCCAGCTGTCAAACGGCCATATGCACGGTTTTATTAGATTTTAATGAAAACAGCATGCGCCTTTGGAATATTACCAACCCCTCACAGAGTAAGTCATTGTCAGAAGTTAGCTATGCTAAAGCTGAATATGTTCATTCAGGCTGGTGGAGCGAGGATAAACGTTATGTGTTTGTCCACGATGAATTAGATGAACAAAGAGCCGGACTTAATACTACATTACGGGTTTTTAATGTTGATAATCTAGATGCTCCTAGTTTAGTTAAAGTATGGTCTGGACCGACTAAGGCGATAGATCATAATGGCTATGTTCGTGGAAATCGATATTACATGTCCAATTATCAACGTGGCGTGACTATTTTAGACATTAGTCAGCCAGATGACCCTAAAGAGGTAGGTTACTTTGATACCTTTCCAGCGTCAGACAGTAATGCGTTTAACGGCGTTTGGGGCGTTTACCCTTACTTGCCATCTGGTTTAGTGATTGCTAGCGATATCAATAGTGGTTTGTATATTCTGCGAGATAAGACGCAAAGCCAGATTCAGGGTAATGCGAGCTTTAGTTCAACAACATCATCTGCACTAGCGGGAGATGTGATTACTGTTAATGTGCAACGTCCGCAAGGCGAAGGTGTTGTTGATGTGGGTTATGAAACCCTAGAGGCAAGTGCAAAGCAAGGGCGTGATTTTGAGGCTCAAACAGGGCGGTTAAGTTGGGAGGCCAATGACCTTACGCACAAGCAAATTGTTATCACCACCTTTGACAGTGGTCAAAACCGTGAGCTTAAGGCATTTGTCCGTTTGTTTGATCCCCAGGGCGGTTTAGGCATTACCAGCCCAAGCTACCATGAGTTATCTATTGGCGAAGATGTACCTCAGCCAGGCACCCTTGGTTTTGAGCGCGAACTAAGCACTATTAATGAAGGAGCAGATCCACTAAGTGTATCGGTATTACGCGTTGGTGGTAGTGTAGGTGAGGTGCGTGTTAACTATGAGTTTATAGAAGGCACCGCATCGTTAACAGAGGATCTTCAAGGTAACCTAAGTGGTGAACTCGTCTGGTTAGATGGCGACTCAGAAGCTAAGGAAATTATTATTACCCCCAAGGAAGATACTCTCGTTGAAGGTAATGAACTGTTTCTTGTGAAGCTGACAAGCGTAGCATCAAGTTTACTTGGTTATGACACTCTGACCGTAACACTCGTTGATAATGACAGACTTAATAGTGCGCCAATTGTTAATGTGGGTGACAGCCGTGATGTAAATGCAGGGGAAACCGTAACATTAACCGCAGTGGCTTCCGATCCTGAAAATGATGCTATTAGTTACCTATGGCAACAAACAGGTGGTACTGCAGTGAGCCTAACTAATGCGAATACAGCCTCTGCGCAATTTGTTTCACCAACGTATGATACAAGCTTAGTGTTTAGTGTGACAGCAACGGATAGTTTGCAAGCTAGCGCCTCAACAAGCGTCACTATTACGGTCAAGGCGGCTGTTGTGCCATTACCTGTACCAATAACTGAGCCATCCGGTGGCAGCAGTGGCGGCAGCTTAGGTTGGATATCGCTGTTATTACTGGCTTTAATAGGTAAGCGTAGAATAGCTTAATCGTGGTTGTGGGTAATTATTAACGTGTTATAAGAAATGGAACCTAATGGTTCCATTTTTGTTAGTAAGTGAACACCCACTAACTTTGCGATTTTATTATACTGGCAAGCATTACAGTTAAAACCCTGCTATATAGCGGCTATGGTCGTACATAATATTTCTGTGTCGGCTTGATATGACTTGTACTTAAATCAAATAGTTTAGGTAGAATGCACCCAGATTAATTATGGTAAACTTCATTATTCGAGTATATCGCCTTATAACGATTAACCATTGAGGGTGATTGGTGATTGAACAGGCCAAAGACAGACTTGTGTTGATGAGTATCACATAAAGTTCTATGGTGAGCTTGTTGAAATCAGTAAATTAAATATAACTCATCTAGATTTTATTGTTGAGCTAAATTATAAAACAGCGCCATCTAGCTGCGACTTTTATTGCAGAGTGCTATGGTTAAGTCAGAGCCTTTTATTCATTATCATTTTGGATCAATGCCGTGGTCAGAACATTTTTTAAGAAGTTGTTTAATATTCGTGATAATCAAGAACAAGCTAAGTTTACCGGTGTGTCCAATACTGAAAAAGTTAAAGCAGCATCACGCGCTAAAGCCGCTGAACGAGCCACTGCAACACAGGTAGAGTCGCAGATTAATAAAGCTGAGCAGTTGTCATCAATTGATGTTTCGGCTTTATTTTATAGTTTACTTTTTCCTGTGCAACAGCAAGGTACGGGTATAGCCAATAATCTTGAGCGCCAAGTGATGGGCAAAATTGAGATTGCGTTAAGCTCTCCCAAAGACATAGCTGAAAATGTGTTAAAACTTCCCAGTAAAATAGTTGAATTAGATAATAAGCTGGCTAATCAAGACGTCGATATTAAAGACGTTTTGCAATTAATAGAACAGGATCCTTTGTTAAGTGTTGAAGTCTTAAAGTTATGTAACTCGACAACTTTCAAACGTTCTGATAGAGAGGTGACTAATTTACAACAAGCTTTAGTGCAATTGGGCCGTGAACAATTAAGGCAGTTTGTAACGGCTTGTTTGGCCCGCGAAATGATAGATATTAAGCCAATTTATTTCCGTCGTTTTGGCGCTGAAATATGGCGTCATTCAATGCAGGTGGCTTTTTTATCTAGCGAGCTTGTTGAAGGTGAGCGTGATAGCGCTTTTTTATTAGGCCTATTACATGATGTGGGTAAGATTGCTATATTCAAAATGTTGATTGATGCTTTTCATCAAGCAGAACCCGGCGAACAGCCCAATTCATTATTGTTTAGTCAGCTCATGACCTCAAAATCACTGACGCTAAGTGCTTTATTAGCTAAATATTGGCAATTGCCAAATACCTTTGCTGAAAATTTATCCTTACTTGCTAATGCTAATGTACCGCCTAAGTCAGGTGCAGCAAAAGCGGTTTGGCGAGCGAATGTGATAAGCGAATGTTCTATGTTAGTACAAGCGAATAAAATATCAGAAGAAGTACTGATTAAGTTATTGGCTCAAGTCGACATTTCCCGCGAGTCTTTTGATGAACTACATCAAAAATTATTACAGTTTTAAATCACTCTGATTTGAATACACATAAAAAAAGCGCCTAGGGCGCTTTTTTGTGTAATGACATTTAAACTAATCGTTATTGCAGTACAGAAATGTCTGCAACATGTAAGAATTGCTCACGTAAGCTATTAAGTAACGCTAAGCGGTTATTCTTAAGTGCTTCATCATCAGCCATCACCATGACATCTTCAAAGAAGGTGTCTACACTTTCACGTAAATCGGCTAGCAAGGTTAATGCCTGCTGATAATCAGCATTAGCAAATAGCGGTGCTAATTCTGGTTGCAGTTGGATTAACTTATCCGCTAAAGCTTTTTCTGCCGGTTCAACTAATAAACTCTGGTTAATGGTTTCAGGCAGTGTGCCTTCAACCTTGGCCAAGATATTAGACACTCGCTTATTAGCTGCAGCAAGGGCTGTGGATGCCTCTAAACTGCGGAAGTGTGATACCGCTTTAACACGACTATCAAAATCAGCAGGGCGCGTTGGGCGGCGTGCTAACACTGCAAGAATCACATCAACTTGAATGCCTTTATCTTGATACCAGCTACGGAAGCGGGCCATAAAGAATTCAAGAACATCATCAGCGGTTGTTTTATTGCTAAGACTATCACCGTGAAGTGTTTGCGCTTGAGCGATTAATTCCACTAAGTCTAACGGTAGATTGTTTTCTACAATAATACGTAAAATACCAATAGCGGCACGGCGAAGAGCAAATGGATCTGCTGCTCCCTTAGGGGCTTGGCCAATACCGAAAATACCCACAAGGGTGTCAAATTTTTCAGCTAAGGCAACCGCACAAGATACCGCATCTGTTGGCACTGTATCACCTGAAAACTTAGGCTTATATTGTTGTTCAATAGCAACAGCAACTGCTTCTGACTCACCATCTAGGCGGGCGTAATGCATACCCATAGTGCCTTGGGTATCGGTAAACTCCATCACCATATTGGTCATCAAGTCTGCTTTTGATAGTAAGCCTGCACGACTAGCATCAGCTTCGCTGGCATTTAATTGTGCAGCGATAAAACCTGCCATTGCAGAAATACGTTCAACGCGTTGCTTTAACGTGCCTAATTGCTTTTGGAATACCACGGTTTCTAGGCTGGCTAAACGAGACTCTAGGGTGTGCTTTTTATCTGTGTTGAAGAAAAACTCAGCATCAGCAAGACGTGGACGAACCACTTTTTCATTACCTGAAATAATTTGCTGCGGATCTTTCGATTCAATGTTGGTGACAAAGATGAAGTTAGGCAGTAACTTGCCTGCGTTATCAAACACAGGAAAATACTTCTGATCGCCTTTCATTGTGTAAACCAAAGCTTCAGCTGGCACGTTTAAGAACTTTTCTTCAAAGCTGGCGGTTAATACCACTGGCCATTCAACTAATGAGGTGACTTCTTCAAGTAAGTCATCTTCAAGTTCTGCTATACCACCAATAACCGCAGCAGCTTTCTCTGCATCGGCTTTAATCAGGGTTTTACGAGCATGATAATCTGCAATCACTTTGCCTTGTTCTTTTAGCATAGTGATGTAGTTGTCTGCATGGTCTAGCTCAAATGTGGCTTGACCCATAAAGCGATGGCCACGAATAGTTCGTGCAGATTGAATGCCTAACACTTCACCCGAAATAGATTCCGCACCTAATAACATGGTGACAGTATGAACAGGGCGAATAAACTGAGTTTTGTTATTACCCCAACGCATAGGCTTTGGAATAGGCAGCTTATCTAATGCTTGTTGAGTCATGTCAGCAATAAGGCTGCTTGTGGCTACACCCACTATTTTGGCTTGATGAACTAACCATTCACCTTTGTCTGTCACTAAACGTTCAGCTTGCTCTACCGTAATACCGTTACCACGAGCCCAGCCTTGGGCTGCTTTGGTTGGATTACCGTCAGCATCAAATGCTGAGCTAACAGCAGGGCCACGTTTTTCAACAACTTTATCCGCTTGCGCTAACGCTAACTGAGTAATGCTAATGGCTAATCGGCGAGGTGCTGCATACCAAGTAGATGCGGTAAAAGGCAAGTCTGCTTTAGTGAGTTCAGCTTCAAAGTTAGCTAAAAATGATTCCGCAAGTGTGCGTAGTGCTTTTGGCGGTAACTCTTCAGTACCAATTTCAATGAGTAAGTTTTCAAATTTCATCTAATAACCTCTACTTACACATAGGGAAGCCTAAGGCTTCACGTGCTTTATAATAAGATTCTGCTACACCTTTAGCCATGGTACGAACGCGTAAAATATAACGCTGGCGCTCGGTCACTGAAATAGCATGGCGTGCATCAAGTAAGTTAAAAGCATGCGATGCTTTCATCACTTGTTCGTATGCAGGCAGAGGTAATGGTTTTTCTAAGCCTAATAATAGTTGGCAGGCTTTTTCACAGTCATCAAACTGTCTAAATAGCACTTCAACATTAGCGTGTTCAAAGTTATAAGTGGACTGTTCAACTTCATTTTGGTGGAAAATGTCGCCGTATGTGACTCGTCCCATCGGTCCGTCGGTCCACACTAGGTCATAGACACTGTCGACTTCTTGGATATACATAGCTAAGCGTTCTAAGCCGTAAGTGATTTCACCCGTAACAGGACTACACTCTATACCGCCAACTTGCTGGAAGTAGGTAAACTGAGTCACTTCCATACCGTTTAGCCAGACTTCCCAGCCTAAACCCCAAGCACCTAAAGTCGGTGATTCCCAGTTATCTTCCACAAAACGAATGTCATGGACTTGAGTATCAATACCTAAAGCCTCAAGTGAGCCAAGGTACAACTCTTGAATATTATCTGGAGAAGGTTTCAATACCACTTGGAACTGGTAATAATGTTGCAAGCGGTTAGGGTTGTCACCGTAGCGTCCGTCAGTTGGGCGGCGTGATGGCTGCACATAAGCGCTGCTCATTGGCTCTGGCCCTAACGAGCGTAAGAATGTTTGTGGGTGGAAAGTTCCAGCGCCCACTTCCATATCTAGCGGTTGAACAATTGCGCAACCTTGCTGCGCCCAGTATTCTTGTAGGGTTAGGATGAAACCCTGGAATGTCTTTACGTCATGTTTCGTCGTCATGTCTACTACTGTCAGGCTATTAATAGAAAATGGAATTGATTATACCTTGTAGAACAAGGTAGATGTAGGTTATTTTTTAACGTATTACTGAAATTGTTAATGGACACCATAACATGCAAGTTAACCGATGTGGCTGGGTAAGTGAAGACCCTATGTATCAACAATATCATGATGAGGTATGGGGGCGGCCTGTTTATGACCCGATAGAGCTTTTTGCTAAACTGTGTTTAGACGGTCAGCAAGCGGGATTATCCTGGATAACCATTCTTAAAAAGCAGGCTAACTATGAAGCCTGCTTTGCTCATTTTGAACCGAGTATTATCGCCAGCTTTGATCAAGACAAAGTCGAGGAGCTGTTACTTAATCCTGGTATAGTGCGTAATCGATTAAAGGTTAATTCCATTATTCGCAATGCCAAAGCGTATTTAGCTTTTGTTGAGCAGGGCAATGATTTCTCTGAATTCTTATGGGGCTTTGTAAACGGTAAGCCACAGGTAAATTATCCTGCAAGGCTTAAAGATGTGCCTGTGCAAACGCCAGCATCTGAAGCTATGTCAAAGGCGCTGAAGAAGATGGGCTTTAATTTTGTTGGCCCAACAATTTGTTATGCTTTTATGCAAGCCGTTGGCATGGTCGGCGACCACACCACAGATTGCTTTTGTGCCGCGTCTAAGCGTCAATAATGTAGAGCGATTTGAGTATCGCTTAATAAAAAAGGGTGTTCCACGTGGAACACCCTTTATTGTTACAACATAATGCTGTGAATTATATCTACACTATTTTGTTTCAAAGAAAAACGGCTTACGTTGTATCTTATCGCCATTCAACTCATTCATTGTTTCCGAATTAAATAACTTACCGTTAACCATAGTGTAAGTTACTTTATCAGTGCTGCGAATGTCAGTCAGTGGGTCACCGTCAATAACAATCAAATCGGCTAGTTTACCTGGCTTGATTGTACCAAGCTGATGATCCATACCAAAAGTGGTTGCTGGGTTAATGGTGGCTGTTTTCAATACATCCATATTACTCATGCCGCCTTGGGCAAACATCCACATTTCCCAATGAGCAGCCAGACCTTCACGTTGTCCATGTGCACCAATGTTTGGCTTAACACCAATTTCATTTAGTTCGTTGGCAACGCGTGCGACATTAAAATGATTGTAATGTGCATCCGGTGCAGTGGTTCTACGCATTGAGCGCGCATCTAAAA
This sequence comes from Shewanella sp. HL-SH8, assembly GCF_051165765.1. NCBI lineage: Bacteria > Pseudomonadati > Pseudomonadota > Gammaproteobacteria > Alteromonadales > Shewanellaceae > Shewanella > Shewanella sp. HL-SH8. The sequence continues at coordinate 341,739 of NZ_CP195039.1, read as the reverse complement.
TATCATGCGGAACATACATACTTAAGCGTGGATGGGCCCAAACGTCGGTTTTATCATACCAGTAATGTTCACCAGAAATACCACCGTAAGCTACTACCAAGGTTGGGGTGTAAGCTACTTTAGTTTGGCTCCAAAACTGTTTGATGTCGCTATAAATGGCAGCAACTGGTAATGAGTGTTCAACCGTTGTGTGGCCATCAGCAATCATAGTGAGGTTATGTTGAAGTAGCGATCCACCTTCAGGGACTACCATCATTTCTAATTCACGCGCTGCCGCTATTACTTGCTGACGTTGGTTACGTCTTGGTTGGTTATAGCTTTTTACGCTAAAAGCACCGACTTTTTTAAGGCGTTCTAAATGGAATTTAGCATCATCTAACGAATCAATGTGTGAGGTATAACCAGGGCCGTTAGCGCCATATAGAATCGTACCGGTTGAAAATATACGTGGGCCAACAATGTTACCGGCTTTTTGTTGCTCTGCAGCAGCAAAAATCTCAGTGGTATCATTTGAAGGATCATGGATAGAGGTGACTCCTAATGATAAGCCTGAATAGAGTGCCCAGTTTTGTTGTGGAATGATCTCATCATCTGCTTGGCCACCATGTGCATGGGCGTCAAACAGGCCTGGCATAATAGACTTACCGGCAATATCGATAACTTGTGCGCCAGATGGAATGGATGTCGATGCATCGCCAACAGCAACAATTTTATTGTCTTTAACTATCACCACACCATTTTCAATCACTTGATCATTTTCAAGGGTGATGACTTTACCGCCAACAAAAGCGATTGTTCCACGTGGAACATCTGCATCCTGTTTAAAGCCAATAGAGGTTATTTGGGGCTCAATTTTGGCGTCAGACTTTTCATACTGAGTATCAACTTTGGCTTGATATAAGTCTGGGCCAAGGGTCCAATAAAGCTCGTTGCTGTCATTGTTCCAACTAATGCTTTCGCCGGCACGGGCACTGAGTTGAGTAACGGGTAGATTGTTAGCTTTAGGGCCAATGTTAATCGTTTCACCATGCTTAGCAAATGGCGTGACATAAACACGGAAACGTTCTGCAAACGCAAGATGCTCGCCATTAGGGGCTATACGAAACTCTGTCGCATGTTCGCTAGTGTAATGAGTACGTTTTTCGAAACCGTTCATGCCAATTGATGAAAGTTGCGGCGAGCTGCCGTAATCCATAAAGTACACACGGTCGTTATCTGCACCAAATTGTGGTTGATAACCACTGGCAGATAGCTTGGTGTTCTTCTTACCTTTAGTATCAACTTTATATAAACCAGGTTCTTGAGACCAAGTGCGAGCTGTCATATAGCCGCCCTTAGCTTTACGATAAACCACATATTCTCCATTAGGAGAGAATGTTGGCTCAACATATTTACCAGGTTCATTAGTTAACACTTTGGCTTTTCCACCACGCGAACTGACTATGCTAACGGTACCTTGGGCTTGGTCATTCCAAGTGGTAAATACAATGTTTTTACCATCACGTGACCATTGAGGGAATAGCTCGTTAACATCATTATCTAAACGAGTTAAGCGTTTCTGTTTTCCATCTTTTATATCGCGGATCCATAACTTGCCTAATGCTTCAAAGACTACTTGTTCACCATCAGGTGAGACCTGTGCCATGCGCAGCATTTTTACATCAAAATTATCTTGATCAAGGTTCTGAGTAAATCTAACTGACGGTTGTACGTCTAACTGGGTTTTAATAGAAAAGGGAATATCACTAAGCGTTTTTTTAGCCACGTTTAGCTTGTTGATTTTACCGTTAGCCCAGAACACAATGTCTTTATTGTCATTGGTCCAAGACATTGTTGGGTAAACGCCGTGAATAGCCCAGGTTTCTTGCATGTCACGATCTAGCTTGTCATACAGCTTTGTTTCTTCACCAGACTTTAAGTCCAGAGAATATAAGGTCGACTGGAAACCATCGCGTTTTATGTATGCTAAAGATTTACCATCAGAGCTTGGTGTTGGACGAATAGCACCGCCGGTACCTTCAATTAATACTTCAATGTCACCGGTTTGGGTGTCATAGCGTTTAATTTTATAAATTCCTTTTACAGAATCCTTTGAGTAATGAAAGGTTTTACCCGGGGTCGCATCTTGGCTGAAATAGATATAGCGGCCGTCAGGTGAGTAAGCAGGCTCGCCTAAATCTTTTTGATCATTTGGACGTTCTGTCAGCTTAACGCCTTCACCTCCAGCAACATGATACATCCACACTTCGCCAGCACCTAAGCTTCGACTTGCGGTAAAGTGTTTACGAGCAACTAGATACTGTGAGTCAGGACTCCAGGCTGGGCTGTTTAATAGGCGGAATGTTTCGCTGGTTACTGGATGTGGATTGGTGCCATCGGCATTCATTATCCATATGTTGTCGCCGCCATCTTCATCTGATGTGAACGCAATATATTTTCCATCAGGGCTATAAACTGGCTGCATTTGCCATGCAATGCCACTAGCAAGTTGGGTTGCTTCGCCACCAGATATAGGCATTTGATAGATATCGCCTAGTAGGTCAAATACAATCGTTTTGCCGTCAGGTGATACATTGACGTTCATCCATGTGCCATCAGTGACATTAATGTCGACTTTTTGTAATGGGGCATTTTCTGGGGCGTTGACTTGCCATTTCGCTGCTTCATCTTCTGTGGCAAAACTAGTTGAGCTAATACCAAGTGATAATGCTATCGCGGTATAAATAGGGGTAAGTTTTTGTGTGAACATGCAAGATCCATTTATTTATCATTATAAGAGTATTAATGCCAACCAACAGTATCTAAAGTGGTTTGTGTCAGGCTTGTTAGCATCAAATCTGGCTTGGTAACCTTTATCGCACAAATGGCTATAAAACGACACAAAAAATCTGTTTCAAATAATGACAGAAAAGTAACTTGGTTGTAAAAATGGTGTGATAAGTTGACATGCATAAAGCTGATGATGGGTAACTTTATGGATATATACCGGATCTTAGATTGGAGGTTTTTTTAGCATTGTTATGTTCGATAAATAAACCTTTAATATGGCAAGATTCATTTATCTATAGAGTAGCGATAAAGTGATTTGGTTGTCATGTTTAGCGCATCGTTACTGGATCATCTGGTTGTATCAGTCCTGCTTGTATGACTTTACAGGTTACACCGCCTCGCCAGTCTGGTGTTAATGCTTGTTCTAATCCAGCAAAAGCGGCTTCCATTTTTTTACAGGGATCTGTTTCACCTGTGATTAACAACTGCAATTCAGCGCCAATATGGAGCGTTTTTCCAACATCGGTAGCGCTAAACTCATATCCTGTTATTAGCAAATTAGCTCTACGTGTCAGCCAGTCTAAATCCGCATTTATTTGATTACAGGCTATTTGCCATTGCTGCTTCGACAGTACTGTTACTTGACGTTTACCTGGGCGGCCAAAAACATCATTTTCAACACCGCGTTCTAGGGTGACGTTGGCGCAAAACACTTGGTTCATTTTACCACGTTTAGCTGTTTTATAAGCTATTGCTGCTAATTTAGCTTCCATGTTTATATTCCTTTTTTTAGCAGATATTGATAGGGCGTTTTTGATGTTTCGCTGGCAATTAGGGTGTGATCCATAAACTCACAAAAACTTGGAATGTCTCTGGTTGTTGCTGGGTCATCGGCAATAATTAATATGGTTTCACCGTCTGCCATTTTGCGCACAGCTTTACGGATCATCATTACCGGTTCTGGACAACGTAAACCTAACGCATCCAGTTGGTGTTGTGCTTGTGCAAATACTTCTAGGGAGGTTAATTCTTCTGACATTGCCACTTCAACTTAGCTTTTTTAATATCCATAATTTTACTCCGCCACATCTTGATTGCCAAGTTTAGGTGTAACTAATGTGATTTAGCTATGAATTAACGTTTTAATTTGTTTTTAAATTTTCCTCAAACATGTTTCACGTGGAACATTAGCCAGTTGATGAAAAATAAAAAACCGAATTATTTTTCAATAATTCGGTTTTTTGAGTTAATTTACAATCGATAGGGTGAACCCGTTAGATTGATAAACTCAGATTAACTTTAAAGATAGCTTAAACGCGTTCGAAAACAGTCGCGATACCTTGACCTAATCCGATACACATAGTGGCTAAACCTAATGTTGCATCTTTATCTTCCATCAAGTTAATCAGGGTGGTAGAAATACGTGCACCTGAACAACCTAGTGGATGACCAAGGGCGATAGCGCCGCCGTTAAGGTTAATCTTGTCATCAACTACATCTTGTAAACCAAGATCTTTAACACAAGGTAAAGACTGGGCTGCAAACGCTTCGTTAAGTTCAATCACATCTAAATCAGCAACTGAAAGACCAGCACGGGCTAATGCTTTTTGAGTAGCAGGCACTGGACCATAACCCATAATTGCAGCATCACAACCTGCAACCGCCATTGAGCGAATGCGAGCACGAATAGGTAAACCTAATGCGCGAGCCTTAGATTCTTCCATTACTAACATCGCAGATGCACCATCCGATAGTGCTGATGATGTACCTGCTGTCACTGTGCCGTTAACTGGGTCAAATGCTGGACGTAAACCTGCAAGTGACTCAAGGGTCGTTTCCGGACGGATAACTTCGTCGGTCATAACCTTGATTAATGCGCCGTTTACATCGTGGCCTTCAATGCCCCAAATTTCTTTGGCAAAGCGACCTTCAATCGTTGCAGCATGTGCACGCTGATGAGAGCGTACAGCAAAAGCATCTTGTTGTTCACGGGTAATGCCATGTAACTTACCTAACATTTCAGCGGTTAAGCCCATCATGCCAGAGGCTTTAGCTACGCGGTTAGCTAGGCCTGGGTGAAAATCAACACCGTGGTTCATTGGTACATGACCCATGTGCTCAACACCACCAATAATGAAGGTATCTCCTTGGCCAGTCATAATGGCGCGAGCCGCTTGATGAAGTGCATCCATTGATGAACCACATAAACGGTTTACGGTAACCGCACCAGCTGTTTTAGGAATACCAGCTAATAATGATGCGTTACGGGCAATGTTAAAACCTTGTTCTAGTGTTTGTTGCACACAACCCCAAATAACATCTTCAATGGTATTTGGATCAAGTTGTGGGTTACGAAGCATTAATGCTTTCATTAGTTCTGCAGAAAGAGTTTCTGCACGTACATTTCTAAATACCCCAGCCTTAGAACGGCCCATTGGGGTACGAATGCAGTCTACGATAACAGCTTGTTTCATGATTTAATTCCTTTCCCACTTATTAGGCTTGGTAGTAACTACCGTTGTTGGCTGCAAGTGCGCGCATTGCATCGGTAACTTGATATAAGCCACCAAGATGTGCGTATTTGTCTGCTAGGGCAACAAAGTTTGCTACGCCCATGGTGTCTAAGTAACGGAATACACCGCCACGGAATGGTGGGAAACCAATACCGTATACTAGACCCATATCGCCTTCAGCAGGTGATGCAATAATGCCTTCTTCTAAACAGCGAACCGTTTCGATGATCATCGGGATCATACAGCGAGCTATGATTTCATCTGACTCGAATGCCTTTACTGTACCGAACTCAGCGCTTAATAATTCATAGCTAGTTTGGTCAACGTCTTTTTTCGGCTTACCACGACGGTCTACAGAATAAGCATAGAAGCCTTTAGTGTTTTTCTGACCTAGACGTTTGTTTTCAAACATAATGTCGATAGCGTCTTTGCCGTTTTTACCCATACGGTCAGGGAAGCCTTCAGCCATTACTGCTTGTGCGTGATGACCGGTATCTAAACCGACTACGTCAAGTAAGTAAGCTGGACCCATTGGCCAACCGAACTGTTTTTCCATGACTTTATCGACAGCGGCAAAGTCAGCACCATCAGCAAGTAGACCGCTAAAACCTGCAAAGTATGGGAACAATACGCGGTTAACGAAGAAGCCTGGGCAATCATTTACAACGATTGGGGTTTTGCCCATTTTGCTGGCGTAAGCGACAACTGTTGCAATGGTTTCTTCTGAGCTGTGCTCACCACGAATAATTTCAACAAGTGGCATTTTGTGCACAGGGTTAAAGAAGTGCATACCGCAGAAACGTTCAGGTTTCTTCAGGCTTTTAGCTAGCAAGTTGATAGAGATAGTTGAGGTGTTTGAAGCAATAATCGCATCTTCAGATACATAGCCTTCAACTTCAGCCAGTACAGTGGCCTTCACTTTTGGATGTTCAACAACCGCTTCTACAACGATGTCGCTATTTTTGATAGAGGCATAATCTAGTGACGGCGTAATGTTGTTTAATACTTTAGCCATTTTTTCTGGCGTAGAGCGACCGCGTGCAACTTGTGTTGTTAGAATTTTAGCCGCTTCGTTCAAGCCTAACTCTAATGCTGGCTGAGCGATGTCTTTCATGACAATTGGCGTGCCTTTACTGGCGCTTTGGTAAGCAATACCACCGCCCATAATGCCTGCACCTAATACCGCAGCTTGATTAACATCTTTCGCTAATTTACCTGCTTTTTTCGCTTTGCCTTTAACTAATTGGTCATTTAAGAAAATACCAATTAATGCCGTCGCAACGTCAGTTTTAGCCAGCTTAATAAAAGCCTGAGCTTCAACTTGTAATGCACCAGCGCGATCTAAAGTCGCCGCTTTTTCGATAACATTCACAGCTGCCATTGGCGCTGGATAATGTTTACCGGCAATAGAGAACACCATGCCTTTGGCTGTGGTGAACGACATCATAGCCTCAAGCTTACCTAGTAGCAGCGGTGATTGCTTTTGCTTACGACGAGCTTGCCAATCTAAGTTACCCGCTAATGCGTCATGTAACATCTGAATAGCTGCTGTGTGTAGGTTTTCTGGTGCGACTACCGCATCAATAGCACCCACTTTAAGTGCATCGTCAGGACGTTGTTCTTTACCTGATGTGATCCATTCTAATGCATTGTCAGCACCGATTACGCGAGGTAGACGAACCGTACCACCAAAGCCAGGAATTAAGCCTAATTTGGTTTCAGGTAAACCGATAAGTGCATTGGTATCAGCAACTCGTAAGTCGGTTGCTAGAATCGTTTCACATCCACCGCCTAAAGCAAAACCGTTAATCGCTGATACGGTAGGGAAAGGTAAATCTTCAAGCTTATTGAATACCGCATTAGCTTGTTCAACCCAAGCGAGCAGTGTGGCATCGTCTTGCTTAAATAATTCTAAGAATTCTGTGATATCAGCGCCCACAATAAATGTGCTTTTAGCTGAGGTAAGTATTAGTGCTTTGATATCAGTCTTTTGTTTGATGCTATCTAGTGCAGCATCTAAAGAGGCTAGAGTCTCTCTGTCAAATTTGTTTACCGAGCCCGGTGCGTTAAAGCACAGCTTGGCAATATTGTCTTCAAGTAACTCAACCTGGATGGTAGGGCTTTGGTAGATCATTGCTTGCTTCCTTATTGCTTAAAGCGATTTCAACATCTTTATAATCGTGTAGTTATCAAGCTTGTTTCACAGCAGTATAGGCCATCATTTGACCAGTTACACAACAGTGTGCGACTAAATGACAGAAATTACAACACCCAATTTAAACGACCGTTTAATTTTTGTCTACTAAGGTGATTTTTATCCTTTGTGGTAAACTGTGAGTGTTTGCCAACTACTGAATAGGAATCAAAAAATGGATCAGCTGGATAGCTTATATCATGCACATATTGCCGAGTTAAATCGTCGGGTCGCTGAGATCACCCGTCGTGAGAATTTTGCAGGCGTCGTTATTCATTCAGGACAACCCCATCGTCAGTTTTTAGATGATATGAATTATCCATTCAAGGTGAATCCTCATTTCAAAGCATGGCTGCCTATTCTTGATAATCCAAACTGTTGGGTTATTGCCAACGGGATTGATAAGCCAGTATTGGTCTTTTATCGTCCAGTGGATTTCTGGCATAAGGTTAGCGATGTGCCAGAGGCATTTTGGACTGAACATTTTGACATTAAGCTACTAACCAAAGCTGATAAAATTGCTGAGTTTTTACCGAAAGATTTGAGTAATTGGGCTTATATTGGTGAGCATTTAGATGTTGCTGACGTATTAGAGTTTAAGTCCCGTAACCCTGATGCGGTAATGAATTACTTGCATTACCACCGAGCTGATAAAACGCAATATGAACTTGAGTGTCTACGTCGAGCAAACAAAATTGCAGTTAAAGGTCATAAAGCGGCCAAAAGTGCATTTTTCAATGGTGGCAGTGAGTTTGAGATCCAGCAACAGTACTTAGCTGAAATCAGCCAAGGTGAAAACGAAATGCCATACGGCAATATCATCGCCTTGAATCAAAATGCGGCTATTTTGCATTACATGACATTAGCCCACGTAAAGCCAAAGCAGCGTTTATCGTTTCTTATTGATGCTGGTGCAAGTTACCATGGGTATGCCGCTGATATTACCCGTACTTATGCGTTCGAGAAAAATCGTTTTTCTGAACTTATTACGGCGTTAAATCAGCAGCAACTGGCCATTGTCGATGCAATGAAACCCGGGGTGAAATATACAGATTTGCATATTATGACCCATGAGCGAATTGCGCAGTTATTGATAGACTTTGAACTGGCTCATTCTGATGTGACTGCGCTGGTTGATTCTGGTGTCACGCGGGCATTTTTCCCCCACGGATTAGGTCATATGCTTGGCTTGCAGGTACATGATATGGGCGGATACTCCCATGATGAGCGCGGCACTCATATACCAGCCCCCGAAAATCATCCTTTTTTACGCTGTACTCGAACTTTAGCGGCCAACCAGGTGCTAACGATTGAACCTGGTATTTATATTATTGACACCTTGCTCAATGATTTAAGTGACCATGCTAAGCAGTTAGTTAATTGGCAAACAGTTGATGTAATGCGACCTTTTGGCGGTATTCGCATTGAAGATAATGTGATTGTGCACAGTGATCGAAATGAAAACATGACAAGAGAGTTGGCTCTTGACTGAGAGTTATTCAATACCTGATTCCAACTTGTTGATTGAAGAGGAGATAAAGCATAGTCGCTTTATCTCTTTTCTATTTCATTGCCCAGACCAAGATGTTATGAAGTTAACACTTACTAACATGAAGCGCGATTACCCAGGGGCGAGTCACTATTGTTATGCCTTTATAGCCGGAGAGCCCAATGAGATGGTTAATATTGGTTCCAGTGACGATGGCGAACCTGGTGGTAGCGCTGGACGCCCTATGTTAGCAAGCTTGCAAGGCGCCAATGTGGGTGAGGTTGGTGCAATAGTTGTACGTTACTTTGGTGGCACAAAGCTTGGCGTTGGCGGCTTAATGCGTGCTTATAGTTCAGGCATAAAGCTGGGCATTAGTCAGTTAAGTTTACGGACTAAGAATATTCGTTACCCGATCACCCTAAACTGCAACTATGCACAGTTAGCGGATGTTGAATATTTAGTGGCTCAATATGACGGGGTTATTTTAGCGAAAGCGTTCAGTGACAAAGTCGATATGACATTCGAGTTAGCAAAAGATGCCTTAGCTGATTTTAATACTCAGTTAGCCACAATGACCCAAGGGACGCTTCAAGTGAAGTTTACTGTATGAGCTAGGCTGAACTTATGCCAAAATGCCTTACAAAGTTAATTTTTCATATTTTTATAACATCGAACTAACAGAAGCCTTTAATGCAATATAAAACAATTATAAGAATCACAGGTTTGCTGATGGCCTTGTTCTCTATCACTATGCTTCCGCCTGCTTTGGTGGCGGTGTTTTATAAAGATGGTGGCGGTACTGCGTTTGTTCAGGCGTTTTTTGTCAGTTTATTTTTAGGTTTTTTACTTTGGTATCCCAACCGTAAACATAAAAGTGATTTACGTACCCGTGAAGGCTTTCTTATTGTGGTGTTGTTTTGGACGGTATTGGGATCCATTGGGGCACTGCCGTTTATTTTCTCCAAAGTGCCTGATTTAAGTTGGACCGACAGCTTTTTTGAATCCTTTTCCGCGCTGACAACCACTGGGGCGACTGTTATTGTCGGCCTAGATGACTTACCTAAGGCGGTATTGTTCTATCGCCATTTATTACAGTGGATGGGCGGCATGGGTATCATCGTGCTCGCCGTGGCTATTTTGCCGTTACTGGGTATTGGGGGCATGCAGCTATTTAAAGCCGAGATCCCCGGGCCAGTTAAAGACAGTAAAATGACCCCAAGAATTGCCGAAACCGCCAAAGCGTTATGGTACATTTATTTGATGTTAACTATCGCCTGCGCCACGGCATTTTATTTTGCCGGTATGAATGCTTTTGATGCTATTTGTCATGCGTTTTCCACTATCGCCATTGGTGGTTTTTCCACTAAAGATGCCAGTATTGGTTATTACGATAGTTCGGCGATTAATATTATCTGTGCGGTATTCTTACTCATTGCCGCCGTTAACTTTAGCGTGCATTTTGCAGCTTTCACCCGTCGTGGAATTAACTTTAAAATTTACTTTAAGGATGCTGAGTTTAAGGTATTAATCGGCGTTCAAGTGGTGCTAACTGCCATTTGTTTTACCACTTTATATTACTCGGGGGTTTACGACACCGCTGAGCAGACATTAGATTATGCTTTTTTCCAGGTGGTTTCGATATCAACTACCGCTGGCTTTGGCACCGAAAGCTTTCACTCCTGGCCGCTGTTTTTACCCGTATTACTGATATTTTCAAGCTTTATTGGCGGTTGTGCAGGTTCAACTGGCGGGGGGATGAAGGTTATTCGACTTATCCTGTTGGTATTGCAGGGCTCGCGTGAGCTTAAGCGTTTGGTTCATCCTAAAGCTATGTATTCTATCCGTATTGGCGGCGCAGCATTGCCAGACCGTATCATTGATGCGGTATGGGGCTTCTTCTCGGCTTATGCGTTAGTGTTTGTTATTTGTATGGTGATCTTAATGGCGATGGATATGGATGCTATTACCGCATTCAGTGCGACAGCGGCTAGTTTGAATAACCTTGGACCAGGGCTAGGCGATGTTGCCAATAACTACGCTAGTATTACCGATGGCGCTAAGTGGGTGTTGGTTATTGCCATGCTATTTGGTCGTTTAGAAGTATTTACTCTTTTGGTGTTATTTACACCGACATTTTGGAAAAACTAATGCAAAGCTTACTGGTTTACTCAACTGTGGATGGTCAAACGCTTGCCATTTGCCAACGTATCAAGCAACAACTTGAGCAATCTGGACATGGTGTTACGTTAAAGGATGTCGCCCAGGTCTCTCAGGTAGATATCGAAAGTGCCTCGCAAATTATTATCGGTGCTAGCATTCGCTATGGTAAACATCGTCCCGCATTATATGATTTTATTGCCAGTAACAAGGCCGCAATTGAAAGCAAAGCTAATAGCTTTTTTACGGTCAACGTAGTCGCAAGAAAACCTGAAAAAAACACCCCTGCAACTAATCCTTATATGCAAAAGTTTTTACTGTTATCACAATGGCAACCACAGTTGTCTTCTGTGTTCGCAGGTAAGATCGACTACCCTAAGTATGGTTTTGTCGATAAGTTTATGATCCGCTTTATTATGTGGATGACCAAGGGCCCTACGGACACATCTGCCACGTTTGAGTTTACTGATTGGAATAAAGTAGATGATTTTGCGGCTCAGTTGGTGCAACAAGCTTAATCCAACAAGCTTGCTGCATTAAGCTATATGTACAATATCGATAATAAAGTGGAAGTGTCGATAACAGAGGTAATTATTTAGGCGCAATAACGGCGATGTAAAATAGAAATCACCTCAGTCACTTGCTCGTTTTTTAAAGTATAAAACACCACTTGCGAACTCTTACGAGTGTTAACTAAGTCTTCTGCGCGTAATACGGCTAAGTGTTGTGATAAAGCAGACTGACTGAGTGGCACGGTCTCATTCAACTCAGTTACGCTGAGCTCTTTATCCAACAACAAGCACAAAATCATTAAGCGATAAGGGTTTGCTATCGCTTTCAGCCATTTTGCAGCTGTTTCTGCGTTTTCTAGCATCGATGAAATATCGATATTTTGCTGCATGGGAGGATCCTTGGATACGAGTGATATCCGAATCATACTCGTGCTGTGTGTAGATCTCAATTATCGGTGCTAATAATATGAGCTAATTCTAATTTGTGATCACTTCATCGGTATCTTAAGTCTTTTTTTGCCACACTCATTCTTTCTTTATCAATAGAGGTTCACTATGTCCAAAGTTTTGGTGTTGTATTATTCTCGAGGCGGCCATACTGCACAAATTAGCCGTGCTATCGCTCAACAAATATTGGCCAAAGGAGGAGAGTGTGATGTGCTCAATATTAATGAAGTTAAGCATAATATTGATTGGACCCAATACCATGCTATCGCATTAGGTGCCTGTGTACTTTATGGCTCATACCATAAGTCGGTATTTGAGTTTGTCGAACGTTATCAGGCTGAATTGGCAAAAGTGCCCAACAGTTTCTTTTGCGTTAACGTTGTTGCTCGAAACCCAGAAAAGCGTGTGCCTGAAAACAATAAGTACCTCCAAAAGTTTTTACTGCTTTCTCCTTGGCAGCCACAGGATGTCAAGATCATCGCAGGTAAGGTCGATTATCCTTCTTGGCCTTGGTACGACAGTTTAATGATCCGCTTAATTATGAAAATGACTGACGGCCCAACGGATCCTAAAGCGATTATAGATTATACCGATTGGGAGGATGTTAAGCGTTACGCTGAGCATGTGTTAGCTATGACTTAATAGCGTTGAAAAATTAACTAAATTGGGCATTAACTGGCTGCTATTGTGGGCGCTAGGCGCTTACTGCCAATTTACTTAGCGATTTACGCTGCAATAATATTAATAACGCCAAAATTGTGGGTGACAAAGCACCGCGACAGTGAGAATCTCAAGGCGCCCCAATAACATACCAAAAGCTAACGCCCACTTAGCCACATCAGATAAGCTTGAGAAGTTACCTGCAGGACCAATAATAGCGCCCAAGCCAGGACCTACATTGGCAACCGCAGTAATAGCACCGGTAAAGCTGGTTATAATATCTAAGCCTGTTAGCACTAAAATCATCGATAATCCCAAAATAACGATGAAAAAAAGCATAATGAAGGTGACTAATGAGCGAACAATATCTTCACTGACTTTATGGCCATTGAAGGTATCTTTAAACAAGCCTTTAGGGTGGAATTGCTGTTTAATTTGCTGGCGCATAATGACCATTGAAATTTGAAAACGAAATATTTTAATGCCACCTGAGGTTGATCCCGAACAGCTGCCGATCAACATTAAAAACAAAAATGCGGTACTGGCAAACGCACCCCATGCTTGATAGTCGGTTAAGCCATAACCTGTAGTGGTTACCACTGAAATAACATTAAAACTGGATAAACGCAGTGCATCGATAAAGCTTAAGTTTTTGTGCAATGACAGCCACAACGCAATACTGAAAGATACTGTAGCCACAAACAATAAGAAGCCCTTTACTTGCTGATCATTCCATATTGAAATATTGCGTTGCTGTATTGACTGGACAAACATCAATAGGGGCAGACCTCCTGCCAACATAAAGACAATACCCACCCAATGTGCCGCATTAGAGAAGTGAGCCATTGAGTTATCTGATGTGGAATAACCACCGGTAGAGAGGGTGGTCATGGCATGATTAATCGCTTCAAACCAGTTCATACCTGCCTGGTGATAGCAAAATGCACACAATAAGGTTAAACAGCCATAAACCCAGAAAAGATTTTTGGCCATATATTGCGTTCTGGGAGTGGCTTTGTCGCTCCAGTCGGATGATTCAGTTCTAAATAAACGCATGCCACCGACGTTTAAAAAAGGTAATACCGCGACGGCCATGACAATAAAGCCAATGCCGCCCAGCCATTGTAATAAAGAGCGCCATATTAGAATGCTGTGATCCATATTATCCAAGCCAGACAATACTGTTGAGCCAGTAGTGGTGATCCCTGACATAGTTTCAAAGAAGGCGTCGGTATAAGTGATACCGTGGTATAGCGCAAAAGGTAGTGCGGCACAAAGGCTTACCGCTAGCCAGGTGGCGCAAGTCAGAACGAACATATCGCGAATGTTTAACCGAATATCATGTAGACGACCAGATTGAATACAAAAAATAGCCACACTGCCGGTAAATATAGCCGATAGCATGAAATCACCTATGGTTTCTTCACCATAGATGAGTGCAAAGCTCATGGGGATTAGCATGAATCCGGTTAAGATTGACAAAAATATGCCAATCACAAACACCAATTGCTTGATATTTATCATGTTGGATTAAAAGAAAAACGCGCTCGGTTGGAACAGTTTTTCAACATCGCCAATAAATTTCTTATTTACTAAGAAAAGAATCACATGATCTCCTTGTTCAATAACGGTTTTGTCGTGGCCCATCAGCACTTCATCATTACGCACAATGGCGCCAATGGTAGTACCTGGTGGCAGTTTGATATCACTGATTTTTTTGCCCACGACTTTAGATGTGCTGGAGTCTCCGTGAGCAATCGCTTCAATCGCTTCAGCTGCACCACGGCGTAATGAATAAACGTTACAAATATCGCCCTGGCGGATATGTGTCAGTAATGCTGAAATAGTCGCTTGTTGTGGAGAAATAGCAATGTCGATATTAGCTTCTTGAACTATATCGACATAGGCTTCGCGCTGAATTAACACCATGACTTTCTTCGCACCTAATCGCTTAGCAAGCAGGGCTGACATAATATTGGCTTCATCATCATTGGTGACCGCAATAAATACATCTGTTTGGTCGATATGTTCTTCAGTTAGCAGCTCTTGATCCGATGCGTCACCACAGAAAACCGTGGTGTTTTCAAGCTTTTCTGACAACATTTCAGCTCGCTCTTGGCGATGCTCAATCAACTTAACAGAATGATTTTTTTGTAACCGCTTAGCTAAACCAAAACCAATATTACCACCGCCAGCAATCATAATGTTGCGATATGAGTTATCCAGCTTTTGCATTTCACTCATTACTGCACGAATATGGCGGCTGTCAGCGACAAAAAACACTTCATCATCGGCTTCAATAATGGTGGTACCACGGGGCATGATAGCTTTACCTTGACGGAAAATAGCTGCAACCCGGGTATCAATATTGGGCATATGTTCACGCAGGGTAGCAAGCGCGTTACCGACTAAGGGGCCGCCATAGTAGGCTCGTACCGCCACTAGACTCAGCTTACCTTCTGCAAATTCAAGTACTTGCAGTGCGCCTGGGTATTGGACTAAACGATGTATGTAAGCAGTGACTAACTGTTCTGGTGCGATGAGTTCATCAATGATAAAACCGCCACGGGGTTTGGTATCACCGGATTTTACTTCAGAGTTAATAAATAGTTTATCGCGCAGATCTAAATAAGGTTCTGAGCGGATGCGGGCAATTTTAGTGGGAGTACCAAACAGTGAATAAGCAATTTGACAGGCTGCCATATTACATTCATCGCTGTTAGTGACCGCAATTAACATATCGGCATCTTCTGCACCGGCTTCTTTTAATACGCTAGGATGCGCCCCATGGCCTACCACTACGCGTAAATCAAACTTGTCCTGAAGTATTCTTAGTCTAGCTCGGTCATTGTCAACGAGGGTTATGTCGTTATTCTCACCGACTAAGTTTTCTGCCAATGTGCCGCCAACTTGCCCTGCGCCCAAGATAATAATTTTCATAACCTTGCAAATATCCTTACTGTGCTTTAACTAAGCGAGCGTAGTAGAAACCATCCATATTGTCTTGGCCAGGAAGGATCTGCCAGCCAATATCCTGTGCATTTGATTGCTGACTAATTGGCACTAATTGCGCATCGGGTGTGCGCGCTAAAAATTGTGTCACCTGCTGGCTATTTTCTTCGGGCAAAATAGAACATGTTGCATAAAGTAATGTGCCACCCGGTTTTAACCACTGCCAGCAATGATCAAATATTTGCTGCTGTAATATGGCTAATTCTTCAATATCTTTATTCTTACGTAACCATTTAATATCAGGATGACGGCGAATCACTCCGGTTGCTGAGCATGGTGCATCGAGTAAGATGCGGTCAAACTTTTCACCTTGCCACCATAGATCAATATTAGCTGCATCACCATGAATAACTTGCGCTTTTAAATTCAATCTGTCGAGGTTTTGTTGTACTCGCACCAAACGTTTTTCGTCAAAATCGACCGCTATGACGTTTGCTTGGGGAGCTTGCTCAATTATGTGACAGGTTTTACCGCCGGGGGCAGCACAAGCATCTAATATGAGCTCGCCATTTTGTGGTGCTAGCAAGGTTGCCGCCCATTGCGCCGCACCATCTTGTACTGAAGCTGCGCCATCCATAAAGCCTGGCAAGGCGTTTACATCTTTTGGGCTGTCGAGCAAAATAGCATTTGGGCTTGGACCTTCGCTGGCATCAATATTATGCTGTGCTAACGTGGCTATATACGCCTCTCGACGGTGTAATTGCTGATTGTTGCGCAACCACATGGGCGGGCGCTGGTGGCTCTGTTCAATTATATCTTGCCATTGTTCAGGGTAAGCTTGTTGTAATCGCTTAATAAACCAGGCTGGCGTGTTATAGCGCAAGGTCTCGATATCTGTATTGAGCGGCATTTCATTACGTTGAATATTACGCAGTACGCCATTGACCACTTTAACCAAACCGTCAAACTTCAGTTGTCTGCAAGCTTCAGCTGTTTCTGAAATAGCTGCGTGGGCGGGTATACGGGTAAAGTAAAGTTGATAACAGCCAACAAGTAACAGCTGATAAACAATGCGCTGTTTACCTTTAAACGGTTTTTCTAGGCAGTCGCTGACGCATTTGTCTAGTTGAGGTAACTGGCGCATCACCCCATAGCAAATTTCCGCCATCAAGGCTTTGTCTTTACCACTGTCTAAATATTGCTGTTTATCGGGTAAGGCTACCGATAATGATATACCCTTTTCGAGTACGTCAAAAATGGCTTTGGCGGCTAATGCACGCACATTCATGCTAGTTAGCCTCTGAATTTAATTGGGTGCCAACACTAAACCAATCGGCACGTGAATTAAGAATGTCAGCGACCGACAAGGGCTTTTTATTGGGGAGTTGCATTGTTTCAACAATTAAGCTGCCGTCGGCTGTTGCAATGACAATACCGTGCTTATCTGCTTGAGTAATAGTGCCGGGCATGGCATTGTTTGGTGTCGTGTCATACCGTACTTGCCACACTTTAATGCTACTTTGTTGGTGCTCGAAATAACTCACTGGCCAAGGATTAAATGCACGTACTTCTTGCCATAACTGTTTAGCGGATTTATGCCAATCTAGTTTAGCTTCTTCCTTTGACAGTTTCTCGGCGTAATTGACCAAAGACTCATCTTGTTTTTCAGCAGGCAGCATATCTTGGCTTAATTTTGCTAAGGCATCAATTAATGCATCCGGTCCTTGGAGAGCCAGCTTTTCATATAGGCTTGCTGAGGTATCAGTATCTTCAATTGGCAGTGATGTTTTAAGTAGCATGTCACCGGTATCTAAGCCAATGTCCATTTGCATAATAGTCACACCGGTTTCTGTATCGCCAGCCCATAATGCGCGTTGAATAGGTGCAGCACCTCGCCAGCGTGGCAAAATAGAACCGTGAACATTGATACAACCTAAGCGCGGCATGTCTAACACCACCTTAGGTAAAATAAGACCATAAGCTACTACCACCATAATATCGGCGTTTAGGGTAGCAAGTTCTGCTTGGGCGTCTTCGGTACGCAATGAGGGTGGCTGAAAAACGGCAATGTTATTTTCAACCGCTAATTGTTTCACTGGACTTGAGGTCAGCTTTTTGCCACGCCCAGCCGGTCTATCTGGTTGAGTGTAAACGGCACAAACATTGTGCTCTGATGAGATCAGTGCTTGTAAATGACGCGCAGCAAAATCTGGCGTACCAGCAAAAATAATGTTTAACGGTTTCAAATTCAGTCCTATGCGTCTTTAGCGGCGATACGAGCTTCTTTTTCAAGCTTGGTTTTGATGCGTTGGCGCTTCAGTGGCGATAAGTAATCCACAAATAGCTTACCTTGTAGGTGATCCATTTCATGCTGGATACAAATCGCAAATAGCTCGTCTGCTTCCACGGTAAACTCTTCACCATGGCGATTAAGCGCTTTTAAGGTGATATGCTCGGCACGGTCTACTTTAGCGTAAACACCCGGAACAGAGAGGCAACCCTCTTCGTTAGCAAAGTCGCCATTTGAGGCGACTATTTGTGGGTTAATGAAGATTGTTGGGCGTTCAACTTCGTCCTGCAGGTCCATAACAATTAACTGCTGATGAAAATCAACTTGAGTCGCTGCTAAACCAATACCTTTTTCGTGGTACATTGTTTCAAGCATGTTATCGATTTGTGTTTGCAATTCTGGGCCAAAGTCGCTCACAGGCTTGGCTACAGTGCGTAAACGCTCATCCGGAAAACGTAAAACATTAAGTAATGACATATATAAACTCTTAACAAGTCTGACAAATTTTAGCTAGTTAGCTATACTGACGGTAGAAAATAGGATAATTTTAATCCTTACCGACCTTCAATAACAGTAAAAAGCTCAATTAAAGGGCTTAATAACATGGACAACACCATGAAACGGATATTACTACTTGCTTTTATAACATTGAATATCTTTGGATTAAATGCAGATACACTGACTTTAAAAGCGGGACATCCCGACACATATGTCGTTAAAAAAGGCGACACGCTTTGGGATATATCAGGGTATTTTCTCCAAGATCCATGGCGCTGGCCTACATTGTGGGGGGTTAATCCACAAATTGCTAATCCTCATTTAATTTATCCTGGCGATCGTCTTACACTGGTTTTTATAGATGGTCAGCCACGTTTAGTTAAAAAACAACATATCAAGAAGGGCGTGGAAGGGCATATTCTGCCCAAAGGTGGCGCAATTCCAGCAATCGACTTAGCGCTCATTGAACCTTATTTAGTGCAAAATCGTGTAGTTGAACAAAGCTGGTTAGATTCTCAGCCAATGGTATTAAGCGGTGAAAGCCCTTCTAAGCATCATATTCTTAATGATGTTATTTATGTCAATGCGAATATGCCAGTAGGTCAAAAGGTCGCTATTTATGAACATGGACGTGAATTTTTAGACACCCAAACCGGTGAGCTGCTTGGCCGAGAAATTATTCTGAGTGCCAGTGGTCGTGTAACGGCTGATGGCGATATTTCAAAGGTGAAGATACTGAGTAATTTACGTGAAACTGAAGTGGGATATTCGGTTATTCCTGTTGAAGATGACGCGTTAATGTCTGCCTACTTCACCCCTACAGCTGCAGAGCTAAGTGTGCCAGCCAGTGTTATTGCTACCGTAAGCACTAACCGTGAAGCAGGTAAGCTGGAAGTGGTTTATCTTGATAAAGGATTAGATGCGGGCGTTAAGCCTGGGCATGTTTTTGCTATTTATCGTGATGGCGAGGAAGTGGTAATAGGCAGTGATGGTCAGCCTGTACGGGCAATTGAACGTACATCGTATGACAAAGTAGTCGCTCATTTTTCAGATGATAAAGTATTTAAGGTACCTGACGTTTATCACGGTAATCTAATGGTTTTTAAAGTTTTTGATAAAACCAGTTTAGGTTTGATTATGATGAGTGATCGTCCTGTTAGAGTAAAAGATAAATTGGTCACGCCAGCCAATTTGACCTTTAAAGGTGAATAATTTCTGATAATCTGGTCGACTGGTTAGTTGTTTCTGCAGTATCCGGGCTAGGACCCGCTCGGATTAAACAATTATTAGTGCACATGGATGTTGAAGAGTTAAGGCAAAGGCTGCAATTTGAACCTGATGCCTTACCGCTTTCTTCTCAATCTTTGAGGGCGTGTAAAATCGATTTTGATAAAGTCGATAGCGCCCTCGACTGGCTTGAGCAAGCAGATAATCATCATCTTATCTGTTTATCTGACCCTTTATATCCTCCACTGTTACAGCAAATATATGACCCTCCCTCAATTCTTTTTGTCAAAGGGCAAGTAAACGGATTATTACCGCCTTCAATCGCTATAGTGGGTAGTCGTAATATGTCATTACATGGCGCAGATACGGCCGCCAGTCTCGCTCGTGGCCTTTCTTGTTCTGGGTTTAGTATTACCAGTGGGATGGCAGCGGGTATCGATGGTGCAGCGCATAAAGCTGTGGTGGCTAATAATGGCGTGACATTAGCAGTATTGGGTTGTGGGGTAGATGTTGTCTATCCTAAAAGGCACAAATCGTTATACGACAATATTCAGCAAGATGGCTGCATCATTAGTGAGTTTTGGCCTAAAGTGAGTCCGGTAGCGGGGCATTTCCCTAAACGTAACCGCATAGTAAGTGGTTTGAGTTTAGGGACTGTTGTTGTTGAGGCTGCGCGTAAAAGTGGCTCACTGATTACGGCTCGATTAGCAATGGAGCAAAACCGCGAAGTTTTTGCTGTTCCAGGGTCGGCGGTGGCGGGATATCATCAAGGTTGCCATGATTTAATTAAAAATGGGGCAAAACTTGTGGAGGATGCTGCCGATATAATAGAAGAATTAGGGTGTTTATCTGAGTATCACCTTGTACAATTGCATCATCGTCACCATATACAAGCAAGCGAAATGAGTAATTTGCCATTTCCTTCGCAGTTAGCTAGTCTGTTAACAAGTGTAGGGTATGAGACTACAACAGTTGATGCAGTAGTCGAGCACAGTGGAAAACCGATAGATCTGGTGTTAGTAGAATTGCTTGAACTTGAGTTACAAGGGTGGGTTGCAGTAGTGCCCGGTGGTTACGTCAGACTAAAGAGGAGTTAGCCATGTTTGATATCCTCATGTATTTATTTGAGAACTATGTCCATAGCGAAATAGAGTTATTGGTTGATGAAGATGAATTAACCAAGGAACTGACACGTGCCGGTTTTCATCAGGTCGATATTATTAAAGCCTTGGCATGGCTTGAACGTTTAGCGGACTTACAAGAAAGTGATAAACCGTATTTATGTAACCATGCACAGCATTCTTTCCGTATTTATACTAAACAAGAGGCAGCTAAGTTAGATGTTCAATGTCGCGGCTTCTTATTGTTTCTAGAGCAAATCCAAGTCTTAAGTGTTGAAACCCGAGAAATGGTTATCGACAGAGTGATGGATTTAGATGAGCCTATATTGGTATTGGAAGATTTAAAATGGGTGGTATTGATGGTGTTATTCAATGTCCCTGGAAATGAATCCGCTTATGAACAAATGGAAGATTTAATCTTCGAGCAGCCAGATGGCCATTTGCATTCGTAGTGTTGCTAAGCATTAAATAAAAAGGAGGCTATGCCTCCTTTTTCGATCCCGATAGGGTAAAATTGTTCTAATTTAGATAAAGCCTATTCAAATCAAACATAACAATTAGATGAGTCATGTCAAAAATTGATCAACAATTATTTACTGCCCATGAGCATGCTTTAGAAAAAGAGTATGAACTCTGCCCAAAGTGTGGCTGCGAGTTATCGCTAAAGCATAGCAAACATGGCAGTTTTGTTGGTTGTAATAATTATCCGACATGTGATTATACCCGGCCTTTAGTACAACACGAGTCGATAGAGACCCAAGTGATTGCTGGTTCAAGTTGCCCTGAATGTGGGCATGAATTGGCGGTTAAATCTGGGCGATTTGGTATTTTTATTGGTTGTACTCACTACCCGGAATGCCATCATATTGAAAAGCATGATCACAGTAATGAAGGGGAAGCGATAACATGTCCACATTGTCAAAAAGGACAGTTAGAGTCGCGTACTAGCCGCTATGGTAAAACGTTTTTTGCCTGTAGTGCGTACCCAAAATGCAAATATATTGTTAATTACCCGCCTGTTAATGAGCCGTGTCCTGATTGTGGTTTTGGCATTTTAGTCGAACGCAAAGGGGCCGCAGGCTATCGTTTAGAATGTCCTCAAAAAGCCTGTAAATACAAACGGTCACTATAATTTAACTTGTGTTAAGGATTAATCATGTTGCAATTGCAACCCGATGCTGTAGTTGACGTTATTTCTAAAGGTGGCGTAATTGCTTACCCAACCGAGGCTGTATTTGGATTAGGCTGTGATCCCGATAACGAGATTGCTATACAAAAACTACTCGATGTAAAGCAACGGCCATGGCAAAAAGGACTAATCTTGATTGCCAGTCATTATGAGCAATTAGCTAACTATGTCGATGAATCTCAGTTAACCTCAGTTCAGCTTGAGTTTGTGCTGTCTAAATGGCCTGGTCCATTTACGTTTGTTATGCCCATTAAGTCGAATGTTTCATCATTATTGTGTGGTGAATTCTCTTCTATTGCCGTTAGGGTGTCAGCACATCCTACTGTGCGCGCCCTTTGCGACACGCTGCACAAACCGTTAGTATCAACCAGTGCTAATCTAGCGGGAGAAGCGCCCGCAATCCAAGCAAGGCAAATTTTAACCGATTTTAACGGCAAAATTGATGCGTTAGTGGTGGGAGCATTAGGCGAACAGCGCCAACCTTCGACTATTATTGATGCACGCACTGGACACGTTATTAGAAATGGAAACTAATTTTATGCAAAAAGGCTCAGATACCTTAGTTGTACCTAATGTAGAACAAGTAAAAACATTTTTATTGTCACTTCAGCAACTAATTTGTCAGCGTTTAACTGCGCTTGATGGCAAGTCGACTTTCAATGCCGAGTCTTGGAAGCGTGAAGAGGGTGGTGGTGGCACCAGTATGGTATTAACCCAAGGAAATGTATTCGAACAAGCAGGGGTTAACTTTTCTCATGTTATGGGTGCAGCAATGCCTGCGTCAGCCACAGCACATCGTCCTGAATTAGCGGGTAGAAGTTTTGAGGCTATGGGAGTGTCATTAGTTATTCATCCAAATAATCCTTATATTCCAACAACCCATGCTAATGTGCGCTTTTTTATTGCCAGTAAAGAAGGTGCTGATCCCGTTTGGTGGTTTGGTGGTGGATTTGATTTAACGCCTTATTACCCGTTTGAGCAAGATGTTGTTAGTTGGCATCAAACTGCACATGATTTATGTCTGCCATTTGGTGAAGACGTTTATCCTAAATATAAAAAATGGTGTGATGAGTATTTCTTCTTACCCCATCGTAATGAGACTCGTGGTGTCGGTGGATTGTTTTTTGATGATCTAAATGAGCCAGGGTTTGAGCAAAGTTTTGCGTTTATGCAAGCTGTGGGTAATGGTTTTATTGAAGCCTACGAGCCTATTGTTGAGCGTAATAAAGCATTGGAATACCAAGATGAAGAGCGGCAATTTCAGCTTTATCGTCGTGGACGCTATGTTGAGTTCAATCTAGTTTATGACCGAGGCACTTTGTTTGGCTTACAAACGGGGGGGCGCACAGAGTCTATTTTAATGTCTATGCCGCCTTTAGTTCGTTGGGAATATGGCTTTACGCCAGAAGCGGACACTCCAGAGGCTGAATTATATGAGTACTACCTTAAACCGCAAGACTGGCTAGGGCTGAACAAGTAAGTGTTAGCTATTTACTGATTACGCATGTGATCAGCTAAAGTTGAAATAGCCTGAATAATCGCATGACGATGTTCAGGCTTTTTTATACATTTATCAATAGCTGCCCGCATACAAATTAGCCATTGGTCACGCATAGATTCATCTATTGAGAATGGCATATGTCTGGCGCGGAGTGCCGGATGACCATATTTTTGTTGATAAAGTGGTGGTCCGCCGAGCCAACCAGTTAAAAATTCATATAGCTTGGCTTCAGATTCTGCTATTGGTGCGCGATGAAGTGCCAGTAGTGTTTGAGTTTCTGGTCGTTGTTGCATTTGTTGATAAAATTCATGGGCAATCGCTCTTATCACTTTATCACCACCAATTAAATCATAAGCATTAGATTGCTCAGCATCTCTGTGATGATCTACTTGCTGTTTTTCGAAAATTTTCTTCAGCCAATTCATTGTGATACCGTCTATTTGTTTGTTAATTATTATATATCATTTAATCTTTTTCTTACCAGCAACAACCAATGACAACTTTGGGTTAATGTTTTGAAACGATTTAGTTAAATTTTTTTATGTTGTTTGTTCGACTATCTTGCTAAATTGACCTCAATTTCAAAGGAGAACAATAATGACTAAGATGATGCCATCTTTAGTGATGATTGCTGTCACTGCTGCCCTTATCGGATGCAACCAATCAGAAGCTCAAGATCCAAAAGTAACAATTAATAAAAATCCTTATCCGAGTACTTATCAAGCCTTACCCAGTAAAAAAACGATAATCAAAAATGCAACAGTGTTAACTGGTACTGGTGAGAAAATCGAAAATGCTGACCTGATTATTATTGATGGCAAGATTAGTGCTGTTGGGCAAAATTTAGTTGCAGATGACGCCACTGTCGTCGATGCGAAAGGCAAGTGGGTCACTCCTGGTATTATTGATGTGCATTCTCATTTGGGGGTTTATCCTAGCCCTAATGCTGAGTCGCATAACGACGGTAACGAAATGACCAATCCTGTGACGGCGGAAGTATGGGCTGAACACAGCGTATGGCCGCAGGACCCTGGCTTTAATCGGGCTAGAGAAGGTGGCGTAACCACGATGCAGATCTTGCCGGGTTCAGCTAATTTAATCGGTGGTAGAGGTGTGACATTAAAAAATGTCCCATCTGAAAGCATGCAAGGCATGAAGTTTCCAGATGCGCCCTATGGTTTGAAAATGGCCTGTGGTGAAAACCCTAAGTCGCTTTACGGTAGCCGCAATGAACCACCGATGACACGTATGGGCAATATGGCGGGTTATCGCCAGGCGTTTATTGAAGCGACTGAATATAAGCGTGCTTGGGATAAGTATGAAGCCGATTATGCTGCAGGAAAAAATGCCGTTGCACCTAAGCGCGATTTAACCCTAGATACTTTACAAGGAGTGTTAGAAGGTGAAATCCTGATTCATAATCATTGTTATAAAGCCGAAGAAATGGTGATGATGATTGATTTAGGCAAAGAGTTTAACTATCACTCTGGCACATTCCACCATGCAATTGAAGCTTACAAAATTGCCGATACGTTAGCTGAAAATGGAAACTGTGCTGCTATGTGGCCAGACTGGTGGGGATTCAAGTTAGAAGCATACGATATGGTACTTGAAAATGTTGCCATTGTTGATGCTGTTAAAAACTCCTGTGCGGTTGTGCATTCAGATTCTCCTGTCACGATTCAACGCTTGAATCAAGAAAGTGCCAAAATCATGCACAATGCAAATGCCAATGGTTTTAATTATACAGAAGAACAAGTCATTAGCTGGATTACGACTAACGCTGCTAAGTCTTTAGGCATTGCCGATAAGACAGGTTCATTAGAAGTAGGTAAGAACGCTGATGTAGTTATTTGGAACGTAAATCCGTTTAGTGTCTACGCTAAAGCTGAGCAAGTATTTATTGATGGTGCAAAAGTCTTCGATGATAAAGATGCGCGCTATCAAGCTCAAAGTGACTTTTTACTTGGACAGGAATAAGGCCAATAACATGAAGAAAATGACAAAAACGTTACTTGCCTTATCGATGGCAAGTGCCATGTTAGGTACATCGGGTTTGGCGTTAGCTGAATCATTTGCAATTACTAATGCCACTGTACATACAGCCACAGAACAAGGCGTACTAGAAAACGCTGTAGTTGTCGTTAAAGATGGCATTATTACTTCGGTAAATACGGCAAATAGCCTTGCAGCATATGAGGTCGATAAGGTTATCGATGCCAAAGGGGGCGTTGTTACCCCTGGGTTTATAGGTTCAATGAACATACTGGGACTAGTTGAGATCAGTGCGGTAACTGAATCTGGCGATGCTCAAGATAAAAAAGCGGATATTACTTTTGATCCTAGCTATGCCTACAATCCAAAAGCCAGCAGCATAGCGTTTACTCGCAAAGGTGGCATTACCCGCAATGTTGTTACTTCAGGTGGTGGTGAGGATATCTTTGCTGGTCAAACATTTGTTATCGATTTAACGGGTGGGTGGGATAGTGTTAAACAAACTAATACCGCAGTATTTGTTGAGCTAGGCGCTAACCATGAGGGATCTCGAGCGGCGTATTTACAGCAATTAGTTACTCAGCTTGAAAAAGCGCAAAAGTCACTTGAAAAGACCGCTAAAGGCAAAAAAAGTAAAGATAATGAAGACGCTGAGCCAGAAGCCGCTGACGAAATTATCAATCAGTTACTTGCAGGGGAAAAGCCGCTTATCGTTGCCGCCGATCGTGCTAGCGACATGTTAGCCGTGCTCAAAATTAAACAGCGTTTTAAGCTAAATGTTATTTTTGTTGGCGCAGCGGATGCGGTATTAATTGCTGATGAAATAGCTAAAGCCAATGTGCCGGTGATTATTGATGCAATGCGTAACTTACCTGAAAGCTTTGACTCTTTGCATAATGATTTAAGCAATGCGGGCAAATTAAATGCCGCGGGTGTCAAAGTTATATTATCCAATATCGGCGATAGCCATAATGTGTATAGCCTACGTTATAGTGCAGGCAATGCCGTTGCTAATGGTATGGATTATAATGCGGCTTTAGCCTCAATGACGGCTAATGTAGCGGATGTGTTTAACATCGACAGCGGTAGAATTGCTGAAGGTAAAGTTGCTGATATTGTTATCTGGAATGGAGACCCATTCGAATACAGTAGTCATGTAGTCAAAATGTACATTGATGGAAAAGAGCAAAGTACGCAAAGTCGTCAGGACAAGCTACGCGAACGTTACACCACACCATCTGACTTACCGCGTGCTTATACAAAGTAAATCCAATTGAGTATGAACATGCTGTATTAGAGAGAAGATAATTGATGACCGATTTATATGCCGTATTAGGTAATCCGATTGCACAAAGTCAATCACCGTATATTCATAGTGAGTTTGCTAAGCAAACCCAGCAAAATATGAGTTACCAAACAATACTTGCACCGGTCGATCAATTTGAGGAAACCCTGCGCACCTTTATAAAAAAAGGTGCGAAAGGTGCCAATATCACCGCCCCGTTTAAAGAGCAGGCTTATGCGCTTTGTGATGAACTCAGTGAGTTAGCTCAATTAGCGGGTGCGGTGAATACGTTGACGTTTACTGAAGATGGTAAAATATACGGCGATAATACCGATGGGGTGGGGCTGGTAAATGATCTTGAAAAGCAGTTCGGGCCACTCAAAGATAAGCATGTATTATTAATTGGAGCTGGTGGCGCTGCAAGAGGGTGTATATTGCCAATTTTACAGCATCATGTTGCTCAATTAGTTATCTGTAATCGAACTCATGAAAAAGCACAACAGTTGCAAACCTTGTTTTGCGATTATGGTAACTTTTTTGCTAAACCGATTGAGGAAATCCAGTCACCATTTGATTTAGTGATTAACTCAACCTCAGCAGGTTTATCAGGGCAATTAATATCTCTGCCGAGTGTTATTATCGATGAAACAACAGACTGTTATGACATGACTTATAGTCAGCATGCTACGGTCTTCAATCAGTGGGCCAAAGACCAAAACGCACATCAGACAGCTGATGGTTTAGGGATGTTGGTTGGTCAGGCAGCTAAAAGCTTTAACCTATGGCGTGGAGTTACTCCTGATACCGATCCTGTTATGGAAAAACTGCGACAGTCACTTGCTCAAAAGGTGTCGAGTTAATGAATCAAAGCGTGATTTTTACCGATCAACTCTATATGGAAACAAATCAAGTTAGATTTATTGCTCAGCAGCAGGGAATGCATATTAACTGTTTTGCAAGCTTTGCATTAATCAGTGCGCTTTGCGACCATCAAGTGGTTAATGAACATAACGCGGTTCACTTGTTTGAACAATGTCGATTTGATTTAGAAGATAAAGCCGAAGCGCTGATTGAACAGGAAGCTTTCAGTGATAGTGGTGACATATTGCTACTATTATAATGGTGCAACTTAAATAGGCTAATTGAGTTTTTAGCTTAGTTTGTTTTTGATGCTGTTTTTTTAAACTCCTTTTGACTGTACATATTGTTGTCTGCTTGCTTAAACGCACTCTCCCAATCTTGCTCATACTGTGCAAGACCATAGCTAAAATGAATTGCAGGTGTTAACTGCGTTAGTTCATCTTGCATTTTTGTCATTTGTCTCATCAATATTTCAATTGGGCCATGGCATAACGCGACAAACTCATCACCACCATAACGAGCGACTAAAAAATGTGGATGCCACATTGACTTTAGCGAGTTAGCCAACATTTTCAGTGCATCATCACCTGCTTGATGCCCATGTTGATCATTTAATGGTTTTAAGTTGTCCATATCCAAAATAATGATGTAACTCCCTAAATTGGGATCATGTTGCCATTGCAGAACGGCAGCATCAAATTTTTTACGATTATAAAGTTCGGTTAATCCATCATTATTAGCCAAACTTTCTATTTCTTTCGACTTCTGATACAACGAAATCGCGTTAGCGGCCTCGGATGTTAAAATATTGACTAGACTAATATCGTAGTCCCCAAAAGTTCCCGCCTTAGTACTGTCTAAATTCATCATTCCATAAAGTTGTCCTTTAATCCTAATTGGACTGGATAATGTTGAACAAATAGGTTTTGTTGATGCATCTGGTAGAAAAAATGGGTCATCATTTTTGGCGCTTTTAGCATTGATGTTACTAATGACAACCGTTTTATGAAAACGCCCCTTAGTTAAACGATATAGAAAGGTTTCTTTTAGCGTAAAGTTAACATTTTGCAGGGCATCCATATTTAGGCCTATAACGGAGGCAAACTGTAACCGATCAGTCATATTGTCTACCAATATAATACTGCCCATTTCTGCATCATCTACAGCGGATACCGCTTTTTGTAATAGTGCGTCTAGAAATGATTTTTCAGAGTCATACTTATTCGATAAATTAACTAACTCGTAGGTTGTATCATTGATATGGATAACCTGTTCCAAATGCTGCCAAAGTCGTAACATATTTTGCTTATATATGTAAAAGCTAATTGCATAGCTGGCCAGATACCCGACAATAATCAACGTTAAGTATAAGTAAGTTTGTTCAATAGCTGGGGTAAAAATGATAATAGTGCAAATAAGACACAGAGGAAGAGCGAGCAGCAGAAGATGTTGCTTAAAATCAATATAGGCGATGTGTTTATTGTTAATTCGATTTTTAGTTTGCACTACACTCATCCTAAGTAAAAAATGAAGTCCAGTAACCGATAAGGTGGGGGACTTTAAACGGTCTGCATAACGA
>NZ_CP195039.1:0-307500 GCF_051165765.1 Shewanella sp. HL-SH8 | reverse complement strand
AAACACAGCACTGTGCAAAATCGCAAGATGACGTATACGGTGTGACGCCTGCCCGGTGCCGGAAGGTTAATTGATTGGGTTATCGCAAGAGAAGCTCATGATCGAAGCCCCGGTAAACGGCGGCCGTAACTATAACGGTCCTAAGGTAGCGAAATTCCTTGTCGGGTAAGTTCCGACCTGCACGAATGGCGTAATGATGGCCACGCTGTCTCCAGCCGAGACTCAGTGAAGTTGAAATTGCGGTGAAGATGCCGTATACCCGCGGCTAGACGGAAAGACCCCGTGAACCTTTACTATAGCTTGGCACTGAACATTGAACCTACATGTGTAGGATAGGTGGGAGACTTTGAAGCTTCGTCGCTAGATGGAGTGGAGTCAATCTTGAAATACCACCCTTGTAGTTTTGATGTTCTAACTCTGGCCCCTTATCGGGGTTGAGGACAGTGCCTGGTGGGTAGTTTGACTGGGGCGGTCTCCTCCCAAAGAGTAACGGAGGAGCACGAAGGTTGGCTAAGTACGGTCGGACATCGTACGGTTAGTGCAATGGCATAAGCCAGCTTAACTGCGAGACATACACGTCGAGCAGGTACGAAAGTAGGTCATAGTGATCCGGTGGTTCTGAATGGAAGGGCCATCGCTCAACGGATAAAAGGTACTCCGGGGATAACAGGCTGATACCGCCCAAGAGTTCATATCGACGGCGGTGTTTGGCACCTCGATGTCGGCTCATCACATCCTGGGGCTGAAGTCGGTCCCAAGGGTATGGCTGTTCGCCATTTAAAGTGGTACGCGAGCTGGGTTCAGAACGTCGTGAGACAGTTCGGTCCCTATCTGCCGTGGGCGTTGGATGATTGAGGGGAGCTGCTCCTAGTACGAGAGGACCGGAGTGGACGAACCGCTGGTGTTCGGGTTGTCATGCCAATGGCATTGCCCGGTAGCTACGTTCGGAATCGATAACCGCTGAAAGCATCTAAGCGGGAAGCGAGCCCCAAGATGAGTCATCCCTAGAGCTTTAAGCTCTCTAAAGGGCCGTAGGAGACTACTACGTTGATAGGCAAGGTGTGTAAGCGTTGTGAGGCGTTGAGCTAACTTGTACTAATGACCCGTGAGGCTTAACCATACAACCCAGATGGGTTTTACTGATACGACTTAGTATTAGAATGGGACGCTTAAATAGTGTGACGAGACTCAAACTCAGATAAAGTAATCAGCTTTCCGAATTATTATTTAATGCTAGTTAAATGGCGTTAGATAAACCAAATTTGTCTGGAAACCATAGAGCTGTGGCACCACCTGATCCCATTCCGAACTCAGAAGTGAAACACAGTATCGCCGATGGTAGTGTGGGGTCTCCCCATGTGAGAGTAGGTCATTTCCAGGCGCCTAATTTACTCGAAAGAGTAGTGATAAGCCCGTTACTCACGTAACGGGCTTTTTTACGTTTGAGATTTGAGCATGTCATTTGAGCATAGTATTAGTGTGGCCGATATGCCCATGTGAGAATAGGTCATTTCCAGGCGCCTAATTTATACCATTTACATTAATTAATTGGTCAGTTTTGTCCACCGTCTAGAACATAGTAGAATCACCCTTTCCGGCTCTGCAATAAATCGATTCCATGCAATGGAACACTGCTCAACAATATCGTCATATCCACTAAAGCAACGATTGGCGAGTTCATTCTGACGAAGCCATTGCCACACTTGTTCTATAGGGTTGAGTTCTGGCGAATAGGGCGGAAGCTTAAGGATACTAAGGTTATCAAAGTCCTCTGTCAGCTCCTGTTGATGCCAACCTGCGCCATCCATGATGACCAAAGCATGGCGACTCGATTCGGTAGCCTCTGAAATTAATTTTAAATGCTCCCACATATATTCACTATTGGCATGCGGGGCAATAATAGCCTCTGTCGCACCCGTTGCCGGACACACCGCGCCATATAAATACGCTGATTCAAACTGTTGTTGCCTTACCGCTCGTGGTCGGGTTCCTTTCGTTGCCCAAATGCGGGTTGTTGTATTTTGCTGACCAAATCTGGCTTCATCTTGAAACCAAACATCAATGCGATCTAACGCCACATGACCAGGGGTGTTAAGGATCGTTGACAGCTGGAAGTTTTTTAAAAGCGTCCTGAATATCTTGAGATTGTTTGGGGTGACGAGAGCGGGTCGTTATCCATGACAATCCTAATTGATGCAGTAATCTGTAGATATTTGACTGTTTAAAGGTCACGCCAAATTCAGACTGAATAAAAAGACTGACATCTCTTGCCATCAATCTTCCGCCACTCTCAGACAAGCTTTGACGTTGTACAAATTCTTTCAGATTTACCAGTTGTTTCGCCGATAATTGAGCGGGTCGACCTGGATTATGTTTATCATCTAGGCCGCTAATGCCATGAGTTAAATAATGAGTAACCCATGCATTTACACTGGTTCTACTGACCTTCAACATGTTGGCTATAGCAGAACGAGAATGACCTTCGGTAAAATGAAGTAAGGCGAGATAACGCATACGTTTACGTGCGCTTTTCTCAGATTTAACTAATGCTGCAAGATTGAGATTATTCATCGATACTGAAATAAGGAAATGACAACTAATTAGATCACATATTTAATGTAAATGGCATAATACATAGTGTGGCCGATATGCCCATGTGAGAATAGGTCATTTCCAGGCGCCTAATTTACTCGCAAGAGTAGTGATAAGCCCGTTACTAACGTAACGGGCTTTTTTACGTTTGAGATTTGAGCATGTCATTTGAGCATAGTATTAGTGTGGCCGATATGCCCATGTGAGAGTAGGTCATTTCCAGGCGCCAAATTTACTCGCAAGAGTAGTGATAAGCTCGTTACTAACGTAACGGGCTTTTTTACGTTTGAGAGTTGAGCATGTCATTTCCAGGCGCCTAATTTACTCGTAAGTGTAATGATAAGCCCGTTACTAATGCAACGGGCTTTTTTACATCTATGATTTCTGGTTAACATCAATCAATCATATTAGAGAATGTCAGTGATGTGGTGAATATAAGGATATACGCTTATTTAGAAAAATTTATGCTTATCGTTTGTATTTTGTGTATTTTTTCGAGCAATATAGAATGTTATTCAACTGAAATAGACATAGGCTTTAAACTAAAAATCTATAATGTTTCTAATTAAGTTCAAATTCGATAGCTATTATAGTTAAATTCCGGTTATTAATTTTTATTATTATTCGCGTTATAATAAATTATTATTGGTGTCGAAAGCTGTTAATAAACAATAACTTTATGACCTATATTTACAATAAAAACCCTAACTATTTCTTTACTTGTTATAAGCTTTGCCGCTAGCATGTGGAATGCTTTACTGATTTGGATATCATTTGTTTAACATACGGAATTTGTCGCTCACATTTATTATTCCATTTTGTATCTTGTCTATGCACCTAGCCATGGTATTTGGAGGATATTACTATGAGTATTCTGATCTCAAGCAGCAGCTTGCTGAAGAGCAGACTGAGCAGTTAAAAAAAGATCTATTTCGTATGCGGCATGTCATCGAGTCATCAGTACAAGCGCAAGATTTTAGCCGTATCGATCAAGAGGTAGCTCTGATTTCTACTGATATGAGTATGATGGTCTATGTTATCTTGGATCCTAGCCGCACTATTCATTTTGCAAATCATATTATTTGGCGTGAGAGTGATGCGAGTAATGTGCTCGAAGGTTACTCTAACGCAATCCATAAAAGCGTGATTCAATCCAATAAACCCTATTTTCAAGTCAATTTCGACCGTTTATCGATCCAGGGCTATTATCCTATAACCGATAACAATCGATTTAGCTACGCGCAATCTGTTGAATTGATATATCTCGAGTATGATATTTCTGGAATGATCTCCCAAATATCGGATTCCCTTTTTAATAGGACGGTTCAAATATGGGGAGTTGGTTCATTATTTCTTATTGCTTTTTGTGCTTTACTCTACTGGTTTTGGATTCATCCCTTAAGCCGCTTAAGTCTTAGAGCGAAAAATATTGATACCTCTGATTTTCAGCGCGGAATTATTTGTTCTTCGCTTGAGGTTGCCTCACTCAGAGATTACTTGGTGCAAGTAAGTGGTAAGCTCAAGCGTAACCAAAAACGATTAAACGATGCTGAGCAGAGGTGGCTATTTTCTGTTGAAGGTGTGCGTAATGGTATATGGGACTGGAATATTACTACTGGCAGTGTTTATGTTTCAGACCGCTGGAAAGATATGCTGGGCTATCAGTCTTATGAGTTGGATAGTGATTATTCTGTTTGGGAGTCTCGACTACACCGTGAAGAAAAAGCAGATGTATTAAATGCGTTACAAAAATATATTGATGGCAAAACTACTGAATATGAGAGCGTTCATAGATTAAGGCATAAAGATGGTAAACATATTTGGGTGTTGGATAAAGGGAAAATAGTCGAATGGGATCAACAGGGTAAACCGGTTCGAATTATTGGTACCATCACGGATGTATCAGGCGATGTGAAAGTTCAAAAAACGGAGTCTGATAAGGATAAACAAGCTCATACAGGCTTAATTGATTTAGTTAATCGTGAAGCATTGGCTGATTCCTTATACGATTTGCAAGTTCATAGTCGGAAGGTTAACCAGTTTTCTGTTATTTTATTGATAAATCTAGATAATTTTGCTGTTTTAAATGATGCCTTAGGTGCTGATTTAGGTGATCGATTATTGATGAAAATTGCCGCTAGGTTATCAAGCGCTTTTTCATCAGCAGATTTTGTTGCCCGTTTAGGGGCTGATGAGTTTATTTTACTGGCTAAAAACTTTGGTAATGAAGTTGGCCACGCTAATAAACGAGCCTTGGCTTTGGCTAGCGAGGTCAGGCAGTTAATTGGGAGAAGCTTTTCTGTTGCCGAACAAGAGCTTTCTATTTCAGCCCGTGTCGGAGTTGTAGTATGTGATGGTGTTGAGTCACTTGAGCCTCAAACTCTACTCGGTAGGGCTGATAATGCTCTTGAACATGCCAAAGAGCCAAGATCAAATGGCTGTTCTATTTATCATCCACAACTTGATCATAGTCAAATACAACCTTTTAAATTAAGTCACGAGTTGAAAGTTGCACTAGCGCAAGAGCAGCTAAATTTAGTGTATCAGCCTGTTGTTGATGATGATGGTCATGTAATGAGTGTTGAAGTTTTACCACGTTGGTATCACCAACAGCATGGTTTTATTAGTCCGCGTAAATTTATAGAGGCTGCAGAATTATCGGATTTCATATTTGAATTAGAGCTTTGGATCCTTGAGAAGACATGTCAAGTGTTGTATCAGTTGCAATCATTAGGTGTGCCGACACCTATCATGTCTTTAAATATATCCTCGCGTCACTTCCATCAAGAACATTTTGTAAGTGTGGTATTAAACCGCATTCAAAGCAGCAAGGTGAATCCGAGTAAATTGCAGTTTGAGTTAAATGAGGATGTTTTCTCTGTTAATGCCGAATTGGTTAAAGAAAAAATTATTACGCTTCAAAATATGGGTCTAAATGTTGCTTTAGATAATTTTGGTTCGGGCTTATGTTCGCTGAATCAACTGCAAGGCGTGAGTTTTTCACAGGTTAAATTAGCGGCTTGTTATGTTGTAGAGGATAAGCAAGATCCTAGTTCACAAATATTGTTATGTGCGTTAGTTGAATTAGCCTCTCGCTTGGATTATCAGGTTATTGCTAAGCAAGTTGAAACTAAATCACAGCTTAGTAATTTAATTCACGCTAAATGTAATGGCTTCCAGGGATACATTTTCAGCCGTCCTTTAAGTGAGGTCGATATTATTCAATTAGTTAAGTCTCAGCTGTCTTTGAGTGTTGTTTAATAAAGTTGATAGCATAGCTTAATGCTTTATTCCTTAGTTTATCGCTTTCGATAAAGACCTCATGATAAGCACCTTGGATGACGACCTTATGACATTGTGCACTCAGTGCGTTGTCCTGTGATTGATTCGTGACAATGGTATCTTCACTTGCCTGTAAAATGAGGATTGGTGTTGGTGAACTTTTGGCTAATTCTGCACAACTCTCTGCTGCATTAATGGCTTCAATCAACCAATGGTTGGTCGGTGAGCCAAGTTGTAATTGAGGATGTTTTCTATAACATTCTCTATAGTGTTCATACCTGTGCTTACTGTGTGTTAGATAGTTACTGATAAAGGGGGCTGGATTATAGTCTGTGCCACCAAGAACATAGTTACTAGTGACTTTACCTTCAACCGTTATTGCCGATGTCTTATCAAGACGTTTGGCTAACCATAACACCATCTTGGTATTAAACGGTAAGGCTATACCAAACATAGGTGCTGACAATACCGCACTATCAAAAATAGTTGGATGTTTATGCAAATAATGGGTGGCGATTGCGCCGCCCATTGAGTGTGCCATGATTGATAGAGAATGATGATTTGTTGGTTGGACAATATGTTCGATAAAATGCGAGAAGTCATCGACATAATCCTCAAACTTTCCTACGTACCCTTGATGCGGCTGCTGTGTTAGTCTATCAGAAAGCCCTTGACCACGGTGATCGAGGGCAAAGATGCTGTAGCCTTGCTGAAATAAATCAAAAATCAATTCTTGGTATTTTATATATGATTCTACTCTACCATTACTAATAACAATGGCCTGTTTGGTGTCGGGTTGCAGCACCTGACAGTAGGCAATATTAACGCCGTCTTTACGACTAAAATGGCTTTGCTCAACACTTTGCCAAAAACGTTGTTGTTCTGGGGTATTGAGTTTTTTTTCAGACGAGAATTTTTTATAAATCATAAGGTCGCAGAGTTGTTTTCCTGGTGAGTCGATAGTATTTCATCATAGCGTATTTACCCCGCTATAACAGCGGGGCAAACAGTAAAGATTAGCTTAATTTTTGAGCAATATAGGCATCTATCATTTGCTCTAGAATAGGCATCGGCACTGAACCATTTTCTAAGATGGCATCATGAAACTCTCTGATATTGAATTTTTCACCTAAAGTGTTTTCAGCTTTTGCGCGTAAACGTTTAATGGTCAGCTCACCAATTTTATACGAGAGCGCTTGCCCTGGCCAAGAGATGTAGCGATCAATTTCGGTGTTAACGTTATGCATAGATAAAGCAGTATTACTGGCCATAAAATCCACAGCTTGTTGGCGGCTCCACCCTTTAGCATGCATACCAGTATCAACCACCAGTCTTGCTGCACGCCACATTTCATAGGTTAATCGGCCAAAGTTACTGTAAGGGTCTTGATAAAAACCAGCTTCAAGGCCTAAGTATTCTGAATACAAACCCCAGCCTTCACCAAAAGCAGAAATATAGCTATAGCGCCTAAAGTTAGGCAAATCGGTCAGCTCTTTATTTAATGAAATTTGTAGGTGATGTCCCGGAACTGCTTCATGTAAGGTTAACGCTTCCATTTCATATAGAGGACGTTTATCTAACGCATATGTGTTTACCCAGTAATATCCCGGTTGGTCATCCCTATCTGAACCCGCGTATCTTCCTGTTGTGTACTTAGGTGCAATTTCAGCTGGTACAGGCGCAATCCCATAGGGTGTTCTAGGGAGTTTACCAAAATATTTAGGTAACATTGCATCGGCTTTTTTAGCTATATATGCCGCTTCTTTTAATAATTCTTCTGCGGTTTTAGGATAAAACTGTGGGTCAGTACGTAGAAAATGTAAAAACTCTGCAAATGTGCCTTTATAGCCAACGTTCGTAATCACTTGTTCCATTTCTGTTTTTATTCTGGCGACTTCTGCTAACCCAAGTTGATGCACTTCCTCTGCCGTCATTGGCAGCGTAGTGAAGTATTCCACTCGGTTTTGATAAAATGCAGGTCCATCAGGTAAGGCCGAGGCAGCGATTTGTTGCCTTGCATTGGGAATGTACTCTTGGGTCATGAAGTCGTAGAAATCTTGATAAACTGGCAACACTTTTTCTGAAATTGCTATTTTACCTTGTTGAGTGAGCTGGTTCTTCTGTGTTTCAGTAAAATGGCTCGGGAAGGTAGTAAACGGTTTGAAGTAACCACTTTGCTCAACGGGAACGATAAAGGCGCTAATGCTATCTTCAAAGCCGGTAAGCGTCACTTTTGCTGGGGTAATACCTGCCGCTAAACCTTGTTTTAACCAAAATGTTTGTTGTGCGAAATAGGTTGGCAGTGCGGCCAGTTTATCTAAGTAATGCTGATAATCATCTGCAGTGTTGAAAGGTGATGTTGCCATACTGGCAATGTAAGCATGGAAGCCGCTTTCTGCCGTGATAGGCAGATAATGATCTTTGAATGCATACATATCAACTT
This sequence comes from Shewanella sp. HL-SH8, assembly GCF_051165765.1. NCBI lineage: Bacteria > Pseudomonadati > Pseudomonadota > Gammaproteobacteria > Alteromonadales > Shewanellaceae > Shewanella > Shewanella sp. HL-SH8. The sequence continues at coordinate 299,183 of NZ_CP195039.1, read as the reverse complement.
GGTTTTGTAGTTGGTCTTGCAAAATTTTAGCGTTGATGATTTCATCTTTTGATAACTTGCTTTTATCAAGCGACTTTAACGTATTCAGAATTTGCTGTGTTTGTTTATTTTGTTCTGATAGTGACTCGGGTGATAAATCAGGCAGTTGTCCGGCAGTACGTTTGTTACCTAAGCTAGCAGCAAGTTCTGGTGAGTATGCTAAATTTAATTGCCATGCATTAGTAATTATTGAGTCTAAAGTAGCGTTGTGAGTGGGTGCTTTGATATTTTGTTTATTGTCTGTTGTTTGTTTTTGAGTGGTGTCGCCTAGATAATAATAGGCTTTTGAACCTGTGGTTGTTTTACATCCAGTGATAGAAAGTAATATCAATACAGGTAGAATGAGCTTACGCATATGAATCCCTTTAATAGACAATAAATTACAAATATCATTATTGCATCACAACATAACAATTCAACTTCAATCATGCTAGTTGATTCAACACAATTATTTGTTACCGATTGTGCATCTTTGGTGATTTCTTGCGTCACTTTTTATTCATGCATGTTAAACTTCGGTCACTGGGTGTTCTAAAAATAGAAAACACATTTAGCCTAGAAAATTAATAGGGGTTACGAATGATAGATAAATCGATTCCGCTGGTTGATTTGCATCGCCATTTGGATGGAAATGTTCGTGTTCAAACCATATGGGAGCTCGGCCACAAACATGGCATAGTTCTGCCTGCTGATTCATTAGAAACCTTAGCGCCATTTGTGCAAATTCAAGGTAAAGAGAACAGCCTAGTCGCTTTTTTAAAGAAGCTCGACTGGATGGTTGCTGTGCTAGCTGATTTAGATGCGGTAAAGCGTGTCGCCTACGAAAACGTAGTAGATGCTAAAGTATCCGGCTTAGATTATGCCGAACTACGTTTTAGCCCGTATTACATGGCGATGAACCATAATCTACCTATCGAGGCCGTAGTTGAAGCTGTGATTGATGGCGTTGCTGCCGGCACTAAAGAGCACGACGTTAAAATCAACTTGATTGGCATTATGTCGCGCTCATTCGGCCAAGAAAAATGCCGTTTGGAGCTAGAAGGTTTATTGGCCCATAAAGATAAAATCGTCGCGATTGATTTAGCCGGCGATGAGCTAGGATTTCCGGGGGATTTATTCACAGAACACTTCAAGCGTGTTCGTGATGCTGGTTTACAGATCACTGCCCATGCTGGTGAAGCGGCAGGTCCTGAAAGCATGTGGCAAGCTATTGAAGTGTTAGGTGCGACTCGTATTGGCCATGGTGTTAATGCTATTCGTGATCCTAAATTGATGGAGTATCTGGCTAAGCATCGTATTGGTATTGAGTCATGCCCAACCAGTAACCTGCATACTTCGACTATTGCTGATTATGATTCTCACCCCTTTATGCAGTTCTTCAATTCTGATGTGTTAATTGGTTTGAATACGGATGATCCTGGGGTAAGTAACATCGATATAAATCATGAATATCGTGTTGCTAAATCTGAAATGGGTTTGACGGATGAGCAATTATCGCAAGTTCAACGCAATGGCGTTGAAATGGCGTTTATGTCAGATAGTGAACGCAAAGCATTATATGCATCAAAAGCCTAATGCTTTTGATGCTGATTAAAAAAGCCAGCAGATGCTTAACACCATTCAGTTAAGAGTTTCTTCTCTTAACTGGATAGCGGGTTTTGTTAATTCGAACGGTCCTACTTTTGGGCCGTTTTCGTTTTTTGGGCAAGATAAATTGCTTAACGTTTTCCCTCATTGCTTTGAGCTTTTTAGGGATTGTTCCTGGCGAAGCAATTGCGCACCACATCAACTCATCCTGTATATAGCGCATCGCCATTACAAAGCTAATCCGTAATGGTGACACTTCTGCCTCTTTAGCGATTTGGCTTATTTCAACTCGGATCAAGTTGTACGCTATCAGTAATCCCCAAATCTCCTGATAAATACCTTCAACTGTCTGACTTCTTAATAAAATACTCTCATCAAGTTGATATTGCTTGATTTCTCCATAGCCATTTTCTATCTCCCAGCGTTCGAAATAGACATCTAATATATCTTGAGAGGAGTATTGGCTTCTATTGGTTAATGAACTCAGCACACCTGTAATATGATTGCCCTGGGATTTTTCTTGATAGGTCACTAGTCTTGCATGCCACTTTTCAGGTAGCTCTGGGTTCTGTTTTCTCGCTTGTGGTGATACTGGCATCTCAACTAGATAATCGTTGTCAGCGTATTGCTCGATGACTTCAAAGCGTGTATTACTTTTGAGTGGTGTAAGCCAATGACTATTCTGGTTGGCTCCCCACCAACTTGTCATAAGATCTGCACTAAAGTAACAACTATCAAAAATAGTGAGAGAATTAGCTGGAACTGATCCAATTAGCTCTCGAGCATAACTAATTTCCCCTTTACTACACGGACCAAATTTTACATTTCTTATCATACGACTTCGTAATGACATGAGTGCGCATAAGCGGGCTACTGGGTATACGGACTGCTTCCTATGCTGATTACTGATATAGCCAAAATGCTCTGAATTCTCGGTATTTTCTGCACATCGAAATGTCGTTCCATCAACAGAAAATAACTGAAGACCATGCCATGTATCTTGGCTGTCTTCCCTATGACACCAGTGTTTAGAAGTGATATCAAAAAGGGCTTTAAGGGGAGCGGCTGTCAGTCGCTGTCTGGCTTGCGGGATAGCACTTGGCGCAACGGTTTCTCCCAACTTATCAACTAACGTTAAGTCGAGCTTGGAGACGACTTCAGCGATGGAACGATTTCGGTAGAGGCCAATTCCAACGATGAGCCAAACGACTAATTCTGCTGGAAGTTTTCTGCGCCTAATACTTGCTTTGTTGGTTAGCTCCAAAGCTTGTTCAATCCATTCCAACGGCAATTCTTTTTGAAAGATAGATAGTTCTTCGGGGGCGACAAGTAATTCAGTATCAATAAGCCAGTTAGACAACATAAAAAATGACTCCGTTCAAAAGAAGGAGCCATTTTCGTAGGATCATTTTTGCTGTCAACCGATCAGTTTCTTAACTGATCGGTGTTAAGCAGATGCTGGCTTTTTTGTTGTGACTATTGCACATTTTTAAGCGTAAAGAATTAAATCACCCGAGAGAACTGTTGTTGACGTGCTTTTTGGCGATAATAAACGTCGAAGCACATACATATGTTACGGATTAACAAATGACCCGTAGGGCTGACGGTTAAACGGCGATCTGTAATATCGACTAGCTTGTCGTCTAAAAATGTCTGTAGCAACTTTAAATCTTCAGCGAAATAATCTTCAAACACGATATCAAATTTTTGCTCAATTTTTGCCATATCTAGGTCAAAGTGACAGATGATTTGCTTGATCACCGCACGACGAATTTCATCATCACGATTTAAGCTACAGCCTTTCCATAAAGCATGACCTTGTTGATCAATCGCTTCGTAGTAAGGGCGGATATCTTTTTGGTTTTGGGCATAACAATCACCAATTTGGCTGATTGAAGATACACCTAAGCCAAGTAAGTCACACTCTTCCTGGGTGGTATAACCCTGGAAGTTGCGGTGTAATTTACCGGCATTTTGCAGTTTAGCTAGTTCATCATCTGGCTTTGCAAAATGATCCATTCCGATAAATTGATAACCTGCGCCAGTTAATGATTCAATGGTTTGTTGCAGCATGTTCAATTTTTGCTGTGGAGACGGCATATCAACATCTTTAATTTTGCGCTGCGCAGCAAAACGCGACGGTAAATGCGCATAATTAAATACCGATAAACGGTCTGGTGATAGCTCAATTATGCGTGCAATGGTTTGTGCAAATGTTTCAGGCGTTTGTAATGGTAAACCGTAAATTAAATCCACGTTTGTAGAAACAAAACCTAACTCTTTTGCTCTGGCAATAAAGTCGAAAATAAATTGCTCGTCCTGTTCACGATTCACCGCAACTTGAACGTCTTTATTGAAATCCTGTACACCAATTGAAACCCGGTTAAAACCAGCTTCTTTTAAGGTATCCAGCATGCTGAGTTCAATTTCACGCGGATCAACTTCAATTGAATATTCACCAACCTCAGCAAAGGTAAAGTGTTGTTTAATTAATGCGGTTAAATGCAATATTTGTTCTGGTTTCAAGAAGGTTGGTGTACCACCGCCCCAATGCATTTGGGTGACAGTGTAATGTTTAAATAACGGAGCGCGTTTAATAATTTCAGCTGCTAAATATTCAATATATTGATCGGCTTTGTGCGAATGACGAGTAATGACTTTATTACAACCGCAGTAATAACAAAGCTTGGCACAGAATGGAATATGAACATATAAAGATAGCTTATCGCTTTTACTGCCCTCAATCGCCGACAGTAAATTTTGTTCAGTAAAGCTGTCATCAAATTCTAATGCTGTCGGGTAAGACGTATAACGTGGACCGCTGTAGTTATATTTCTCGATCATTGACTGATCCCAACCAGTTTGTGTGGGCTGCTCCAAGACGTGTACTCCGATAGTAAATTAGCAATAGACGAATTATGCAGGTTTACCGGGGCAATAACTTTGATCTAGGTTGTAAATTTGATGTTTGAGTGTGATAGGCGCTGCAATAACGTATTTTTTACAGCGGTAAATACTGGTAATTCATTTCATTTAACGAGTATTGCTTGATGCTATTTTAAAGTGTTGTTGACCTAAATTTCGCCCTTTGCCGTCAAATCGTGTTTCATAAAAATCGATATGGCCGTGTTTATCTTTGAGGATAATAGTGGTTGAACGGGTACCATATTGTGGGTGTTGAATAAAGATAGAAGATAAATGGCGCTCCCACTCTAAGTCTAGGCCTGTGTTTGGCAGCAAGTTGTCAGCAGGTTGTGTGGTATCTTTCATTAAGCGCTGTAATTCATTAATGCTAATGTTATCGGCTTGCGCAATATACGACTGCAAAGCTTGTTGACCTAACGCCATTTTGGGCCACACATCATCCATATCACCATTACAAACAGCATGAAAGCCTTGAGTTAACTGTGTGGTAGCAGCGCTACGACTATTGAAGCAATGAAGGGTATTTTCATGTTCAAAAACTAGGTTGAATGGATTGTAATTTTGGCTATGTGTTTGCAACCATTGTGAGGTTATAGGCCAGTGGGGAGACTGTGAGTGAGGAGATGTTAGTGCGTTGATAACCAATTCACCCCTTGAGCGCACTCCATCCCGAAGGTCTTGAGTGCGTAAATTCGTCAGGCCAGCAAATTGGCCAGCTTGATTTACACCAAGCCAGGTTCCACCGGCTTGTAAATCTTTACCCGCCAGTATGTTTTGATCTGGAGGCCAAAACTGTGCAGGTTGAGTGGCGCGATGATGAAACTCATCTCTATTAGCACAAATGATTAAAGGATATCGAGGATGGCTTTCGATAGCGAAAAATAAAATACACATAAATTTCTCCTGTCATTTTTGCTGTTGCTAGCCGTTAGCCGACTCTAATCATTAGTGATGGTGATGAGAATGTCCACCGCTGTGTTTATGGCTATGCTGATGATCGGGTTTAAGATTTGCGATCATGCGGCTTAAAAATTTTCTTGGACCTAAACGCAGTAAGCTTGCGCCAAATAGTAAACTGATTACCACTAAGCTTAATATATTGATTGATTCTGGCAGTTGAAGCACATAACTAGAGGTTAACGCGACTTGGTCTGCCACAATAAAGGCGCTCAGTAACACTCCGCCCAGCATTAACCCTTGTTTCCAGGTCATTAATTTCAGCTGTGCGATATTGATAACCGGTGCCGCAAGTAAGCTAAATGCTACCGCGACCTGATTCCATCCGCTATAAAATAACGCTAATGCTAAAATAGCCGCTCCTAGATTACAAAAACGCATCGGAATAAAGACGAGTAGCAGAATAAACACCTGCAATGCAGGGTTTTCTAGGGGGACCGATGGGTGACCAATTAAATTGGCTAATATTAAGCTTAATATGATCCAGGGTGCACTGCGGTCGACTAAATGAGCGAAGCCAAATCGCAATGCAGAGTTGGGTAATTGTAAATGTGGATCGGTTAATGGGATTTTACTTAACGTCAGTAAACCACCAATAACGGCTAAACCGATAATTTGATATAGCGCAAACCAGGGGCCTAATAACGCCAGAGTAATAATTAAGGACTCAGGACCAGCTAGTCGTTGTAACCATCGTAACGCGAGATTTTTATGTTGAGGTTGTAGTCCTAATTTGAATCTTAGCGCTGCAAATAAATAACTTAATAGTAATACAGGTGAAATCGTTAATAGCCAGCTAACAAACTGCTCTACACCGTGAGCGTGGTTATGGTCTGAATGTGCCTGGCTGCCTGTATCCAGTAACAGCAAAAGCGCTAATAAGCCTAAACCAAGCAAACTGCCGATGCCCGCCTGGTATTGGTATTTGCCTTGTTTATCTGTGGAGTGTTCACCATGGGGCTGATGCAGCACCACATGCAAAATTGAACCTGTCACAAAAGCTTGTAAATAAACGGTATTTTCAATACTTAGTTGATGAAGTAGTTGTTCGCCAGCAAAATAACCTACCGCGGTTAATGCCATCATGGCAATCAAAACGACACTTGCCCAGCGAGTGCCAACCTGTGGTTTGAGTAACCACCAAATCGCTAATCCTACCGGTAGTCGATGTAATATCACCCCTAAAGCAAGCAGCGGAGAATTACCTTGCTGTTGCGACAACACCATAGCGCCACCGTCGGTGATGGTATGCAGCAGCAAACCCGCAATACCCAGAGTTAGCGTTATGTTGTGGGTGATCTCTGAATAGCGATGGAAAATACGTTCACTTGCGGTGGGCCCCCACAAGCCTAATACCACGAAAAGCAAGGTAATAAATCCACCGTGCTCCAACAGCTCTGGCAAAATATGGATGAGCACCAGCCCGCCTAAAGAGACGAATATAAAACCATCTAGACCTTTTTGTAATCCGCTGCCAGAAGAAAAGTAGCGGTAAAATAAAGGGCCAAATAATAAAGCGATACAACTAGCGGCTAAATAGAGCATGGGTTCCAAGCATAAATTGACAAAAAACGCAGCAGTATAGCATTTTTGTACTCTTATGTAGCTAGCGTGCAGGCATAGATGTGTAAATTACAATGGCCTGAGATAAAGGAGTTAGGCTGTAGGGTTAGTGAATCAATAAATTTGTGCTACTTCAGGTGAGAAAAACTAATTCATTGGCTAAAAAATAATAGCGCATTTTCTCGCATCCATAAGTGACGGATTAGGTATACAATATGAGCTATTGTATTGGCTAACTAAATAGATTGTGACTTATGGATATTTTTTCTGCTGCGGTGATGTTGTTTTTAATTATGGATCCTTTAGGTAATCTGCCTATTTTTGCATCGATTTTACGCCATATTGATCCCAAGAAACGTCGCCGGGTATTAATTCGTGAATTGCTTATTGCGTTAGTGATCATGTTGCTGTTTTTGTATGCCGGTGAAGCCATTCTTAACTTCTTAAATCTGCGTTCAGAGTCGGTCAGCATTGCGGGTGGGATAATTTTATTTCTGATTGCGATAAAAATGATTTTTCCTCAGCCTGGCGGTGTTGTCGGCTTAGCTGCAGGGGAAGAACCCTTTATTGTGCCTATGGCTATTCCGCTTATGGCCGGACCGTCTATTTTGGCAGCATTGATATTATTGGCTCATACAGATAGTAGTAGAATGACTGATTGGACTATCGCCCTTGTTTCAGCTTGGGGATTAAGCGCATTTATTCTGATGTTTTATAAAGTGTTCACCCGTGTGTTGGGCGAAAAAGGCTTAACGGCTGTAGAGCGTTTAATGGGGATGGTGCTGGTGATGATTTCAGTGCAAATGTTCTTAGATGGTATTTCAAGCTACATGAACACACTGGCGCAATAACCTATCGTTTTTAGTCACTTTCTTATTTAATCTTTTTCGTTTTAGATTTTCTACGGCAGCCGAAATTGGCTGCCGTTTTTGTTCTTTCTGCCAATATTTAAATCGTTAACAATGCGGTATACCAAAGGTTACAGCAAAATCGGTGATGTTTTACACGCTCAAACTTATTTGAACATTAATTCGTAAAAATGAGGGGCTTTTTGTTTGTACGCTAGCGGTAACAACTGTTAATCTTACGTGAATACTCTAGGGGTAAACCGAATGGAATTCACTAAAATTGCGTTATTGCTAAGCATCGCATTGATGTTTGGTTGCCAAGCTAATGAAGCAAATCAACAAGCAGAGAATATTACCTCAGCAGAAGTAAGCCAACCAACAACTGTGGGATGTGGTGCTATGCCACCTATTCGAGATAAATCAAAAATTGCCGATAATTTACGTAAACAAGGTTTGATAACCACGTCCATGAACCAACAAGAAATTGACCAAGTTGTTGCAGATTACATCAGCAAACGCCAAAAGCCGTTTGCTAAATGCCCCAAGCCGCTGACACATAAGCCTAGCGATAACTAAGGAAAGATATCGATGAACAATACTACAAAATTACCATTAGCCGCAGCGTTAGGCTTATTGCTGACGATAGGTGCTTCAGGCTCTATTGCTGCGCCAATAAAAGGCTCTCCAGCAGATGGCGGCGTGATTAATAAAGAACAAGTACTTTACTGGTTAATCAAGCGCGGCGAAGTCGCAGACGATGCCACTGAAGAGGCTAAAAACTCAGCTGTTGATGCATTTATTGCCCGTGGATTAAAGTCTTTATTTACGCCGTCTAAATTTGAGCTTAAGACTGAAGCTTCAATAAAAGCAAGCAAAGTTAAGCAGGCTAGAATGGGGATGCAGTCAGCTGTTATGTTGGCGGATGAGGATATCACTAAAACCGTTAAGGTATTAGGCGTGCTGGTGGACTTCCCAGACCTTCGCCATAATGATAATCGTCTAGCGAGTGCTGATACAGATATGTTTTATAGCAGCTATCCAGTATCACATTATCAAAACCTCCTTTTTTCAACTTCAGGCTTTACTGGCCCAGATGCTAATCCGGCAACGTTACAATCAGCATACCAATATTTTAAAGCGGCATCAGGTCAGTCATTTACCTTCAGTGGCAATGTGATTAATTGGGTTACCGCAGACAACAATGCCGCATACTATGGCGGTAATGATGCTGATAACGATGATAATGATAGTGCCGTGCCTGAACTGGTAAAAGAAGCGGTCGTTAAAGCGATTACCGGTATGTCGGATGCAGAGTTAGCGACTTATGATATTGAAGACCCATATGATTTGGACGGTGACGGTAATACCGAGGAAGCTGATGGAATAATCGATCACATCATGCTATTTCACTCTAGCGTGGGTGAGGAAGCGGGTGGTGGTGTGCTAGGTACCGGCGCTATTTGGTCGCATCGTTTCTTTGTTAACACCGATACCGAGGGATACAAAATCCCTGGCCGGAACATGAAGATTTACGGTTATACGGTACAACCCATTGATGCCGCTGCCGGCGTGTGTACGCACGAGTTTGGCCATGATTTAGGGCTACCAGATGAATATGATACCAGTAATATAGGCGATGGTTCACCTGTGGGGTCTTGGTCTTTAATGTCTGGTGGTAGCTGGACCGGCAATATCGCAGGGAGTGAACCGACAGGTTTTAGCCCTTATGCTCGCTCATATTTACAACAAAAATATAAGGGTAAATGGGTTAAAGAGCAGGAAGTGGCTTTATCAAGTATCGATGAATCAGGCTTAAGTGTTAATTTAGCCCATGCGGTAGATGCCAATAATGTAAACCAAATTTCAATACCTTTACCTATTAGCCCCGTGGAGTTTACCGCGCCTTATGCGGGAGAGTACCAATATTACTCTGGCCAAGGTGATGATATTAATCAACAAATGTCGTTTAATCTCACCCTGCCTAGTGCAACACCTTTATCGTTAGCTTTCCAAGCGCATTGGAGTATAGAAGACGATTATGATTATATGCAGCTTAAAGTGAACGGTGTTGCTATTGCGGGTAATTACACTAAAGCCAGTAACCCACTTTACGGCTCGGTTAAGCATTATATTAGTGGTAAGTCGAGTGATATAGGCGCAGCTACTGGTGCAAACTCATGGATAAAGTTGAGCTATGATCTGGCCGATTTTGTCGGAAAAAATGTGACTATTTCGATGCATTATGTAACCGATACCGCAGAAGGTGATTATGGTTTTGTTGTTGATGAACTCGAGCTTACTAACAATATCAGCGTGATATATAACGATGATGCTGAAACAGCTTCTAAAATGATATTGAATGGCTTCAGTCGCGTAGATGATACACGTCCAGGCAAGGCCAGCCGCTACATCGTTCAACTAAGAAGTCATCAAGGCATTGATAAAGGTTTAGTCAGCCATGGCTATATTCCGGGAGTATTAGTGTGGTTAGAAAACTTTAATCAGGCTGATAACAATGTTTCAAATCATCCAGGTGAAGGATTAATTGGTGTAATCGATGCCGATCAAAACTTGATTGGGCAGAGTGCGACAGATACACAAATCCGTGATGCCGCGTTTAGCCAATTTGTTCAGTCAAGCTATCCAGGTGACAATCATTTATCTGCCAATAGCATGTTTGATGACAGTAACGATTACAGTGCCCCCCTTAAGCCTCAGGCGGGGATCCAGTTAACCGAACTTGGCTTAACAATGGAAGTGACGGCGCAATCAGCCAATAGCACTTCAGCTACGGTAGAATTTAAGCGTTCAAGCACGATTGTATTACCTCCCAGCCCATTGAGCGGTGATATTGTTACTAGCTTAAATGGTGCTACTGTAAGTTTTAATGCCGACATAAATGGAGGTGATGGTAATTACCAATACACTTGGACTTTTGGTGATAATCTTGGTTCCAGCAGTGTCGTTGCACCTAGTTATACTTATGCCTTATCGGGTGATTATGTTGTGAAGTTAATGGTTACAGATGGTGAAGGGAATAAGCTTGAGTTTGCTAAAACCGTTAGAGTCGTGATTTTACCTACCGCAGCTTTCAGTGCTTCAGCGACAAACTTGGTGCTTAGCATAACCAATAATTCTAGTAATGGTTTTGGTGGTTTGACTTATGTGTGGCAGTTTGGTGATGGTAATAACAGCACTGCAACTAGCCCAACCCATACCTATGCTCAAGCAGGAACCTACACGATTACGTTAGTGGTGACAGATACACTTGGTAATACTCAAACGGTGACTAAGGCAATAACAGTCTCGTCACCAGTGGTGATCACACCACCAGTGGTTACTCCTCCGGCCGATTCTGGTGGCGGTGGTAGCTTAGGGTGGCTAAGTTTATTTGCGTTGGCTCTCTGTGGAGTGCGCCGCAGAATTTAATCTGAGTCGTAACCCTAATCGCATGACAAAAAATACCGCCTAATCTAGGCGGTATTTTTTTATGTTTTCCGATGCAGCAGGTAAAAATATTTCACTTACAATAAGCTCAGATGTGCCAATATGGAAGTATCGACGACGGCCCCAAAGCGTGTCGTCAACAGGTTGAGATAAGCTTGTGGCAAGTTGCGCTAAACGGCCACAGGTTTCAAACGCTGCCACTTCAATTTTTCCCGGTATGATCTCGTTATGGGTAAATAACAGTTCGCCTAATGGTCTGTTGCCCAGGTGAATAAAGTCGTACAAGGTATTATCTAATAATGCTTGTGGAATTAAGGTGCGGGCGAAAACCCAAGGAATATCGTCTAGACTGAGTAATACTTCACGCACCCAAACGGGTTCTGACTGGCTTGGAAGCTCATTTGGTAAAGGAGACAATAAATGTTCACCTAAAACCGTAACGGAGAAGTTGTTACAATGTTTTTTTAATTTTTCGGTTAAACTGCCATTGGCTAATAACCAGTTCTTAAGCGGCGTGTGGGGAAGTGATGCCGCTTTTTCAGGTGAATACCATAAAATTGATTCACCATAAGGAAAGCTATTACTGGTCACATTCATCAAAAACTCGTTACAATATATCTAGACCCGAGCAGTTTACCATGCTCAACAAGATGAAATACACAAAAGCGGTTATCTGCTTATTAATCACTCAAGGAGAGCATCACACTATGCAAAAATTCGTTTCAGCATGCATGCTACTGTTGTTAGTTGCATTTAACGTCCAAGGTGCTGATGAGATCAGTGACGAATATGCTTACTATGGCTTTGAGCCTGAAATTGTCACCAATTATATTTCGAATCGTAAGAAACTAGGTTTTGTTCGTATCAGTGTTGAGCTGATGGTGAAAGATCCGGCTGATTTAGTCAGTATTGAGCGCCACGATCCATTATTGCGTGCCGCCATTGTAGAGATATTAGGTAATCAGGCCGAAGATAAAGTTAAATCATTATCAGGCCGTGATGAAATTCGCCGAGAATGCTATGAGATGGTCAATCGTCTATTAGAGCAAGAAACCGGCCGCTCGCTGGTGGTTAACTTATTGTTTACTAAATATCTGTACGATTAATGCCAGTAAAATCATCTATGCAGGGCAAAACGTGCCCTGCTAAATCTTCGACTAGCAAATCCGGTGATAGTAAGTCTCTTCACCCCCGTAATCTGCATAATCAGGACTATGACTTTACCTCGTTGGTTGCTGTATTACCCAAATTGTCCCAGTTTGTCCGCCCCAATCCCTATGGTAATATCTCAATCGATTTTGCCAATGCCGAAGCAGTAAAAACCTTAAATACCGCACTGCTTAAGCTACATTATCATATAGATAAATGGGATATTCCTGCTGGTTTCCTGTGTCCCCCTATTCCTGGGCGGGTAGATTATTTGCATTATATTGCTGATTTATTGGCGCTAAAGGGCAAAGTGCCAAAAGGGGCAAAAATACACGCTCTTGATATTGGTACCGGAGCAAATGGCATTTATCCTTTGCTTGGTATTCAATGTTATGGCTGGCAATTTACCGCATCAGATATCGATGCAAAATCATTAAGTAATGTCGCAGCAATTTGCAGCCATAACCCTGCGTTAACCTCAAAGCTTAAATTGGTACAACAAACCGATGCTAAGGCGATATTTAAAGGGGTGATTAACGCAAGTGATCGTATTGATATCACTTTATGTAATCCACCATTCCATCAATCTTTAGATGATGCCATGGCGGGAAGCCAACGTAAGCTGTCGAATTTAGCCGCAAATCGCGCTAAAAAGCATTCAGTTGTTAATGCTCAAGCGGGCAAGTTAGCATTAAATTTTGGTGGCCAAAAAGCCGAGTTATGGTGTGAAGGTGGCGAGATCCAGTTTTTGCGCAACATGATTACCGAAAGCTGCCAGTTTAAACATCAAGTGTTATGGTTCAGTTCTCTCGTGTCTAAGTCTGATAACCTTAAACCATGTTATAAACTGCTTGAAGAATGCGGCGCAGAGACAATCAATACCATTGATATGCGTCAAGGTAATAAACAAACCCGTATTCTAGTGTGGAGTTATTTAAGCCCATCATTAAGAGAGCAATGGGCTAAGTTTCGTTTATAACAGTTCTATTCGAAAGCATAATTGATCAGCAAGTTTATATGTTCTAACGCCTGTGCAGGTTCAACGTTGGGCTAATGTATTACTGTTGATCGCTATGGCTGCTTCATATCAAAAACAATATTCTCTACCCCATGGTAAACCAAAAAGTGACGGCCTTTGGCGCGGGCGATAAGGGTTATTCCTAGTTGCTGTGCCAGCTCTAATCCCATCTGTGTGACACCGCTACGAGATAACAAAATGGGAATGCCCATTTTGGCCACTTTGATGATCATCTCTGAGGTTAACCTGCCTGTGGTGTAGAAAATTTTATCATCACCGTTTTGCTGATCCATCCACATGTCCCCAGCCAATGTATCAACGGCATTATGGCGGCCAACATCTTCGACAAACGCAAGAATTTTATCATCTTGGCAAATACCGCAGCCATGTACTGCACCAGCATTTTTGTAAGTTTCGTTATAGGCGTTGATGTTGTTCAATAAGCTGTAAATGATCGACTGCTTTAGTAATGGTGCAGATAAATGAATTTCATCTAAACCTTGTAAAAAACTGCCATAAACCGTGCCTTGCCCGCAGCCCGATGTCACCGTTTTTTCAGATAATTTAGCTGCTAAGTCATCGATGTTTTCCGTAGTGATCACCGCAGCAGAACTGACGTCCCAATCGACAATAACAGATTCTAATAAACTGATATTGCTAATAAACCCCTGGTTTTTTAAATAGCCCAAGGTTAATGATTCTGGCTTAGCGCCTAGCGTCATTAGCGTCACTATGGGTTGCCAATTCAAGTAGACCGTAAGCGGTCGCTCACAAGCAACAAATTTATTTAATGCTTCACCCCGTTCGTTATATGCCACAACGGGCAAGGTGAGGGGGACTTCAGTTTGGGTTTTAATAAATTTGATAGCTGATTTACGGGCAGATAAGTGCTCAGTCGATTGGGTCATAAGCAAGGTTTACCTTATAGGTTATTGGCTTAAATCATCTATCAAATACCGCAACCATAAATATATCGTTAGCAGCAGTAATAAAAATCTATTGTTTAAGAATATCAATTTTTCTCATTTCGGCATGCAGATGTTTAGCGTTGCGTGATCCAGCGCATGTTTTGCTCAATCGAGCTATCAAAGCGTGTACTTATGTCCTACTTTTTAAATGCAGCTAGGACAATTTGTCTACCTGTTAGTGGACTTTTGAGACCCACTTCAAATTTATCCCTATAAAACATATTGGCATTGTTATTGCTGTACACAGGGTAACTATAGGGTATTTATCGCGCGCTACTGGCATTAATTAAGTGTTAAGCAACACAAAGGTGAAGCACCGTATGCAACATACCGAAAGCGTTTGGCCAATGTATGTCTCGTTAAAAAAAGTGACTAAGCAAGTCGGTCGCTGGACAACTACATGCTGGCAAATGGACCAAATGGTGCCTGCTACTCAGCCCGCCCCTGAAGGCGCGATATTAATCTTACTTGAGTTGCATCGTGATCAGCGTGGCAGTTATCGAATAAATCTTGATATGGACAATGCCATGATCTACATCGTTTGTGATGAACTTTCTGATGGAACTTGGGTACCGGCAATTATTTCTGCTGACCAAAATGTCGGCGCAGCGTGTTTAGAGTCCGATACGCCTGTATTTAACGTGTTGATGCCTAAAGCCATCGCATGTTGGATTGAAGCCTTTATTACCCGCCATGGTGAAGTTGAAATTAGTGCCCATCGTCGCAAACATGTTAATCGTCGCAACAACGACGGCCCAAGTGCAAATCGCCCAGGAAAAATGCAATGAGTGATTTGTTAAGCCGTTGGAATCAGCGCCGCGAACAAGTTGCCAAAGAGGCTGAACAGCCAGATATTGCTCAAAATGTCGAAACAACGTTGGAGGCAGAAGAAGACTTAAATCAAGCAGACTCAAATCTTAATGTAGAAGACGCTAATGCACTTTCAGTGCAAGAGTTACCCGATCCTGATTCGATTGAAGTGGGTGGTAGTTTTGCTAGTTTTATGGCCAAAAATGTTGATCCAGCAACTAAAGCCGCCGCATTAAAAGCACTTTGGAAGCAGCCACAATATGGTCACATTGACGGTTTGCTGGAATACGCACTTGATTATACCAATCAACCCAAATTATCGGCTGAAGTGTCAGCTGAGCTTGCAAAGAAAATATTTAAACACGTTATTGAAAAAGAAGAGTCACCCGAGGATGAACTGCTTGAAACAGCTCAGTCTGATGAGCTGAATGATTCAAGTGACCAAAAAACAGATAGGGTTAGTTCAGAAACTCAAGATACAAGCAGTACCGATTTGGAAAATGTCGATGCTAACCAAGCATTAGTTTTAATGGAAGTGCAGTCTGATGAACAGCAATTCCATTCTTTTACTGGTGATGCGGTAAAAGTTAGCTAATTGGGGGTCGCTAATAATTAACGATTAGCAATCAATATCGCCAGATATTGCTAGTGAGAAAATAGCTCACTTAATAATAAAAATTAGGAACGCAATGAGTATGAGACAATCCCAGTTCGAGCTTAAGCAAGCTCGGCAACAAGTGATGGCGAATACCCAAATTCTGCAGAATTTGATCCCGCCTACGGTAAGTTACTCCACCCAAGGCCATGTTTTGTTCATCGGCCCTGAAGATTTAGCTCGTCTTGCTGCAGACACACTTCCCATGATGGCCAGTAGAGTCATTTTGGCTAATGAATCGATTACTAGTCAAGATGAAAACTACCTTGAAAAGGTTATTAATGCCGCCGAAGGTGTTGAGAGCTTTTACAATAAACTCAAAAGTATTAAAGGTTTTTTAGGGCAGTTTCAAGTCAGTGTAGAAGCCGATGCCGGTGGTGTTGCAGAGTTAAGTGCTGTGGCGATTCGTCAGGCACATTTTGACATTATTGTAGATTTATGTTCAGCGCCCTGTATTAACCTTGAATTACTTCCCACAGGTTACTTCTATGTCGGTGCAGACGCCCAAAAATTAGCTGAGGCCATTGAACAAATTCCAGATTTAGTTGGTGAGTTTGATAAGCCCCGTTACGTTAAGGTGAATGCCGATATTTGCGCGCACAATCGTAATGGGATTAATGGTTGTAACCGCTGTTTAAACTTTTGTCCTGCCGATGCTATAAGCAGTATTGAACAAAAAATCGAAATCGATCCCTACCTTTGTCATGGTGCGGGCAGTTGTACAAATTTATGCCCAACAGGGGCCATAAGCTATGACTTACCCACACCTAAATCGCTACATACCTACCTTGAAAAGTTAATCAGCCGTTATCGGGCTGAAGTTCAAGTCGCGCCGGTGATTTTATTCCATGACAATATTGCGGGTAGCGACCTGATCACCGATACCTTATCGGGAGATGTACTGCCCATCGCAATGGAAGAAATTTCCGTAGCCAGTATTGACCACTGGCTCGCCGCTTTGGCTCATGGGGCACGTGAAGTATTGATTTTACATACCGATGCTACAGCGCCGACATTAACTCAAATGATGCAGGGCGAACTTAGTTTAGCCAACCGTATATTAGATGAGATGGGCCAACCACAGCGCTTACGCCTTATTTCTGCAACTGACCTTACTGAGCTTGAGCAATCGTTGGCCACTAGTATGACTTGGCCGATTATTGTGCCTATGGTCCTAGCGGTCAATGCTGATAGTCACAATGCCAAACGGGATATTTTGTACCAAGCCATTGATCATCTCAACAGCCAAGCGGGTGCGATTCAAACTCAACTAACCTTAGCTAATGTGCCCTATGGTCAAGTAAAGGTGAATGTTGATAAGTGCACTTTATGTATGTCGTGTGTGTCTATCTGCCCAACACAGGCATTAAAAGATGGCGGTAACACACCGGCATTACGTTTTGTCGAGCAAGATTGTGTCCAGTGCGGACTATGTGAAAGTGCCTGTCCTGAAAGCGTGATTAGTTTAGCGCCACAAGTTAACTTTGATAGAGACTGCCGCCAAGGGCTGACAACATTAAAAGAAGAAGCCCCTTTTGAATGTATTACCTGTGGTAGCGCTTTTGCTACTCAATCAATGGTACGCAAAATGGTTGAAATGGTCGGTGCGCACAGTGCATTTAGTGCCAATATTGAACGTTTAAAAATGTGTGGCGACTGCCGCGTAAAAGATATGTTTGAAGACATTCTTCAAGATCCAGAAAAGCAATTGCGATAAGAGATCTGCTATGACCCAAATAGAAAGAGAAATCAGCGAAAACGATCAATTAAGAGCCGATATTTATCAGCTATTAGCCGCATTGTTGCGTCGTCATCCTAATGCAGAGTTATTACAGTTTTTAGCTGATTTAGACGTAGATGCCGAAGAAGGTAATGCGATGAATCAAGCATGGATCGCCTTAAAAACGGTAGCGAAAAGTAGTGATGTAGAAACACTAGAAAATGAATATTTTAGTATTTTCTTGGGCGTAGGTAGCGGTGAAATTATCCCCTATGGCAGTTGGTTTATGACTGGCTCATTAATGGATAAGCCATTGGCATTATTGCGTACCGATTTGATGCAAATGGGTTTTGAGCGCGAAGAAAATGTCAAAGAGCCGGAAGATCATGTAGCCGCATTGTGCGAAGTGATGGGGGTATTGATTTTAGAAGCGCCAGGCTATCGCCAATTGGCATTTTATCAACGTCATATTGGTTCATGGATTAATCGCTTCTGTGAAGCATTAGCAAGAACGCCTAGCGCAAAGTTCTACATACCTGTAGCGCAATTAGCCAAAGCGTTTTTTGAAGCTGAAGTAAACGAATTTGACCAACTGAGTTTAGATATACCGGTGAACTGCCCAGGTAGTAAAGAGCTTGAGCCGGTTACTGATGAAGTCGTGCAAGTAAACTAATGACTTGATGGCACTCGCCATGATGTAAGTCATTTATGCTCTAAGTAATTAGGGTGATTTAAACAAGGAGAAACTATGAAGAAGCAAGCTTCCGACATGGGACGCCGTCAAATGCTAAAAGCCTTAGCGTTAGGTAGCGTAGCAGGCGCGGTTGCCAGTGTGAGTGCGCCAGCATTAGCGGCCTCACCCAAAGCAACAGACGAGCCATCAAGCAACAACTACAGAGAAACAGAGCATATTCGTAACTACTATGCCTCGTTAAGTAAATAACTAATAGGAGAGGGTGAAATGCGATTAACCCGTAAATCTGACACGGTCGCAAAAGCTGAAAAGCCAGGCCTAGGTCTTAACAGACGTCAGTTTCTCAAGTCGGCCAGTTTGGCGACTGGTGGAATTGCAGCAGCGTCGATGTTAGGTGCCGGCATGATGCGTAAAGCTGAAGCCAAAGATGTACCACATAACGCGCCAACTGAGGTCGTACGTACCATTTGTTCTCACTGTTCAGTGGGTTGTGGTGTCTATGCCGAAGTTCAAAATGGGGTGTGGACTGGTCAAGAACCAGCATTTGATCATCCATTTAATCAAGGTGGTCACTGTGCTAAAGGTGCTGCATTACGTGAGCACGGACACGGTGAGAAACGACTTAAATATCCAATGAAGCTGGAAGGTGGAAAATGGAAGCGGTTATCTTGGGAGCAAGCCATTGAAGAAGTTGGCCAGAAAGCACTCGATATACGTGCTGAATCAGGTCCAGATTCTATTTACTTCATGGGTAGCGCGAAATTTTCGAACGAGCAAGCTTATTTATACCGCAAATTCGCGGCAATGTGGGGCACTAACAACGTCCGATCACTCTGCTCGTATTTGTCACTCTACCACGGTAGCTGGTGTTGCAAACACTTGGGGCTACGGTGCGCAAACAAACTCGTTTAACGATATCCGTAACTCAAAATGCATGATGTTTATCGGCTCAAACCCATGTGAAGCGCATCCAGTTGCGATGCAGCACATATTAATTGGTAAAGAGCGCGGTGCAAAAATCATTGTTGTTGATCCACGCTTTACCCGAACTGCGGCTAAATCTGATGAATTTGTTCATATTCGTCCAGGTACTGACATTCCATTTATATATGGTTTGCTATGGCACATCTTCGAAAACGGTTGGCAAGATGAAAGCTTCATCTCTCAACGTGTATACGGTATGGAACGTATCAAAGAAGAAGTGAAAAAGTACCCGCCTGAAGAAGTTGAGCATGTTGTTGGTGTGCCCAAAGCACAAATGTACCGGGTGGCTAAAATGATGGCTGAAACCAAGCCTGGTACTATTGTTTGGTGTATGGGTGGTACTCAGCATCATATTGGTAATGCTAACACTCGCGCATATTGTATTCTTCAATTAGCCCTAGGTAATATGGGTGTTGAAGGCGGCGGAACTAACATTTTCCGCGGTCACGATAATGTACAGGGTGCGACTGATTTTGGTTTGTTATTTGATAACTTACCGGGATATTACGGCTTAACCTCTGGCGCATGGGATCACTGGGCAGGTGTATGGGATCTTGAGCCAACTTGGATCAAAGACCGTTTTGACCAAGGTGAGTACTTAGGTCAATCGCCACAAACATCAGCAGGTATTCCTTGTTCGCGTTGGCACGATGGTGTGTTAGAAGATAAAACCAAAATTGCCCAAAAAGACAATATACGTCTGGCATTTTTCTGGGGACAGTCTGTTAATACAGAAACTCGCGGCCGTGAAGTGCGTGAAGCATTAAACAAGATGGATACCGTGGTTGTTGTCGATCCATTCCCAACAATGGCGGGTGTCATGCACCAACGTCAAGATGGGGTATATCTATTACCCGCGTCTACTCAGTTTGAAACCTACGGTTCAGTATCTGCTTCAAACCGTTCATTACAGTGGCGAGACAAAGTGATTGAGCCATTATTTGAGTCATTACCTGATCACGTGATCATGTATAAATTGGCCAAAAAATGGGGCGTTGCTGAGCAGTTCTGTAAGCACATTGAAGTGAAAAATGATGAGCCTGTTATTGAAGACGTGACTCGCGAATTTAACAAAGGTATGTGGACCATTGGTTATACTGGCCAAAGCCCAGAGCGTTTGAAAATGCACCAGAAAAACTGGGGTACATTTGATGTTGATACACTAGAAGCACCTGGTGGTCCTGCGCGCGGTGAAACCTACGGCCTGCCTTGGCCTTGCTGGGGAACACCTGAACAGAAACATCCAGGTACGCAAATTTTGTACCGCACAGGACGTGAAGTGAAAGACGGTGGTGGTAACTTCCGTGCCCGTTATGGTGTTGAGCATGAAGGCAATAATATTCTTGCTGAAGGTTCATTCTCTAAAGGTGCTGAAATTGAAGACGGTTACCCAGAGTTTACTGCCGACATGCTTAAACAGCTTGGTTGGTGGGATGACTTAACCGCAGAAGAGAAAAAGCTTGCTGAAGGAAAAAACTGGAAAACAGATCTTTCTGGTGGTATCCAACGTGTAGCAATCAAACATGGTTGTATCCCTTATGGTAATGCGAAAGCTCGTTGTATTGTGTGGAATTTTCCAGACGATATTCCGTTACATCGTGAACCCTTATATACCCCTCGTCGTGATTTGGTGGCTAAGTACCCCACCTATGATGATCGTATGGTTGCACGCCTGCCAACCCTTTATAAAACAATTCAAGACAAAGACTTTGCTAAAGACTATCCATTAGCTCTGACCTCTGGTCGTTTGGTTGAATATGAGGGTGGCGGTGAAGAAACCCGTTCAAACCCATGGCTTGCTGAATTACAGCAAGAAATGTTCATCGAAATCAGCCCTGCTGATGCAGCCGATCGCGGTATTCGTGATGGTGACGATGTGTTTGTTCACGGACCAGAAGGCGCGAAAATCACCGTTAAAGCAATGGTGACCCCTCGTGTGATTGAAGGCGAATGTTTCATGCCTTATCACTTTGCTGGTGTGTTTGAAGGCGAAAGCCTAGAGAAAAACTATCCAGAAGGCACAGTGCCTTACGTGATAGGTGAATCAGCAAACACTATTTTAACTTATGGCTATGACGTTGTGACTCAGATGCAAGAAACTAAGTCCAGTTTATGTCAGATAAGCAAAGCCTAACTTGATGAGGAGATAAGCCATTATGGCAGTCATGAAATTTTTGTGTGACACCAAGCGCTGCATCGAGTGTAACGGTTGCGTCACAGCATGTAAAAACGAGAACGACTCTGCTTTAGAGTGGGGTATTCAACGTCGCCGAGTGGTGACAATTAACGATGGTCTACCTGGTGAAGCGTCAATTTCAGTGGCATGTATGCACTGTACCGATGCGCCTTGTATGGCTGTTTGTCCGGCAGATTGTTTCTACCGTACTGAAGATGGCATTGTGCTTCACGACAAAGATACCTGTATCGGTTGTGGCTATTGCTTCTACGCTTGCCCATTTGGTGCGCCGCAGTTCCCTAAAAAGACCGCATTTGGCAGCCGCGGTAAAATGGACAAATGTACTTTCTGTGCGGGTGGCCCAGAAGAAACACATTCAGATGCTGAGCGTCAAAAGTACGGTGCAAACCGTATTGCTGAAGGCAAGCTACCAATGTGTGCTGAGCTATGTTCAACAAAAGCACTGCTTGCGGGTGATGCTGGTGTGGTATCTGACATTTATCGTCAGCGTATGGCATCGCGAGGTAATCCAAATGTGATTTGGGGTTACAACCCAAAAACAGGCGAGATGATCTAAACCCACTGGATGGGCTGCACATTATTGCGGCCCAATGAGGAGTGACAATGTTAAACACATCGTTAAACAAATCACTGCAGATATTGTTTGCGTTGCTAGTGTTGGTGATAGGTATCAGTTTGGTTATGCCAAATGCTTATGCTGCTGATGATCAATCATCTAAGCAACAGGCGGCAAAAACCAGCGATGCAGATCTCTGGCGTGCAGTGAAAGCAGGCGAACCGGGATATACTACCGATACTGGCTTAGAAGCTAATGTGTTAATTAACAAAGCTGGTAATGAAGGCAAAGAGCTACGCAATACTTACCTCAAACCCGCAATTGTTTTAGCTGTGTTAGGTGTATTTTCTGCGTTCTTAGTGTTTTACTTGGTAAATGGTCCATCAAAATTATCCCATGGTTTTTCAGGAAAATTGCTAGAAAGATGGACAAAAGCTGATATTTTGCTGCATTGGATTATGGCAGTTACTTGCTTAACCCTTATGCTAACAGGCATTTTTATTATGCTTGGTCGCCACTTTATCGCGCCATATGTGGGTGAAGGTTTATGGGCAGGGATTATTGCCACCAGTAAATTTATCCATGACTGGTCAGGACCGATTTTTATTGTGTCTTGGTTGATGTGTGTTATCAAGTGGATGCCATTACAAACCTTTAAATTATATGATTTAAAATGGTTTTTAGTGGTCGGTGGTTACATTAATTTTGGTCCGTTTAAAGGTAAACATCCAGACAGTGGATTTGCTAATGCGGGTGAGAAAATGTGGTTTTGGACCTTAGTTATCTTTGGTTTATTGCTCAGCATTAGCGGATTAATGTTAGTACTGCCTAATCTTGATTTACCACGTGAAGCCTCTATCGTTGCGTTACTAGTACATGGCGTCAGCGCCGCCGTTCTCATCGCTTTTACCATAGTGCATATATGGATGGCGACAGTACTTAGTGAAGGTGGCATGGAGTCTATGGTGTCAGGCTACTGTGATGAAAACTGGGCAATCCAGCACCACAACTTGTGGTATGACGAAATCAAAGCAAATGGGTCATTGAAGTACAAAAAATAAGGTTAACAGGCACTGTTTAGATGCTGCTGTGTTAATGTTATTTGACAAAAACACCTTACTGGGCAACCAGTAAGGTGTTTTTTTATGTATATGTAGTCTAATCTTGTTATGTAATGGAGCTAGCATTTACCATTATCTGAGCTCGGTATTATTTAAAATAAATATCCCTGTTTTGAAAATGAGAGAACTTAAATGGACTTTAATTTACAGCGTGTTGGGAAGTTGTTATTTTTTTGCAGCTTGTGTGGCTTTATGTTTGCCCCATTGGCCGTTGCTGCAGATAAATTCATCATCAATCATTCGGATTCAGCTCGCGATCATCGCTATCAATACCCCTATGAACTGTTAGCATTAATTATTAAAGAGACCCAAGCTGATTTTGGTGATGCTTCTATTGACGAGGCTAACGTGGTGATGAGTCGAAATCGGATATTGAGGTCACTAAAAGAGGGCGAAGCTATCAATGTTATGGCTGAGGCATCAAATCAGCAGTGGAATACTGACCTAATTGCAGTCCCGATCCCTATCCGTAAGGGAATTCAAGGGTTAAGAGTGTTTATTATCAAAAATGAAAATAAGCATCTGCTGGCTAATATTGATTCACTCGCACAATTGATGACGCTGCAAACAGGCTCGGGTAGCCAGTGGTCAACAAGATTCGCGATGAAACAGGCGGGATTTGATGTGGTTGAAAGCCCTCAATATGATAGTTTATTCAATATGCTGTCAAAAAATCGTTTTGTCACCTTTGGGCGAGGCGTTAATGAGGCATATAAAGAAGTTGAAATTTTCCACAATCTTTATCCTGAGCTTATTGTTGACGAACACATCCTGCTAAATATTCCGCTAGCAACTTACTTTTATGTATCACCAGCAACACCAAGGTTGGCAGAAAGAATTCAGGTAGGTTTACTGAGACTTATTGAAAATGGTCAGTTTGATCAACTGTTTTATCAATGGCACTGTCAATCTTTAATGCAGGGCCAATTGCACAAGCGGCGGGTGTTTAAAATTACTAACCCTTTGGTTACGGAATCACAAATGGTATCGATTACGGGGGAGGATTTTTTATTTAACCCTGGTGTAGACGTACAATCAATCTGCCAAAAATATCTTTAGACATCTTTCTCAATAATAAAACAGAGAGTCAGGTTTAAGTGACTCTCTGGAGTATTTTTATGTGTTTATTATCAATGAGCTAATAAATTGTTAACTTAGACAGTTACCAAGCCATGTCTAGAATTTGACGGCTCACGGCTAAGTCAACTTTGCCTGATTCAGATAAGGCAGTCATACCGTGTGCTTCTAGTGCATTAATAACCGTGTCGATTTGTGCCTTTTCAACACCGTGATCACGTAAGCGAGTTTTTAAACCAACCAGCTGGAAGAAGGCTTCCGTTTTTACAATCGCTTGTTCAACGCGGCTGTCTTCATCACCTTCGGTAATGTCCCATACACGTTCTGCATACTGTAATAACTTAGCCTGTTTTTGAGTTTTCAATACACGCCAAACTGACGGTAATACCACGGCTAAGGTTTGCGCATGGTCAATGTTAAATATCGCCGTAAGCTCATGGCCTATCATGTGGGTTGTCCAATCAAATGGCACGCCCACACCAATCATACCGTTCAAGGCTGACGTGGCACTCCACATTAAGTTAGCGCGCGCTTCATAATTGGTAGGCTCTGCCACTGTAATAGGACCAATTTCAATTAAGGTACGCATAATGCCTTCAGCGGTGCGATCTTGCACTCGGGCATCAACAGGATAAGTCGCATACTGCTCAAGCACATGCACAAACGCATCTACCACACCATTAGCCACTTGAATTTTAGGTAAGCTAAAGGTTAACTCAGGGTCTAACATTGCAAATGTAGGATAAACACTTGGGTGATTCACCGGGAATTTGCCGCCTTTATAGCTTACAACTGCAAAGGCATTCATTTCTGAGCCCGTCGCAGGCAAAGTTGCAATCACGCCTAATGGAATCACTTTATCTTCAGCAACAGGTACTGGTGCAAAACCATGATGAAGTAGGCTAGCAGTGTCACCTTCAAACTGGATAGCTAGGGCAATAAACTTAGTGCCGTCCATCACTGAACCGCCGCCAACAGCCAATAAAAAGTCGATGTTCTCTTTACGAGCCACTTCAACCGCTTGCATTAATGTGTCGTACTTAGGGTTGGCTTCAATACCACCAAATTCAATAACAGTGCGATTGCCTAGTGCTGCTTTTACTTTGTCTAGCGTCCCGAAACGGACAACGCTGCCACCGCCATAGGTGATAAGCACTTTGGCATTAGCGGGTACCAGTTGGTCTAATTCTGCAATACGGTCTTTACCGAAAACAACATGGGTAGGATTACGATAATTAAAATTCAGCATGTGATGTTACCTTAATTTTTCGAACCAATAAAAAGGGTGCTGGTTCGTGAGTTCAATAAATTGCCCGCGTTAATCAAAATCATTAACGGCTTATTGGCGCGATAAAGTTGATGGGCTAATGATAGGCTTCTGGCCTAAAATAAACAGACACATAACTATCAGCTTTATGCCTATTCCTACCTTATTTACTGTTAAAGTATGTTTTAGTGGTTTTTTTAATGCATTTTCCTGCTTTATTGGTAAAGTATTTTCAATGGGGTAAAAGGCAGGGTAATCGATATGACAGACACCGCAATATTAATGGCACAACTAGCACCTAAAGAAGGGGTTAATAAAACCCATTTAGCAGGGGTGCATGTATTTAGGGGCTCACAGTATGGCGCGCGCGGGCCTATGTGTTACTCGCAAGGCATGTTATTTGTGGGCCAAGGTAAGAAACGGCTTTATTTAGATAATCAAACCTTTGACTATGACAGCGAGAATGCGTTAGTCATGACGGTGCCGTTACCGGTTGAATGTGAAACCTTTGCCAGCCCAGAAGAGCCGGTTTTGGTATTAATGGTCGATATTGATTTGGTGCAACTGAATCACATTATTCGCTTGATGGATGAGCATAATCAAATACCCAAA
Organism: Shewanella sp. HL-SH8; assembly: GCF_051165765.1. Classification (NCBI taxonomy): domain Bacteria; kingdom Pseudomonadati; phylum Pseudomonadota; class Gammaproteobacteria; order Alteromonadales; family Shewanellaceae; genus Shewanella; species Shewanella sp. HL-SH8. Next base: position 272,989 of record NZ_CP195039.1, on the reverse strand, counting down.
AATTTGAATGAGTCGCGTCAATCGGGATATTTTGTGGCACCGACCACAGAAGAGATGGACTGTAGTGTGTTTAGACTATTACAGGCATTACAATCACCACTAGAAGCCAACGTGATGGGTGAAGCATTAGTGCTTGAGCTGTTATATCGGTTACTTGAAAGCCCGAATGCCGCACCGTTATATGCATTATCGCTTAGCCACACCCGCTTAGCGCGAGTAGAGAAGGCGTTAAGTTATATTCACCGACATTATGGCGAGTCAGTTGAGGTAGACACCTTAGCGGGATTGGTGAACATGAGTCCGTCGGCATTTCATCGTTGTTTTAAAGAGGTGACCGCATCGTCGCCTATTCAGTATTTAAAGAAAATTAGACTCACCCGAGCCAAAGAGTTATTACAAGCACAAAAACTGAAAGTAAAAGATGTGGCAACCCAGGTGGGTTATGAAAGTAGTACGCAATTTAGCCGTGAGTTTAAACGCTACTTTTCCCAAAGCCCTGGTGAGTGTGCAAGGCTGTAACTCAATTCTAATCGCGCAATTAAGGCAATAACTATGTCGGAAGTAATGGCGAAAACAATGGCGAAAATCATGGCACCAACAAGCATCACTTTTTTTGAGTATTTAACCCCGCTGGTGGCCTCAGGTAAAAAAACCATTACCATTCGGGATGAATCTGAAAGTCATTATGTACCCGGTACGCAAGTGGAAGTATTCACCTTAGAAACCCATCAAAAGGTGTGTGATATTACTATTTTGTCAGTTGAGCCGTTAGCCTTTGATGACATTGATGAGTTTCATGCGCAGCAAGAAAGTCTGCCTTTAGATGAATTAAAACAGATTATTCAACAGGTTTACCCAAACCAACAGTCATTGTTTATGATTTCATTTGAGCTGGTTTAGGTGAGTTAATCTGACTCCACTAAATTAATGTGCAGATAATCCAGCGAGACGCCAGCTCTTCGTTTTAAAATCAGCATCCAAGTGGGCTTAACCAAAACCAATAACATCCCTGTTAAACAGCCAGTTCGGCATCCATGCCTCTCGCTCAGAAATGTTTCACTTAGTGAAACTTCGCCTTATTTTGGATACTCGCTGGCTCATCTGCACCTAAATTTTTGTCTCTTCGATTTAGCTGCAATGATGATTGTGGGAAAAAGCTACACAAAACAATATAAAAGAAGTTCGGTTAACTTATTTTGTATAAAGCTTACCCTGACCCAACTAAATTTTTGAGCAGCATGAAGAGTTGTGTGGGACTGGAGGCTAGCCGATTAGGAATGTAATTGTTCAACTAGCCTATCTACTCTATTGCTGTGGTCTATTATCGTTCGTTTAGAAATTGCTTCTTGATATAAAGTAGCTAGTTCATGTAAATCATTCTGAGATAAAAGATTGTTTTCTTTTGCAGCCAATGCCGTGGCGATAATTTTGCTTGTTAATAATGATTGCTTGATATTCGAAACTCTTTCAATCAAAAAAAATGCTTGAGCAGGACTTGGATCAGTAAGAACTTCACCAAAGAAATGATTCATTGCAGGAATTACTCCAAAGCATCTATTTTCAAATCGAACTGATGACAGGTAAATACTTAAAATTTCTTGTTTACTTAAAACTTTATTCAACCAAGGAGCGAATAAAATTTCTATTAACTTCCTACGTTTTGTTTTACTCAAGTTAAGAATAAATAGGGTTCTTGTTAGTTGTTGATTTATTGTAGAGCCACCAGAGCGACGCTTAAGTTTAAATAGACTTAGTAAACCACGTCCAATGGCCTTAAAGCTAATCCCCGAATGTTTATAAAACCCTCTATCTTCAATGAACACTAGAGCTTTTGTTAAATTTGTTAGCGATACTTTCATCCTATCCGTTTCATACGTTGCTAATTTAGCACGGTAGATTAAATACTCGGTATTTTGAGTAATTGGAAGGCTAATAATACTCGCGATAATTTTGGTGTATAACAGCCTCATTGTTTCATGGGTATCAAGTAATGCAGTTCTAAACGAGTAAGTAAGAGTTAATCCCCAAAAAGTAGTTAGAAATATAACGAATAGAGCTGAGTTCGTTGCTACGATGGGTAATTCAATACTTTTTACAAGTAATGCAGATAAAATAAAGCATACGCAACTAGAAATGATTAATAAAATCCAAAATGGATACGCAGCGTATGTAAACCAACCAGGAAATAGTCGAATCGACAAAGGCTGATCAGCCCCCTCAATGCGCCAATTTGGTAAAACTAACTGTATTCTCCCGTAAGACAGGCCTAACATCCTACGTAGTGTTACTACTTTCCGACTTGCAAATGTGATTGCTCGCTGTCGATCAGCAAAATACCTAATACTTATGAGTGAAAATAGGCTAACCACGATTAAGAGAGCTAGTGGTATTGCATAGCTAGGTAAGACACTTTCTAATGTACTAGATAACTTTTCAGTAGAGCTAATTGCCAACGAACCTAGAGTAGCTGAAGCTACAAGTGTGATATTTGAAGCATTAAGAAATACCCGCTCTTCTGATTCTAATGCTTTTGCAGCAACAGTATATTCAGCTAACGCAATATCCCTTTCTGAAAAGTGATAAGTTGGAAAGTGTTGCTTCCAGCCTTTATTTTGGTCATCGTGAATCATCAATATTCCATTTTTACTTATGATTTATCGAACCACCCTGCATAAAGTGGAGGTAATCTTACTAGGAATTAGTGCGGGCAGAGTAAATATTAAAAAGGGAGTTGATCGGCACATGTTATTGAATGGCTTCTTCTTCCCTAAATGGCGTGCTCGATGATTGTGTTCGAGATTGGCCAACTCTGTCCTTAAGTTTTCATAATTTAACCTGGTTTGTATTTTAAATTCAATATTTTACTTTATTTTTTGTTGGTTAAGTCACAGCAGGCCATAACGGTAATCTAACCAATTACTTTTAGCAGGCTTACCAGTACCTGACATTTTCATATTCAGCCAAATTCTAATGGCTTTATTACCAATGCAGCCTAATCGAAGATATAAATTATTAGGTGTAAGCGCGGCTGTGACCGTCGATGGCAGGGCGAAGTTTCATCTTATGAAACGCTATGAGCGAGAGGCATGGATGCCAAACTGGCAGTTAAACATGGATGTTGTTTAAAATCGTTGAGCTTACAGGGACGTACTTGCTGCGTGTCACAGAAGTGCTTACGCATAAGGTTGCTCTTTCACATGGTCAGTGATGTTCTCGACATCACACTGACATTTCCTATATCCCTATGGATCAGATATGAAAGAGCCACCCATTTCAAACTTAATACTCAAGCATTCAGACGCTTAGCCAATAGCTCTGTTCTCTGAGCCTAACGTTAACAAAATTAAAGTTATGCTAATCTAATAAGACCTCTTATAGTTAAGTGTAATCATGATTGGATAAGTTAGGTAACGGCAGAAAAATCGCTGAAGCAGGGCTAGTGTTTACCATCATTTAGAGGTCAATAATAAAATGAGTAATGAGAGCAATCGGCTCTTCCCACAATCTAATATGTTAACATTAGCGGATCTAAAGGCTAAGTGTTTAAATGCTATTGGCTTGATTTTACTTTATTTATTTTCTGGCGGCATACAAGCCAAAGATCTTGAAATCGGTGTCAGCTTTTCAATTCCTCCCTATGTCATTCAAGAAACTAATAGTGGTATAGAACTCGAATTGCTCAAAAGTGCCCTTGCCGTTAAAGGTCATAGCGTTAACATACAATACCTGCCTTTAGCGCGTACCTTTCATGCCCTTAAAGAAGGCGAACTCGATGGCATCATTAATACTAAACAAAACATGCTAGACGGCGTGTTTTATTCGGATGTGGTCATTCGTTTTCAAAATTGTGCCATTAGTCTTAAAGATAAGCATTTCAACATAGAGACAGTTTCCGATTTGCAAGACAAGAGTATTGTTGCCTTTCAGCGAGCCTCTATGATTTTAGGCAAAGACTTCACTAATATGGCCGCACTAAACAGCCAATATCGCGAACAGGCGAAGCAAATACTACAAGTGAAAATGCTGATGAAACAGAGAATGGATGTTGCCGTGATGGATAAGAATATCTTTATTTATTACCTCAGGCAGTCCTATCTCACAGGCAAACTCACTAAAGAAGAAGTAGAACAGGAGGTGATTTGTCATAAAGTATTTGCCCCCACGTCCTACCGATTTGCATTTTTACACGCCGATATTCGTGATGACTTTAATTTTGGCTTAGCGCAAATAAAACAAGACGGCACCCGACTCGCCATTGAGAACAAATTCCAGCAAATGCTATCGCTCACCTTAGATGACAATGTCACCATACGCTTAGCTAACTCCACCGCCCGCTAAATTTAGTGGGTCAGGGCAGAGTAAACATTCAAAATAGATTCAATCGGCACGTGTTATTGAACGGCTTTTTCAGCCCTTTTGACCTGTGTAGGATGAAACCCTACGATGTTGCTTTATCTTTTAAAGAATATGTGGGAAAGCGCCTCGACTTAGATTAACTTATTGTTTTATGAAACAAAATTAACCACTTACAAACACATTTTTACCGTTAAATATATTAATAATGACTAAAACATGACCTGCTTAACAAACCGCCATTTAAAATCCTGTTAGTTTATGGATTCATTGCTTACCTCACATTTTATCTATATCTAAAGTGGTACTTTTAAGATCCGCTTTGGAATATGTTTTTTACTGCTTTGTAATCAATGATTTTGTTTCAAGCTTTGCTCACTAGGATTTTTAATGTCTTCTATCATTCAATCAACATCCGATGCGTTGATTACGCCTTATCAGTCTAATATTACTGTGCCAAATTGGATGGTGAGTTCGATGGAAAAGGTCATGCAGTTTTATGTTGATAAAAACCTGCGCTTAGACACCATTTCCACAGACCGCATGCCTAAACCTGTGGAAGGGCGCAAGTACATGCTGTACGCCCATATCCCGTTTTGTCATACCCTGTGTTCTTTTTGTACTTTTCATCGTTTTTTATTCCGCGAAGATAAAGCGCGGGAATACTTTGTTGCGCTGCGCAAAGAAATGCAGATGGCCAAAGACTTAGGTTATCAATTTAGCTCTATGTATATTGGCGGCGGTACCACTACGGTATTGGAAGATGAATTAGCCCGTACCATTGAACATGCTAAAACCTTGTTTCCTGATATTAAAGAAGTGTCGTGTGAGTCAGACCCACAGCATTTGGCTAACCCTGAATTTAGGCAGTTGAAAGGCTTAGTCGACCGTATGTCGATTGGGGTACAAAGCTTTGATGACGGTATTTTAAAAATGACTGACCGCTTAGATAAGTTTGGTTCAGGCCAGCAAACTTTTGACCGTATTATGGCGGCAAAAGAATTATTCCCCATCATCAATGTCGATTTGATTTTTGGTTTTCGCGGCCAAACCGATGAGGTTATTCAGTCAGATTTAGCAATGGCCTCTCGATTAGACCCAAGACAAATTACCACTTACCCATTAATGATCACCCATCAAACCCGTAAAAGTGTTAAAGGCACGCTTGCCGCGCCACAGGGTGAAATGATTAATCAATACCGTCAGATCCTTAACAAATTAACCGGCCAATATACCCAATTATCAGCCTGGGCGTTTGGCAAAGCCAATGATGAAGGGTTTGATGAGTATGTAATTGATCATGATGAGTATTTAGGTGTGGGGTCTGGGTCATTTAGTTTTTTAAACGATACTTTATATGTCAATACTTTCTCATTGAAAAAATACCAAGAGCGTATTGCCCAGGGGCGCATGGCTGTTGAGCAACAAAAGCATTATCAAAAGAAAGAGGTGATGCAATATCGCTTCTTACTAGGCATGTTTTCTGGTCGTTTATCACGTAAGTATTTCCGTGATGAATTTGGGGTGAATTTAGATACCGCATTATTCAAAGAAATGAGTTCAATGAAAGCAATGGGCGCGATTAAGAATGACCCATCAAACCCCGATAAACTGATTGTGACTGATAACGGCAAAATGATGGGATTATTGATGATGAAAGAGTTTTATTCGGGTATGGATAATGTCAGGGCGCAACTGCGCAAGCCATTGACCGACTTAGATATGTAGTTTTCTTTAAGATTGACGCATTAGCGTAAATATTTCATTAACACGGCTATGTCACTATTCTTTAACAAATAGAACTCAGTTATGATGCTCGCTTCTGCTACTTAGGTTTTATTTGTTCAAAGGATAGTTATGAGCCAGTTTTCAAAGGGATTTGCATTAGGTGCATTGGTACTTTCATTAGCGGGTTGCGGCGGTGGGTCTGATTCTTCGCCTGCAATAGTGCCACCAATAGTGGCGCCACTTCCAACCTTTAAAGTTCAAGATGATCCCGTAAACACATCGACTATGGCCCTGAGTGTGGCAGAAAGCTTTATTCAGGTTGGCACATTTGCCAATAGCATTATCAAACAAGCCAGTTTTAACGATTTAGGTATCGATAAAAGTTGTACTAACGGCGGTATTTCCACAAGAACAATCAATGATATTGATGGCAGCAACACAATTTCAGCTGCTGATGTTATTTCTATGGATTATCGTGATTGCTACATCCCTTCCCTAGATAGCACGATTTCAGGCGTGGTTGCCGTTAAAGTCGTTAGCCTTAATTCTGACGACGGTAAAACACTCACAGAAGTTAATTTATCGGATGTTGAATTTGACGGAGAAACCCTTCTTCAGTTCAAAGGGATTTTGGGTACCGAAATTCAAAAGTTCGCTGTTAGTCAAAAAACCACAGTTAAAAATATAGGCAATGTATCGCTTATAGTTGATCGTAATGCTGACCTGAAAATGAACTTTGTTAATACGGCTATTACCCGTTCTGAGCAGTTTTCAGATGCGACTTATAGCATTAGCGGTGCGGGGAAAATTGAATTACCTGTGGCGGCAGTGAGTTTTTCTTTTGCATTTAAAGAACCTTTAGTTGGGCACTTTTCTGAGTATCCCCATAAGGGCTTGATGCATGTTTTTACTTCAAATACCGATATTGTTGAGACCAGCAGTAACTTTGTGACCAACTCAGAATCTATGAATGTTAAATCGGGTTCTGACATTTACAGTATTTCTTGGAGCTATGCTGTTGAAGGTTCCCTGTGGTGGTTTTCAGGTAGCGTAAATAACTACGTAAATGCCTACCGTTCAGACAACTTTGATTTTGTTGGCGTGTTAAATAGCGATTTGCTGACCGAGTTTCCTGCCAGTGGTGGAAGTGTTCAGTTTCTTATGTCTAGACCAGTGAAGTCAGGGACGTATACCACAACATTCAATACGACTAACTGGCCTTATCATCGCGTGGATGCAACCGTGTCTGTTGCAGGGGCAATTGTTAGTATTACACCTAAGACGCCATTAGCTGCAGGTAGAGAATATGAAATTGATTCATTTGAATTAATTAGCACTCAAGATGTTGCTCGATACGTATACCGAGTCACTGGCATTAATGTTAATGATGCAATCTTGATCAACTTGGACAAAGGGACAGGCTTGTATCAGGCGGACGACTTCCCCACTTTAGATGCATCTAAATCGGTGATGAATAAAGGCAAAAAACTTAATTTCAAATGGATTGATGTCAATAATGTAGGTCTTGTATTTGCCAATAAATCAGCGAGTAAGACGACATTTTCTGCTCCCGCAGGGCATGCTAATGATATTTCAGTGCGTCTTGAAATTGATAACGGTCAGGGCTATGTTATTTCGTCTGATTTCACCATAAAGTACTTTACGCCGAGCAGCACAGTACTTCACTTTGTGAGTTCAATGGGTGATTATATTGGTGGCGGACAAACTCAGACTTTCGATACCTCAGATTCATCATTCACAGTGTTCAGTAATGGCGCCGAACAACGGGACTATATTTCTGTCGGTATTAACTCTAATACATGGTGGAACTTAGATCTTGCCGCCCCTAAAGGCGAAAGTTTAGCGGTAAAAAAATATGAAAACGCAACACGCTATCCATTCCAATCACCTGTTACCGCGGGGTTAAGTTTTACCGGCGGCGGTAGGGGTTGTAACAATAGTCTAGGCAGTTTTGAAATATTAGAATTGGTATATGATGCCAATAATAATGTGGAGAAATTAGCGGTGAATTTTCAACAAAGCTGTGAAAACACCAATCCACTATTAATTGGGTTATTGCGCGTTAATTCTTCTGCTAAGTTGAATTAATTTCTAACATTGTTTTAGCTCAATCAATTATTACGGCAACTTAGGTTGCCGTTTTTTTTATAACGGGTACTCTTAAACGACCTCAATTATGTGATTGTGCATTCATCATGGCTAATATTTTATTACTGGCAAACATCAACTGTGACCGAATTCTTCGGCTTGATAAACCGCTACAAACCGGTGGCCGTTTTCATTATCAAGATGGTGGGCTCCGGCTCGGTGGCGGCGGGGCTAATACGGGTTTAGGGTTAGTTTGGGCGCAGCATAATGTGTCTTTAGTGAGCCAAGTGGGCACGGATGATATTGGCGATTGGATTGTGGCGCAAGCCAGCACCCAAGGGCTAGATTGTAGAATGGTGCAACGTTTTGCCGGTAACACCTGTGAAATGCTATTGGTGATGACACCCGATGGTGAACGAACTATTATCAGGCCGCAGCGACCAACGTTTGAATTAGCTAAGCAGCCTAATTGGGCAAAGTGGGATGCGTTTTACATTAATACGTCTGCAATTGGTGCTGATACATGGGCGTTGGCTGCTATGAAGCAATCTAAAGTGCTGGTGGTGGCGCAACTAGCCAAAGATCAACGACCAAGGCCTTGTCACGTATTAATTGCTTCTATTACCGATATGCAAGGACGTTGCGGCCAGGATTTGTGGGCGTTTGCTAAATCGATCAGTGGTGAGCATTTACAGTCTTTTATTGTTACCGGCGGCGAAAAGGGCGCGACGGTTTATACTCAAAGTGCTCAGCAACATGTTCCAGCTGTGCCAACTGATGTCGTCGATACCACGGGTGCGGGTGATAATTATGCAGCCGGTGTTATTCATGGTTTATGTAATGGTCATAGTATGACCGCTGCAATGGCCGAAGGTGCTAGATGGGCTGCCTTTGCCGTTGCGACTCCGAGTTCTGTGCCCGGGGATAAGCTAAAAAACTATCTGTTCAGTTAATATCTGCTTAGTTAATATCTACTAAGTTAATTACTGTCATTTGTTTGTCATCAAAGCAGGGTAAAGTTATTTATGTTGAAGAGCTAGTTTACTCTTTAATGTCTTAAGCGTTTTTTTGTTCTGACTCTATCTCATAGAGCCTGAACTCCCCACTTGATATATTCAGCCTTACCCGTTTCATTGGTGAGGCTTTTTTTTTGCATTTTATTTAGGTATGTTGATGTTTCAAAGCAGATCTTGTTCAAGGATGTACTGAGTGAAAAATCGCATAGTGAATCAAATATCGGCACTTTATTTAGGTGACGAAGTGCAAATGCACAACGGTGTAGCCAGTTGTATTAACCAGAAGTATGCTGTTAATAAACTGACGGTTCAGTTTGACCGGGTTCTTGGTAATGGTGAAGCAGACCCTAAACATCATGGCGGTTTAGATCGAGTCTTACATCATTTTCCCCGTGAACATTATGGCCAATATCGTCGTTGGGACATGATGTCATCGTTTAAAGATGCGCCCGCAATGGGAGAAAATATCAGTACTGTTGGCTTGAATGAATCCCAGGTGAATATCGGCGATATTATTCAAATTGGTGATGTCACTTTGCAAGTCACTCAACCGCGATCACCTTGTTTTAAGCTTAATCTTCAATTTGGGCACCCTGAATTTGCCCTTGCGATGCAAAAAAGCAAAATGTGTGGCTGGTTTTATAGGGTACTATCAGAGGGTGATATTGCCAATGATGACGCTATTTATCTGGTCGATCGTTTATCTGATATTAGTATTGCCCATGCGATGAAAATTTACTTTTTGCCAGAGTTTGATGCCAAACAATATCAACAACTTTTACAATGCCCTGGATTAGCGCAATCCTGGGTGGATTCACTAACTCGTCGTATCAGTAATCAATCGATTGAAGATTGGCAGATGCGCTTGTATGGTAGGGCGGAATAATTATTTTAAGGAAATATCATGGAAGATTTACAACCCAGCAACCAATCTAGCCACCAGTCAAGTAATGATAAGCAAGCTCGTGATATGGGCGTATTGGTACATGCCTCAAGTTTTGCCGGTTACGTGATACCAATGGGCAGTATTTTAGGGCCATTAATTGTTTGGTTAATGAAGCGGGATGAGTTTGAGTTTGCCAATCAGTGTGGCAAAAATTGCTTAAACTTTAAAATCAGTTTGTTTATTTATGTCTGTATTTCAGTGGTGTTAATGTTTGTCGGCATAGGATTTCTTTTGCTAGGAGCGTTGGCCCTGTTAGATATCATTTGCACCATTATCGCTATTATGAAAGCGACCGAAGGTGTGGCGTATCAATACCCGTTAACGATTAAATTTTTAAAATAAGCTTTGTCACGTAATAAAAAATGCCGCGAGCTCAGAAGAGTCATCGCGGCATTTTTATTAGTGCGGTTAACGTTTTACACTTTAAAGCGTGCCACTAAAGTATCTAGGCGGGTGGCAAGTTGATTAAGTGATTGACTCGCCTGTGCTGCAGCTTGTGCTGTTTGTGCAGTACGTTGAGTAATATCGTTAATTTCGGTCACGTTGCGATTAATATCTTCAACCACAGTTGATTGCTCTTCGGTGGCCGCTGCAACTTGAATATTCATGTCGCTAATTGAGGCAATTTGCTGGCTAATACCGCTAAGTGAGTTACTCGCATCATCAACGGCTTGCACCCCTTCGCGTGAGCGATTTCGTGACTGCTCCATCGCACTAACAGCTCGGCTTGCTTCAGACTGTAACTTATCAATCATGGTTTGCACTTCATTGGTTGATGCTGCGGTGCGTGACGCAAGGTTTCTAACCTCATCGGCAACAACCGCAAAACCTCGACCCGCTTCACCTGCGCGCGCAGCTTCAATCGCGGCATTTAACGCCAGTAAGTTGGTTTGTTCTGAAATGGCGCGAATAACATCTAAAATACCGCCAATCGACTTGGTATGAGTCGCCAGTGACTCAATCACTTCACCTACTTGACCTACATCTTTAGACAGTTGATTAATCGTATCACGGGCACGTGTAACAACTTGTTGCCCTTCAGCTGATTCCGTATCGGCTTCTCTTGCGGTAACCGCTGCTTGGGCTGCGTTACTGGCAATTTCATTAACCGTGGCACCCATTTCATTTATGGCCGTCACTACCATAATGGTGCGGTCTTTCTGAAGTTTGCTGTCTTCTAATGTTTGATGCGCTTGATTTGATACATCAATAGCCGATTTACCCAGCTGTTCGCTGGTTTGAGCGACTTCGATAACAGAATCTTGAATTTTACTGATAAAGCTATTAAAACCTCGGGCAAGTTGAGCTATTTCATCTTCACCATTAACAGGTAAACGTTGACGTAAATCGCCTTCGCCTTCACCAATGTTGCGAAATAACTCGGCAACTTGAGTGATCGGACGGCTTACTGAACCGGCTACAGCGATAGCGATAGCGATAAATAGTGCCGCAATAATAATAGTCGAAATCAAAATTTGATATGACGATTCTTCGATTAATGCAAAAACCTCAGCTTCAGGTACCTGAGCCACTAAATACCAGCCCATAGAAGAAATATAGCTACTGGCAATTAACATGTCTTGATTGTCGACCGCCGCTTTAACAAGGTTAAAGTCGTTTTTATTGAGCAGCTTTTGGATGTCGGCATTGGGGTATAACTGATTTAAGGTTCTACCTTTTTGATTTTTATCATTATATAGCTTCACCTGACCTTCAGCATCGACTAAATAAACAAAGCCTGTATCTTCAATTTTGAACGAGGCTAATAGATTTACCATGTCATCAAGTGATTTTGCTAAACCGACTAGGCCGCGGCCATTCGGCTGTTGGTAGTTAATAAATAGTTTGACATCACCATTGTCTTCGGTAAAAACATTGAGCATCCGCTCCTGACCACTGTTTTTATAGTCAAAAAACCAGCCGTCCTGTTGTTGGTTCAATACTCGTAAAAAGCCGTCTTGGGTGTAGTACGCTGCTGTTTCTCTGTCCGCAAAAGAGGCTTGGGCAAGATCATATTGTTGGGTAATGCTTTTTAGTTGTGCGACGACATCGCCTTCTTCACTTGCTGGGCGGCCTCGCTCTAACCATTTGAGTAACATTTTACTACTGGCAAGTTGTTCAGCGGCATTCATTAATGTGCTGATATCCAACTCAACCTTGTTACGCATTTGCATTAATATGCTGGGCATTTCTGAACTAAGCATACGCTCTTCAACCACATTTTTGGCACTGCGTTGGCTTATTACGCCCACTAGAATGGTTGAAAGCAGAACCGCAAGTGTCACGGTAAGTAATATTTTTTGTTTGATGGTCAATTGGCTAAAAAAATTCATGTCATACGCCTTGTTACAGTTGTCACTCTATATCGGACTGAAGTAGGTAAACTTGAACAAGCTTAGCTTAATAGATAAAAAAAACGCACCAATTATAGTGCGTTTATTAAAATTAAAGGCAATAAGTAAACATCAATCACATATTTGGATAGTTTGGACCACCGCCGCCCTCGGGCGTTACCCAGGTAATGTTTTGGCTTGGGTCTTTAATGTCGCAGGTTTTACAATGGATACAGTTTTGGCCATTGATAACAAATTTTTTGTCCCCCGCTTCCTCAACAACTTCATATACACCTGCGGGACAATAACGCTGCGCCGGTTCATCAAACTTGGCTAAATTAACCGAAATAGGAATGCTTTGGTCTTTTAAGCGCAAATGGCAAGGTTGATCTTCCTCATGATAAGTATTGGACAAATAAACTGACGACAGTTTATCAAAACTTAACTTGCCATCAGGTTTTGGATAATCGATTTTATTGTAATCGCTTGCAAGTCCCATAGTGGCATAATCAGGTGTGGTATCTCTAAATGTCATCGGGAACTTGCCACCAAACCAATTCTGGTCGATGAAGTTAAATGCACCACCAATAAGAGTGCCAAACTTATGTAGAGCAGGGCCAAAGTTACGTGATTGATGTAACTCCTCGTGCAGCCAGCTTTTTTCAAAGCGAGTTTGGAAACAGTCTAAATCTTTGCCACCGATTAATCCCGCAAGTAAGCCTTCACCTAAGGTTTCAGCCGCTAAAATACCACTTTTAATGGCGGTATGAGTGCCTTTGATTTTGGAAAAGTTTAACGTACCGGCATTACATCCAATGATAAGTCCGCCTGGGAAGCTCATTTTAGGTAACGAATTTAAGCCGCCTTTGGCAATGGCACGTGCACCATAGGTGAGTCGCTCACCACCTGCTAAATACTGCGAGATAACCGGGTGTGTTTTATAACGCTGAAACTCATCAAATGGACTGAGGTGCGGGTTTTTGTAGTTTAGGTCAACAATCAAACCAACCGCCACTTGATTATCTTCCATGTGATACAAGAAACCACCACCTGATGAGCCATTGTTTAGCGGCCAGCCACCTGTGTGAACCACTTTACCTTGCTGATGTTGTTCAGCTGGGATTTTCCAAATCTCTTTAAATCCTAAGCCATAATGTTGTGGTGTTTTACCATTATCTAAATGGAACTTTTCGATCAGTTGTTTACCTAAATGACCACGACAACCTTCAGAAAAAACAGTGTATTTGGCGTGTAATTCCATACCTGGCATAAAGCTATCTTTGGGTTGGCCATTTTCGCCAACGCCCATGTCGCCAATTAAAATACCTTTTACGCTGTTATCTTCGTTAAACAGTAATTCGCTTGCGGCGAAGCCGGGGAAAATTTCGGCGCCCATAGCTTCAGCACGCTCAGCTAACCAGCGAGCTAAATTACCGACACTAATAATATAGTTACCGGAATTATGCATCGTTTTTGGCACTAAACTATTTGGGATAAGACGAGACTGGGTCTCGGAACTAAGTAGGTAAATATCGTCATCAGTGACTTTGGTCTTCATCGGTGAGTCTGTATCACGCCAGTCATTAAACAACTCGTCTAACACTTCGGGTTGAAAAACCGCGCCAGATAAAATGTGGGCACCGACTTCTGAGCCCTTTTCGACCACACAAACGGTGATCTCTTTTTCAGCATCTTTAGATATTTGCATTAGACGACATGCGGTTGCTAAACCTGCAGGACCCGCTCCGGCGATTACTACGTCGAATTCCATTGATTCGCGTTCCATCTTCTCACCTTTAAAATTGCCCGCTGTATAACGGGTTTATAGTTATTATTGTGTATGATTACGACAACTAAACGATCGTTTATTCTATTGCTTACCTTACCGCAATTTTATCTTGCAGCCCAGTATTTCAATCTATTTGATCATAGTGAGCAGAGTCACAAATCGCTAATGCAATTATCACTATTATCGACAAATACAGCAAAAGGGGTATTTGTGCCCAGTATTTTAGGCCTATAATCAATAACGACGGTTCTCCGAGCTTTTTATCCTACGTCTATCGATATGGATATTTAGCCGTGGTAATAATGCCACCGGGGTGGGTAAAGAAATGCACTCACCTCCCACACTTGGAAAGGTTAACATGTCCCAACTACAAGACAGTTTTGGTCGAAAATTTCACTATTTGCGCATGTCAGTCACTGATGTGTGCAATTTTAAATGCACCTATTGTTTACCAGATGGCTATCGCCCCGATGGTAAACCAAGCTTTTTGACGTTATCAGAGATAGAGAATCTGGTGGCGGCTTTTGGCGAAGTCGGTACGCAAAAAATTCGTATCACTGGCGGCGAGCCTACCCTACGTAAAGACTTTACCGACATTGTGCGCATTGTTGCTGATAATCCAAACATTCACACTGTAGCAACCACTACCAATGGCTATCGCTTAGAAAAAAATGCTAAGCAATGGTATGACGCAGGTTTAAGGCGCATTAATGTGTCGGTGGATAGTTTAGACCCGCGAATGTTTTATCAAATCACCGGTGAAAACAAGTTTGATGAAGTGATGCGCGGTATTGATGCTGCGCTGGAAGCCGGATTTGAGCGAGTTAAAGTCAACGCTGTATTACTGAAAGATTTAAACAGCAAAGATTTACCGCGCTTTTTACACTGGATTAAAAGCACTCCGATTGATTTACGTTTTATTGAGTTAATGGAAACCGGTTTAGGCCATGACTATTTTAAAGCGCATCATTTAGCGGGTAGTGATATTAAGGCGCGCTTGATGGCTGAAGGCTGGCTACATGATCGCTCCGCCGTTGACGATGGCCCTGCGCAAAACTTCAGCCGTCCAGATTACCAAGGCCGAATTGGTTTGATCATGCCTTATGCAAAGGATTTTTGTGCAAGCTGTAATCGTCTTCGGGTATCGGCGAAAGGTAAACTACATTTATGCTTGTTCACCGAAAGCGGCCTTGATTTACGTGATCTACTACAACATGCCGATCAACGATCTGAGCTTATCGAACGTCTTCATGGCCAACTTGCCCAAAAAGAACAAACCCATTATTTACACCAAGGGATCACCGGCGTTACCCAGCACTTAGCATCTATTGGTGGCTAGTGAATATTAGTGCTAGCTGAATTTTTCTATTATCTAATTTAAAGGCTGTATACATGAGCAACGGATTTACCCATATTAATGCTGACGGCAATGCCCACATGGTCGATGTGACCGAGAAAGCAGTGACTGAACGTGAAGCCCGCGCTGAAGCATTTATTGAAATGGCCCCGGCAACCCTTGAAATGATCATGAGCGGCAGCCACCATAAAGGTGACGTGTTTGCTACAGCACGTATTGCCGGTATTCAAGCGGCTAAAAAAACCGCTGACTTAATTCCTTTGTGTCACCCATTAATGCTAACAAAAGTGGAAGTTGACTTAGTCGCCGAACCTGAATTTAATCGAGTACGCATTAATAGTTTATGTAAGTTATCCGGTAAAACCGGCGTTGAAATGGAAGCATTAACTGCGGCATCAGTGGCGGCATTAACCATTTACGATATGTGTAAAGCTGTGCAAAAAGATATGGTGATTTCACAGGTTAGATTACTGGAAAAGCGTGGTGGAAAATCAGGCCACTTTAAAGCCTAAATCTTGTTGGTATCACATGATGAGTTAACCCCAGGATTGTTGTAACCCCCCATATTGTTGCTAAATTCGCTCTTGTTATTAAAACCAGTATTATCCTACGTTAATCGATATTGATAAGTGAACATAAGATTATGATCCAAGTATTATTTTTTGCTCAGGTACGTGAATTATTAGGTACCGCCAAATTAGTTTTTCCTGCTAACGGTATCACCACCGCAGAATCTTTGAGACTTGCTTTAGCCGCACAAGATGACAAGTGGGCTAAAGTGATGGCGTCAGATAAATTACTGGTTGCGGTTAATCAAACCATTAGTCAGTGGGATACCTTAGTTGCTGACGGTGATGAAGTGGCCTTCTTTCCGCCTGTTACAGGGGGCTAATATGACCCAGCCAGCTAAAGTGCAAGTGCAAACAGCAGACTTTAATGTAGCAGAAGAATATAACCTACTGGCCAGTGATCATAGCGGCGGCGCCGTAGTGACTTTTGTGGGAAAAGTGCGAGATTTTAATGACGGTAATCCGGTAACAGATCTCACGTTAGAGCATTACCCTGGTATGACAGAAGCCGTGCTAATGCAAATTGCTCAGCAAGCAAAAGAGCGTTGGCCGCTTAATTATGTCACTATTATTCACCGTGTTGGCACTATGTCTTTAGGTGAGCAGATTGTATTTATCGGTGTGACCAGCGCCCATCGTAAAGCCGCTTTTGCAGCGTGCGAGTTTTTGATTGATTTTTTAAAGACTAAAGCGCCGTTTTGGAAGCTTGAGGCTGGCAGTAATGGCAGTAATTGGGTAGATGCCCGTGACAGTGATGAGCAAGCCGCCAAAATGTGGCAAAAAGACGAGTAGATAAAAGTGAGCACTATGGGGCAACTCAAGCAGAAAAATATATTCAGTTGCGCTAGTTTGACTAATGTATCGACTTGGCTAAATAAAAAATGGCTGCTGTCTTGCTGTCTGTTGATGGCGTTCAACAGTATAACAATATTGACGGTTAATGCTGCTGATGCTCCCGCTCCCGCGATTGCAGTGGCTGCCAACGTTAAATTTGCGATGGATGATATTGCCAAGCAGTTTAGTCAAGATACGGGTCTTTCGGTGAGATTAAGTTATGGCTCGTCAGGTAATTTTGTATCGCAAATTTTGCATGGTGCACCATTTGAGTTGTTGCTCAGTGCCGATGAGCTGTATCCAAACAAGTTAGTTGAAGCTGGTATCACTCAAGATGCTGGCCACATTTATGCTATGGGTCGCTTAGCCTTAGCTGCCCCTAAAAACTCCCCGCTAAAGCTTGATGGACAACTGCTTGGTTTAGCTTCCTTAATTGAGTCTGGTCAATTACAGCGGTTTGCGATTGCTAATCCGGTGCATGCCCCTTATGGCGAAAGCGCTAAACAAGTGCTAATAAAAAAAGGCTTATGGCAAGCCATTGAGCCGCATATCATTCTAGGTGAAAACGCTTCTCAAGCGGCGCAATTTGCCGTTAGCGGCTCAACTCAGGGCGGTATAGTGCCATTGTCATTAGTATTAACCCCTAATTTTGAACTTATAGGTCAATATGTTGCCATTGCTGATGAGCTTTATCAGCCAATTAATCAACGTATGGTATTAATGAAAACCGCCTCTAGCACAGCGCAACAATTTTATACTTATATGTTATCAAGTTCTGCACAGCAAATTTTATTACAATATGGTTTTAAAGTCCCTGAGGCATCATCCTCACAAAGCAGTATAATCTCAGAATCAAATACGATGGAGCCAGATTAATATGGATTGGCAAGCGCTGTGGCTGTCGGTCAAACTTAGCAGTGTAACAGTGTTATTTCTTATTCCATTAGCATTGTTTGTTGGACGGGCTTTGGCTTATCGCCAGTTTCGTGGCAAGTCATGGGTTGAAGCCTTGATCATGGTGCCTTTAGTGTTACCGCCAACCGTGGTGGGGTATTATTTGTTAGTGGGCATGGGTAACCAAAGTTTTATAGGCCAATGGGTTGAGCAGTTGTTTGGTCAGCAATTGGTGTTCCATTTTTCAGGCTTGGTGATTGCTTCTATATTGGTCAATATTCCCTTCGCGGTACAACCGATTCAACGTGCATTTGAAACTATTCCCACAGATGTTCGAGATGCGGCGGACTGTTGTGGAATGAGTCGACTGACCTTATTTTTTAAAGTGGAGCTACCTATGGTATGGCCTGGGGTATTAACCGCTTTAGTGCTGTGTTTTTCCCACGTATTAGGTGAGTTTGGGGTGGTGTTGATGCTGGGTGGCAACATAGCCGGTGAAACAAAAACTATTTCTATTGCCATATATGACAGCGTGCAAGCTTTTGATTTTGATGGCGCAGGTACCATGTCTTTAGTGCTGTTATTATTTGCAATTAGCGCCTTAGCATTAACCACCAGTTTATCAAGGCGATTAGGGGGTCATCTTGGCAGCTCCGGTCGCTGATTTACATTGTGATTTATCGCAACTGCTACCCATTCCCTTAGAAGCCCATTTTTGCTGTAAAGCGGGAGAGGTCTTAGCGGTTGTAGGCCCTTCTGGCGGCGGAAAAACAACGTTATTACGCATGATTGCTGGCTTGAGTAAGCCAGAGTCGGGCAAGATAACTTATGGCGAGCAAGTATGGTTTGACAGTCAACAAAAGGTTTATAAAACCCCACAACAGCGGCATATTGGTTATGTTCCCCAGCACTTTGGCTTATTTCCGCACCTTAGTGCCATTCAAAATGTAATGGCGGGATTAGATCATGTTCCTAAAGCAAAGCGCAAGCAGCGGGCATTAGATTGGTTGGAGCGAGTTAATCTTGAGGGATTGCCCGACCGATTACCCGCAAATTTGTCTGGTGGCCAGCGTCAGCGTGTCGCCTTAGCAAGAGCCTTAGCCCGTGAGCCTGCGGTATTATTATTAGACGAGCCTTTTTCTGCAGTCGATAGGGAAACCCGCGAAAGGTTGTATATCGAACTGGCCAGATTAAAATCCCAATTAGCGATTCCAGTGATCATGGTGACCCATGATATCCATGAAGCGCAGTTACTGGCTGACCGAATGATTTTGATTAGCCAGGGGCAAATGTTACAGCAGGGCAAGCCTTTTGAGGTGCTATCTCATCCGCGTAATGAAGCCGTTGCCAGGCAAATGGGATTACGTAATATTTTTGATGCAAAAGTCATCGCCCAAGAGCCGGGACGTAATATGACCTGGCTAGCTTTTGGCGAGCATCAAATAGCGATCGAAAACGCACCTAAAATGACTATTGGCCAGAAAGTGCGCTGGGTGATCCCTAATCAGGGTATTCGATTTAATGCCATTACCAGCGGTCGCTTATGTAAAAGTATTAATAAATTAGATGTTGAAATAGAATCTTTACTGGTGATGGGCGAATCTGTTCGGGTTATTGCCCGTATTGCTGGCGTTGAGCAAGTCATTAATGCGGATATCCCAACGCATTTATGCGATAAACTCGCATTAGTCCAAGGGCAGAAAACCACAGTGGCTTTGAAGTCTGATCAAATCCAAATTTTACAAACTTAAACTTAGAGCCTGTGGATTGCCATTTTATGCTATTTGAATGGCCCCAAAAGCCTTGAAAGCTAAAATTTCGCTTGCTTGCATGATCAATTATTAATCTTACATTTCTTGGGTCTTTAGTAGGACTTAGGTAAAGTATCACGGTACGCATTCTTTTATATTCGAGGCTTAAAATGGTTCGGCTGCTTTTTGCACTGTACTTGTTCCCTTTTGTGTCGATGGCCACACCATCAATACAATCATTACTTTCCCAAGAAGGCTTGTTAACGCCAATTTCTGTGATGGAACATTGGGAGCAACAGGACAAGGGAACCTTGTGTGGCTTTGGCCTCAATATTGAAGACGATCAGCTAGTTTATCAGCTGTCTGCAATTAATACTGAATCGAAACGGCTTTATCAATTTGAATTTAGTGCCCAAAATGGAGCGCTGCTTGAAGAAGCCAGCGAGCCCTATGAAGGGCGCGACATTGAACTACTTCATGCAGTTAGTTTGATGCGTGAAAAAAATATTTCTTTCTCTTCTTTAGTGAGCTTAGCTACGCTTAATCAAAGCGGTTTTTTATTGCAGGCTGATTTAGACCACGACCTATCAATTAGTTATCTTGAATTACAAATGCTCAATAATGAAGCCAAAAAAATCATCGCTTTCGATATTGAGAATCTCCGTCCATTACCACTACTTAAATGGGATTAATTGCGACTATGACTATGCGTATTTTGATCGTTGAAGATGATGCCACAACATTGAAATATGTGGCAGAAGGGTTTACCGCGCAACAGTATAGTGTTGATAGTGCTACAGATGGCCAAGAAGGGCTAACACTGGCTAAACATAATCAATATGATCTAATTGTGCTAGATAGAATGTTACCCAAACTTGATGGCTTGACCTTGTTGTCAGCGCTGCGTACTAGCGGTAATAAAACACCGGTGTTAATTTTATCGGCCTTAAGCCACGTTGATGAGCGAATTAAAGGCTTACGAGCGGGGGGGGATGATTACATGACCAAACCCTTTGCATTTGCTGAGCTATTGGTGCGCGCAGAAAAGCTAGCCCAACGAAATGTAGTAGCCCCAACGACCACAGATCTCGAGGTCGGCGGTCTCAAAATGGAGTTGTTGACTCGAAACGTTACCTTAGATGACAAAGAGTTAATGCTACAACCTAAAGAGTTTCAATTACTTAAATATTTGATGGAACATCCTAATCAGGTAATTAGCCGTACTTTATTGTTTGAAGCAGTTTGGGACTATCATTTTGATCCCCGCACCAATGTGATTGATGTGCATATTGCTAAGCTGCGTCGTAAGTTTGAAGAACTGGGACACGGTGAGTTAATTGAAACCATAAGAGGTGCTGGATATCGTCTTTGCAAAGGGCATTAAGCCTTACCAAAGTAGCGCTTGGCGCATCACATTAATTTTCTCTACTTTAGTGACAATTTTAATTGTGATGCTGATTTCTAGCTTATACAGACAACTGATTATCGAGCAAGAAAATCAAGTCGATAATCACCTAGCTGCTGAGATGCAACGTTATCAGCAATTAGCTTTGACCGTTAATCGGCGTAGCTTTGCAGCTCAAATTCAAGCATCTGATCCCAAAACCGCTTTAATTGCCTGGAAAAATAGCGTCGATATGGTCGGCGCATTAACTTTTTTACCTGACAACATGCCTCTGTTACCCGAAACGCGCCAGTTTCCCATTTTTACCGGCGGGCCAGATAAGCTGCACATTTTGACCGGCGGCTTGGCCATGACCAATTACGGCCCGGTATTAATTGCGACTCGAACGGATCAATTAGCGATGTTAATTGAAAAGTTTGTTAATGCGGCATTTTGGGCGGTCGCTTTCACATTGGGCTTAACTTTGGCGTTGGGGTATATTTTTTCTAAGGCTATTTTGCGTCGATTAGTGCAATACAATCAGCTTAGTGAACAAATTGAAGCGGGGCATTATGACACGCGATTACCTGTCTCACGCCAGCAAGACGAGTTTGATATGTTGGCGCAGCAGTTTAACCGGGTGTTAGATACCTTAGAGCAAAACTTACGTGCCGTCCGGGGCGTAACCGACAATATTGCCCATGACCTGCGTACACCGCTGTCTCATTTACGCATAGGTATTGAGCAGCTTGCTGACAAACCTCAATCTGAGCTTGCCGATGCTCGCGCAGAGTTGCTAGAAGAGTTAGATGACTGCTTGGCCACCTTTGATGCCATGTTGTCATTAACACGAATTGAAGAAGGTCAGCAGTTACTTGATTTACAGCCGGTGCATTTAAAAGAAATTTGCCAGGATTTATATGAAATGGCAGATGTGTTAGCTGAAGCCAAAGAACAACAATTTACCATTGATTTGCGTCAAGACGTGGTGATACAAGGTGATAAATACTTGCTGTTTCAGGCCTTATTTAATTTGGTTGATAATGCGATAAAATACTCACCAGAAGGTGCAAAAATTCACATAGAACAGCATGGTAAATGGATTAAAATTGCTGACAATGGCCCTGGTATTGCTGATGAAGATAAAGAGCGTGTTTTTGAAAGACTCGTCAGACTTGACCCTAGCCGTCATTTTAAAGGCACTGGTTTAGGTTTATCTATGGTTAAAGCCATTTTATCGCGTCATCAAGCCAGTATTGAAATGTCGGATAATAATCCCGGCTTATTGGTTAGTATCCATTTTAAATAAGCGAACTGTTGCGGTATGAGCATGTATCAAGTTATTAGCCAACAAGAGGACTTTATTGTTATTAATAAAGCCCCCAATGTGCATTTTCACAGTCAAGACGGCTCGGCTGGTGTTGTTGCCCAAGCTGAGATTGATCTCGGTATAAAGCTTTTTGCGGTGCACCGTTTAGATACCCCAACATCAGGGCTACTCATCCTAGCTAAAAATCCCGAAGCCGCTAACCGTTTTACGCAGATGTTTACCGCTCATCAAATTCAAAAATACTACTTAGCAATCGCCAATGGAAAACCTAAAAAGAAGCAAGGTTGGGTGATTGGTGATATGGCTAAAGCGCGCCGCAGTATGTATAAACTGTTACGCAGTAAAGATAATCCGGCTATTACTCAGTTTTATTCAACTTCAATAGGGGCGGGTATACGGGCTTATTTGCTTAAGCCTCACAGTGGTAAAACCCATCAACTCAGAGTGGCGTTAGCCAGTATTGGTGTACCCATATTAGGTGATAGCCTTTATGGTGAAGCTATTGATGATCGTTGTTACTTGCATGCTTACCAATTAAATTTTTGTTATTTGGGGCAAGAATATCAATTTACACAAGCGCCACATCAAGGTCAGCAGTTCCTCGCACCAGCGATGCAAACTTGCCTGCTAAATGAGTGGTTATTGCCAGCGGAACTTGACTGGCCGCAAAAGCCTTAGGCTTTAGCTATGCCTTGTTAGTGCGATATCGCTACGGGTGTTGTTTTTTGATGTAGTAAACCCGTTGCCACATGTGTAAGCTAATACGGTAAATTAATTTATCAAAATCAGGACATAACACTTTATGGATACCAACAAATTATTACTGGTAATTATTGCTATATTGTTGCCGCCAGTTGGCGTTTTTTTGAAAAAAGGCGCAGGTAAGGATTTATTGATTAATATCTTGCTGTGTATTTTCTTCTTTGTACCAGGCTTAATTCATGCGTTATGGGTTGTGTTACAAGATTAATAACAGCGTTGTAATAGCCTAACCATATCGAGTCTAGCCGTATTTTTGAGGTAACTTAACGCGTTAAGTCTACTTGATTTAAGATGTTGCGGCTTTAATGGTTAATACTCGCTAGCAGTATACTCAGCAAGTGCCTTTTGACTTGAGTGAGTATCAAGTTATTATTTGAAAACTATTTAAAAGTTAAATCACCATGAACCGAAAAAAGAAAATCAACCAAACTCTTAAAGCTAAAGCTAAAAAAGCCAATCAAAAGTTACATACTGCGAATAAACCACAGTATGTGTCTAAAGCTGAACGGGCTTTGTTAGACCAACAATCTAATCTGACCAATACAGATGCGACTTTACCTATAACTGACAGTGATATTACAGTTTAAACCGCTATTTAAGTTTGTTGGTTGATGAACCGCACACCTCACAGTGGGGCTGTTTAGTCAGTTTCATGGCGCGAAACTCCATCGTCATCGCATCGATCATCAATATTCTACCCACTAAGTGTTGCCCCATTGCAGTAATCACTTTTATTGCTTCGGTTGCTTGAATACAGCCGACCAAGCCGACTACGGGTGCCAGAATACCAGACTCTACGCAGGTTAAATGTTGCTCGCCAAAGAGCTGGCTATAGCAATGGTAACAAGGGGTATTGGGTTGATAATCAAATACCGTTACCGTGCCTTCCATTCTAATCGCCGCCGCAGAAACAAGCGGTATTTGGTGCTGTAAGCAACTGTGGTTAAGTTGTTCGCGCACCGAAACATTATCGGTGCAATCTAATACTAGGCTATGGGTAGAAACGAGCGTGTTGATTTGCTGATCATCGAGTAAAGCGTTAATCGCATTAACGGTAATCAGTGGGTTGAGTTGAGTTAACGTTTGTTTGGCAGAGTGAACTTTAGCCTGACCAATATTGGCATCCTGGTGCAAAACCTGGCGTTGTAAGTTAGACAGTTCAACTGTGTCAAAATCGACCAGTGTTATTTCACCAATACCTGCAACAGCAAGATACTGGCTTGCAGCACAACCTAATCCGCCAGCGCCTATAATCAGTACCTTAGCTAATTTAAGTTTTTCTTGGCCATTAATATCCATTGCTTTAATCGATATTTGGCGACTGTAACGCAGCATTTCGTTGTCTGACAATATCTCGTCGTGACACAAATTATCACTGATAGCGTTATCTTCGGATTGGCTCATATCAACTCCTAAGTTAACACATGATTAAAGGGTTCTACTGTGACCATAGAGCCAGCCTCAGTATCACCTTGGAATTGAGCTAGGTTGATAAAGCAGTTAGCAATACTCATTGACGTTAACATACCAGAGCCTTGCCCACCGGTAGTTGATACTTCTATTTCACCTTGGGTGTTTTGAGTTAATACACCACGTTGATATTCAACACGCCCCGGGTGTTTGCGAATAGGGGTGAGTAATTTTGCCTGATAAGTTAGCGGTGTTTTATGGGGTAAACCCTGCATTTTATTTAAGATAGGCCACACCAATTTATAGAAAGTGACCATAGATGAAACCGGATTGCCGGGTAAGCCACAAAACACAGCCTTACCTAACTTACCAAAAGCAAAAGGTTTACCAGGTTTTATCGCCAGTCTCCAGAAGGTGATTTGACCTTCTTCGGATAGAATTTGTTTAGTGTAATCCGCATCACCCACCGACACCCCACCAGAGGTTATTACCATGTCGGCACATTCGGCAGCATCTCTAAATGCAGCGCGAATCGCTTCTTTATCATCTTCAATTACGCCTAAGTCTATCCATTCGACATTCGCTTTGGCCATGAGTCCCTGAATCGAATAGCGATTTGAATCATAAATTTGTCCTGGCGCAAGCTCTGTACCAACTGGGCGAAGTTCATCGCCAGTAGAAAAGAAGGCGACTTTTATGACGCGTTTCACTCTAACTTTACTGATGCCTATTGTTGCCAGTACGCCCATTTCGGCGGCTCTAATTTGTGTCCCCTTAAATAATACTTTGGTGCCAGCGGTAAGCTCTTCACCGCGATATCGTACATTTGCCCCATGCTTGCCTGGGTGGGTAATCGTAATTTCTTCACCATTAGTCACCGCCTTTTCCTGCATTTGCACGGTATCGTAACCCTGTGGCACAGGTGCACCTGTCATGATCCGAATACAGGTATTTGCGGTAACTTTACCGCGATAAGGGTGACCAGCAAATGAGCTGCCAACTAAAGTGAGTGTGGTTTCTGACTTATTTGGTGTTAAGTCCGCAAATCGCATTGCGTAACCGTCCATCGCAGAATTATTAAAAGGAGGTAAGTCTAAACCTGACGCAAGATCTTCTGCTAATACTCGTCCGATAGAGTGTGATAACTCAACTACTTCAGAGTCTTCAGTGGCTTCAACTTGTTCAAGCAGTTGTACTATAGCGTCATCTGGGTGTAATAACGTAGGTTGAGCACAAGGGTCTTGAGTTGCTATCATCAGATATTCCTTTAAAAGCAGGGTTGTCATCACCAAGTGGTGAGAAGATAAAATTGTCGGTTAGTATGCCATGATAATCGTAGTGTTTTATGATCCAACTTAAGGTTTTTAGCAAATATGCAGCAAAAAAATCAGCAAAAGATTGGTTTTTATACATAATTAAGTGTGCCAATGGGCATTTATACACAGGGATAACCACTGATGTCGCCCGACGTTTCTCTGAGCATCAGTCATCAGGCCCTTTGGCTGCAAAGTATCTTAAAGGTAAAGGCCCACTAACATTAGTGTATCAAGAGTCATTGAGCTGCCGCAGCAGTGCGACCAAGCGTGAGATAGCAGTAAAAAAATTGCCTAGACATCAAAAGCTAACATTAATTAATCGATTTGATACGTAATGTTATAATGAAATAATCAATAGAATTAGTAAGCTTTAGGCGGTCTCAATTTTTATTAATGATTATGGTAGCGTATTCCTGTTGCGGCTGATGGTGATGTTAAGCGTGAGCACTAATTATCATGTAATTTCATTTAACATTAGCAAACCTTAGCTATCGCGTAGATTGACCTTATTCGCCATCGATGTTTTCAATGGCGATATTTTCGTGTTTATTGGACTTCTCTTAAGACTGGATACACTTGATATTGTTGATCGTAATATGGACTGCGCTCATAAAACCAACGCAATCTTGCATCACTGTCACTGGCAAAGCTTTCATCTTCTAATGCCTGCTCAAATTCAGCTTTTAATTGTGGATTTTGTGCGAGCATTTTTACTGCTAAAGGCTCAACAGCATAATCTTCAATGTATTCAGTACGAGTAAAAATAGTGTTGAAAAATCCCCAGAAAAATAATGAATCCTCAGCCTGTGGCTCAAGCAACAATATGGCTAAGTTGCCAAGCGGTTGTGCGGTATCAATTTTAATTGTACCAGCATCGAGTGTGACTTTGACTGTGTCACTTATGGTATCGGCCATTACTGTTTGACGGCTTTCATAATCCTGTTGGCCAAATTTAGGGTGCTCAAAGCGATACTGCTCGGCGGTGATCGTTATCGGCTTAGTTAGCGTTGTCATCTCGATACCGTGTAATGCTAATTTTTCAATCACGGCTGTCCATTGTGGGGGAATATAATAGGCGTTGGGTCGAGTCACCCGGATGTCAGCTTTCGTATTTCCTATAACAGGCAGGTCTTTATAAAGCTTGGGCTCTGCGGTCCAGCGCACCACATTTGCGCCGCTGATAGCACTTTTTTCAAGCTTGTAATCAATACCTTTAAAGTCCCATGTTGCTTGGGGCTCATCTTTCCAAGTTAATACTATATTACTGGCAAGCCGTTGTTGATCCTGACGAATAGCCGCCGATAAGGTTTTACTGTGTTCTCCTACCGTTTTTAAGGTTTGCTCTAACATTACATAGGTGCCTAAAACGCGTTGTTTAAACGGTTTTAAGCTGTGATTTTCAATTAAGATTGTCGGTAAATGTCGTGCGTCACCATAACCATTTGAAAAACGTGGGCTTGGGTTCCAGTAAGACACACCTTTGTGCATGTCGGTATTGTCATTGGCAAATATCAGTTTACCTGGAATATGATCATTGGCTGACAAAGCTGATTCAATTTCTGGTCTATAAGTGCTATCCAGCCATGCAAATATCTTCGGGCTAGCACCTTGCTTAACGTTATAGCCAAAGGTGACATCATATTGATAGTCAATGCCGTCGGTGACATGAACATCAATATACAAGTCAGGTTGCCATTGGTTAATGACGCTTAACACATGCTGCATTTCAGGCGCATCTGCTTTGACGTAATCTCGGTTTAAATTAAGATTTGTCGCTGTTGTGCGCCAGCCCATATTGATGGGGCCGCGTTGATTAACGCGACTATATTGGCTGCTTCGCTCATGGGCATCAACCGACAGAATAGGAATAAAAAGCAGGTTTGTATTGTCTAATAAGGCTTTTTTGTTGCCATGGGCTATGTCGCGCAGCAACATCATGCCGGCATCTTTACCGTCTATTTCACCAGAGTGAATACCTGCTTGTACCAGCACAGTGGGTTTATTGTTTTCGCTTAATTGATCAGAGGTTGCTGCGCCGTTTTGAGAGGCGATAATCATCCAAATATCTCGCCCTTGTGGACTTTTGCCTATACTGACTTTTTTAAGCATTGAGCTACTTTGCACAAGTTTGTCAAACCAACTTACTGTGTCGGCATAACTGGGGCTGCTAAGATAATTTTGTTGTTCAAATGGCGTTACCCATGGGTGATCATTTGCCACCAATAATGACTCACTCTTACCTTGCCAGGCATGCATTGGCGGCAAAATAGCATCATTAATAAATTGCGCATTTGAGTGTGTATCGGCAAAACATGCTGTCGACAGTAACATCGCGGCAATACTGGTTGATAAAGCTAATCTGTGCATCGTGGCTCGCTTAATATTATTCTTATGAGTTTGAACAGTTTAAAATATTACTTATCATAGCAACGTTTTGGGTGAAATAACCTAGATGTTAAAGCTTGTTACAAAGTTATTAACTTGGCTAATCAGGTACACCTATAGCGGTCGGTGAGAATTGACCCAATAGCCTATTTAATAGGGTAAGTCAGATGATGTTAATCAGAATAGGTTGTTGGTGAGACAGGTTTAAACGGGTAGTGAAAGGGTAAAAAATAAGCCCTAACTAGGTTAGGGCTTATTGGCGGTTAAAATAGTAACCTAAAGCAAGGGGAGTTAAGCTTTAGGTCCAGCATTTTTAATCGCATCTGACACATCGTATTTAACAAAGTTTGCCGCAAACTCTTGGGCAATTTGTTGGGCATACTTATCGTATTCAGCTTTATCAGCCCAAGTGTTAACTGGGTTAAGTAACTTACTATCAACACCTGTAATTGCAACAGGTACCGCTAAATTCAATTTGTCGATATGAACTGTTTCAACATCTTTTAGTTCACCGCTAACAATAGCATCAACAATGGCACGCGTTGTTGGTATATCAAAACGCTTACCAACACCATGTGGACCACCTGTCCAGCCAGTATTAACTAAATACACTCGGCTACCGAATGATTCAATACGCTTCATTAATAGTTCAGCGTACACGCCCGCTGGGCGAGGGAAGAAAGGCGCACCAAAACAGGTTGAAAATGTTGATTGAATCGCAGCAGTAGAGCCCATTTCAGTTGAACCCACTTTAGCCGTGTAACCTGACAAGAAGTGATATGCAGCTTGCTCTTTAGTCAGTATTGAAACTGGCGGTAATACACCAGAGACATCACAGGTTAAAAACACCACTGAGTTTGGTTCTGCGCCACAGTTTTCTTCTTTACGTTGGGCAATATGCTCAAGAGGATAAGCTGCACGGCTGTTTTCGGTTAAGCTGGTATCTGAATAGTCAGGCACGCGGTTAGCATCTAATACGGCGTTTTCAAGCACGGTACCAAAACGAATAGCATCCCAAATAACAGGTTCATTCTTTTGGCTTAAATCGATACATTTGGCGTAACAGCCGCCTTCAATGTTAAACACACCACCCGGTGCCCAACCATGTTCGTCATCACCAATTAAGAAACGTTTTGGATCGGCTGACAAGGTGGTTTTACCTGTGCCTGACAAACCAAAAAATAGGGTGGTATCGCCATCATGACCGACGTTTGCCGAGCAGTGCATTGGTAACACGCCTTTGGCTGGTAGCAGGAAGTTTTGCACCGAGAACATCGACTTCTTCATTTCACCGGCGTATTTAAGACCTGCTAACAAGACTTTACGCTCTGCAAAGTTAAGGATAACTGTCGCTTCTGAGTTGGTACCATCACGCTCTGGCACACAAACAAAGCCTGGCGCATTGATTATTTGCCAAACGTCTTTGTTACCACGGTTAAAGGTCTCTGGCGTGATAAATAAATTACGTGCGAATATCTGGTGCCATGCATATTCGGTAGTGACTTTTATCGGTAAATAATGGTCATCATCTGCGCCTACCTCAAGTTCAGACATAAACAACTCTTTGTCTGCTAGGTAAGCTTCTACACGGCCCCATAACGCATCAAATTTTCCTGCATCAAATGGGCGGTTAACTTTGCCCCATTCAATTTCACTTTCTGAGCCTGATTCTTTAACAATAAAACGATCGTTAGGTGAACGTCCTGTTCTTTCGCCCGTTTTTGCCACTAATGCACCGTTTGCGGTAAGTTGACCTTCGCCACGAAGAAGCGCTATTTCAACAAGTTGCGCAGTTGTCGGATTAAGGTGAACGCGGTTTGATACATCCGCCATAGTGTAAATCTCCAATTTTATAGGTCGTTTTCGCTCTAAAGCATAAGAAAGAGGTTTTCTGAAAGACTATTATTATATGTCTATGCCGTTCAGATGCTTGATTGTAACGTATGTTGCAAGCGGGGTAACGAACAGTTTGGTAATTTTTTTGAAAGTTTTTCGGGTTTGTCTATTTTTTGCTGAGAACAAAGACCAAAAAAGGCGCATTTAGCGCCTTTTTTGTGAAACCCTTTCAGCCTTTTTTACGTGGTGAGGTTACTGTGCAGTGTCGTTGCTTGGGCTTATGGCATAAATGGAGGCGATGTCGATGCGGTCAAAGGTGTACATTATTGAGCAGTATTCGCAGTTCATATCAATTTTACCTTCTTCAGCTAAAATCTGCTCCACTTCAGTCTGTGGAATAGTACGAATAGCTGCTGAGGTACGTTCGCGTGAACAACTGCATTTAAATGTCACATTTACAGGATCAAATAAACGCACTTCTTCTTGATGATATAAGCGATGTAGCACTTGTTCAGCGTCAAGGGTGAACAATTCATCAGCTTTAATTGTGGCAGTAATTGCTGATAAGTGCTCATAGTCTTCATTTTCAGCTGATTTAGAAGGTAATACCTGTAACAACATTCCCGCCGCTTGTTGACCGTTGGCAAAAAGCTGAATTTGAGTAGGTAGCTGCTCTGACTGGTTAAAGTATTCTTCTAAACAGGCCGCCATATTCGAGTGGTCTAATGACACAATACCTTGATAACGCTCACCCTCATCCGGTGTTAGGGTTATCACCATATAGCCTTTGCCCATCATATCTTGCAGGCTAGCATCAGCGGCAATATCACCTTTCCAGCGTGAAACGCCGCGTAATACTTGCTTGTTATTGCCATTAATGACCGCTAATGATACTGGGCCGTCACCTTGTAATTGGACGCTGATATCACCAGAAAATTTAATTGTGGCTGTCAGTAAAGAGGTTGCTGCCATCAATTGACCTAATAAATGCTGAACCGCTACAGGATAATCATGGGCGGATAGTACTTGTTGGTAACAATCTTGTAATTGAACAATTTCACCACGGACATCAGCGTTATCAAACAGGTAGCGGTGTAATATATCGTTAGTCATCACGTATCTCTTCTGTAATAAGTCGATTAATTGATTAATTGATTAATCGTCTAATTCTATAATTCTTTGAAGCGCATAAGCTGTCTGCGCTGTTTTTTATCCGGCTTATGGTCGGGAACCGGATTATTTAACATGTTCAATCGTCTTGCTTCGGCGTTAAACTCACGTTTAATAATACTTTGCTCGGTTTCTTGATAAAGTGTTTGGGCAATTTCAGCACCTTGGCGTTGCTCCGATAACTTTACAATAACCACTTCTCTATCATCATGTCCCTGGCGGATCCGTATTTTGCAACCCAGCTCAGCATTCTTACTGGATTTAGTACGTTGTCCATTGTAATGTACTTTGCCGCCATTAATCATGTCTTTGGCTAATGCGCGGGTTTTGTAAAAACGAGCTGCCCAAAGCCATTTGTCGAGCCTAATAGTGGATTTATCGGACTTATTGTCTTTCAAAGCGCCTCCCTAAACTGGACTGAGTTCACAAGCTGATTCATTTTACCGTCATATCGATAAAGTATCATCGTAAAAAGCGGCCGGCCTCACACCCTTTTCTGGCGCGTAAAGTTAGCATATTTGGGCGTATTTCGCCAATTGATCTGCTCTGGGCTTGTTGCTTATTGCTGTGTGAGTTAGCATGAGTAGCTATAACTAAATTACAACATAAAACAGAGGCCTGTACTGTAAAAGTATAGAGGGTCCAAAACCTATGGATTTATTAGATAAACTGATCACCAAAGCGGCTGTTATTCCTCACAAGCAAGTGAGTAATATCGTTTTTGGCTTAGGTCTTATAGTTGTGTTGCTGCTTGCTGCACAAATTACATGGAAGTTTATGCCCGTGTCTGATAATCAGGCAAATTGGCAACCCTCTCCTGTGTCAGCCTCTTCCGCCAAGCGTGTGGAGCTTGATGCTGTGCGCAATTTATTATTGTTTGGTCAAGTTGATAACAATAATAGTCGGCCTAAGGCAGAGGTCGTTGAGCAAATCACTGACGCACCTAAAACCAATTTATCCATTTTATTAACGGGTGTGGTTGCATCAACATCAGAGCGACATGGCCTGGCTGTTATTGAATCTAGCGGCAACCAAGAGACCTACAGCCTTGGCGATAAAATTAAAGGGACGTCTGCTTCACTTAAAGAAGTCTACGCCGACCGCATCATTATTACTAACTCGGGGCGCTATGAAACCTTGATGTTAGATGGCTTAGCATACACCACGCAAAGTAATGTTAATCAGCAGCTCCAGCAGGCTAAAATTAACTCGCGTGATGTTAGGCAAGTGGACATGCGCAACAGTGAGCTTTCTGCTGAATTGGCTCATTCACGTGATCAGTTGCTGTCTGACCCAAGTAAAATTACCGATTATATTGCCATTTCCCCCGTTCAAAGAGACGGAGAAATAGCCGGGTATCGTTTAAATCCAGGTAAAGATGCGGAACTGTTTAAACAGGCAGGGTTCCAACCGAGTGATTTAGCTAAATCAATTAACGGATTTGATCTGACCGAAATGAGTCAGGCATTAGAAGTGATGGCGCAGTTGTCTGAACTGACAGAAATGTCGGTGATGGTCGAACGCGAAGGACAATTGGTCGAAATCATGTTTAGCTTGCCACAATAAGTAGTGGCATTAGGGGAATAAGAATAATGAATAACAAAGGACTTCGACACAAGATTATTGCAGGCATGATTGCTGGTGCTGCGATGCTCGCTTCCCATGGCGCTTGGTCGGAACAATATGCTGCCAACTTCAAAGGAACTGACATACAAGAGTTTATTAATATTGTCGGTAAAAACCTGAATAAAACTATTATTGTCGATCCTACAGTGCGCGGTAAAATTAATGTGCGTAGTTATGATCTGTTAAATGACGATCAGTATTACCAGTTTTTCCTCAATGTGCTGCAAGTATATGGTTATGCCGTGGTTGAAATGGAAAACCATGTCATTAAAGTCATTAAAGATAAAGACGCTAAAACTGCTGCAATTCGTGTTGCTGACGACTCTACTCCTGGCTTAGGTGACGAAATGGTGACGCGTATTGTGGCGCTATACAATACCGAAGCTAAGCAGCTTGCACCGCTATTGCGCCAATTAAATGATAACGCGGGTGGCGGTAACGTTGTTAACTATGACCCATCAAACGTATTAATGATTTCGGGGCGAGCCGCTGTTGTTAACAAGTTGGTGGATATTGTTCGCCGCGTTGACAAACAAGGTGATACCGCAGTTCAAGTGGTGTCATTAGAGTTTGCTTCGGCGGGTGAAATTGTTCGCATCATTGACACCCTTTACCGTTCAAGTGCTAATCAATCACAACTACCTGGCCAAGCACCTAAAGTGGTTGCCGACGAGCGCACCAATGCTGTGATTGTCAGTGGTGATGAAAAAAGTCGTCAACGCGTAGTTGAGTTAATTAAACGTTTAGATGCAGAGCAAGCCAACACCGGTAATACCAAAGTACGTTATTTACGTTATGCCAATGCTGAAGATTTAGTCGAAGTGTTAACCGGTTTTGCGCAAAACTTACAAAGTGATAAAGACGGTGCTCAACAAGCTGGTGGCAGTAAGCGCCGTAGCGAAATTAATATTATGGCCCACGCTGACACCAATGCCTTGGTGATCAGTGCTGAACCCGATCAAATGCGCACCATCGAAAGCGTGATAAACCAACTCGATATTCGCCGAGCACAGGTATTGGTTGAAGCTATTATCGTTGAAGTTGCCGAAGGCGATGATGTTGGTTTTGGCATTCAATGGGTTACCGAAGCCGGTGGCGGCACTCAGTTTAATAACCTAGGCCCAACGATTGGTGAGATTGGTGCTGGTATATGGAATGCACGCGAACAAGAAGGTACTTTTATTACTAATCCAAGTACAGGTGAGGTAATTGGTCAAAATCCAAGTTCTCAGGGCGATATTACTTTACTTGCACAGGCTTTAGGCAAAGTAAATGGTATGGCTTGGGGCGTTGCTATGGGTGACTTTGGTGCACTTATTCAAGCGGTATCAAGCGATACAAATTCAAACGTGTTAGCAACGCCGTCAATCACCACCCTTGATAACCAAGAAGCCTCGTTTATTGTTGGTGATGAAGTACCTATTTTAACCGGCAGCCAAAATTCCAGTAATGGTAACAGTAACCCTTTTCAAACCGTTGAACGTAAAGAAGTGGGCGTTAAATTAAAAGTCGTACCGCAAATTAACGAAGGGACTTCGGTTAAGCTAACGATTGAGCAAGAGGTGTCAGGCATTAACGGTAAAACCGGTGTTGATGTGACATTTGCGACTCGCCGCTTAACTACGACTGTTATGGCTGATTCTGGTCAAATTGTGGTACTGGGTGGCTTAATCAGTGAAGAAGTTCAAGAAAGCGTGCAAAAAGTGCCGTTTTTAGGTGATCTACCTATTATTGGTCATCTCTTTAAATCGTCTTCAAGCGGTAAGAAAAAGAAAAATCTAATGGTGTTTATTAAGCCAACCATTATCCGTGACGGTATCACCATGGAAGGCATAGCGGGTCGTAAGTATAACTATTTCCGTGCACTGCAACTTGAACAGCAACGTGGCGGTATCAACTTAATGCCTGACTCTAATGTGCCAATTTTGGACGAGTGGGATCAAGACACTTATGTTCCGGATGACGTTAACCAGGTACTTGAACGTTATAAAAATGGTAAAGGGTTAGAAACCCAAATGCGTGAAACTGACCCGGCATTAAGAAGCATTAATGAAAGCAAACAAACAAATGATCTAAATGATAGTGAGCAAAATGATGACTGATATCGCAGCGGATCCGTTGGCGCAGGCATCTCAAGAGTTAGCGCTAGAAGTGGAAGGCGATGAGGTCTTCCACTCTAATAGCAAAGAGCGACTACCGTTCACGTTTGCCCACCGTTTTCAATTGGTGCTGGCTAAACAAGATGAGCTGTTGTCGTTGTTTTACACTGAGGCGACCCCTATTGAAGCCATGCTTGAGGCGCGTCGTTATACAGGACAAGATTTACCCTTATTCAAATTGGAAAAAACCACTTTTGAAGCTAAGTTAACCCAAGCTTATCAGGCCAATTCGTCAGAAGCACAACAGCTAATGGAGGATATTGGTAACGAGATGGACTTGTTTACTTTAGCTGAAGAGTTACCTCAAACAGAGGATTTGCTCGAAGGTGATGATGATGCGCCAATCATTAAGTTGATTAACGCTTTGTTATCCGAAGCCATTAAAGAAGAAGCCTCTGATATCCATATTGAAACCTATGAGAAACAACTTATTGTTCGTTTCCGTATTGACGGTGTGTTGAAGGAAGTTTTAAAACCAAACCGCAAGTTATCTTCTTTGCTAGTGTCACGTATTAAAGTGATGGCACGATTAGATATTGCCGAAAAACGTGTACCACAAGATGGACGCATTTCGCTGCGTATTGCTGGGCGTGCGGTCGATGTGCGTGTTTCGACCATGCCATCAAGTCATGGCGAACGTGTGGTGATGCGTCTGTTAGATAAAAATACCGGTAACCTTGATTTACAGCAATTGGGCATGACACCCGGTATTCGCGAGCAATTCGATCAACTTATTCGTAAGCCCCATGGCATTATTTTGGTGACCGGTCCAACAGGTTCAGGTAAAAGTACTACCTTGTATGCTGGCTTGACTGAAATCAACTCCAAAGACACCAATATTTTAACCGTTGAAGATCCTATCGAATATGAATTAGAAGGTGTAGGCCAAACTCAGGTTAACAATAAAGTCGACATGACGTTTGCCCGAGGTTTACGCGCCATATTACGTCAAGACCCCGATGTGGTAATGATAGGCGAAATCCGCGATTTAGAAACCGCACAAATTGCCATACAAGCATCACTTACGGGTCACTTAGTGATTTCAACCTTACATACCAATACCGCTTCTGGTGCGATTACGCGTCTGCAAGATATGGGCGTAGAACCTTTTCTGGTTTCATCTAGTTTACTGGGCGTATTAGCGCAGCGACTTATTCGTACCTTATGCCCTAAATGTAAAGAATCGCATGTGCCCGATGAGCGTGAACGTGAATTGTTAGGCATAACCGCCAATGACACACGGGTTATATTCCGCGCCAAAGGGTGTAAAGCCTGTGGCGAAAATGGTTATCGTGGCCGTACCGGCATTCATGAACTGCTGGTGGTTGATGATAACGTGCGTGAACTTATTCACGGTGGCCGTGGTGAGTTAGCCATTGAAAAATATGTCCGTAAAACCATCCCAAGTATTCGTCATGACGGCATGAGTAAAGTGCTGGCAGGCTTAACTACATTAGAAGAAGTACTACGCGTCACTCGCGAGGAATAATCAATGGCAGCGTTTGAATACAAAGCCCTTGATAAAAAAGGCAAGCAACAAAAAGGGGTGATAGAAGCCGACTCGGCGCGTCATGCCCGTAGTCAATTACGTGAACAACGCCTAATGCCGGTAGAAATACAGCAAGTGGCAGACAAAGAGGCTCGTTCACAAAGTGGCGGTTTTAGTTTTGGTAACTTATTTAAGAAACGTATTTCTGTCGCGGAATTGGCGTTAATTACCCGACAAATTGCCACCTTAGTTGCCGCGGGTTTACCGATTGAAGAAGCCTTAAAAGCTGTGGGGCAACAATCTGAAAAAGCCCGTTTAGGTAATATGATTATGGCGGTTCGCTCACGGGTGGTCGAAGGTTATAGCCTTGCTGACTCAATGGCGGAATTCCCCCATGTATTTGATGACTTATATCGCGCTATGGTGGCGTCGGGTGAAAAATCTGGCCATTTAGAAGTAGTGTTAAATCGTTTAGCCGATTACACCGAGCGCCGCCAACAATTGAAATCAAAACTGACTCAGGCGATGATTTATCCTGCGGTACTGACCACGGTTGCTATTGGCGTCATTGCGGTATTATTAGCCGCAGTCGTACCTAAAGTGGTTGGTCAATTTGAACATATGGGACAAGAGTTACCCGGCACAACCCAGTTTTTAATTCTTGCCTCTGACTTTGTGCAAAACTACGGCTTTATTCTTGTCGGCGTGATTGTCGCCTTATTTGTTGTACTTAAACGCTTATTAACTCAGCCAGCAATGCGGATGAAGTTTGATTCATTACTCTTGAAACTTCCTGTGATTGGTAAGGTCAGTAAGAGTATCAATACCGCACGATTTGCTCGAACCCTAAGTATTTTATCCGCTAGTGCGGTGCCATTATTAGATGGTATGCGTATTGCCAGTGAAGTACTGCAAAATGTGAAAGTGCGTGCTGCCGTTGATGATGCCGGTGCTAGAGTGCGCGAAGGCACCAGTTTAGGCGCAGCATTAACCAACACTAAGCTTTTTCCCGCTATGATGCTGTATATGATCGCTTCGGGTGAAAAAAGTGGCCAGCTAGAAAATATGTTAGAACGTGCGGCAGATAACCAAGACCGTGAATTTGAATCTAACGTCAATATTGCTATCGGCGTATTTGAGCCGCTGCTTGTTGTTAGCATGGCAGGTGTAGTGTTATTTATTGTAATGGCAATTTTACAACCTATTTTAGAGCTCAACAATTTAATCAGCGGTTAATGCAAAGTCTTAACCCAAATCATATTAACAACACTGTTTTAGAGGAAGTATTCAATGCAAAAGCAAACCAAACAACGTGGTTTTACCTTACTTGAGGTCATGGTTGTTATCGTTATTCTAGGTATTTTAGCCTCAATGGTTGTTCCCAACTTAATGGGTAACAAGGATAAAGCCGATCAGCAAAAAGCGGTATCTGA
Source organism: Shewanella sp. HL-SH8 (assembly GCF_051165765.1). Classification (NCBI taxonomy): domain Bacteria; kingdom Pseudomonadati; phylum Pseudomonadota; class Gammaproteobacteria; order Alteromonadales; family Shewanellaceae; genus Shewanella; species Shewanella sp. HL-SH8. The sequence continues at coordinate 235,010 of NZ_CP195039.1, read as the reverse complement.
CATCGTTGCACTCGAAAACGCATTAGACATGTACAAGCTAGATAACAGTGTTTATCCAACCACAGATCAAGGTTTAGATGCATTGGTTCAAAAGCCGTCATCATCGCCAGAGCCACGTAACTACCGTGATGATGGCTATGTAAAACGTTTGCCACAGGACCCATGGCGCAACGAATATTTATTATTAAGCCCAGGTGAAAACGGCAAGTTAGATATCTTTAGCGCAGGTCCAGATGGTCAACCAGGTACTGAAGATGATATCGGTAACTGGAATTTACAAGATTTCCAATAAGCCATGCAAAAATATCGTCAATCTGGTTTTACGCTACTAGAAGTCTTGCTTGTTGCATTATTGATGGGGCTAGCCGCTGCGGCTGTCACCCTATCAATGGGCAGTGCTGGGCCTGAACAAGAGTTAAAAAAGCAAGCTCAACGCTTCATGGCTACAGTAGAATTAGTACTCGATGAAACCGTGTTAAGTGGCCAATTCATTGGCATAGTGGTTGACGAAAGCGCATATCAATTTGTGTATTATAAAGATGCTAAATGGGAACCCATAGAGCAAGATAAGCTGTTATCTGTTCATGATTTAGCGCCAGGAATGACGCTTAATTTAGTGTTAGATGGTATGCCTCTTGACCAAGAGGATGAGCAACAAGACTCTTGGTTTGATGAGCCCTTTATTGACGAGCCCAGTGCTGAAGATAAAAAGAAAAATCCTGAACCTCAAATTCTGTTGTTTCCAAGCGGTGAGATGACCCCATTTGAGCTGAACTTTTCAATAAACGATGAAAACCGACAACCTATTGATGTATTAGTTGTGGGTGATGCATTAGGGCGATTATCGATAGGGCGTTTTGATGAACAACTCTAAAGGCATGACCTTACTAGAAGTGATTGTCGCCTTAGCAGTATTTTCTATTGCAGCTGTGTCAGTCACAAAAAGTTTAGGCGAGCAAATGGCTAACATGCCCATTTTAGAAGAGCGAACCTTAGGGCAATGGGTTGCCAGTAATCAAATGGTTGAGGCGCGCTTGCCGGATAAGTTTCCCGACATTGGTTCAAAAGATGGCCAAGTAGAGCTGGCCGGTGAAGAGTGGTATTGGCGTCAAGAAGTGATAAAAACCACCGATGATAATTTCAGAATGATCCGAGTCAGTGTGAGTAAAGATCAGCGTTATACCCGCATAGTGGCACAAGTGAGTAGTTATGTTCACAACCGCGGTTAAAGGCCATAAAGGTTTTACCTTACTTGAGATGCTTATTGCTATCGCTATTTTTGCGATGGTTGGCCTTGCAGCAAACTCAGTGTTGTCGACCGTAATGAAAAACGATGAAGTGACCAAGGCTTTCTCCGTTCGTTTAAAAGCGTTACAACAAGGTTTTGGCGCAATTGAGCGAGATTTGGGTCAAATAGTTGCGCGTACATTTCGCGGCTTAGATGGTGAACGCAGTAACAGTTATTTTCAAAGTGGTGACAACCTACTTGAGTCAGAAACTGAAGCATTGGTGTTTTATCGGTTAGGTTGGTTAAACCCTGATGGCATTTTACCCCGAGGCAGTATCCAGTCGGTTGCCTATATTGTTCAAGGTGGTCGCTTAGAGCGTTGGTATTATCCTTACCCAGAGCCTGAAAGTGGTGCAGAGCCATTAAAAACACTTATTATTGAAAATGTATTATCAATAGAATATTCATTTTATATTAATGATAAATGGGAGCGAAAAACCGATGGCACCACCATGCCAAAAGGGATTGCGATTAACTTAGAAATTGAGGGCTTAGGAAAAATTCAACGCCAGTTTTTATTGCCCAAAGGTGCATCAGCACCCAAACCTAGCGACAAAAATGATTCTAATAATGGATCAAGCGGTAATAATGAGTCAGACAAAGATAAAGTTGACGATGGTACGAATAATGGTGACGGGACTGATGATAATGGCCGTAATGTCGGCAATGGTAATGATGGTGGACGAGGTTGATGGGGCGTCATAAGCAGCAGGGCGTAGCCATGATAGTGGTGATTTTAATTGTTGCTGTGGTAGTGACAATTGCCACTAATATCACCAGTCGCAACCAGCTCTCAATGCGTCGAACACTTAATTTAGCGCAATATGATCAGGCTTATTGGTATGCCCTGTCTGGCGAAGAGTTGGCAATGAAAGTACTCAAACAAGACTTTGAAGATGCCGACGGTAATATCGTTCATCGCCAGCAATATTGGGCATTAGCCGACGTGATTTTTCCTGTTGAAGACGGCCAAATTGCCGGTGAAATACAAGATATGCGTGCCTGTTTCAACTTGAATGCCGTAGGGCTTGAGTCAAAAGAAGTTGAAAATGGGCAGCCAAAATTAACCTTGGCGGCTAAACAGTTTCAAGGGTTATTAATTGCCCTAGGCATGGATGAGTTTGGTGCAGAGCGTTTAACGCATACCCTAAAAGATTATATTGATGAAGATACTTTATCGGGTCCATTTGGTGCAGAAGATGCCGAATATGAGTCTCGAAAAGTACCGTATCGTGCAGCGAATACATTAATGCAGCATCGTAGTGAGCTTCGTGCAGTGCTGGGCTTTACCCAAGATATATATGTAACACTATTACCCTATATTTGTGCGATACCCGGTGATGATCGCCAATTGCTTAATGTGAATACTATTGAAGTTGAACAAGCGGCGTTAATGGTAGGCATGTTGGATAATCAGATTTCTATTGCCGATGCCGAAAATATTATTAACCAGCGACCTGCAGATGGTTATGAAAAAATAGAAGATTTTTGGGATAACTCCTCAGTGAGAGGAATAAAGTCTGAAGCGACTCTTCGTTCAAGTTTTGTGATTACGAGTGATTATTTTTTACTGCACTCAGGTGCCAAAGTAGATAATGCAATATTCAGAATGGACAGTGTATTGAAGCGCAGTGGCAATAAATTAGATGTCATCACTCGCCAGTACGGTGGCCAACAATAATAACAAACTCAACCGCATGATGCGGTAAGAGATTGGTGGAGAATAACAGTGTCTGAAAGGCTATTTATCCGATTAGGTAAAACAGCAGATCACCCATGTTCATGGTTAGTGTGGTCTGAGCAGGAGCAAGAAATCATTGCTTCAGGCGAATTACCCGATGCGCTCAGTCTTAACAGCTTAACAGCTCGTGTAGGTAATCGACCTGTTGATGTGTTAGTGCCAGCAGCAAGCATGACGTTAACTAAAATAGCGGTACCTGAAAAAGGCCAACGTCAAGCGCTTAAGGCGTTGCCATTTATGCTGGAAGAGTCCATTGCCAGTGATGTAGATAACATGCATTTTGTGGTAGGAACCCGCCATGGTGACAATGTTAATGTGGTCGCGGTTGAGCATCAACAAATGCAATTATGGCTAACATGGTTAATGGATGCAGGTTTAAAAGCAAAACGCATTGTCCCTGATTGTTTAGCCTTACCCCTTGAGCAATGTCGCTGGGCTATTATGAGCTTTGGTGATGAGTATTTATTGCGAACAGGCGAAGGTGCTGGTGTCAGTTTGCCTAAGGCCTGGACTGACTTAGCATTGCCAAAGTTAGTCGCAGAGGCGCAAAAAAGTGCCGCTATCGAGCAGAGCATTGATGTTGCTTGTTATAGTGAAGGAATAACCTTTAACGCTAACCATATAACGCTGTCCCCTAAACCGCTTGAACTCCCTATGATGGTATTGGCCAAAGGTATTTTGAATGCCCCGGTTAACCTATTATCAGGTGCATATAAGCCCAAGCGTGAATACAGCAAACACCTTATGTTATGGCGTAATGCTGCGATCATGATGGTAGCTGTTTTGGTATTGGCGCTCGTTAATAAAGGTTTGGCAATTTCTCAATTAAATCATCAGACAGCGGCAATGAAAATTCAAAGTGAGGCGATATTTAAGTCTGTAGCGCCAAGCATTAATCGTATTGTGGACATTCGCTCCCAAATCAATAGCCAGTTGCGCAGTATGCAAGGTCAAGGTGGTGGAGTGGCATTTTTTGAAATGTTAGATGGGTTGAAGCCCGCATTTTCCAGTGTACCTCAACTTAAACCCACCTCATTGCGTTTTGATGCAAACCGTAATGAATTAAGGATGCAGGTTGTTGCTGACAATTATGCCCAGTTAGATAAATTTAAAGACATTGTCAGCAAAGACTTCCAGCTCGATGGCGGTGCAATGAACAGTAATGAAGACAGTGTTACCAGCACACTAACCTTGAGGAGCAAATAAGATGGATAATTTGCGTATTTGGTGGCAAGGCTTAGTGCATCGAGAGCAACAATTAGTCGGTTTTTGTAGTGTGTTTGTGGTGATTGGGATTTTGTATTGGGGAGTATGGTCGCCTATTTCAAATGCTCAACAAACAGCCGAGCGTAATTATAATGCTGAGTTGCAAAACTTAAATTATGTGAAGCAAACGGCCAATAAAATAGCCGGCCTGGAAAAAGCTGGAGCAAAAGCGCAAGCCAGTGGTAGCTTGAGCTCGATTGTGAACCAAACCGCTAGCCAATATAATTTAGAAATAACCCGAATGCAGCCGCAGGATAATAAAATTCAACTGTGGATGGACGAAGTGCCATTTGATTCGCTGTTAGACTATTTACATGATTTGGTTGATCAAAAAGGCTTAACATTAGATAGCGTCGATTTATCAGATTCAGATACGGCCGGTTTTGTTAACGTCAGACGTATTCAGTTCTCTCAGTAAGGAATGTTTGTGAAATTATTTGTCAAAATTAGCATCGCTGTAGTGGTGTATTTGATTTTTTTGATTGTCTATTTACCCGCCAGTTTATTGGTGAGCTTAGCGCCACTGCCGAACAATATTCAGTTTGCGGGTGTGGACGGTACTTTATGGAATGGTAAAGCCGATCTGGTGCGTATCGATCAACGCCAGTTAGAGCAAGTGAGCTGGCAGTTGAGTCCGTGGGCATTGTTTATTGGCCGTGCAGATATTGATTTTAAAATCGGTACGCGGGCAACGGCTGTCAGCAGTAAAGGCAGTATCAGTTACTCTTTTTCTGGTTTACAGGTTGAAAACTTACGCTTTGATGCGCCCAATAGTTTTATTGTCGCAGGCGCTCGCTTGCCGTTTAGAGCGCAACTAAATGGCGACATCAGCTTAATGGTAGAAAAGCTAGAGCAGGGTCTGCCCTGGTGTGAGCAGCTTGCGGGTAAGTTGTTTTTAAACAGTACTCACCTGACCAATCAATTTGGCGAGTATCCATTGGGTAATATTGCTTTAGGTCTGAACTGTCTTGATGGTCAAGTGCAATTAACTACCGACGAGCAATTGAATCAATTAGGTTTGGTGGGCACTATTACTTTGGCTGAAAATAATCTGGTTAAAGTCAGTGCTAAAATAAAACCTACAGCGGCTCAGCCAAAAGATTTAACCGAAGCTTTAGCATTTTTGGGTAGACAAGATAGCCAAGGATATTATCCGATTAATTATCAAGGTGCGATTCCGGGTTTATAAGCGTCAGCGAGTGCTGAGAGTTCGAGTATTGATTATGAAAGGGCGCACTAGCGCCCTTTTTTCATCAGTGAGGTTATGGACAATTGCGCCATTACTACCTTGGGCTAGTGTTATAGATGTTGGCCTGCAAGTAAGTCATCTAATAAATGATGGTAATCATCAATTGCCGGAAAATCATTAAATAGCTTATGGCCTTTTTGGCTGTCAGGATTTTTTATGCCTAGCTGAAACCCTATGCCCGCCTTTTTCGATGCGACTAAAATCGGTTCACTGTCATCAATAAATAAACATCTGGCGGGATCTAGCTGATATTTTTCAATCGCTGTTAACCAGAACTGCGGATGCTCTTTAGGGTAACCCGTTTCATGACTTGATAACATCGCATCTAAACCCTGTGCCAGTTCAGTATGCTCAAGTTTTAACGCTAAACTTTTAGGGTGGGCATTGGTGAATAAGATACGTTTTTTATTCATAGCACCCAATGCCATAAGAAAAGGCATGCTGTCTTGACGCATTTGAATGCGTTCAACAAGTGAATAATGCAGAGTGGGAATATCCAGCTCAAGCTGCTGCTGCCAATAATCTAAACAATACCAATCTAATGTGCCAGTCACTTTGTGGTAAGCGTTTTCGACTAATTGCTTGGCCGCATCAAGGCTAATTTGTCTTTGTTGGCTTAATTGCTGCGGCACTAAAGTAAGCCAAAAATGGTTATCAAAGTGTAAATCCAGCAAGGTGCCGTCCATGTCGAGTAACACTGTATCTATATTATTCCAGTTAAACATCAATAAATCCTTTGCAGATAAAAAGTTTAGCCATCACTTGTCATTCTTCCTTTATATACTAGCCTCAACAAGCGTACTGAATATTTAAACGTCACTTTGATAAGGGTATAAATTCATTATCTTTGCTAATGTGATTCAACGCAATTTAACAAATTTAACAAATTTAACAGCATATAGTGATAACAGTTCGGAGTTAAATTCGGACCTTACTTAAAAAGGGTGACCTTATGTTAATAAACACTATTTTCAAGATGTTTTGACATTGTGCAGCAGAGCAGCAAGTTAAGTATGTTAGCTACCTTCAGTTGCTAACTATGTCTTATTTTTGGAGTACTAATGTTAAGTCAGCTAAATCCACTATTGAATATCTGTGTGCGCCTAGCCAGTGATGATGACGCATTTATTATGGCGCAGCTATTTTATTCTACCCGTAGCGATTTATATCAACTTGGATTACCCCAAGTTACAGTTGATATGCTATTGCAGCAGCAATATCAACTTCAACAAATGTCCTACAAAAATCAATTCCCCAAGGTAATGGATTATATCCTGTGCCGCCAAGCTCAGGTAATTGGCAAGCTGACCTTAGAGGTTAAGCCAGAATATTTGTGGCTTGTCGATTTGGTGATAGCGCCTGACACCCGTAGCAAAGGCGTTGGCACCGCAGTGTTAGAAGCGCTTAAGCAAGATGCCAAGGGGCGGCAAGTCCCCATTTACTTGTCTGTAGCGATAGATAATCCAAGAGCGAAAGCTCTTTATTATCAGCAAGGTTTTACTCTACAAGGTGTTACGGATACTCATGAAAGCATGCAGTGGCAATACCGCACATAAATGACATTATTTAAATATAGTACCCATGTATCTTTTTTTATGCCTATACCCTTGCAGTGTCGTTTTTTTTACTACACTTGTATCGTTTGGATCATTGTAATTGTTTTTAGGTGATGCGCAGTAAAGTGCAAAGGGCTTATTAGCGATAAATTTAGGTAACGCGTTTTGTGCTTAAAATATCACAAGTCCTGACGTTTAAAACAAGCAAGATTAAATAGACTTAATCGTAAATAATCTAAGGAGAGAAAACATGTCAGAACCATTTCTTGGCGAAATCCGTATGTTTGCGGGGAATTTTGCTCCACAAGGTTGGGCGTTTTGTGCTGGTCAACTATTAGACATAGCATCAAACCAAGCCCTGTTTTCACTTCTAGGTACCACCTATGGTGGGAATGGTACGGTTAGCTTCGGCCTTCCTGATTTACGTGGCCGCAGCCCTGTTGGTATGGGAGCGGGGCCAGGCTTAACCCCAGTTAAACAAGGAGTATTAGTCGGTCAGGAATCGGTTAACTTAAGTGTGGATCAATTACCCGATAGATCTTTGGCGGTAACAGTCAGTGTTGCAATACCCGCGTCAGCTGCAGGTGTGGATATGATAGCTAAGCCGACTGATTCAACTGTATTAGGCTCCATCGCCGCTGGTGGTCGCCCAGGTACGCTTTATTCAAAGGATGTTGCCGATGTCACCTTAAGGCCCTTCAGTGCAACCGGTAATACAGCATCCTTGGGTAGTGGGGCACCAGTCTCTTTGCGTAATCCAAATATAGGCACTAATTTCATTATTGCCCTGGAAGGTCTGTTTCCATCTCGTAATTAACCTTGTTATGTACGTTCGATAAGCGTTCCTAGTTGGAGCACCTTGTTGTTAAGTGAAAATTGTTATCCAGTAAGTGCATCTACCTATTATAAAAAGAGAATATTATGCTTAAAAATATGCTTACCAATACCATTAACACACTTGGAGTTCCAACTAAACAATATTGCGTTGCTTGGCTCAGACTATGTGTAAGTATTTTATTCTTGACCATGATGCAACCTGCTTGGGCGGTGACGCCTGCCGATGAAAATTATGATGACAACGCGTTAGCTGATGTTGCTACGAGCAATTTATTTACCTTGGATGGTGTCAAATATACGCTGACAGGTTCTGGCGGCACCTATCGAAATACGATAGAAAACTCATCTGGGTTTTCGCTTTTGGGTAACAGCGGGGCGGATCACTATTTGATGATTGATAAGAATGGCATTGCTAATCTTTCTAGCGTCAAAATTGAAGCCGCCGATGGAAGTGCTTTCCGCTTATCAGGTTTTAGTTTTGATGCTCTTGCAGACGCTAATATTACCGTGACCCCGAGCGGCGGTAGTGCACTTTCTTATACTAGTAATGGTTTGTATATTACTCAGCAAAATGTTGATACATCAAGTAATACCGACTTTCAAAATATTACTAGCATAACCATTGCAGGGGCAAATCTTGGTATTTTTTTTGATGACCTGAACTTTGAGCCTGCGGTTTTACCAGCGCCTACTATCACCAGCGCAACCTACAATGCCTCGACGGGTGCGTTGGTTGTAACTGGCACTAATTTCTCGGCAACGGCGGGCGCGACCAATGATGTTGTTGCGAATAAATTCACTCTGACGGGTGAGGGCTTCGCTACCTACACATTAACCAATACCGCCGATGTAGAGATTTCCTCCGCGACCAGTTTCACCTTAACCCTGAGTGCAACTGATCGCGCCAGTGTTAATGTTCTGACCAATAAAAATAATGCCACTTCTACGAGCGGAACTAGCTATAACCTTGCCGGTGTGGCAGGTTTTATCGCCAATGCCCCTGCCACAGCAGACTTGACCGCCAATGCTATTACGGTTTCAAGTGTACCTTTGCCGACAATTTCTACGGCAGCTTACAACGCCAGTACCGGTGTGCTCACGGTGTCAGGCTCTGGTTTTACTGGGCTTGCAGGCGCGACTAACGACATAGTGGCAAATAAATTTACCCTCCACGGTGAAGCGGGTGCGAGTTATACCCTAACCGATACAAGCGGCGTTGAAATAACCTCTAATACCAGCTTTTTGTTAACCTTTAGTGCAACAGATAAGGCCGCCTACAATCTCATCGCCAATAAAAATGGGGGATTATCGACAGATATATCCACCTATTACTTGGCGGCGGCAGATGATTGGGCTGCAGGTGCGGATTCAACTATCGATGTTGAGGATTCTTCGGGCAATAACATTACGGTGACTAATGTCCCTCTGCCGACCATTAGCAGCGCACTTTATAGCGCCTCTACGGGTGTATTGGCTGTTACCGGGGCTGGCTTCACCAGCTCAGGCCCTGGTGGTAGCGATGATATTATCGCGAATAAATTTACCCTTAGGGGAGAGTCGGGTGCCACTTACACCTTAACGGATACCGCCAGTGTTGAGGTCACCTCGGGTACCAGCTTTACCTTCACGTTGAGCGCCACGGATAAGTCAGGTGCTAATGCCCTCCTGAATAAAAATGGAACCAGCTCTGTTGATGCCACTACTTACAATCTCGCAGCGGCGGAAGATTGGGCGCCAGGCGCAGACTCAACCCTGACCATTGCTGATCTGGCTGGCAATGGAATTACCGTTAGTAATGTGTTTGCTGCGCCGGGTGCACCCACAATAGGCACGGCTACAGCGGGAGATACCCAAGTGTCGGTTACCTTCAGCGCGCCGGGTTCTGATGGTGGCTCAGCGATTACCGGTTATACGGTAACGGCGAATCCGGGTGGTGCAAGCGCATCTGGTGCAGGTTCGCTCTTAGTGGTGACGGGTTTGACGAATGGCCAGGCCTATACTTTTACGGTAACGGCTACCAATGGTATTGGCACTGGCTCTGCCTCGGCAGCCTCAAACAGTGCAACTCCTAAGTCGCCACAAACCATCACTTTCGGCAATCCGGGCACGCAAAATTTTGGCACTACGCCAACACTCAGCGCGAGCGGCAACATCTGGTTTAACGCCAACCTTTAGTTCCACCACAACGGGTGTTTGTACTATTACCAGTGGCGGCGCATTAACGTTTGTGACTACAGGTACCTGTAGTATTGATGCCGACGAAGTAGGTAATAGCAGCTATCTGGCCGCCGCGACTGTTATGCGCTCATTCAGCGTAAATGCGGTAGTGCCGGGAGCACCTACAGCGGCGACTGCAACAGCCGGTGATGCTCAAGCGGCTGTTAGTTTTACTGCTCCGGCATTCACTGGTGGCGCTGCAATAACGGGTTATACCGTTACCTCTAGCCCTGGAGCCTTAACGGGTACTGGCGCAGGTTCACCAATTACAGTGGCGGGCTTAACCAATGGTGTTGCCTATGCCTTTACCGTTACGGCGACTAACTCTACGGGTGTTGGTGCAGCCTCTGGAGCCTCTAGTGCTATTACGCCTAAGGCTGCACAAACTATTTCTTTTAGTAACCCAGGCGCGCAAAACTTCGGCACCACGCCAACGCTAAGTGCCAGCGCCAGTTCAAGCTTAATGCCAACCTTTAGCTCATCCACCACTGGTGTGTGTAACATCACCAGTGTCGGAGCCTTGAGCTTTGTCACCACAGGCACTTGTACCATTAATGCTGACCAGGCAGGTAACAGTGCTTATTTACCGGCAGCCCAGGTGAGTCAGAGTTTCTCTGTCACTGCCGTAGTTGCAGACGCGCCAACAATTGGCACTGCGACAGCGGGTGATACCCAGGCTATCGTGAGTTTCGCGGCACCAGCTAATACTGGCGGTGCAGCGATTAGCGCTTATACCGTGACCTCTAGCCCCGGTGGTTTGACTGCCAGCGGCGCTGCTTCACCCTTAACGGTTGCAGGCCTGACCAACGGCACAGCGTATAGCTTTAGCGTTACGGCAACAAATTCCGTGGGCACAGGCTCTGCCTCAATCGCATCGAACAGCGTGACGCCGATTGCAGCGCAAACGATAACCTTTGCCAATCCTGGTAATCAAAGCTTTGGCACTAACCCGACCTTAATGGCGAGCGCCAGCTCAAGCTTAACGCCGACCTTTACCTCATCCACCACCGGCGTGTGTACTATCACCAGTGTCGGAGCCTTGAGCTTTGTTACCACAGGCACTTGTACGATTAATGCTGACCAGGCAGGTAACAGTGCCTATTTAGCAGCAGCTCAGGTGAGTCAGAGTTTCTCTGTCACTGCCGTGGTTGCAGACGCGCCAACAATTGGCACGGCGACAGCGGGTGATGCTCAAGCGAGTGTGATTTTTAGTACACCTACTAATACTGGCGGCGCAGCGATTAGCGCTTATACCGTGACCTCTAGTCCCGGTGGTTTGACTGCCAGCGGCGCAGCTTCACCCTTAACGGTTACTGGCCTCACTAATGGTACTGCTTACACTTTTAGTGTGGCAGCCACAAACAGTGCGGGTGTCAGTGGTAGCTCAAGCGCATCGAACAGCGTGACGCCTATAGGGTCGCAAACGATAACCTTTGCCAATCCTGGGGCGCAAAATATAGGCACAAGCCCAACCTTAACGGCGAGTGCCAGCTCAAGCTTAACGCCGACCTTTACCTCATCCACCACCGGCGTGTGTACTATCACCAGTGTCGGAGCCTTGAGCTTTGTCACCACAGGCACTTGTACCATTAATGCTGACCAGGCAGGTAACAGTGCTTATTTACCGGCAGCCCAGGTGAGTCAGAGTTTCTCTGTCACTGCCGTAGTTGCAGACGCGCCAACAATTGGCACTGCGACAGCGGGTGATACCCAGGCTATCGTGAGTTTCGCGGCACCAGCTAATACTGGCGGTGCAGCGATTAGCGCTTATACCGTGACCTCTAGCCCCGGTGGTTTGACTGCCAGCGGCGCTGCTTCACCCTTAACGGTTGCAGGCCTGACCAACGGCACAGCGTATAGCTTTAGCGTTACGGCAACAAATTCCGTGGGCACAGGCTCTGCCTCAATCGCATCGAACAGCGTGACGCCGATTGCAGCGCAAACGATAACCTTTGCCAATCCTGGTAATCAAAGCTTTGGCACTAACCCGACCTTAATGGCGAGCGCCAGCTCAAGCTTAACGCCGACCTTTACCTCATCCACCACCGGCGTGTGTACTATCACCAGTGTCGGAGCCTTGAGCTTTGTTACCACAGGCACTTGTACGATTAATGCTGACCAGGCAGGTAACAGTGCCTATTTAGCAGCAGCTCAGGTGAGTCAGAGTTTCTCTGTCACTGCCGTGGTTGCAGACGCGCCAACAATTGGCACGGCGACAGCGGGTGATGCTCAAGCGAGTGTGATTTTTAGTACACCTACTAATACTGGCGGCGCAGCGATTAGCGCTTATACCGTGACCTCTAGTCCCGGTGGTTTGACTGCCAGCGGCGCAGCTTCACCCTTAACGGTTACTGGCCTCACTAATGGTACTGCTTACACTTTTAGTGTGGCAGCCACAAACAGTGCGGGTGTCAGTGGTAGCTCAAGCGCATCGAACAGCGTGACGCCTATAGGGTCGCAAACGATAACCTTTGCCAATCCTGGGGCGCAAAATATAGGCACAAGCCCAACCTTAACGGCGAGTGCCAGCTCAAGCTTAACGCCGACCTTTACCTCATCCACCACCGGCGTGTGTACTATCACCAGTGTCGGAGCCTTGAGCTTTGTTACCACAGGCATCTGTACAATTAATGTTAATCAGGCAGGTAACCGTGCCTATTTAGCAGCGGCTCAAGTGAGTCAGAGTTTTGCTGTGAATGGTGTGGTTGCAGGCGTGCCAACAGCAGTAAACGCCACAGCAGGAGATAGCAGTGCGAGTGTAAGCTTCACTGCCCCAGCGAGTGATGGAGGCAGCGTCATTAGCGGTTACACAGTGACCTCTAGTCCCGGCGGATTAACGGTTACGGGAACGGCCTCACCGTTAACAGTAGCAGGACTGACCAACGGCACCTCGTACAGCTTTAGTGTAACGGCAACAAATGCAACAGGCACAAGTGCCGCGTCAGCCAGTTCAAATAGCGTGACGCCAAATGGTGCTCCTGTAATTAGTTCTACTCCACTATTAAGTACTGATCAGAGAGCGAGTTATGTTTATACATTGACAGCGGTAGATAGTGTTGGCGACATTCTTACGTTTAGTGCTTCATCGTTACCTGCTTGGTTAAGCTTTAATCCAGTAACGGCAGTGTTAAGTGGCGTACCCAATCGAGATGATGTGGGTAGCCACGCCATTGGGTTGAAAGTGACTGATGCAGGAGGTTTATTTGCCACTCAAACATTTACTCTAATAGTGAATGCGACCAACATCGCACCAGTGGCTGATGATGCAAGTGTCACCCTAGAGGAAGATGCCTCGGTGTCAATTAACTTTACAGCTGTTGATGAGGACGATGATCCAGTTAGTTTTGAGGTAGTGACTCAGCCAACATCGGGTACATTAGATAAGCATGGGTCAGTGTGGTTATACACGCCAAATGTAGACTTTAATGGTGAAGACAGTGTGCGCTTTATTGCTAAAGATGCAGAGTTGAGTTCGACTCCTGGTGTTATTAGTATCATAGTCACACCTGTTAACGACGAGCCTAAAGCGGTCGATGACAGTTTTAGTCAGAGCCTGTCGACGGATAATAGCTATACCTTAGCGGTATTGGACAACGATACAGATGTTGATGGTGACACCTTGACCATAGATGGCGCTGCTGCCGATGTAGGCAGCGTGCTAATTGTAGCTGCACAGCTTAAATACCAAGCTCCAGCGGGTTTTGTTGGTCCAGTGGCACTGCGTTATAGCATTTCCGATGGCCATAAAGGTCGCAATAATGCAAAAGTACAATTGCTTATCACAGGTGAAAGCTCAGCTGATGCGCCTGTGATTACTGTGCCTGCTGACATTACCGCTAACGCGACAGGGCTATTTACTAAGCTTAAGTTAGGTGTTGCCACAGCGGTTGATAAAGCAGGCAAGAAACTTGCGGTATCACTGGTAAACACCAAGCAGCTGTTTGCGCCAGGTGAGCATGTTGCCTATTGGCAAGCTACAGATAGCCAGGGTCGCAGTTCGATTAAAGCGCAAAAAGTGACAGTGAAACCGCTTATTTCCATTAGCCGTAACCAAGTGGTCAGCGAGGGTAATGAAGCACATTTCAGCGTGTTCTTAAATGGGCCATCACCGCAGTATCCTGTCAGTATTCCTTATACAGTGTCTGGCAGTAGTGATAGCAATGACCATGACTTAGTCGATGGGGTGTTTGAGATAACCTCTGGTTTAAGTGCAAGCTTTAGCGTTAACGTGTTCGATGATGGGGTAACGGAAGCGGATGAAGATCTGATAATCAGCTTAGACTCAAGCCTTAATATCAGCGGCCAGCGTGAAACCCGCTTATTGATTACTGAAGCAAACATTGCACCGACGGCTAGTATCGTGGTTACCCAGTCAAATGAGCCACGGACTCAATTGAGCAAGCAAGATGGAAAGGTGTACATTCAGGCGAAAAGCCAAGATGTGAATTTGCAAAATAGCCTTACAGAGGTCTGGTCAACAGGTGTGTTGGTGTTAGAAAGTGATGCCGATGGCAGTTACTTTGACCCTAGTACGCTTGATGCGGGTATTTATCCTATTAGCTTGGTAGTGACCGATGATGGTACGCCGCAATTATCGACTGAGGTGCAATTAACCTTATTGGTGAAAGACAGCTTACCCGTACTAACAGGAAGTGACAGCGATGGTGATTTAATCCCAGATAATCAAGAAGGCTTTGCTGATACCGATGGTGATGGTATTGCTGATTACCTGGATGGGATTAATGAGTGTAACGTGCTGCAAGAAAAGGTGAGTTCGCAACAGACCTTCCTTGCAGAAAGTGAGCCGGGTGTGTGTTTGCACTTAGGTAATGCGGCGCTAAGTAATGGTGCTCAAGGTCTTCAGATACCAGACGATAACTTAATCCCTGATCCAATAGCATTTATTCCAGCAGGTGGCTTGTTTGATTTTGTAATCGACGATCTCCCAACACCAGGCATGACTGTTAGTATCGTTATTCCGCAAATACAACCCATACCGGCAAGCGGTGTGTATCGTAAGTTTATGCGCGGTAGATGGGTGAGCTTTGTGGAGAATGCCAACAATTCAATCCACTCTAGTCAGGGCTCTGCCGGTTATTGTCCGCCACCAGGCGCTGCAGAATGGCAGCCCGGCTTAATTGAAGGCTACCATTGTGTGCAGTTAACCATAGAAGATGGCGGCCCTAACGATGATGATGGTCTTGTCAATAGCGCGGTTTCAGACCCGGGCGGGGTTGCTGTGATGCTTAACAATAATCACTTACCAGTGGCAAATGCAGACAGTGCGTCTTTATCATTGAACCAAAGTATTGATATAGATGTGCTGGCAAATGATACCGATATCGATGGTGATACCTTGAGCGTGCAGAATGTGACCAGCGATTTTGGTGATGCGGTGATTTTAGCCAACCAGCAAATCAGTTACACTCCTGATGTTGACTTCATTGGCATAGACGTACTGTCCTACAGTATTTCAGATGGACAAGGTGGCACATCAACTAGTCAACTTACGGTAACCGTGAGGGCTAATAGTGCACCCACCACAATCGATGACACAGCTAATACGGATGATAGAACCAGCTTGCTGTTAAATGTATTAAGTAACGACAGTGATATCGATGGTGACAGCTTAACGTTAGTCAGTATTACAGCATTACAAGGGGCTGTATCGATAGAATCTAACCAGCTGCTTTATACGCCTAAACAGGGGTTTGAGGGGGTTGATACAGTGAGCTATTTGATAAGTGATGGTGCTGGCGGCGAAGCCTCAGGGCAAGTGTTAGTGACCATTAAAGCTTATCAAGAAGTTGTTATCGATAATCAATCCGGTGGTGGTAGCTTATCCTTGTACGGATTGGTGCTACTTGCTTTTGGTGGTTTAGTGCGTAGAGGTAAATGGCTGACGATAGCAATCAGCAGCGTATTATTGACCAGTGTGATAACACAAGCTAATGCAACTGAAGCCAACAGCTGGTATCTAGATGGGTTTGTTGGACAAGCGTATGCTGATAGCAAGATACAAAATTGGCAATATCCAAACGATACTGAAGTCACTGATGTTGATGATAGCGATACTGCATTGGGTTTGAGTGCGGGTTATCAATGGAACACTTTTTTTGCTGTGGAGTTAGGTTATTCTGACTTTGGTAGCGGCACTGCACAACTTAAAGGCAGCACCTTAAGCCCTGAGGCATATCAACAGGCATTGAAATCGGTTACGCCGATACTGGCTGATGGTATAACTCTAGGACTGCGTTTTACTTTAGTTGAGCATCAGGATTGGCGATTTGAGATACCGGTCGGTTTATTTAGATGGAATGCCGATATTGCCAGCCAGATGAATAATAACCGTATAATGACCGAGCTTAGTGGTACTGATTGGTATATTGGAATGCAATTTCATTACCAAATGACCGAGTCCTGGTCTTTAGGGCTGGGGTACCAATATGTTGATATTGAGCCAAATGATATTTTAACTGGCCAGCTCAGTTTACGTTATCATTTTTAAAGGGTTGTAGAAGTGAAAAAGGAGCTAATTAGCTCCTTTTTTATTGAGTCTGAATCCCAAAAGTAGTGCTATGAATCATCTTTAATGACTAAAACATAGAAACTTGTTTTAAGAAGACTGTAAATTCCGGTTGTAGATTACGCTTAGGGTAGTAATATTGTCGCTTGTCTTATTTCATTCGTCACACGGGGTTGCAATGACACAGCGGCATAGTAAGCCGGAAATCTTGCACACAGAAATTGTCGCTAAAAGTCGACTATTTCAAATTGAGCAAGTTCATCTTAAGTTTTCCAATGGTGTTGAGCGCCAGTATGAGCGAATGAAGGGCGGAAGCCGTGGCGCTGTAATGGTTGTGCCTATTCATCAAGGTCAGTTGTTACTGGCAAAAGAGTATGCCGCCGGAACGGATAATTACGAATTAGGTTTTCCTAAAGGGCTTATTGATCCTGGTGAAAAGGCTATTGAGGCTGCTAATCGTGAATTACAAGAAGAAATAGGTTTTGCCAGTAAAAAATTAACCCATCTAAAAACGTTGTCACTGGCACCGGGGTACTTCTCTAGCAAGATGCATATTTTTGTTGCTGAACAATTGTATGCCAGTGAACTTGAAGGTGATGAACCTGAACCGATTATTGTGGTGCCTTGGGCACTAGATGATTGGCAAGCATTGTTAGATAACCCCGACTTTTCTGAATCTCGAAGTGTAAGCGCACTTTTTTTAGCTAAACAGTTTTTAGCGAAGTAATTTCTAGCTAAATAACTGCTTGTTTCGCCGTATGAGTCATACAGAGGTAAGTGCCATTCACTTACCCAGTAAAGTATTATCCTCGCACTTTGGCTAAAGTTAGCTAAAGTTAGTTTTAATCAGTAATACATGCTTATTTCCAGCAACTGGAGTTGTAATGAAGCCTGAAGCCATCATCGAACAAGCAATTGAAATTGCTATCGAAGCAGGGAATGCTATTCGTAAAATCTACCAATCAGGTGATTTTAAACGAGAGATAAAATCTGATAATACCCCTGTAACGTCTGCCGACTTGGCCGCCCATGATATCATTTGTTCACGTCTTGCTAAATTGACACCGGACATTCCTATTCTCAGTGAAGAAGATGCTGATATCCCTTTGTCTGTCAGACAAAACTGGTCAAAGTATTGGTTAGTCGATCCGCTTGATGGTACTGGTGAATTTATTGCTGGTAGTGGTGATTTTTCGGTGATTATTGCCCTTGTTGAACATAATCGTCCCATTATGGGAATTGTTTATGCGCCAATGACCGAGGTATGTTATTACGCTATTGCAGGGTTAGGTGCCTATAAACGTAGCCCCGAAGGTGAAGTACGTATTACTAGCACTCAATTAGCGCTATCAGAGCAAAATCATCTGCGAATAGCGGTTAGCCGCCGACAAGATCCCAAAAAGGTACTTAAATTATTTAACCACCCTAAAGACTGCGAGTTAGTGGTGTTAGGTGGTGCGGCATTAAAGAGTTGCTTAGTTGCCGAGGGGCAGGCCGATTGTTATATCCGTTTGGGCCCAACAGGTGAGTGGGACACAGGTGCAGCACAAATTATTGTCGAAGAAGCGGGTGGAGCCTTGGTTGATATCAACTTACACCCAATGACTTACAATGAACGTGATACCTTAGAGAACCCTAACTTTATTGTTGTTGGGACAGAAAACCTCCCATGGAATGTTATGTTACTTAATGACGAGTAATTAATTTCTACTTGAGTTAAGAAATGTATTCAATCAGCTAAATTCAATCCGTTTAGCCTATATTAGCCACAGCATATGTGCATATTCCTGAATAATGTTGCTGACACCTTAGGGGGAACATTATTCAGGGAGTGATAGAGTTAAATAAAACACTGTGTAAAGAGTTAAAAGTGCCGTTGGCATTAATGACGACGCGATATAAGTTAACCCTCCGGTAAAACAAGTTGTCTATTTTTGCTCATCCAACCATTGGTGCACTTCAGTGGCATTACCTTTAAAAATCACCTTAGTGAGTTTTTTATGAAGTTGGTATTCGTACATGGGATCATAGTATTTGCTGAGTAACTGGCTTATCCAGGCGTAATGACCATCAAGATTATGCTGATTTTGCTGCTGCTTTAATGCTTGTTGAATAAGTCCTTGTAACTCGTCATGTTGTTTTCCGCCTAAGCGTTTACGGATTTTGCTAATACTGTCGACTAAATACACTGCAAACGCGTTAAACCCCTCAACCTCTCCGAATAGAGTGCAATATTGTTGGTGCATATTACTGACATATTCACCATGAAGTCTATCGACTCGGGCATTAAATGCTTCTTCAAGTAATACAATTGGCGCTTGCTGCATGGCTTTAAAAAATGGCTGCGGAATAGCGGTACGGCCAATTAAGAAGCTCTCATCTTCTAACAGCAATTTGGATGATGGCTTGAGCTGTTGATATTTAAGTAACGCGACCCCTAGATTATTTTCAAAATTAATTTGGCTAGGTTGTGAGCTTATTTGTTTACCAAAACTTGATCCGCGATGATTAGCCAGCCCTTCTAGGTCGATGGTTTCTTTACGTTGATGAATAAACTCAGTTTTACCACTACCGGTGCTGCCGCTTAAAATCAAAAAATGGTGATTTGATTCAGCTTGTTCAATAGTACTAATCAGAAAGCTACGTAGTGC
Source organism: Shewanella sp. HL-SH8 (assembly GCF_051165765.1). NCBI lineage: Bacteria > Pseudomonadati > Pseudomonadota > Gammaproteobacteria > Alteromonadales > Shewanellaceae > Shewanella > Shewanella sp. HL-SH8. The sequence continues at coordinate 215,679 of NZ_CP195039.1, read as the reverse complement.
CTTGTATCCCCCATAAACATAGGGAATATCAATACCTACATTTTGCAGCCATTGTTGGCTAAGTTGAGAGCGAAGGCCGCCTCGAAAACAATATAAATAACTATGATTATGTTGGTGTACTTGTTTGCACCAGGCATCAATTCGGCTTTGCTTAATATCACCGCTGACTAATTGATGGCCTAGGGTAATGGCGGCTTGTTGCCCTTCCTGTTTATAACAGGTACCCACTAGTTGACGCTCTCTATCATTCATCAAAGGTAAATTAACTGACTCGGGAAAAGCACCTTTATTGAACTCAATTGGCGCGCGAACGTCGATCAGAGGTCGCTTTTCTAGTAACAATCGACCGTATTCACTGGCGGCAATGGTATTACTCATTGAGTAAAGCCACTAGTTGTTCAGGTGTGTTCAATGCATTGCTACTCAATGTCCCAATACAATGGAGGGCAATTTGATGCTCAGCTAATACTTTGTGTAACTCTGCCAGCGCCGATTCATTTACTGCTATCAATAAACCACCACTGGTTTGAGGATCACATAATATTGCCTGCTGGTAATCGGTCAATGATGGTAAATGCGGTGCATAACTTTGATAGTTACGACTTGTTCCCCCAGGAATACAACCTTGGGTAATATAGTTATCGACTTCAGCTAATCTAGGAATGGCATTAAAGTTAAGTGTCGCAGTGAGATTAGCCCCTTGGCAGAGTTCGATTAAATGACCTGCTAAACCAAACCCAGTAACATCTGTTAAGGCATTGACGCCTTTTATTTTAGCGATATCTTGGCCAACGTTATTCAGCTGACACATAGCATCAATTGCAATGTGATTATGTTCGGGTTTAAGTTTTTTTTGTTTTTGAGCCGTTGTCAGTACACCAATACCAATAGGTTTGGTCAGATACAGCTTATCATCAGTTTTAGCCGTGCTGTTTTGCTTTAAATCATTCAACTTTACCTGGCCTGTCACTGCTAAACCAAAAATAGGTTCTGGTGCATCAATACTGTGCCCTCCCGCTAACATAATGCCGGCATCTTTACAGGCCTGGCGTCCGCCATCTATGACTTGTTGAGCCACTTCTGCAGGCAGTTTGTTTACTGGCCAGCCTAAAATAGCTATCGCCATTATTGGGGTTCCGCCCATGGCATAAATATCACTTATTGCGTTCGTCGCTGCAATACGACCAAAGGTAAAAGGGTCGTCGACGATAGGCATAAAGAAGTCAGTAGTACTAATAATCCCAATATCATCATTGAGTTTGTATACCGCAGCATCATCACGCGTGTCATTACCGACCAGGATATTAGGGTCAGTGAATAGCGGTAATTGTGATGACAGTATAGTACTGAGTACTTGGGGGGATATTTTACAACCGCATCCCGCACCGTGGCTGTATTCGGTTAAGCGAATGTCTTGATAATTGGACTTCATAATGAATAACTTAATCTAAGGAAGTGAAGGTCTGTTATAGATTCATTGTGAAAGATAATCTGGTACTTGGGTAGCATTAAATAGAAAAAGCGCATTTGAATTAGTTTTTGCAATTGCTATAGCGTTTTTATACACAGTCAACGGGCTAATAAAAATGCCGCGCCCTTAAAGGGCGCGGCATTAATGTCACTATAAAGCGGCTGTTAATTGGCCGCTAGAATTCAGACTAAAACTACGCGTAAGCAGCCGTCAGGCTTTTCCATTGTCGCTGCTGCTCAAGAAAGCGTTCGCGAAGTTCTTGAACCTGTTCTTTTAAGTGGGTATCAACTAATTGCTTTCGCTTAGCTTCAATCAACGCTTTTTTGGCTTGATAGTATTCCATCAAATGCTGCTTCATAAGTTCATATTCAGCTTGGAAGGTATCAATTATTTCATCGCAATTAGGTAAATGGGCAACTTTATACTGTACACGTTGCAGTTGCATTTTCAGTTTAGCAGCTTCAATACGCTCTTGTGGTACTTTACGTAAGTCAGAGGCTAGGCCAACCCAGTCCATCGTTTTTATTAACCACTTGGTTGGATCGTAATCCCACCATTTAATACCATTACGGTAATCATTTTCAAAAATATGGTGGAAGTTGTGGTAACCCTCACCGTATGTCAGCAAGGCTAAAAAAGCATTGTCGCGAGCGGTGTTTTTGTTTGTGTACGGCTGTTTACCCCAAATATGGGCAAGTGAGTTAATGAAGAAAGTACAATGATGCACTACCACCAATCGTAGCAAGCCAGCCATTAATACCATTGACACTATGTCACCATTTAACCAGCCCAATAAAGCAGGTAAGCCGATATTCATTAAAATAACCAATGCTAAATAGTGTTTGTGTTGCCACACAAGAATCGGATCATTTTGCAAATCGCGGACGTTATTGTAATCACTATAACGACTCGCTTGATATTCACGTAACATCCAACCTATATGGCTGTACCAAAAGCCCAGCTTAGCTGAGTAGGGATCTTTGTCGTTATTATCGACATGTTTATGATGTACACGGTGATCACTACACCAGTGTATAGCACTATTTTGTAATGCTAATGCACCACCTAATGCAAATAATACTCGCATTGCCGGATGCGCTTTGTAGGCTTTATGGGACCAAAGACGATGATAACCAGCGGTGATAGACAAGCCACTGGCATAGGCTAAAACAATGAAGGCAAGCCATTCTACACCATCAAAACCGTGCGCTATACCGCGCCAAGGCACTAATACCACAGCACCAATAAAGGTAATAGCGAACAACAAGGTGTTAAGCCAAATAATAGGAGGTTTTTTCATCTAATCGCTTTCCTGCTAACTTTTAAATATGAGTCTAAACTAATTGAGCGTACATATGTAAGCTAATTTATCCTGTGATCTGTTTTGGGTCAAGCTCAATAGGGCTGTGTTTATACGATAAAAGGGGTATTATCTGTTAATTAATCTTGACTGAGCGATTTTTTAAATGGGTGTAAGAGCACAACAAAAAGAGAAAACCCGCCGTGCATTAGTGGATGCAGCGTTTAATCAATTAAGTGCTGAGCGCAGTTTTTCTAGTTTAAGCTTACGTGAAGTTGCTCGAGAAGCCGGCATCGCACCGACATCTTTTTATCGTCATTTTAAAGATATGAATGAGCTTGGCCTGACTATGGTTGATGAGGGCGGATTAACGCTTAGGCAAATGATGCGTAAAGGTCGTCAACGTGCTGAAGCGGGTGGGAGTGTTATTCGTATTTCAGTTGACACTTTTATGGAAGTCATGGAATCAAACCCCAATGTGTTCCGAATTCTATTACATGAACGTTCAGGAACATCAGCGGCTTTTCGCGCAGCAGTTGAGCGTGAGGTCGAACACTTTATTTCTGAACTAGCCCATTACACCGAAGCACACGCAAATAGACACCCAACACTTGCACGAGCTCAAGCCGAGGCTTTGGTGACTTTAGTGTTCAATGCGGGTGCCAGCGCATTAGACCTAAAGCGAAGTGAGCGAAAATCGCTGGCTGATCAACTGGTGTTGCATTTACGAATGGTGGCGACAGGTGCTGAAGCATTACAACAGAAAATGGACAGCCGCAGCTGAGAATTGATTTATATTTTAATAAAAAAGGGCAGATAATTAATCTGCCCTTTTTATTCATATTGATAAAGCTGCGTTACTTGCGCTCAAGTAACACACCCGATTCCATATGGTCGGTATATGGGAACTGATCAAATAATGCAAAGCGGGTAATTTTATGGGTAACGCCTAGTACCGTTAAGTTATCTTTTAACGTACTTGGGTTACACGATATATATAAAATACGCTCATAGCCTTGAACCAACTTTAATGTTTCGTCATCAATACCGGCTCTTGGTGGGTCTACAAATATAGTATTGCAATCATAGCTGTCCAAATCGATACCTTCTAAGCGTCTAAAGCTACGTTTTTTGGCCATCGCATCACTAAAGTCTTCTGCAGACATGCGAATAATCTGCACGTTATCGACTTTATTAATTTCAATATTATATTGCGCAGCATCAACTGATGGTTTAGCTAGCTCAGTAGCCAGTACGCGTGAAAAATTTTGCGCCAATGCAATTGTGAAATTGCCATTGCCGCAATAGAGTTCAAGTAAATCACCCTGGCTATTTTGGGTAGCGTTTATTGCCCACTCAAGCATTTTAACTGACACGTTAGCATTAGGCTGGGTAAAGCTATTTTCAATCTGCTTATACTGAAGCATCTTACCGTTCACATTCAGTTTTTCAGTGACAAAATCTTTATCTAAATCGATTTTTTGCTTCCTAGCTCGGCCAATTAAATTAACATTAAATTGTTTGGCGAGTTTAGCCTTCAGTGCCTTAGCATCTTCAAGCCATTGATCATCTAATTGACGGTGATATAACAAAGATACTAAAATCTCACCGCTTAAAGTAGACAGAAAGTCGATCTGAAATAAACGATATCGCAAAGAAGGGCTTGGTTTTAGTTCTTCAATTAAGGCGGCCATCATTTGATTGATCAAAGTACCCGCTGGTAAATATTGATCACAGCGCACTTTAGCATTCAGCGCTTTGTCAAACATGTAGTAATATAAGTCTTCGCCTTCATGCCACATTCTAAATTCGGCGCGCATCCGATAATTAGCAGGTTCAGAAGCGAACACTTCTAATGCTGGTGGGGTAAAATCAGCAAAGGCTTGTTCAAGCTTGTTACGCTTCTGTTCAAGTTGCGTAGCATAGTTATTTGGGTCCATGGCTGCTAAATTCATTTTCTCCACCAAAGGCAATAAAAAAGGGCGCAAATTTTATAACAAATAGCGTCGATATCCAATGTATATAAAATAGGAGACCACTTTGTCAGAGCCAATTTTAGTATTCGACTCAGGAATAGGTGGTTTATCAGTACTATCAGAAATCCGCAAGTTACTGCCAAATAGGGATTATCATTATTTATTTGATAATGCCCGCTTGCCCTATGGCAACTTATCAGAAGAAGATTTAATTGAAGGGTGTGTTGAGTTAATTCTACAACAGGTGCATCAAATCAATGCTGCTATTGTGGTTGTTGCATGTAATACCGCTAGCACTTTAGTATTACCAAGGTTAAGGGCGAGTTTATCTATTCCTGTTGTTGGTGTTGTACCAGCCATTAAACCCGCCGCCGCATTATCTGCTAAAAAGCATATTGGATTACTTGCCACACCAGGCACAGTAAAGCGCGACTATACCCAAGAACTGATCAATGAATTTGCCGATGACTGCAAAGTAGAATTATTCGGGTCATCAGAATTGGTGATGATGGCAGAGAAATATGTCGCAGGTGAAATCATAGACCTAGTAGAATTGGCCTTAATACTGCAACCTATTAAAGATGCTGATATTGATGTGCTGGTATTAGGCTGTACACATTTTCCTATTATCGCAGCGAAAATTAACCAGATACTGGGTAATCATGTCAAATTATTAGATTCTGGATTGGCAATAGCGAATAGAGTAAAAACATTGGTGGCTATGAGTAATAAGCAGGGAAGTGAATTAACGGTCAGTTATACAAAACAGATTTCAACAGGACTCTATAAAGCATTAGTCGGTTATGGGTTCACTAGTGTGAAACAAATAACCGACTAGACCACCTAACTAAGTTAGATTAAGCATCAGAAGAATCGGAAGAGTCAGATTCTTGAGATTTAGCTTCTCTTACCTTTAAAGTACGCTCTTGGAAAGTATAGTCGTTCAACTTACCCATTGCTTTTTGAGCTCCCGCTTCAGACATTTCAACAAAGCCAAAGCCTTTACGGCGACCTGTTTTGCGATCACGTACTAAACGGACTGAATTAACCGGGCCATATTCACCAAATAACTCTTTAACTTCACCTTCATGAACACGGTAAGGTAAGTTACCAACATATAACGTCATTGTTGGACCTACATAAGGTTCATCAGATGCGCGAGCTTGGCTAGCTGGAACAAAGGTAAAGATAAGTGTTGCTGTTACTATCCCTGCAATAAACGCTACAGAGGAAGCTACACTACCTAGAACTTGGAAAAAAACAAAAGCACCAACAAGTGCTGCAATAAGAACAATCACGAATGATTTCTGCATAAAATAATCTCTAATAATAATGAAATGAAAAATAACTGTTAAAAAACCGCTATATATTAATGAATAATCTGAACATTAACCAGTCCGTTGTAGAAAAAATGAGCTTAAAACTAACTTAAATATGATAAATACTGCTTTGGGCATCAAACTTGTTGCATTTATAGGCTGCAAAAGCGAAAAAAACAGCGATCTGGGTAAAAGATCATCGGTCAGCAAAAAAGATCGCGATCCCCCCTTGCGCCGAATCAGAATCTCCCTATAATGCGCAACCACTGACACGGCACAGCGCGAAAGCAAAGTGGCATCTGAAGTTAATCACTTAGGAAGTCAGGTTGATTTGAAAGAATAAAAACTTCGGTTTCATCATCAAATCAACAGCGAAAAGAAAGTTTGAAAAAACACTTGACGCTGACAACAGGGTCTGTAGAATACGCAGCCCAAGCCAACGACCTAGCGTCTTACGGCGATGTTTGAAAAATCAACATCAACGCTCTTTAACAATTTATCAAGTAATCTGTGTGGACATTCACAGGTATTGAGTTATTCGAAATTGCTTCTTCTTAGGAAGAGCAATCAAAAAATTTAAACTCAATGCAACGATGAATGTTCATAGCAATATGTACAAAAAGACTTTGTTAACTTCGGTTGATAAAGCAATCAGAATTCATTGAGCCGAATCGCAAGATTCAAAAAAACTTTAATTGAAGAGTTTGATCATGGCTCAGATTGAACGCTGGCGGCAGGCCTAACACATGCAAGTCGAGCGGCAGCGGGAAGATAGCTTGCTATCTTTGCCGGCGAGCGGCGGACGGGTGAGTAATGCCTAGGGATCTGCCCAGTCGAGGGGGATAACAGTTGGAAACGACTGCTAATACCGCATACGCCCTACGGGGGAAAGGAGGGGACCTTCGGGCCTTTCGCGATTGGATGAACCTAGGTGGGATTAGCTAGTTGGTGAGGTAATGGCTCACCAAGGCGACGATCCCTAGCTGTTCTGAGAGGATGATCAGCCACACTGGGACTGAGACACGGCCCAGACTCCTACGGGAGGCAGCAGTGGGGAATATTGCACAATGGGCGAAAGCCTGATGCAGCCATGCCGCGTGTGTGAAGAAGGCCTTCGGGTTGTAAAGCACTTTCAGTAGGGAGGAAAGGCAGTAGTTTAATAAACTACTGCTGTGACGTTACCTACAGAAGAAGGACCGGCTAACTCCGTGCCAGCAGCCGCGGTAATACGGAGGGTCCGAGCGTTAATCGGAATTACTGGGCGTAAAGCGTGCGCAGGCGGTTTTTTAAGCCAGATGTGAAAGCCCTGGGCTCAACCTAGGAATTGCATTTGGAACTGGGGAACTAGAGTCTTGTAGAGGGAGGTAGAATTTCAGGTGTAGCGGTGAAATGCGTAGATATCTGAAGGAATACCGGTGGCGAAGGCGGCCTCCTGGACAAAGACTGACGCTCATGCACGAAAGCGTGGGGAGCAAACAGGATTAGATACCCTGGTAGTCCACGCCGTAAACGATGTCTACTCGGAGTTTGGTGACTTAGTCACTGGGCTCCCAAGCTAACGCATTAAGTAGACCGCCTGGGGAGTACGGCCGCAAGGTTAAAACTCAAATGAATTGACGGGGGCCCGCACAAGCGGTGGAGCATGTGGTTTAATTCGATGCAACGCGAAGAACCTTACCTACTCTTGACATCCAGAGAATTCGCTAGAGATAGCTTAGTGCCTTCGGGAACTCTGAGACAGGTGCTGCATGGCTGTCGTCAGCTCGTGTTGTGAAATGTTGGGTTAAGTCCCGCAACGAGCGCAACCCCTATCCTTATTTGCCAGCGAGTAATGTCGGGAACTTTAGGGAGACTGCCGGTGATAAACCGGAGGAAGGTGGGGACGACGTCAAGTCATCATGGCCCTTACGAGTAGGGCTACACACGTGCTACAATGGCGTATACAGAGGGTTGCAAAGCCGCGAGGTGGAGCTAATCTCACAAAGTACGTCGTAGTCCGGATTGGAGTCTGCAACTCGACTCCATGAAGTCGGAATCGCTAGTAATCGTGAATCAGAATGTCACGGTGAATACGTTCCCGGGCCTTGTACACACCGCCCGTCACACCATGGGAGTGGGCTGCAAAAGAAGTGGGTAGTTTAACCTTCGGGAGAACGCTCACCACTTTGTGGTTCATGACTGGGGTGAAGTCGTAACAAGGTAGCCCTAGGGGAACCTGGGGCTGGATCACCTCCTTACCTATACGACTAACTCAATACCTAAAGTGCAGAGATGCATGTGAGTGTTCACACAGATTACTTGATAGAAAGAAAGAGAAATTACGTTGGGTCTGTAGCTCAGCTGGTTAGAGCGCACCCCTGATAAGGGTGAGGTCGGTGGTTCAAGTCCACTCTGACCCACCAATTCTTCATTTCTCCTGTGTTAATTTACCGCTCGTTTAGTGAACTAAACGTCGCAATAAATTGCCTTGGATAAATTCGAATTGGCAAGCCAAATAAAATGGCTGACCTTCTTAGAAGGTAAACGTAAATTCTCACTGTATGTAAAGGGGTTATAGCTCAGCTGGGAGAGCGCCTGCCTTGCACGCAGGAGGTCTGCGGTTCGATCCCGCATAGCTCCACCATTCTCTTGAATGAGAAACATACATATTGGTCCGAGATGCCAAAGATAAACGAAATTTTATCTTTGGCTTTTTTAAGCCCGCTCTTTAACAATTTGGAAAGCTGATAGTACTAACTCAAGGCGCATAGATGATGATTCGTTGTCGTTTGTGTGATTACGTTAGTGCGAAAATAATATTGATGCGAAAGCATCAGTATCTTGAGTTCTCAAAACACTGTTTAAGTGTCTTGAATATTCTAAAAACTAAGGCGAGTCACACTTCCTGGTCGGGAGTGAGACAAGTAAAAACCAGCTAGTTGCGATACATCCTGATTAGTTCACGCAAGTGAAACTCATTTGGGTTGTATGGTTAAGTGACTAAGCGTATACGGTGGATGCCTTGGCAGTCAGAGGCGATGAAGGACGTAATAACTTGCGAAAAGCGTTGGCGAGCTAGTAATAAGCATTTGAGCTAACGATATCCGAATGGGGAAACCCGGCCACATAAGTGGTCATCATACAGTGAATACATAGCTGTATGAGGCGAACCTGGGGAACTGAAACATCTAAGTACCCAGAGGAAAAGAAATCAACCGAGATTCCCCTAGTAGCGGCGAGCGAACGGGGATTAGCCCTTAAGTCTATGGGGTGTTAGTGGAATGAGTTGGAAAGCTCAGCGGCACAGGGTGATAGCCCCGTACATGAAAACTAACCATAGATGAAAACGAGTAAGGCGGGACACGTGACATCCTGTTTGAATATGGGGGGACCATCCTCCAAGGCTAAATACTCCTGACTGACCGATAGTGAACCAGTACCGTGAGGGAAAGGCGAAAAGAACCCCTGTGAGGGGAGTGAAATAGAACCTGAAACCGTATACGTACAAGCAGTGGGAGCGGTTCTTGAGACCGTGACTGCGTACCTTTTGTATAATGGGTCAGCGACTTACGTTTTGTAGCGAGGTTAAGCGAATAGCGGAGCCGTAGGGAAACCGAGTGTTAACTGCGCGTTTAGTTGCAAGGCGTAGACCCGAAACCGAGTGATCTAGCCATGGGCAGGTTGAAGGTTGAGTAACATCAACTGGAGGACCGAACCGACTTATGTTGAAAAATGAGCGGATGACTTGTGGCTGGGGGTGAAAGGCCAATCAAACTCGGAGATATCTGGTTCTCCTCGAAAGCTATTTAGGTAGCGCCTCGAGCGAATACCATTGGGGGTAGAGCACTGTTAAGGCTAGGGGGTCATCCCGACTTACCAACCCTTTGCAAACTCCGAATACCAATGAGTACTACTCGGGAGACAGACAGCGGGTGCTAACGTCCGTTGTCAAAAGGGAAACAACCCAGACCGTCAGCTAAGGTCCCAAAGTGTATGTTAAGTGGGAAACGATGTGGGAAGGCTTAGACAGCTAGGATGTTGGCTTAGAAGCAGCCATCATTTAAAGAAAGCGTAATAGCTCACTAGTCGAGTCGGCCTGCGCGGAAGATTTAACGGGGCTAAACATACCACCGAAGCTACGGGTTTGCAGTTTACTGCAAGCGGTAGAGGAGCGTTCTGTAAGCGGTTGAAGGTGAAGGGGTAACCCACACTGGACGTATCAGAAGTGCGAATGCTGACATGAGTAACGATAAAGGGAGTGAAAAACTCCCTCGCCGAAAGACCAAGGGTTCCTGTCCAACGTTAATCGGGGCAGGGTGAGTCGACCCCTAAGGTGAGGCCGAAAGGCGTAATCGATGGAAAACAGATTAATATTTCTGTACCTCTGCTAACTGCGATGGAGAGACGGAGAAGGCTAGGCTAGCGCGGCGTTGGTAGTCCGCGTTTAAGGTAGTAGGCGGTGTTCTTAGGCAAATCCGGGAACACGTACTTAAATGTACACGTTGAGAGCTGATGACGAGTCACTAAGGTGATGAAGTAGTTGATGCCATGCTTCCAGGAAAATCTTCTAAGCTTCAGGTTAGTAGGGATCGTACCCCAAACCGACACAGGTGGTCGGGTAGAGAATACCAAGGCGCTTGAGAGAACTCGGCTGAAGGAACTAGGCAAAATGGTACCGTAACTTCGGGAGAAGGTACGCTGCTGTTGGTGATGGGACTTGCTCCCTAAGCTGACGGCAGTCGCAGATACCAGGTGGCTGCAACTGTTTATCAAAAACACAGCACTGTGCAAAATCGCAAGATGACGTATACGGTGTGACGCCTGCCCGGTGCCGGAAGGTTAATTGATTGGGTTATCGCAAGAGAAGCTCATGATCGAAGCCCCGGTAAACGGCGGCCGTAACTATAACGGTCCTAAGGTAGCGAAATTCCTTGTCGGGTAAGTTCCGACCTGCACGAATGGCGTAATGATGGCCACGCTGTCTCCAGCCGAGACTCAGTGAAGTTGAAATTGCGGTGAAGATGCCGTATACCCGCGGCTAGACGGAAAGACCCCGTGAACCTTTACTATAGCTTGGCACTGAACATTGAACCTACATGTGTAGGATAGGTGGGAGACTTTGAAGCTTCGTCGCTAGATGGAGTGGAGTCAATCTTGAAATACCACCCTTGTAGTTTTGATGTTCTAACTCTGGCCCCTTATCGGGGTTGAGGACAGTGCCTGGTGGGTAGTTTGACTGGGGCGGTCTCCTCCCAAAGAGTAACGGAGGAGCACGAAGGTTGGCTAAGTACGGTCGGACATCGTACGGTTAGTGCAATGGCATAAGCCAGCTTAACTGCGAGACATACACGTCGAGCAGGTACGAAAGTAGGTCATAGTGATCCGGTGGTTCTGAATGGAAGGGCCATCGCTCAACGGATAAAAGGTACTCCGGGGATAACAGGCTGATACCGCCCAAGAGTTCATATCGACGGCGGTGTTTGGCACCTCGATGTCGGCTCATCACATCCTGGGGCTGAAGTCGGTCCCAAGGGTATGGCTGTTCGCCATTTAAAGTGGTACGCGAGCTGGGTTCAGAACGTCGTGAGACAGTTCGGTCCCTATCTGCCGTGGGCGTTGGATGATTGAGGGGAGCTGCTCCTAGTACGAGAGGACCGGAGTGGACGAACCGCTGGTGTTCGGGTTGTCATGCCAATGGCATTGCCCGGTAGCTACGTTCGGAATCGATAACCGCTGAAAGCATCTAAGCGGGAAGCGAGCCCCAAGATGAGTCATCCCTAGAGCTTTAAGCTCTCTAAAGGGCCGTAGGAGACTACTACGTTGATAGGCAAGGTGTGTAAGCGTTGTGAGGCGTTGAGCTAACTTGTACTAATGACCCGTGAGGCTTAACCATACAACCCAGATGGGTTTTACTGATACGACTTAGTATTAGAATGAGACGCTTAAATAGTGTGACGAGACTCAAACTCAGATAAAGTAATCAGCTTTCCGAATTATTATTTAATGCTAGCTAAATAGCGTTAGATAACCAAATTTGTCTGGAAACCATAGAGCTGTGGCACCACCTGATCCCATTCCGAACTCAGAAGTGAAACACAGTATCGCCGATGGTAGTGTGGGGTCTCCCCATGTGAGAGTAGGTCATTTCCAGGCGCCTAATTTACTCGAAAGAGTAGTAATAAGCCCGTTACTAACGTAATGGGCTTTTTTGCGTCTGAGATTTGAGCATGAAAGTCGTGTGGCCGATATGCCCATGTGAGAGCAGGTCATTTCCAGGCGCTAAATACCAATCCGATGATACCAATTATACCATTTACATTAATTAATTGGTCAGTTTTGTCCACCGTCTAGAACATAGTAGAATCACCCTTTCCGGCTCTGCAATAAATCGATTCCATGCAATGGAACACTGCTCAACAATATCGTAATATCCACTAAAGCAACGATTGGCGAGTTCATTCTGACGAAGCCATTGCCACACTTGTTCTATAGGGTTGAGTTCTGGCGAATAGGGCGGAAGCTTAAGGATACTAAGGTTATCAAAGTCCTCTGTCAGCACCTGTTGATGCCAACCTGCGCCATCCATGATGACCAAAGCATGGCGACTCGATTCGGTAGCCTCTGAAATTAATTTTAAATGCTCCCACATATATTCACTATTGGCATGCGGGGCAATAATAGCCTCTGTCGCACCCGTTGCCGGACACACCGCGCCATATAAATACGCTGATTCAAACTGTTGTTGCCTTACCGCTCGTGGTCGGGTTCCTTTCGTTGCCCAAATGCGGGTCGTTGTATTTTGCTGACCAAATCTGGCTTCATCTTGAAACCAAACATCAATGCGATCTAACGCCACATGACCAGGGGTGTTAAGGATCGTTGACAGCTGGAAGTTTTTTAAAAGCGTCCTGAATATCTTGAGATTGCTTTGGGTGACGAGAGCGGGTCGTTATCCATGACAATCCTAATTGATGCAGTAATCTGTAGATATTTGCCTGTTTAAAGGTCACGCCAAATTCAGACTGAATAAAAAGACTGACATCTCTTGCCATCAATCTTCCGCCACTCTCAGACAAGCTTTGACGTTGTACAAATTCTTTCAGATTTACCAGTTTTTTCGCCGATAATTGAGCGGGTCGACCTGGATTATGTTTATCATCTAGGCCGCTAATGCCATGAGTTAAATAATGAGTAACCCATGCATTTACACTGGTTCTACTGACCTTCAACATGTTGGCTATAGCAGTACGAGAATGACCTTCGGTAAAATGAAGTAAGGCGAGATAACGCATACGTTTACGTGCGCTTTTCTCAGATTTAACTAATGCTGCAAGATTGAGATTATTCATCGATACTGAAATAAGGAAATGACAACTAATTAGATCACATATTTAATGTAAATGGTATTACATTAATTCATGGGTCAGACCTATTCTCTCTAATAGCTTAATCGGATATCCCTTCTGGCTCAAATATCCTCATCTCCATGAAAGCAGCTATTAACGAGTTTATTCTGACAAAGTCCTTATCACACTTGCTCTCCATGGTTTAGTTCTGGTGAACCGGGGGATAACTTGAGGGTTGTTAGGTTAGCAAAGTTATCATCTAAATCATGCTGTCGCTGAGATAAATTTCAAATACTCGTACATTTATCTGCTGTTAGCATGTGAGGCAATAATGGCTTTCGTTAGTGGCGTGACTGCCCTGTCTAAATATACTGATTCAAACACTTGCAGCCATATCGCTCGTGGACGAGTTTCTTTCTTGGCCCTAATTGGCTAGTAGTATTATGTTGGCTAAATCTGACTATACATCAATGCGAGTGAATGTCACATATTAAGGATAGTTGGCATATAGGGCGTTTTAAAAGCGTCCAGAATTACTTAGGGTGACGAGATCAAGTGGTTATCAATGACAATCTAATTGATGAAGTAAATGATAGGTTTTTGTATGCCACGCTTAATTCAGGTAAGTTAAAGCAATTGATACTTTGGGTTAGATAGGTAGCAAACTAGGTGTTAAAGCTTACTTTGCTTACCTTTAACCTACTGGTAAATATCGTTCGAGGACGATCTTAGCCATTTATTCTGCTTGATAAAATAAAGGACCAAACATTTGCACGTTTGGTCCTTTATGTTCTGCAAATACCCTTACTCAAGTATTTTTCGAATGGTATTAAGCGTCAGGTTTATTGCTTGTTGGAGCTGATTCTACATTGACTGTTTGTGGCTCAGTTTGGCTTTTTCTCTTACTGAAAATCCTTTCAACCACCACAAAGAACAGTGGAATTAAGAATATACCTAAGAAGGTCGAACTCATCATGCCGCCTAGTACACCAGTACCAATAGCATTTTTACTGCCAGAACCAACACCGGTACTTATTGCCAATGGAACCACACCGAAACCAAATGCTAATGATGTCATTAGAATAGGACGCAAACGCACACGTACCGCATGCAGTGTTGCTTCGATTAATCCCGCACCTTTATCGTAGAAGTCCTTGGCGAATTCAACGATCAAGATGGCATTCTTGGTTGCCAGCCCGACGGTTGTTAATAAGCCTACCTGGAAGAATACGTCGTTAGGTAAACCTCGACCGTTCATAGCAAGCAATGCACCAATAACCCCTAGAGGTACGACTAATACGACGGCAAATGGCACCGACCAGCTCTCATAGAGTGCTGCAAGGACCAAAAACACCACTAGAATTGACAAAGCATATAATGCAGGTGCTTGGTTACCCGACAAACGTTCTTCATAGGACAGCCCATTCCACTCAACTCCAAACCCAGGTGGTAATTGTTCGACCATTTTCTCTATCGCAACCATAGCATCACCGGTACTGTAACCAGGCACGGTAGCACCTTGAATATTAACAGCAGGTAAACCATTAAAGCGTTGTAACTGTGGTGAACCAAAGTTCCAAGAGCCTGTCGCGAAGGCTGAAAAGGGCACCATTTCGCCTTCTGAATTACGGACATACCAAGTGTCTAAATCACTTGGTTGCATACGATATTTAGCCTCACCTTGCACGTATACTTTCTTAACACGACCACGGTCAATGAAGTCATTCACATATGAGCCACCCCATGCGGTAGCGAGTACGCTGTTGGCACTGTTGATATCAATACCCAGTGCGCGCACTTTAGCTTGGTCGATATGAATTTCGTACATTGGCGCATCTTCCTGGCCATTGGGTCTAACGCCCACCAAGCTTGGATTTTGTGCCGCCATACCCAGTAACTGGTTACGTGCCTCAATTAATGCATCATGGCCTTTACCGCTTCTATCTTGCAGATATAAATCGAAACCATTTGCTGTGCCCAACTCAATTACCGCAGGTGGAACAAACGCAAACACCATTGCTTCTTTTATTTGCATAAAGCGGCCCATTGCACGACCTGCGATAGACTGTACATCCTGACCTGGTTCTTCTCGTTCGGCCCAATCTTTTAAGCCAACAAACGACATGCCCATGTTTTGGCCCATACCCGCAAAGCTGAAACCTGCAACACTGAACACAGAGTTTACCGAATCGCTTTCCTGGGTTAGATAGAAATCATTGATTTCGTTTAAGACTTTAACGGTACTTTCTTGCGTTGAGTTGGTTGGTAAAATTGCTTGGGTGAATAAAATCCCCTGATCTTCATCTGGTAAGAATGCTGTTGGCATGCGTAAGAAAATCCACGCTGTAGCAATAACAAGCACAAGGTATATGCCCATCATGCGGAAACTGCGTTTAAGAATTTTTGCCACGCTCGCTTCATAGCGAGATGTCATGCGATCAAACATACGGTTAAACCAACCAAAAAAGCCGGTATTAATATGGGTATGACCTTTAGGTAATGGCTTTAACATGGTTGCACATAATGCAGGTGTTAAAATCAACGCTACTAATACTGACAACGCCATAGCCGATACGATAGTGATTGAGAACTGACGATAAATCACCCCGGTAGAGCCTGACATAAAGGCCATAGGCACGAATACCGCAGAAAGTGTTAAACCAATACCTACAAGTGCGCCAGTAATTTGATCCATCGACTTACGAGTTGCTTCAAGTGGGCTTAACCCCTCTTCAGACATTAATCGTTCAACGTTTTCTACTACCACAATGGCATCATCGACCAGTAGACCAATTGCCAGCACCATAGCGAACATGGTGAGGGTGTTAATAGAGAACCCTGTTGCCGACAAAATAGCGAATGTACCCAATAGTACTACGGGTACTGCAATCGTTGGGATTAACGTTGCCCTGAAGTTCTGTAAGAACAGATACATGATCAAGAATACTAATACGATAGCTTCGATTAACGTATGAACCACACCTTCAATAGATTTCTCAACAAATGGAGTAGTGTCATACGGATAGTAAATTTCTAACCCTTCAGGAAAATAGGTTTTTAAATCATCTAAACGGTCGCGAATATTATTAGCTGTATCGAGTGCGTTTGCACCTGTTGCCAACTTAAAAGCTAGACCAGATGCAGGTTTACCATTATAGAAGGATTCAACCGCGTAGCTTTCGGCACCAAGTTCAACTCGAGCCACATCTTCAAGATAGACATTTGCGCCAGAAGAGTCTGATTTCAGAATAATACGTTTAAATTGTTCAGGTGTTTGTAAACGGCTTTGTGCGGTAACCGTGGCGTTTAACTCTTGGCCAGGCATTGCAGGTGAACCGCCTAATTGGCCAGCCGATATTTGAGCATTTTGCTCTCTAATCGCTGCCATTACTTCAATACTGGTTAAATTGTATTGGGTTAACTTTAGCGGTTCAAGCCAGATGCGCATTGCGTACTGTGCACCAAACAACTCGAGTTCACCAACACCTGGTACTCGACTCATAGGGTCTTGAATATTGGCAGCAACGTAATCAGAAATATCGTTTTTAGCCAGCGAGCCGTCTTCAGACACAAACGCCACAACCATTAAGAAACCCGCGCTGGATTTGTTAACGTTTACACCTTGTGATTGTACTTCTTGAGGTAAGGAGGTCATTGCCGACTGCAGTTTATTCTGCACTTGAACTTGAGCAATATCGGCATCGGCTTCGGCATTAAACGTTAAGGTAACAGTCGCGTTACCAAAACTATCACTGCTAGAAGAAATATAGCGTAAATGGTCAATACCTGTCATACGTTGCTCAATAACTTGAGTCACGGTATCTTCCATGGTTTTGGCCGATGCACCAGGATAAAATGCGGTAATGACTACCGTTGGCGGTGCAATACTAGGGTATTGAGCAATGGGCAGGCCTTTAATGGCCAGCACCCCTGCTAACATAATAAGAATTGCGATCACCCAAGCAAAAATAGGGCGATCGATAAAAAAGCGAGCCATAATAATGTCCTATTTTTGTGGAGTGTCTGCAGTTAATACCTGTGGTGATACCGCCGCACCTGGACGAATTTTTTGTAAACCTTCTACAATTAATTTATCGCCAGCTTGGAGGCCATCAATAATGCGCCATTGGTTATCAATTACTTCAGCAGTAGTGACAATACGCACTTCGACATTGTTATCTTGATTAACAATCATCGCCATTGCCTGACCTTTAGTATTACGAGTAATAGCACGTTGAGGCACTAAAATAGCTTGTGGATCCGTACCTGTATCTAAGCGTGCACGCACATACATACCCGGTAGCAGCACACCATCAGGATTAGGGAATTCAGCACGTAATGTGACAGACCCGGTAGCTTCGTCAACACTGACCTCAGCAAACTGCATCGTACCTTGCTGATCATAAGTGGTACCGTCTTCTAAAATCAGCGTAACAGTAGCATTGTCACTTTTTTGTAATTTACCCGCTTTTAGCTTACTTTTAAGGCGTAATAACTGCACACTAGATTGAGCAATATCAACATTGATAGGATCTAATTGTTGAATCGTCGCCAAAGTGCTGCTTTGATTTGCGGTAACTAAAGCACCTGCCGTTACTGATGATTTACCTATGCGACCCGCAATGGGGGCTTTTACTTCAGTATATTCAAGGTTGATTTTAGCTGTGTTAATAGCGGCTTGCGCAACGGTTACAGATGCTAAGGCTTCTTTATAAGCAGCTTTTGCTTCATCAAAATCTTGTACACTGACCGAATTAGTTTTTACCAATGTTTGGTAGCGTGCCGCTTTCGCTTTAGCAGATTCTAAACCTGCGTTAGCACTGGCTAAATCAGCTTCTGCACTGACTAAAGCCGCTTTGTAGGTAGCAGAATCGATTTGATAAAGAGATTGACCTTTAGTGACCTCTTTACCTTCAACAAATCCACGTTCAGTAATAATACCAGACACTTGTGGACGAACTTCAGCTTCTAAAAACGATTTGCTGCGACCCGGTAGCTCTACTTGAATAGACTGCGACTGTGCTGTCACCACCATTACACCAACCGGAGTAGGTGGGCGCTCTTGTTGAGCCTGCGCTCCTTCGTCTTGTTTGCCACAGGCTGTTAACCATAACGTCGCAGTTATCACTGCGGCAATTTTCAATGCTTTGTGCATGAGAGCTCCTACTCTAATGTATCCACACACAACTAGGTTACTGTGTGAAAAAGGCTATTTCAATTCTAACTGTATATTTTGCTACGCAATTAACATTGCTCATAGAAACTATTCGCAAAGCCAATGGGCTAAATTGTAAATAAATACGTTAACCCGATTGATTGATAACTGTTTGTTAACGAATTTGGACCAAAAAACTTGTTTTATGAGTAATCTAACTAAAAATGTTTACTCAGTGTGTGGTTAATTTAACAGCTATATATTGCAATTACACTGACCAACTAAGATAACCTTGTTGAAAGTTAGTATAGTATTCCACTATTAATGGTTTCTGTCTGTTAGCTCTTTTGGTTAATTTGGCTTACTTTTATTGTAAAACAGGTATTTGTTGCGTTAATTTCGCTGAATTTTGTCATCAAAGATTATGTGCTTGTGGGGTTGCCATACAAATCAGTCGGCCAAATTCAGGAATAATCAGCTCAACACGATGTTGTTTAGCAAGGGCAGTTGTCCGTTTTGTAAACGCGAGTCTTGAGCATATTGCAAACATCAGATATTCCTTTTTGCTAATCTACAGCTTGGTTTTCGACACAATTAGCCATTGAAATATCCCAATAGATATACTTATGATTAACAAGACTGGTACGACTATAATCAACATTTTCATTATCAACCAGAAAGTAAACTATACGGTGTAGTTTATTTCGATCCAGTTGAAAAGTAAACTGGTCAGTGTAAAATAACTTTTATCAATTTTTTGAATATAAAGCGACATGGATACTGAAAAGAAAAGCCGCAGTCAGTTAAAACGACAAGCCATTATTGATGCAGCCAAGCGCACCTTTAAATCAATAGGTGTCGCAGCGACCAGTATGGACAAGCTAGCTGAAGAGGCTCAAGTGTCTAAACGCACGGTTTATAATCACTTTGCCACCAAAGAAGCCTTAGTGATGCACCTGGTGAGTGAATTGTGGCTTGACGCTATGGCACGTAATCAGGGTCAATATCAAGCCGACAAAGATTTACTGCAACAATTTACGGCCATTATTTTGACCGAAATTGAGTTTATTAATTCACAAGAACATATCGATATGGCCCGAGTCGCATTTGGGCACTTGTTTTACAATAGTGAAGACATGAACCGAGAGGTTGAGAAAATGAAGCTGCTTGAAACGGCGTTACTGCGCTGGATAAAAGCCGCCGTAAGCGATAATAAGTTAGCACTAACCGATGTTAATTTTGCTAATGAACAGCTAATGCACTTAATTAAAGGGCATTGTTTCTGGCCACAATTATTGGCTTACAAATCTTTACTCACCAGTGAAGAGCGCCAACATCTGGCCGATGAAACTGCAAAAATGTTTTTAAGCCGTTATCAAGTAGTAGCTTAATACCTATCATCACTTC
This sequence comes from Shewanella sp. HL-SH8, assembly GCF_051165765.1. NCBI lineage: Bacteria > Pseudomonadati > Pseudomonadota > Gammaproteobacteria > Alteromonadales > Shewanellaceae > Shewanella > Shewanella sp. HL-SH8. Next base: position 195,726 of record NZ_CP195039.1, on the reverse strand, counting down.
TACAGATAGTTATCACCGGCGCCGAGTGAAATAATTCGGCTTATTTCAGCTAATGTCAGCCCTGATTCTTGTTGCCAAGTATTGAATGCTGCTTGTGTTTGTTTAAGGCCTGTTTGTGAACTAAATCCGGCATCGACAACGTTTTTGGCTTTTAAATACCCTTGTACATCGTTGGATAATATAAAGGTGTCTTTGCCAATGGAGCGTAAAAAGTACGCAACAGTATTGCCGCCTAAACGGGTCCCTTGTTTTTTCAGTGACTGCCATAAACCGATAATGTCTTCGGTGGGCCAGTGGGCGATGAACTCAGCAAAGCTGCCGTGTTCAGCCGCCAATGATTGCACCATATAGGCATTATCCATAATAGCCTGGGTCTTCTTTTGGTGGCGGATCAGTGTTGCGTCGGATGCCCGTTGTTGAATCTGCTCAGGTGATAGCATCAGCACTTTTTGTGGCTCAAAATCAAAGAAGGCTTTTTCATAAGCGGGCCATTTATTGTCGACTACGCGCCACACAAAACCACTTTGAAAAACCCGCTTAGACATAGCTGATAATAATTGTGCATCACTGTATTCGGCTATTTCACTACTGGATAATGTGTTGGGTAACAAAGCTTCAACAGCCGCCATTCCACCTTTGCGTTCACAGGCACGTAACACGATATCAGCAAATTTTTCTAGCTTAGCCACAATATGGTCCTCAGGTATTTGATTGTCATTTAGCGTTTGAGTTATGAGCTAAATTAATCTATTTAAATGATTATATGGCACAAACAAAACAGCCATCTATACGATGGCTGTGGTTGTTTAGATTAACATTAGGCGTTAAATGTTTCTTTCTTTTTTAAGTTGTAAAAATTGCTTCCACTTTACCACTTCTGGTGGTAACTCTGGTGTTGCACCTTCATATCCCGCTTCTAACACTAAGGTGTCAATCGGCACTTGTTTGCCTTTACATATAAATACGCCACGGACATGAACAATACAATGCAAACCGCGTGCGGTGACAAAACGCTGCTCAATATAGAAATATTTTTCGTCCCATCCAACCACTTTAGTTTCAACTTCAAACTTTTCAAATGGCTTAATATCACGGATATAAGTGAACTCAGATGCATTAACAATTGGCATCCACTTCATCTTAAGAAATTTTTTCATTAATCCCATATCGGCGATCATATAGGTACGTGCCAAGTCCATGAATGCAGGGTAGCGTGAGTTAGTGAGATGCAGATTTACATCGCAATCAAACGGCAGCGCTCGATAACTAATCTTGCTGGTGCCTAAAAAACCAATGCCAGGACAATGGCGAATGCGCCACATGAATAACCACACTAATCGAAAATAAAGATTCATTTACAACCACTCCTTTATGAGTGCCACAGGCTAGCAGAGGTCATACCAGCGAGCAAGCAGAGTTTTCGCGATTTTCGTGGGTGTTTGTGCGTTGAGTTGATTGAACTTATGTGGCTAGGACATTATTATAGCGCTGCTGAATTTCAGCATTAATTCTCAGGGCGGGGCGAAACTCCCCACCGGCGGTAAATACTTATGCCTACTTATATGGTGTAAGCATAAAGCCCGCGAGCGCTCGATTCGTCGAGGTCAGCAGATTTGGTGACTTAGTTTATTACTATATGGTAATAGCTAATATTCCAAAGCCGACGGTTAAAGTCCGGATGAGAGAGAATAGCAACACCATCAGTAGACTCTGTCCACTGATGCAATTCTATTTGGCGTAAAAACCCTCTTCAAAGCCCTGGTTCTGGTATTTTTTAGGAGTAAACCATGAATCAGTTATCTTTACTTGCACCTTTTGGTGATCCAATCGAACGCGTTGAAAAAGCTATTATTGCCTTACAACAAGGTCGGGGCGTGTTATTGCTTGATGATGAAGATCGTGAAAACGAAGGCGACATTATCTATTCAGCACAGCACCTAACCACAGAGCAAATGGCATTAATGATCCGTGAATGCAGCGGTATTGTGTGCTTATGCTTAACTGATGAGCAAGCTAATAAGCTTGAACTGCCACCTATGGTGATGGATAACAACAGTGCTAATCAAACGGCATTTACGGTATCGATAGAAGCCAAAGTTGGCGTGACCACAGGTGTTTCAGCAGCTGATCGTGTTACTACAGTTAAAACGGCAACAGCAGTACATGCTAAAGCCAGCGACTTAGCAAGACCGGGGCATGTGTTTCCACTGCGCGCCCGTGCTGGTGGAGTGATGTCGCGCTCGCGGCCATACAGAGGGCACAGTTGATTTGATGCAAATGTCAGGTTTAGCGCCTGCTGGTGTGTTGTGTGAACTAACCAATGAAGATGGCACTATGGCTAAAACACCACAAATTGTTGCCTTTGGTTTAAAACATAACATGCCGGTTCTAACGATAGAAGATATGGTAATGTATCGCTTAAAGCATGATTTGAAATTAGCATAGTTGATTTAACGGACTTAATAGCTTTGAAGTACTATTGCTGGAAAGAGGCGCATAAGCGCCTCTTTTATTATCAGCCAGCGTACTAGATTAAGCCTGCTTATATGAGGGGTAATGACATTAAAGTGCATCTATAAATGCTTGGTATTGGGCCATTGTCTTAGCCTCAGTTAACATTCCTTGATGGCCAGTATTAGGGACAATAATCAGCTCTTTATTTGCAGATTTGCTAGCCGCATATAACTTCTCTGATAGCCCCACAGGTACTTCCTCATCATTCTCTCCAGCAATGACTAATAATGGCCCTTTATAATATTGTGCGACCACTTTTTCATTATCTATTTTACGAAAATCTTCTGGCATTTCCACACTCATAAAGGGTGCCATATACCAGGGCGTTTTTTCATCTACCCAGTCATCAGCGTTGGTTGCTGAACCATGTAATACTAATGCGCTAATGGTATTGTTTTTGGCTAAATCAGCCGCAATAAAGCTGCCTAGCGAGTAGCCATGCAGAATGACTTTTGTCGGTTGATATTGTTGATGCAAATAGTCCAATTGTTGCTGTGCATCAGACACAATATTTTTAATGCGTGGCTTGCCTTCACTTGCGCCTAATCCGCGGCGATCCATCACAAAAATATCAGTACTCAATGCTGAAAGCATGGTTAATGCTGACAAACTATATGGCTCTATTTTCATCCCATTACCTTGGAAAAACACTAAGGTAACCTTGCTGTTTGGGTTATCAATATAAAAACCATTTAAGCTGACATTATCGCTGGCTGTTAATTGGACTGGAGTAATTAAATGATCTGGCAAGGCTTGCTGTAATTTTTGGGTGAATTCGGTTGTAAAGGGCGTTGGTGCTTTATCATTGGCAATAAAGGTTTCTTCGCTAATTCGCATTGTGCAGGCTGAAGTCATCAATATTATTGCGCTTATCGCGGCTTTTTTAACTAACGTGAGCATATTATCTTCCTTAATTTATTCATCAATTTGATGAACTAAAATATCGCCTGGTGAACATTGTAAGTGCTGACAAATAGCATCCAATGTTGAAAATCGAATCGCCTTAGCACGTCCGCTGCGTAGTACAGATAAGTTTTGTGGGGTAATACCTACCCGTTCAGCCAGTTCAGTTGACTTCATTTTACGTTTTGCCAACATGACATCTAATTCAATAATAATGGCCATTAAATAGTTAATTTCGCCTCCATTTGTAATTCGGCGGCGTGTTTCATTACCCAGCCAATGCAATAGAAAATAAGTCCAACTAACGCGTATTTAATCTCTTGGCTGCCGATAGTAAAAAAGCCGGGGACAGCGCTACTTAACCCAGTTGAATGCAGAAATATTGCTACCACTATAGGGTAAAATAAACTGAGTACTATCCACACAAAAAAGACCGTGGCAATGCGCGTTAAGCAGTAAAAATTTGCTGAGGTAAATACCTGACCATTTTGGTATAAGCTAAATAATCGGAACAAGAAAAAATAAATAAACAAATAAGGAATTATTTCGACGCTGCCAAGAATAACGCCAGGGTTAAATCCATCAGCATAAAGGTGTTGACCTAAGGCTTGCCAGGATGGTTCAAAATCGACACTGAGGTAACTGCTAAAAAATCCCCACCAATCGACACTCATAAAATATATGCCGTCTTTATATTCACCCATGGTCATCACAGCAAGGTAACTACCAAGTTGCAGTGTCGCGAGCAGTAGTAGTAACCATTTTATCCATTTACTGATTATTGCAATTCTATCCATGAGTGGCTTTTCATCTGAGTAATGATGCAGCTAAGTTATCATAATGATTCTATATCGGCAATAAGTTATCGATAAACGATAACTTAAGGTGTTTAAATAAAGCGGCTATAACAGGAATGGGCGCTGGTTAGGCTATTTGACTGAAGTGTCGATGACTGACATTACAATTCGATAAAGAGTTGGTTCAATAGCTTTTTGATCTGTTCATCATCTTCTTTAAATTGAATGCCTACATTCACTTTGCCATTTTCAAAACGACTATTACATACTCTGGCGGGAATGGTAATTTCAAGATCGCTAGGTGAGCGAAGCACAACAAAGATATCTTTTTGGTTTACAGTCACTTTAGGGTTGTCGGTTTTAAAAACAAAACCACAACCTTTTGCGGAAATATCAGAAATAATGCCCTTTAATTGGGCTGCTTTTTTAACCTCTTGTTCGCCTCTTGCGACAAGCGATGCCGGTAAATGGGTGACATAACGTTGATGAGTACGTAGTTGTCTATTTTCAATTTTTTCTGGGTAGGTTAAAAATATAAATTTTTCAGGAATCTTAGTGATATTTCGAATGGTGGCTTTAAACGCGTAACACTCCCCTTGTTGACCTTCGAGTAGATAACGAACAACAACCACATTGCCTTCGGTCAACACATCGCTGTAGTTATTCATATTCTGTGGGGCGGGATGTTTTAAGATAATATATTGGCCTAAATCATAACCTGCTAACGCCGCTTTTATACGTAGTTTAACAGGATGGTCAATTTGTAAATCGACGATTTTTCCTGGTTTTAAATCAAAGAAAATAGGCTGTATATTGGCTGTCAACGTTCAAGTCCGTTCATAGATTATTATTAGTATGGAGGCCTGTTAATGTATTGTGATAATCCCCGTAAGGCAATTCTTTTTATGCCAATAATGGATAAACGCCCTAAGTTATCAAGTGTGGATGTTTCAATTTAAACAAAAAGCGCCATTAAGGCGCTTTTGTTGTTTACAGTATTTTGTTAAACAGCAATACCACTATGTCTTAATAATGCATCGGTATTAGGTTCGCGTCCCATAAAGCGTTTAAATAGCTCCATTGGCTCTTCACTACCACCCATTTCGAGTATGTTTTTTAAGAAACTTTTGCCTGTTTCTGAGTTGAAAATACCCTCATCTTCAAAGCGCGAAAAGGCATCTGCGGACAATACTTCAGCCCACTTATAGCTGTAATATCCCGCGGCGTAGCCACCGGCAAAAATATGGGCAAAGCCATGTTGGAAGCGGTTAAAGCTAGGGGGGACTAATACCGCTATCTTACTGCGTACTTCATCTAAAATACCCTGAATATCGGCGCCCTTAGCAGGATCAAACTCATGATGCATTCTAAAGTCGAATAACGAGAACTCCAACTGGCGCAACATCATCATGCCAGATTGGAAATTCTTTGCCGCTAACATTTTATCCAGCAATGCTTTAGGAAGTGGCTCACCGGTTTCAAAGTGACCTGAAATTTCCGCTAATGCTTCTTCTTGCCAGCACCAGTTTTCTAAAAATTGACTTGGTAATTCAACCGCATCCCATGGCACACCATTAATGCCTGATACACCGCCTACATCAACTTTGGTGAGCATGTGGTGAATGCCGTGGCCAAACTCATGGAATAAGGTAATCACTTCGTCATGGGTAAATAAAGCCGGCTTACCATTTACGGGGCCATTAAAGTTACAAGTTAAATAAGCAACTGGCTTTTGTAGGCCAGTAGAGGTAATACGACGACCTCGACAATCATCCATCCATGCTCCGCCACGTTTACCTGTGCGGGCATATAAGTCGAGATAGAAGCTGCCACGGTGAATGTTTTCAGCATCAAAAATATGGAAAAAACGCACATCTTTATGCCAGGTATCAAATTGTTTTTCTTCTTTAATGGTTAAACCAAACAGCTTGTTTACCGTAAAGAAAAGACCTGATAATGCTTTGTTTTCAGGAAAGTACGGGCGTAACACTTCTTGGGATACTTCATACTTATGCTGTTGCAGTTTTTCGGCATAGAAGCTTAAATCCCACGACGCCATTTCGGTCACATTGAAATGTTCTTTTGCGAAGGCACGAAGTTCAGCCAACTCGCTAGCAGCTTGATCTTTTGAGCGCTCACCTAATTCATTTAAAAAGCCTAGCACTTGCTCAGGGGTTTCAGCCATTTTGGTTGCCAAAGATTCATCGGCATAGCTTTTAAAACCTAATAAGTTAGCAATTTCATGACGTAGTGCAATAATTTCATTCATGTTGTTGCTGTTATCAAACTCTCCCGCATTCGGGCCCTGGTCTGATGCGCGCGTTACAAATGCACGGTAGCATTCTTCACGTAACTCACGGTTTTCACTGTAGGTCATAACAGGTAAATATGATGGGAAATCTAAGGTGAATAACCAACCTGTTTTCTCATTCTCGTCAGCCATGGCTTTTGCTGCTGCGATAGCTGATTCCGGTAAGCCGACTAACTCCGATTCATCGGTGATCAGTTTGGTCCACGCTTGGGTGGCATCGAGTAATTGGTTGGAAAAATTGCTGGTAAGTTCTGAAAGGCGTTTCACTATGTCGCCATAACGGATTTTATCTGCATCACTTAAGCCAATGCCCGATAATTCAAAATCACGAAGGCTTTGTTCAATCACCATTTTTTGTGCCTGGGTTAATTGGCCAAAATCCGCGGACTGGTGAATCGATTTATACGCTTCATATAAGCCTTGGTGTTGGCCTACATAGGTGCCGTAATCCGATAATAGTGGCAGGCAGTCATCGTGTGCTTCACGCCATTCATCATTACTAACAACTGAATTCATATGAGAAACCGGTGACCAGACTTTACTGAGCTCATCATCAACTTCTTCGAGCGGCGCAATTAAGTTATCCCAAGTATATAGACTATTCTTTGCGAGGAGTTCATCAATGCTGTTGCGGCAGTTTTCGATGGCTTGTTCTACAGCTGGCTTAATGTGTTCAGTTTTTATTTGTGAAAAAAGCGGTAATTCTGTGCCACTTAGCAATGGGTTGCTCATAATGTTTCCTCTAAGAGTAGGCGTATGTGATCTTTATGAGGGCGACAGGGTTGAATTTCAAGTCAAATAGGCTGTTCGGATGAATCGGAGTATGCCTAAGAATACTCTATCAGGCATTACCTAGGTTAAAAACTGACTAAAAAAAGTGATTTTGCTCCCGATTTGCATTTACATGCTATTTGCGGTGCAACTATTGACAACTAGATCGCAAATGCAATTCGTTATTATTATCTTTCTTACGGCTATTAGTTAGTATTATTAAAATTGTTAATTTCTGTTTCGATGAGTCAATAATCATTATGACAAAGTTACCTCCTGTGTCAGCAATCATAAGTACTTATATCTTAAGTCAGGTTTATCTTTTGCGAACCGCGATTATGGGGCTCACCTTGACAGGTATCCTTTTAACATCGTCAGTACAAGAACTGTCAGCGTCTGAGTTTGCATTAGATATTGCTTGGGATAGCGAGTATATCTCCGAAGGGCGCAATAACCTCGATAAAGGCGGCATTGCCTGGGGAGTTGCGAGTGTGATTCAAGATGATTTAATGGCTTTTGTAGCATTAGGCCGCGGTGACCAAACACATTATATTGAGTGGGATTTTGGTGTTGAATACACTGTTCATTTACATGAATACCTTGACGCTACGCTGGGTTATCAGCGGTTAGAGTTTTATGGTGATGAACGCGGTTCAGATAACGAGTTGTTTAGTTCACTCACTTATACTGGAATAGATTGGTTAGTGCCTGCAGTAAGTTACACCTATGCCACTGAAGCCGATGGATACTTTATAGAAGTGAGCTTGCATAGCCCATGGGAGATTACTGAACTATTTAATGTAACGCCATATATTCTCCAGGGCTTTGATTTCCAATATGTGACTGAGCAACATGATGGTGCCAATCACATACAGTTCGGTGTTGAAGTGGGTTATGCACTATCTAACAATGTGGAATTGTCAGCGCACTTTAGCCGTACTAAAGCATTAGAGGATATTAAGCGTGAAACATTGGTTGAGGGTGTTAAGGGGAGTTTAAATCAAACCTATGTTGGTGTGCATGTTAACTGGGCTTTCTAATTCGGCTAGATGACTATTGCACCTTTATGTGAAACTTAGTCTACACTTATAAGCGCAACAGGATGGTTGCGCTTTTTATCACCTCAGCTTTTGCAAGGATGCATTATGAAACTTTTCGTTATATTCTGTTTTGTCTTATTTTCTCTCATTTGTCTTTCAAGTATCAATCAAAGTATTGCCGGTGATGATTGGGCACAGCTAACTGCCAATACAAAGTTAAAACAAACTGAGCTTAATAATCAATCAGCAGTAAAGCTTGGTAAAGATGGTGTTTATGACAGTGAAGGTAAACCTATTAAGATAAGTCAGCCTTCATTTTCACTTGAATATGATGCTGAAGAAGCATTAGTTGCGCCATATCGGTTAAAAAATGCTACAAAATCCATCAAAGGGTCAGGAAAAACATCCTCCAAAACAAAATCATCCGCAGCCGCTAAAATGGCCGATGATCCCAGTTGTCGCTGGCTGCATAATCGTATTACCTATTTGCAAGGTAAAGTTCGAACAGAAAACCGCCATCAACAACATTTTGAAAAAGAGTTGTCCGCTAGGTTATCTGAGTGGAAATGTTTGCAGTGCGCAGGAAAAGGACCTTCTCAGGGTGATCACGACCGATGCCAGTACAAACGTTAACGCGAGTTTATTAATGGCACCTAGCATCCAAGTCGTTTCCTCCCTACAATAGCCATATCAATTGCAGCGGAGATTATCATGGCTCAACATTTTGACTATATTGCTTTGGGTGCCGGCAGTGGCGGTATCGCATCAGCAAATCGTGCAGCAATGCGCGGTGCAAAAGTATTAATTATTGAAGCAAAACATGTGGGTGGCACCTGTGTAAACGTAGGGTGTGTGCCTAAAAAAGTGATGTGGTATGGTGCGCATGTCGCAGATGCCATGAATCTTTATGCCAAAGATTATGGTTTTGACGTCACAGTTAATAAATTTGATTGGAACACCTTAGTTGATAATCGTGAAGCGTACATTGGACGCATTCACGAAGCCTACGGTCGTGGTTTTGCTAGCAACAAAGTGACACTACTAAACGGTTACGGCAAGTTTGTTAATAACAACACCATTGAAGTGAATGGTGAACATTACACCGCCGACCATATTGTGGTCGCAACCGGTGGCGCGCCGACTATTCCTGATATTCCAGGTGCCGAGTACGGTATCGATTCAAACGGGTTCTTTGAGTTACGTGAACAACCAAAGCGCGTCGCCGTAGTGGGTGCGGGTTATATTGCTGTCGAACTAGCAGGCGTATTACATGCCCTTGGTAGTGAAACTCATTTATTAGTGCGTAAACATGCACCTTTGCGCAACTTTGACCCTATCTTAGTTGATGCGCTTGTTGAAGCAATGGCAACCGATGGCCCAACATTACATACTCATAGTACGCCAAAGCAAGTGATTAAAAATGCGGATGCTAGCTTAACGCTAGAGCTTGAAAACGGTAATAGCATTACCGTAGACACGCTAATTTGGGCGATTGGGCGTTCACCAGCAACGGATAATATCGGTCTTGAAAATACTGATGTTACTTTAAATGCCAAAGGTTATGTAGTAACCGATGAGCAACAAAATACTACCGCAAAAGGCATTTACTGTGTTGGCGATATTATGGAAGGTGGTGTAGAGCTAACTCCAGTTGCCGTAAAAGCGGGGCGTTTATTGTCAGAGCGCTTATTTGGTCAAATGCCTAATGCAAAAATGGATTACAGCCTGATCCCTACTGTGGTGTTTAGTCATCCTCCAATTGGTACTATGGGGCTTACCGAATCCGAAGCGATTGAGCAGTACGGTAAAGATAAGGTGAAAGTCTACACCTCAGGCTTTACTTCAATGTACACAGCTGTCACAGCACACCGTCAAGCCTGTAAAATGAAGCTAGTATGTGCTGGAGATAATGAAGTGGTAGTAGGTATTCACGGTATCGGTTTTGGTATGGATGAAATACTTCAAGGATTTGGTGTTGCCATGAAAATGGGCGCAACCAAAGCAGACTTCGATTCAGTAGTCGCTATACATCCAACAGGTGCAGAAGAGTTTGTTACTATGAGATAATAGCTATCGCTATTAATAGACAAAAAAAGCAAACGACAGCGTTTGCTTTTTTATTGCCTGAGCATTTATTCCAATCATGTCTTTCATATTCATGCCGTTGGCGGTGAGTCTAAATGATACTAAAGTAGGGTTTATCAACGCTTTAAAATCAATAGACTATTACAATCGATAAAAAAGATCGTAACTCCTCATATTATCGTATAAGACTTAGATTAGCTAAATGCTTTTCATTGGTACTGCCAGATTAGGTGGTGATAGTAAAGTCACGATATAAAGGACATCGTATTTCGTATGTATAGTTTAAGCTCAAACCTCAAAATCAACCTTACCCATATTCCTCACTCTAATGCATCTATTTGGATTATTGATAACGTCATTGACGATTTCGATAAGGTGCTGCATTACTGCGATAAAATTGCTTATTTTAATCCTGTAGGCGCAGATGGAACGCTTTTTCCAGGCATGCGTGACGAAATGCCCAAGCCTTACTATCGATTGCTTTCCAGTTTATTCAACCGTTTAAGCGAGCACCCACAAGGGCATATTTTTAAACAATTTCAGATCATTAAAAGCTGGTTGTCAAAAGTGACTTTGCCCCCAGAACAACTTGATGTAATACAAACAATGCCACATTTTGATTCATTATCAGTTAATCATATCGCGGCAGTGCATTACCTGAATGATAATTGTTTGGGAGGAACAAGTTTTTATCGTTATAAAGGCATCGATAAACTACAACTAGCGCATGAGGATAAAGCGGTGATTTTAAAAATGGTGGAAGAGGTGAAACAAGCCGCCGATGTAAGAGGGGGTTATATCAACGAAACGGATCAATTTTTTGAAAAAGTGTTTTCTGTTGATGCTAAATCTAATCGGTTAATCATTTATGCTAGCAATATTCTGCACAGTGCTAATATTACTGAGGCAGTGGAGTTTGACAAATCATCTTCTTACAATCGCACCACAATTAACTCTTTTTTCAGTGTGAATTAGCGCCTTAGGTGATTGATTAGTTCGGGTTGACTTGTGCATTCCTACTTTGACCTTGGGTTAATAACCAAGTTTTAAAGTCTTTCAATGCAGGGATACGTTTATTTGAATGACCTATCAATTGGGTTAAGGCGTAACTCAGCTGGTGGTAGAGTTCTGGGGAATCATATTGCTTTTGTGCATCATCAATATTAATCAGCGCACCCCGCAAATATTGGATAACCAATTCCACTCGATCAAAACCGTTTATTTCACCAATTTCTTTAATCGCATCAGCATTCCAGTGATAATAAGCCGCTGCCAGTGTTGTGAATTTCTCTTGAAATGCATCGCTGCTCTTATTGAGAATGTCATCATTGGGCAGTACCCGTTCAATAACAAACATATTCTCAGATAAAATTGAATATAAGCGCTGGCAATGATGGTAGATAAACCGAGTATAAGGGTCGGGATATACTTCAGAGTCAATGTTTGCCTGTGTTAACCAGCGCTCTAGTTGATCACACCCTACAGCTACGATTAAATCAGCTTCGCTATTAAAATGATTATAAATTGTTCCCTTTGAAATCTGGCTAGCTTGGACTAAATGAGAGCGGCATAAGTCAAAGGTTTTATGACCTTTTAAGCAACGCTGTGACACGTCAACTAAGTACTTACCACGCTGATCCCAGCTGCTCATATTACACTCCTCACACTTTATAAAAGATCTTGACTACAGCATCACATTTAAACAGTAACAAACTTCTAACTTGTTGGGCATTGAGTAATACTGGTAGCACTATGAATAATATCAATAGCCCATGTTAAAAATAGAATTGCTGGAAGGTTTTATCGCCGTTGCACAAAGCGGCAACTTATCAAAAGCGGCCGAAAAGATATGCCGAACTCAATCGACCTTGAGTTTGCAAATCAAAAAACTGGAAGAGAGTGTTGGCCAAGAACTATTGATTAGGGATAACAAAGGTGTAACCTTGACTGAGTCAGGTAAAACGCTATTGAACTATGCCTATAAAATGACTCAGCTGCATTTACAAGCGTTAGATGATTTGAAAGATTGCGTTAATCGTGAGGTTATTCGTCTTGGTGTGCCTACTGATTACATCAAACGATACTTAAAAAGTTGTCTGTTGGAGTTTATTCGTGAGTTCACCTGCATTGAGTTGGTTATTGATACCGGCGTCAGTGGTAATCTTTATAAGCGTTTGAAGCAGGGGGACTTTGACTTAATAGTGGCAACACATTGGCAGCCACCCGTTCAAGGTGAATTGTTGTTTGAGCGAAAGTTTATTTGGGTTGCAGCTAAAAATGGCCAAGCACATTTACGTAGCACTATTCCAATGGCGCTTTATCCTGAAAATTGTCCCATTCGTGCCCAGGTGTTTGCTAACCACCAACTTTCAATGCGGCCAATTAACGTGCTGTTATCAACGCCTTCTCCTGACGCCTTGTGTATGGCGGTTGAAACTGACCTTGTGGTTGCGCCTATCGCAGAATTTAGGGTTACAGATAAAATGCAAATACTTGACCCGATAGAGCACGGATTACCGCCTTTACCGATGTTTAATGAGTCATTGTATGTTAATCCTGAAACACAGACAGCTACTACGCTACAACTTATTTCGTTGTTAAAATCGAATGTGCAAGAATTAGCAGACGTTCGCAGCGTTAATTAATCTCGATTAACGAACTTATAAAAATGCCAATCTTATTAAGATTGGCATTTTGAAAATTTAATCTTCATTACCGCTTTTACAAAGAATAAAACTGCAATGGAATTTATGCTATTTATTCCTTATGTTTATCGTACTTAAACGTATGGCAGTTGCTGCAGAGTGGTTTTTTAACTTTATGCTCACCATGACATTCTTGGCAAGGTAACTCTTTACCATAGTGAAGGTTATTATGTGGATTTTGCCACTTTTCTTCTTCACTTCTGGCGGTTTGCTTGGCCAAGTCATCAACATCATGGCACTGCAAACAAGCTTGATCTGAGGGATACTGTTTGATGCCATTGCCATGGCAGCTTTTACAATCTTTACCGATAACATCTTTGTGGTAATCTCTAATTTCTACTGCTTGAACTGATAAGCTGGCTAAGCTAAGTAAGCCCAGTGCAAGCATAATTTTTAATGTTTTCATCAATAACTCCTCTTGTATCTGGTCTTTACTAAACGGTCATCATGCTACGGGCAGCGGTCATCCCCATTACCATACACTCTGGTATTGAACAGCTACCTAAGCGGCTAACACCGTGAATACCACCACACACTTCACCAGCAGCATAAAGGCCGGTAATCGGCGCGCCAGTGAAGCTATCTTTAACTTCCGCCTTGGTATTTACCATCACACCCCCTTGGCAGTAGTGTACTTTTGGCCATAAACGCACCACAGTAAAGGGGGCTTTAATATACTTGCCAGCAGCTTTAACCATATTCTTGCCAAACTGTGAGTCTTTACCCGTTTTGACATAGCCGTTATATTCTTCAATTTGAGCTTTTAATGGCTTAAGTGGCATATTGAAATACTTTGCTAAATCTTCAATTGAATCAAACTTCCAACCTACATTGTACTTAATTACTTTTTCAGTATTAGGGTGATTTTTAGAGTCTTCAAAACTGGTGATTAAAATAGGCGGTAATGGATTACCTTGCTCATCACGACAGGCTAATTCAGCATCTGCACGTATTTTTCTATCGGCAATTTCATCCATAAAACGCTGACCAGTTAAACGGTTAACCGCGATAGAATGTGGGAAGTTGTAGATAGCATAGTTAGACACATAGCCAAAGCCGCCTTCATCAGGTGATGCCCATGGGCCAGATTGGATATGCGCAAGATGCACAGGAATTGCGCCAAGACGGAACATTTCAAACATGCCTTCGCCTGTAGCGCCTGGAGCATTGGTACAGCCCACTTCAGCGGTAAGCGTTGGGTCTTGTGCCATTCTTAAATTAACATTTTGTGCAAAGCCACCAGTGGCCATAATCACACCGCGTTTGGCGCGAATGTTGAGCACTTTACCAGGCTGGTCTTCACCAAAGTGGTAATTGTCACGCATTTTAACACCCAACACTTCGCCTTTATTGCCGACAAGAAAGCCTTCAAATTTTGAACGATTGTGGGTTTTAACACCTAAGTCACGACACTTATGCAAAAGTGGTTGGGTAATTCCTGCGCCACAGCTCACTGTAGTTTGGTAGGTTCTTGCTACAGAGTGACCGCCTAATTGCTGTAAATATGGATGGTATTCAGAACCCGCATCCAAAGTCATTTGCAATGCTTCCATTGCATGGGAGGCAACATGACGTAATAGTGCTTCGTCGGCAATACCACGACCTGACGCTAATTGGTCAGCCACCATGCGATCAACTGAATCGTCTACGCCTTCTGTCTTTTGCATCGGCGTAACTGGTGCGGCAAATAACCCACCATTGATAGATGAGTTACCACCAAAATAAGACATTTTTTCAAAAATATGAACGTCTTTAGCGCCTAACTTACTGGCTTCAATGGCTGCGGCTAAGCCTGCAAAGCCAGAACCAATAATGACAATTTCAACTTCTTTGTCCCATTTAACGCCATCCGCTTTTTCGGATATAGCCATTGCTGGTGCAACCATGGCTGCTCCTGCCGCTACACCTAGTCCCGCGATAAACTTACGGCGCCCTAATAGATCTACATTGCTCATGGATCATCACCCCTTTCTTATATTCGACACAATAAGAATAAGGCCGGAATCAATTCCAAAATGGGAACTGATGGCAGTTTTAGGCTAATAAATGAACGGATTGTTAATACTCAAAAGTAGGTAGCAGTTTTGTTGATGGCGTGAGCTTTCTCACGAGTTGGAATTGATTCCAAATGGTCATAGTGTCATTTCCGTCAGTTTGAAGTTCTGCTGCATAAATCGGTTAGAAGACCGTTGGCTGTAAGATCAGTTATGACCATCGCAAGGGCATAAATTGCTATACAAATAGGTGATAACTTTCAATAATACTCCCAATCATCGTTAGCTGAATATAATTATATGACTGTCGAAATTGAACGTAAGTACCTTGTGCATAATGACCAATTTAAATCACTTGCTCATCGCTCGACCAGAATTATCCAGGGGTATTTAAACTCTGAAAAGTCGCGCACTGTCAGGGTTAGAATAATGGGTGAGCAAGGTTTTCTAACCATCAAAGGCATTAGTAATCAAGCCGGTTTGTCACGCTTTGAGTGGGAAAAAGAAATCAGTGTGCAAGAGGCACAAGACTTGCTCAAATTATGTGAACAAGGGGGTGATTGATAAAACCCGGTACTTGGTGGAATATCAAAACCAAGTATTTGAGGTAGATGAGTTTTATGGTGATAATCAAGGTTTGGTAGTCGCTGAACTTGAGTTAGAAAGTGAGCAGCAAGTGGTGATAAAACCGGATTGGTTAGGTGAAGAGGTGACTGGCGATAATCGTTATTACAATTCTTCATTAATGAAACAGCCTTATAGCCAATGGGCTTAAGCTGCTATTGGTCACATCTTTTGTAAGCGAATAAAATGCCGTTTAAATTGATATTTAAACGGCATTTTAATGTTTACAGTGTTTGAGTTAATTCTCTTCACATAAATTTTTACCAACAGCGTAACAACTTGGCTGTCTTGGGCACACTGCGCCGCGTGAGCAAATTAAGCGGGCGTCATTTTTAATGCCGCGTTCAATCCAATTAATGTTAAGAATTTTAGCCACACTGGTGAGGTCCTGTTTAATGTGCCTTGGAATAACCACAGAACCACCATTAGAAGCGCACGCTTGTTTCAAATCATTGGCAATCGACAGTGAATCTTTACCCTGGGCATCAATGGCCGGGTTCAAATCAATACCGGCACAAAGCACATGAGGGTTACCCGCAGAGTCTTCAACCTTAATAGATTCACAGCAATATATTCGCGGTTGATTACCCACATTAAGAATCGAAATTTGCGCTGATGTACCAGATGACGGCTCATTAATCATTCTGAACACTGCCCAGTGCTGACAAGGATCTTCCACTAAACGCATATTGCCCCACGGCAGCGGAATACCATTACCGCGATAAACAGCCTTGAGTTTGCCAGGAGCATAGGCATCAAAAAAATGCCAATGTGGATAAGGGGACACTACGGTCATGCGGCGCATAGCAACCGATGCCGAAACCTGCAACTGCTTGTGAACGCTAATTTCATAGCCGTGACGGTCAAGTAATTGTCTAAAAGGAACCTTAGGGCATAGTAATGCGCCAGCAAAAAAGCTTGACTCAAAATCACGCCAGGCATGTAAAATATCTTGAGCGTTAAGGGTGTTTGACTGTGGAATACCGTTGTCATCACCTTCTTCTTTTCGCCCTGATGTCATCACCGACTTTAAGCCATCTTTATTGTGTAATACACAATGGCCAATATGCACCGCTAAGTCATATTTCAAACGGTGAGGGCGATTTTTTAAAGTATTGTTTAAATAAATTGTGCCGGGTGGTTCAAAAAACGAGGTGACTAATTGACGTGAACTTGCGCCCATTTCATCACGAATTTCTTGTGGTGTTCGGTCAATCCACTTAATTATTAGCCCCATTCTGGCGGCGATAGTCAGCATGTCATCAGCCATTAATGGCATGCGTTTTAAACCCACATCTTCAGCTGCACGTTCTAAATCAGGAAAATGATTTTGGTGGTGTTCTTGATGCGCGCGGATCAACAAGTGGGCAAATTGTCTGCCCGATGTACCGGTTTGCGACAGCATTTCGGGTATCGCGATTTGTAAAATATCATTAGAGAATAAAAAACTTGGCTCTAGCGGCATACCACTAATGCCACCTTTATTGCCTTTTTCGGGCGTGATGGCGTCATCTTCTGGCTCGTCATCCAGAAACCAGCCGACTTCTTTTTGAAAAACCACCGCAATAACCGCAAGCATATCGGCGCTTGGTACACGCTTACCACGTTCAATCATAGATAAATATGACACGGAAGGTGAGTTGTTTGCATCTACCCGCATACAGCGGGCAGATAAGTCTTCCATGGTTAAGTTGTTGCGTTTTCGCAAGTTTCTTATTTTTGTGCCCAAAAAATGGGTCTTTCGCATCAAGCTTCTATCATTTCTCATTTTGTATAATTCACACTGTAAAATTTTTATTGTGAAATTCTTGGTAAAAATAGCATAGACTAAAAATCAAGCTGCGAACAAGGCTTAAATCAAAAACTAATTTGAATCATTATAAATAAAAATAATGTGACCTACGATTAAAAGAAGAGGATAAGGCTATGAACATGTCTACTCAAGCAAGCAAAACATCTACTCAAAACCTTAACCACTTTATTGGTGAGCAATTTGTGGCAACAACTAATGAATTAGATCGCTCTATTAATGCGAAAGAGTTTTTAGATGCCCAGTTCCCACTAGCAACAGGTTCACACCAAGATGTGACTAGCTATGTTGTTTATTACACGCATCTTTTAGCATTTTTAAAAGATGGCACTCAGTCTGGATTACAAAATCCTTGTCAATTTGTGGCATTAACAGGCCATAAGAGTGAGCCAACATCAGTCGTATTGAAAAATAATGACACTCATATTGAAATTTGTTTTGATCGCCAAGGCGATATTGGTACTGATGATTTGGCACACATTGAAGATATTCAAATTGAAATGCCAATCAAGAATTTGCCGACACCTTATAAGCAATGGATAAGCTTATTACACTCTAGCTGCAAGCCTACAGAAGGCCGTTGTAAAGTGTTTACTGCTAAAGATGGTAGCGATTACGCTATGCACCAGCGTTAAGCTTATTGCTAACATTAGTGTACTAAATAAAGAATTTTTGAAAGCCAGCGGGTTAATTCTGCTGGCTTTTTGATTACTTGCTTAAGTTGCTTGGCTAGAAAATTAGTTGCTTGGCCAGAAAAAATTAGACTGTTGGCTGACTTTGTTTGATGGCTTTGCTTGGTCGGCGATATAAAAGTTGATGGTTTGTTTACTCATCGGCGTGGTATTTTCTGACTGCTTACAGCGTAAGGTCACCGGATATTCGATTTGCTCACCTGGTTGAATATGGACTTTATTGTGAGTGATTAGAGTGAGGTCACAACCCTGATGCAAGCTATTAACACCAATAATATAGTCGACTGCTTGTTGGGTTTTATTGCGGATTTTAAGTTGATAGCTATTTTCGACAAACTCCCCAACCTCGCGATAGAGAGTTTGGCGGTCTCGTATTACATTAAGTTGAATTAAACTGCGATTGGTTAAGTCGACTACCATTAATACGCACATAATGAGTAAAGCTGATGCGTATCCTAGCGCTTTTAATGATAGCTTTTTAGTTGGAATACTGGGTTGTTGCTCAGTAAGGGGCTGCAGTTGAGGTGTCGATTTTGATGACTTGAGTGCATTCTCGCTAGTAAAGCTGATTAAATTCGGTAAATAGCCAAATTTTTCCATCGTTTGATTACATGCATCAACGCAGGCGCCACAGTTGATACATTCATACTGTAAACCATTGCGAATATCGATACCTGTTGGGCAAACGTCGACACATAAATTACAGTCAACACAATCACCTAAATCAGTACTTTGTGAACGTTTTCGTGGCCCTCTTGATTCGCCTCGCGCGGCATCATAGCTGACAGTTTTGGTATTTGAGTCAAACATAACCGCTTGAAAACGCGAATATGGACAACAATGTAAGCACATCATTTCGCGCATCCAACCCGCATTAATATATGTACATAAAGCAAAAAACCATACCCAAACGCCAGTCCAAAAACCGCTAGAGAAAGTGAAAATGTCGATATATAGCGCTCTGGCGGGCATAAAGTAGCCCATGAAACCACAACCAGTCACTAATGCAGTAATGCCCCATAGGCTGTGCTTGGTAACACGTTTACGGATTTTTGATGCTGATAAAGGGGCTTTATCTAATGCGGCACGATGGTGATGGTTTCCTTCAGCTTTAGCTTCTATCCACATAAACATAGCGGTCCACGCCGTTTGAGGGCATAAAAAACCACACCATACTCTGCCCCAATAAACGGTAACAAAAAACAACGCAAATGCCGCCGCCATAAACAGCCAGGCCAGAATGGTAAAGTCTTGTGGCCATAGGGTGATATTAAAAAAGAAAAACTGTTGCTGGGTAACATCAAGCAAAATCGCCTGACGTCCTTGGTAGCTGATAAAGGGTAATAAAAAGAAAACGGCTATCAGTAAAGTATTGCTGTATTTTCTGATCCGCTGAAATACACCGTATTGTTCACGCACATGAATTTTGCCTGAGGGGGAAGAGCTGACATTCACAATAGGGATGCGTTGGGATGAAGTTAATAGACTTGATTCTGGTGCTGACATGTTGTTTTCCTAAAATGACATTACGTCGTTATATAGCAATAGGTAAGCCAACATAGTTTTTATTTATCAAGCTGATTTTAATAGAGAAATATTTTTTTGAGTTGATGATGCATCACGATATATCGCAATTAAGCGAAATATCGTGACTTAGTGGTCATGATGTTTAAGTGAGTCGCTTGATGAATCCAATATTGATTAAGCGTCAGGCTAACGGTTAATACCGAGTTTTTTCATTCGAGATCGCAATGTGCTGGGCGGCAATGCCAGCATGGCTGCTGCGCCATTTGGGCCTGATATTCGCCATTGAGTCAATTCTAGTATGTCGATAATATGCGCAGCCTCGGCTTCTATCATGGTTAAAGGTTGCTTAATGGCAGTATTGTTATCTTTGAGTGTGGGCAGCTGTAAACTATTAAATGTTAACGTGTTGTCGTGGGTTAGAATGATTTCTCTTTCGATTAAATTTTGTAGCTCACGTACATTTCCCGGCCAAGGGTATTGTTGTAACTTGTGTAAGCCTTTTGCGCTTACTTTGGTGATTTTCTTTCCCAGTTTTTGACTGAGTGATACGACCAAATCACTTACCAAGTTAGGTAAGTCTTCTTGCCTATCGCGCAGAGGGGGAACTTGAATAGGAAAAACATTAAGGCGATAAAATAAGTCCATCCTAAACAACCCTTGCTCTACACGGGCTGGTAAATCATGGTGAGTAGCTGCAATAAGGCGAATATTCACTTTAATGGTTTCGCTGCTACCCACACGCTCAAAAGATTGCTCTTGAATAACACGTAATAGCTTTGACTGTGCTTCAAGACTGAGCTCAGCAATTTCATCTAAGAATAGCGTGCCATTATGAGCCAATTCAAAGCGGCCTTTACGTCGACTAATCGCCCCTGTAAATGCGCCTTTTTCATGGCCAAATAGCTCGCTTTCTAAAATGGATGCCGAGAACGCAGCGCAATTGACACTCACCATGGGCTGGTTTTTTCGGTGGCTCAATTGGTGCAGGCTACGCGCGACTAGCTCTTTTCCTGTGCCATTTTCGCCACAAATTAATACCGTGCTGTCGGTATTAGCAACGAGATTAATCTGCTGAGTTAAATGGTTTATGGCTTTGCTGTTGCCAGACAAGCCCATAGCGCCTTGCTTACCTTGTAGTTCGGTGAGTAAGTATTGATTCTCTGAGGTTAATCGCTCAGATAAGGCTTGTACTTGTGCGAGGGCTTTGCGTAATGAATCTTCAGTATGCTTTTGAATACTCACATCGCGAAAGATGGCGATAACACCAATAAGAATATTATTATCATAAACCGGTGTTGAGCTGTAATAAACAGGGAAACAACTACCATCTTTACGCCAAAACACATCGTCACTGACCTGACGTGCAATACCATCATGTAATGTGCGATATATCGGACAATCTTGCTGAGGATAATGGCTACCATCTGCATGACTATGATGGTGACAATCATGAATATTTTTACCGATTAACTCTTCAGCATTCCACCCAGTCATGTGCTCTGCTGCTGGGTTGATGAACACAGCGTTGCCCTTAAGGTCAAAGCCATAGACACCTTCAGTCATTGCATTGAGTAGCAAGGTATTTTCTGGCAGAAAATGGCTGGTGGTTAAGCTGGATTTTTCGGTCATATTTAAGCTTATAAAGACTGATCAACAAGGAATATCAATCATTATAACTAAGTCACGATATTTCGCGACTTAAATGTCGCCCACAGCAGTTTGTTCCTCTTGCCTAGTTTGAATGCTGCTGGAGACAGCATTCAATTAACTATTCCCGATCTAGGCATAATTTGTGTAGTGGGTTGAAATTATCCACTATAAACATCGTTTGAGTACAATCAAGTTGTTACAATAGCGGATTGCTTTTTTAACGTGTTATTCCATGACGAACTTATCTACTACACATTATAAAATGTGGTTGTTTATTGCAGTGGGCTTGTTGTGCCTTACGCCGCTAATATCTTCTCCGGTAGCTCTACTGATGGGGTTTACGTTGGCGAGTATCGGTTTGGTGCCTGACAGTATTGATTTAGGTAAGTGGACTAAAAAGCTACTGGCGTATTCGATTGTTGGTTTAGGTTTTGGGATTAACTTACCTGAAGCGATTGACGCCAGCAGTAATAATCTTGGCCTCATTGTGGGCTCAATTTTCTTTACCTTGATTTTAGGTTACGGCCTGACACGATTAATGGGCTTAGACAGTAAAACCGGACATTTAATTAGCTGTGGTACTGCTATTTGTGGCGGCAGTGCTATTGCTGCTGTCGCACCGGCGATTAATGCGAAGAATGATCAAATTGCTGTGTCGTTAGCCTGCGTATTTTTACTCAATTCAATCGCCTTGTTTGTGTTTCCAACGATTGGCCATGCGCTGCAATTGTCTCAATATGATTTTGGCGTGTGGAGCGCTATTGCTATTCACGACACCTCGTCGGTTGTAGGTGCGGCGGCGGCTTATGGTGATGATGCGTTAAAAATTGCCACCACAGTTAAGCTTGCTAGAGCGTTGTGGATTATCCCTATCGCATTATTAAGTGCTATTGCCTTTGGTGGTGATAAAAGCAAAATTACCATTCCATTTTTTATTCTGTTTTATTGTGTCGCCATTTTAGTTGCCTACTTTATCCCCCAGGGGCAACCGGTTTATAACCTATTGTTTGCTGTGTCTAAACAAGTGTTAGTCTTGTGCTTATTTTTAATTGGCGCGGCGATTACAGTCAAAAAAATGCGCGCTAATGGTCCTAAACCGTTGCTGTTAGGCGTGTTGCTATGGTTTGCTATTGGCAGCAGTTCATTGTTTTATATTGTGACATTTTAGATATGAAAGCTTCAGAGTAATGATACTGAATTTGCCTTGCAGTTTTATGCACAAAAAGATGCTGAAATCGGTAAATAAAATCTATCACAAAGACATGAATAACTAGAACGAGGGGATCAGCGGTAGCACAACCTGTTTAAGGCTTAACCGTTAGGCGTCGTGCTGTTTAATATCGGGTTTGCTTAATGCGAGCCAAATAAGACCGCCGAATGCGACTAACTCGATTAACGCGCGTGTGAGTCCTGTGGTTTGTATGGAGGCAATAACGGCGATAATACATAAGGTAATAATCACAGCTGATTTAAGCCGGCGTGATAGCCATAATTGTGTCATTTCCCCTCCAATATAATGATAAAAGCGGATTATATTATCGAGGTAATGACTTTGCTGGCGCCAATATCAATTTTAACTATCTCATAACTGATTGGTTACCATTTTGTCGTGACTGGGTTAGCTGAGTTAAACATGCTACTAAATACTGAACGTCACCTCGGGGTAATTGTGCCAGACGATAACAAGCACTGTAGATGTGGCCAGTTTTACTTGCATAGGCTTTTTAATGAATATTTGAGGGTAATGTTTACGCACTTAACACTTGTTTGCGGGAATTGATAAATCCAAACAGCGTAAATTATGTTATTAGTTATATTGGTAAGAAGTTGGTTATATTGATCATACTTAGTTACATAGTGAGCTGAGTAATATTATGCATTTATGCAAAGGGTTAAGCTAAACTTACTGCAAATGTGTCATCAACCAAGAAGAGATATAAATGCTGAGTTTTCGATTACGGGTGCTGATATTGTTAACCTTTTTTACCTTATCTGTTGGCGCGTCAGCGACTATCTTAGATGTTGATGTGAGTGACCTTCAAGGTGCTTCAATCAGTGATGCTGTGGTGGAGTTGATCCCTGAACATAGTATGTCAGCATCAGCCATTAACAATCATGAAATGAAGCAGCAGAATCGAATATTCCAGCCTTTTGTACTGGCTGTTCAACAAGGCGATAAAGTCAATTTTCCTAACTTTGATCGTACCCGGCACCATGTGTATTCATTTTCAGCCGCAAAACCGTTTGAATTAAAGTTATATGTCGGAAAAGCAGAAGAACCAATCGAATTTGAACAGCCAGGTATTGTGGCGATAGGCTGTAATATTCATGATTATATGCAGGCCTTTATTTATGTCGCCCAAAGTCCACTTTACGGTGTCAGCGATAATAAAGGTCGTGTGAGCTTTAATGATTTAATCCCAGGAACATATAGCGTTAACGTATGGCACCCGTGGCAGAAAACTTCCTTGGCAGTAGCACCAATGGTATTAACCGGCGAACCCCAAAAAACGCTTGAGCTACAGCTTGATATAGAACATCAGGACAAGCCAACATCCCCCCCAGCAGGATTTGCTGCAACCCGTCAGTCAACTCAAATTGAGTTAGCCAATGCGCAATAGTTTTCGACATAGATTGATTTTGGTCTTTTTAGTGGTACTGACAGTGGTGCAACTGTTAACTGCAGTATTTGTGTTGAATGCGACTCAAAATGCGAGTCGGCAACAGCAAATACAGCGATTAAGTGTCGGTATTAACGTTTTTAGCGATATTTTGGCTAACCGCAGTGAACAGTTGAATCAGAGTTTGTCATTACTGAGTGCTGACTTTGGCTTTAAACGTGCTGTTGCAACTAAAGAGCAAGAGACCATTTCTTCGGTTTTATCGAATCACGGTAAACGTATTAATGCTAATGCGGCCATATTACTTTCACCGCAGGGGCAGTTGTTATCGTCTAGTTTGACAGGTTTATCGGCCAACGATGTTGCTAGCTTATTTACCAAGCATAAAAGTGAAGATAACGACTTTGTGATGTTAAATGTTAATCACGCTAACTACCAATTTGTGTTTCAGCCAGTAAAAGCGCCCACATTAATTGCCTGGGTTGGTATGGGCTTTTTACTCGATGAAAATGTGGCTCAACAAGCTAAGGCGATGACAGGTATCGATGTGAGTTTTATTAACTCAACATCAATACCTGTTGAAATTATTTCTACTTTAGCGCCAGAATTGATTCAACACTTAAGTGATATCTCATTCAGTTTTGCCGATGCTACCCTTCACCCACAAGAGCACTATCCTGATAACTATTTGTCCCAGGCTATTCAGTTAGATCCGCAAAGTGATGCGCAATGGGTCGTATTGCATCAGTCTAATCAGCGCTGGCAACTCAATTATCAGCAACTGCGTAACAACATGCTGCTGATATTTGCATTCACTTCTTTATTGGCCTTTATTGTGGCCATGTGGGTCACCAATGGATTAACTAAACCGATAGATGCTTTGGTTAATTTCGCTAAAAAAGTGGGCCAGGGTGAAAATCCGACTAAAATTTACGGCGCCCCTGCAGAATTGCAGGCTCTTGCAGATACTTTATCCACAATGCGCAGTAATATTGAGCAACGTGAACAAGACTTTTTATATCAATCTGAACACGACCCCTTAACGGGGTTGTTCAATCGTTTTGCCGCCGAAAAACACATCAAACATAAAATTATTGGCTTAACTGGTACCTTGTTATTGATTGATATTAAGCATTTTAGGCAAGTGAATGACATTATTGGTTTTGCTAATGGTGATCAGCTGTTAGTCAGTTTTTCTGAACGGTTAAGCCGCTTGTCTATCGATGTATCCCTTGTTGCAAGGTTAGACGGCGATGCCTTTTTATTGTTGTTACAACAACCGGCAAATAAAGCTGAGATTAGCCAGTATTTACATGGTGTGGTTATGCCATTTGATGTTGCAGGGTCAAAAATAACGTTATCAATTAGAACTGGCATTGTGCAGTTGAATGGCTTGTATCAACATATAGACACTCTCTTTAGACACCTTGAGATAGCCTTGAACCATGCCTGTGTTCAAGCCGATGATTCGTATGTTTATCAAGAAGGTGATGATGATAAATATCAACGCGAGTTGTCATTGGTGCGGGATTTACCGCAAGCATTAATTCAAGGGCAATTGCATTTGGTATATCAGCCTAAGGTGAATATTCAACTTAATACTTGTCATGCTGTTGAAGCATTAATTCGCTGGCAGCATCCAGATTTGGGCTTTGTTCCCCCAGATGAATTTATCCTACTTGCCGAGAACTCAGGTAACATTTCGATTATTAGTGAATGGGTTATGGCTGAAGCTATCCGTCAGGCGCACATTTGGCATCAACAAGGGTTAGCTATTTCTGTGGCGATTAATTTATCGGCACATGACTTAATGGATGAGTCATTGCCAGCTCGATTAGCGCAGCAGTTACATGATGTTAATTTACCTATTAACGCGATAGCTATTGAAGTTACCGAAGGTGCGGTAATGACAGACACAGAAACTACCATTAAGGTGCTTAACCAATTTAAACAACACGGCTTTCATATTGCGATTGATGATTTTGGGACGGGTCACTCGTCATTAGCTTATTTAAAAATGTTACCCGTTAATGAAGTGAAAATAGATCGCAGTTTTATCAAAGACATTCATCATAACGCGACTGACCATATGATAGTTGAAACCAGCATTAAATTGATTAAAGGCTTGGCTTTGTCTGTGGTCGCCGAAGGTGTTGAAACCCCATTAGGGATTGATATTTTAAAGCAAATGGACTGTGATATTATCCAAGGCTATGTGTTTTCTAAGCCCGTCAAAGCTGCCGAGTTGCAGGTTTGGGTGAGTGAATTTAATCGCACGACAGCTTAACTCTAATAGCGTGGGAATTTAACATGCAACATATTTTACAGGCCATATCTGCCGCAACTTTATCTATCTGTGTGATTTTTATCCCCAATAGTTATGCTGAATCGAGCAGAATTATTGCCACGGGTGGCGCCAGTGAAATTGAGGGAACAGCTGGTGGCGGTATTGTTCCCTGGGCAGTGATTAACGGTTATGGCAGTAGTGGTGAGTGGGCGGCAACCGCAATGGCTACTCAGGTTGCAGTTGATGACTTTACCCTTAATGTCGTGGGCGCATCCGTCAGTTATGATAATCAATTTGAACTTAGCATAGCCAAACAAACATTTAGTTTAGATTCATTAGGTGGTGAACTTGGACAAGATATTTTAGGGATAAAATATAAACTTGCAGGCGAGTTACTTTATAGTTCCATGCCACAAATCAGTGTGGGTATGCAGTATAAAAAAGTTGACGATTTTGGTTTGCCCAGCGCGGTAGGTGCGCAAGATGATTCAGGTTTAGATATTTATTTAGCCTCTAGCAAGGTGATTTTAGATGCGATAGCGGGTCGTAATTTATTACTTAATGCTACGGTGCGAGCCACTAAGGCGAATCAAATTGGTTTACTGGGTTTTGGTAGTGTGAATTCAAATGACTATCAGTTGATGTTAGAGGGCTCAGTAGCTGTTTTATTACGAGATGATCTTGCCCTAGGTTACGAGTATCGTCAGAAACCCAATCAGTTGGATTTTGCTAAAGAAGACGACTGGCAAGATATTTTTTTAGCATGGTTTGTGAATAAACATTTTTCAGTAACAGCCGCTTATGCCGATTTAGGTGATATTGCGGGTTTTGAGCAACAAAAAGGCTGGTATCTCTCAGTTGAGGGGGCGTTATGAGACACATTGGTATTATGCTAATTAGCAGTGTTTTGTTAGTGATATGTTTAGGCTGTTCTATTACTAAACCATCTACAAACCTACTTTACCAACGCCTTGGCGGTTATCACGGTATTGAGTTAATTACCGATGATTTTTTAAAGCTAATTTCACAAGATGAACGCATAGTTGATCACTTTCGTGAAACGGATATTAGTGTTTTTAAGCAAAGATTAGTCGAACATTTATGTGTTGTGTCCGGGGGCGGGTGTGACTACCAAGGCGAGAGCATGTTTAATGCGCATCAGGGGTTGAACATTAGCCAGGCTGACTTTGACGCTGTTGTCGGCCATTTAACCAAAGCAATGCAGCTGAACGATATTCCGATACAAACCCGCAATGCTTTACTCGCTAAGCTTGCCCCCATGTATGGGGACATTACTTACCATTAATATGATGTATTGATATCAAGAATTAATAAAATGGTGCAGGGTCTACATCTAGTGCGCTTGGGGAGATACCGCGTTCAATGTTAATGTCAGCTTTTAGCAAATCCACCATAGTGACATCGGTATAGCGTTTGTGTTTTAACGAGTAGAAACATTTCACTATAGGGTGTAGTGCATCACGGTTTTTAGCTTCCCAGACAATACCGACACGTTCATCTGACAGTTGTACCAGTGATCCCACAGGATAAATCCCAATACAGCGGATAAACTCGTAAACCAATGATTGATCTAAGTGGAAGGGCGTTAAGCTGATTAAGATTTTAAATGCAGCAGCCGGACTCATGGCTTCTTTGTAACAACGTGCTGCAGTTAGCGCGTCAAAAATATCGACAATACAACTCATTCGCCCATGTATTGGAAGTTCATCCCCTTTCAAACCTTTCGGGTAGCCCCGGCCATCTAGCTTTTCGTGATGCATTAAGCATACGTCTTTACTGATCTGCGACAAACCCTTGGTGTCTTCCATAATTTCAACCGCATACACTTGATGCAGTTTCATATGCTCAAACTCTTCCGGTGTTAGTTTTCCGGGTTTATGCAAAATTTTATTATCGACTTTCACTTTGCCAATATCATGCAAAATACCACCAACAGCCATATGGCGCAAGGTGTCGATATCTAGTTTGAGGTGTTTACCGAAAGTCACTAATAGAAATGCGACATTGATTGAGTGTTCCAGCAAATAAGCATCTTTGGTGCGCAGCGCTGAAATACATTTAAAGGCGTCAGCATCATCCATCACAGATTCAATCATTTTATCGGCAACGGCTTCAAAGGGACCAACCTCAACGGCTTTACCTTCAAAGGTTTCAGATAATACTTTTTTGATTAACCCTTTCGCTTCATTGAGAAGTTTTTTGGCGTGAACTTGTTGCGCATCACGGCTAATAGTGGCTTTTCTTGCCAGTGGTTTACCAGGCACTTGCTGTGGAGGCACTTTTTTTAGACCGCAACTGTCTGATGAGCGGTCAATATCTACCCATACAAATTTAATATTGCTGTTAGCTAATTTTGTAATAGCGTCACGGCTTTTTATTTGGCCGGCATTGGCAATTTCTACAGTGCTGTTGTTATGATCGATAGCCGTCACAAACATACCGAGGTTTAGTTTGGCGACTGGAATTTTTACAGTGTTTGAAGATTCTATTGAATCACTCATTTGACAAGCGCCCTCAAGGTCAAAAATGCACTTAACAATTTATATAATAGTTAAAGTTATATTGGCCTGCTTAATGTTGAGCCTTCCTTGGGGTCAATGTTAAAAACCTTAAAGATTTACGTTACAGCATGCGCAATAGTTTACACCATCATTCTGCAATATTAGCATATTAATTAATTATAGATCACAGCGTGCAGAGTTGACGATTGACACTGAATCTTTGGTTGATTAACTTTATCTAAATTATCAGCATAAATAGGAGTCGGTATTGTCTGGTCACTTTTTTAGTTCACAATTTAATGACTTAAAGCAAAAACTTGCCCAAGTTATGCAGGCGCCTAATATCGTGCCGATTGTACAACTATCTGTAGAAGCACCAGCAGTTCCGCTATTATCTTGGTTGAGTGCACAAACTCAGTATCCACGTATTTATTGGCATGGCCGCGACAAGGCAGAAGAAGTTGCCGCTATTGGGATGTGTAAACAATTCTATTATCAAGACCAAGTGGATGATCATCAACTATCCGCAGACTACCAGGCACAGCGGAGTAAGGGCGCAAGCCAAGACTTACGTTACTACGGTGGGGTAGCATTTGACCGTACGGTTGACTGCTGGACTGACTTTGGACGGGTTCGGTTTGTTCTGCCTCGTATAGAATTAAGACGAAGTGGTCATAAAATAAAAATCTTACTTAATTTAAATTTCGATGGCCAAGATCGAGAGTTAGAGTGCCAAAAAGCGCTTGATTTAATCTCTAAAATAGAACGGCCTAAACCGCTTTCACCGCCGAATAAAACACAACTAATGAGTCGCAGTGACTTACCGAATCAAGAGCGGTGGCGCGAGTTAGTTGAGCAAGTGACTCAAGATAATTTTAATCAAACTACCCCTAAAGTTGTGCTGTCGCGACAAACACAAATTGATATAGCTGAGTCACTTGACCCCTGGACTGTACTGGCTTGCTGGCAGGGGCGTAATCCTAATAGCTTCCAGTTTGGGTTTCAATTTAGTCCTGAAAGGACATTTATATCATGTTCACCAGAGCGGTTATATTTACGTCGTCAGAATGAGTTGTTTACCGAAGCCCTCGCTGGCACAACGACCCGAGGTTTAAATCAGGAAGAAGATGACTTTTTAGCGCAGCAGTTATTAGACGATGCTAAAAACAGTCATGAAAACCAGCTGGTTAGGCAGCATATCGTGGGTGAATTAAAACCACTTAGTCAGTATGTTGGCGCTGACGAGCAAGCTAAAATATTTAAATTAACCCATATTCAGCATTTACACCGCGCAATTCGAGCAGAGTTAAAAGCAGGGGTGAATGATTTTGACCTATTACGCGCGCTGCACCCAACTCCTGCGGTAGGAGGGTTGCCTCGCCACAGTGCACTGAACTTTATTCGTCAGCGTGAAGGTTACACCCGGGGTTGGTATGCCGGAGCTTGTGGCTATTTTAATCATTATGAATCTGAGTTTTCAGTCGCTATTCGCAGTGCATTGATTGATCCACGTCGAATTACCTTATTTGCTGGCGCGGGCATAGTCGCAGGGTCCGACCCAGATGCAGAATGGCAAGAATTAGAGAATAAACTGGAGACGGTTTTATCGATATTAATCGATTTTTAATGGCTGTTTGAACGCGAGCGGATCACCCATTGATTTGCTCGCATCCAATAAAAAACGCATCTTACACAGATGCGTTTTTTATTATTGTGCCATGCTGTTATGTATTACGGCGTGTAATAAGTGGCAGCATTGGGGCCGACTGGAATGCCTAATACAAATACCCACAGGAAGAAGAACATAGTCCAGCCAATAAAGAACACGATACTGTAGGGCAGCATAGTGGCAATTAAGGTGCCGATCCCCAAATCTTTCTTATAACGGCAAGCTACCGCCAAAATAAGTCCAAAGTAGCTCATCATCGGAGTGATAAGGTTAGTGACTGAATCACCAATTCGATATGCCGCTTGGATGGTTTCTGGAGCATAACCAACGAGCATTAGCATGGGCACAAAAATTGGCGCAGTAACAGCCCATTGTGCAGAGGCGCTGCCTAGCATAAGGTTGATCACGCCACACAGCATAATAAATAACACAAATACTAATGGTCCTGTTAAGCCAATGGTATTTAATGCCTGCGCACCACCTACAGCCAATACCGCACCTAAGTTTGTCCAATTAAAAAACGCCACAAACTGAGCAGCAAAAAAGACTAATACTATGTACATGCCCATAGTACTCATACTGTGTGACATGGCATTAATGACATCGACATCCTTCTTCATGGTACCAACGACTTTACCGTACACTAAACCTGGAATAGCAAAGCCGATAAAGATAAATGCCACAATTCCTTTCAAGAAAGGTGAGCCAGCTACGAGTCCCGTTTCAGGGTGACGTAATGGCCCATTTTCAGGAATAATAGTTAACGCTAATAAAGCAGAAAATGCGACAGCAGCAAAGGCTGCCATTTTTAAGCCACGCTTTTCAATATCACTAACGTTCTCCATGGGTTGGTCATCTAAGTCGCCAGCTTCACTTGGGTCATATTTACCTAATTTAGGTTCAACAATTTTTTCTGTTACCAGACCACCTAGCAAGGTAATTAAAAACGTGGAGGCAAACATAAAGTACCAGTTAACTTCTGGGCCAACTGTGTATTCAGGGTCGATCATTTGTGCTGCGGCTTCAGTAATACCTGACAATAGAGGGTCAACAGTACCCAATAAAAGATTGGCGCTATAGCCGCCAGATACACCAGCAAAGGCCGCTGCTAGCCCCGCCAGAGGATGGCGGCCCAATGAATGGAATATCATTGCAGCCATAGGAATGAGGACAACATAGCCTAGCTCTGCCGCTGTGTTAGATATAATACCTGCAAATACAATAGTGTAAGTGACTAAGCGCTTTGATGATCCCATCACTAACAAACGCATTGCCGCTGATAACAAACCAGAACGTTCGGCAATACCTACGCCAAGTAATGCCACCAGTACCGTACCCAATGGTGTAAAACCGGTAAAGTTAGTCACTAAGCCTGACACAATACGTTGTAAGCCTTCTGCGCTGAGTAAGCTCACTACGTGAATTAAACCATCAGGACTTCTGCCTGAGGTGCCTTCTGGTCTAGGGTCAACAACCGACAACTCAAAGTAACCCGCAATACCGCTTATCACTACCACAGCGACACAGAACATGGCGAATAAAGTGATTGGGTGGGGTAATAAGTTACCGAGTCTTTCTACTATGTTTAAAAATCGTACAAAGGCACCGGACGAGGCTATGTCAGAGGCTGTTTGAGGCGATTTCGTCTTTGGTTGGTTTGATTGACTCATGTGGTTCCTTGATTTATTTAGGCTTTTTCCTCATCGCCATTAATACATTTATGTATTGATGTGAGCATGGTCGTCAGGATAGTTGATATAGTTTTGCCAACTTATTAGCTTACAGGGGCAGAGTTAATTGAAAATTAATTTATATTTATGAGTTAATTAGGTTTGAGCAAAAATGACTGCTTTAACGGGTAAAAGTAAGCGTTTTATAGTGGATTTGTTGTATGATAAGAGAGTATTTATTGTGGTATGGGTTAAAAATTGCTCACCGTAATTTATGTTTAAGTGGCTGATTTTAATATTTTTTAGTTTTGATTTTAAACTTGTCATTTAGTGTGGCTGTGTCATGACTTAATTCGTCACGATATTGAGTTAGATGCAATAAAATTGTTTGTTTTGTCAACCAAATGTTACTGTTAGCCATTGTGATGTAATAAATATAGTTGTGACTTCGCTGAGATTTAAGTGAAATATAAAGTAAATTATGCTTATTATGCTAGATAAGAATTAGAAAAATCATCATTAAGGAAAATATCATGCAAGCATTGCTGCTGAGTGTAAGCTTGGCTGTTATTCTCTGCTACCTATGGTACGCCAGTCTAGTCAAAAAACGTCAATCAGCGATTGATTCTCTGATTGTTTTGAATCAAAAAATTGATGCTCGCTTAGTTTTATTAAGCCAGTTATCTGATGTTAGTTTACAACATCAACCTTTGGATGAAGCGCAAGCTGATCAGTGGCAGCAGTTGCGCGCCCTGGCTGATAATAGCTTGTGGTCGCAGGGCATTGATCATCATTTACCGACTACTTTAGCTGTCTGGTCTGAAATGGATATGCTGCAGAAAGGCTTATTTTCAGCTTTGCATGGCGATGATCTTGATGAGCAGCGGGTGAATGAATATCTACAATTAGAATTAGATTATCAAAACGTGGCTGATTTTTATAATCAAACCGTGACTGAATTGAATCAAGGCGTTGGTATGTTTCCGGGTTCTATTGTTGCCAAGTTAGCCAAGGTATCGGTTATGCCCCAGCTTATACCAGATGTAGGTTAATCGAGTTGAGTGGCATATTGCTTTTAAGCAGTATAGTAAACCGGTTACAGCTAAAACGGTTACTGCACAGCATTGTGCTGACAAGCTTGGTTTTTTGTCCTGGGTTACTGGCCAATCAAACGGCGGAAAACAATGCAAAAAAACCAGTAATAAAAGCGGTATATCAACCCAATCTTCAATCTACACCCGCAGATAAAGCGCATCTTAGTTTGTTTCCCGACCTAAATGAGCTAGCTGTTATTCCGCCAGGGGCAGAGGGTGCGGATAAATCTATTACATCAGCCCTGGTGCTAGATAATAGTTATCCACTCGCTAAACCTGATATAAGCAAGCCTGCTAAAAAACAGCTTAAAGCCAGTTATTCAGAACACGGTATTTTATCCGACTTAGGTGTTGAAAAACGTAAAGTCTATCAATATGAAAAAGATGGTATTACCGCATTCAGTGACACTGAGCCAGACCATACTAACTACCGTGTGTTACTGTTTGAATGCTATGCATGCCGTCCTGATTCAACCATTGATTGGTATAAAACCCCATTATTCACCCAAGATTATGCCAGTTTTGTCGCCGTTGCTGCATCACGATATAAACTTGAGCCTGCACTCATCAGAGCTGTTATTCATGCCGAGTCAGCTTTTAGAAGTAATGTGGTGTCTAAAGCTGGTGCTATGGGGTTAATGCAATTAATGCCAGGCACTGCCAAAGACATGCAAGTGTTAGATGCCTTTCAAGCAGAGCAAAATATAAACGGTGGCAGTCGTTATTTGGCACTGTTATTAGCACGATTTAATGGTGACATAGACCTAGCTTGTGCGGCCTATAATTCAGGTCCATCAACGGTTACCCAATACAATGGTGTACCGCCATATCCTGAAACACAAGCCTACGTGCAACGGGTAAAAATTCTTTATAGTCGCTATCGGAAAGCCAGCTGAGTTGATTGATAAAACATAAGTTCAGCTAAAAAAATGACCATCAACGGCATTAATACAACAGAAAATACCAATAAATAACCCTGCCTAATCATATGGCTAAAATTTAAAGGAATGTTTATGACTTTTTCACCCGTTATTAACTCTTTATCGGTTGCCATTGCTGCCCTGTGCTTATCTTCCTCAGGTTATGCAAACGCTGCCGTACAAGCTCCTGCAATAAATGCGGCACCATCCCAAGAAGATGTGCGCTTATATGACATAGCTACCGCGCCACAGGCCAGCCGGCTAGAACAAGATGTGCGAAAACTGGTGAGCTTTGGTACCCGTCATACCTTGTCTGAAACTCAATCGGATACCCAAGGCATAGGCGCGGCAAGACGTTGGATAGAGGCCGAGTTTAATCGTATTTCAAAAGATTGTGGTGGCTGCTTAGAAGTGATTACCGTCAGTGACACTGTGCAAGGCAAACGCATTGCTAACTCAACTGAAGTGGTTAATGTCATCGCTATTCAGCGCGGTAAAACTGACCCTAAGCGTGTGGTGATGATGAGCGGCGATATCGATTCTCGAGTCACCGACGTATTAGATGCTACCTCAGTTTCACCGGGCGCGAATGACAATGCCTCAGGCGTTGCAGGCGCAATTGAAGCGGCTAGGGTGTTATCGCAATATCAATTTAACGGCACTATCGTCTATGCCGCCTTGTCAGGTGAAGAGCAGGGCCTATATGGCGGAGATATTTTAGCTAATTATGCTAAAAGTCAGGGCTGGCAAGTGCAAGCGGTATTGAATAATGACATGATCGGTAATATTGCCGGTATTAATGGCGTGGTGAATAACTCTACAGTACGGGTGTTTTCTGAGGGAGTGCGTTTTGTTGAAACCACTGATGAAGCCAAAGAGCGCTACTTCAGTGGCGGCGAGAATGACTCTGCGTCACGCAATTTGGCGCGCAAGATTAAAGCGTTAGTTGATCAGTACATGACCAATTTAGATGTCATGTTAGTGTATCGGCTTGACCGTTTTGGCCGTGGTGGACATCATTTACCTTTCAACAAAGCGGGTTTCCCTGCCGTGCGGGTGATGGAAACCAACGAGCATTATGATCGTCAGCATCAAGATATTCGCACTGAAAATGGCATAAACTATGGTGATGTTATTGAAGGCGTCGACTTTGATTTTACTGCAAAATTAACCGCACTTAATGCCATTAGCTTAGCGTCAATGGCGTGGGCACCCGCGCCGCCATCAGGTGTCAGTATTAAAGGGCAAGTGTCTCCTAGCACCACACTCAATTGGGCTAAAACAGCGGATAAAGAGGTGGTTGGATACCGAGTTTATTGGCGATTAACTACAGTGCCTGAATGGACTCACAGCCGTTATGTAGGCAATGTGAATGAATTTATGTTGAAAAATATGGTCATAGATAATTATGTGTTTGGTGTGGCAAGTGTCGCAGCGAATGGTAATGTCAGCCCTGTGGTGTTTCCCGGGGCGGCAGGGGCATTTTTTTAAAACCAATTTAATGATTAAGGTTAAGGACGATTATGAGCAAAAGGATTTTACTGGTATGTCTATTGGTACCTTTACTAACAGCTTGTTCAGCACGAACGGCCACAAATGCAGGTAGCGACTTTGTTATTGGTGCATATGAAAATGCAGAAAAGAGGGAAGTAGCAGAGTCTCGCCCTGAAAGTCATTCATCAAGTAATAATACCCGTAAGGATGTGAGTGTTGGAGCGTTAAGTGCGATATTAGGGGCACTTTCTCGGACGTTAAATGGCGATTAGGAAGCCGATGTAACTGCACTGAAATGATTAAAAAGCCCATGTAATTTGAATTACATGGGCTTTTTAATAAAGTGCTAAAGCATTATATAGCCAATTATTCTGGCACTTCTAGCTTCACTAACGTTTTACCACCGCTATGGCCCAAACGACGCTCTAAGTAATTAAGCATTTCTTTTGCGGTCACATCTAATTGCCAAGGCGGATTAATAATCCATAACCCTGCCGCAGTCATACCAAATTCATTACTGTCAGGTTTAATTGCTTGCTCTACTCGTAGTTGATTTTTAATGCCGCTGTTTTTAAGTAAATTGAGCATAGATTCCGTTTGCTCACGCTGAACTACCGGATACCACAACATATACACCCCAGTCGAAAATCGCTTATGGGCTTTAATGATAGTTTCCGCAACATCAACATAATCAGATTTAATCTCGTAGCTTGGGTCGATTAATATCACCCCACGGCGCTCTGGTGGTGGCACTGCAGCGATTAAACCTTGTAAACCGTCACCTTTAAGTACTTTTACTTGCCTATCTTTAACAAAATATTCAGCTAATAAATCGTGATCGGTACTGTGTAACTCGTGTAATAGCATCCGATCTTTTTCACGTAACTCGGCATCGACAAAACTGGGCGAGCCAGGGTAAACCGTTAGCTGATCATATTCAGCGTTAAACACTTTAACGGCTTCGGCGTAATCTACTAATGCTGCTGGCAGGTTGCTGGCCTCCCACAGTTTGGCCACACCGTCTAAGTATTCACCGGTTTTTTGAGCAAACTCATCGGTTAATGAATAAGCACCCGCACCAGCATGGGTATCAATATAGGCATAAGGTTTATCTTTTTTCTGCATTAATTTAAGCACTTGCAGTAACATTGAATGCTTTAGTACATCGGCATAATTGCCAGCGTGATAACCGTGACGGTAACTTAACATGAGATATTCCAAAAAAAGTAGCAGCGTGGACTGCAAGATAATCATATTATAAGTTTTATCTTGGCTAATACCAATCAGCTTAAGCACGGTATAGGTATTCACTGCGGTAGCCTTTTGGCATAATAGGCTTATTCACCCTAAATGTAGGCAATACAGTGACCGCGATTTATTTCAATCAACAATACCCAAGCCTTGTCGATATTTGCCAACGATGGTCACTGCACTATGAACCAAGCGCACCCTTTGAGCTACGTTTCGAGCAAAATCAATTAACCTTACACAAACGTGACGAGCCCAAACTCGACGGTATTTTGGTCGATTTTGTTACGGGCGCAGTCGCCCATAGGCGTAAGTTTGGCGGTGGCCGTGGTCAATCAATTGCTAAAGCGGTCGGCCTTAAGCAAGGTGTCACCCCAACCGTGGTAGACGGTACAGCAGGCTTAGGCCGTGATGCATTTGTATTGGCCAGTTTAGGCTGTAAGGTGATTATGGTTGAGCGTCATCCAGTGGTCGCAGCATTATTAGAAGATGGTTTACGCCGCGCCTATGAAGATGCTGAAATAGGTGATTGGATGACGGAGCGCATGAGCTTGTTTCATGGTTCCAGCATTACCGCATTAGCCGATGCAGCCAAAGCTAGCGGCACAGAAATTGATGTTGTCTACCTTGACCCTATGTACCCGCACCGTGAAAAGTCTGCCCAAGTGAAAAAAGAAATGCGCGTATTTCAAACCCTAGTGGGCGCAGACTTAGATGCCGACAGCTTACTCAAACCAGCAATATCAATAGCCACTAAACGCGTGGTAGTCAAACGCCCTGATTACGCCGAAGACTTAGATGGTGTTAAGCCCTCAATGGCCATTGAGACTAAGAAAAATAGATTTGATGTATATGTGAGATCGGCAATGAAATAGCGACTATTTAAGTGACCGCTAGAGTATTGGTTTATAAAGACATTCCTGTAGATCTAATAGGTAACTCTTTGAAGATCATTTGCAATAACGCAGAAGGCACAGTCAATTCCATGATGCTAATGCCAGATTTAACACCAGCCTTGGCGCCACTGGGAAGGCTGCTTTAAATCACGCCAATTAATCTCATATTCATTATTGTTGTAAACCGCTTGAATGACGCAGCGAATGACTTTTTTATCGTCATCAAATTCAACGGCGGTCACGGCAAAATGTTTTTCTCGATTCACTGGCGACGTTGCCGTCCATTTGCTTAAAAGCAGTGCTTTTGGATTGATTTGATTCATGCAACCACTCCTAAATGGCTCAATTGCGCCCACATTAATAAATGACACACCAATACCACCGAGGTTATTTTGGCCCGCATTTGTTGGTACTCTTTGCTTAATAACGCCCAACTTGGTAACCGCTTTTGCAGCAATAATAACCAAACAAAACTGCCGGCTAACCACAGTAAGCTAAATTCAACACTAACCCATACCCCAAGTGGTAAAGGTAAAGTCACCAGCACGACAAGCCACGCCTGAGTGAGCGACTGGCTTCGAGCTGTCGACTCTTCTAACTGGTTAACGTTATTTTGCTGATGTTTTGCGCCTTGTTTTGTTTGAATATTGAGTGGTGCTTGCCACAAACTGCCTGCCACAAAGCTTAAAATGCTGACACTATAAATAACAAAAGCCTGCAGTATCCACGGTGTCTCGCTAAAAAAATAGCCGCCGGTTAAAATTAAAAAAGGTAATAAGCCTAAATAGCTTAGAGTCACATGATGGGTTGAGTGCATAGTTGATTTTGCTCACAAAAATTTGATCATATAATACGTGCATAATACATAAGTCGATCAGCTTAAATTCATCCACAACTTAGGCTGTGGCTGGGCAATGACAGCAAAACTACCCTAACTCAAAGGCATCCATTATGGATGCCTTGTATGTGATTCAACTTTATCTGGCATCAAACCAGTCAATTAATATTATGGACTAGTCGCCACAACAAAATCGCCATCGGCTACAGTGCCATTGGTTACTGTCACTGCTTGTATATCGGCTTGGATAAAGAAAGGTAGCCCAACATCGTCTGGGTTGTTATTGGCATCAGGATCGTCATTTTGAGCGACACAGGTGTAACCCACACTGTAGCTACCAGCAACGACGAAACCAAATTCATAGCCTTGGCCAATGACTTGGTTACTTTGATCCATAATATCGTTCACTCTTGCAGCGGCAATAGGCGCAATTTTTGGCGCCACAACGGCATCACTTCTAAAATCGCTCATATTATCAAGCGCAGTTGCAGCGGAATATAAATAGACGGCATGGCTAAAGATACTGCCACCGGCAGCAGTTTCGCACTGTGTTACAAGTTCTGATGGGATATTGCCTTTAATCGCGCCGACTTCTGCATTGTTATATAACTGTACTGACGTTGGCTTTAGGGTCCAGTAATCTTTATTTCCTTTAGGGTTTTGTAAGCCGCTATTTAAGTCAAATTCAGCAACAAAGCTATTGGTACCGGCTGCAATAGTAAACTTCTTATTAAAAAATAAACGGCCAGTATCAGTATCGTCTGCACCAACACCGCCACAAGAGCCATTACTGTTGGTTGTTAACCCATGGAGATTATCATCCATGGTTTTAACATAAGAGCTATCGGCATTTGGCGTTTCACTTCTTTGCATGTAAATACACATTTGGTATTCGCCAACAGGAATACTTTGGCCGCTCACTAAGGTTTCAACTGCAGTACCTTGAAATTCGAGTAGATTGACTTGTTTTAATGCCCCATCGTCAGACACGTTAAATGAAATACTGCCAGTACTGCCTTTCAGTACCACTTGTTTAAAAGCGATAGTCACATCTTTAGCGTCACTTGGGTTATCTGACACGCCTAAGCTAAACACTCCCATTTGCTCAGCTGGGGTGTCGTCACCGTCACCACAGGCGACAAGTAAGCTTGATAGGGAGAGCGCTATCAGGGTTTTCGCTGTTTTCATGATGGACCTTCTTATAATTAGGGGGTGAGGTTGTCGTGTGGAAAAGTATAACTGATCATAAAAGTTAACTTACTGTATCGAGTATTATTCTATTTGCAAGTGTCAATATTTTGAAATATGTCAATAACTTAGCTATATATTGCGGCGTAAAGATAGATAGTTTTTTATTGTTATTAAACTCATGGGGATAGAATCGTTTTTGTAGGAGTCTGATTAATGTTAACTAGCCACCATGACTTCCGTGATGGACACCATTGCCGTTACCGCACTCATGTATTGTTTGTTGTCCACCGTGTGCACCCGCTTCTATAGTAATTGAGCCCGAATCTTTAAACATAACAAATAGACCAGAACACAATCTCGCGTATTGGCTCATTTGAATAGGCTAATATAACTATGCCACTACAATAACGACATCAGTGATTTATAATGGCTTGCTAGGCAAAATATATATCCACTTATTCCAGGTGCTTAGTGAGATAATCAGTGATATTGTGATGCTTTGTATTTGGCGACATTTTAGGCATTATGATTAAATATTTAATGGACTACCTGCGGATCATTTTATTTGTGTGTGGGGTATTAATTGGTATTCAGGTTCCCGGTTTTGTTGATCAATATGGGCAACGTCTTGAGGCGCATCAATTAGAAGCTAAACTGAGTTTGGCTGAATTTCAGCGCGATGCTGATCGCTTTTTTGGTGGCGACTTCAATAAGCTAATTAGCCACTATCGGCAAAACAATGATCCGGTTGTTAATGCTGGTGGTGAAAGTATTGAGTATATTTATCAACGTTATGTGTTGTTAACCGAGGCGCTTACTCAGTTCCGCCGACACAGTTACAGCCCTTATCAACAGCTTATTCTGGCACCGCAACATGACATTCAAGTTGAGGTATGGAAAAACTATTCCCATGTGATTTTATTAAAGCCCGAAGCGATTGCTATTGGCATGTTGCTAGGGCTGTTATTTGCCGTGCTATGTGAATCTATATTATCGATTTTGTACTTGGGTTGCCGTAAGGTATTTGTGTCAACTTAACCGTTTGTTTTTGAACTTACTGTGTCAAGATGACATGGTTAACTTACCTAGGCCTGACTTGGCCCGAGTGTTATGACTATTCAACCCATATAAAGTCCTTTGGGGCGATGTTATTTGCCTGAAAAAGTTTCTATTACTGACACCGATATCATCTCATAATCGATGCAATCACTATAGGCCGCACTACTTTTGGTGAGCAGTGTTAGTCCTCTATTTTAATTCTAATATTGTCGGCTATTGTTTCAAGTTGAGTGATTAACAATGCTTGGGTAACGTTTTCTGGCAGCCTTAAGTTGAGCTTGGCGCTGTATACGGTTTTACCAATAGACGTGACTTGTACTCGGTTACTTTCTTGGTGTTCAACACTGGCTTCAAGTTCAGACAATATCTGATTTATATCGTGGGTTAATCCTGCTCGGTCATTACAGTCTAAGGTTAAGGTAAACTCGGTGCAAAGTGGTAGGTTTTCATGCTCGAATTCGGCATAGACGAAGGTCAGCTGAGGAAATTTTTGTGCTAAATGTTGTTTAAAAATCAATTCTTGTTCTGTACTTATCATAACTCGCATCATAGCCGTGAATTGACCATCGAGTTTGATGACTTTAGTGGTTTCCCAACTGGCACCCATTTCGCGGCTGACCTGGGCTAAAGACTGTAAAAGGTTGGGTTGTAAAGCCCCTAGTACTGTAGTGATAAATTTATGTTTCATGTAAGCTCCCCTGTTTGTTGCGTCTTACTTCAGGTTACCGATAGTGCACAAACTAATCTGTGGTTAACGACACATTTTCATCAAATAAGCGCACTTTTGGGTTAACCTGCACACTTTGATAGTTGGGTGATGATAACGGGAGTTGCGTGTTTAAAACGCCAATGGCTAATAATATCGCTTGAAACTATTAACAAATCATATTGAGCGATTGAATGACTCTGAGTGGCTTCATCTTGGTACTCAGTATCTTTTAAAAATAACAGGATTAACTCGCCTTCACGCTGAATTGTGGATAAACAGTCGGTGGTTAATTGGCATTGGGTTACCTTAGCCTGATACGACCCTCTACGAACCATGACATTAAAATCTAACACCTGTGAACCAATCAGTTCACTGTTAATAGACCATTCGCCTTTAAAAGCATAAGGCCTACTTGTTTGGGTTAAGTCTATTGCAGGACGGCTAGCTGAAGGCTTGTTAGTCGCAGAGTTATCAGTAAAAGTTAGCCTTAACCCGTTACCTTCAAGTAGTGATAAGTGACGATCGATACCCTTAAATATTGAAAAAGGTCCATTGGTTTGTACTCTTGCCATGCTGATCCGTACATCAAAGTTATCTAGATCAGCATCTAGGGGCCAAATATAGCGCTGAAATGTACTGCCTAAGCCATTTTTCCACGGTGTTGCCTGGCATTGACTGAATTTGAATAGCATTTTAGTCGGCTTATGTTGCTTGGGTAGAGCTTCAAAATAGGCGTAAATCTTTGTCTGTACAAGTTGCTATTGAAATATAAGTAATCTGCGTTATTATCAATAAATCGCCATGTTAAATTTAAGTGTTTTTATTGTTAACATCTCTTTTCGAATCTCGCCGATTTCAACGTTTAGCGAGCTTGAATCAAACCGTGCTTATCCTGTCTATGCGCGAAGGCTTTATTGCACTTATTCCTTTTTTTGTAATTTCTTCGTTAGCTTTTATGCTGATGGGATTGCAGTCTTTTTTACCTGACTTTACAGGTAAAACAGCCATTGTTTCTGCTTTAGGCACAAGTCATCGCTTAATTATGGCTATCTCACCGTTAGCGATTGTGATTTCGCTAAGTTATCACCTTTCTAAAAATTTAAGGGTTAACACTATAGTGGGCAGTATTTTGGCTTGCTTATGTTTTATTACGCACAGTAACTACCTGATTAAAAGTGATTCTGGCTATATGCTAAACTCTGTTTGGCCTAATTTTTACTCCATAGTTATTCCACTGTTGGTGCCCTATTTAGTGCGTTTTTTTCTTGGTTTTAATGGGTTGAAGCTGGTTAGAGCATCAGTGGCAAGCTCATTTTTAATGAAGCACTTAAATCTTATTCTGCCTTTCTTTTTAGTGTACCTCACGCTGTACTTAGTTTTACCGATTATGGATTTGTTGATTGGTGATTTGACTGCTAACTTGGTGACCTTTGTGACTGGATTGTCATTA
Organism: Shewanella sp. HL-SH8; assembly: GCF_051165765.1. Taxonomy (NCBI): domain Bacteria; kingdom Pseudomonadati; phylum Pseudomonadota; class Gammaproteobacteria; order Alteromonadales; family Shewanellaceae; genus Shewanella; species Shewanella sp. HL-SH8. Next base: position 152,635 of record NZ_CP195039.1, on the reverse strand, counting down.
GAGGTGCAAGGCTTTATCCGGATGTTAATCATACATAGCCTTTGGTTTATCGGGGTGCATGGTGATAACACTTACTTAAGTCTTTTTTCAAATGCGCTGATGTCAGAATCTTTTGTTGCGGGCTTATCTTTAAACAGTTTTTACAACAACTTTGTTATTGTGGGGGGCTCAGGCTGTTTATTGTCTTTGGTGATTGCAACTTTGTGGCGTGGTCGTTCGTTACAAGAGTTAACGCTGATGAAAGTGTCTTTGCCTTTTAACATGTTTAACTTCTGTGAGCTAATCGTGTACGCATTGCCGATTGTGTTTAATCCTGTTTACTTAATTCCCTTTATTTTGGCGCCAGCGGTTAATTTTATTATTTCATATTGGGTACTTGGTTTAGGTTTCATTGAATTTACCTCTCAAGAAATATCTTGGATGACCCCGGTGTTTTTGAACAGTTGGTTAATCAGTGGTGACATTAAGGCTGTGCTATATCAGGCCTGTTTAATTGTGTTGAATGTGTTTATTTATCTGCCATTTGTGTTGTTTTCCAGCAGATTTGCCAATAATGCCAACTTAATAGAAAAGCTCAGTCATAAGTTAAAATTTACTGATATCCATCAATTAGATGCAGAAGCTCGATACAGCTCTGAGCAGCGAGATTCAATTATTCATATTACAGAATTGAATCAAGTATTACACCAGATTGACAATGGTAAGTTGATTTTATATTACCAACCTAAAGTGGATATAAATCAACGTAAGGTAATCGGCTTTGAGGCGCTGCTGAGACTGGAAAATAACCTGGGTGAAATTTCTGGCCCCTGGTTTATGGATATTCTTGAACGCAATAATTTAGTGTCGATGATCGATTTCTGGGTGGTCAATAGAATTAAACATGACCTCAAAAAGCTGGCAGAAAATAGTATTAGGCCTTTTGTGTCGATTAATCTTCACCCTTTGTCGTTATTAGAAGCCTCAATTATACAGGGATTAGATGAACTCAATCGTTTGTATCCACAACAGATACAGTTAGAGGTTTTAGAGTCTGGTTTTAAAGATGACAGTCCCCAGGCTTGGGCGAATTTAGCGCAATTACAGCGCAAAGGTTTTAGTGTTGCCATTGATGACTTTGGCCGAGGGTTTTCTAACTTATCACGTTTAATTAAGTTATCCCCCAATGATATAAAACTTGATCGCTCGATGTTATTGGCGACAGATTCAGCCGACGGGTTACTGTTATATAAGCATATGGCGGCTTTATGTTCCGAATTAGGTTATCAATTAGTTGCTGAGGGCGTTGAAACCGAGGCTGAATTAGCGATTGTACGACAAGCGGGAGTGTATTGTGTACAAGGTTGGTTTTTTGCTAAAGCTATGCCAATAAATGAAGCTATGGCGTATCAATTTCCGCCAGAGTGAGTATAAAACTAAACATAAATATAAGTATAAGAAGTGACTATTTATCGATTGTTGAATGCCGTTAATATTGCAACGGTCACGCTTTATATGATCTAAGGGAGTTCAGATGTCAGAAACGTTAAAAAATACTATTCCACAACAAGCATTTGATTGGTATGACGAATATGCCCATGGGGGCATGGATCGTCGCATGTTCATCAAAAAGCTCGGTTCGCTAGTGGCGCTGGGATATTCAATGAGCGTACTGACGTCAGCTTTACTGCCCAATTATGCTTTAGCAGAGCAGGTATCCTTTAATGACGCTGCTATAAAAGCCACTTATGAGATCTTTGATTCGCCGTTAGGGTATGGCAAAGGGCGCGGTTATTTAGTGACGCCGACAGATAAAACGGGTTTATTACCCGTGGTGCTGGTGGTACATGAAAACCGTGGTCTTAATCCTTATGTTGAAGACGTGGCTAGACGTTTAGCCAAAGCGGGCTTTATTGCATTTGCCCCAGACGCTTTGTTTTCTTTAGGCGGGTACCCTGGGAATGATGATGAAGGGCGGGCGATGCAAGCAACATTAGATCGCGCTAAAATTGAACATGACTTTGTTGCTGCGGGCAAGTTTTTAAAAGCTCATCCAAACAGTAATGGCAAGTTAGGCGCTGTTGGTTTCTGCTTTGGTGGTTATATTGTGAATTATCTCGCCGCTGTTGATGCTGAGCTTATTCAGGCGGGGGTGCCTTTTTATGGTACTCCAGCGGCCAAAGAGCTGCGCAAAAATATTAAGGCGCCTTTAATGGTGCAATTAGCTGAGCTGGATGAAAGAGTGAATCAGTCTTGGCCTGAGTATGAGCAAGATTTAAAAACTTTTGATGTACCTTATCAAATGCACATGTACAAAAATGCTAATCATGGTTTTCATAATGATTCTACTAGCCGTTATGATGAAGCTAATGCTGAGTTAGCATGGCAAAGAACATTGGCATTTTTTACTCAGCATTTAGTATAAGTGATTAATCATGTTTTCAAACTACATGTGAATAGCTGTCGGGTGCGAATACCTTTATTGACTAAGCCTAGTTTGAGCTATCGCTTTAATGCATAAAAAAGAGGCTCACATAATGTGAGCCTCTTTTTTATTTAGCTATCCTAAGCTGAAGTTAACCAGCTTACTTTAGTGGTTTTCATTTGCTCAAAGCTATTGACTAACCTCTAACGTGGCCATTACCAGACACTAAAAACTTCTCAGCAGTTAATGCTTCTAATCCCATTGGGCCATAGGCATGCAACTTAGTAGTGGCGATACCAATTTCTGCACCTAAACCGAGCTGGCTACCATCAGAAAAGCGCGATGAGGCATTGACCATTACAACCGAGGCATCAACACTACGCTGAAAACGTTGAGCACGCTCAGTGTTTTCGGTACAGATTACCTCAGTGTGATGGCTACCATTTTGATGGATATGATCTAGGGCTTTATCCATGTTTTCAACCACTTTAATCGCGATTTCTAAATCAAGATATTCCTGACCAAAACCATCATCAGCCAGTAAATTGGCTTGTTTAAAGAATGGCATGCTTGTAGCACAGGCATTAATAGTCACATTATGTTCAGCTAAGTGCTTTGCCACTAACGGCATAAAGTCGCTGGCAATTTCCTGATGAACCACTAAGCCTTCTAGTGCGTTACACACTCCAGTGCGCTGGGTTTTTCCGTTCAGCAGAATGTTGATCGCTTTGTCAAAGTCAGCGTGTTTATCAACATATAAATGGCAAACGCCTTTAAAGTGCTGAATAACTGGTACTTTGCTGTTATCGGTAACAAAGTTAATTAATCCTTCACCGCCGCGAGGAATGATCACGTCGATCAGGCCGCGTTGATCCATTAAATCCATTAGCAGTTGTCTATCCGCATTAGGTACTACACTGATTAATGCTTCAGGTAAACCGAACGAGGCTAAGGTTTGTTGTAAAATACTGGCAATCGCTTTGCTTGAATGAATAGCTTCTTTGCCGCCGCGCAAAATAATGGCATTACCTGACTTGAAGCACAGGGCGCCAGCATCTGCTGTCACATTAGGTCTTGCTTCATAAATCATACACACAACGCCTAAAGGCATGCGCATTTTACTGATTTTAAGGCCGTTAGGTTGCTCGCCAATATCGCGTATTGTGCCGACAGGATCATCAAGTTTTACAATATCTTCGATGCCTTTAGCCATCAGCTCAATGCGTTCTTCGTTTAGCAATAAACGGTCAAGCATTGCACTGGCAACATTATCTTGCTTAGCGCCATCCATATCTAACTTATTTGCTTCAAGTATGGCGGGTAAACCTTTACGCAGTTCGGCGGCCATGACTAATAAAACCTTATTCTTTGTTGCGGTATCTAAATTTGCTAACACGCGTGCTGCTTGTGACGCCTGCTGTGACATAGTTGTCATTAAATTCATGTGTTCTCCAAAACGGTTAAATGCTCTTTTGCGATAATAGAATTGTCTTGAGAAAAATAGCCGTCGGTTGTTTTTATATCGTCTTGTTCTTGGGCGATATAATTTAATAAACAACTACTGTAATTCGTCATGGCTTTAGCCACTCTAGTGCCATCATCTGTGGTGACTAAAATGGTATCTCCTGCGGAAAACTGACCTTTCACTTCAATAATATTTTCGCGGGTCAACATATCTTCATTGTCGCCAAACGCTGTGGTGGTGTCATTAATGATCACTTCGCCACGTTCGCGAACGGTGTGAGTCATCCAATGCACTGCGGGTGATAATGGCTCGTTGCTAGGTAAAAAGTGAGTGCCAGGGTTGTTACCTTCAAGTAACTGGTTAAAAGAGTGAACGTCAAAACCATTAATAATAAAGGTATCAATACCATGTGCGGTGGCTTTTTCTGCAGCTTCAATCTTAGTTTGCATACCACCTGTGCCGGTTGTGCTTACCGCCCCACCCGCCATGGCGTATATCTCTGGTGTGATCACATCCACTTGCTGTAATAATTTTGCATCACTGTGGCTGTGTGGATTTTTATCGTAAAGCCCATCAACATCAGTACACATAATTAAAGTATCAGCATTAATGGCTGCTGCAGCCATTGCGGCCAGATTATCATTATCGCCCACTTTCAATTCTTCCGAAGTGACAGTGTCATTTTCATTAATGACTGGCAGCACGTTATATTCGAGTAATGACTCGATGGTTTCTTTAATGCTGACATAACGCTCACGGTTACATAAGTCGCCTTGAGTCAGTAATATTTGTGCCAGTGGCATATCAAGCAACTTAGCCCATATAGCCATCATGTCGTTTTGACCTGCTGCTGCCATGGCTTTCTTCAAGGCTTTTGAAGGATTATCAACATTAAACCATTGACGACCCGCAGCAACAGAGCCCGAAGATACCAAAATAACTTGCAGGCCTTGCTTACGGCAAGATTTAATAAAGTCGGCAATGTTTTTCAGGTATTTAGGACTGCAACCGTCACTGCCTGGAGCAATTAATGCACTGCCCACTTTGATAACGATCCGTTTGTTATTACTTAAAGACATACTTCCTCTTATGATGTGCTTTCAATCAATACTTGGTTAACTTCTTTAAATTGGTCAGTTATTTCCTTTGAAGGCTTTTCGCTCCAAAGACTAACAAGCCATATGCTGAGTGCACTAATTAAAAACCCAGGTAGCATTTCATACACTAAGCTACTGAGTGTTGCGCCGCCTTCTAACACAGGCGCATAAATCCAGAACAATACAGTTGCTGCGCCAGTGATAATACCGGCAAGTGCACCACTGTAAGTGACTCGATCCCACAGCAAGCAGAACAAAATTAATGGACCAAATGCGGCGCCAAATCCAGCCCATGCATTGCTGACAATACTAAGAATATTGCTAGAAGGTTGTAATGCCATTACTGCGGCTATTAGCGCAACGACAAATACGCAGCCTCTACCTACATTCACTAAATGCTTTTGCGACAGTGTTTTTTTACTGTAAACACGGTAAATATCTTCGGTTAACGAGCTCGATGACACTAAAAGCTGTGATGATATTGTGCTCATTACCGCAGCCAAAATAGCGGCTAATAAAAATCCACTAATTAGTGGGTGGAATAAAACATTCGAAAAGAAAACAAAAATGGTTTCAGGATCTTTTAGCTCAACATTGAATTTATTGACATACGCCACCCCTGTTAACCCTGTCGCCAGTGCGCCCACAATGGTGACTGTCATCCAACTCATGCCAATACGTCTTGCTGTTTTGATGTTTCTAACCGTATCAATAGCCATAAACCTAACAATAATATGTGGTTGACCAAAATAACCTAACCCCCAGGCTAAGCTAGACAGTAATGATAATACGGTCAGACTTTCAAGACTTTGACTGAAAGAGGGGATCTCTTCTAGTGAGTAAGCCATCATGGTTTCTGCACTTTCAAAATAAGTAAATGCTACTACTGGCACCATGACCAGTGCGATGAACATAATCACGCCTTGCACAAAGTCAGTCAGGCTGACCGCAAGAAACCCGCCTAATAATGTATAAGCTACCACCACAAACATGGTGATGAAAACGCCTAGCTGATAGTCGAGCCCGAATGCGGATTCGAATAACTTGCCGCCGCCGACTAAGCCAGCTGAGGTATAAAGTGTAAAGAAGATAATCACGACAATCGCAGATACCAGCTTAATAATACCGTCTTGCTTGTGAAAACGTTGGCCAAAGAAATCTGGCAAGGTTAACGCATCATTAGCGACTTCTGTGTATACACGTAACTTAGGGGCGACTAATTTATAATTTGCCCACGCACCAATAACCAAACCCACAGCAACCCAGACAGTGCTAAAACCTGAAACAAAAATAGCGCCGGGTAAGCCCATCAGCATCCAACCACTCATATCTGATGCTCCCGCAGAAAGCGCGGTGACTTGAGGGCTGACTTTTCTGCCTCCCAACATGTAATCAGATAAGTTAGAAGTGGATTTTTTAGCGGCATAAATTCCGATGCCTAGCATTAACATAAAATATAACGTTAATGTGAAATAGGTATAATTCATTACTTTCCTGCGTTATTGTTTGAGTACGACTTATATATTGTATACAAAGGGCTGAAAACATAAGTCGCAAGAATTAACCAAAAACAAAGAAACTCCATCGAGTTTTTAGCTATTCTCTTAGGTTTTGTTTTTGAGTTGAATATTTTTTTGATAAAATTTTTGCGTTTCATATGATTCACCACGAATAATTAGAGTACGAACTATTATGATACGTTGTTAACGGAGAATATCAACCCGTGATGGTAAGTTTATGACAACTATTTCGTTTTAAAATAAGCAAAATAGTCTGTTTATGAGTGATTCAGATTTTGATAGAATTGTAATTATTAGTATTGAATAGACAATTGGGGTGAATAAGTCCGATGAAAAAGTATGAAGAGTTACTCGTCTCCTTGCGCCAAGTGATCCGCGCAATCGATTTGTATTCAAAGAAATTATCTAAAGAGACAGGTTTAACAAGTCCGCAGCTATTGGTCTTGCTGTCGATTGCTGAGCATGACGATGCCATGGTGAAAGAAGTGGCTAAAACCATTAATTTAAGCTCGGCAACCGTTACGAGTATTGTCGATCGTTTAGAAAAGCGTGGTTTAGTAACGCGTACGCGTTCGACAACGGATAAACGTAAAGTAGGAATTAGTTTAACGGATCAAGGTAAAGAGATAATTAAAGACTCTCCTAAGCCTTTGCAAGATCACTTCATTGCCCGTTTTGAATCAATGCAAGAGTGGGAACAGTCACAGATGTTGGCGACCATGCAACGTATTTCAAACATGATGGATGCTGAAGATTTAGATGCGTCACCTGTTTTAGAAGTTGGCCAAATAGATCAGCATTAGTATCATTAAAGAGCTAACCATTTAATGTTGAGTTAGCTCTAATTTTGCCATGTTAATTGTGATTAAAATGGTGTCTTAATACAGAGTTTTCCTTCAGAGAATACCAACTTCCCTTTACTGTATACCGCCTCAATCGCCAGTGAGTTGGGATTTAATAAATTAATATCAGCATCCATATCAATGGCTATTCGACCCTTTTGAGTTAACTTTAATATGTTAGCGGGTGACTCAGTAATTGAGGCTAAAGCAAGCTCAATCGGCACATTAAACAGTTTAACCGCATCAACCATAGCTTGATGTAGGCTACTGACTAGTCCCATTTGTAAATCAATTAAGTTACCTTTAGCATCAAATATCGGCAGGCTGGCATTGCCATCTGAGCTCATTGTCAGTTGGCTTATTGGGGCATTTTTTTCTAGCGCTAATGCTAATGCTTGGGCCGCGGGAACTTCCCCTTGGGCAATAATTTGTGCTGTCGTGCTGGTGGTAAAATCAATAAAACCGCCCTTTAGGGCAAAATCAATTCCAGCCTCTAATAGTGATTTGCTACGGTTAATATGGGTTGGATAATATTGGGTGATCGGAATGTCAAACTCACTAATGACTTGCTCAAGTAACTCGAGTTTACTAGGCTCATCTCCCACATGAATACTGACAATACCCACTTTGCCAGCCAACATTCCAGCCACTCTAGCCTCAGATGTCAGGCGTGCCATTTCGTGTGAGGTAATTTGTGAACTCCGGTGATCAGCAATGGCCACTTCACCGACACCAATAAACTTATCAATCAGCATAATGTCATGCTTTACTGATTGGGTGATGGTGACCATAGGCAAATGATACGATCCGGTATAGCAAAATACCGATAAACCTTGCTCTTCCAACGCGTAGGCTTTAGCGAGAAGATTCTCTAAACTGCGGGTTTGAGCATCGGTTCCCAGTACGCCTACCACAGTGGTTACGCCGCCCTTAATCGCGTCGTTTATGTGCATTTCAGGGGTGCGAGTTGTGTATCCACCTTCTCCACCACCGCCAGTAATGTGTACCAGTGAGTCAACAAACCCTGGGGTTAATATTAATCCTGAAGCATCAATGACAGTAATGAATGAATTTGCGGTGAGATCAATACTATCTTCAATGGCAATAATTTTACCGCCGCCCAACAGAACATCTTTTTTACCCAGAGACATAGGTGCATAAACTTGTGCATTTTTAAATAATTGCATGAAAACCCTTAGCTAAAATTGATGCTGACGGCAACAATCATAAACGTGATCGAAATGCTGACCAGCAGCAACATAAATCGCCATATAAATTTGGCCCAAACAAACCAATCTACTTTAGCTACACCAAGACAGCCAATCAGTGCGGCAGAGGTTGGAATGATGATATTGGTTAAACCGTCACCTAATTGAAAGGCTAATACGGCAATTTGACGGGGTAAGCCTAAAATATCAGCCAATGGCGCCATAATGGGCATAGTTAACGCAGCCTGGCCAGAACCCGATGCGATGAAAAAGTTAAATATGGATTGAAATAAGTACATGAAAACCGCTGAAGCGGTTTCAGGTAATTGCCCTAAAAATAGACCGGTATAGTGTAGTAAGGTGTTTAATACAGACGGAGTATCCGCTTGATCGCCGCCTAATATAATCACAATACCTTTGGCCATGCCGACAATCATCGCGGCGGGCAACAATTCTTGTGCGCCTTTTTTAAAGGCGTTAGCGACATCGTTAACTTTAAGGCGTTTGCTGAGAATGGCGATTAAACCTATCGCACAACCTAAGGTAAAAAACTGACTGGCCAGTTCGGGAATATAATAACCTCTGGCAATAACACCCCAAATAACCCAAACAATACCCAGCATAAAAGTGGTGAGAATAAGACCATCGGTTAAATTGAATTTAACCTTCACCTGTGGCTCAGTTGAAAAAACTTCTTCGCTAAAGCAGGGCGATAATTCAGGGTTTCGTTTTATTTTTTGGGCGTAGTGCATAGTAAATGCGACACCGATAGAGGTGAAAATAAACCACATTATCACCCTAAACTCTAACCCTGACATTAACGGCAGGTCAGCAATACCCTGCGCTATTGCAACACTAAAAGGGTTCATCCAAGATGCGGCAAAACCAATTTGAGTCGCGACATAAGTGACTAAAATGGTCACAATACCGCTGTAGCCTATGGCGCGCATTAAAGGTAGCAGCACAATACAAAAGGCAATGGCTTCTTCGCCCATACCAAATATTGCACCGCCAGCGGAAAATAGAACAAATAGAATAGGAATAAAAGCCAGTTCAAATTTTTGGGTTTTAGCGATTAACGCCAAAATACCATTATCAACCGCTTTGGTTTGCATGATGATACCAAAGGCGCCGCCAGTAATAATGATAAACATCATTACTCCAATGGCTGAGCCCCATTTGTCACCTGAAACCATGCCTTCAAAGGCAAAATTGAGAAAGCCAATTTCACCCTTTTCGGCAAATAAGGGCACTCCTTGGTAGTCGGTAGCAAACTGAAAACTACCCGCAATTAAGGCTGATTTATTGGTGTCAGGATTGATGGCAACTTCAAAAAAGCCTGCAGGCACAAAGTGGGTGGTAATTGCGGCAAATAACACCACAAAAAACAAGATGATGAAGGCATCTGGCATTTCTCGAGCTGTCTGTAACTTCATATTGTTATACTTTTTATTTTGGTGAAAGGAAAAGGTAGGCCGTGCTACTAAGCACAGCCTACAGAGCTTAAGTTTTTAAAACTTAAAAGTATAACGTACATTCCAGCGGCGTCCGAGCCAATCATGTACCGAACTGGCATAGCCATTAGTCGGTGAAGAGGCGTAAGGTGCATCTTCATTGGTTAGATTGCGAACCGATAACAATACAGTGTGATTATCGTTAAGTTCATAGCCAATACTGGCACTAAAGGTTAACCAATCTTCAACGGTTTCATTATCAAACTTAAAGTCACCATCGCCTAATGAGCTTATGTAATGACCTGAAATACTGGCATTCAAACTATCAACTTGCCATTCTGTGCCTAAATCAATCACACGTTCAGGGCGCGCGATTTCTGATGCACCACTGAGCTTGCCGAGTAAATCTTCAACAGGCGTACTAGGTGTGATTTGGCGTTCAAATGAGAAGGTTTCTGTACCGGCTACATAAAATTTAAATGTACCAGCAGTGGCCGTATCCAGGCGATAGTTAACATTATAATCCAAGCCGTCAGTACTTTGATTACCTACGTTAAAATAGCCTGTGCGTAGGAAACTAATATCACCCTGACCATCAACCACACAACCAAAGCCATCACCTAATTCAGCAATACTACCCACCACACTAGCAGGATCTTTAATACAGGCATCCAAAGTGGTGTTGGCATCAATATCAACAATATCGTCATGCTCATAACGCCAATAATCGACAGTGAATTGCAACTCATCCGTTGCATTCCAAGACATGCCCACGTTAACTGCTTGCGACTTTTCTGCTTCTAGGTCTTTATTACCTAAGGTTTCTTGGTCAAATTCTAGTTCGCCTAAATCTGCCCCCGCAGTGCCACATAATGCGTTATAGGCTTCGTCTGCACCGCAATTAATATATTGGCTGCCTAATGAGGTGCCAGCACCCAGTTGCGATAATGATGGCGCTCTGAAACCTGTGCTCCAAGATGCACGTAATACCAGCTCATCAATTGGGTTGTAACGTAATGATACTTTTGGGTTTACATCACCACCAAAGTCACTGTAATGGTCATAACGTAAGGCCGCTATTAAGTCGAGTGAATCGGCTAGTGGGAAGTTAAACTCGCCATATGCTGCATATTGAGTGCGATCGGCCGCGGCATCACTTGCACCTAAACCAATAATTTCATTATTAACGGCGTTAACAGACGGTTTATCAAAAATATCTTCTTTGCGAAATTCACCACCAAATACTGAACTTACCATACCTGCAGGCAGTTCAAATAAGTCTCCTGCGAAGTTAAAATCGAGTGATAACACTTCTGACTCGCCTTGGCGAACACCCGGATCGCGCAATGCCGCAATTTGAGCTGCGCTGCTATCCAGGCCTAAATTAAAGGGGTTAAAGCTATCATTTGCTACCGCCATATCTAGACTGGTCGCATTCATATAACCCGATACGTTTTTAATTTCATTGGTAGATTTACCGTAGCTCAGTGCCGACTCAAAACTCCATTCGGCAATATCACCTCGAATACCGGCTAGCATACGGTAGCTTTGGGTGTCATATTCTTGAATTCGACGTTCAGGAAAACGAGTTCGTACTGTGATAAAGTCACTTATACTGCCATCGAGCATATCGATATCTTGAATATATTGAGGAACATTTATAGAGTCGCCCGCAACATCAACGGTATAACCTGCTGGAGCTTCATAGGATGAGCCGTTATTTTGTTGAAACATGCCTTCAGCAAAAAACTCTAAACCACTATCAAGTCGATAAATATGATTCAGTGTAGCGCCTATGTTTTCATAATCAGGTTGAATGGCGCGTTGAATGACGTAGTCATAGTTACAACGGCTACCACTTTTTTGGGTATCGTCACCACACCAATTTTCGGCGTAGTCATCACCGTCAATTGTCATGCGAGTATTAGACTCATATGTCACATTAACGGGTCTATCACTATTGAAAATAGGATTACGTGTTGCATAGTCAACCACAAGTGTTGTGTTGCTATTGGTGGTCTCGAATCCACCGGCATAAGTCAGGTTAGTGCGACTGGCATCGTGGTCTGAAGTGTCATCACCATATTGGGCAGTGAGTTCATGACCAACAAAGTCTTTGCGCAAAATAAAGTTAATCACCCCTGCAATAGCGTCTGAACCATAAATCGATGATGCGCCATCGGTTAATACATCAATCCGTTCAATAGCAGAAAGCGGAATAGAGTTAACGTTTACAAAAGAGTCTGAACCGTTAGAAAATGAATCAACTGCCACGCGACGACCATTGACTAATACTAGGGTAGAGCTGGAACCTAGCCCGCGTAAACTGACCCCTGAAGCGCCAGCTGGTGAACCATCAGCACCTGCTACACCGCCCGACTCAGAGAATGTACCTGCACTTGAGGCTTGGGGTAAATCACGTAAAAACTCACTGACAGATCCATAGCCTTTTTTGGCTATTTCATCCTGGCTAAAACTTTGTAAAGGGTTAGCCCCTTCCATATCTACACCTTTAAGGCGAGATCCTGTTACTTCAACCCGTTCTACGGTCTGTTCTTGTTCTAATTCGTTGGCAACGGCTAAGGCTACAGGTGATAACGCCATGCCAAACACGGCGCATAAAAGTACTGAACTTCTCATGGTAAGCTCCCGATAAATCTCTAATTGTAATTTTTAGACGTGGCTACACTGCGCGTGAGTCAATACGCTTGGCATTAATAAATGTTTGCAGGCAGTACAACGTCAATCAAATGATTGAGAGGGGAGTAAGACGGCTAGACAAAACTCCACCAAACACTAACGTGTTCAGTAGGTTATTCGTCCCACCATTCAGACAGATACCAATTACGGAAGTGGTATCTTTGGAAAAGAGTTGCTGAAAATATCATGTTATAAAAAATAATCTTTTGTTGTTGATATGTTAAGAGGCTATCCGTAATATGATGCTTGAGTCAATACGTGGCAGACACTTTTTTTTGAGTGCAACCATGAAAATTATTTCTAAAAATAAATTATTTATATTTTTTAACACCTTAGCTTTTAGTTCATTACTGCAATTATTGTTTGTTGGTAATATATGGGCAGAACAAAGCGTTTTATCAAAACGAGAAAAACCATTATTACCTGGTTTTGATTTGATGTTGGTCGGTGGCGGCTTAAAAACCTGTAGCTCATTGTCATCACATTCCTGCGCCGAAAGCGTCGCTTTCTCACCTAATGCCAAATTATCAATTCAATATCACTTCAGCCTTGATTGGCTTGAGCGCGCATTTAGCCATGATAGTTTGCAAACGTTGTCGTTAACTCAAATAAACTCATTACGTAAAGCCAGCCAACAAGCGGCACAAAGCAGTGTCAGCTTAAACCAGTTAAAGGATGCCGTTGGCCATATTAACAAACACTTATTGAATGATTTAACCGATCAGCAATACTATGCTTTACTCGATTTATTAGAACAAGAGCAACGCACCGAAGCCGGTGAAACCTTACAAGAGCAAGTTATGCTAAATGCAACCGCCAAGCCATATGGCCCGGCTATTTACCGGCTATTTACCTTGCAAGCTTTACTAAAAAAACAGCAAAGACATCCCGATGCAACACGCCCATTAATTGGTCTTGTAACCGCTTCAGCACGAGACCCATTTGAGTCCATTTCGTTTTATACCAGCGCATTTGAACAGGCTGGCGCTGATGTCATTTGGCTGCCCTTAGATTCCGCTTTGCAAGCTGGAATAAATAATAAGCAATGCGATAAATTGCCAATGCTGCGTCAGCAACTACAAGGCAATTTTGATAAGGCTCGGCTTTATCCTACACAAACACAATTACAACAACGCCTGTGTGAATCACCTGAAAAATTTTATGAGTTACTTGAAAGTATTGATGGTCTATTTTTAAATGGTGGCGATCAAAGTTTAACCTTAACGGCATGGTTAACGCCGGATAAAAAGCCGTCTAAAGCGTTAGCCGTCATTCAAAATCGCTTGGCCAATAAACAAATCGTGATTGGCGGGACGAGTGCGGGAACAGCAGTAATGACAGCGGCGAATATGATCACTGGCGGCACCAGTGACGGCGCAATTCAGCATGGTGTATTGAGTGCCAAACCACCGAGTGAGCGATGTGAAATGAATCAGTGTGATGGGGATATACCCGCAACGGCAGTGACCTATCGTGCAGAGGGTGGCTTGGGGTTATTTCCTTTTGGGATAATGGATACGCATTTTTCTGAGCGGGATCGCCAAATAAGATTGTTAATGCTAACCGCCTCCACTGATAGTGAAATGGGATTTGGTGTGGATGAAAATACCGCACTGTTAGTCAATATTGCTGATAAACATCTGTCGGTTATTGGTGAGCATGGTGTGTGGGTTATCGAGCAAACTCAAGCCCGTAAAGATGATAATGGCAAATCGATATTTAAAGGGGTGTCTCATTATTTAACTTCAGGCAGCCAAGCCGATATTGATAACAAACAGCGTCTGGCTAATATTGAATTCGCCAATCGGGTGGTTTCAGTTAATATGGCTGCCAATTATCCAGCTTACCAACAGTGGATTGTGCAAGCTTGCCGTGAGGGACGCTTATCGAGCAAACTTATCGATGATGTTGAACTTATCCTCCTCCCAAGCTCAACAACTGGGTGCCAATCAGTGCTAAACAATCAGCAAAGCTATCAAGGTATTAAGCTATTATTGCAGCAACAAGATGATTAATGATCACCTAGCTAAAACTGTTAAGGTAATAATATAAAAGTGTTTTAGCTCAAATACAGAGAAAGTCATGCATAAAACCGCAAGAACGCTTCATCAATGGTTGATGTTATTTTTAGGTCTGCAATTTGCGATATGGTCGGTCACGGGCGCTTATATGGTCTATATGGATATCGATTTTATCCATGGTGATGATTTGGTTACCAACCCGCAATCTAAAGTGCAGCCCGCCCAGATGAATTATTCACTGCAACAGCTCATTCAAGCTTATCCCCATATTGACAATATCAGTGTCGATACCTTGTTAGGTGAAACAGTTTATAGGCTGACCTTAGCGGATAGCGAGCCCACTAAAAAATTAGTCATTAGCGCTAATAGCGGCCAAGTGTTAACGCCGTTATCAGAGTCAGTGGCTATATCAGTAGCGCAATACTTTTACACGGGTAAGGGCGATGTTGCCGAGGTGACGCTGATTACCGACAACCCTCCTTTTGAGTTAAGCCCGCGCCATTTACCCGCATGGCGAGTCAACTTTAATGATTTTGGTGCCCCTTCGCTTTATGTGTCGGCACAAACGGGCATCTTGGTGGGCAAGCGGCATGAGTTTTGGCGTTGGTTTGATTGGATGTTTAGGTTTCATATTATGGACTACAGCAGCGGTGAAGATATCGATAATATGCTGCTGTTTTGGGTCGCCTTGCTAGCCAGTGGTGGGGCACTGACTGGCATGGTGTTAGTGTATTTCAGGGTGTTCAAAGGCTTGTTTACACGCCGTAAAAAAAGCCGCGTTCAACGCGTGGGAGTTGCCTAATGCGTTGGATTAGAAAATTGCACAAATGGGCGTCGGTCATTGTCGGGATTCAGTTTGTGCTGTGGTTAGCCAGTGGCCTGTATTTTAATTTGATGGATCACACCAAAGCGGCAGGGCTAACCTATTTTAGTCAGGATATTGTGCCCAATCAGCTCGATGCGACTCAGTTGATTGAGCCTAAAGCCGTACTTGAACAACATAGTGATAGCGTGGCACTGGATACGGTATTCTTATTGGCTAAGCCCTATTATTTACTTAGCCATCAGCAAGGCTTGTATGCGCATTCTTATCATGAATACACCTTGGTCGATGCTTATAGCGGTGAGGTGGCCACTCTTGATGAAGAGCTGGTAACAAGGTTAGCACAAGCGTCATATACAGGTGAGGGCAAGGTAGCCAAACTCAAATTACTCACCCCACCGATTAGCGATTTTCCGAAACAACAAAACCCCACATGGCAGGTTAACTTTACTGACGACATCGATACGCAAGTCTATGTTGAGGCGCAATCTGGGCGAATAGTCGGCCACAGTGATCAGCATAAAAAGTTAGCCGATATCTTTTTTATGCTGCATTTTATGGATTATAACAACCAAGGCAGTTTCAATAATCTGCCTATGATGTTGATGGCCTTTTTCAGTTTGTGGTTAACCGTTACCGGGTGTTATTGGTGCATTGATTTACTTCGAAAAGGAAAATACCGCCGCAAGCGTGGTACTCGGTCAAAGCCCGCTGCGATAAAATTGTTATAGTTATTGCTAAATTAGGCACTTGTCACACAATGACAACAATAAAAAAGTTATCATCAGCATGAATTTAGCGTTATGCTATTGCCCTTATCGACTTGTTTGTTAGCTGAGCTAACGACCAAAGTTGTTTTAGATTGAAAGCATTTTATGGTTTACACGGTCAACTCTATTAGTTGATATTTTATGAGCCTATATTGAATAATCGCCATCGTAAGATGCTGTAAGATTTATTCAGTCCGGCATATTGGATTTTGAGTGCGATGCAAAAAACACTGAAAAACTACTGGCTAATTACTTTCACTTTGTTCGCACTTGTCGGACAAGGTTTGTTAGCTAATGGTAGTTCTATGGTGCCGATGGATCATCAACAATCCCATATGGTGACTCAAACATTGAGTGATGGTTCAGATAATAATGTGCCTCTGACCTCAATGCAGCATGCCTCCGCTATGACAGATTGTCATGGCAATATGCTGCCTGATCAGAAATCGCAGCAAGCAGATAACAACAGCTGTTGTAATGGTGTAGGCGGTTGCAGTATCGATTGTAATCATTGCTTAACCATTACCTTTACCGCTGACTTAAGTGATATTCAGTTAGCTATTGCTAATGCTCCTGCTAATCCAGCCCCTATCGCGGTGGCTGTAAACAGTTTCTCTATCGACTTCCCGCCAGCTTTTAGACCTCCTATCGTCTAACGTAAACATCTTAGCTGCGCATTTATGGTATATCGCCCATGTTAGCAGCAAATTTTACTGTTTCTTTTTAAACGAGTTTTAACACTTACGAGTGTTAAATCGTTCGAGGTCTGTATGAAAATATCCCCCTGTAAAAGCGTATTTACGTTTGTTTTAATGCTAACCACAAGCTTGCTGATGCCATCAGTGACATTTGCTTCCGAGGATGAACATGCAGGACATGCTCATCCCGCACAGCCAATGGATGCTGTAAATAGCACTAACACTGCCGCTGACAAGGTTTTTAATCAATCAAAACCAGCACTATTACCGACTAAAAACAGCGCTGATGACGCGAACATCAAATATGTTTGTCCCATGCACCCGCATGTGGTGTCTGATGCTCCAGGTACCTGCCCAATTTGTGGCATGAATTTAGAAAAAGTCACCCTAGGTGAAGTGGGTGAGGAAGTGGTTGTTGGCGTTTCTGGAGGCATGCAGCAGGCGTTAGGCATGCGCAGTGAAACCGTTACCGAGGGCACCCTGTGGAAGCTAGTTAAAACCATAGGTACGGTAGAATACAATGAAAATATGATTGGCCATGTGCATACCCGAGTGACCGGCTGGATAGAAACCCTTAAGGTGCATACGGTTGGCCAGCAAGTAAAAAAAGGCCAATTATTGTATGAGCTGTATTCACCTGAGCTGATAAATGCTCAAGATGATTACATGCAAGCCAGAGATTACCTTAAGCAGGATAAAAACCGTGGTGCGTTATTGTTGAAAAAAGCTCGCCTACGCCTTGAGTTATTAGGGGTGAGTTCGGCGTCGATTCAGCAATTAGAGCGCACCGGTGACACCCTTTATCGCGTGCCATTTTATGCCGAGCAAGATGGACTGATTAGCCGGCTTACTGTGCGTCATGGCATGTACGTGCAACCGGGTGATACCCTGTTTGAAATTGTTGATTTAAGCAGCGTGTGGGTGATTGCCGGCGTATTTGAAAATGAACAAAGCTGGTTGCAACAAGGCCGTGCAGTAGAGGTGACCTCGGCGGCGCAAGGTCTATTTGATATTGAATCAAGCATAGATTACATCTACCCAGAGCTAGACCCAGTGACACGGGCAATGCGGGTGAGAATTCGCTTAGATAACCCGAATCAGCAATTAAAACCAGGCACCTTAGTGGATGTAAAACTGTTTGGTGGTCCAAACCGGGGAGTATTAGCCATTCCAACCGAGGCGTTAATTCTTACCGGGCGTGAAAACCGTGTTGTGGTGCAACGCAGTGATAACCAATTTGCGTCTGTACCCGTTAAAGTTGGCATGATTGCCCAGGGTAAAGCTGAAATCACCGAAGGCTTAAAGGCTGGCGATAAAGTGATTGTGTCGGGGCAATTCTTGCTTGATTCAGAAGCCAGTATTCAGGGTAGTTTGCAGCGATTAAGTGGCAGCAATAGTGCTGCGCCTGATCCACACGCAAATCATTAATCGGAGCTCACTATGTTAGAAAAAATAATTAGTGCGTCGATTAAGCAGCGAGCCATGGTGTTGTTAATGACCGTGGTTATCGCATTAATTGGCTATCAAGCCATGCGGATGACGCCTTTAGACGCTTTACCTGATTTATCTGATGTGCAGGTGATTGTAAAAACCTCATATCCAGGCCAAACACCGCAGTTAGTTGAAGACCAAATTACCTACCCCTTGTCGACGGCGATGCTAGCCGTGCCTGGCGCGAAAACCGTGCGTGGCTTTTCGATGTTTGGCGATTCCTATGTGTACATTATTTTTGAAGATGGCACAGATATTTATTGGGCCAGATCACGGGTTTTAGAATATTTATCGCAAACCCAGGGGCAATTGCCCCCTAATGTCATCCCTTCATTAGGGCCTGACGCATCTGGCGTGGGCTGGGTGTTTCAATACGCCCT
Source organism: Shewanella sp. HL-SH8 (assembly GCF_051165765.1). NCBI lineage: Bacteria > Pseudomonadati > Pseudomonadota > Gammaproteobacteria > Alteromonadales > Shewanellaceae > Shewanella > Shewanella sp. HL-SH8. The sequence continues at coordinate 133,762 of NZ_CP195039.1, read as the reverse complement.
TGTTGACCGTAAAGGTAAGCATGATTTAGCTCAGCTTCGATCACTGCAGGACTGGTTTTTAAAATTAGAATTGCAAAGCGTTGAAGGTGTTTCAGAGATCGCCACTATTGGCGGCATGGAGCAGGCGTATCAAATTATTGTCGACCCACACAAACTGGCGCTGTATCAAATTGATTTGATGACGGTGAGGAATGCGCTGGATAACTCTAATAGTTCTACCGGTGGCTCGGTGATTGAAATGGCCGAAGCTGAGTACATGATCAGCTCGTCGGGTTATCGCCAAACTTTAGAAGACTTTGCCGAAATCCCTTTAGGTATTGTGGCAGAGTCGGGCACGCCAGTATTGATGAAAGATGTGGCGCAACTGCGTACTGGCCCCGCGGCTCGAAGAGGTATTGCCGAGCTTGATGGTCAGGGCGAAGTCGTTGGTGGCATTGTGGTGATGCGTTATGGTGAAAATGCCCTCGCAACCATCAACAACGTTAAAACAAAATTAGCTGAAATTGAAAATGGTTTGCCCGATGGCGTTGAGCTAGTGATTACCTATGATCGCTCGGAGCTTATCTTAAATTCGGTGGATAACCTCAAGCGTAAAGTGCTAGAAGAAATGCTGGTGGTTGGTTTTATCTGCCTTATTTTCTTACTGCATGCCCGCTCAACCTTAGTGGCGATCATTTCATTACCGATTTCAATTTTAGTCAGTTTTATTGTGATGAACATGATTGGTGTCAATGCCAACATTATGAGTTTAGGCGGGATTGCAATTGCGATTGGTGCTGTGGTGGACGCCGCCATTGTGATGGTCGAAAACCTCCATAAACACCTTGAGCATTACCGCGACCAACATGATGGCGAAGCGCCAACGGGTGAAGCCCATTGGGAGTTAGTGCGACAATCGTCGGTTGAAGTCGGGCCGGCACTGTTTTTTAGCTTATTGATTATTACCTTGAGCTTTGTGCCTGTGTTCGCGCTTGAAGCTCAAGAAGGGCGATTATTTCATCCGTTAGCCTTTACTAAAACCTTTGCTATGGCGGCATCGGCTATTTTGGCTATTACCTTAATTCCGGTATTAATGGGTTATCTTGTACGCGGAAAAATTCCCGCAGAAAAGAAAAACCCGCTAAGTCGCATATTAATTGCCATGTATGAACCGCTGTTACGCGTGGTACTGCGCTTTCCTAAAATGACTATATTAGTCGCTATTATGGCACTTGGCAGTGCGATATACCCTATGACTAAAATGGGCAGCGAGTTTATGCCGTCACTCGAAGAAGGCGATTTATTGTATATGCCTACCACCTTGCCGAGCGTTAGCTCAGGGAAAGCGGCGGAAATATTGCAGCAAACCGATCGCCTGATTAAAACCATTCCTGAAGTGAAAAGAGTATTTGGTAAGGTTGGCCGCGCTATTACAGCGACCGATCCCGCACCGCTGACCATGCTTGAAACCACAATTATGTTGAATCCACGTGATACCTGGCGTGAAGGTATGACACTGGAAGGCATTATTAGTGAACTGCAAAAAACCGTAAAAGTGCCCGGTATTACCAATGCATGGGTGCAGCCGATTAAAACCCGTATTGATATGTTATCCACTGGGGTAAGAACCCCCGTGGGAATAAAAATATCCGGTGCAGACATTAATGAGCTACAACGGATAGGTGCTGAAATTGAAGCTGTAGTGAGCAAGTTGCCAGGTACCACTTCTGCTTTTGCGCAGCGCACCAGTGGTGGCCGTTATATTGATATCGAACCCGATCTTAAAAATGCAGCCCGTTACGGTATGACCTTAAAAGATATTCAAGATGTGGTGCAAATGGCCATTGGTGGCATGCAAGTTGGCCAGTCGATACAAGGGCAAGAGCGCTATCCTATTATCATTCGCTACCCACGTGAGCTACGTGACAACATAGAAAAACTCAAAGACTTACCAGTACTTACCAAAACGGGTAAATATGTGCCTTTGGGTAATTTAGCCAGCATTACCATCAGTGATGGCGCGCCTATGTTAGCCAGTGAAAATGGCCGTTTAATCAGTTGGGTGTTTGTTGATTTACAAGACATCTCCATTGGCGAATACATCAAAATGGCACGTACTGCGTTGGATGAACAAATCACTCTGCCGCCTCGTTACAGTTACACCTTTGCTGGCCAATATGAGTACATGCAGCGAGTTGAGGCTAAAATGAAGTTAGTTATTCCACTGATGTTAATGGTGATTTTCATCTTGTTGATGATGACATTTAGCTCATTTATTCAAGCGTCGGTGATCATGTTAAGCCTGCCATTCTCATTGGTGGGCAGTGCATGGTTATTATACTTGCTGGACTTCAATTTCTCGGTCGCTGTGTCGGTCGGGATGATTGCCCTAGCAGGTGTTGCCGCTGAGTTTGGGGTAGTGATGCAAGTGTATTTGAATAACAGTATTAAAGATCGCCAAGCAGCAGGGCAATACAATCATCGCTCTGACTTAACCGAAGCGTTAATTCATGGTGCGGTAATGCGTATTCGCCCTAAAGCCATGACGGTAGCCACTATCTTCTTTGGTTTGCTGCCCATTATGTGGGGTAGCGGTACTGGTAATGAAGTGATGCAAAAAATCGCCGCCCCTATGGTCGGTGGTATGGTGACCGCACCGTTACTGTCATTGTTTGTTATTCCGGCGATATATTTACTGATATACGGTCGTAAGATGGCCAAGTAACGTCAGCTTGAGCTAAGAGATGAATAAAAAAGCCCTCAATATGATTGAGGGCTTTTTACTGTCACAGTAGAAAGGTTAAAACTGAACACCTAGGTTGGCGATTGATCTCGGGTTTTCCACAATGAATACAACACGCCTGCCAAAAGTAAACCAAAGGTCACACCTAAAGACAGCGCGGTCGGGATTTTAAAGTCGATTAAGCCTGTTTGGTTAAAATAAACCAACCCGACTTTGACGCCGATAAATACCAATACCACAGACAAAGCGTATTTTAAGTAGTGGAATCGATGCACCATTGCCGCTAAGGCAAAGTACAACGCACGCAGCCCTAAAATGGCGAAAATATTTGAGGTATAAATAATAAAGGGATCTTGCGTTATCGCAAAAATAGCCGGAATACTGTCTACCGCAAAGACCAAATCTGCTGTTTCAACTAAAATTAGCGCTAGAAACAATGGCGTAGCCCACCACCCTTTACTGAGTTGATGGTCTTCACCGCGCACCCAAAATTTTTGTTGGTGTAGCCCGGGTGTAAAGCGCATCTTGCTTCTCAGCCACTTGTAAAACTTATTATCTTCAAGACTGCTGTGTTCATCATCAGAGAACAGCATTTTGATACCGGTGAAAATAAGGAACAAACCAAACAATACTAATATGCCCTGGTATTTAGCCACTAGCACAGCGCCAAGACCAATCATGATAGCGCGCAGCACAATAACGCCTAAGATGCCCCAGAATAACACTCGATGTTGGTATATCCGCGGAATGCCTAAGCTGCTAAAAATAAGCGCAATAACAAAAACGTTGTCCATTGAAAGCGACTTTTCAATTAAATAGCCCGTCAGGTATTCCATACCGGCGGTAGAACCTTTGTACCACCATAACCACGCACCAAACAGCAAGCCCATCGTAATGTAGAACGCAGAAAGCTTAAGGCTTTCTGCGACAGATATTTCATGTTGTTCTTTATGTAATACACCTAAATCAAAGGCTAATAAGCCAACGACAAAAGTAAAAAACATCGCCCATACCCAAACGGGGTAGCCAATAAACAACGTTGTAAGCAGTTCCATACATTTCCTTAGTTATCGATAATCAGTATGACAAAACACACTAATAAGAGGCCGATATAGTCACTCAATAAGCACTTTATCTATAAGCTAGTTATACCGGCTCGTTATTTTAAATCATCATTTTTAAAATTGGCTTAAGGTGAGCGGTTTAAAAAATGGTTTTTGTCTTTTTAACAGTGTTTTATGCTGAAATTGACGTGATGATATTGTCTTAAATGGCCAATGGTACTTTGTACTTCGTCGCTTAGACAAGATGATTTAGGACGGCATTAGGGGGGATTTACATCACCTTGCAAATCTATGTTTGGCTTAAGCCCGAAAACAGATGCATTTTTAAGCCACTTTTGTCAAAATGTAACAATTATATGACTTAGCACACCTTATTTTTTCAACATTTCAGTTTATAAAAATAACTTAAAAAAGGACTTTCCATGAAAGCTTTTACACTGGTTTTGACCAGTTTAGCCTTAGCAGTTGCGGGCATGGTGTATAGCGCCGAAATCGACCTTAACCATATTCAGCGCCTAGGCCCAGTTAGCCAAAAAAGTGCAGCGCCGTTATCTAAAAGTGCTCATGCAGATGCGTTACGTGCCAACCTTGTGGCAAAGTTAACCCAACCCGATTCCACTCAGCCTATTTTAGTTTTTAATCAGCCATTAACTTGGCAGTCAGCGGTAGAAAAAGCGGAAGGTGAGGGCTGGTTAGCGTATCAACTTCCGCTATCAACCCAGCGATTTACCCAAGGCACACTTAACATAAAAGGGCTTAAAAACCCGCAAGTGTATTTAAATGGTCAACTTGTTAAATCAGCTGATGAAGTGCCGCTTGCATTAGCCAATGGTGATTATCAACTGATTGTTTTGGCTGATGGCCAACAAGCTGATGTGCCTTTCAGTTTAGATTGGCAGGGTAACAGTGAGGTTGATGTACTGAGTTTTGTAAAACAGGACACCCAGCGCGTATCTGCTCAGCAGTTGTTTGATGCCAAAACGATTAGCAGTATGCAATTATCGCCTAATGGCAAATACCTACTGCAATCAACGGTTGAATATTCCCCTAGTGAGGGCGATAAGGCCATCTCGGTTACCGAGTTACGTGACGTTGCTGGCAACCAAGTGCTTTATCGTTGGCAAGACAGCTCGCCGCAAAGCAGCGCATTTTCATCAGATAGCAAACAGTTAGCTTATGTTACTGGAAAGCAAATTGTACTGTTAGATTTAGCGGATTTATCATTAAAAGTGGCTGCGGATAACGTTGAAAATATCTCTAGTTTGCAGTGGTATGGCAGTACCTTGTTATTTAGTTGGCAAAAAACCTTTAAAGCCGACGACAAGGCTACCTCAAAGCGCTACCAAGCACTGGAAGACCGCTGGAGTTATTGGCGTAATAACAGCCAAATTTATCAGTTAGATGTGGTATCAGGCGCAATGAGACAATTAACAGAGTCTAAGCAAAGCAGCGACTTGTTAGACAGCGATGTCAGCTTAGGTAAGCTGTTATTGACCCGTTCAGTAGTCGACTATGCCCAACCTGCTCATGGCCTGTCGCAACTGGTTGAGTTGGATATTGCTACATTAACTGAAATCTTAATTGGCGAATATCGCACCTTTGGTAGTGCCTTGTATGGCGAAAATGGCATGTTTATTTTGGCCGGCCCTAACTTTATGGATGGCCTAGGCAAGCAAGATCCTGCTATGGAAGTCAATGATTATGATGGTCAATTATATTGGCGTGAAACTAAAAACGAACAAATCACAGCCCTAAGCAAAGAGTTTGATCCTGCTATTACTAGCATGACAGCGGTTGCGGGAAGAGACTTAATTTTATCTGTCATCGAGGGTGATTTTTCGCCGTTATACTTCTTTGATAAAAGCCAAAACAAGTTCAGTAAAATCGACACTGGCGTTGAGATGGTGGACAGTTTTGGTATTGCTATCGACCAAGCTTTACCCACCATTGTTTATGCCGGAACATCGGCAACAGTGCCGCAACAAGCGTATGTGATGAATATCAAATCCAACCGAAAAGTGATGCTGTTTGATAGCAAAGTCACCCGTTATGCGACCACACGTTTAGGCAAAATTGAAGATTTTGACTTTACCAATAAACAAGGTCAATCGATTGATGGGCGCGTGTATTTACCTGTTGATTATGATGCTAATAAAAAGTATCCTGCATTAGTATATTACTACGGCGGCACCTCACCTGTAGGCCGTAATTTTACAGGACGCTGGCCATTTAATTTATGGGCTGCACAAGGCTACGTAGTTTATGTATTACAGCCAAACGGCTCAACCGGTTATGGACAAGCATTCAGTGGCCGCCATGTTAATGCCTGGGGTAAACACAGTGCAGATGACATTATTGAGGGAACCCAAGCATTCTTAAAAGCTTATACCGCCGTTGACCCTAAAAAAGTCGGCAATATGGGTGCGTCCTATGGCGGCTTTATGACCATGTATTTAGCTACCCAAACGGATATTTTTGCCGCGTCTATGTCTCACGCTGGGATCAGTAACCTGTCTTCATACTGGGGACATGGCTGGTGGGGTTATGGTTACTCTGGTGTGGCGAGTCGAGGTAGTTTCCCATGGAATAACCGTGAGTTATACGTAGACCAAAGCCCGCTGTATCATGCAGATAAAATTACCACGCCGCTATTACTGATCCATGGTGATGCCGATACCAACGTCCCTGTTGGCGAAAGTCATTACATGTATACTGCGCTTAAGTTATTAAACAAAGACGTAGAATTAGTCGAGTTTGCCGGTCAAGACCACCATATTAATGCGCGTAATATACGTTTTGATTGGTGGGACACCACAATGGCATGGTTTGACTTACAGCTTAAAGGTGAACCAGAGTGGTGGAACACCCTTTATCCTGAAACCAAAAAATAGTCTGACTAAATAACCTCACCGTCACTTTTAACTCGAGTTAAGGTGAAATAAATTAGCCTCGCAATGCGAGGCTTTTTTTTGTTATTCAACAGTGAGCTGTTTGTCGCCCATTGATTAAACATCATTGCGTTAGACCAATATGATGCCGGTATATTTCAGTGATGGTGTCGCGCAACCATTTATGCGCAGGATTATTACGCTGTCGTCTATGCCAAATTAACGATAATTGTACCGGTTTAATGTTAACCGGCATGTCAATAATTTGAATATTAAAAGCCTGCTGGTATTTATGGGCTAATGATTTGCTACAGGCGCCAATACAATCACTTTGAGCGACCAAAGAAATTAACGAGAGTAACGAGTTGCACTCAGCCACCACTTTTCGGGTAGACAGATTATTCTCGGCATAAAAATCAACAATCGAGGTATTTGCGCGGGTGAGATTGAGCTTAATGTGTTGCTCAGAAAAAAATTGCTCAGTACTGACACTGCCATTAATGCGCGGATGATTATGGCGGCAAATCAATACAATTTCATCAGTGGCTAGGGGTTGGTAAATTAAGGTGTTATCGCGGCTATCGGTAATATCAATGGCGAGGTCGGCTTGTTGAGAAAATAGTGCCTCATTGATTTGTGTTTCATTGGTATTTTGATCTTTAAAGGTGATTAACGGATTGCCTAGCTTTTGCAAATGCAAAGTATGCGGTAGCAATTGATCTGTGATGGATTCGAAGGCTAAAACAGTGAATTGCTGACGAGAACTTTTGCTATCAAATACCTTAGTATCTTCAACTAACCCTTCTAACACTTCAAGTGAAGGCAGTAGTTGCTCCATCAGTTGATGTGCGTATAGGGTGGCGATAATACCGCGCCCATTACGAATAAATAAGTCTTGGCCGCATAACTTTGATAACCGCTTAATCGAGCCACTGACCGCCGCTTGAGTCACGCCAAGCTGTTCAGCCGCTAGGGTGATCGATTGGTGATGGTATACCTGCGAAAACACTCTATAGAGATTCAAATCAATCTTGTTTGACATAAGTTTTCACCATGGCTGCGTGCGTTAATTCATAAGTATAACTTAATAATAAACCATAGTTACCTTTGTTTATCTAAATTGTTAACAGTTTATGATGAACGCAATTAAGTCAGCGAGCGCTTTGATTATTCGCTTGGCATCAAGTAGCAACCTCAATATGGGTGATTAATTATGAACAAGTCAGTTATTGCTTCAATCGTTATTTCAAGCTTGTCTTTTAGCTATTCAGCTGTGGCACATGACCACGCTGCTGGCCAGGATGAACATGCATTAACAACCTCATTTATGTATCAAGGTAAGCCCGCAACTCAGGCGACCAAAGCATACAATACTGAGTTTGCTAAGGGGTTAAAGTTTGACGATACTAAATCGTTTCAAGAAGGCCGTGCCAACTTGATTGCCCCGCTTGATGCAGCAACCGCGGCACTATTAGCCGATGCCTATGAATTTATCGGTGATAAAACACCAGATACTATTAATCCATCGCTTTATCGTCAGGCGCAGATGAATAATGAAGCCTATGGCTTGTATCAGGTGAACGATAATATTTTCCAAATTCGTGGTACTGACTTAGCCAACATGAGCTTAGTGCGTACCGATAATGGTTGGATTGTATTTGACCCGCTAACCACACGTGAATCAGCTAAAGCCTCGTTAGCCTTCGCCCTTAAAAACTTGCCTTTTGGTAATAATGATCCTGTTGTCGCTATGGTTTATTCGCACTCACATGCGGATCACTTTGGGGGTTCTCGTGGAATACAAGATATGTTTCCTAACGTAAAAGTCTACGGTTCAGCTAATATCACCAAAGAGATGGTTGATGAAAACGTACTAGCGGGTAATGCCATGTCTCGCCGCACGTCTTATCAATACGGTGCGACTATGGTGCCATCAGAAACTACTATTGTTGATGCCGCCTTATCAAACGGTATTGCTAAAGGCGAGATCACCTATGTGCTGCCACACCACGAAACAAACTTAAAGGGTAAATTCGAAACGGTAGTGATTGACGGCTTAGAAGTGGTGTTTATGGATGCATCAGGCACTGAAGCCGTATCAGAAGCCGTAGCTTATATCCCCAGCATGAAGACGATTTGGGCAGCGGAAGTGACCTACAAAGGCATGCACAATGTGTATACCTTACGCGGCGCTAAAGTACGTGATGCGCTTAAGTGGTCGAAAGAAATCAATAACATGATCCAAGAATGGGGCGGTGAAGCAGAGTTTTTATTCTCGGCGCACAGCTCACCAGTGTGGAGCAACAATGATATTAATGATTTCTTAAAACTTCAGCGTGACAACTATGGTTTTGTCCATAACCAGTCATTACGTTTGGCTAATAATGGCGTGGTATTGCAAGATATTGGTTGGGAAATCCAAAAAGTATTACCGCAATCAATTAAAGATGCATGGCACACCAATGGTTACCATGGCACTTACTCGCACAATGCACGCGCCGTATATAACATGTACCTGGGTTACTTTGACATGAACCCTGCTAATCTAAATCCATTACCAACAAAAGCGGAAGCGGCTAAGTTTGTTGAATACATGGGAGGTGAAAAAGCCGTGCTGAAACATGCTAAAGCCGATTTTGCCAAGGGTGAATATAACTTTGTGGCAACAGCATTAAACAAAGTGGTTGTTAGTAACCCAAGTAACAACGATGCCCGTTCGCTACTGGCTGATACTTATGAACAGTTAGGTTATCAATCGGAAGGCGCAGGTTGGAGAAACGTGTACCTTTCAGGGGCACAGGAGCTGCGTATTGGTCGTCAAGCGGGTGCGCTTAAATCAGCATCAGCAGATATTATTGCTGAAATGCCAGTCGGGTCGTTACTGGATTACTTAGCGATTAAAGTGGATTCAATTAAAGCGCAAGAATATGCCTTTGAAGTTAACTTAGTCCTTCCAGATACCAAAGAAATCTACGTGGTTGAGCTTTCGAACGGTAACTTAAGCAACGCTAAAATTGATAAAGTAAAAGACACAGCAACAGCGACTTTGACTATTAATCAATCTGACATCGTTAAGCTGAACCTTAAGCAAACAACGGTTAAAGACTTGCTTGCAAGTAAAGCGGCTAACATTAAAGGTGATGCGTCTTTCTTAGAAACCTTAGCTAAAGTGATGACAGAATTTGACTCGGCATTCGAGATTGTGCCACTACCGTCAGATAAAGTGATCGAAGCTAATCGCGCTATCTACATGCAAGATGTCGCCAAGCCAGCACACAATGACCGTCACCATGGTCATGATAGTAAGTAAATACTGATTAACTTACTCTGCAATAAAAACCGCTCATTGAGCGGTTTTTTTATGGGGTTTAGTTTGGTCCTGTAGCTTGCCATTGCTGACAAAAAGCCATAAAGCTTTTAAGCAGTGGGTTTTGATATTTGTCTTTATGGATTAAAAACCAAAAGCGGCGTGGCATGCTAATAGGCAGAGTCAGTTGGCTAACTCGACCACTTTTTATGGCATATTGTGCCGCCAACGTGGATAAACAGCCTAATCCCAGCCCTGCTGAAACACTGCTAATCAATGCCTCAGTGGTGTTGATCTCGAAGGCGAGCTGCCAATGGTTAAGTTTCGGTGCCAGAGTATTAATAAAAACCTCGCGTGAGCCTGAGCCGGGCTCCCTTAACACCCAATCGCTATGTTCTAAGTCCGTTATTGTCAGCGTTTTTTGCTTAGCTAGTGGGTGATCGATGGCGCTAATAATGCACATTTCATCGTGACTGAAAGGGATTGAAATCAAATCTGGATGATGGGTTTGACTTTCGATAAGGGCAATATCTAGCTCAAAATCAACTAACTTTTGGCAAATAGTGGCAGAGTTTGAAATAAATAAGCTTTGCGATAAATGCTGATGTTGTTGCCGAAATTGGCTAAGTAAATACGGGCTAATATGATTGCCTATGGTATCGCTACTGCCCAGCCTGAGCTTGCCGTACAAGGCTGGATTATCGCTAAAAAGATGCGTGATCTGCAGGGCGCGATTAAGTAATTCGTCTGCCAAGGGTAATAGCTGTTGCCCTTCTTGATTAAGAATAAGCCGATTGTTTACCCGATCAAATAATGGATGAGACAGTTGTTTTTCAAGTTCTGCCAACGCCATGCTAATAGCGGCTTTAGACAAGCAAAGTTGTTCTGCTGCAGCCGTTAAGGTTTTGTGTTGCGTAATAGCATGAAATACATTGAGCTGCTTCAAAGATATGTGCATGGCCATAGTGATACCATCCTCGCGTTTATCGTTATCATCAACGCCGCCATTGATGAACCGAGTGTTAATTTATTTTTATACTCTAGTATATCGTTCAGTATTTCTTAACGCACGTCATTAATAATTGGATATATATAAACAATTAGCAAGCGTAACATCGCATTAAGAAACAAATCAACGCGTTCATCGAAATAGTGAGAGTTCAGTATGATCAACATGGCTAAAGGTAAATTAATCACCGCGCCAACGCCCATGGCCGGTTTAGCTTTGGGTATTGCCAGTTTAGGCTGGTGTTGGGAAAACTTCGCCAATTTAAATGGTTATGGTCAACTCATCGGTGCCGCCATTGCGAGCGTGTTACTCATGGTGTTAGCCATAAAATTTTTACTGTTATCACATACATTGAAAGAGGATTTAGCTCATCCCGTGATTGGCAGTGTGGTTCCCACATTCGCCATGGCGACTATGGTGGTGTCTAACTCGGTAGGGCAGTTTTATTTACTGGCAGGCGATGCGTTATGGTTGTTTGCGGTAGGCTTACATTTGGTATTTTTAATAAGCTTTTTATATCACAGAGCAAAAGCATTTCAACTACACCACATGGTGCCCAGTTGGTTTATCCCGCCCGTAGGGATTATCGTTGCCGGCGTATCATTTTCGGGCACCCCACAACTGGCTTTAATCGCCCATATCGCTTTAATCTTTGGTATGGCGACCTATGCTGTGATGTTACCGCTGATGATCTATCGTTTGCTGTTTAGCCATGAAGTGCCCGATGCGGCCAAACCAACTTTGGCCGTGTTAGCCGCCCCCGCCAGTTTGTCATTAGCAGGATATTTAACCGTATCGGCTACGCCATCACCTATCATTATCGCCTTACTATTTGGCATAGCAGTGTTGATGACCAGCGTTATCTACCTGGCCTTTATTAAATTACTTACCCTGCCCTTTAGCCCCGGCTACGCAGCGTTTACTTTCCCTATGGTGATAGGGTCTACCGCATTATTCAAAATGGTCACCTGGATGGAAACGACCAATATAGCAGTGGATTATATTGATCAAGTACGCCGATTAGCGCAGTTAGAACTAGTCATCGCAACCGTGGTAGTGGCCTATGTGGCAATACGATATCTGTATTTTTATCAGCCGTTTAGGGTGAAAACGATGGTTAGTTAGCGTTTTGGGGATAGGTTTTCGAGGCACCATTGGGCTTAAAACATTTTTATATGAAAGTGGCTTAGGAGGTTTTTTTGAAAAGGTTTACCAGCCCTACTAAAATAATGCGTCTAGTGAATAGGAATGTTTACCCTGACCCCACTAAATTCCCAATGAAGTCAAATCGAAGAAATAGAATATTAGGTGTAAGTGCGGCTGTGACCGTCGATGGCAGTGATGCGATCGTTGAGCTTACAGGGACGTACTGGCAGCGTGTCACATAAGGTGGCTATTTCACATCCATGTGATCGCGTCATTCGTATATCCTATACATCCCTGTTACCGTGACATTTGTTAATCCAAACGGAGTTTGTAAATACGAAAAGGAACCTGCGGTCTAAATCTGCTGTGGGTGAAGCACTACTAGGTTGATTTGTTTAAAATGGCCAACAAACTTTAACGCAACACTTAGTTAGCCCTGATCTGTTTTAGCGCAACAATCAGTAAATCATGGTCGCTTACTCATACGCGAACTCTTATGTTCACTCTTAGGTCCGGTAAAGCACTTTTACCACATGCCAACCAAACTTTGTTTTGACTAAATGCGGCGTGATGAGCTCGCCACTAAAACAAACTTTATCAAAAGGCGGTACCATTTGGCCTTGTTTAAACTCACCTAAACTGCCGCCTTTTTTACCCGATGGACAGCTAGAGTGTTGCTTTGCAAGCACATCAAATTTAGCGCCTTTTTTAAGTTTAGTCATAATGTCATCGGCCAACTCTTTGTGTTTGACCAAAATGTGTAATGCGCTAGCAGTGCGTGCCATGATGTGAACCTTTTATAAAATGTCGCTAATGACGGCATTATATCATTGCTTATGCCTGTTGCTAACCTTGCAAACTGAATGATATTTATCTGCTTAAATCGCCCGAATTAAGCATAATGATGCTGGCATATCACTTTATGCTACTGACTGATTTTACAAAATAAACACTTATCATTTTTCCTTAAGAAAGCCTTAAGATTGGCCCGATAGATTGCCAATATAGGGTTTATAAGGATTAATCATGCCAGCCATCCATAATCAAATTTCGTTACTGTCTTTTCGAAAAACCATCAATGCATTGTGCTTATGCTGTAGCGCTTTGTGGGTGATGACGTTTGCACATTCAAGCATTGCTGCGCCCGCATTAAATTATGCTGTGCAAAATGTTAAGGGTGAAACCGTTAACCTGTCAGAGTTTGCGGGCAAAGTGGTGTATGTCGACTTTTGGTCGTCCTGGTGTGGACCTTGCCGCAAATCTTTCCCTTGGATGAACGAGATGCACGCCAAATATGCCGCCAAAGGTTTAGCTGTGGTGGCGATTAATTTAGATGTTGAACCTGAGCTTGCTGCGCAGTTTTTAACAAAGTTACCCGCGAGTTTTCCTGTGCGTTACAACCCCGAAGGCGATGTGGCGAGATCATTTGATTTACAAGGCATGCCGAGCAGCTTTTTGTTCAATCGCCAGGGCGAATTAGTGCAAAAGCATGTGGGTTTTTATGATGATAAAAAAGCCCTGTATGAGCAAGAAATTCAACAGTTGTTGGTGGAGTAGTTTATGAAAAACAATTTGATTCGATTCAATATTAAAGCTGGACTCGCTATTGTTATTTTAACCGGTTTATCGGCTTGCTCAACCTTAGGTGTTGAGCCCTGGGAAAAAGATCAACTTGCAAGAGCTGATATGGCTCTAGACAGTGAAAAGCTTGATATGGCCTTAGATGATCATATTTATTTTAGTAAAGAAGGCACCAGTGGTGGCCGCTCATTAGCGGGCGGAGGTTGCGGATGCAATTAACTCAAAAACGCAATATAGCAGGCGCCATAGCCATGGCGAGTTGCAGCTTAATTAACCCTAGTGCTCAAGCGACAGACCTTAATGACACCGTAAAATCAGACGATTGGAAAGTAGATGCCGCCATTATGTATTACGGCGAGCAAGATAGAGTGCAAGCCGCTGAAGTGATCGGCAATGTGCAGAAATCGTTTGGCGATAGCTCATTATTAGACATGAAGCTGGTAGTGGATAGTTTAACGGGTGCATCGGCGTCAGGTGCGGTGGCGCAGGACAGTAGCCAAACCTTTACTCGCCCTTCTGGTAATGGTGAATATACCGTTACCCCTGGTGAAACGCCGCTTGATGACACTTTCCACGATACGCGCGTGCAATTAAGCGCGAACTGGATGGAAGTACTTAATCCAGATTGGACCTTAAACGTGGGCTTGAATGGCTCAACCGAATTTGACTATTTATCGTTAGGTTTAAATGCGGGTCTTGAGCGTAGCTTTAATAAAAACAACACAATAGTGGCGTTATCAGGGGCGTTTACCCAAGATACCATTGATGCCGTAGGTGGCAGACCTGTGGCGTTATCTGAAATGGCACTGAGATCTAAATATGATACCGAAGCCGCGTTTCAAGCGGCATTTGATGACACGCGTCAATCGGGTACCGATGACAAGCAAACGATTGACCTAATGCTTGGGGTAACCCAAAATATTAATCGCTTTTGGTTAATGCAAGCTAACTATGGTATTTCGAATGTGTCGGGTTACATGAGCGACCCATATAAGGTGTTATCTCAAGTGGATAACAGCGGTACCGCACAGGCGTACCTATATGAGAATCGCCCTGAAGATCGCTTAAAACACAGTGTGTTTTTAATGACCAAAGGCGCGTTAGATTCTGGTGTAGTTGATTTTTCTTATCGCTACAGTACCGATGATTGGGATATTTCATCACATACCTTGGAAACCCATTATCGTTATTATTTGAGCCCGAGTATTTATGCTCAGATACACCTACGTTACTACCAACAACAAGCAGCAAACTTTTATCAGCCATTTTTGTTGGCGGATGAGCCGTTACCTGAATTTGCCAGCGCAGATTATCGTATTGGTAATATGACCGCGTATACGGTGGGATTAAAGTTTGGTCAACGGTTATCTGGCGGACATGAATTAAGCTACCGTTTAGAGTACTACCAGCAAAACCCAGAAAATAATGGCACTGAGTTAATTGGGCAGTTGAATCAATTTGAACAATTCCCTGCGGTGAAAGCGATTGTGGCACAAGTGAGTTATTCGTTTTAAGATGAACACATAATGTGTTTGTGGACAATGCGCTAATGAGCGGTGCCAATTTGAGTGCTAATCAGACTTATGATGCCAATCAAACCCCTTCAGCGACTTTACAGAGTCGCAGTTGGGGCTTTTTAGGGTGTTTTCGCGCTATGGCAAGCCCTTGTGAGCTATTAATGGCAACAGATAACGCCGATATAGCCCAAGCTATGTTGGATATTGCCCACAAGGAAGCCATTCGCATAGAGCAAAAATATAGCCGCTTTTTAAGTCATAACCCCCTATGGCAGATAAATAATGCCCAAGGTGCTGCTATCCCTATCGATACAGAAACCCTACAATTGCTAACGTTTGCCCAGCAATGCTACCAATTAAGTGATGGTGATTTTGATATTAGCGCGGGCCCATTAATGCGTTTGTGGCGTTTTGATGCCGGCGCTAAAGTGCCCGCCGATGCCGATATTATGCTGGCAAAAGAACAGGTAAACTTTTCTGCGGTGAAGTTTGATGAACAACAAATCACTATGCCAGCGCAAATGAATCTTGATTTTGGCGGCATAGGTAAAGAATACGCCGTCGATAAAGTGGCTTATTTATTAGCAGAAAAATGGCCTAGTATTTCTGTATTAGTTAACTTTGGCGGCGATATTAGCTGCTTAGTGCCCAAAGTAGGCGACCCATGGCAAATTGGGATTGAAAACCCCGATGCATTAGATAATGCAGCCGCCTTATTAAGTGTTCATCAGGGTGCTTTAGCAACCAGCGGCGATACGCGGCGATTCATTGAGGTGAATGGGCGTCGTTATGGGCATATTATTAATCCAGGCACAGGTTACCCCGTGCTTGATGCGCCTCGGTCAGTCACTGTGTTGGGGCCTAATTGCGTTACAGCGGGCATGTTAGCGACAATGGCCATGTTGCAGGGTAAAGATGCTGAGATTTTTCTTCAACAACAATCAGTAAACTTTAAAGTATTCAGATAGTTTATAACGTAAGGCGAAATTAACATGCGGATATTACTGGTTGAAGACAATGCATTATTGGCGCAGGGCGTGTGCCTCAGTTTAACTAAATTGGGCATGCAAGTTGATCACCTTTCGACCTACCAACAGGCGTTGAATGCGTTAGGTTATGAAGACTTTAGCGTGATTATTCTTGATTTAGGCTTACCAGACGGTGATGGCGCTGATTTACTTAAGCGTTGGCGCAAAAACGGGGTGTCTATTCCGACTATTGTGCTGACCGCTAATACTGATTTTGATATGCGCCTGGCCTGTTTAGATATGGGGGCCGATGATTACCTAAGTAAACCTTTTGACGTGAGAGAGTTAGCGGCAAGGTTGCGCGCTATTGTGAGGCGACAGCATGGCCTAGACCATAATCAATTTGAGTATGGTGCATTAAGTATCGACTTTTCTAAATGTGAAGTGCATTTTCGTGGTGAACTCGTTCATCTTTCGCGACGAGAATATCAATTATTACTTGAGTTTGCTCAGTCCGCAGGGCGAGTGTTAACGCGCTCTCAACTTGAACAATTAACCTATGGCTGGGATGAGGTTGGCAGTAACTCTATTGAAGTGCATATTCATCATTTACGTAAGAAAATGGCTAACGAACTCATCAAAACAGTGCGCGGTATTGGTTATACCTTAGTTGAGGTTGTTTAATGTCGGTAAAATCGAATCGGGGTTTAAGCTCGCTGTACTCGCTGCGCATGCTAATGGGCGTTGCTATGGTAACGGCCATTATCATTACCGTGGCTATCACTAATTTACTCAGCCGAGATGATGCTAGTAGACAAATAGAAGAGTTATTTGATGCGCAAATGCTGCAAACAGCCAAAGTGCTGGAATTGTTTTATGTGAGTGAGTTTACCGGCGTAAAAATTAAACAACTTATTCAACAGCCTATAAAACTGCATGTGCAACAAACCGATATTGAAACCTTTGCAGAGCAGTCGACCACAGCCAACTTGATGTATGAAAACAAAATGTCTTTTCAACTGTTGAGCGAGTCAGGGGAATTATTAGTTTATTCAGATAGCTCCGGTGAGAAATCACTAAGTCGTTTGGCTCAGGGGTATGAGTTACGCAACATTGATAATGCCTTGTGGCACGTGTTTAGCTATTTTTCCAAAACACATAGGATATGGATTGTTACTGCACAAAGTGAGGATGTTCGCGAAGAGTTGTTAGCTAAGATGATGTCGAATACCTGGACCGTGCCGTTCCTTGTGATGCCAGTCGTGTTGTTGGTGTTTCTATTGATTACTTATTACTTATTTAAACCAGTCAAAACCCTCGAAGCTAATTTACTGACGCGCGCGCCACAGGATTTATCGCCCATCAATATTGCTCTGCCTACTGAATTAATTCCGGTGCAGCGGGCTTTAAACGATTATATCCACCGTATATCACAGGCAATGCAGCGGGAAAGGCGTTTTAGTGCTGATGCCGCCCACGAGCTCAAAACCCCATTAGCTATTGTGAAGCTGCACCACAATGGTTTAAGGGATTTATATGGTGACACTGTTGAACAATTAGTCACTGAACCACAACAGGCGCAACTTCACTTAAGTGCGATTGAGCAAGGTGTTGATCGTATGAGCCATATGGTTGAACAGTTATTGTTGTTGTCCAGAGTCGATGCTATTGAGGCGCTTAATTTACAACAGTGTAGAGTGAGTGACATCATTGAGGCATCGATAAACCAGCTTATTACTATTATCGCCGACTACGAATGGCAGATTGATATTTCTCCTTCTATTATTGCCACGGTTGATGAGTTTTATATGGAGTTAGTGTGTAAAAATTTGATAGAAAATGCCTGTAAGTATAGTCCTAAAGAGTCGATTATCAGTATTCAAGCCATTGAGCAAGATAACAAGATTATCTTAAAGTTTGCTGATTCAGGTAAGGGAATGAGTGAGACGCAAATCGCACGAGCAAAAGAGCGATTTTATCGGGTGGATGAAAATGACTCCCAAGGTGCTGGTTTGGGATTATCGATTTGCCAGCACATTATTAGTCTACATGGCGGTGAACTTCATTTGGCAGCCAACCAACCTAAAGGCTTAGTCGTCAGTATGTCATGGCCAAACGCAACACAATAAACAGCGTGGATAACGTAGTAGCCGAATAAATTAGTTTGGACTAATTTATCTCTACAGACGTACAATGAGGTTATTTGTTAGACTGCATGGCTGATCAAAATACGCGTTTGCAATGAGCTATTGCAATAAACTGTCATAATGTTCAGTCACAATCATCGAACCTTATTTTATACAGTGGCTTTCTATGATGCCGCTGCAACTTCACTTATCGTTAAGGAACAAACATGATCACTCAAGGACAAACTTTACCAGCGGGTACATTAGGTCAATTAACTAAAGACGGCATGGTAAACCATAACGTTACTGAACTATTCGCCGATAAAAAAGTGGTTTTATTTGCCGTACCAGGTGCATTTACGCCAACGTGTTCAGAAGCACATTTACCGGGTTTTGTGGTATTAGCGGATCAGCTTAAAGCCAAAGGTGTTGATTTAATTGCGTGTGTATCAGTTAACGATGCATTCGTGATGAAAGCTTGGGGCGAAGCGCAAAATGCATCAGAATTAATGATGCTTGCGGACGGTGATGCTAGCTTTACTAAAGCGTTAGGTTTAGAAATGGATACCGCAGGTTTTGGTGGTGTTCGTTCACAACGTTATGCCATGGTAATTGATAAAGGCGTGGTTAGCGTATTAAACGTTGAAGCGGCTAAGTCATTTGAAGTCAGTACTGCAGAAGCGGTACTAGCTGCCCTATAAGTTTCCCTTTCATCACTTTAACGTGATGATGAACTAAAAAAGCACGCCATCATGACATTGATGGCGTGCTTTTTTATTTTAACGGCCTGTATAGCATGTGTATTGGGTGTACCTGAAACAATGTTAATGCAAAAAGAATTGATCTAAATCAAATAGATGTTTAACATGCTGCAAAACGTTTATATTAAATACATGTTAAGGGTAATTTATGTTAGATCAACATACAAAAGAGATTGTTAAAAGCACTATTCCGTTATTAGAGTCAGCAGGCCCAGCCTTAACTCAACACTTTTACCAACGTATGTTTTCCCATAATCCTGAATTAAAAGATGTGTTTAACTTAGCGCATCAACACACAGGAGGGCAGCCAGTAGCCTTGTTCAATGCCGTAGCCGCTTATGCTAAAAATATTGATAACCTGGAGGCTTTAGGCTCAGCGGTCGAACGTATTGCCCATAAGCACACGGGGTTTTTAATTAAGCCAGAGCAATATGCAATCGTCGGTGGTCACTTATTAGCAACCTTAAAAGAGTTAGGTGGCGATGCGGTGACTGAAGAAGTGTTAACGGCGTGGGGTAAGGCTTACGGTTTTCTTGCTGATATCTTTATTAATCGTGAGGCGCAGTTATATCAGCAAACAGCTGCCAAAAAAGGCGGCTGGCAAGGCACTCGTCGTTTCGTTATTAAAGCAAAGCAAGCTGAATCTTCAGTTATCACCTCATTCTTACTTGTACCTGAAGATGGTTTGCCGGTTGTTGAGTTTATCCCTGGACAATATCTCAGCTTATCAATTAATAACAGTCAACTAGAGCATCAAGAAATTCGTCAATATTCGCTTTCGGATGCACCGAATGGTGACTCATATCGCATCAGTGTTAAGCGAGAGTCTGCAGGTAAAGTGTCTAATTTGTTGCATGACTATTATCAAGAGGGCGATGTAATTGACGTTGTCGCGCCAGCGGGGGATTTTGTGCTTACCGCCACCAACGATACGCCTGTGGTGTTGTTATCTGCTGGAGTGGGATTAACGCCAATGAAGAGTATGTTGAACCAACTGCTATTAAAGTTACACAGTAGCAATATCACTTGGGTACATGCCTGTGAAGACGGAGATCAACATGCCTTTAAAGTGTGTACCTCGGATCAGGTGGCACAGAATATTCATTTAGATCGTTATGTGTGGTATCGCAAGCCAATAGCCACAGATTTACCTGCTGAAGACTATGATTTTGAAGGTACTATTGAATTAGCAAAAATTGCCCAGCGCATATTACCTAACGCACAATATTATTTCTGTGGTCCTATTGGATTTATGAAAGTGGTCAAACAGCAATTATTGGCGCTGAATGTGCCAGAGGGGCAGTTACACTATGAAGTGTTCGGCCCACATTCAGACCTGTAATCGACTTTATGTGAATCTTATGTAAGTAAAATGGACGCTAAAAGCGTCCATTTTTTGTATAAACTGTACTATTAAAAGCTAGAAATAGTGAATATATTCAGCACCGACACGATACAACACATCATCAAAACCTATTAAATCTAACTCATAATCACGCTTGACATATTCGGTTGCGAAATGCAGTAAATTATTCTGGTTGCCTAACGGCACTATGACGCCAAATTTTAAATGATCCACTTTATAAAATTGATTATCGTCATAAGCCCACTCACCAGAAAAATGGCTGTAAGATGCCGTAAGCTGTACGCCACTGTTGTTAAAGGTATAGGCGTTATTCCATTCAACAAAGTAACCTAGACCAGAGTGGCCAAGTACATCAACACCGTGGCCAAGTTCTTGGCGCGGCCAATCATCATCTTTTTCTTCTTCGCTGTAACCTGCGCCAAGTACAAAGCCAAGATCGTAATGGTTAACGTCAGTAAAACGACGATTTAAGCCTAAACCAGCAATGGCTAATATTTCAAACTCTTCTAGTTGCTGGCTATTGTAATGGCCTTCAACACGAGCGTGGGCACTGACGATATATTGCTGCTGATCACCAAAACTGGTAAAAGGACGATAATAATGGAGCTTAGCATCCATAGAGTTACGATAGCGGTCGTCATCGTACTTTTCAGAGTCTCTTTCGTAGTAATAAGTTGCCCGTGCGCGAATATAGTTTTCATCTAGCTTAAGGCCATTATTGTAACGGCGATCATCCCAAATGATTGAAAACCCACCACCGCGCGACATTGAGCTATATTCTGAGTCTGGATATGATTCAAGACCGACAATAACCGACGCGGCTAATGGCAAGGCCTTTTCTTCAGCCATAACAGAGGTACAGATATTGGCCAATAGTAAACTACTGAGTACTGACACCATCAATTTCATAATCTGGATAACCTTTTTCAATGTAAACTTAATGTGCTGCCTAATATTAACATCTTGAGGGCACATATCATTATAAAAAAAGAGGGATTAAGTAGTACTTAAGTGTTAGCTTTTGATCATGTTTTGGGTAATAAAACCCGGGCAATTAACCCACCATCAGCTCGATTTGCCAAACTCACTTTGCCATTATGTCGGTCGATAATACGCTTAATGATTGCTAGGCCTAAGCCTGAACCTACGCTACCACGCGCACTGTCACCTTGGGTGAAAGGCTGAAAAAGTGTTTCTGCTGTAGCTTCATCAATACCAGGGCCGTCATCTTCCACTGAAAAACCGACAAACCGACCTTGTTGGAAGGATGATATTTTTACCCAGCCATTACCGTATCTAAAGGCATTTTCTACCAGGTTACTCAGTACCCGCTTAATCGCTACGGGGTGAATAAGAATTTCTGGACATTCGCTTAAGTTTGTTTCTAGTACACCGGAACGATGACTTTCTTGCTGACTTATCTCTTGAATTAACTGATTAACTTGAAACAATTCACGGGCAACATCTTCATCATTGCGGATATAAGCAATAAATTGGGTGATGATGGCGTCCATGTCTTCTATATCACCGACAATACCGTCTTTTAAATATTGGTCATCTTCTACCATCATTTCTGATGCAAGGCGAATCCTGGTTAAAGGAGTGCGTAAATCGTGAGATATTCCGGCCATCAGTAACGCGCGGTCTTGTTCTAGTTGTTTCATGCTGTGCGCCATTTGATTAAACGCATGGGTCACTTCAACGATTTCCGTTGAGCCACTTAAGGGTAAAGGGTCGGGGAATTGGCCTTTTGATACCGCAAAAGCGGCCTTTTGTAATCGTTTTAAGGGTTTGTTTTGTTTGCGAGCAAACAGCCAACCGCCAGCGACACTGAGTGCTCCGATAACCAGCAAATATAATGTCAGTGGCGATAAGTCAGATTCGTTAATGCTAGTCAGCGGCACTTTTATCCACAATTTAGGCGCTTGCGGTGGGCGGATCCAAACATTTAACGTCTCGCCTTGAGAAAAGCGCACTTCTGCTTCACCGCCTAAATAGCCTGACATTTGCTCAGATAAAAAACCATAGTAAGCGGCATTGTCTAAACCTGCTTCACGGGCTTGCTTGAGATTGTAAACTGTCATGCCATCGTGACGAACTTTAGCGTTAAGTGCGTCAACCATAGACAGGTGCTCACGACCAACGTCAACACCATCAACAAATAGAATATTGATTTGCCTAGCAATAAGCTGGTTAATTTGCTCATAACTGGGTTTAATAAAGTACACAGCAACTGACCAGTAAGACACCAGTTGATTGATCAGCAGCAAGCTACCAATCAATACCACGGTTTGACTAAAGGCGTTACGAGGTAAGAGGCGTTGCCACCACTTTAAGACTAATTTGGCAGGTTCCGGCACGGTTTACTTACGCGCCGAACCGTCAGGCACGAACACATAGCCTAAACCCCATACCGTTTGAATATAACGTGGGTTGGCTGCATCTTTCTCTATTAATCGGCGTAAACGCGATACTTGCACATCAATCGAACGCTCTAGGGCAGAATAATCACGGCCCCTTGCTAAATTCATGAGTTTGTCGCGCGATAGTGGCTCGCGAGGGTGGGAAACCAATACTTTTAATACCGCAAATTCGCCGCTAGTGAGTGCAATACTTTCATCACCATGGAACATTTCGCGGGTGGCTAAATTCAGTGAAAACTCACCAAACTCAATCATTTCTTCTTGCTGTGCAGGGGCGCCGGGTACATCAGTAATTTGTCGGCGCATTACCGCTTTAATGCGGGCAAGCAATTCACGGGGATTAAATGGTTTAGGTAAGTAATCATCGGCGCCTAGTTCTAGGCCAATAATGCGATCGACTTCATCGCCTTTTGCAGTAAGCATCACAATCGGGATCGGGTTTTCTTGCTGACGTAAACGGCGACAAATAGATAAACCATCTTCACCTGGTAACATTAAATCTAATACGAGTAAGTGAAAGTTTTCACGCTCAAGTAGTCTATTCATTTGATCTGCATTGGCAGCGCTGCGTACCTGGTAGCCTTGCTCCATTAAATAACGCTCTAACAACGAACGCAGTCGCATATCGTCATCAACAACGAGAATTTTAGATGTTTCTTGGCCCATGAAAATGTCCCTTTTACCTTCAGCATTTTTAGTTAATATAACCAGTTTACCGCTTGGCTAATAGTGTCTTGAAAGTAACTTTAGCTTGAAGTCGCATTTTTATAACTATTTGTTATTAAATGCTATTGATTTTATTGGTTTTTAATTAATATCAATTAAAGTGTGAAAATTGTAACAAATCCCATTTTGTAGATAATTAACAAGGCTTTGTAAGCTAGGTATGCAAATTGTATTAAATGCTTATGTTTAAAATAATTTTCCCCACACAAACTCAGCGTTAATAGCTTGATCTGAACTGCTATAAACCTGGGCGTAATAGCCGTTAGCAAAAATCACACAATAGCTGATATCAACCGCCAATTTATTAGGCCAATATCCAAAAGTGTGATGGCGCTCAAGTGCTTGGTATTGCTGACCGAGAATATCCACATCACCATACTCAGAGGATAAAGTGAGTAGGGTATTTGCTGCGGACAGCGAGTATTGGATCGGTTGGGTTACAAGGTTGTGAGTGAGCAAGTCGGTTTTGGTTATTTCTGGTAATTCTACAGGCTGCGTGACTAAAGACTGTGCCGCTACAAACTGAGCTTGTAACGATTGTTGTCGGTAAAATACCAGCTCACTGGGAATAAACTGCAGTGCATCAGTCAGTTGCTTGATACGTCCCCAATGGTGGAAGCTGCTATTTGGTGAGTCGAGGTTGATAAAAACGTGGCTATAACTGGTATCAGGATTAATGTGCAGCAATGCCATTTGGTTTGCTGATTGATAAAGCCAGTCGCCTGTTATAGGCAGGTCATTATTGGGTAGAACACTACTTGGTAGGGCGCTATTAGGTAGAGCAATGTTCGTTAGCACGCTCGTCAGTAGGTTATTACTGTAGGCGAAACCGACATTAAAACACATTGATATAGGCAACATAATGACAAGTGTAAATAGCGGTTTAGGTCGATATTTATCAAATAAGTCTTTTAGCATTGAGTACATATAATTCCCTTTATGTGTACAAATAGAAGGTTAAGTATAGTTGATAAAATGGCACATAAAAAAAGAGCCTCATAAAGTGACTCAATTTTAGGTATTCATAAAGTATGATTTAAGTTGAGTTAGAAGCGGCCTACAACACCCAAACCTACATTATAACCATCAGCATCAGAATCAAGATCTTTTGATAAATCAAATGTAGCAGAGAATGCATCTGACATGCGTAACCAGTATGCGGTTTTAACCATAAAAGCATCATCAGAGCCAACATCCGCATAACCTAAACCCACAGACCAGGCTTTAGTCACATACCAATCTGCATTGAAATTGATTAAGTCATCAGCATCTGTGTGAGTCCAAGATGCACCTAGGTCGATACCGGTTGTTGTTTCAAAATCAATAAAGCTACGCACTTCAGCACCGTACTGTGATTCAAAGTCATCACTGCCATCAATATAAAAAGCGGCTACTTTTGAGCTATCATTGAAAAAATAACCCCCATCCAGTTTGTAAACACTGCCACTATTATTGCCAAATTCTACACGTTGGAATTGACCACCAACGAACCATTTTGAATCAAACACATAAGTACCATCAAAACCTAAAGTGTCCACATCGGCAGCGTCAAACATAGAATAGTTAGCGCCAACGTTAGATTTTTGCGCTAAAAAGCCGTTAAGTGCATAAGGGCCGTTTGCTTGGTCAACAGGGCTAACATAGTAGCGATATTTTGCATTCCAAATACCGTCGCCAAATTCTTCAGAGTTAGCGTTATAGCTTAAGCCCGCTTCGTGTTGAAACGCAGCATCTTGTGCAGCTACAGCAGGTAAGCCTAGAAAACCTAATAATAACGCTAGAGCAGTAACATTTTTCATCAATCATTCCTTTATTTGATTATTTTTCGCTAGGTAATTCAAGCAAGGTCGGGGGGGGAGATAGACTGAACATACAAGATGTTTAATCCACTATATTTTTCTTCCAAAACATCATGTTTGTGAAGTGTGCTTTCCTAGCGGCGCAAACCATAAAGCAAATGCGGTTAAAAATAAAATGAAACTTATAAATTAATAAAAAACTTAGACTTTTTATAAATGTCAATCCACTAAATAGAATGGGTTTTACTGTTGGCATTCTACTTTGTAATTAGTTTTATGTGCTATTCCGCTACATTGAGCTAATCGTGATATATTGCGCTATTGAATTTTATCCTCTAACTGTGATTATAAAATTATTATGAGAACGGCGATTGTGACCCGCGAAGGGTTTGAAAAACTCCAGCAAGAACTGCATTTTTTGTGGCGTGAAGAGCGACCAGAAATTACCAAAAAAGTAGCCTGGGCTGCTAGCTTGGGCGATAGAAGTGAAAATGCGGATTGGCAGTTAGTACCGCTAGCTGGGTACTAAATTAAGTTAAAGTACTGATACCTAGTAGTTATGAATTAGTATTGTACTATCTGCAACGTACTATTCCCCAGTATTGTTTGTGAAATGACTATATTAGGCGTGACTGAATATCAAGTTGCCCTGACTCTCTTCTAGTCAAATGAAAAAATGAATACAGAGTCAACTCCAATTTTCTCAACGCTTATCCCTAATCAGCTAATATCAGCTCTCTATTTAGCCTTCACTATGACGGTTTCTGACAATTCTTACAGCATCTCCAGTGACTAGCTTATCTGAAGGAATATTGAGGATTACATTTATAATGTCCGCTAATGCGTTATTGCTAAAGCGAAAGTTTGAAGGTAAACCATTTAAGCCATCGAAATTGCTATGCCACTACAGGCTATGATCTGAATAAAGCTGAAATAGGACTCTCTAGGTAGTCCTGATTCATCTGATTTTAAGAGAGGGGTATAAGTGTGGTATGTAAGCGGTGAAGATCGGGATGTTTCCGCTGTTGTAGGCTTTTATTTTAACATCAGCAAAAAAGCTTAAAGCACCTTTGTTTATTACGATTTATTATTTTTTATAAATATTTGCATTTAGTAGGAGAGAGAATGGAAGCTCTAGATTTATGTTCTCCGGCTAAGGGTGACTTTCGTCTTTCTAATACCTCTTACGATGAAGTAGCATTAAGGCCACATATAAGACAATGGAATGTAAAAATGACAGATAAAATAGATGACCAACCACCAGAGTCCGTCGACAAGACAAAGGATAAATCACCCGATTCAGCCGACAAGATAGAAGAGAACCTGGCTATATTTGATTTCGATTCACTACCTAAAAATGCTGAATGGTTCGATAAAAACCCTCACATGAGGCCGTTTACAGCGGGAGTTCTTTCTTATCTGTGTTCTGTATATAACCTCAAGAGAGGGTTCTGCCGACCACATGATCACAGCAAAGGCCCTAGGTTTTTATTCAACGAAAAAAAGGATGGTTCGATACTAAGAGTCCACCTTGCTCAACGTCACTTAACCGTATATATATCCGGCCCGAAGAGTTGGGTAAAAGCTCATGGGGCGACACAGTATCAAGGTCATCGAGGAGGCAACTCATCTGGCGAAGTGTCTAAAACGTATAGAATGAAATTCAAAATCGAGGAACCAGTACATTTAGAACACGTTGAGCGTTTTTTATTAAAGGTTAATATCTATAACTTTAATCAAGCTAAGCTTGGGTTTTGGAAAACAGCTCCCACTAACTGGGTTGACTTTAATGACCAGCTACAAGTTTCCAGCTTTGCAATGCAAGCGACTCAACGCTTGATTCAATGGCATGAAGAACTGTTGGGCCGGAAGTTTGAACGCTGGCTTAAAAATGGCCACTTGGCAGTTAGTGAAGTCGGCGGTGAGAATAAGATAGAAACGAGCTCAAGAGAGAGAGCCGATTTCACATTCAGACTAAAGGGTAAACCAGTGCTTGCAGAGCTAAAATCTGTCTGTAACTACAAGTATTCAGTCAAATCATGTATTCGAAAAGCTACTGGGCAACTACTGGAATATGGATTTTATAACTACAACAAAGATTTTTCAGAGTTATGGATTGTGGTCGATGGGACCCCAGAACAGGCCGACATTGAGTATATAGAACGACTACAGACCAAGTTCAACATCCAATATCGTCTTTATTACTTAGAGGGTGATGAGTTCACACTTGCTTGTTGATCTATGTAAACTAAATAAAGCGAGATGCGAGGTTCCACAAGTACTAATTATTGGGCTTGAAGGCACTTAAAAATCGTACTCATAAAACTCGCCATCCCAAATTTGCATTGCTAAAAAAAATCGCGATTGGATTGACTAAAACCCAAGGTCTTGGTTAAAAGTGGTGTCACCACTAATAAGATTTATAAATTAAAAAGGTGAGTTAAAAGTAGACACCACCTTTTCTCTAAAACTACCTAAAATCTCAAAAGATGGCGATTTCTCCCAAGTGAGGTCTTGATTGTTAAGTTGTGCTAAAATTGATCGGTGTGATTCATTTGTGGTTGGTGTGCTCAACCTAACTTTACACTCACTTTGAAATGGGGAACTAGCGAGTATTATTTCCCTTCCTCCCTGCTTAACAGAGGCCATAAAAGTTTCAGATTCCCTGAATACAACTGGCACATCAGGTATTTCTTCGGCGATACGATTTGCAAACTCGACAAGCTTTGGTGCTGCGAAAGTATATAACCAAGCATCTTGATTTGTAGCTTTATTTACTCTTAAAATTCTACCTAGTACTTGCCTAAAATACAGTTCAGTCTTAACCCTGCTAAGGTGACAACAGACCTGTAAACGTGGAATATCTGTGCCTTCGCTTATCATCCCTACACTGACTATCCAGTTCGTTGTGCTATTTCTGAATTCGTGGATTTTGAATGATGGATTTTCTTCTTTGTAGGTAACTATTTCGACGGTTTGTGCGTATTCATTTCTTAACATATTTAGAATGTACGCAGCATGATCTATCGATGATGCAACGACAAGTCCTGCAGCGTTAGGGTTGTGGATTCTAATGTTGTCGAGCTTGTTAGTCGCCAGCGTTAAGGCGTGTCGAATGGCTACATCATTTTTGATGATCGATTGGTGTGTGACTGAAGAGCCTTTGAATAGATCACCTAGGCTATTAAACGTTTTAGTTTCATTATCTTCGTCAGTAACCGAGATTTCGTCATTATCAATTAAGACAATCTTTGGGTTTCGGCATACACCGTCAGTTACAGCTTCTTTTAAGCCATAAATGTAATCACACTGTATTTGATTATCAGGGGCGGTATAGCGAGATAGAGCTATAGGTGCTTGATCAGAGCGCCATGGAGTGCCGGTTAGCGCTAAAGTGTATTCTGCTTGGTTTTGAATATTCAGTAAGATTTCTTCTCCCCAAGCATTTGCATCGTCAAGAGAACCTCCCGAGCAATGATGGATCTCGTCAAATACCACCAGTACTCGATTTTGTTTTAACAATTGCCAAAAATCCTCTTTGAAAGATAGCATGCTTTGATACGTATAAGAGCAACCAATGGCACCTATGACGCCATCGAAACGGCATTCCAGCCGTTTCGAGAAAGTATGCTTAATACCCTGCGATATATTTATCGAAGGTGAAAAGCAAAGTACAAAATCGATAAGGTCTTGTTCAAATAATTTAGCAGCGACTTCCGCTGCCATAATCGTCTTACCAGCGCCAGGAGTTGCTAAGCAAATAAAATGCCTGTGTTGATCATTAAAGTGCTCTAGAGCGCGGTTGACGCACTCTGATTGCCATTGTCTTAGATGCATTGAGGTTACTTTTGTTGATGAGCGAGAACAGATTTAATCGCTTTGATTTGCCCGAGTAGTTTCGAGCTATTTTCACGGGCTTGTAAGTATTGTGATTCGAGGTGCATCTTCATATCTGGGAAGGATTGATACAACCGCATATACTCTTCTGACTCACCAATGCTAGTGAGTAAATCAACTTCAGATTCTTTCAACCGTTCTTCAAGTTGCTGAATTGCATCATTAGTGATTGTTGCGGCTGATTTGGCTTGGTTCACAGTGGCAGTGGTTTTACTTTGCTCGATGAAATTAGCGTTAAAAAACAGTTCAGATTTCTGGTACACAAGCCTTTTAGAGTTTTTAGTCCCTTTTTTCAGCAGTAAATCTTTCTTAACCAGTTTAAGGATTTGTTTGTAAACATACTTGCGAGCCTCAATGGGATTTTCGACCGTTGAAGACATGGCCAGGTATGCGTCACGCAACTGTGTCACATTGAAGTCGTCAAAGTTCTCATCCTGGAGAATTGAGTTTAGTTGGGCGTTAATTTTGATGGATGGTTTTGACATTACTTTCTCGTAAGAGGCTCTTTTTCTCTAGCTCACAGAGCCAGAAGAACTTCATATTAATAATTACGGATTATAATCCGTGGCTTTATAAGCCGCAACTTTGGATAGTCTTTCTCTTTGACGAGACGAAAAATGAAAGACTTAGCTATCCAATTTGGTGCGAAATTGCGTGGTAAGCGCAAAGCACTCGGCATTTCTCAGGATAAATTGGCATTATTAGCAGAGATTGACCGCAGTTATGCAGGACGAATCGAGCGTGGAGAAGTTAACATCACCCTCGAAAAAGCGTATCAATTAGCTGAGGTTTTGGACTGTGACATAAGGGAGCTTTTACCTTAAATCAAGGTATTTATTTGAGAGTATTAGTATATTTGAGATAGTTGATAGGGAAGTGTCCTACGCTAAGGATAAGTGATGGGAAGAAGATATCGAAGTGGTTCGAGTGGAGCACAGATAATTAGAGATTCTGTATATATTTCAGCTCGCCTGCCATGGTGGGGAGCAATAGGTTTTGGTGCCGTACTTTTTGTACTTTTTTATTTTGGTATTCCAGCATATCTAGAATCCAAAATAGCCGAAACCAACGGTAGTATGGTAACTCAAGTATTTGAGTCACTGTTTTTACGTCGTATTCACTGGTTTGAGTGGATAGGTGTTGCCTGTGCTCTGATTGGTGCTTTCTTTGGCATTCGTAACTACTTGACTCATGGATGTACCAGCAACAGGGAACAAGGAATAGTAGGCTTTCTTTCTAAGCTTATTAGTCGAAGCATTGATTGAAAACCTAGTATTAAGTGATTTTTAATTACCGCTTTCAGTGGCGATTTCGAATTATTGTGCGTTTATATTAAAGTTTGTTATTTCCAGACTCATTTTTGGCAAAAGCTAAATCAGAACAAAAGTTAGCTCACTTTTGGACAAAAGCTTGTTAGATTTTTAGCTTTAATTGATGAGTTTCGGATTAGTATTTGTAAGTGCATATTCCGCCCATAATGGACCACTGCTCCGCAACTCAAGGACCAGCACTCCGAATTGCTTGGACCAGGCTTCCACTGAGAATGGACCACAAAATACCATCTCTATGGACAAAGCTGCGTCTTATGTGGCGGGCTCACGGCATAAAGACAATTGTCATTGGTTCGTCAATGGCCAGGAGTTGGATGCGCAAAGCGGTCAGAGGGTAGTGTTCAAATTTCTGTGTCATTTCTTTAGAATAAACCAAAAAGAGATGATTTATGACTGCACGTACATTTGATATCAATGCCCGAAAATGCGGGCCTTGTTATCAATCTATTCGCTGATTTATTGTTAGATTTAGCATCTTTCAATAAAGTAGATTCGCTCAGGTTTATGCTCTGGATATAAGAGAAAATCATCTAAGTAATCATCTTTAAAAAAGCAGTTCCAATGGTAGACACCTAAGTAAGCACTCATGAATTTCCTTATATTACAAGAGCCTCTAATTTTTGCCCCGACATAACCATTTGACTTCAATTCATTGAGGTTTAAGTAATCATTAGGCTCAACTGGCGTCATGTTTTCAATAATTCCCCAATGCCCTTCCTTTAATAAATCAGGTGTAACGAATTGAACTGCAATTAAGTTCTTTTCATTTAAATCCTCTATATTTAATTCATTTTCACTCACAATTTTTAAATCATAAAAACCACATAACACGCTATTTAATGCTTTTGGCGTGACTTCTATAACTACACCAACACCATAACTGACGCTGTCTTCAAGCGGAATAATAAAGACATCACCAACATTTATGCTCACTTTTTTTTCTTAGGCATTGCAGCTAACCTCATCATCAATCTAATTTTACTAATCCAGCTTCTTTAATTCCAAGCTATCTAATCTTCCCGAAACCCTTACGGTGCCAGTAACCTTTGTAGAACCAAAACGATTCCCTTTTCCCTCACCAGAACTTTTCGGCTCTGCAAGACCTAATTTACCTCTACGTGCAGGGCCAACAGGGTCTTTTTTATTTTGTACTGTATCAGAATCTTTAGCTCTCATGCCTGCCGTTTTTTCCTGTATTTTGTTATGTTCTGCAACATCCAATTTATCGCCTGGTTCAGCTTGGTCCACAATTTGATAATCGTGCTTAACCCCTAGCTTTTTGTCATGCTCCTTCTTACGCTCTTCAAAACGCTCAGGGGACTTACATTGTCCAATATAGCACTCACCTGTTTCTGGATTGGTCCTCTCATAAATAACACCTGTTTTCTTGCTCCCACTTGCACCAATATCCGCTGTCTGGACAGTTTCAGTCTTAATACTACAACTATTTGCACCACTGCTCGGTAATGCTGATTTGGCGATGAAGAAAGCACTTGCTAATAAAGACCCTGTTACTTTATATGAGGCTTTAAAATCGCTGGAAAAATTTACTCCTGCAGCAAACTCTCCTGAACAAAATGAACAACTTTCCGCATGATTTAGCAAGTTAACTTGGTCATAAGTCAAATTTGAACCGAAGCCAAAGCCTACTCCGGCAAGGTAATCTGCCGCATACCCTGTCGGATCTGTCCCCGCTAGCGGGTTGTTCATGATGTATGAGTACGGATTCACACTCTGGGTCGAGGTCGAGGTCGGGCTCTGAATTAACGGATCCACACTCATAAACCGGCCGAGGTTGTAATCTTACACCCGACCGTTCATGTGAATGAGCTGCTGCTCGTTCAGATGCTCATGGTCGGTGAAGCCGCGGCGGTTTTTGTTGGTGACATCCAAGTCTTGCAGCTGAGATATATGAATTCTGCATGAGAAAATGTAGGTCAAATGTACTCACTATTGCGAACTTGAAATATCAGTTCTAACGAGGAATGGGGCATAAATGTGTTACCGGCACCCACTTTTTAATTCATTTATCTTTGTCCAGTTATGGAAGACCATAGCTTCAATCTGACCCATTGCCTGCCGCAGGCTTATGTGCAGATAATCCAGCGAGACGCCGCAAGCAGATATATGTGGGCTTAACCAAAACATTTATGTTTTGGGTCCTCGCTGACTCATCTACACCCGATATTTTCATCTCTTCGATTTGACATATTTGTTATAATTTAACAATTTTAAGCTTGAAAATCTGAAATCTAAAAGACTCAATTTGAATTGAGGTCATCGAGAAAAGGTTGTGAGCTTAGCATGGATGCCAAGTTAGCTTTCGTTGGGTCATGGACGGCACATTGGAAGCGTTAGGGCTTTTTGACAATGACCGAAGCGGGCACAAACTCGGTCTAAAGCTTGATCTAACCCCATCGATAATTATGCGCTTTCAGCATGGGCGCAAGAGTTTTACCCCTTTGGTCTGGTGTGGGCGAAGCACCACGACGTTGATTTAAAAAAAGACCAAACCTTCATTCGAAGGACAACAAACTTTGAGGCTAACCGAGTTAATAGAATTTGTGATGTTTGGGAGGAAACCGTTATGATTGAAGTGTATGGAAATAGATACGCTGAGTTCGTTGAGCTGAATGCTTGATTTGGACATAGCTCTCAGGAGGATGGTAATATTTATCACCTCGACTTATGTGAAAAGTGTTTTAAAACAGCCATTTTTGCTCTCAAAGAACATAGAAGATCAATGATAATGTTTGATAATAACAAAGAATTACCAAATGACTCCTTTGGTTTGGCTTCAACTTAACCCGCAGTTCAAGAGGTTTGCACAGTGGATATTAAAAAAATTAAGTTTCTTGCTAAGGAATTACAGAATGCTTTACCGTTTGGTCGTGAGGGGATTGTTACTCCCAAAGAGTACGCCCATGCACTTGCTATAGCTGACGAACTGACTGACGACTACAAAGACAGCTATACGATTTTGCTCGATGTGTTGTGGCCTCCCATTCAGCGTTATGAGGATACAGCGCCCGAATTTACTGAATTTAACGAGCGGTTTGCTAAATCAGAGGTAGAAGATAAGAAAAGGCAAGTCGAGTTGATCAAATCAAGATTAAACCAAGCTGAAATCGACGTTGATGACCTGTAGTGCTTGCATAATTGTC
The DNA here is from genome assembly GCF_051165765.1 of Shewanella sp. HL-SH8. NCBI lineage: Bacteria > Pseudomonadati > Pseudomonadota > Gammaproteobacteria > Alteromonadales > Shewanellaceae > Shewanella > Shewanella sp. HL-SH8. The sequence continues at coordinate 99,967 of NZ_CP195039.1, read as the reverse complement.
ATTATGCTCAACCATAAGCTCTTATATTTACGATGCTTTACGCCCTCATTCTGAATGTCTTTGGATCGTTTGTCACTCACAATGGTCAGATAGGCGGCACCTGTTACCAAGTGCAGCCCTCCTAAGAACCATACGTGCAACTTTCACTGCATACGGCTCAGGCCTCCACTAAGGCGTGTTTCAGCAAAAAATTCTAAACAACCAGTAAAAAAGCCACTTTTCTCAACCAAAAGTGAAGCTCAAAATGGTTACATAGTTAAGGATTTACCGATATTAAGGGAGGGGACAGATCATATTCCTTAACAAAGTGCGATTCCGCCCTGCGTTGGATCTGTAGAGCTAGAACGGCTAACTGACTATATACCGATGATGTACAATAGTAATAGGCTGCACAAATAATTATTCATAGTGGCTTTTGGTAAGATATTTTATTGATATACCAATCTTGAGGCCCGTTAGGAGTAGAAACAACTGCGTCATCGTCCACTTCTTTCTTCAATAATGCCCTTGCCATGGGTGAATCAATTGAAATATAACCTTTCGCATCACCATATATTTCATCTGGGCCAACTATTTTAAAACTTTTCTTTTCACCATTGTCATTTTCAATCTCAACCCAAGCACCAAAGAATACTTTGCCCTCCTGCTCTGGAGAATATTCAACAATTTTAATTGCTTCAATGCGCTTTCTAAGGAACCTCACTCGGGAATCAATTTGTCGAAGTAACCTCTTGTTCTCCTTATAGTCAGCATTCTCTGAGCGGTCACCAAGGCTGGCTGCCCACGCTACTTTTTTGGTAATTTCGGGTCTGTACTCACGCCATAAGTAGTTAAGTTCTTTATTTAGCTTGTCGAAGCCCTCGCGGGTGATCAAGTTAGTTTTCAAGGTTATTCCTACAGATTTATCTAGAGGTACTGTAAAGCCTTTTTTATAGCATCTATCGTTGCAACGGGTAAAAAGGGCTCGTTATTATTGCCTGATACTATACTGCCATGTTGCCCTACCTCCAATTGATTCCGCCGTCTAAATTCATCAGACAACAGATACTCAAGCGCTTCTCGCTCAAGGCCTGTTAGCCTTTTTGTGAGAATATCAGACGAACTTCGATCAAAGATCTCTATTATTTGGTTGATAGGAACTATCTCATTGACTGCCCGCTCTGCAGCAATTTTTTGTGAGTACAAGATCCTTGCTTGTAGTTTTACAACTGGATCTTTAAGTTCATCTATCCAAGCATAACTTTTGCCATAGCTTGGTTTGTTACTCTTTGGAGAGTTTTGGGGTTGCTTGGCAAAGCTTGAAATTAAAGTACGATAGACTTTACCTGTTTTGTTTCGAATGCTTTGTGCAGCAGGTACTCCTCGCCCTTGACCAAGCCGAGCAATTGTCGCATAGCTAAATTCATTCAGGCCTCTTTGTTGCTGCTCTATGCAAATTTGATATATAGCTTGCAGAGAGTGTTGTGTTCGCTCTGAAACCTCAGATTTTAGTTGTTTCAAGACGATTTCAGGAGATGTTTCAGTCATGTTAATCGACCAGTTTAAGAGGGGTTGCCCCCATAAAAAGTTGTTTCAATTCGTTCTTAGAAATTCGTTCACCATCTTCAAAATCATTTAAAGCCAAATCCCCATCGATAAGCCTGTCGATTTTTTCCCAGCTTTTTAGCCTTGAGAGCATCAATTGAGTCATTTGGTTACCCACTACAAGTTGTTCTGCTTCGTTTAAATGCAAAAAGTGGGGGGTAATACCGTTCTTCACCAACATCTTATCGAGAGCTTGACTCCTTCTTGTTACAGCTTGTTCATCTGTGCAACTGTGGTAAAGCTCTGCGTTTTCACACACTTCAGATAGTTGTTGAAATCCACTAACTTCACTGATTTCAACATTCACTAAAAAGTCTTTAGGTACAATGAGTTGTAGTTTTTTATCTTCAGATGATGAGTCTTGATTAATGATAGATTGACAGTTAACTAAGTGTTTATGAAGGGCATTCATATCACTCATGTATAAATCCATTTTTTTGGCTTTGACTTCAATTTCTGAGTTCAGTTTTCGTCGTTCAGATTGAAGTTTAAGCTTTTCACCTTCCAAAATAGACGTTTGAGTACTTTGTGATTTCTGCTGATATATTTGATGTGAGAGTATGTTTATCTTTGTTACAGTATCGTCGAGCTCTTTCTCTAAACGACTGTAACGTCGAGATTGTGTATTAATCGCCAAACACAATTCGTTAAATACAGCAGCCAGTCCCATCATAAATGCAGGGCCAGTGACAAAAAACCTACACTGAATACAGTTTTGCTCCCCGAGATAGCCGGCAGTAACAGGATGATAAATATTGGCTTTCATCGCGACGGCAGCTCCCCCTTCGTTACAAAACCCCCCACCAACAGGACATATGCCAAAGTCTCTGAAAAGATAACTCGATGTAGGTCTAGCATTATCGATGGTTGCTAGAAACTCAGTGTTGTTAGCGAGGAGTTGGCTCTTACATTGTTCAATTCGTTGGGATTCAATAAAATTTCTTAATGTATCTGCTGCTTTATTTAATGCCTGCTTTTCTCCAAGAGTAACTTTTTCTCTGATATTGGCTCCCGTTTTGTCACTCTTAATATAGTAAATTGACATGATGATTGAAGAATGACCGACCAGCTTCATAATTACTTCTATAGGCATGCCAAATTCATAAGCATAGGCATTAATCAAGCTAACCCGCATTGCGTGTGGCGTATAGGCTGATTTAAATGGTGTAAGAGCAATTGATTGCTGTTGCTTGAGTTGAAATGCGCACTCTTGGTGAGTTTGCCCTGAGTAGGAAGCAGAAACGAGTTGATCGTCTGAAGAAAAAAATAACGCAGCAGCAAGCCTAGAAGCCAACCTCCCAGCAAATGTACCTGGTTCATTTTCTTGAAAGTCACGAAACAAGAAGCAGTTGCGCCCCTTTTGTTTCCTTTGGAGTTCGTTCAAATTTGTTCTGGTGCAATCTAGCCACTCAGCAGGGTTGTCAATGTGGTTGTATTTCTCCTGCCATTTTCTTAATTTGATTAGCCAATACGCTAACTCAATGGGCATAAATGGAATTGTATAACCTCTCCCATCGAAACTAGTTTTGTTGGATGTGTAGTAAACGCCAAAATCTCCATCTTGAGTTTTGTTAATCATACTTTGGCGATCGGTTAAACCTGCCAATTTGTTTCTATTTGGGACCCAAGATACTTTTCCCTGCAGAAAGTTGGCTATCTCAAGGTCTGCTTCGCCTGAGTCGCAATAGACGATTTGCCTCCCTCTTGCTGGTAATTGCATTAATGCATAGGTATAGGTCCAATAGATAGGAAGCCAAATATACGTTTTATCCCCCTCAGTTTTGGTTACACAGTCCGGATCTGATGGATCAATTGCCAAGGAGTCATCAACTTGAATCCAATCGACAGAAAATTTATGTAGATGAAGAAGCTCTGAATAACTAATCTTTTCAAAATTTTTCTGGGGAAATATCCATTCTCGAGCACTTTTTACAAATTGATAAGGCAATGCTAGTTTGTTGGTTTCATTAAGTGAAACAGGTATTTGTTCTCCATCAAAATTAATGTGAGAAAATGGATTTCTTGCACCCTTTATACGTGATACTTCACCTGTATCGTCATCTTCTATAGTTAAGAATTTTACGATGAGCCAGTCTAAAAATTCATTGATTGAAAAGAGCCATTTTTTCTTACGAGTGATAGGTACTAATTCAAATAATTCAAGCATGAGTTGAATATTTGTTTTGCCGCGAGTGAGGTAGTCAAGTGGAGAGGTTTCAAACATATTGGGCTCAATGTATTCTCGGACAAACTCGCAAAGGTCTTTAACTTTAGTGTCCCCTCCTTTTGCGGTTTTTAAAAAATCGGTTATTAAATCACCCCATTGCTTCCATTCTGGTTCAAAATATCTTACTTGATACGGTCTTTTGATACCAAAGAAATCAAAAGTATTGGTCCAGCCATCACCTTTATAATACTCAATTGGAGATGCTGGCATTTTTCGGTCGTTCAGTTTGCTACGTAACTTTTTGTAATCTTTCAGAGATGTACATTTATGGGAAAAAACTATTTTTTTTAGCTCATGAAGCTCATATGGTTTGGGAATATCTAGTAAATCATACCAATCAATCCAGTCTTTGAATTTTTTATCAGGTTTCGAGGGCAGTTGCGCATAGTCTTTTTGGATTTGGCGGTACTGAAGAGTATCTCTGATTCCCAGCACTTTGCATGCGTTCTTTAGCTCACTAAGTTTATTTATCCTATTTGGCAGAAACAATTCAGTCCAAGATTGCCAGTCGGCGGAATAGGTTGCATTAGGGCAGCTGGGTAAGCGTGGGTCTTCACGGTAGCGCTGTTGGTAGTTTGCCTGTGAAGTGATGCCAAGGGCTTGGGTGGCCTGCTGAGCTGCGGCTAAAGTGGGATAGAACTTATCTGCTGTCCCTAAAAACTGGGGCCAAGATTGCCAGTCGGCGTAATAGGTTGCATTAGGGGTGCTGGGTAAGCGTGGGTCTTCACGGTAGCGCTGATTGTAGTTTTGCTGTGAAGTGATGCCAAGGGCTTGGGTGGCCTGCTGAGCTGCGGCTAAAGTGGGATAGAACTTATCTGCTGTCCCTAAAAACTGGGACCAAGATTGCCAGTCGGCGGAATAGGTTGCATTAGGCCAGCTGGGTAAGCGTGGGTCTTCACGGTAGCGCTGTTGGTAGTTTGCCTGTGAAGTGATGCCAAGGGCTTGGGTGGCCTGCTGAGCTGCGGCTAAAGTGGGATAGAACTTATCTGCTGTCCTTAAAAACTGGGGCCAAGATTGCCAGTCGGCGGAATAGGTTGCATTAGGCCGGCTGGGTAAGCGTGGGTCTTCACGGTAGCGCTGACGGTAGTTTTGCTGTGAAGTGATGCCAAGGGCTTGGGTGGCCTGCTGAGCTGCGGCTAAAGTGGGATAGAACTTATCTGCTGTCCCTAAAAACTGGGGCCAAGATTGCCAGTCGGCGGAATAGGTTGCATTAGGGCGGCTGGGTAAGCGTGGGTCTTCGCGGTAGCGCTGATTGTAGTTTGCCTGTGAAGTGATGCCAAGGGCTTGGGTGGCCTGCTGAGCTGCGGCTAAAGTGGGATAGAACTTATCTGCTGTCCCTAAAAACTGGGGCCAAGATTGCCAGTCGGCGGAATAGGTTATATGAGGGCGGCTGGGTAAGCGTGGGTCTTCGCGGTAGCGCTGATTGTAGTTTGCCAGTGAAGTGATGCCAAGGGCTTGGGTGGCCTGCTGAGCTGCGGCTAGAGAAGCATAAAAACATTTATTCATAGGCCTAACTCCCTAGCTTTTTCTCTAATTTCATCGTCTTGAGGTTTTATATACACCAAGCAACTTTCTGGGTTTTTATGGTGCATTGCTTTTTGAATTTCTAACTGATTAAAACCAAAAGTCGCGAGCCTGTATCCATATGAATGCCTGTGAGCGTGTGGGCTGGTTCCCTGATGCTTATCCGAATCTAGTCCAATACGTTCTATTGATTTTTGATACTTTTTTATAAAGTTTTTTTTGGATTCGGGTAGCCCTTTGCTGTTGGTAAAAAGATAAGGATGATCGCCATTTACTCTGGCAGATAGATAATCTCTTAGCAGGCCAGTAAATTCGACCGCTTTAGTGTAGGGAAATATCATGACATTAAATGAAAGGTTACGAGCTGTAAGCAGTGATCCTTTCCAACCCGAAAAAAGTCTGTGTGAGCGTGGATATTCATTTCGGGGCTTAAGATGAAACTGTAGATTTAAATAATCGCGACGGTTAGTAAAATTAGGTAATGGACTGGCCCCGTCGCTTGGATGAAACACTGAAAATATCGTAGCACCAGTTTTATTATCAATCGCAATATCATGGGTATAGATGTGGAAGCATTCAGATAGTCTTAGGCCACCATAGTGCATAAGCATCACGATGAGTATGCTGCCTAAATCGAATTCTCCTGTAGGTTTTGTAAATCCGTATTGTAAAAATCGTTCAAAGTGCTCGTCTGGAAAACGGGACACGGATTCAATAGAAAGCATATGAGAGGTTGGTGCTTGTACTCTACGACTCAATGCAAATTTGTTTGGTGATGGATGATTTAAGTGGTTTAAAAAGCAGTTTGATTGACGTTTGTAGTAGGCACACCATCGGATTCTTTCTTCTGCTTTAGTTGCTCGTCTAAGGGGATTTAGGTTAGGTAATTCGTGCCCATAAATTCCATCAATGTAGTCGCAATACAAGTTAATATGGCTTAGTAGAGTATTCACATCTGCAATTCTACGAGGGAACCAGTAGAGGTTTAATTCATCAGTTTGTTCGGTGTCTAAAGTTCCAAAGTTTAGGGCATCTACGAAAGATTGGAGCAACTCAGTTGCAGACATGTCTGAATCTTGATGTGCATCAACGAACTTCAAAAGTAGCTGAATTGCAAACGTATTCCGTTCAATCCAAGATTGGGATTTATTTCGTTTTGAGCAAAGAAATCTTAAATGGGAAATGAGCAAGCCATTTTCAGTGAAAAGGGCAGGAAGTTGTATCGCTGTAGTTGCATGAGAGGCGGTAAATGCAACATTGAGCTTTAGAATTGAAGGCATTTTTATACCAACAAATAAATAATATAAAATATATAGTTGGGGATTCTTATTTTGTCAAAGTGATAAAGATTAGTAAGGAAAATGATCTCATTGGGAAGATAATGATGTATTTAGTATGATGTTGTTAGGGGAACTAATATCAGTACAACAAAAAGCGGCTACGTGAAATTGATTGGCGAGTAAGGTATTTACGTAAAGCGATTGAAAACCTTAAAGTTGTCGACTATTCCCCTGAGCAAGAAGGCAAGGTGTTTTTTGGTGCTTGGGTAGAGATTGAAAACGATGATGGCCAACAACTGACACTGCGGGTGGTCGGTTATGATGAAATTTTTGGCCGCAAAAATTATATCTCAATAGATTCGCCTATGGCACGCGCCTTGTTAAAAAAAGAAGTTAATGATGAAGCGATAGTCAGCACACCTGATGGTGATAAGTGCTGGTATATTAATAAGATATATTATCAGCAAGCCGAATAAGCTTATTTAAAAGATATTATTTTTTCGTTCCCTTATCCCAAAATTTGATAAACATACTCTAGGCTGCGACACCCTGTCGCAGTTTCCGCTTTAGCTTTTGTCTCCCCCTATTGTCGCAGGCACAATTGCACTACAACTTATCTAAAAAACAACAGTATGGATCTAATTGATATAAAAACTTTTCTCCTTGGTAATGCTTAATAAACAAGACCTGCCGCATTTAATATCATTATGGTCACACTGGGCGATATGCTACGCATGTCTCATATCGCAATGCTATTTTACGGTTTAATGAACTTATACCAATTTCATAAGCGTTACTTAAGTTTCGGTTATCACAATAGTTAAATATTATCGCTCACTGATATTTAATCATCAGTGTTTAGGCTTACTTGTACTACTTCGAGGTTAATTATGAAAACATCACATGAGTTTCCGCTAGTTCACCGATTAATCCATTGGGGCTTAGCTTTTGCTATGCTGGTGATGTTGCTGACAATATTTTTGCGCTTGGGTTGGATGGAAAAAAATCATATGGCGGCGATTATTCAGCAGGGCTTAGCCAAAATTTCAGTGACTATTGATAGTAAGCAAGCGGTGAGTATTGCCAAGATGATCCGCGGTGAAATGTTCCAGTGGCATATTTACTTTGGGTATGCCGTTGGGGTGTTCTTATCGGCACGCTTTATTTATATGGCAAAATGTGGCTTGCATTATTTATCGCCCTTTAATCCGTTGGCAAGCATGCAACAAAAAATGCAAGCATGGGTTTATTGGTTATTTTATCTTGGGGTGAGCGCTTCGATGATAACGGGTTTATTACTTAAATTTGGCCCTGAGTCGATTGAAGAATTAGCCGAAACTGTGCATAAATTAGCCTTGTGGTATTTCATCCCGTTCATTGTGCTTCACTTAGCCGGTATTGTGTTTGCTGAAGCAGGACATGACAAAGGCATAGTATCGAAAATGATTGGGGGTAAGTCTTAAGTTTATTATTAGCCTAGCCTAACGGTTTACTTTAATGGTTAGGCTAAGCGAATTTATGACAAGACTAAATCACATTCCTGTATATTACTGATTAGTTGTTCAATTTCGCGAATGGGCATAGGTTTACTGAACAGATAACCTTGAAAATGAGAGCATCCTATATCGAGCAAGTAGCGTTTTTGTTCGATGGTTTCAACCCCTTCTGCAATGACTGAAAATCCTAAGCTGTCAGCCATAGAGATGATGGTTTTCACAATTGATTGGTCGCTTTGATCGGTTAATAAGTCATCAACAAATGACCTATCAATTTTTAATTGTGACAAGGGTAGCTTCTTTAAATACTGTAAAGATGAGTAACCTGTACCGAAGTCGTCTAATGAAAACAGGATCCCCAGTCTGCCTAAGGCATTCATTTGAATGATGGTATTGTCGATATCATCGAGTAATAGTGACTCGGTTAATTCCATCTTTAGTTTAGTCACATCAATGTCGTAATGGTTAATCATTTTAATTACAGTATCGACAAAGTTTTTTTGACGGAATTGCTTGGAACTGACATTCACGGCAATGGTTAAATGCTTAGTATCACATTGTTGTTGCCATTGTTTTAGCTGTGCACAAGCGGTTTCTAATACCCATTGGCCTATTGGTAAAATTAATCCAGATTCTTCGGCGTAGGGAATAAATTCTACGGGACCAACAATGCCTTTAGTTGGATGTTGCCAGCGTATTAATGCTTCTACACCCACAGGTTGCTGATTTTGGTTTACTTGTAGTTGATAGAAAAGTTTGAATTGGTGTTGTGTTACCGCCTGGTGCAGTTCAGCTTCTAATGCTGCACGCTTACTAATTGCTTCTTGCATTTTGGGGTCAAAAAAACGCACTGTATTTCTACCCGCTAGCTTAGCTTGGTACATGGCAATGTCAGCTTGCTTCATCACTTCTGAAGTGGTGGTTAAGTGATCCTTAAACAACACCACACCAATGCTGGTAGTGCAATTATAGTGAATGTCGTTGAGCTGAAATACGTCATTCATTCTGGTCAAAATAGTGGTGCAAATAGTGGTTGTTTTTGATGCCGCAATAATATCTTCTTCATCAAGCCCTTCTAATATAATGACAAATTCATCACCGCCTATTCTGGCCAGGGTATCTTCTTTTCGTATGCAGTCACTTAATCTGGTAGCAATTAATGTGAGCAATAGATCACCTACATCATGACCGTGGGTGTCATTAAGCATTTTAAAATGGTCGATGTCTAAAAACAGTAATGCATTATTTTTATGGAGTCGTTTATTGGAAATAATGACTCTGCTTAGCCTATCTAGTAATAGGCGCCGATTGGGTAGCTCAGTCAGTGGGTCGTAAAAGGCTAACTGTTGAATTTTTTGTTCATTATTTTTACGTATAGTCATGTCATTGATAGTGATAACGTAATTTGTAATACATTGATTCTCATTGCGGACAGCATCGATAAATAAATAAGCTGGAAAGGTAGAGCCATTTTTATGGTTATGCCATATCTCACCCTCCCAATTATCGGTTTCAACCACCTTATTCCAAATCTCATTATGAAAATTGTCATCGTAAAGCGCAGTATTAAATAAGTTAGGTTGCTTGCCTATTAGCTCTTCTTCTGGATAGCCAGTAATCGTGCTAAAGGCCTTGTTTACTTGTAAAATTGCTCGATTAGTATCGGTAATGAAGATCCCTTCATTCGACTCGAATACCTTGGCCGCTAAACGAAGTTTTTGTTCCAACTGTTTACGCTCAGTAATATCAGATATACCTGTGATGTAACCGACCACTTGCTGCTGTTCATCAAACTCGGGGACGTACTGAACTAATAATTCCTGTGTAAACAAGCATAAGTCATAGGTAACAGAAACACCTGACAGCACCTTATCAATATGTTGACTAATTTCTTGGTAAATTATTTCCCCAAAAATGCTTTTCACCGGCTGACCAACAATGTCGTCAGGTTTTAGGCCAAACAAGGCGGCATAAGATTGTGTGGCATAAATAAACTCTTGCTGCTTGTTACATCTGGCAATATAAAAAGGCGAATTGTCGTTAATGAATTGCAATTGTTGCTGCTGCGCGATCAGCTTTATCTCTGCGAGTTTAAATGCGGTAATGTCTTGGGAAAACCCCGATATTGTATGTGATTTACCATCAGGACTTGCGATACGTTTACCACGGCATTCTATCCATCGAGTTGTTCCATCACAGGGGCGAGTAATAGGGTATTGAATGTGATGTTCGATGCCCGTGTTATAACAGGACGTTATCGACTCAATTAAAGTGTGATGATATTTAACGGGGATCAACTGACAAAGCATTGCTAAACAAGGTTGTTGATCTTTTGATAACCCAAATAAGCTATACATTTGATCAGACCAATGCAACGGTGATTGTAAATCGACTAAATCCCAGTAGCCAACCTGAGCATAGTACATTGCTTCTTCAAAGCGTTTTTCGCTATTAACCAACTGTTGCTGAATGTCATGGTTCAGTCTTGTTTTACGCATCAGGTGCAAGGTGTTAGTTGATAAATTAGCATAGCTGGACAAAATGACATTGATAAGGCGTCGAGTTGACCCCTGCATTTGCTGTTGTGAATGGACTTTAGCCTCTTTTAAAGGTACTCCCTGTTGCAGCATCATGACTAGGATTGCCATGTAGCGGTCACTTTCTAAAATATGGGATGCTAACCATTGGGTGAGAAAAGATATCATTTGCTCGAGTAAAGCATCAGATGGCGTTGTAGTGAGTTGAGTTTGCAGGGTAATGACCTGCTGAACAAAATCATCATGGCCTAATTTGTGGTTTGTACTAAGTTGATGGTTGGGCAAGTATTGATGCCAGATATCTTCTTCAGTTTTAAAGTGGTAAACAGTGTAATTAATTAGCTCTTCAAATGCGGCATTCATATCAATAAGTGAAGTGCCAAATACCGCTTGGTTTGCAAGGCGATTTAAAATGATGACTAATTTTTTATGCTGCTCATCGATTTTTGCTAATCCTGTGCAAAAATTATCATTCCATGGAAATATATCTATCGATTCAGTCACTATACACCAACGTACATTCTGGGTTGTCCATGTAATTAGTATAGTTGTCCATTTTACACTTGTGGGTGAATTTTAATTTTCATGACAATTGTTGTGATCAATTTCTACGGTTTCGTAAAGTAAAAATCATGTTCAATATCTAATTTTATGCGGTTTGTGGTATGGTGAGGCAATTTTAAAATTTAAGCCTATAAACATCTGCTATGCATAATATTGCCCAAATAATTGCCCAAGAATTGAATGTTCGCCAACAACAAGTCGATGCCACTATCGCCTTGCTTAATGATGGTGCAACAGTGCCCTTTATTGCTCGTTATCGTAAAGAAGCTACCGGCGGATTAGATGATACTCAGTTACGTCAGCTTTACTCCCGTTTAGGGTATCTAACCGAGATGAGCGACCGACGTCAGGTAATTTTGTCTAGCATCAACGCACAGGGTAAGTTAACCCCAGCGTTAAAGTATGCAATCGATGAAGCCGACAGCAAAACTCGCCTTGAAGATTTATATTTGCCGTACAAACCTAAGCGCCGTACTAAAGGGCAAATAGCCATTGAAGCTGGCATTGAGCCATTGGTCGATATATTGCTTGCCGATCGCAGCGCAGATGCTGACGCTAAAGCCGCCGAATTTATTAACCCTGAGGCCAGTTTTGCTGATGCAAAAGCTGTGCTGGATGGCGCACGTTTTATTTTGATGGAACGCTTTGCCGAAGATGCTGATCTAGTCCTTAAAATTCGTAACCATTTAGCCCAACAGGCTGTGTTTGAAAGCAAAGTGGTTAAAGGCAAAGAAAAAGAAGGCGCTAAGTTCCGCGATTACTTTGAGCAAAGTGAAAGAATCACTAAAGTACCATCACATCGCGCCTTAGCTATGCTTCGTGGCCGCAATGAAGGTATTTTAAGTTTAAGTATGAATGCCGACCCTGATACTGAAGCCAAACAAGGCAGTTATTGTGAAGTGATTATTGCCGACCATTTCAAGCTTAAACTCACCGATTCAAGTGTCGATCAATGGTTAAAAACCGTTGTTACCTCGGCGTGGCGCATTAAAATTGCGTTACAAATGGAAACTGAATTTATTACTAAAATGCGTGAAAGCGCCGAAGAAGAAGCGATTAAAGTCTTTGCCCGCAACTTGGGTGATTTGCTTATGGCTTCGCCTGCGGGCGCAAAAGCGACTATGGGGCTAGACCCTGGTATTCGTACCGGTGTGAAGGTTGCGATTGTTGATAACACCGGCAAGTTAGTCGCCCATACAACGGTTTTCCCGCATGCACCACAAAATCTGTGGGACAAATCAATAAAGACATTATCCAATCTGGTTGGTATGCATAAAGTGGACATTATCGCGATTGGTAATGGTACAGGCTCGCGTGAAACCGACAAGCTGGCAGGCGAGTTAATTGCAGCAGTAAAAGAAAGTCGTCCAACTTTAACTAAAGTCATGGTCAGTGAGGCCGGTGCTTCTATTTACTCGGCTTCCGAATTTGCCGCTAATGAATTTCCCGATTTAGATGTGTCGATTCGAGGCGCGGTGTCAATTGCGCGTCGCTTACAAGATCCATTAGCTGAATTAGTTAAAATTGAACCTAAAGCCATTGGCGTAGGGCAATATCAACATGATGTTAGTCAAAGCCAGTTATCGCAATCGCTTGAAGCTGTGGTTGAAGACTGCGTGAACAGTGTGGGTGTTGATTTAAACATGGCCTCTGCGCCGTTATTGGCACAAGTGGCTGGGCTGAATAAAACCTTAGCGAAAAACGTAGTTGATTACCGTGATGAGCATGGCCAATTCACTAACCGTAAGCAATTATTGAAAGTGGCGCGTTTAGGGCCGAAAGCTTATGAGCAAGCCGCAGGATTTTTACGCATTCGCAATGGTGATAATCCACTTGATGGTTCAGCAGTGCATCCTGAAGCGTATTCAATTGTGGAGTCTATTGCCGCCGCGTCGAAACATGATGTTGCCCAATTGATTGGTAATGGCGAGTTATTAAAGGGCGTGAAAGCTGAGATGTTTGTCACTGAATCATTTGGTTTACCGACCATTACCGATATTTTGGCTGAGTTAGATAAACCCGGGCGAGATCCGCGTGGTGAGTTTAAAACAGCCAACTTTAAAGACGGTGTTGAAGCGCTTAACGATTTAAAAGTGGACATGATCCTTGAAGGCGTTGTGACTAATGTGACTAACTTTGGTGCCTTTGTTGATGTGGGAGTTCATCAGGATGGTTTAGTGCATATTTCTTCATTAACCGACAAGTTTGTTAGCGATCCGCATACCATAGTGAAAGCGGGTGACGTGGTTAAAGTCAAAGTGATGGAAGTGGATATTGAGCGCCGCCGAGTCAGCTTAAGCATGCGCCTTGATGAAATACCGCAACCGGCTAATACAGACGGCAAGCCACAATTTATGGGTCAGCCTGGCAAGGGTAAACCTGCTCATAATAAAGGCCAAAAACCTGCGCATGCTGGTAGAAATGTTACACCGCCAAAAGTTAAAGTGCCGGCTAATGCCGCTATGGGTAATGCGTTCGCGGATGCTTTGGCTAAAATGAAAAAGTAATTTTGCTTGTATATATCATTCAGAAAGCGCTTATTAGTAAGCGCTTTTTTGTTTTTATACCTGTTATAAACTGAAGTTTCACTGGGCAAGTGAATATTCAGTATTTCTTAAGCCATTCTTAAGTTTGGTTGTGGATGATACATTTAGGTAATTAAGAATATTAAATCATCATAATAGGTAAAGCATGTCGACACTTTCTAAACTATTTTTACGTATTGGCTCTCCTCAATTACATGTCACTAGCGTTATTATTCTATTGTCAGTTTATTTTGCTGTTGTGTTAAATTACCCAATTAATCAACGAATTTATGAATTATCAACAGAAGGCCATCTGCTGTTTAAGCTGTCTCCTGCTGTGCTGTTAACCGGACTATTCTTAATTATTTTCAGCATGTTTTCTATTTCTATTAAGTATGTGTTTAAGCCTTTTGTGACATTGTTATTAGTGTCGTCAGCCACGACCATGTTCGCTATGTTGTTTTATAATGTCATGTTTGACTATGGCATGATTGAAAATATCTTTGAGACTAATACTGGTGAGGCTTGGTCTTATGTGAGTTTACCCTCGGTGTTATTTGTCAGCACTTTGGGTATTTTTCCATCATTATTATTGTTACGAACTCGGGTTATTCGGGCCGACAGTATCTTAAAAGGTGTCTTGCAACGTATTGGATTAGTTGTTATTGGCTTAGCACTTGTTGGTGTTGTAGCGTTATTTTTTTACAAGGATTACGCTTCTGTAGGGCGTAATAATCATTACTTAAATAAAATGATTAACCCAGCACACATTTTTAATACCGTTAAGTACATCAATAATACCTATTTAACAGAGCCATTAGTTTACAAGGCGCGTGGCACAGATGCCCACTTAGATGCCAAGAAAAACCAAAAGCCAACCCTATTTGTGCTGGTAGTAGGCGAAACAGCTAGGGCGGAAAATATGGCTTATTATGGCTACTCTCGAAACACCAATCCTTTTACTCAGTCGCTGGATATGATCAGTGTTGCTAATGTATCTTCATGTGGCACGGCAACCGCGCATTCATTACCTTGTATGATGTCTGATATGAATCGGGATAATTTTAAGCGAAATCAGGCTAATGCCCAAGATAATGTGTTAGAGGTATTACAGCAAGCGGGCATTGAAGTGACTTGGTTTGAAAATGATGGTGGTGACAAAGAGGTTGCTAGTCGCATTACTAAGAAAGAGGTCGCCATAAGTGATAATAATCCGCTTTGCGATGGTCTAACCTGTTTTGATGCGGTTTTAGTTGAACAACTGTCAGCTCATATCAAAGCAAGCGCGGTAAATGACCTAGGGTCTACTTTGCAAAATCAATTTATTGCTTTGCACACTATTGGTAGCCATGGCCCGACATATTGGAAGCGTTACCCGAAAGAGATGGAGGTGTTTACGCCCGCTTGTAATCGCAGTGATATTGAAAACTGTACCGATGAAGAAATCGTTAATGTGTATGACAATACGATACATTACACCGATTATATTTTGTCTCAGGTTGTTAGTATATTAAAGCAGTATGAGTCTGAATATCAGGTTGCCATGTTGTATGTCTCTGATCACGGTGAGTCATTAGGTGAAAATGGTCTTTATCTGCATGGTACACCTTACGCGATAGCCCCAAGCCAACAAACTCATGTGCCTTGGCTGATGTGGTTGCCTGAAAGCTATACAGAAGCAAAAATGCTTGACCGGAAATGCATTGTTGAACAGGCCAGTAAAGGTGAACACTCACACGACAATCTTTTTCATACCTTGTTGGGCTTATATGGAGTTGAAACTCATTTAAGAAATAGTCAACTTGATATTAGTCATGGCTGTAAAGTGATTTAAGCAATGTAGATATATGAATCGACAGAATGCTGGCGCTTGAGATGTCCAGTGGTATACCTATAAATGCGTTAATGGAATAAGCAGGAAGATAGATGAAAGTGTTGCTAATTGAAGATTCTGAAGCGCTTCGTCGGGGGATCAGAGTAGGACTGGATCATTTGGGTTATACGGTTGATGAAACCGGTGATGGTTCTGAAGGCCTCAGTATGGCGCTGACAAATCATTATGACTTTATTATTTTAGACTTAATGCTGCCCAATGTAGATGGTATTAGTTTACTTAAAAGTATTCGTAAACTGGGCAACCAAGCCAAGGTGATTATCTTATCGGCAAAATCATTAACTGAAGATCGCGCTGCCGGTTTACTCGCTGGGGCTGATGATTACCTCACCAAACCTTTTTCATTTGACGAACTTCAGGCTCGTTTGGTTACCTTGGGCCGCCGCGGTGATCTAACCTCACATTCGAAAAATATACGATTGGGTGAGTTACTGCTTGATGATAATCAAAAGGTATTAATTTATAAGCAGACAATCATAGAGTTAACTAAAAATGAATACAAAATTATCGAGTATTTATTTAACAACCCTAATCAAGTGCTTAATCCTGAACAGATAAGTGAGGCCGTTGTTGGCTCATTTAACCATTTATCGAAAAATACTATCGAAGCCCATTTATCGGCGGTGCGTAAAAAAGCAAAATTAGTGGGCGCAAGCTTACCGATAAAAAATAAACGCGGTTTTGGTTATTTTGTGGGTGAGGATTAATGAAATCATTAGCGAGCAGTTTAGTTAATCGTATGACCTGGGCAGTATTAATTATTGTCGTGCTGGTATTTTTAGCGGTTGATATTATTATCGATAACTGGATTGATACTGAATTTGATAATGCGCTTACGACTAAATCGAACTACCTTAAAACCTTAATAAAAGTGTCGCCGACAGGAGTCGAGTTTGATTTTGCGGGTGAGTTTATGCCTGAATTTACTTTACCTGCAAAAGGAGAGTATTTTCAGCTGTGGCAAGATGGCGTTGTGTTTGAGCGCTCTGAGTCATTAGCCCATTTTGGCCAAGCCAACCTAATTAAAGTTGATTTACCCATTAATGGTCAGCAGTTTTTTAATGTGACTTTGCCCGATGGGCGTTCAGGGCGAGCAATGGTGTCTGTTTTTGAACCACAGGTTCCTGACAAATATCAACGTATTATCACTGGAAATATAGCCCCCATGGTGCTCACTGTGGCACTGTCAGAAGAAGAGTTAAATCATATTCTGATTATTATCGACTCCAGTCTAGCTGTGGGTTTATTGCTGGTGATTCTATTTATGCGTTGGGCCGTGGTGAAGTTAATTCATCGAGGGTTACAGCCATTGAATGATCTAAACCAGGCGCTCAAAGATATCGACTTCCAGCAAGCTGAGTTAAAACTTCCTGCCCATTTTAAAGCGTTTATCGAAATTGAACCGATAAAAAATGAACTCAATAAATTTCTAAGAATCAATCACAAACATCTGCAGAATGAAAAACGGATCACCGCCGATATTGCCCACGAGCTTAAAACCCCGATCAGTGAGCTAATTAGTTTAAGTGAAATCTATATACGTTATCCCGACGACGAACGAATAGGCGTGAGCTACAAGCAAGATGTACTCAGCATAAGCTTAAAAATGAAAGATATAGTCAATAATTTATTATTACTGCAAAAGGCGTCTTCCGAAGGGTTGCAATTAAGCCAAACTTTGATTGATGTTGAAGCTTTTATTCAAAAAATCGTCGCTGAGTTAAATGCTTTGCGAAGCGGATCGTTAGCCAGAGTCAACGTCATCAGTGAGTTAAATGGAGTCATGTGCCAAACAGATGCGTTTTCGCTTCATACTGTACTGTATAACTTGATTGATAATGCACTGTTTTACAGCCCGCAGCAGTCAAAGGTTGATATTCGTCTTATTAAGCAAAAACAACCTGTTCAGGGCAACAAATCAGCGATGATAGTGATCACCATTGAAAATGAGTTACTTAATAGTATCAGTGATGATGATTTAGACCGTTTGACGCTCCCTTTGTTTCAAACCGAAAAGTCACGTCAACACCAAAATAGGCATGGGCTGGGTTTAGCTATTGTGGATAATATAGCCCAGGTGAATCAATACGCTTTTTCGTTTGGCCTCGTTGATACAAATCGAATCGCATTTACCTTTGCATTGCCAGTGATGGGCGATATTAGTGGCTGACAAGAGACAATGGGTTAAGTAAATGTGAATTTTATTAGTTTACAGTGAACTAATATTTATATTGAGCGTCAAATTTGAATCGAAATAATCATAAACAATGAGTTTTATTTTATAAGCTGACTGTAATCATTGAACAATATCGCATTAATCATTATTTGACACATGTTAGTATTCTGTTAACGTGCACGCTGCTGATTGCCGGTGTTAAAACCGATTGCTGTTATGACACAAAGTATCGTGCCATAGACATAAAGTATCCTAAAAATAACAGAATAATATATTGGAGTCATTAATGGGGTTATTTTCCCTCAAGTCGAATGTCGACTACATCAGATCATCTCGTTACCCCAAGCCACATAATATCTATAGCGCTATTTTTGTGTTTGCGCTGATCATTTTAGCTGTGACTACATTGAGCCGTATTGGCTTATCACTGTGGCAACTTGAACGAGTCAATGACGCTCAAGGATGGTCAGATATTATATTTCAGGGCATAAGGGTTGATTTTGCAACATTGTGCTGGTTGTTCGGTATTGCAGCGCTTGGTACTGCATTATTTGCAGGAAATCATGCAATAGGGCGCTTGTGGGCACTGATTTTAAAAGTCTGGCTAACTCTTGGCTTGTGGTTAATCGTGTTCTTAGAAATATCGACGCCGTCATTTATTCAAGAATACGGCTTCAGACCGAATCGTTTATATGTTGAATACCTTATTTACCCTAAAGAAGTGCTGTCGATGTTGTGGGCCGGTCGAAAGGCTGAACTGATATTCGCTTTTGTAGTGTCTACAGCAACATTATATGCAGGCTGGCGCTTGTCTGACTATTTTACCCGAAATGTGCGTACACCGCGGTGGTATTGGCGCCCTGTGATGGCCATTTTGGTTATTTGTGTCACTATTTTAGGAGCGCGTTCTTCTTTAGGTCATCGACCATTAAACCCTTCTTTAGTCGCGTTTTCAGATGATCCTTTAGTTAACTCATTAGTATTGAACTCGGGTTACTCACTCACCTTCGCCATTAAACAAATGAGTAATGAAGAAGAGGCCTCAAAGGTATACGGCAAGTTAGATGATCAAAAGGTTATCGATATTATTCGTCGTCAAAGTGGTCGTTCAGCACAAGCATTTACGTCAACTGACTTGCCAAGTTTGACCTTTAACCAGGCAACTTATCAGGGTAAGCCTAAAAACCTAGTGATTATTTTGCAAGAAAGTTTAGGCGCTCGATTTGTTGGCAGTTTAGGCGGGTTACCGCTGACACCTAATATTGATGAGTTATCCTCACAAGGGTGGTTTTTTGAAAACCTTTACGCCACAGGAACCCGCTCAGTACGAGGAATTGAAGCCATTACCACAGGTTTTACTCCAACGCCCGCTCGTGCGGTAGTTAAGTTGGGTAAAAGCCAAACTAACTTTTTTACCATTGCAGAATTATTAAAGCGTAACGGTTATTCAACCCAATTTATTTATGGTGGCGAAAGTCATTTTGATAATATGCGCAGCTTTTTCCTGGGCAATGGCTTTAGTCAAATCATCGATCAAAATGACTACAAAAACCCTGCATTTGTCGCATCTTGGGGCGTGTCAGATGAGGACTTGTTGTTTAGAGCCCATGACGAGTTTACCGCTATGCATGAGCAAGGTAAGCCATTCTTTAGTTTAGTGTTTAGTTCTAGTAATCATGATCCATATGAGTTCCCTGACAACCGGATTGAACTGTATGAACAACCGCAATATACCATGCACAATGCCGTGAAGTATGCGGATTACGCAGTGGGCGAGTTTTTCAAAAAAGCCCAAAAAGCAGACTATTGGAAAGACACTTTATTTCTTGTGGTAGCTGATCACGATAGTCGTGTCGGCGGCGCTAACTTAGTGCCTATTTCACGTTTTCGTATCCCAGGACTGATTTTAGGTGGTGGGATTGAAGCCATACGTGACCCTAGAGTGGTTAGCCAAATTGATATGGCGCCGACGTTATTGTCTATGATGGGGATTTCAGACAGTTACCCTATGTTAGGACGTGATTTAACCCAACAAGCGGCAGATTGGCCGGGTCGAGCCATGATGCAATATGATAAAAACTTCGCCTTAATGGAAGGCAATCAAGTGACTATATTACAGCCAGAACAAGCTGCTAAAAGCTTTGTATATGATTTTGGTGCAGAAACACTAACGTCACGTGAACTAGATACCGAACAAGCTGAAAATGCACTCGGAATTGCATTGTGGGGCAGCGCTGCCTATAACAATCATTGGTTTACTTTGCCGAAACAAACTCAAACAGAGCAACAGTCGCGCTAGTTATTCAGTCGCGCTAGTTATTCAGTCGAGCTAGTTATTCAGTCGAGCTAGTTATTCAGTAGAGTTAGTTGCCATGCCATGCCATGCCGTGAAAGTGTCTAGGCGTGAGATAGGTTGAGACGATAGTAGGTATAAGACGTCAGATGGCGTCTTATACCGTATCAGGGATACTCGCAAGATTGGTCGGCATGTTGTTTTGGCCATAATATTGGCTAACATGTTGCCTTACTTGCTGATAATACGCTGAGCTTTGCTTGGGCATTTCATCATTACGTACCGAAGACTTACTGCTTTGCGTTGTGCTTTGTTCAGCTTGGAGCGATTGTTTAATACGAATATCTTTACGCTGTATGGTTGGCGTGTTGTTTGCCACTATATTTAGCGGTTGTCCCTGTAAGCTTTTAGGTGCAACTAATTGTTGAACAATGGCTTCTCTTTGGTTTGCTGAACGCTGCTGTTGCTGTTTTTGTTCAACAATATTGTGCGCTTGAGTGCGTTCATTTTGTTGATTGTAAGCACGCTCAGGATGATTCTTTGTCGGTTGCTGCGGTGGAATAATGGGCGGCTTTTGTTGATTATCCACCCGTGCAGAATCCGTCGCAACATTAGAGGTTACTATCGAAACTTGCGGGTAATGGGAATTAATCAACATACTCAATAACCTCCGCTCGGGATAATCTATATCTGAAGTTAATTTGTTTTTATGGCGGTTAAATTATAGCCAATATTTAAGCGATGTTAAAGTACTAGCTGTTAATACCTTTAATCCAGTCACAAAGGTGTTCAATAAACAGGCTTGAATGTGAGATAAAAGGCGCATGGGATGCTTTGGCTAGGATAATGTCATCGATATTTTTAGCTTTTACTAGCATTTCAAGCCCACTTTTCGGCACTAAACTATCTGATTTGCCCCATATCCTCAACCAAGGTAGCTTTATATTGGTTAATTGAGTACGTAAGTCTACCTCTGCAAGCATGGCTAACCCCTGCTGCAAACTGTCCTCACAGGGTAAGGGCTTAGCCAGCACCAGATGTCTTATCATTTGAATATCTGCTTTTGCTGTTTCACTGCCCATGGCTTGAATAGCTAAAAAACGCTCAATCGTTTTAGGCAGGTTTTTATGTAACTGCTGTGAAAACTGAGATAATACCTGCGGCGCAATGCCTGGCCAGGGTTGCGGTTTTTCATCGGGCTGCGCCATAAAACAAGGGGACGATGCGACTGTAATTAAGGCTTTTATTTTAGTTGGAAATGTTAATGCTACTTGAGTGGCAACTAACCCGCCTAATGACCAGCCTAACCAAATTGCATTATCGGGTAATTGTGTTGCTAGCGCTGCAGCCCAGATATCAATGTCGCCCTCAATAGGGTCACTGTCGCCAAAACCGGGCAAGTCGACATAATGCACTCTATACTCAGACAGGGCCTGTTTTAAGGGTTCAAACACCGCACTATTGACGCCCCAACCGTGAAGTAACACGATATCTTGGCCATTACCTAGGGTATTGATATACAGTTTGGGGTTTGGCAATTTTTTAACCTCTATTTAAAGGAATGAATAGTGAACTCACTTAATAAGCAAGGATGCACGCAGCTATACAATCATCAACCTAAGATTAAACTCCAAAGTCAGTCTGCTGTTATCCCATTAGCCGCCTTACATGCTAAAGGCGTTAGGTTATTAACCCATTTTAGTCGTTATATTCGTCGCAGTTTACCTAACCGCTGTTTACTGTGCCAGCAAAGGATTGAGCAGCAAGGCTATGCGAAGTTATTTGACGGTCAAGTACTCACTGGGGTATGTCAGCATTGTTTAGTGAGTGGTTTATATCAAACCGAAGTGTGTTTGGGGTGTGCTAAACCGTTAGTGCAATTACAAGAGTATTGCGGTCAGTGTATGGCAAGTTTGCCGATTAAAGTGATTGCGCCTTGCAGTTATCATCAAGGTTTAGGCCAACTGGTGAGTGCGATAAAATACCAGCGCCAAATAGCCGCTTTACAGGTACTGGCACAACAGCTGGCATACCGCATTCAACAACTTGTTAAACACGGTTTAATTGAGTTACCCCAAGTGATTATTCCTGTGCCATTACACTCAAATCGTTTACGTCAACGGGGCTTTAACCAGGCGTGGTTAATTGCCAAACAACTTAGTGCGATGCTTGACCTGCCGTTAGATGATCAGTTTATTTTTCGACTTCAAGATACGCAGCCACAAGCGGGACTGAACGGAAAACAAAGACGTGACAACTGCCACCAAGCCTTTGCTTTGATGGCATCACTGGAACCTGACTTAGCATCAGAATTAGTACCTAAGCAATCTTGCTACCAACATGTGGCGCTGGTTGATGACGTGGTCACAACCGGAACGACGATTAATGAGATAGCCGCATTACTAAAACAACACCACATAGCTAGTCAAACATGGTGTTTAGCGCGTGCCGAGGCGCCTGAGTTACGCGGCTAAATCGATCAATATATTCGCTTAGAATGCTAGGCATAACACCATGCGTGGCAGGCTAATATAAAGAGCAAACGGTTTAGTTGGAACAAACTTTGACCACAAAAGTTCAACAACCCCTAGCGTAACTTTGATACTAGACATCTATTATTACCCATTAATGCAGATGATTTATTGTATTTTTTAATGATCAAACGATGAAGAGGGCTACAAAGAGAATGCAACACAGAGTATCATGGTGCTAATTCTCACTAATTTACTCAGGTATTACCTGACGGAGTAAGTTTTATGATCTCCATTTCCGAAGCAGCTCAGGCTCATTTTGTAAAATTATTAGCAGATCAAACCGAAGGCACGCATATTCGTGTATTCGTTATCAGCCCTGGTACCGCACAAGCAGAATGTGGTGTGTCTTATTGCCCACCAGATGCGGTAGAAGATGATGATATGGAATTACCGTTCAACGGGTTTAAGGCTATGGTTGATGAGAAAAGTGTGCCTTTTCTTCAAGAGGCCACCATTGATTATATTACTGATCAAATGGGTTCGCAGTTAACCTTAAAAGCACCAAATGCCAAAATGCGTAAAGTGTCTGACGACGCGCCATTAAAAGAACGTATTGAATATGTTATTCAGTCGGAAATAAACCCACAGCTTGCTAGCCATGGCGGCAACATTATGTTGGTGGAAATTTCTGCTGAGGATGTCGCCGTATTACAATTTGGTGGCGGCTGTAACGGTTGCTCACAAGTAGATATTACTTTAAAAGATGGTATCGAGAAGCAATTACTTGACCTATTCCCAGGTGAACTTAAGGGTGTGCGTGACGTGACTGACCATCAACATGGTGATCACTCTTACGCTTAATCTCTGATTATTTTGATTTAAAACGCGCCTATAGGGCGCGTTTTTTGTTATATCAGGCTTTAGATTTAAATGTCCGTCGATAAAACGTTACTACACTAAACAATAAAATAAATGTACCAATTACAGATACGAAAGTAATGAATAGTACATAGCTAAAAGGCATATTCAGTGCATCATGGAGCGGTCTCACAAAGCTGGCTATTTGACCTGCAATCGGTCGGTCACTGTGCTTTAATGCGGACTGAATTTCACCTCGTTGGTAATTCATCGTAATGTTATCTGCTTGTCTTAACCAGACACTATTGCGGCTATCAAAACGTATGCTGTATTCTAAATCTTGTTCTGTAGCGTCTTGCGCCTCTGGTTGCCTTGGTTTACTTACCGCGACTAACAGTGAATCTGGCCACAGCTTCTGAGCGGTATCCAGTTGACTGTACCAGTCGTTTTCCTGGCTTTGCGGATAAGACACATTGGGTGCTTGCTGGTGTTGTAAATAATCCGTCCATAAGCCTTTGTAAGTGATCAAAAATCCACTTATACACAAAATAAATAACGGTAGTGAAATAAATAATCCTAGTTGAATATGGCTTTTCACTAAGCTGCTTGAACGGGTATCTTTTGGCACACTGTGTTTAAGCCTAAATCCACTGCGTACCCGCCACCATAAGTAAACCCCAATTAAGGTAATCACACCGCCAATGATTGCAGCCCATGCGTTGATATATTTGCCCACATCATCGAGTAAAAAATTTCTGTGTAACCAAAAAATTGTACTATAAAAAGGCACATTTTTAGATTCATGGATGGAGATTTCATTTAGATTATTATCTAACGCAATGCTTTTTCCACGGGTCGCAGCTTCAATAAAAGGTGAGTGCTCGGTTGGAAAACGTACCGTACTCATTTCAGGATAACGCTCAAACACAGTTTGGGTTACCTGTGCTTTTTCTGCTGTGTTTAGCGGCACAAATTGCTGGCCTTTATTGTCTAGGCGATTAAGCATATCCATGCTGCCAAGATAGACCCCTGTGGTTAAGACTATGAGCATAGTAATGCTAATAAAAAATCCTACCCAGTTATGAAACCATTTTAAAGCTGATACCACTTTCATAAATAACGTTCTCAGTTTTGATCGTGAAAAAGTCACGACTATTTAGTATTGCGTTTAATTTATGCGAATGATAATTAATATCGTTTAATTCATCAATTAAAGAAGTGTAAAGATGCCAACTATACTCCTTGTGAATATCAATCAAAATCTGTTAAATTTGTATTTTATTTTACTTAAAATACTGTATTTAAAGGTCTTTAAATTATTTTGGTAGGTTTTTTAAAATGAGTAATGTATTTACCCTCACCTCGGGTTAAAGAGGTGAATATCACGCTAGGGTGGATATCGTTTGCTTTAAGAGAAGACTGCCCATGGTGTTGTCACGATAAATTAAGTATTGGTTAATAATTAATTGCTAATGTTTGTTGCAAAATGGTCTATCTAATCCGCGCTTTTTGTAATTTGTAAGGTATTTCTGCTAATTAACTCTATCTCATTCACTTTTGATATTTGCGCGTAATTCTTTTCACATCTATTGTTATAGTGTTTAAAACAGCGTTTAAAAAAGATTTTAAAACAGTGTATTAGTATTTTTTGTTTGTTTTATGCCATTTCGATGGTGAAAAAACTCCAATTAATATCGCAGTTTAATATTGAAGGGATACTCTACCTCACGCAATCATCACGGATGAACTTAAAGGTTATTAAATGAAACTTAAGCAAAAGCTATTGCTGGCTTTCTTGTCGATAGGCCTGATCCCAGCATGTATTATCAGTATTACCGTGCTCTACATCAGCAGCCAAACATTAACCCAACAAGCATTCAATCAGCTTGATTCGATTAAATACATCAAAAAAGAACAAATTGAGTCTTACTTTGCTGAACGGCAGGGAGATTTAAACTTACTGCAATATACCCTTTCTAAAAATTTAAACTTCAATGATGAAGCGCAATTATCCCGTAGTGCTGATGCGCAGCACGACTACCTGACGCAGTTTGTTAGCGCTTATCAGTATTATGATCTGTTTGTGATTAGCCCTTCGGGTAACATTTTATATACGGTTGCTAAAGAGTCAGATTACCAAACGAATTTAAATAACGGCAATTATAGAGACTCAAATTTGGGTGAGTTATTTCGCCAAACCATGAGTCGACAGAGTTACCAGATCATCGATTTTGCTCCCTATGCACCGAGTAATGGTGAGCCAGCAGCCTTTATCGCTCAGCCGATTATTGAAAATAATCAGGTGAAAGCCGTGATTGCTTTACAGCTGTCACTTGAGTCGATAAATGAAATCATGCAGCTACGGGCTGGTATGGGTGAGACAGGCGAAAGTTATCTTGTAGGGCCAGATTTGCGGATGCGTTCAGACTCTTTTCTTGATCCCACAGGACATTCAGTAAAAGCCAGTTTTAGTGGTAATGTCAAAAATAATGGCGTTGATACTGTTGCTGCTCATGCTGCATTAAAAGGGACGTCAGACACGCAAATAATCACTGATTACAATGGTAATCCGGTACTGTCCTCATATGCACAAATTAAAATTAATGATTTGTACTGGGCCTTGCTAGTTGAAATTGATGAAGCCGAAGCCATGGCTGCTGTGCATCATTTGCGCTGGGTTATTTTGCTTATTACCGTGCTTGCGGTGATAGGTATTTTGATGACTACCTATGTGATCACGCAATCAATTTTGCGTCCTTTGGGCGGAGAACCCAAAACAATGCAAGTGATTACCGAGCGCATAGCCAGTGGTGATCTTACCGTTAACTTTGAATCTAACGTTAAGTTGATTGGTGTATATGGAGCCATGCGTACTATGTCGACATATTTAAGACAAATCATCGGCAGCATTGTTGATGCCACATCGCAATTATCCGCCACAGCAGAGCAAACTAGCTCAACAAGCCATCAATCAAATATCAGTTTACAAGAACAACAGGCCAATATTCATAATGTGTCCGTAGCAATGCAAGAAATGGCGACTACGATTGCAGATGTTGCTATGAACGCTAGAAACGTAGCAGATTCAACCAGCCATGTATCTAATATTTCTGAGGCTGCTACTGACAGCATTGAACAGACTATTACCGTTATTTTATCCTTAAGTGACGAAGTCTCCAAGGCTACAAATGTGGTGCAAGAAATTGCTAAGCAGAGCCAAAGCATTGGGTCAGTGCTTGAGGTTATTCGATCGATAGCTGAGCAAACAAATTTACTGGCGTTGAATGCCGCGATTGAGGCCGCTAGAGCAGGGGAGCAGGGACGTGGTTTTGCCGTGGTTGCCGATGAAGTTAGACAATTAGCGTCGAAAACCCAGAACTCAACGGCAGATATTGAATTGATGATCCAAACTCTGCAAACCAAAACTAATCACGCAGTTACAGTAATGAAATACAGCGCAGAGCATGCTTTAGACACTGTAGAGAAGGCTCGTGATACCCAAAACTCGTTTAAAGAAACTACCGTAGAAATTGATCGAATCGCATTAAATGCGCAGCAAATTGCTGCTGCAGCTGTGCAGCAAGCCGATGCCGCTGAAGAAATTAATCAGTGTTTAGTGACGATTAATGATGTTGGCAGACAAAATGCTGAAGGAGCACAGCAAATTTCAGAGGCCAGCGCTGATTTAAGTCATTTAGTGAGGCAGTTAAATGGCATTACGCTGAAGTTTAAACTGCAATAGTCAATACCATAAGCATCCTCCGCATAGGGGGATGCGGAACCTTTATGGTTAATTGCTCTTTAGGATTCATCTAGGTATTCGCTATAGCGTACCTTAATTATACGGGGTGATACGACATCACCTAGTCAGGTTTTCATTTATGTACTTTTTCACCTAGCTATTTTTTAAGTTATGGACTGTGGCAATGATTTGCTTTCGATTAATTTTAAGGCCATTAATTGCGATATCTGGCCAGGCATAAAAGTGTCTGGGGCGCTTAAAACTAGCAAGCTGTCGCGTTACCATTTGAGCTAATTGTTGTTCTACTTTCGTTGGTACTTCAGCTTGCTTGTATTCAATAATCGCCGCGGGTAGTAAACCAAATTTGTCATCAGCAAGGCCAAAGACTATAGCGTTAACCACTAAAGGGTGTTGCAGTAACACTGATTCAATTTCTTCTGGTTGGATATTCTCGCCACCACAGATAAACATGTTATCGACTCGACCTAATAATATCAGTTGGCTTTTTTCATTTAATTGGCCGCGATCCTGTGTGCAAAACCAGCCTTGTTCATCGACAGGTAAATGCAGCTGGTATTGTTGCTGTTGATTTATCTCTAGATAACCTTGAAACAAACACTCACCCTTTACCCAAATAACCCCATCAACCAATTTTAACTGTCTATTAGGTAATGCGCGGCCATGATGTTGTTGTAAATTGGCTTTGGCAGTGGTGATTTGCGAGCTCATCTCAGTCATACCGTAGCTGGTGTAAGTGTTCACTTTTTTCTGTGCTAGGGTTTCAATCAATGTAGCTTCGATAACCCCACCACCAAGTAATAAGGCTTTTAATCCGCTTAACGCCTGTGGCGCTTGCTGCAGAATTTGAAGCGCTTGTGTTGGTACCATTGATACGTGGGTAACTGCTTCATCTTCAAGTTGCTGCGCCAATGTGATGTGGTTTGATTTAATCACAATACAGGCCGCCGCAAGCGCACAGCGATTAACAATGGCCAGGCCACCAATATGAAACAAGGGCAATGACAATAACCAACGGTCGTTATTATGCAGCGGAATATAACGGCTTGAGCCCTGAGCGCTGGCAATGTGATTGATTAACCCATGTACAGCCGCTTTGGGCGTGCCGCTAGAGCCCGATGTCAAAATGATATTAACCGGCTTGTGCGGGTTTACTTTTTGCACAGCATAAACAGGCTGACTATTGTCGAGTTGATGATCAGTCGTTACGTTTTGAGTTAAATCAATTAACGCTGGATGGCGCTCAAGCGATACTATTTCGCTATTTTGCCAAATAAAATGGATCTGAAAACGGCCAAGTAGTTGATCGATTTGGCTAACAGAAAAGCGGCCGTTAATGGGAAAAAATATGGCGCCAATTTCAACACATACCCAATAAAGTGTCATGATGGCAAAGGTTTGCTGGGCTAAGTCGTGATTTGGGGTTTTATTTGCGTTAACTGGTGTTGGGATAATGGTCGCAATAATAGTACCAGGCATTACCCCCTGTTGTAGCAAATTAGCTGACAGCACAGAAATGTGTGCCGCCCAGTTTGCGTAAGTTATCGACGCTCCTTCAAGTAACACTGCAGTATTATCAGCGGATCGCAGCGCAGCTTGTTGAACTGGAGATAACATCATATCGCTGACTAGCCTTTAATCAGTTTGAGCTTATTAAGCTTTAATTGGCCATTTTCATCTAACAAACGCTGGCTAAATGCACTTAAGGTGTCAAGCCCTGGTGGATTATCAGGGGTGAGTGCCTGGCTAATAAGGGCTAAATCAGCAATACCGACATCAGACTCAAGGCTTGAGCTTACAATACAACGCACACCTTGGTGATCGGCCAGGCTGACAATCTCTTGCATCTTACTGAGTGAGCCTAACAACATAGGTTTTAAAATAAACGCCCCTATGCCTGGTTGCTGTTGCAATAATTTATCGAAGTCTAAATCTGCGGTTAATAAAAACTCATCTAACGCATATTTTATGCCGAGTTGCTGATACATTTTCAGGTTATCACTGGGTTGCTGGCAAGGCTCTTCAACGTATTCGATTTGTTTTTTAGGTAAACAGGCTAAAAAATCGACCGCCTGATTGAGGGTAAAACCGCGATTAGCATCAAGACGTAGCGTTAAACTGGGTTTACGTGCTAACACCTGATGAACAAAAGCAATTTCACTGTCCATGTCGGTTTGTGCCACTTTGATTTTTACACTGTGTATATGGCTTAAATCAGCCAGTTTTTGATCAATTACCGTTGTGGATAAACCTTGGTACAGCAAAGGGATATTTGCTTGGGTAATGACTCTAACGGGGAACTGTTGCAGGCATTTGGCCGCTAATACACTTAAACCAAATTGCACAGAAGGCAATAAACTTCTCTCTGCAGCCAGGGCGAGTTCAGTGATCTCTTGCCCTATTAACTGAGATTGAAGCTGGATCAGTTCAGTGCTAACTTGCGCGAGGGTTTCATGGCTAAATCCAGTCAATGGTAAACCTTCAATATCAATACCTGCAAGGGGAGATATTTCGGCAAAATATTGTTGGTTATCGTCCAGTGTCACGGTAACAATAATACCAATTCGATGATCAATGCGTTGTTTAGCAACAGGTAAAGGTACGGTTAAATCAATTTGAAATTGATACAATTCAAACGATGCGATCTTAGTCATAGGGCACTCTTATTTTTGTGGATCATCGCGAAGTAACAATAATAACCTGTCAGCGAACATTTGCGGTTGTATTGAATGAATATTGTGACCCACTCCTGCAATTATGCTCACATGAGGCTGTGATATAAGTGTTTGCTCTACGCTAGAGGTGGGTATGTTTGCTTGGGTACTTTGTTGCAGTTGTTCTAGCCAATTACTGGTTATTTGCAGAAATTTTTTATCCTGCTCGCCAGTAATAAAGTAGCTAGGACACTTGAGTTGTTGCAACACGTCTCGACAGTCTTGCTGCCAACCTAATGAGGTTGCTTGGTAGCATTCATGAAGATGATGTGGATTGTTCGATTGGCGCTTACTGATTAGCCATTGGCGCTGATCTGAAGTTAAGCCTGAGAATACCGCTTGTTGATACCATAAACTCAGAAATTGTTTCAAAGGAAGGGCGATAAGCCTATCTGCCCAGCGTTTATCGCTTAGTATTCTTTGTTGTTTATCTAGTTCATTTTGCAAACCGGGATGGGCAGATTCTAGCACTAAACTCAGTAATGCTTGTGGCTGTTTTTTGGCGATATGTAAGGCTATGCGCCCACCTAGCGAATAACCAACTAAGTGAAAATCTTGATAGCCTAATTGGGTTACTGCCTTAAAAATATGTTCAGCAGCCTCTAATAATCCTGGGGTCGGTAAACGATATTGATTGCCGCCATGGCCAGGTAAATCGATACAAATGCAATGGTAATACTGGCTCATCTTGGCCATCAAAGGTTGCCAGTCTTCTTTTGCTCCCATAAAGCCATGTAGAAACACCATGGCAGTTAATTTAGGGTCGCCGTATCGATTAATCCATGCCATTAATGCTGTTTAACCCATTGGCTAATTTGAGCGATTTGATTACTCGCTTGATCATGGCTGACATTCACTTCAATCACGCTGGCGCAATTAAAGTCCATAGCTTCGTTATAGGCTTGTGTAAACGACTCTAAATCATCGGCTTGACGGTAAGCTAAGCCAAACATTGCTGCGCCATAACCAAACTCTAATCCATGTGATAAGCGATAAAAGTCATCTCTGATTTGTTCGGTTGGAACAGGTAATAAATTAAAAATATTACCACCGTCATTATTTAATATCACTAACACATATGCCGAGGTGATTTGCTTCAATAAAGCCAAAGAGTTCAAATCGTGCAAGCAAGAAATGTCGCCTATTATCATAACCATAGGGAGTTTGTGACCGATAGCAATCCCTGCGCTGGTGGCTATCAGCCCATCAATACCAGAGGCGCCGCGATTGGTGTATATCTTAGGCAAAGCTGGGCCTATTGGGGCATACATATCATATAAACGGATCGGTAGGCTATTGCCAATAAATAAAATATTATCGGCAGTTTGTTGTTGGGCAATCCAGCGAATAACTTGTGCCTCACCAAATTGAGTTTGGTCAATGTGTTGGATAAATAATTCAGCTAGGGCTTCATTATGGTTAATGAGTTCCAGCGCCCAGTTGGCACTTGATGATCGTGGCCAGGCTAATTTACAAAATGCACTGACACTGGTTTGCCAAATCTGTTTACTTTGATGGCTAGGGTCTAAACGATTTGAGCGAGGTAATACTTGCCAATAACTATGCCAAAGTTGATTTGCCAAGTAACTGATTAAGCGCTTGGAAATAAAGCGTCCACCAAACACCAAGACACGATCAGCTTGTTCTAATAGCTTGCTGGTTCTAGGGCAAAGCAGCAGTTGATCGACATTACCAATAACCCCTGAATGCTGTCTTAGCTGAGATTGGGCATCGGTTACTATCGGCCAGGCCAGTTTTTGAGCTATTTCGACAATTTGTTGCGGATTATCTTCAGGTGACAAGGTACCAACCACGATAACGCCCTTACCATGGGCAAAGCGTT
Source organism: Shewanella sp. HL-SH8 (assembly GCF_051165765.1). NCBI lineage: Bacteria > Pseudomonadati > Pseudomonadota > Gammaproteobacteria > Alteromonadales > Shewanellaceae > Shewanella > Shewanella sp. HL-SH8. Next base: position 68,218 of record NZ_CP195039.1, on the reverse strand, counting down.
TTAAGCCATCTTCGCTCGGCAGCTGTGCTCCCATTGTTGGATGATAATAACTATATGGATGTTGATGGCTTAACCACTGACAAAGAGGTTTTAGATATTGTTGAATAACAATCGGCGCATTTTTAGCTTGCTTGGTTAGGGGGCTAAGTTCATTAGGGTAAAACGGCTCGCGGTACATACAATTAATGTGTACTGGTTGGCTAGTTTGACTAATGGCTTGATCTATAGTGGTTAACAGTGCACTTGCTGGTAAAGCTAAATCTGGCGTAGGTAGATTTACTTGGGTCGCATAATGGCCAAAAATACCCGGCTGAGTAATCGCTTGATTGGCGCCACAGTCAATTAATTCTGGCGGGCGATCGCCTGATAATATAATTAATGGTACATGGGTTAACCATGCTTCTATTATTGCAGGATATAAATTGGCAACGGCTGTACCAGAGGTAGTAATGATCGCCACTGCAGCGCAGCTTGCTTTGGCTAACCCCAGTGCCATAAAGCCTAATCCGCGTTCGTCAAAATGAATATGGCGACTAATGCTGGTTTGTGATGCTGCGGCTAATGTTAAAGGTGTAGAGCGTGAACCTGGTGCCATGCATACGTGCTTAACCCCTAAGCGGCTGAGTTCTTCAAAAATTAATTGGCCCCACAAAAGATTTAAATCGGCACTGGCCTGAGATTGCATATTAACAAATACCTGCAAAAAAGAGTCTATTTTAAGTGTAACCGTTCGTCATAGGGATATCTAAGATTTAGTCTTCATTTTTAACATGGCATTGAAAAATATCAGTGAAAATATTTACTAAAACCCCACAAGTAAATTTTTTGTTGTGCTAATGTTAGATATATGATTTATATAAAGCCAGATACTTAAACAATGTCAAACTGTTAAATAAGAAAAATCAAACATCAACAGGATAGCTTGATGTTAGCGATAGACTGAGTCTTAAATTGCTTAGGCGATTGCTAATGCAATTGCCTAAGCAATCGGAGTCACACTAGCTCTTGCTTATGACGGTTACAACTTGGTTATAACAGGATAAAAACACAATAATCTCACCTATCATAGTGAGTCGGTTAATTGGCTAAACATTACTGACCAATTAAGTGAACTCATCCCTTATCAAAAGAGGATATGGGTGAATCATCAGGAGAACATATATGCAGACTGCGGCGCTATTAAAAAGAGTTGATGAACTTCCTCGTTTACCTAAAGCGATCAGTGAATTACTCGAAGCGGTTAATAATGAAAATAGTTCAGTAAAAAGTATTTCATCAAAAGTAGCTCAAGATACATTGATCAGCGCGCGGGTACTTCGTTTAGCTAATTCTGCCCATTTTGGCCGCAGTCGAGAAGTGGGTTCGATTGATGAAGCTGTGATCCGCCTCGGAATGCAAACTTTACGAACCTTAGTCATTGCCTCTGCAGTTGTTGGTGCAATTCCTAAGGTAGACGGTATTGATTTAGCTGACTTTTGGGGCCAGACCTTTGAAGTAGCACTATACAGTCAGGAATTAGCCAAGCGTTGTAACGTGCCCGCAGATGAAGCATTTACCTGCGGGATTTTACACCGTATCGGTGAGTTATTAGTCGCCACCATTGAACCAGACTTGGCAGCACAAATTCGTGTTGCGGTTGATCAAGGTGGCGATGCGCAAGAGCTTGAAACCACATTGTTAGGTTTTAATTCTCCTTCAGTTGGCGCGCTATTGGCTAAAAACTGGAAATTTACTCCTAGCTTAGTGGCAGGTATAGAGTTTCAACGTAATCCTATCGAGGCTGAACCTGCGTCAAAATTAGCGATTTTAATGTATTTATCTCAAAAAATTTATATGCATTGGGATGATGAACGTGAGGAAGAAATCTTTACTGCCTGGCTTGCTGCCCTAGTGAATAAAGCCGGTATTATTAAAATGGATATGTCAGGTTTAGCTGAGAAGTTAGAAGAGTTACGCGGTAAGGGCTTAGAGATTGGTAAGCAACTAGTGTAAATCGATTTGTAGAGTCAAATTTTTCATATATTTAGAATCAAATCTTGTCATAAAACAGTACCAGCAACTTTTCATTAGGTTGCTGGTTTTTTTATTTATAAATTAGTGCTTACCCCTAGCTTGATTTAACCCGAGTATGAGAACGCTTATTTAGCTTAATCCGAATTGAGATTATTTATCCATTCACTCATTACCACGTGGGTTTTGATTTTAATAATGTCAGTTTGTGCATCAATAAATTCACGAATTTCATGTAAGCGCTTCATTGAGTCCGCATGCACATAGACTAATAAATCCATGTCACCGGTAATGCCCTGGCAGGTAATGACCTCAGGGATACTGTGAAATACATGAACCACATCTGCGCACCGCGGGCATTTATGCTGGATTTCAAAGTAAGCTGATACCCCTTGTTTTTGCGATTCGCTTAAAAGCACCTGGTAGCCGCGGATCACGCCGGTGTTTTCCAGTTTTTTAATCCTTTCGGTCACAGCACTTCGAGATAAATTGACTCTATCTGCAATAGTCGAAATACTTTGACGCGCATCTTGGCGTAACTCATTTATAATGGCTTTATCAAATTTATCCACAACTGATCCGTCATTTTGTTGGTATTTTTATCTTTAACCGTCATTTTGTGGGTTTAATCGAGCAGTTTGCGTTATATCGCCGACAGAATGAAAACCGATGTGACACTATAATAACCTAAAATAAGCCCAGTAGAATAACAAATGAATCAAATCACAGGAACCATAGGACGTTGGCAAGGCGCAGGCTTAATGGCCACCACTTTGCTGGGTACAGGGGTGTTTATATTACCGCAAATGACGATAGCAGTGGCGGACTCAGGGGCTTTATTAGGCTGGTTAATTCTGACCTTAGCCATTATTCCGGTAGCCTTAGTCTTTGGATTATTGGCGAGCCGTTTCCCCCACGCAGCTGGGCCAGCTTATTTTGTTGAGAAAGCATTTGGCCGAACTGCTGGCAGAACCATTGGGCTCATTTTTCTACTCGTTATTCCTATTGGTGCGCCTGCGGCAATTTTAATGACCTTTCAATTTATGAACGCATTAGTGCCACTGCACAATGGCTGGCAATTAGTCGCCGAACTATTTGTAGTGTTGATGTTGTTAGGCCTAAATATTCGCGGTATTCAGGTGTCAGCCAAGCTACAGTTTGGATTAACTGTGGCGATTGTGGCTGTGGTGGCAATATTATTTGGCGCAAGTGGCCTCAACTCAGAGCAACTTGAGTCTTTTAACCAAACTAGCCATCCACAGGTGAGTACAGTCATGTTGGCAATGGGCATAGGTTTTTGGAGCTTTTTAGGTATTGAAGCCATGACCCATCTTGCTAGTGATTTCCGTCGCCCAGATAAGGACATGTTACCTGCCATTTTAATGGGTACAGTGTTAGTGGGTGTTATTTACCTAGCCTGTACATTTTTATTGTTAATGGTGCCGTCGGATAAAAGTGGCGTAGCGATGATAAGCGCGTTTGACTACCTACTGAGTGATAGCTTTTTACGCGGTTATGGTGCTCAAATAATCGGTGTTTTAGGTATAGCCAGTGGTTTGGCAACGGTAAATGTTTATGCTGGAAGCGCTGCAAGATTACTGTGGAGCTTTAGCAAAGAAGGTATTTTACCTAAATACTTTGTGGTGCTAAATCGCCATGGTGTTCCGTTTAGGGCCTTGTTTGCCATTCTGGGCACTATGGCATTAGTGATTGTGCTGACCTTTTATTCTAATCAGGATTTAGAAAAACTGATTGCCTGGAGCAATGGAGTATTTGTGATCATCTATTTATTGGCGATGCTCTCAGCGGTTAAACTATTGAGTAAGCGTTATCTGCCTTTAGTGGCTGCTAGCTGCCTATTTTGTGTCGGCATTGGAATCGCCCTTGCTGACAACATGCTGTATGCAGTTTTGTTGGTCCTTGTTATAGCCCCATTCATGTGGTGGCAAAAAACACACTTACAAAGCAAGTCCATACAGGCTCCGGCTCACTTGCCGGAATAAGCTGAGCTAGCTTTGGGATATAGCGATATTACGCATTTGGATCAGTTCGCTGTGCTTGAGATGAAGTAAATCAGCACAGCGGCGAATAATTTGGTCTTCATGTTGCGATAGTTCACCATCGGCATAAGCTAATTGCCACATTGCCAGCAGTAATTGCTGCTTTTCATCAAGGCTGAACGCTTGATTCACTTCAGCGGTAAATTCAAATAACGAGGTTGCGTTACCTCTGATTAAGCTCGCTTCTTCAATTAGCTCTTTTGTTTGCTCGGCAGTGATATTCAATGCGTTAGCAAGCATGCTAGGTAACAGTGCTGCTTCATTGTCATCCAAGGTTTCATCTGCATAGACCACTTCGAGTAACAGTGTGGCTGCCGCCAGGTGCAATTGACGGGTTTTATCTTCAGGGCTGTCTGCCTGGGAGCGGGCTTGAATAAATTGTTTGAGTTTGGCAATCATCGTTGTTCCTCTTTATTTGGCCTCTTTCTAACAAAGACGCATCTTAATCAACATACATCCTAGCAAAGACAACAATGCCGAGCACAGTGCTCGGCATTAATTTATGTTTATATTTGTAAATGAGCAGATCAATTAGCTGACAAGGTTTGGCTAATGTTTTATAGCAGCGACCCTAAACCTTTCATAAGCAAATCAACTGTGCCTTCACCTGATTGTTGCTGTAAATATTGCTTAGCAATGTCGACCATAGGCGCAATATATTCTTTTGAAATACCCAGTTTTTCAAAAGAGTCATAAACAACTGCAGCGCCCTGGAATGATGAACCTAGGTTACCTGCTTTTGACAATAAGCCTGACATACCTGAATCACCACCCATGGCCGGTACTGCACCTAATAATGAGTCTATGCCGGGAATGCTGTTACTTAAGGTGCTGAAATCGTTATTGCCTAGGTTTGACTGGGCTAAATTAAGTATCGAGCCTAAGCCGCCAGCAGCTTGTTGCTCAGTTAAGCCAAGTTGGGACATAACATTGCCCACTAAGGCGTTATCCGCTAACCCAGTTACTGCAGCAGCTTGGGTTGCTACGGGGACAACTTCTTTTTTGGTGACATTGTCTAACCAACCAGCATTTACTGGAGCAGAGAGTAATACGGCTGATAATACTGAACAGGCAATAATAGAACGGTTCATAAAGTTGATCCTTTGGTAAAAATAGTGCTGATATTGGCATTATGTTAACTTTTTTTGCCTCTATACGACATATGAAGATTTTGTTTTGTGCAAACTCGATCAATTTTGGGTATCCTTAGCGCCATAATCATCTTAAGCCGATTTTTGGGATCTCACTTATGTCACTTTCAGCGATTTTGACTGAAGCCTATAATTTTTTTCGTAATCATATTAGCCAACTTGCCGCAATAACCTTTCCGTTATTACTGATACAAGTGATGATCCAGCTTTGGCTGGGTAATGAGATGTTGATGCAAGCCCAGGCTGAAACGCCAGAGTTTGGTAGTATTCACGCCGCAGCCATGATGGTGTTGCTGTTACTGTTTTCTATATTGATAGCAGCAATTACGGTATACCTAGAGGTGCGCTCACGTGGCCACGATGTTTCAACCGCTATGGTATTTAAACAAAGCATTCAATTTGTGCCGCCTTTATTACTTGCGGGAGTGTTTTCTGGTTTAGCTATTTTAACCCCAGTGATGCTATTTGCTGCCTTTGGTCCATTTGGCATAGTGGGCTTTGGGATTAGTTTTTATTTATTTTCGCGCTTAGCTTATGTGAACTTTATGGTTATTGTTGAGCGTTTAACGCCATTGGAAGCCATTAAAGCTAGCTTTATATTTACCGGGCCGATTACGGTTAAAACCATTGCGATATTAATGTTGTATCTGCCACTCATATTAATCAGTGGTACGCTTTCACAAATGGCTGCACAAGTTGGTTTTCCACTGCAATTAATTACCGACACTGTGTTCGCTTTTTTTGGGTTATTTATTAACGTGGCATTGTTCCGTCTCTATATGGTTAATCGTAAAATTGATGCTCCTATAGATGACGCCTCAACCGATGATGATAACCACACAGAAGTGTAATTTATTAGACCTAATTTACTGAGTTGATAGGAGAGTCTATTGATAACTGATACTGAGTTAGTTAGCCAATTCTCCATTGAACTTGGTGAAGATTATGCCAGCGCAAAGAGTTATGTTCGTGACATTCCCACTCAAGCGCTGGTTTATATCCGCAGCTTTACTCACAAACTTGCCAGCCTAGTTGCTAAACAGCATCAGCTAGAGTTTATTGGGCCTAATCTATACGATCGCATTGAGCAATTAAACCAAGCTCGCCTTATTGACGTTACTGCTATTCGTACCATGCATAAATTGCGTGCTGACGGTAATCGTGGTGCTCATCCAGAAAAATATCATCTTACCCAACATCAATTAGTGTCCTTGGCTGAAAAATCAATTAAGCACATTATTGACGTGATCAAGCAGCTTTATCCGTTAGTGCACCAAGCGTCAGCGCCTGCCTATCAATTTGTGCCTTTTGATTCATTGGCGGGCAGAGATGTATGCTATCGCGCCATGATGCACAATGACCATCATGCTCAGTATTTAGTGGCAATGTCGCTAAAAGCTCAAGCACTAATGGCTCAAGATCAAACAGGCACTCAAGCTGTTGCTCCCGGTGAAACACATAATCCACAGTTTAATCAGGATGAGATGCAGCGACTTTTTGCTCAGGCGGCTTATTGGTTTGCCCAGGCAGCACCTTTTGAGCATGCGGCATTATATGAACACGGTGTCAGCTTGCTACATGGTTATGCTGATTTTGACCCAGCAAAAAAAGCCCAGTACACAAAACAAGGCGAGTTACTTATTGCTCAAGCCGCTAGGCATTGCATTGCCGATGCTCAAGCATTACTGGGTTACTTTTATCTGGTGGGCAGTGAGGTGTTTGGTGCTGATGTTGAACAGGCTAAATTATTGCTAACCCAAGCGGCTGAAGCTGATAATGTTGAAGCTATGTCTAATCTTGGGGTATTGTTTTATGAAGCGGGTGAATACCAAAAGGCATATGTTTGGATGAGCAAAGCGGCAGAGTCTGGCTATCCTCAGGCGCAGTATCATTTAGCGTTACTATTAGCCGAAAAGTTGGCTTTAAATGTTGGCGATAATATCGATGTGCAGCTTGAGCAAAGTCAAATATGGATGCAAGAAGCGGCCAGTCAAGGCCAGTTAGATGCCATGTTACATTGCGCTACGACTATTCTTCACCATGAACACGCCACTAAAGCCGAACTAGAACAAGCCGAGCGCTACTTACATGATGTGATTAAATATGGCCATAATGTTACCGCAATGATTGAGCTCAGCGTTGCTTTGGCTGACGGTATGTTAGGTCGAGTCGATGTGGTGCAATCAGCTTACTTATTACAACAGGCAAAATTGCATGGTAATGATATTCAGCGGCAAGTAGTAGCGCCCTTGTGGCAGTCGCTATTAATGCAAATTGACAGTGTTATTGACAACCACTGCGTGACCGCGCTTCAGCCTAGTGAAGGTGAGTTGGCTGCCCTGCAACAAGCAAAACATATGCTTAATCTAAGCTCGTGATAGTAAACACTTAACAAATAGCCCTTTTTCTTGCTAATAGCGTTAGATTAACGTGCAATAGGCAAGCTGTTGACGTGTTAATGCGCCTTGTTTTCAAAACAGATGACAAGTTTGTTATAAAATAGGTTAAACGTGTTGAATTTAGCTAATTGAATGCATCTCTACCTGAATTGAAGGTAAATTAACGCGTTTTCAACGCATAACGTTTGTCGCACGTGCTTTATAAGAGAGGTATCACATAACACGAGACCTCTTCATTTTATCGATGTATTTTTAATGTTTAACGATGCCAATCGCTAATCCTGTTACATCAGTAACAGGATTAGATCAGTCTGATGATCCTTGCCCCTTAACTCTAACCAGTAATTCCAAGGCTTTGCTCAATATTATCGACACTATTATTCACTTGTGATGCAATGGTTTCACTTTGTTCAAATGCATGCTTGGCACGTTGCATTAAGTTGTCCATGGCGATAACAAACTCATCAAGATGATGCACCTGCTGTTTGGCAAAATCGCTGCCTTGGCTGGCACTGTTGAGCATAACATTGGCCTGTTGTTGAACTTGCTGGGCAACGGCAAGTAAGCTTTGTGCACGGGTTTTCTGTTGCGCTGATGCTGTGCTTATATCACTGACACTGCTACTGAGTGCACTATTTGACTGGGTAAGTTGGGTGAGAATTGCCATTATTTCCTTTAGCGATACCTGAGTGCGTTGTGACAGGTTACGCACCTCATCAGCGACAACCGCAAATCCTCGTCCCTGTTCGCCAGCCCTTGCTGCCTCAATAGCTGCATTTAATGCCAATAAGTTGGTTTGTTCGGCAATGTTACCAATCACATCAACAATTTTAGCAGCATCACTCACAGAGGTACTGAGTTGTGATAGTGAATGGTTACATTGAGTGACTGTGTGTAATGTATGGTTAGTGGCGGTAAGGACTTCCTGCGCTTCTAGTTGACTAGCCTGCATGTCGGTCATGGTTTGCTGGGCAGTGGCTGTTAATGCGGTAGAGGACTGATTGACTTGATTAGCTAGTTCAATTAAATCCGCGGTTTGACCTTGTGCTTGTTGTACCACAGTTTGGGTTTGTTGGGTGCTGTTTGATAATGAACCAATTCTTGCCACTAAATCACTTAACGATTGTGACACCTTAGCCATATTGTGCTTTTGTTTATTATCTTCTTGCTCAAACCTTTGTAATAACTGGTTAAAGTGTGCGGCGATTTGCCCGGTTTCACATTGGCTATTTACCGCAAGCGGTTCTCTTTGGTTAGATTCACTTAATAATAAAAACGCGCGGTTTAGCTTTTTCAATGGCGCGACAACTCGGCGTTGCTGCAAGATGAAATAACCGATTGAAAAGAGTGCCAGCAAGGTTACCATGCTATAAAGCAGCCATTGTAAATTGACTTTTAATTGCTGGTCAGTTGCCTGCTGGGTGCTTGCTAATGCGACAAGCTGATACTCTACCTGGTTGGTAGCTTTGATTAATGCGGCTTGTACTCGCTGATTTTCTGTCAACATCTGCTCAGTATTCGCCACCTCTTTACCGTAGCGCTGTGTCAGACTGAGTAACTCTGCCCGTGGCGTTTCGCCTGTTTCAATTTGGGTAGGCTCATCATCACCTAAGGCAAACTCATCCGCTTCTTCGGTCTGGTAAATGCCCAATAAAGGCAGCTTATCTAATTTATCGTGCCACAGGTTTAGGGCATTGATAGAAAAATTTAGGTTGTTAGCCACGCCGCTATCTTTGTCGATTAATATCGCCTGGGTTTGCTGAGACAATGTATACACTAAGCTGGGTAACTCAACACTAAGCGCGAGATATTGCTGTGCGATATTGAGGTCGTGAATGTCTTGCGAAGCTGATTGGGCGTAGCGGCTTAAGTTACGACTGTAGTCGAGCATTTCTGATTCAGAAAATGCCAATAGTTGTCTTGGGTTGCCTGCTAGCTTACCCGCTGCGCGATACTTAGTGTCTAAATCACTAATTAATTGCGTCATCAATGTGGTTAAAGAAGCACTGTTTAGGTAAGGATGAACTTGGTGTAACCGAGTAATGTCTGCATTAATTTTAGTAATGTCATTACGCGCTTGTTCAAGGTAATTCGTTTGACCTGTTTGTAAGTATTTATCGATATTACGACTGATTCCATATTGGAAACTATGCTGGATTTTTTGTAAGTCTTGATTCAGTTGTTCACTGACTTGTCGTTGTTGATTGCTCCATAAAACGGTTGTTGCTAGCAACGCTGCCAGCAGCAGTAATAGCGCTGATGCGCCTAAAGATAGAGTGGATATTTTCAAGGGGCTAATACTCACATAAATGGCATGAATAAAAGCAGCATATGGCATTAATATTACAGTTCTGTGTTCGCTGTAAATATAGTCTTGATTGCGGTGTAGCTTAATGATGTGTTAACTCCCCTATGTCACTAAAAGGGGGAGTGACATCGGGGGAGGATTATTAAATCCTCATTTGATTCAATATTAGATTAGTCTGCTTGATGCTCAAACGTACGTCCACCTTGGTTTGGTTTGTGTTGATGTTTCCCCGCGGGCGAAAACATATCAGCATAAGGTGCAGTAGGTTCGCGTTGAATATCAGCATCGCTTCCGTATGTGTGACCTTGTTGGCGTTGAGATTGTTCAAAAGCACGCTTCATTTTTGGGATAATAACTTTACGACCTAGTAGCTGAAAAGTAATGAAGCTCAGCAATAAAAATAACAAAATAAATGGCAGCAATACCATGGCAATTAATGACAGACCAATAAAGGCTACTAATGCCAAAAGTGGGTTCATTGCGGTTAAGTTGTTTTTCAAATTGGTCGCGCGAAATGATTGATTAAATTGCATAGTGGCTCCTGAATATGAATAGCCCATATAAATAATAATGAAGACTGAAAGGCTAGTGTGCCGCTTTTAGACATAATATGTCATGTTAAAGTGAGTTAATGTTCTCAGTGCAACGTGACATGATTGTTTTCTGGGATTTTTATTATTGATGGTTTTTGTTTATTCAGTATGGAGTGATGCTTTGAGATCCTGGGGAATACTATTAACAATCATTTGTCTCACCCATTCATGACCTGGGTCTTGATTGTTGCGCTCATGCCAAAGTAACACATAGGCCATTGGCATAAACTCAAAGGGTAGGGGAATTTGCACTAATGGATATAGGTTTTGTGCATGGTGCGCAAAACTGGATGGTAAAGTGAAAATTAAATCGGTATGGGCGCAAATACTGGCCGCACCATAAAAGTCGGGCACAGTTGTGGATATTCGGCGATGATAATTACTATTTGCGAGAAAGTAATCCAATGCCCACCAGTCATTACCTTCGCAGCGAACTTGTACATGGCTCATGGCAAGGTACGCCTCTTGATGCCAGTGACCTTGTTGTAATGCAGATAAAATAGGGTGATTTTTACGGACTAAACACACTTGATTATCGCTAAACAAGGTTTGGTATTGCAGGCCATCAGCAAGATTATCCTCTTTAAATTGTGAGTGTGGATGCATATCACGACCCGCAATGCCAAAGTCTATTTGGCCGTGTTGTAAGTCGTAAATCGATTTTTCTGTCCAGCCGTAAGTGTCTAGCTTTAATTGAGGCGCCTGCTGTAGCAGTGAACCGATAAAGTAAGGAATTAATGTTTCATAAGCGCTTTCAACCATAGAAAAAGCAAAGTGACGCTGGCTGGTGGCGGGATCGAAACTAGGTGGTAAGGTTAACTGATACAAGTTTTGTAAAGCTTGTGGTAACACTTTGCCTAATGCCAGTGCATGGGCAGTTGGTTTTAAACCGTGGGCTGTGCGTTGAAATAATGGGTCGTCTAAAGTGTCACGCAATCGGTTTAAGCTTTTACTTAACGCTGACTGGCTTAAATGCAACCGATTAGCGGCACGGGTCACGCTTTGTTCTTCTAATAATACTTGTAAAGTAACCAGCAGGTTTAAGTCAATGCGGGCAAGGTTGTCTAAATTCACAGCAGTTATTCCTTTGTGGAAATTCATTATGGATTTTATATCATTTCTTGTCATACCACTAATGCGCTAATATTACTGATTAACCTCAATAAGAAATAACGATTGAGGTGAGACACATACAAGTCTGTGGTTAATCTATAAATCGAGTGAGAAATTTGATGCAACGTAATCTATTACCGTTATTAATGTTGATGGTGCTGCTAAGCCCTTTGGCGATTGATATTTATTTGCCTTCTATGCCTACCATGGCATTAGAGTACGGTGTGTCAGACAGCCAGGTGCAATCCACGTTAGTGCTGTTTTTATTTGCTATGGGTGTTGGGCAAATTCTGATTGGCCCACTTGCTGATCGTTTTGGCCGCAGACCGATTGCGATTTTTGGTATTGTGCTTTATGGCGTCAGTAGCTTTCTGGGGGCTTATGCGGTTGAGTTTGAGTTATTGCAACTTGCAAGGGTATTTCAGGGGCTAGCCGCGTGTTCAACGTCTATTGTAGTGTTTAGTGCGGTGCGTGATTGCTACAGCAATAAAGAAAGTGGCTCGATTTACAGTTACCTTAATGGCGCTATTTGTGTGGTGCCCGCACTTGCGCCCACATTAGGTGGATTATTGGCGCTGCAGTTTGGTTGGCGTTCGACCTTTATTTTTATGGCGTTATACGCCATTATCGTGTTGTTTATTGTTGGCTTTAAATTTCCTGAAACTCGACCGCTTAACACTGATACCTCAGGTAAATTATATCGTTGGGGACGCTATAAGCCGGTGTTAAGTGATGGTCATTTCATGTTTTATGCCTCGGCTTGTATGGTCGCAATGGCTTCTATTCTTTGTTATGTGTCTTATGCCCCAGTGTGGTTAATTGGTCGTTTAGGTATTTCTGAGCTAACGTTCAGTGCCTTATTTGGACTCAATGCCGTGGTGAATGTTGCAGCTTGTTTTGCTGCGCCGATATTAGTAAAGCGCATCGGTAATCGTGCTGGTGTGGTTGTAGCACTTAACTTTATGGTTGCAGCCGCGGCTATTGAAGTGGTGATGCAGTTAGTGGGCCCACAAACTGGCTTAGCGGCAGGTTTTGGGTTTATGTTACCCATGATGTTGTTATGTGTAGGCTTTGCGGCGTTACTTGGCCCAGCGACTAGCATGGCATTGGCAGGCTTTGGTGAGCGTGCGGGTACAGCAACGGCCATGCTAGGTTGTATTCAAATGAGCGGCGCAGCGATATTAACCGCACTTATTCAATTAACGGATATTCCAGCGCCCTATGCAATAGCCTTATTAATGGGGGGATTGTGCAGTGTGTTATTGCTGATGATGGGCATGAAACGTTTTAATCATTGGCACCAAGAGCAGCATGCTTAATTGAATAGGCATATGCACTGATTGCTTATGAAGCAAAAAAAGCCCATTAGTAAAGTAATGGGCTTTTGGGATTTAGGTCACTACGCTTTAAAATCGAGCGTTTATGGCGATACCCAATGAGGTCTGATAATCAGGGTCTGACTCAGAATCTGTAAACGTTTGCTCAATTGATGCTTTAGCCGAGAAAATATCAGAGAAGCGCCAGAAATAACGAGTATTTACTGAATATACATTAGCTGAACTCGTGTTGCTGTAATTGTTATTATCATTAACGACGGTATCAGGCGTAGTAATAACGTTTACGCTATTAATATCATAATCACTGTTAAAATGGGTATACAGTCCACCAACAGACCAAGAGTCAGTGATATACCAATCAGCGTTAACACCGAGTACGGTTAGCGAATTTTCACTGTTAGTGATGCGCGATGAAATATTGTCATCTTGCCCCTCAACGATAGTATATGCAATGTCATTTGTATTATTAGAGTGCAGTATAAAACCATTTAGCATTAACCCTGATGTTGATTCAAAAGGGAGATAATGTTGATAATCAAGCTTAATCACATCGCTTTTATACTCATAACTATAATATCTACCATCAAGTTGATCGCTTTCGAATCGATGAGTTTCATCGTCTGATTGCCATGCGTATGATAAGGTCAATTTTGACTGCTGAGTAAAATAATATCCTAAATTAGCACCGTAACTATTTTGGCCATCTCCTGAAGCGTTCAGTAGATCCATGTCAGTGGTACTTCTAGTATAATCTCCACCAATAAAAAATTTAGAGTCAAAGACATATTCACCCGCAATGTTATATAAATCTTGGTAATCGGTTACGGCATAGCGGGCTGAAATGGTAGAATATTGATTGAGAAATGGCGCCAATGCGTAGGGGACGTCAGCTTGATTAACAGGCTCAAAATAATAACTATAATTGAGATTGAGTAAGCCATCAGAGTTTTCAGTAGAGTCTAGAAAGCCTAGCTCGGCTTCATGTTGAAAAGTGTCAGAGGATTCTGCGAACGTGTTCGAACTGACCAATGCCAGCATTAGTGCTAAAGACAAACTTGTCTTAGTCATTTATTCTTCCTTGATATAGTAAAAGTATTGTAAAAATATGATGTTATATGGTTTGCTGTATTCAAGCAACAGGTTTGGTTTAAGATGAAAAGAACTTACTGTACCGTCTGTGATTACCCACAAACAGCTTGTGTGTGCCATGCGATTAGCCCATTACAGGCGCGCACAAATGTCATAGTGATGCAGCATGAAAGTGAAGTTAATCATGCTAAAAATACCGTTCGGTTAATGCGTTTAGTTATGCCGAATATGCGGGTGTTTGTGGGTGAAACCGCAGAAGATTTTATTGAGTTACAGGCTTACCTAGCCCAAGCCTCCAAGCCAATATATGTGGTGTATCCAAGTGAAAATAGTCAAACTGTGTCGCAATCGGGTGCTCAGGCCGACAGCATCATTATTTTACTAGATGGCACTTGGCGTAAAGCTTATAAAATACTCCAGTCTAATCCATGGCTGCAACACTACCCCGCTATCCATTTAGATGTTGAACACGCATCAAATTATATTATTCGCAAAGCAAAACGGCCTGATAGTTTATCTACCTTAGAGGCTACGGCTTTATTATTGTCGGCGCTAGATAAAACCTTAAACACAGAGCCTTTGTTTGCCGTTTTTGATGCTATGGTGCAACATAGATTGAGCGCCATGCCTGAAAACATCAAAGCCCGTTATCAATTAAATGACAAGGAAGTAAAATGAAGTATTTATTATTAGGACTGTGTTTGGTATTTATCTTGACCTCTAGCGCGTTTGCAAGTGATGTCATTAAGCCAATCGATCCTGAAAAACCGCGCAAAAAAATGTCATTAGAAAAACAAGCTGAACAAGGCCGCATTGATTCTGAAAAGTTAGCGCAATCGCAATTAGACAAGGCGCGTGTTGCAGCGCAAGCTACCGCTGAACGCGAACAAGATGTGTTGTCGCGCCAAGAGTCTGGGGAATGGCAGAATGAGCAACGTGAAAAGGCTAAAATACAGTTTGATGATCGTGCTGAGCGCGAAAATAAATATTTAAAGCAAGCACAAGAAGCGGCTGCTAAAGAAAAACAAATTAGTGAAGAAAAGTAGCCTAAGTGTTGAGCCAATAGAGTGTCTTTCATGTCAGTAGATTTAGCTGTTAATACCGTTGTTGCGCCAAAACGCTGCCCATTATGTCACCACACTGAAGTGGTGTTTTTTCACCAAGATAAAGACCGTAGCTACTTTCAATGCAAGCGATGTGAATTGGTTACTGTACCTGCGTCATTTTATTTAGATAAAGCAGCAGAAAAAGCCCACTATGATTGTCACCATAATGACTTTGCCGATGCGGGTTATCAACGCTTTCTATCTCGTACCTTAACGCCATTACTCGCTCGGGTTAACCCCAACGCCAAGGGCTTAGACTTTGGCTGTGGAGAAGGTGCTGTGCTTAGCCAAATGGCAGCGCAGCAGGGGGTTGAGGTGAGTAATTATGATTTATTTTATTTCCCTAACCATGACCTACTACAGCAGCAATATGACTTTGTCACCATGACCGAAGTGCTGGAACATATTGCTAACCCCCAAGCAATATTTAAGCAACTACAAGGCTTACTAAACCCTTCAGGCAAGCTGGCTATTATGACTAAGCGCGTAAAAGGTATTGCAGGGTTCATAGACTGGCATTACAAGTTTGATCCAACTCATATTAATTTTTATAGTCTGTCGACCTTTGAATGGATTGCTAAACAGTATCAGTGGCAACTCGAAGTGATCGAGAATGACGTGGTAATGTTTCATTTGCCAGAATCCGCTTAAATAAACTACTGTGCTTGGCGAGCCGATTAATGGCTGCAAATAAATAGATACAATTGTTACTATATTGTTGGGTCAAAAAAATTAACAATTCTGTAAAATAAAGGTAAATTCAATACCTAATTGTTATACAGCATGACCGAGATACGCTATTAAAGTGCAATTGCCAGTATCCGGTTTTGTTGTTTAGTCATGGCGACAAGTTTTAAGCCACTTCTAGAATGTCATTCTTGCAAACAAACTTAAGTTAAACACTCTAGTTAAAATAGCTCAAAGGAGCGAAATATGAAACGGACGTTAACCGCGTTAATGTTATTGGCAGGCATTTTAGGCACATCAAGTGCTGATGCCACTACCGCCAAAGATATTGACAGTTTTACTTTAGATAACGGTATGAAAATTATGGTATTAGAGGATAGCTCTATACCCAATGCCAATATGTACTTATTTTGGAAAGTTGGCTCGCGCAATGAGGTACCTGGTATTACCGGTATTTCGCATTTTTTTGAACACATGATGTTTAATGGTTCAAAAAAGTTTGGTCCGAAAATGTTTGACCGCACTATGGAAGCTGCTGGTGGGGCAAATAATGCTTACACCACTGAAGACATGACAGTGTATACCGACTGGTTCCCCGCCAATGCCATTGAAACCATGTTTGATTTAGAAGCCGACCGTATCGCTAATTTAGATATCAACCCTGAAATGGTTGAGAGTGAGCGTGGCGTGGTGCAGTCAGAGCGCACAACAGGGCTTGAAAACTCTAACTGGCGCACCATACAAGAAGCGTTAAAAGGTGTGGCATTTTCAGCCCATCCTTATAGCTGGTCGGTTATTGGTTATGAGTCTGACATTGCCGCATGGACGTTAGAAGACTTGCAGCAATACCATAAAACCTATTACGCGCCAAACAACGCAGTGGTGGTTATTGCCGGTGATGTAAAGCTGGCTGAAGTTAAGCGATTAGCAAATAAGTATTTTGCACCTATTCCGGCACAAGCACCGCCTAAAGCCGTTCGCACAGTCGAGCCATTACAGCAAGGTGAGCGTCGCGTTTTTGTTAAGAAAGAGTCGGTAAGTACTCCAAATGTGATGTTGGCTTACCATATTCCTGCCACCAGTCATGCTGACTATTATGCGCTTGATTTACTCAGCTCAATCTTAAGTCAAGGTAATAGCTCGCGTTTTTACCAAGGCTTGGTAGACAAGCAACTGGCGACATCGGCAGACACGTACATGCCAATGTCGTTCGACCCTAACTTGTTTTACATCTTAGGTGTTGCTAACACAGGCGTTGAAGCCAGTACCCTTGAGCTTGCCTTACTAGAGCAAATTAACTTAATCGCAACCCAAGGTGTCACAGCTGGAGAGTTAGAAAAGGTTAAAAATATTAAATTAATCAATTTTTATCGTGATATGGAAACCATTAACGGTAAAGCCAACACGCTAGGAACCTACGAGATGTATTTTGGCAGCTTTGAAAAATTATTTGATGCGCCAGAGCGTTATAACACAGTGACCCCAGAAGATATCAAGCGTGTGGCGCAAACCTATCTAATTCGCGCTAATCGTACCGTCGGTGTGTTGGCGGCTACAGAGGAGAGCGACAAATGAGACCTATGAAACAAACAATCAAAATGTCGTTGTCGGCCCTGGCTATTGTCAGTGCATTATCATTAGCGGGTTGCGCTACTACAAGTAACAGTACTGTGGCCAATGTAGTCGAAACAGGCAGCTTTAGCTTACCTCAGTATCAAACGGTGAGTTTATCTAACGGCCTTAAAGTGAATTTAATGGTACAAAAAGAAGTGCCATTAATCACAATCAATGCCGTGGTGCGAGCCGGTGCAGTGAATGACACGACTTCAGGGCTAGCCAGCATGACAGCCCAAGGTTTAATGCTAGGTGCGGCGGGTCAGTCAAAAGCCGATATTGAACAAACACTCGATTTTATGGGTGCCAGTTTGAATACCGGCGCAGATCAAGAGGGCAGCTATATTGATGCCAGCTTTATGAGTAAAGATCTGGATAAGGTACTGCCTATTTTTAGCAATGTATTGTTATCTCCTGACTTTGATACAGCAGAATTTGCTAAATTACAGCAACGTGAAATTGTGGGTTTGTCGCAACAAAAGGAAAGCCCGCGTGCTGTGATTGGCCGTTACTTTAATAAGCTAGTGTTTGCTAACCATCCTTATGCGAACCCAAGTTCAGGTAACAGCGAGTCTATTGCTGATTTATCTATTGAGCAGCTACGAGCGTTTCATCAGGGTTTCTATCAACCTAATAACGTAGCAATCAGTGTTGTGGGTGATTTTGACCCGCAGCAGATGCAAGCTAAGTTAGAGCAAGCTTTGGGGCAATGGCAAAATACTGAAGACGCAGTGCAAGCCGATTTAGCTCAAGCTTTACCTGTAATGGGCGCTAGCCGCGTGTTGCTGGTGGATAAGCCTGATGCAATTGAAACCACTTTTGTGTTTGGTGGCATGGGTATAAGTTACGATAACCCTGATTACGTTGGCTTAACGGTAGTGAATACAATTCTAGGCGGTCGTTTTACCTCATGGTTAAATGATGAACTTAGGGTTAACGCAGGCTTAACCTACGGTGCGCGCTCTGGTTTTGTGCCGTTCTCAAAAGCTGGTGTATTTCAAATTAGTACTTTTACTAAAGCTGAAACCACCAAAGAAGCCATTGATTTAGCCTTAAAAACCTATGCAAGATTGTGGGAAAAAGGTATCGACCAAGCGACCTTAGATTCAGCTAAAGCTTATGTTAAAGGGCAGTTTCCGCCTAAGTTTGAAACCGCCAGTCAGCTAGCGGGCTTAATGTCAGAGATGTATTTATATGGCTTTGATGATAATTTCATTAATCAATTTCAAGCTAAAGTTGATGGGTTAACCATTGCTGACACCCAGCGATTGGTGAAGCAGTATTTCCCTCAACAAAATTTGCAGTATGTGTTGATTGGAAATGCTGAAAAAATTGCCGATATTGCCGCTCAGTATGGCGGCGTGACCAAGGTTGATATAAAAGACAGTGGTTTTGGTCAGTAATTTGGGGTGGTGAATTGAGCTGTAATTAATAGCCAAACTAAAAAAGACCCACGATTGAGTGGGTCTTTTGTTTTATCGGGTGTATATTTTGAGCTGATTATCTTGGGGGCGATTAAATAAATGTATCCCAAGCCTTAGGTGCTAAAAACGGGTCAAATATGGCAATCAGTGAAATATGCACTCGCGCTTTACTTTCAACAATTAATCAACCGACCTTAAATAAGATGATATTGAACTGTTTTAAATCGATAATCTGGATCCTATTTGGCATTATTACGCTGCATTGTGCGCCTGCTTTGGCCAATAAAGTGCAGCTTGGGCAACTTTGCCCGTTAATAAGTGGTCAGTGGCAAGGCAGCGCAGCAAATCCAAACGGCCTATCAAAACAGGTGACTACCTCAGTGCTGTGTTCTGCCGATAACAATAATATGTATATTAGTATTAGCCAAGGTGCACGGTTCAGTAATAGTGAAACCTGGTGGTTTCGTGTGCGAGGCAATGAGATAGAGCTGATTTATTCTGATGGTATTAATGCAGACATTAGCCAACTATTTACCTTATACCAGCAAGGTGATGGATTTACTTTTCTAGGAAAGGGTGAAATTAAACAGCGTCCAGCTTTAATACGGCTTTCCTTTGATGAGCAGCAAACTAACAACAAGACACACTGGCTATGGCAGCAAAGCGCCCATTTTCTAGATGATGATAGTGACAGTTATCAAGTCGTAAGAGGGATAAGCTTGATGCCTATAGGTAGGTAAAAGTCTGGGCAATAAATGAAATAATATTTATTTAAGTTTGCTACGCCATATAACCGATACCCAGACAGGCATAATAAATAGCTTAATCAATAGATTAGCTAGTAAAGCTTTGCCTAGCTAAAAAAGTACAACGCAAAGCCTAGCCAACTTAAGCCTAATGCACAGGCTAATGCCCATACCATAGGTGTCATTTGGGTTGATTCAGTAAACTCTAATTCAAACTCAGGTTCATCGTGTTGTATTTTTTGCTTAGATTTAACTTGCTGCTTGCGCGCTTTATCACTCTGTCTTGCTTTGGCTTTATGCTGTTTTTTATATTCAGTAATGCCTTTTTCAATACCGCTAGCAATAAGCTTAGTTTGCGCTTTAGTTTGGCCTTCTTTCTGGGTCGACTTGGCAATGGTTAATGCTTGCTCTTAAGTTTCGTTTGAACTGGATTGCTTCATTCTGCGCCTGCAAAATCGAGCTGTCGCCAGGCTTCATAGCTAATAATCGCGACAGAGTTAGAAAGGTTTAAGCTGCGGCTATTGGCAGTCATAGGAATGCGCAAACGCTGCTCTAATGGCGTCGCATTAATAATGTCCATGGGTAAGCCGCGAGTTTCTGGGCCAAATAATAAAACATCATCTTCGGCAAAAGCAATTTGAGTGTGTGGGCGACTGCCTTTAGTGGTGCACGCCATAATACGTTTACCTGCCATAGCGACTAAAAAGTCTGGGTAATTTTTATGGCGGGTGACTCGGGTTAGGTCGGAGTAATCTAAGCCTGCGCGACGTAGCTTTTTCTCTTCTAAGTCGAAACCTAGAGGTTCAATAAGATGAAGTTGCGTACCATTATTGGCACATAAACGAATAATATTACCCGTGTTTGGGGCGATTTCTGGCTCATAAAGTGCGATATGGAACATGGTGACCTACCTGAAAAAAATAACGGTGCATTATAGCTGAAGTAGTTGAAAGCTTCATTATTAACTCACGCCAGTTAACTTACCCGAATTTGAATGAATAAATGAGCTAACCATTATTGGCTCTCCTTATAACTGTTGAAGTTAACCTGATAATCAATATCTTGTACTCTGGTTTAGTGATTTTTACCGTCCATGTTACTTATAGGGATAATATTTAAGTGAGCCTTTGGCTGCAATTACACCTCAAGAGGTGACTTTTTAATGGCGCTGAGGCAAGGTGATCTTTATCAATAAACCACTTGGCTGAGCATTTTTCGCCTCAATACTGCCTTTATGGACTTGAATAGCGGCTTGAGTTATCGCTAGGCCGAGTCCCCATCCACCACTATTGCGATCTCTGGCATTATCCGGACGGTAAAACGGCCTGAATATCGCTTCTAGCTCTTGCTCATCAATACCCTTACCATCGTCTTTAATCTGAATGACAATATTTTTACCCTCTTCGATGGCTCCGATATGCACGTGTTGAGTGGCATAACGGATAGCATTTCGCAGTACGTTTTCAATTGCACGGCACAAGGGTTTTGGATAGTGCTCAAAAGCTAAGTGCTCATCGATATCTATTTCGAGTATTTTCTGTTGTTGCTCTGCCTCAAACTCTGCATCATCAAGGACTTGGCTCAAGGTTTCGCTTAATTCGGCATGAATTTTTATTTCGCTGGCATTTAGTGTTACTCGAGATAACGTCAGTAACTCACCGATTAAGTCATCTAATTGGTTGGTTTCATATTCTATGCGGGTTAACTCTGTGCTGTCTTGGCCTTTTTTACGTGCCAGCGCCAAGGACAGTTTTAAGCGTGTTAGCGGTGTGCGAAGTTCGTGGGAAATGTCTCCCATTAACCGTTGCTGGTTAGTCACCATAGCTTCAATTGAGTCGGCCATACTGTTGAACGTCATTGCAAGCTGACCCATTTCATCACTTCTGCTGACGGTGGTTTTGTCGACTCTATGCGATAAATCGCCTTTCGCGATTGCATTGGCGCTGCGTTTTAGACTATTCAGGGGTTTACCAAGATGCCAAGCGAGTAAACCACATAATAAGCCTGAGAATAGAATGGCAATAGAGGCTGTGAGTAGTTTGTTCTCTGAAAAATAAAAGAACCAGGGTCTAGGATGGTTAGCGGGTACTCGACCATACACTTGGAAGGTTTGCTGGTTAACGCTGAAGGTTAAAGGGCCAAAAATAAGCTCATTTCTAAACTGATGACTAATTGGCTGCTTAGCGTCTTCTGCCATTAATAGAAACTGTCGTAATGAGCGCGGGACTTTACGGCTATTAATAACTTGACCGTCGTCGTTTACAAGATACACACGTAGCGGTTTGTCGTGTCTTGAATGTTGGCGTTGTAATTTATATAGCTTATCTGTAGTGAGAATATCGGGGGATTGTTGAATGTCTTTAGCGACCGTTTGTAGCACTTGCTGTAAATGCTTTTCAATCGGTGCGCGGTCCTGACTTTGCATAATAATTGGCAGAATTAACACTAATGCAATGGTTAAAGAGCTGCATAGCCAAAAGCCAATCAACAATTTAAAGAATAAGCGATTTAATGGGTTAGTTGAACTCATTAGGGGATCCAAATATAGCCCTTGCCTCGCAGGGTTTTTACCCTCGCTCGGCCATCTTTGCGCTCGGGTAACTTCTTACGCAAATTGGATAAGTGCATGTCTAAACTGCGATCAAAGGGCATCAGTTTTTTACCCAATACACTTTCACTTAACGAGTCTTTGGTAACTAACTCACCTGAATTGGCAACTAAGTTAAGCAGTAAGCTAAATTCGGTTGATGTCAGAATCATTAATTGTTCATTGCAATAAACTTCTTGGCGCTTAGGATCTAGGCGCAAATCACCAATTTTCAAAGCATCACTAGTTAACAGCTCTTGTTCTGCATTGGTCGCACGACGCAATATGGCCCGAATGCGGGCGATTAATTCTCGGTCGTTAAACGGTTTTGGCAGGTAATCATCGGCGCCAATCTCTAGGCCAATCACACGATCGATTTCATCGCCACGGGCGGTTAACATCAATACTGGAGTTTGCTTACGTTTGCGGATGCCTTTTAATACTTCAAAGCCCCCAAGTTGCGGTAGCATCACATCCAATAGAATCAGATCAAAATCAGTTTGCAATGCTTTAGTTAACCCTTCTTGACCATCATAAGCCTGGTTGACAGCAAAGCCTTCCATTTCTAATAACTGGGTTAATAATTCTGATAATCCGACATCATCGTCAACAAGTAAAATTCGATTCATTTCAGCCCTCAATATGCATTCAAACACTTTAGCCTATGGCGAGCTGAGATGAAATCATCATTGCACAGTTTTACATTCGTTGGTGCTTTACTGCTAGCCAGCAGACTTATCTTTTTTTGCTGGAGTCAGTTTGACGATAATGAAGGTCAATATGATTGACCCCACAATCAGCCCAATTGATAGCACTGGATTTTGCAATGACATGGGATTAATCACTAGCATGCTACCCAAGCCTAGCATCATAACCCCAGACATTAGCTTTAACTTTTCGCCTTCTTTTTCGGTCAGTTTTCGTTTACCCAGAGTCATTGAAAACACAATCACTATGGTGGCTAAAGGGATGACGTAAACCACGTTGTAAGCGATCAAATAAAGATAACGCTCCATCATATCCAGGTTAGAAATGGACAGCACTGACGTGTAAATCATTGGAAAACCCGCAGTGCACAATAACTCGTAAGCATTAGCTAGAATAGCCAATACTGATGAGCCGATAATCATGGTGGGTAATGAACTGGTTTTAGACAATTTACCCATACGCTTAATAAGCGTCCCTCTGTTTTCTACTGACATTGATAGGCTGACATCACCACGGCCGTAGAAGTAATCTTTGATATTGACCCCAGCAGCAATCAAAGCCAATACTCCAGCGCAAGTGATAATAATGCCGCCATCACCGCCGCCAAGTAGTTGGAATAAATTTAACCAGGCACTCATAAAGATAAAATAAATAAACCCAGAGAAAAATACAAATATACCGCCCACCAGTAACATGCGTTTTTTGCTGCCAGCATTGACCATGATGCTGAGTAAGAATAACAACACGAAAAATGCGCACGGATTAAAGGCATCAACCCCTGCCAATACTACTGTTAGCAGGGGTAATGACATTTGTTCAGGATGCACTGCACCAATTAAGGGAATATCCACGGGTTGAACATGTGGCGTTGAGGTGTTCGTGCTGACTGAAGTGTCTTCGGTTGCTATGCTACTGTCCATGCCACAAGTGCTAGCGTTATCTTCAACATTACTGGTATCTCCACATGTAGCAAATAAGGGCTCGGATGGTGTGTTATCTAAGGTTAGAAAGTCATCAAGTTTGTCGCCAATATTAGCTTTGCCACCTTGTTTTTGGTAACAGTCGACTAAACGCTCAATAATATATTGGCCAGTGACCTGATGGCTGTTGTAGCCAACAATGGCTTCACCACATACCGCAAAGTAGGGCACAGATTTAGGTTCAACTCCTGTCCGCTTGCCCATTGCCATGAGTTTATCGACATTGCCAGTTTCACTGATTAAGTAATCTTCAACCGTTATCCAATCAAATCGCTCGCCTAATGCGTCAATTAAAGGGTGAGCCTTGCGACAGTGCGGGCAGCTTTCTGACCAAAAGAAATGCAGCTTAACAACTGGCTGCTCATTTTTTTGACTGTACCATAGTGAGTTATCTGCTGATGTTGATGGGTTTATACTGGCTATGGCACTTGGCGCCAATATCAGTATATAAAGCAGTAACAGCAACTTGCTAAATAATCGATTCATAATTTATTCCAATAAAGCACTAATAGTAAGATTTTATGCCCTTATCTAATGACTGTAATGATCAAGTTTAAATTACGTTAACTAGCTCGCATTACTGTGGTGTTTATCATCCAATATGCCAACTAGATCATCTATTTCTGGTGTAAAAGTCGATAGGAAACATTCTTTACATAGCTTTACGCCGTCTTAACCCTGATTGACATTGCATTGGGTAAACTGAGTATCAAATCTGCTGAGGCAGAAAGTAACCCCTTTTTTATACCGAGGAATTTACCAATGAAAACATCATCAATCTTCAACATGAGTTTAGTTGCTTTAGTGGCAAGCTCAGCATTATTGGCTGGTCAGTTATATGCAGAAGAAACCATTAGCAGTGCAGCAAAAACTGAGCAACCTAGCGTTAAAGCCGACAGACATCATGGCCATAAAGGTGGCATGCACAAAATGTTGAGCAAACTAGATTTAACAGATGCACAAAAAGTGCAAGTTAAAGTGATATTTGACAAATATAAAGCTAACCGTCCAGAGCGCCCAACAAAAGAGCAACGTGCAGCGCACAAAGCCGATAGGTTAGCGTTAATCACTACCGCTGGTTTTGATGAAGTTAAAGCCACTGAAATGGTTGAAGCAAAACAACAAATGCAGTTACAAAAAATGTTAACCCAGATGAAAATACAAAACGAAATTTATCAATTATTAACACCTGAACAGCAACAAAAGTTTCAAGATAAATTTAACTCAGGCAAAGGCCACAAATCACGCCATTAATCTAGTTTATATAGGCTGACATAGATAAAAGCCATTACTTCAGAGTAATGGTTTTTTTGTTTAGTTAAGCTTGTGACTTTTACAAGATTGAGAAAGGTCACACTTTGCATAAGCTGAGTCGATTGTTTAGTAAACTTTATCCTAATTAAGTAATCAACTTGCTATAGTAAGGGTTGGTAGATTATCAGTATAAAGAGTCGATAGATCTTTTATGAGTGAAACTTCAGAATATGATTTTTGGGTAAAACTGGCTAGCCGTGCAGCGGTAGCAACAGCCCTTTGCTTGATAGTCATTAAGCTTGTAGCGTGGTTGTATTCCGGTTCGGCAAGTATGCTGGCATCGTTAACCGACTCTTTTGCCGATGCTTTGGCGTCAATAGTCAATTTTATTGCCGTGCGTTATGCGATTGTGCCTGCGGATAAAGATCACCGTTATGGTCATGGTAAAGCTGAGCCGTTAGCTTCACTAGCACAAGCGGGGTTTATTTTAGGCTCGGCTTGTGTATTGTTGCTCTACGGCGGTGAAAAGTTGATTAACCCTGTAACGGTTACCCATGCCACTTTAGGGGTCATTGTGTCTATCATTGCCATTATTATGACCTTGGCCTTGGTATTGTTGCAAAAAAGAGCGTTGGAAAAAACCAACAGTACAGTAGTTGAAGCAGATG
This sequence comes from Shewanella sp. HL-SH8, assembly GCF_051165765.1. Classification (NCBI taxonomy): domain Bacteria; kingdom Pseudomonadati; phylum Pseudomonadota; class Gammaproteobacteria; order Alteromonadales; family Shewanellaceae; genus Shewanella; species Shewanella sp. HL-SH8. The sequence goes on along the minus strand of NZ_CP195039.1, from coordinate 42,384 downwards.
CTTTGCACTATAAGTCTGATTTATTTTTAAACTCAGCCGTGCTACTAGCGCTAGTTTTGGCACATTATGGTTGGTGGTGGGCGGATGGATTATTTGCGATATTGATTGCCATATTCATTGGTCAACAAGCCATTGATTTAGGCTATCGCTCAATACAAAGTTTGTTAGACAGAGAGCTAGATTCTGATACTCGTGAACAGATTAAAGCTTTGGCTTTAGAAGATAAAAGAGTCAAGGGACTGCATGATCTACGTACCCGTCAGTCAGGTAAAACCAGGTTTATTCAATTGCATTTAGAATTAGATGGTAACCAACCATTGTTTGAAGCACATTCAATAGCTGATGCGACCGGACTGCGTATTAAAAATGCGTTTGAAGATGCTGAAGTGATTATTCACCAGGATCCCGTTTAGCATCTTTTTTGGTTATGGCTAATCCTTGCCTCTTAGGCATAACAACTTAGGCATAACAACTTAGGCATAGCAAAGTACTTATTCCATTGATAATTCTTTTAATTTACGGGTTAACGTATTGCGCCCCCAGCCTAAACGTTTAGCGGCATCTTGTTTATGACCTTGGGTATGTTTTAAGGCGGTTTCAAGTAATATCCGCTCAAATTCAGGTTGTATCTCGGTGAGTAAATCGTTATCACCCGCACTGAGTCGTTCATTTATCCAGTCTTTAAGCGCCGATTGCCAGTCTGTATGTGCCGCATTTGGCTGGCTAGTTGCCACAGGATCCTTGAGTAATTCAGGAGGTAAATCTTGTGGCAGAATTTCTTGTCCCGATGCCATTACGGTTAACCATCGACAAGTGTTTTCAAGTTGACGCACGTTCCCTGGCCAGGGTAATTGCGATAGTTTAGCGGCGGTTTCTTTGGTGAGTATTTTGGGTTCTACGCCCATTTCTTTGGCCGCAGTACTGAGAAAGTGAGTAGCGAGTTGAGAGATGTCCTCACGGCGTTGTGACAGAGGAGGTAAATGCACTCTAATGACATTCAAGCGATGAAATAAATCTTCGCGAAATGAGCCTTTTTGCACCAACAATTCAAGGTTCTGGTGAGTTGCGGCAATAATACGCACATCAACCTGCACAGATTGATGGCCACCAACACGATAGAATTGACCATCTGATAGCACCCGTAATAAGCGTGTTTGGACATCGAGTGGCATATCGCCAATTTCATCTAAGAATAGTGTGCCACCATTGGCTTGTTCAAACCGCCCTTGACGCACATTAGCAGCCCCAGTAAATGCGCCTTTTTCATGGCCAAATAGCTCTGACTCAATAAGGTCTTTAGGTATTGCTGCCATATTAAGGGCAATAAAAGGCTTATCTTTGCGTGGGCTGTGTTTATGAAGCGCACCCGCGACTAACTCTTTACCTGTACCTGATTGGCCATTAATTAACACGCTGATAGAGGACCGAGATAAACGGCCAATAGCACGAAACACCTCTTGCATCGCGGGCGCTTCACCGATAATTTCAGGTGTCTTTACCTGTGTATCAACTGCTGGAGTTGCAGGTGTTTGTTCGGTTGCATGGGTTAATGCCCGTTCAACTAGCGCAATGGCCTCGTCAATATCAAACGGTTTAGGTAAATACTCAAACGCGCCTGCTTGATAGGCGCTAACGGCACTGTCTAGGTCAGAGTGAGCTGTCATGATAATTACGGGAATATGCGGGTAATGAAGCTGTAAACGGTCTAGTAGGGTTAAGCCGTCGGTACCTGGCATACGTATGTCAGACACAATCACTTGAGGTTGAGCTAGTTCTAATGCTTGCCATAGTGACTCGGCTGCAGCAAAACTGGCGCAGGTTAATTTTGCGCCTGAGAAGGCTTTTTCTAGCACCCAACGAATGGAGCTATCATCATCTAAAATCCAGACTTGTTCGCTTATTGTCATCTTGTTACCTCGTGCTGCCTAAGGTCTAGAATTTTTGTAATGGCAGGGTAATTATAAATTCGGTATGGCCTGGAGCTGATACGCAGTCAATACGTCCGCCATGTAATCTTGCTATATTGTGTGCAATGGATAAACCCAGGCCTGAGCCATCTTCACGCCCTGTCACCATAGGGTAAAACAAGGTGTCTATAAGATCAGAGGGTATGCCGGGGCCGTTGTCGATAATCGACAGGACTAACACTAACTTATACCTTTGTGTACCGAGGGTGACTTGATGTTGAGTTCGGGTCTTTATCAAGATTTCACCGCCAGCATGTTCTAATGCTTGAATGGCATTTTGGACAATATTAAGCACAGCCTGCTGAAGTTGGTCGGGATCCATCTGAAAATCAGGAATAGATGGGTCGTAGTCACGCTTTAGATTTATGTTTGCGGGTAAAGCCATTTCAACCAGCTTTAATACCTTTTGTACCACTTGATGAATATTGTGTTCGGTATGCTGTGTTGGTCGCTGCGGGCCTAATAACCTATCGACTAGGTTGCGCAGACGATCGGCTTGTTCGATGATTAAAGTGGTAAATTCTTTTAATTCCGGTGAGTGCAGTTCTCTTGATAACAGTTGAGCTGCACCGCGCAATCCCCCTAATGGATTTTTAATTTCATGGGCAAGATTACGCACAAGATATTGCGCTGCTTGTTGCTGCGCGTCCATATTTAGCTGCTGGTGTATACGGCGTTGTTGATCAACTTGTCGTAGCTCTAAAATACTGAGATTTTGTTCATTCTCGATAGGAATTAAGGTCAAGTCTACAGTGTGGTGCTGACCGTCTAAGGTAATTAATGCCGCAGTGTTAACTGTGATCCCCTGATTTGATGATACAGCATCTCGCAAAATATGTTCATCAACGCCTAAAAACTGATATAAATCAGGCAAGCTTAATTCGAGTAATTTATGGTTGGCGACAGCCAATAGCTGCTCGGCAGCAGCATTGGCAAAACAAGGCTTTAATTTGGTGTCGATCACTAGTACTGCGGTAACTAGATGATTAAGTAAATTATTAGTGTCCATTCGCCGTCCTGATTATTGGGTTGCAGCTTGCACCAATATGTTGCACCAATATGGTGCGATCTGCAACTCAGTTCACGCAGGCAAATAAAAAATAAATTTAAGCAGAATTTGTTTTATGTTACTGTTTTAATTTATTTTTGTAGCATAGTAAGGCGTTGGTTTCGCCAATCTGCTCACACTTGCCTGGTGAAGAAATATCTTTCTTGGAGAACTAGATGCAAGGACTTTGCCGTTTTGATCCAATGCTTTCACCACAATGATATGTTCCCCTCGGTAAATGCCCATTAAGCTAAAAGTGGATGAAGATTGTGGTTGAGCTTTAACTTCGCCATCAATAAAAAGTGCCAGTAAGATACCTCGGGGGAGTGTTGGGGTAACACTGACAATGACATCAAATTTTCCCTCATTACTGCGAATGGTTTCATCATGTGTGGGGGATACTATACTTAAGACGAGCTCAATAGCATCATTTTGCGAGGTTGAATCCACAATGATTGGGGTATCATTTAGCACGATAGTGTTTTGAGTATTTTCTTTTACTTCGACAAGCTCTGCATTAGGCTTAGCTTCGTCGCTATAGTGAACTTTTCCGTTTTCATCGACCCAGCGATAAACCGCTGCTGTGCTACTGATACTGACGAGTAGCAAGGTAAATAATAAAATGCGCATAAATAGAATCCTTTTACGTGTGCATTTTACTAGACTAGCTGTTTTTTGATAAAAAAACAGCCAAAACTGTTTGGTTCTGGCTAAGTTTATTTGTAACTAAACTGCAGAGTAAGACGACTTAAAGGTAGCTGCAACAGTATTCAGCAATACCGCTGGTTTTAATACTAAAGCTCACACCAGCAGCTAATTCAAACTGGGTGTCAGCTGAATAATTGATCCATTCGGTCGTACCAGGCAATAACACTTCAAAGTTACCTGATGTGACTTGCATTATTTCACCTTGAGAGGTTGAAAAGGTATATTCGCCAGGTAAGACAACACCTAGAGTTTGTCTGCTTCCATCGGCTAAAAATACTGTGCGGCTAATGACTTTTCCATCAAAATAAACATTTGCCTTTAGGGCTACATCGACTTGTTTTAACATATTTCCTGATACTCCATAAATGTTTTAAGTGAATTTATATCTATTTTAAATGTATATCTAGTTATTTTTGTGCTCTGGTTATGAATTATTTATGTGTAAGTTTTTAGATTAGCAGGCACAAAAAAAGCCCAGAACAATCTGGGCTTTTTGATACTAATAAGTGGTAAATATAGCGCCACTCATTAATTTTAATTAACTGCGGTTATGACGCTTACGCTCGTTCTCAGTTAAGAATCTCTTACGAACACGGATGTTCTTAGGAGTTACTTCAACTAATTCGTCATCATCGATGAACTCAAGTGCTTGTTCAAGCGTTAAGTTAATCGGTGTAGTTAACACTTGTGCTTCATCAGTACCTGATGCACGCATGTTGGTTAGCTGCTTACCTTTAAGACAGTTAACCGTCAAATCGTTAGAGCGAGCATGGATACCAACAACTTGGCCTTCATACACTTCAGCAGCGTGGCTAATAAACAGACGACCACGGTCTTGTAAACCGAATAGTGCGAATGTTAATGCTTTACCTGTTGCGTTAGAAATCAATACGCCGTTAGCACGTTGACCAATATCGCCACCTTTGTGCGGAGCGTAGTGATCAAATGAATGATAAATTAGACCAGTACCTGAAGTTGCAGTTAAGAACTCAGTTTGGAAACCAATTAAGCCACGGCTTGGGATGATGAAGTCGATACGTACACGACCTTTACCATCAAGCTGCATATCTTTCATTTCAGCTTTACGCACACCTAACTTTTCAATTACGGTACCTTGATGTTCTTCTTGAACGTCAACAGTCACAGTTTCGAATGGTTCGTGTAGCTCGCCATCAACAGTTTTAAGAATTACTTCTGGACGTGATACCGCTAATTCGTAGCCTTCACGACGCATGTTTTCAATCAAGATTGATAAATGTAATTCACCACGACCTGATACGCGGAAACGATCTGGACTGTCAGTTTCTTCAACACGTAGTGCTACGTTGTGAACAAGTTCTGTTTGTAAACGCTCAAGAATGTTACGAGAAGTAACATACTTACCTTCTTTACCCGCGAACGGAGAAGTGTTTACCTGGAACGTCATCGTTAGTGTTGGTTCATCAACTGTTAACGGCGGTAACGCTTCAACTTCAGTCACTGCACAAATAGTGTCAGAAATCTTAAGCTCACCTAAACCTGTAATTGCCACGATGTCACCAGCGTTAGCAATTTCAACTTCAGTACGGTCTAGACCCATGTAACCTAATACCTGGCCCATTTTTCCGTTACGTTTCTTACCATCAGCACCAATAATAGTCACTTGTTGGTTAGTTTTTACGTTACCACGCTTAATACGACCAATACCGATAACACCCACGTATGAGTTGTAATCGATTTGAGAAATTTGCATTTGGAATGCACCTTCCGAATCAGCGTCTGGGAAAGAAACTTTCTCAACGATGGTTTGGAAAAGTGGTGTCATGTCTTCGCTAACTACATCTGGATCTAAGGTCGCGAAACCATTTAATGCTGAAGCATAAACAATAGGGAAGTCTAACTGTTCGTCAGTTGCACCTAAGTTGTCGAATAAATCGAATACTTGGTCAATAACCCAATCAGGACGAGCGCCAGGACGGTCAATCTTGTTAATCACAACGATTGGCTTTAGGCCTTGAGCAAACGCTTTCTTAGTCACAAATCGAGTTTGTGGCATTGGACCATCAACTGCGTCAACTAACAATAATACTGAATCAACCATAGATAGAACACGTTCTACTTCACCACCGAAATCGGCGTGACCAGGCGTGTCTACGATGTTAATGCGGTAGTCGTTCCATTTGATGGCAGTGTTTTTTGCCAGAATGGTGATCCCACGTTCTTTTTCAAGATCGTTAGAATCCATCACACGCTCAGTCGCTTCTCCACGTGAAGCAAGGGTACCAGACTGCGCAAGCAATTTGTCTACCAGGGTCGTTTTGCCATGGTCGGCGTGTGCAATAATGGCGATGTTACGTAAATTCTCTAGCACGGATAAAACCTCTATACCATCAAACAAAAAAAGGGATTATTTACAGCAACTATTTAATGATAGCCACCATAAAAAAGCGTGCCATTCTACTCCAGCAAGGCCTCAGTAGATAGGATTTTTTTTGAACACCTCATATTTTCGTCTTATTGTGCTATAAATTTGCCGTTAATTTAGTGATATAAACTTTATCATCGCCTTAACGTAGGCTAGGTTACAAAAGATGTAAAACACAGTTTTCGCTATTTTGTTCAGTAAATTGTTATCTGTACGCACTTTTTGGGTTTCAGTCTCTATATAATCAAACTGGCGTGCACCACTCTGGTGTTGTGCACTGTTATGGTGCGTAGAATGGATCTATTTGGTGCAGACTTTGTTTTTTGAGAAAATCTAAAAATATCAAATTTATATAAATCAGATGCTTATATATCTGGCATGATAATAGCTAAGTAAACGTCATCATGTGGACATCATTTTTTTACATTAGTTTGCTGAGTCAATAAAACTTGGTGAACAGTAATATTAAATATTAGAAGGGAATACCCTTGACCCTACCGGAGGCTTGAGAATGTCAGTTGAATCAGTATTAAAGCAACTTAAAGAGTTAGAAGTTAAGTTTGTTGACTTACGCTTTACCGATACTAAAGGTAAAGAACAGCACGTTTCTATTCCATCTCATCAAGTAAATGAAGAGTTTTTTGAAGACGGTAAAATGTTTGACGGTTCTTCAATCGCAGGCTGGAAAGGCATCAATGAATCAGACATGGTATTAATGCCTGATCCAACTACTTTTGTTTTAGACCCTTTCACCGAAGAAACAACAGCACTTATCCGTTGTGACATTTTAGAACCTGGTACTATGACTGGTTACGACCGTGACCCACGCTCTATCGCTAAAAAAGCAGAAGCGTATCTAATTTCTACCGGTATTGCTGATACAGTATTGATTGGTCCTGAGCCTGAGTTCTTCTTATTTGATGACGTTCGTTTTGGTACTGATATGTCAGGTTGTTTCGTGAAGATTGATGCGAAAGAAGCTGCATGGAACTCTGGTAAAGAATACGCTGATGGCAACACAGGTCACCGTCCAATGGTGAAAGGTGGTTATTTTCCAGTTGCGCCAGTTGATTCTTCACAAGACTTACGTTCTGCAATGTGTTTAGTACTTGAAGAAATGGGTCAAGTTGTAGAAGCACATCACCATGAAGTGGCGACAGCGGGCCAAAACGAAATTGCAACACGTTTCAACACTTTGACTAAGAAAGCGGATGAAATCCAAATTCTTAAGTATGTTGTTCATAACATGGCGCATGCTTATGGCAAAACAGCGACCTTTATGCCTAAGCCTATCGTAGGTGACAATGGCAGCGGTATGCACGTACACCAATCTTTAGCTAAAGACGGTGTCAACTTATTTGCTGGCGATAAGTATGCTGGTTTAAGTGAATTAGCGCTTTACTACATTGGTGGTATTATCAAGCACGCTCGTGCATTGAACGCATTCACTAACCCAAGCACTAACTCTTATAAGCGTTTAGTACCACATTTCGAAGCGCCTGTTATGTTAGCTTACTCTGCGCGTAACCGTAGTGCATCTATTCGTATTCCAGTAGTGCCAAGCCCTAAGGGTCGTCGTATCGAAGCACGTTTCCCTGATCCACATGCAAACCCATATTTAGGTTTTGCGGCATTATTAATGGCAGGTCTTGATGGTATACAAAACAAGATCCACCCTGGCGATGCCATGGACAAAGACTTGTATGACTTACCGCCTGAAGAAGCTGCTGAGATCCCACAAGTTGCAACTTCTTTAGAAAACGCGCTTGAAAACTTGAAAGCTGACCATGAGTTTTTAACTAAAGGTGGCGTATTCAGTGAAGATTTCATCCAGTCTTATATCACTTTGAAGACTGCAGAAGCTGAGCGTGTAGCCCGTACTACTCATCCATTAGAGTTTGAAATGTACTACAGCCTATAATATTAACGCGCTAACTTTGTTAGCGGTTAAGTGATAAAAAAAGCCTCGCATAGATTGCGGGGCTTTTTATTAAGTTATTTTTACAATTATTTACAACCTTTCTCATTCTGTTTTAACTCATGCTTTGCGAATTTCTGTTTTAAATTCAGCTAACTCGTGTGCGTTAGAATTAACCAATTTTTTATCATTAGTTATTGATATATATAAATAATTAAATTACATGTTATTTGGCTATAACTATTCAGCCAACACTTCGTTGATATCCTTTTGTTTATTGAATAACTTGTGAGCAAGTTATCAGTAATATCAATCATTTTGTGATCCAGCATTTGTACGCTTGCGGTTGCAATGGCGTTTTAGATCCGTAAACTTGCGCCGTATAAATGCCGAGCAATTACTCTAAAAGTGATTTTGGGTTAAAGGCAGATATAAATAACCTCAACTTGGGTTAAGGGATGAATAAGCGGGATTTAAATATTTAAATTCAGATGTTTACTCTCAAACTTGAGCTTTGCGCTGGTAATAAGGCGAACTAACGCGTCAACAGCTAGCCTATTGCAAGTAAATTCAACACAGTTAGCGGTGCAAAGAGCTGTTTGATATGCATTTGTTATCCTGAGCTGAGGTTAAATACAATAACTAAGAGAATGATAATGAAAAAAACAATAATCACTTTGGCAATATCAGCTATTGTCTTTGGCACGACTTCACAAGCTCAAGCTGCAGGTTTTCAGTTAGCAGAATATTCATCAACCGGCTTAGGTCGTGCATTTGCAGGTGAAGCGGCAATGGCCGATAACGCGTCTGCGCAATCACGTAATCCGGCAATGTTAACGTATCTGACCGGGCGTCAACTGTCAGCTGGAGGCATTTATGTCATGCCTAATATTGATGTGACGGGTGACATTGCGATTACCTCTCCTTTATTGGGCGCTCAAGCTATGCATGTGCCAGCCAGTGCGCATGATGTAGCAGGCGGCGCACTAGTGCCTAATTTTTATTATTCTAACCAGTTAACTGACGAATGGACCTGGGGATTAACGGTAAACTCAAACTATGGCCTAGCCACTGAAATTGATACTACACATGCTGCGGCAATTTTTGGTAATGAAACCGCGATTACAACGGTAGAGTTTAATCCTAATATTGCTTATAAAATCAATGAGCAATTTTCAGTAGGTGGCGGTCTACGTGTGGTTTATGGAGAAGGTAGTATCAGCGCAACTACGCCTGCTTGGGTGGGGGCGATTAAATATAATCCAGCATTGCCCGCAGCCGTTGCTGCACGTTTACCAGATTCTGGTATGACGTTAAAAGCAATGGAAGGTGATGATATAGCCTTGGGGTGGAAACTGGGTGCTAGCTGGCAGATAAACGCTGATCATCGTTTAGGTTTGGCTTATCACAGCGGCGTTGAACTTGAGTTAGATGGTCACGCGTCTGGCTTGCTTTATGATGGTGGTCAAGATTTATCAATTGAAGGTTATCTTCCGATCGAGACGCCTGCATTTGCTGAATTAGCTTCTTATAACCAGCTTACTGAGAAATTTGCGATGCATGCAAGTGTCAATTGGACTCAATGGAGTGTATTTGATCAATTAGTGGCATATTTCCCTGGTGAGCAAAAGCCAGTTAGTGGCGTTGAATCTGACTTAGTAAAAGACGAAAACTTCAAGGATAATTGGCGTTATGCCCTTGGTGGTACTTATCAGCTTAAAAATGATTGGTTAGTGCGTGCAGGCTTGGCATTAGATAAAACGGCTGTTGAAGATCAATATCGTACTACAACTATTCCAGATACTGACCGTTTATGGTTTAGTATGGGAGCAGGTTATCAAGCTAGCAAAAATCTTACCGTTGATTTTGCGGTAACCTATATTCGTATGTATGGTGATGCGCCTATTAATGAACAGCAAAATCTGGCTGGATTGGCTTTAGTAAATTTTGATGGCGAAGCTAACGGTGACGTGTGGCTTGCGGGAGTTCAATTAAGCTACAAAATGTAATCCGCATTTTTGAGCCGCTTTTTAATAGCCTCGCATAGCGGGGCTTTTTTGTGTGAATAAGGAAACAAGAATGATTAAATTTATGATGGTCGCAATAGCCTTAGTCGCAAGCTTTTCTGTTCAAGCTAACGATAAAAGCCAACTAGTGAGCCAATTTGTTGAGGCATTTAATTTACGTGATCCAGAATTAATGGGCAAAATGGTGACCAAAGAGGCGCTGTGGTTTGATGTAACACGTGCAGGAATTAATAATCAAACAACCACAAGAGACGAATTAGTTAAATCAATGAAAGATTATTTCTCAGATTCTAGCCGGGCGCACTCTCGAGTAATTAAGTCGATTGACACAGGTGATTTTGTCAGTACGGTTGAACAGGTTTCCTGGCAAAAAGAGGGTAAGTGGGTATCTAAATGCAGTATCGGCGTATATCTATTTGAAGAACAAAGAATTGCAGCGGTTTGGTATTACAAGGCACATCAGTGTGATGATCCTCAGTAAGTCGTGGTCAGCGTTTATCATCCTGAGCTGAGATTAATAACTCATTAGTAATGTAAATGAATAAGAGAGCGTTACATGAAAGCTAAAAAATACATTATTGCATTAGATCAAGGCACCACTAGTTCTAGAGCGATTGTGTTTAATCATCAAGCCGACATTGTGGCTATTTCGCAGCGAGAATTTAGTCAGCATTATCCACAGGCAGGCTGGGTGGAACATGATCCAATGGAGATTTGGTCGTCACAAAGCTCTTCATTAGTGGAAGTGTTAACGCGTGCAGGTATTAGTCGTCATGAGGTTGCCGCTATCGGCATTACCAATCAACGTGAAACCACTATTATATGGAATAAGCACACCGGAAAACCTATTTATAATGCAATTGTGTGGCAGTGTCGGCGCAGCCAAAGTATTTGCCAGCAATTAAAAGCGCAAGGCGCAGAAAAGCTTATTCGGCAAAAAACCGGTTTAGTATTAGACCCTTATTTTTCAGCTTCAAAAATTAAGTGGATTTTAGATAATGTTGAGGGCGCGCGTGCGCAAGCTGAAGCAGGCGATTTACTATTTGGTACTGTTGATACCTGGTTGGTATGGAAATTAACCCAAGGCGAAGTTCATGTCACCGAACCGACTAATGCGTCCAGAACTATGCTGTATAATATTCATACTCAGCAATGGGATGAAGAGCTATTAAGTCTATTTCAAATACCGCGCGCTTTATTACCTGAAGTAAAATCCTCCTGTGAAGTTTATGGCCACACTGAGTTAGCCGGTGGCCAGGGCATTCCTGTCGCAGGGATGGCGGGCGATCAACAGTCGGCTTTGTTTGGCCAACTTTGCTTAGAGCCGGGGATGGTGAAAAATACCTATGGTACAGGTTGCTTTTTATTGATGAACACTGGTGATAAAGCCGTTGAATCTACCCATGGGTTATTGACCACTGTGGCTATTGGCGATAAAGGTCAGGCCTGTTTTGCGTTAGAGGGGTCGGTTTTTATGGGCGGAGCGATTATTCAATGGCTACGTGATGAGTTAGGCCTGATTCAAGATGCCTGCGATACACAATATTATGCCGATAAGGTGAGTGATACCAACGGGGTTTATGTGGTGCCAGCATTTGTTGGTTTAGGTGCACCTTACTGGGACGCTGATGCTCGTGGGGCAATAGTGGGATTAACCCGTGGTGCTAATCGTAGTCATATTATTCGTGCTGCATTAGAGTCAATTGCTTATCAGTCGCGAGATTTGCTCGATGCCATGAGTAAAGATTCTGGTGTGCCACTCACCCGAATTCGAGTAGATGGTGGCGCAGTCGCCAATGACTTTTTAATGCAGTTTCAAGCAGATATAACTGATGTAAATGTATTAAGACCTAAGGTGACTGAAACCACCGCGATGGGAGCAGCATTTTTAGCCGGGCTAGCTGTGGGGGTATGGAAATCGACGCAAGAATTACAGTCTATACTGGCAACCGATCGTATTTTTAGTGCGCAAATGGATAACGCTACCCGTGAAACCTTATATCAAGGTTGGGTTAGCGCTGTTAAGCAAGTGAGCACGCAAAAGGCTTAAACCTATCGAGTCATTGAATGTTGCTAGTATGAATAGCAAGTCAGTAATCGCAAGTAGTTAATGTCACGCTAGTAAAAGGTCAGCGTATTGGATGTAAGGTCGAGACCGACTTTTTGTGTCAACATAAAACGCTACCGACATTAATGACACCGTTATACTTCAACATCGATATGCTTGTTTTTATCTTTATTTTTATGTTCACTGACCGGCGCATCATCATCAGTAATATAGTCACCAGTACCTAACTCATATTCTACTTTCGGTTTCTGCTTAGCTTGGGTATGCCGTACATGCTCGGTATTGGGTGAGGTAAGCTCAGCCTGTTGATCTTCATGGCTATCAGGCGCTATCTCACTCGACACACTGACGCGATTAACAATGCGCTTGCGCTGGGTAATGAATTGCACGGGTTTGCTTAGCATGGCATATATGCTGTCTAAACTCATGATTGCCTCCTTGTATAGTGTTGTTACCGAGATCCAATGTAAGTAACAATAGGGCTGACTTCATTTACGTCAATGTCATCTCTTGGCACTGTTGCCGTGAGACAGCGTTATTTACCTTATATCGGCCAGAGTAGCTGATATTTTAATCTAATATTCAACAATCTAATGACATCATCTAACAAGTGGTGATGCAATGATATTGATCAAATTTTTATTACCCCTCACTAAATCCAGTCAGTCAAATGCCTGCTAATTTCTCCCGCGCATCATTAGCGGTAGCATAAAAAATATGCTTTTTTACAGCTGATGACGATTTTTTATCAGTAGATGGATTAAGTTTAATTAAAAATGATATTAAATATGGCGTGCTGTTAAGGGCAAATCATACCATTTAAAGGTTTTTTAACCGATTAATCGTACGGTATCGCTTGGTTTGTTAACATTAAGTAAGATAAAAGTTGCTTAAATAAGCGCCGATAGGTGTCTGGTTTTATTCATTAACTCATATTTTCCGTGGTTATTATTCACTTTATCTGTTGTTTTTATTCCCCAGTTAGAAATTCCCTGCTAACCCGCTTGGCGTCTGGATTTAATATATGTTCACATCCCTTGACAACCCTTGTGTAGTATCCCTAAACTTAGCATTTGTGGGAAGAAGTGGATCATTGTGGATCAAATTAAAATAACAAGGACTTTCTAAACGTGTTTCGAGGTGCAAGTGCAATCAATATGGACGCAAAAGGACGGATCGCTATGCCAGCGAGATTCCGCGATGCGTTACGTAATGGGCACGATGGCATGCTTGTGTTAACCGTTGACATTAACTCTCCTTGTTTACTGATTTATCCGTTACATGAGTGGGAACTCATGGAAACCAAATTGATGCTACTTTCTGATATTGACCCCACAGAGCGCTCGTTAAAGCGCAAGCTATTGGGTTACGCCCAAGAATGTGAATTAGATAGCCACGGCCGCATTGTTGTGCCGCCGATACTCAGAAGCTTTGCTAATTTGGATAAAAAAACCATGTTAGTCGGCTTATTAAATAAATTTGAATTATGGGAAGAAGGGGCTTGGCAGCTGCAAATGGAACAAAACCATGAGCTGATCAGCAACCAGAATTTGGCCAGCCATCCAAGGCTAAGCCAATTTACCCTGTAATGTGATGAAAAGAAGACCCAAATGAGTCAAGAGTTTGCTCACTTAAGCGTGTTATTAAAAGAGACTGTAGAGGGTCTTAATATTGATCCTAATGGCATCTATATCGATGGCACATTTGGCCGTGGCGGACACTCACGACATGTACTGAGTCACTTAGGTCCTAATGGACGTTTAATTGCCATTGACCGAGACCCGCAAGCAATTGAAGCTGCTAAAGCGTTTGCTGACGATCCTCGCTTTCAAATTGTCCACGGTGGATTTGGTCAGATGGCCGATTACATTGAAGACTTAGGGCTAGTTGGCAAGATTAATGGTGTACTACTGGATTTAGGCGTGTCATCGCCACAACTTGATGATGCTGATCGTGGCTTTAGTTTTTTACGCGACGGTCCATTAGATATGCGCATGGACAATAGTCAGGGCGAAACAGCAGCACAATGGATTGCCCGTGCTGAAATTGAAGATATGGCGTGGGTATTTAAAACCTATGGCGAAGAAAAAAATTCTCGTCACATTGCCCGTTGCATTGCTGCTGACAGGGACGAAAAACCCTTTTTACGTACTAAAGATTTAGCTGAATTGATTGCACGTATCACTAAAAATAAAGAACGCAACAAGCATCCTGCAACCCGTGTGTTTCAAGCAATTCGTATTTATATCAATAGTGAGTTAGAGCAAATTGACCAGGCACTTGAAGGTTCTTTAAAAGTGTTAGCGCCTGAAGGACGCTTATCAGTAATTAGTTTTCATTCATTAGAAGATCGCATGGTGAAACGTTTTATTCGTCGTCACAGTCAAGGTGAAAGTGTGCCGTATGGTCTACCTATCACTGAAGATCAAATAAATAAGTCGCGCAAATTGAAGCCAATGAGTAAAGCATTAAAACCATCGGATGAAGAGATTGAACAAAACCCTCGCTCGCGTAGCTCAGTGCTACGTGTGGCCGAGCGTTTGCCGTACTAAGGTAGAAGATTTTGAGCCAGCCTCCACTCAATCTTCCCCGTATCGTTTTACAGGATATATGGCACCATAAATGGGTGGTGCTGGCGACGATTATCGTGATGATAAATGCCGTAGCCGTAGTGTATACCAGCCATGTGAGTCGCAAGCTGACATCGCAATGGGACGAATTATTACAAGAACAAGACCGTCTTGATATTGAGTGGCGAAATTTATTGTTAGAAGAGCAGTCGCAGTCGGAACACAGCCGTGTTACCCGCATTGCAACAAAAGACTTAAACATGTCTAGACCACTTCCCAAAGAAGAAGTGGTGATACGGGCACAGTGAGCATAGGGAATATGTCCAGACAAGCAAAGCGTAAACAAAATCCTGAATTGATCCCATGGCGTCTATACGTTGTGGTGGGATTTGTCATGCTGTTATTTGTCAGTTTGATTGCCCGTGCAGCCTACATTCAAATTATTGAACCGGATAAACTGCGTCACGAAAGTGATATGCGTACGCTACGAACGACCAGTAACCAGGTACAAAGAGGCTTAATTACCGACCGACATGGTGACATGCTTGCCGTCAGCGTACCTGTCAGAGCGGTATGGGCCGACCCTAAACACGCATACGATCAAAAAGCCTTTGTTGATATGCGCCGTTGGCAAGCATTAGCCGATGTACTGCAAGAGCCTGTGGATAAATTGGTTGAGAAAGTAAAGCGCGATCCAAAGAAACGGTTTGTCTATCTAAAACGTCAAGTTACCCCTGCGGTTGCTGATTATATTGAGCAATTAAAAATTGGCGGTATCTACCTAAAATCTGAATCACGTCGCTACTATCCCGCCGGAGAAATTGCTGCTCAGTTAATTGGTATCACCAATATTGATGATGTTGGCATTGAGGGTATTGAAAATACCTATAACACCTGGTTAACAGGGACACCGTCAAAGCAAAAAGTGCGTAAATCTCGTGACGGTAGCGTAGTTGAACGTCTAGATATGGTGCAAGAGGGTGAAAACTCTAACGACATCGTCTTAAGTATTGATCAACGCATTCAACAATT
Organism: Shewanella sp. HL-SH8; assembly: GCF_051165765.1. Lineage (NCBI taxonomy): Bacteria > Pseudomonadati > Pseudomonadota > Gammaproteobacteria > Alteromonadales > Shewanellaceae > Shewanella > Shewanella sp. HL-SH8. The sequence continues at coordinate 26,642 of NZ_CP195039.1, read as the reverse complement.
GGCATATCGAGAATTAAAGCGGGCTACTGAAACCTATCAAGCAACTTCAGGTTCTGTGGTGGTGATTGATGTGCTTACTGGCGAAGTGCTAGCTATGGTCAATACGCCATCATATAACCCCAATGCTCGTGATAATTTGCAAGCACACCGAATGCGTAATCGCGCATTGACAGATACTTTTGAACCTGGATCTACCGTTAAACCCTTTGTAGTGGCGGCGGCTTTAGAGGCTGGAACCGTAAAGTCTGATGATCTGATTTCAACATCGCCAGGTTGGATGCGGATTGGTGGCCGTCAGGTACGTGATTCAAACAACTATGGTGATATGTCGCTGGCAAAAATACTGGTCAAATCATCTAACGTAGGTATCAGTAAACTCGCCTTGTCGATGCCAGTTCAACAATTGCTTGGTACTTATCAATCTATGGGACTTGGCAATTATTCAGGTATTAACTTAACGGGTGAAAGTGCAGGATTAATTCATGATCGCCGCCGTTGGTCTGATTTTGAACGCGCGACATTATCATTTGGTTATGGTTTTACCGCCACGCCGCTTCAACTTGCCCGCATGTATGCCACCTTAGGCAGTGGTGGCGTATTGTTTCCGGTATCTATTTTAAAGTTGAAAGAGCCACCTAAAGGCCAGCAAGTATTATCTGAGCAAGTTGCTAAAGATGTCATGCAAATGTTGGTCGGCGTGACTGAAACCGGTGGTACAGCGACTAAGGCCCATATTGATGGTTATCCTATAGCGGGTAAAACAGGCACCAGTCGTAAGGCGGTAGCTGGAGGCTATGGTGATGATTATGTGGCAATATTTGCCGGTGTAGCGCCTGTGCATACCCCAAGACTGGCTATATCTGTGGTCATAAATGAACCTAAAGGTGATAAGTATTATGGCGGCGATGTCGCCGGCCCTGCTTTTGCCAAGATAATGTCCGGTGCCCTGCAAATGCTCAATGTCGAACCTATTTCTGAACGCGATGCGATAAAGCTTGCGGCTGCGCCAAGGAGCGCGGGATGATGTTACTCAAAGATTTACTCGCGCCCTGGTTTCATTATGCCGGGGCTGAAACTTTTTATAGCTTAACCCTAGATAGTCGTCAGATAGATGAGGGTAAAGTGTTTGTTGCCTTGCCTGGTTATCAAGTTGATGGGCGAAAGTATATTAACGCTGCGATTGAAAACGGCGCAATAGCGGTACTTGCGCACACAGACGATCCCGCTCGACATGAACACGTCCGAGTTGATTAATAGCGTGCCTATTATTCATTTCTGCCAATTGACAAGACAGCTGTCAGCTGTAGCAGCTCAATACTATAGTGTCTCAAATAAGCTTAAAGTAATAGGCATTACTGGCACGAATGGTAAAACCTCAGTCAGCCAGATTATTGCGCAAATAGTGACTTTATTAGGTCAAAAAGCGGCTGTAATGGGGACTCTTGGCAATGGATTATGGGGCGAGCTCGTTGACAGTGGCAATACCACAGCTGATGCGATTACCGTGATGCAGCAATTAGCTCAATTTGAACAGCAGGGCGCGAACGTTTGTGCCATGGAAGTATCAAGCCACGGTTTAGTGCAAGGGCGGATTGAAGCGGTGCCATTCAATACCGCAGTATTTACCAATTTAAGTCGCGATCATCTTGATTATCATGGTGATATGGATGCCTATGCCGCAGCAAAAAAACGCTTATTTCAATTTGCATCATTATCCAATGGGGTGATTAATTTAGATGATGCCGTGGGTAAGCAATGGTTAAGTGAATTACAAAAAGATGGATTATCCACAGCTGACTTACTTAACGGCAATGCTAGCAAGCTGCAGTTATACTCCTTTAGCTTAACGAGTAGCAAAGCAGACTTTTACTGCCAAGACACGGTATTTAATGATCAGGGTGTTAATGCAACATTGATTTATCCTTCAGCCGATGGCAAGGATAAATTGAGCGCAAAATTAATCTCACCGCTACTTGGACATTTTAACCTTGCAAATGTATTAGCCGCTATTTCAGCTTTATCGTTACAGGGTATTGAAATGGCCGACATACTTAATGTGTTACCACAAATTAAACCAGTTGCAGGCCGAATGGAGCGTTTTGCATGCGATGGTAAAGCAACATTAGTGGTTGATTATGCCCATACTCCAGATGCTATCGAGCAGGCATTAAAAGCGCTTCGCGTTCATTGTGCAGGCCAGTTGTGGTGTGTTTTTGGCTGTGGTGGCGACCGTGATAAAGGCAAGCGTCCTTTAATGGCGCAGGCCGCAGAACAATTTGCTGATCGCGTTATGGTCACCAGCGACAATGCGCGTAGTGAAAATCCGCAAAATATTATTGATGATGTATTAGCGGGGTTAGCTTCACCCGCACAAGCACTGTCTAATATCGACCGGATCAGCGCAATCAAGCAAGTTGTGGCGCAAGCGAAACCGCATGACATTATTTTATTGGCGGGCAAAGGTCATGAAACTTATCAAGAAGTGGCAGGAAAACGATTGAATTATGATGAACGCGCATTGGCCATGCAGTTAATGGAGGCTTCAATATGATTTCGCTTTCATTAAGTCAAATAGCACAGACTTTAAATGGTCAGTTGATTGGTGAGGATATTGCTATCAAGGCCGTCAGTACTGATAGCCGTAAATTTGATCATGACAGTCTATTTATCGCGCTCAAAGGTGAACGATTTGATGCCCATGAATTTGCAGCTAAGGCTTTAGAAAATGGCGCTAAAGCGTTATTAGTTGAACGAGAGTTGCCGCTGAATATCCCTCAAGTTGTCGTCAGTAATACTCACAAAGCTTTAGGCCAATTAGGTCAGTTAGTGCGACAGCAAGTGGCACCGATAGCCGTGGCGTTAACCGGCTCAAACGGTAAAACCAGCGTTAAAGAAATGGTCGCAACCATTTTATCTCAGCAATTTCAGGTGTTATTCACCGCAGGTAATTTTAACAACGATATTGGTGTCCCACTTACCCTGTTGCGATTATCACCAGGTGATCAGTATGGTGTATTTGAATTAGGTGCGAACCATAAAGGTGAGATTAACTACACCAGTAGCCTAGTTGAGCCGCAAGTTGCCTTAGTCAACAATATCGGCAGTGCACACCTTGAGGGGTTTGGCTCGATAGAAGGCATTGCACAGGCTAAATCTGAAATATTTAATCATTTGTTACCAGACGGTACTGCCGTGATTAATGCCGATGATCAGTTTGCTGATTTTATGGCAATTAAAACGGCGGCGTTTAAGCAGCTGCGCTTTTCTCGGGAGTTAGATGTTACCGCTGATGTGCGAGCTACTAAATTAGTTGCCAGTGCCCAAGGTTGTTATCATTTTTCACTCGAATATGCCTCGCAAGCGGTTGAGGTGCAATTGCCGTTGGCGGGTATCCATCAAGTCAGTAATGCACTGGCTTCTGCGTCTATATGTTTAGCTCTAGGGCTAGATTTATTGATGGTGGCCTCAGGGCTGAGTTTATTGCAACCAGTAAAAGGGCGCATGATGCCGAAAGCATTGGGGCGTTTTTTAGTGGTAGATGATAGTTATAATGCCAACCCTAGTTCAGTCAGTGCTGCGATTAACTGGTTGCAACAACGTCAACATCACCGTTGTTTAGTGCTGGGAGATTTGGGCGAATTAGGCGACAATGCTGCCCCTTTGCACGAACAGCTCGGCAAGCAGGCTAAAATGGCTAATATTGACGCGCTGTATTGTTGTGGCAGTTTATCTGCACACGCAAGTCGTGCTTTTGGTAGTCAACATTTTCAAGATGTCAGTGAATTAGGTCAGATGTTAATAGCACAATTAAATCAGTTGCCAGGTGAGGCGACAATATTAGTTAAAGGTTCTCGAAGCGCAGCGATGGAACGTGTGGTCGATATATTAGTAGATGCCTTTGGGCGCGGGGAGTTAGTGTAGATGCTGGTTTATCTGGCCGAGTATTTAACCCAGTTTTACAGTGGGTTTAACGTTTTTTCTTATGTGACTTTTAGAGCTATTTTAGGGCTGTTAACCGCATTAGTGTTTAGTTTGTGGTGGGGACCAAAATTGATTGAGCGTTTGCAGTTATTGCAAATTGGCCAAGTTGTGCGTAATGACGGCCCTGAATCACACTTTAGTAAACGCGGCACCCCAACCATGGGCGGATTACTGATCCTAGCGGGTATTTTTATCAGCGTATTACTTTGGGGAGACTTATCCAGTCGATACGTGTTGGTGATGTTGTTTGTGTTAGGTGCTTTTGGCGCGATAGGCTTTCTTGATGACTACTTAAAAGTGGTTAAGAAAAACTCTAAAGGACTTATCGCTCGCTGGAAATATGCTTCGCAGTCTATAGCGGCGTTAATTGTCGCTTTTTACTTATATAGTTCAGCAACAATACCCGGAGAGACTCAGTTAGTCGTGCCCTTTTTTAAAGATGTCATGCCACAGCTTGGCATCCTGTTTATCTTTTTAACTTACTTCACCATTGTTGGTGCAAGTAATGCGGTTAATTTAACCGATGGTTTAGATGGTTTAGCGATTATGCCTACGGTAATGGTAGCAGGCGCATTTGCGCTGGTTGCTTATCTGTCAGGTCATGCCCAGTTTGCTAGCTATTTGCATATCCCTCATTTGCCAGAGGCCGGTGAGTTAGTGATTGTATGTACCGCAATTGTTGGCGCTGGTTTAGGTTTTTTGTGGTTTAACACCTATCCTGCGCAAGTTTTCATGGGCGATGTAGGCTCACTCGCACTCGGTGCTGCTTTAGGCACTATTGCAGTATTGGTTCGCCAAGAGATTTTACTGGTGATTATGGGCGGCGTATTTGTGATGGAAACCGTTTCAGTGATTTTACAGGTGGGCTCTTACAAGCTTCGCGGGCAGCGTATTTTCCGTATGGCGCCTATACACCACCACTATGAATTAAAGGGCTGGCCAGAGCCGCGCGTAATTGTCCGTTTTTGGATTATTTCACTGTTCCTTGTGTTACTGGGTCTTGCGACCTTGAAGTTAAGGTAAATTATTATGCAATCCAATTATACGCACATAGTGTTAGGGCTTGGAGCCACAGGGCTGTCGGTCGTGCGTTATTTAGTTTCGCAGGGAATTAAACCTTTGGTAATGGATAGCCGTCGCCACCCTCCTGGCGAAGATGTGCTAGCAAAAGAGTTTACTGATGTTGAATTGATGGCAGGTGGTTTTGATTGCCGATATTTAGTTCAAGCAAGTCAATTAATTATCAGTCCTGGTATCTCAATTGATACACCTGAGATTAGAGCTGCGCGTGACATGGGTATTGAGGTTATTGGTGATGTAGAGCTATTTGCCCGAGCCATTGCCGATAGAAAACCTTGCGTGATCGGTATTACAGGATCCAATGGTAAGTCTACCGTGACAACCCTGGTGAACGACATCTTGGTTGCAGCAGGAAAAAAAGTCGCCATGGGCGGTAATATTGGTATTCCAGCATTAGATTTATTGGCTCTGGATGTTGAATACTATGTATTGGAGTTATCTAGCTTTCAGCTTGAAACAACCTTTTCGTTAAACTGTATTGCAGCGACTTGCTTAAATATTAGCGAAGATCATATGGATCGTTATTGCAGCATTGCCAGCTACCGGGAAGCTAAGTTGAATCTGTACCCACAAAGTAAATTTGTGATGTACAACCGTGATGATGAGCTGACTTTTCCCTTTGAACCCATGAACCAAAATACATTCGGTTTAGGGGTGCCTGAAGGGGACGAATGGGGATTAAGCGACGGTAAAATCTTCCACGGTGACAGTGAGATCATGAATTTGAATGATGTCACCTTAATTGGGTCGCATAACCACGCAAATTTACTAGCAGCAATGGCATTGGTTGATGCCTGCTCAGTCGATAAAGCTTTTGCTATTCAAGTTGCTAGTAGCTTTAAGGGCCTAAGCCATCGTTGTGAGCTTGTGGCGGTTGTAGAAGGTGTGACATATATCAATGATTCTAAAGCCACCAATGTTGGTGCAACGGTTGCAGCGTTGCAAGGATTAAATACCCATTTAGGTGAGGTGTTTTTAATTGCAGGTGGTGACGGTAAAGGGGCTGATTTTAATCCCTTAATTCCAGCATTAGAGCATGTGGCAAAGGTCATTACTCTTGGTAAGGACGGCGCGAAAATCGCTAAGCTCAAAAGTAATAGTATTAGCGTAAACACCATGAAAGAAGCGGTTGATACCGCTGCAAAAATAGCTTTCTCAGGTGATATTGTATTGCTGTCACCTGCGTGCGCCAGTTTAGATATGTATCGCAACTTTATGGCGCGTGGCGGCGATTTTAAGCAATGTGTGGAACAACTAGATGGCCAGTAATGAGCAGCGATTAAGCTTGTTCAAACAAGGGCTGAAAGGAATTTGGCCTTCATTGCTTGATGATAATAGCGCTGGCGTGGAGCTTTACGATCGCACATTTTTAGCAGCTATTATTGGCCTGATGTGTTTTGGTTTTGTCATGGTAATGTCAGCTTCTATGCCAGAGGCAGAGAAGTTAACGGGGAATCCGTTTCACTTTATATATCGGCATATTTTTTATCTTGTTGGCTGCATTGTCATTGCGTTTGCGGTGTTGAAAGTTGAGGTGAGTCACTGGGAAAAAAATAGCGGCATGCTAATGATAGGCGTGTTAGTTATGCTATTTGCCGTATTGGTGGTGGGAACATCGGTTAATGGTGCAAGGCGTTGGTTAGCCATTGGACCTGTGCGTATTCAAGTCGCTGAACTGGCAAAGTTTGTTTTTATTGTTTATATGGCGGGTTACCTAGTTCGTCGACATGGTGAGTTAAGGGAAAACCGCAAAGGCTTTTATAAGCCTATTGGTGTTTATGTGTTGTTTGCGGTGTTAATTCTACTGCAACCCGACCTAGGCACAGTAGTGGTATTATTCGTTTGTACCGTCAGTTTATTATTTTTAGCTGGAGCCAGAATAACTGACTTTATGGTGTTGATATTACTCGGAATCGCCACCTTTGTGTTACTGGTGTTATTTGAGCCATACCGAATGCGACGGGTGACGTCGTTTATGGACCCGTGGGAAGACCCATTTGGCAGCGGTTATCAGTTAACTCAATCGTTAATGGCTTATGGTCGGGGGGATTGGTTTGGCCAAGGCTTAGGTAATAGTATTCAAAAGTTAGCTTACTTACCTGAGGCGCACACCGACTTTATTTTTGCGGTCATTGGTGAAGAACTAGGCTTTATGGGCATTATTGCAGTGCTAATAGTAATGTTTTTTATTGCACTGCGCGCTATTAGATTGGGTAACCTTTGTTTGCAAATGCAACGACCGTTTGAAAGCTATGTAGCATATGGCGTGGGTATTTGGATTTGCTTTCAAACTGTTGTTAATGTCGGTGCAAGTATTGGCATGTTGCCAACAAAAGGGCTGACATTACCCTTTATTAGTTATGGTGGTAGTAGCTTGTGGGTAATGACCGCTGCGGTAATGTTGTTAGTCAGGATTGATCATGAAAGGCGTGTCAGTTTGATTCAAGCAGTACAAGGGAGGGCTAAATAGTGACAGATACAAATAACAATAATAGTGCAGTTGCTTATAGCCACTCTCCAAGATTATTAGTGATGGCAGGTGGTACCGGTGGTCATGTTTTTCCTGCATTAGCCGTGGCTAAACATTTAGCCGCCAGCGGCTGGCAGGTACGATGGTTAGGCACTGCAGACCGTATGGAAGCACGCCTAGTGCCACAACATGGTTTTGATATTGAGTTTATCGATATTAAAGGCGTGCGCGGTAATGGCTTGCTGCGTAAATTAGCTGCACCGTTTAAAGTGATACGCTCTATTATTCAAGCCAAAGCAGTGATAGACGATTTTAAGCCCAATGTGGTGTTAGGTATGGGCGGTTTTGCCAGTGGACCTGGTGGCATAGCAGCTAAGTTGGCTGGCGTTCCGGTAGTGCTGCATGAGCAAAATGCTATTCCAGGTTTGACGAACAAATTACTGTCAAAAATTGCCACCAAAGTATTGTGTGCTTTTAACAACACGTTTTCGAGCGATGTTAAAAATGTTGAAGTGGTGGGTAACCCAATCAGACAAGAGTTAGTGTTACTCGGTGGGCTAGAGAAACCCCTTAGCGAAGACGCATTAAAAGTGCTTGTTGTAGGGGGAAGCCTAGGTGCTAAGGCGCTTAATGAAACCTTACCTGATGCGGTTGCTCAGTTAGCGACACAGCATTCTATAACTGTTTGGCATCAAGTGGGTAAAAATAACCTAGATTCTGTTAAAGCCGCTTATCAGCAACTAAACCAGCTTGATAAAGTGAATGTAGCCGAGTTTATTGATGATATGGAAGCCGCATATCGCTGGGCTGATGTGGTAGTGTGCCGCTCAGGTGCATTAACGGTATCTGAATTAGCTGCTGTAGGATTACCAAGTATATTAGTGCCTTATCCACATGCAGTAGATGATCATCAAACTAAAAACGCAGCAGTATTAGTGGATGCAAAGGCGGGCTTTTTATTACCGCAAACAGAATTGAATGCAAAATTGCTTGCTGAAAAATTGCAGCTATTTGCCAGTAATAGACAAGTATTGCTCCAAATGGGGCTAAAAGCACGGGGCGTAGCCGTGTTAGATGCCACTCAAAGAGTTGCAGCTATATGCGCCGCGGTAGCGAAAAAGGGTTGAAATGACAAAGACAGAAAAGTACGCACAGCTTCGTAGCATGATCCCAGAAATGAGACGGATCAAGCGAATTCATTTTGTTGGCATAGGTGGTGCTGGCATGGGTGGTATTGCGGAAGTGTTAGTCAATGAAGGCTATCAAATCAGTGGCTCGGACATTGCGGTAAATAATGTCACCGAACGCTTAGCGCGTTTAGGAGCAAAAATTATTATTGGCCATCAGGCTAACAACGTTGTTGATGTGGATGTTGTGGTCGTCTCAACGGCTATTGATAAGCAGAATCCTGAAATTCTAGCCGCACAGGAAAATCGTACGCCAATCGTGCGTCGTGCAGAAATGTTAGCTGAACTGATGCGTTATCGTCATGGTGTAGCCATTGCTGGTACACATGGTAAAACCACCACAACCAGTTTAATTGCCAGTGTTTATGGTGAAGCTAAGCGCGATCCCACTTTTGTTATTGGCGGACTATTAAACAGTGCAGGTACCAATGCACGTTTAGGTACAAGCCGATATTTGATTGCTGAAGCAGATGAAAGTGATGCCAGCTTCTTACATTTACAGCCAATGGTCAGTGTCGTAACCAATATTGAAGCTGATCATATGGACACTTATGGCGGCGACTTTGAAGTACTTAAAACCACATTTGTGGATTTTTTACATAATTTGCCATTTTACGGTGTCGCGGTAATGTGTATTGATGACCCGGTTATTCAAGAGATATTACCGCGAGTTGGACGTCAAGTAGTCACCTATGGTTTTAGTGAAGATGCCGACGTCAGGGCAAGTAATTTTGTTCAGCAAGGGCATCAATCTCGTTTTACTGCGCACAGAAAAGACAGACCCGATTTAGATATCGTGTTGAACTTACCCGGAGCACACAACGTGCTTAACTCTTTAGCTGCTATTGCAGTGGCCAGTGAAGATGAGATTGATGATGCTTCTATTGTAAAAGCATTAGCAGAGTTTGAAGGTATTGGCCGTAGATTCCAGCATTTAGGTGAGTTTGAGACCCCAAATGGCAAGGTCATGTTAGTGGATGATTATGGGCATCACCCAAGCGAAGTACTTGCAACCATTAAAGCGGCACGTGCAGGTTGGCCTGATAAACGATTAGTGATGGCTTACCAGCCACATCGTTATAGCCGTACTCGCGATCTATACGAAGACTTTGTCGAGGTACTATCGCAAGTCGATTGTTTGCTGTTACTTGATGTTTATGCTGCTGGCGAAAATCCGATACCGGGTGCTGATGGCCGAGCATTGTGTCGTTCAATTCGCGTGCGCGGTCAGGTTGACCCGATATTTATCTCTGGGCCTGATCAACTCGCAAGTGTATTACCTGATGTATTACAAGACGGAGACTTATTACTAACTCAAGGTGCGGGTAATATTGGTGCGTTATCACGTGAGTTAGCAAGCAGTGAACTGGGTTTTAAGCCAGCATGATGTTAAAATAAAACTGAACGGTTTTTGTACAGCTATGCAGTTGAAAAATCGTGCTTTTATACAGCCATTAAGCACTATATAATGGCCGGTTTGTTGCAGGATCGTATCAGCAGTTTTCGGGAGTGATTATCGGTGTCATGGAGCAAGAAAGGACGCCAGTTAAAACAAAAACTAAAACACGTTAATTGGTATTTGTATTTTGGTTTGATGTTTTTGCTCAGTGTGTTGGCAACAATTACATGGAGTGGCATGAAGCTTCATGAGTTACTTAATGATGCTGATGCCCTTCCGATAGAAGCAATTGCCATTAAAGGCGAGCGCCATTATACCTCGGACGAAGAAATCCAGGTGGCGTTGCAATCAATGATGAAAAGTAGTTTTTTTAACGCAGACGTATTAGATATACAGCGGGCATTAGAAAGCCTACCGTGGGTTTATCATGCGTCTGTTAGGCGCGAGTGGCCTGCAAAATTTAAGGTTAATTTGCAAGAGCAACAAGCCGTGGCGCACTGGAACGGTGATGCTTGGCTAAATGTTAACGGTGAAGTGTTTAATGCTTTGGCGGAATTGGACCTAGTTGATTTACCTAAGTTGTCAGGTCCTGATGATATGGCTGAAGAAGTACTTATAAGCTTTAGGCAATTAGATGACTTACTTCAGATTAATGGATTTAAATTAGCCAGTCTGCGATTAAGCCCACGCCATGCATGGCAAGCTGAATTGGCTAATGGCATACAAATAGAGCTAGGGCGTGAGGATAAAATGTCTCGAATACAGCGTTTTATTAATGTCTACCCGACACTAGTGCAAAGTGAAAGACCCGTCGCCAGAGTTGATTTACGTTATGACACAGGTTTTGCTGTGGGCTGGGATGAGACCAATAAGAGAACTGAGAATAAATGACCAAAAATCAGGAAAGAAACCTTATCGTAGGGTTAGATATCGGAACATCAAAGGTCGCTGTCATAATAGGTGAAGTACTGCCGGATGGCGAAATTAGTGTTATTGGTTTAGGTAATCATCCTTCTCGTGGCATGGACAAAGGCGGTGTGAATGATCTCGACTCAATCGTACGCAGTGTTCAAAGGGCATTAGATCAAGCTGAATTAATGGCTGACTGCCAGGTGTCTTCTGTTTATTTAAGTATTTCAGGTAAACATATCGCGTGTCAGAATGAAAACGGCATGGTGTCGATTAACGACGAAGAAGTGACCCAAGAAGATGTCGACAACGTCATTCATACCGCACGTTCGGTTAAAATTCCCACCGAGCGTCGTATTTTGCATGTGTTGCCACAAGAATATTCAATTGACGTGCAAGACGGTATAAAAAGCCCAATAGGTATGTCTGGCATGCGGATGGAAGCGAAAGCTCATATTGTGACATGTGCAAATGACATGGCTAAAAACATCACCAAAAGTGTTGAACGTTGCGGTTTAAAAGTGGATGACTTGGTTTTCTCAGGTATTGCATCGGCAGACTCTGTATTGACCAATGATGAAAAAGATTTAGGTGTGTGTATTGTCGATATCGGTGGCGGAACAACCGATATTGCTGTTTATACCAATGGCGCATTACGCCATTGCGCGGTTGTGCCAGTAGCTGGTAATCAAGTAACCAGTGATATTGCTAAAATATTTCGCACACCGTTAACCCATGCCGAACAAATTAAAGTGCAGTTTGCCAGCGCAAGAAGCTCAATGGTAAGCCGTGAAGACAGTATTGAAGTGCCATCTGTCGGTGGGAGACCTTCGCGCAGCATGTCACGTCATACTCTGGCTGAAGTTGTTGAGCCAAGGTACCAAGAATTATTTGAGTTAGTACTTAAGCAATTACAAGATAGCGGCTTAGAAGATCAAATTGCCGCAGGTATAGTGCTAACTGGCGGAACATCCTCCATAACAGGCGTGGTAGACATTGCCGAAGCGACATTCGGTATGCCAGTGCGAGTCGCATCGCCACTGCCTGTTAAAGGATTATATGAATACGTGGACCAACCAATTTACTCAACAGGGATAGGGTTGCTTCACTATGGGGCAAGAAGGCTTATCGAACGTCAGTTCGAACGTCCTGAACGCCAAGGGGTAACTAGCTTTTTAAATCGGGTAAAAAGCTGGTTTAAGGGTGAATTTTAAATAACGCAGACAAACGGGATCAGACAATGTTTGAGATCATGGATTCACATTCAGACGAAGCGGTGATTAAAGTCATCGGTGTCGGTGGTGGTGGCGGAAACGCTGTCGAACATATGGTAAAGCACAGCATTGAAGGTGTTGAGTTTATCGTAACAAACACAGATGCACAGGCATTACGTAAATCAAGTGCGGGTTCAACTATCCAACTTGGACGTGATGTTACAAAAGGTCTAGGTGCTGGGGCAAACCCAGACGTAGGCCGTCAAGCGGCAGAAGAAGATCGTGAAAATATTCGTGCGGCAATTAAAGGATCTGACATGATCTTTATCGCAGCGGGCATGGGCGGAGGTACCGGTACCGGTGCTGCACCAGTCGTTGCTGAAATCGCACGCGAAGAAGGTATCTTAACGGTTGCCGTTGTGACTAAGCCGTTCCCATTTGAAGGCAAAAAGCGTATGGCATACGCTGAGATAGGGATCGCTGAGTTAGCTAAACATGTGGATTCATTAATTACCATTCCAAATGAAAAGCTACTTAAAGTGCTTGGTCGTGGTACATCATTACTCGATGCATTCGCAGCAGCTAATAACGTGCTACTTGGTGCGGTGCAGGGTATTGCTGAGCTAATTACTCGTCCAGGTTTAATTAACGTGGATTTCGCCGACGTGAAAACCGTTATGTCTGAAATGGGTAATGCCATGATGGGTACGGGTGTCGCTACTGGTGATGACCGCGCAGAAGAAGCAGCAGAAGCAGCGGTTGCAAGTCCATTATTAGAAGATATTGATCTAGCTGGCGCCCGTGGCGTATTAGTTAACATTACTGCTGGTATGGACATCACAATTGAAGAGCTAGAAACAGTGGGTAACCACGTTAAAGCCTATGCATCTGAAAATGCTACAGTAGTAGTCGGTGCGGTGATTGATCCTGAAATGAGTGATGAGCTACGTGTAACGGTAGTTGCTACGGGTATTGGCATTGAAAAGAAGCCTGATATTCAGTTAGTGCAAAAAACAGCACCACGCCCAGAGCCAGTAGTTATTGAGCCACGCCCAGAGCCAGTTGACGAACCTATTGTAGCGCAAACATATTCTTCGCCGAAGAGTAATGCTGTACCACAATCAGTTCCAGCTCCACGTGCAGATGCAGATTATTTAGATATTCCAGCATTTTTACGTAAGCAAGCTGATTAACTAGCATAACTATCAACCCGTTTAAAAGCGGTTTTGATAGGCTGATATTAATATTGTTTACAATATTAATATTAATAAAGGTGTGATGATTACGTAGTTGATAACGAAATGACGTTGTTCTGGGGTCATTTGCATTTTTTTTGTGAATTGCGCAAGATATGGTAGCATGTCGTACCAGCTATACATGATAGCTTTAGGTATTTATTTTAAGCTTTTGTTTTTATTGTTATTTACGGGTAAATGAATGATTTTTCAAAGAACTGTTCAAAAAATGGTGAAGAGTACTGGTGTCGGATTACATTCTGGCAACAAGGTCACTCTGTGCATTATGCCCGCACCAGTAAATACAGGGATTGTACTAACACGTACCGATCTTACGCCTCCAGTGTCTATACCTGCTAAGGCTGAATTAGTGCGTGAAACGACAATGTGTACAGCGCTTGTAAATGATACTGGTGTTCGTATATCTACAATTGAACATCTATTTGCAGCACTTGCTGGTTTAGGCATTGATAATGCGATTATCGAAGTTGATGCCCCTGAAATCCCAATTATGGATGGCAGTGCCAGTCCGTTTGTATTTTTGCTGCAAAGCGCAGGCATTAAAGAACAAGCGGCACCGAAAAAATACCTAAAAATTACCAAACCTATTCGAGTGGAAGACGGTGATAAATGGGCTGAGTTAAGACCTTTTAAAGGGTTTAGAGTTGATTTTAAAATTGACTTTACTCATCCAGAAATTGCTCGAAGCCAACAACATATGGTAATGGACTTTTCTACATCCGCTTTTGTAAAAGATATCAGCCGTGCTAGAACCTTCGGCTTTATGCGTGACATTGAATATTTGCGTGCGAATAACCTAGCTTTAGGTGGCAGCATGGAAAATGCTGTAGTGCTTGACGAATACCGCGTCCTCAACCCTGATGGTCTGCGTTATGAAGACGAGTTCGTTAAGCATAAAATTCTCGACGCTTTTGGTGATTTGTATGTAGCAGGTCATGCCATTGTCGGTGAATTTAAAGCATACAAAACAGGTCATGCATTAAATAATCAACTCGTTAGAGCGCTACTTGCCCAGCAGGATGCATGGGAATTAGTCAGCTTTGACAAAGAAGCCGATGTGCCTGTCAGCTTCATTGTGCCAGGTTCAGCGGCACTAGCTTAATCGTTTTATCGCCTATTACGGCTGGCCAATGCAGCCAGCCGTTTTAGTTTTTCACCCAGTGATCCTTCAACATGATCAGCCAATGCAGTGATGTGTTGCGCAGCTTCATTACTGATATAAGTGTGATTCACCTGGGAGTTTACATTTCCTATTGCTAATCCTGGGTTGACTTTAACCTCAATAGCAGTGAGCATGGGTAATGTTTCAGCCTGAAGTTGTCGTAGTAGTTTAGGCTTTTGAAAATTAATTCTCGCGGCCCAGGCAGCGGATGACGTTTCAACAACAAGAACACCCTGGCGGAGATTGGCTACTTTTAGCTGCTCTGCCGCAGGACCATCGATAATCTGTTTTAAATAATTATTCAGATTATTTAATAGTTCTGCTTTCTCAGCGAGTTCAGGAAGTTTTCCTGACAAATGTAATAAATTGCTGAGGTCTTGAGGGGGCTTTTTCATATGATAATAAGATGGCTGAGTTAGGCTATGAGTGTAACAGTATTTGTTCAAGGTCGAAATGGGGTCACGCGCTGGCAACCCAGTAAGCGATGGTTTCTTCTACCCATCATGATAATGGTCACCGGAACTGCTATTTATCAATACAGTACCGATCGCTTTGCTAATCAACAAGCTAAAGTGGACGAAAACCAACAATTGCGTGAGCAACAAAAACAGCAAGTTATTGAGCTCAAACACGCAACCGAAATTCAACTGTCTACGTTAGTAACTCATGTTGCTAAAATGCAGGCCAAAATTACCCGACTTGAGGCATTAGGCCAGCAAGTCGCCCAAAATAATTTACTCGACGATCAATTCGATTTCCATGTAGAAGTTGGTATCGGCGGTTACAGTGAATTAGGGACAGGAATCGAATTAAGTCAGCTTATTAATGATATGAATACGCTGGCATCAAGAATTGATAGTAATAATCTTCAGTTGTCACTACTTGAAACAGTGTCAACAAATCTCCATATAGATGAAGAGCGTTATATATCAGGGCGGCCAATCGATAAAGGTTGGTTATCTTCGCCCTATGGTTTACGCAATGACCCTTTTAATGGCCGTAGAACAATGCATAAAGGTATTGATTTTGCTGGGCGAGAAGGGGCCGACGTTGTTGCAACTGCCGCAGGTGTAATAACGTGGTCAGGAAGTATGTTTGGATATGGTGAGCTTATCGAAATAGATCATGGTAATGGTCTTCGAACTCGCTATGGACACAATAAATCTCTGTCAGTAAACGTAGGTGACGTCGTTGCCAAAGGCGATACAATCGCCAGTATGGGAAGCACAGGCCGCTCAACCGGCCCTCATGTGCATTACGAAGTGCTTCGCGGTGGACAACAAATAGATCCACAAAAGTATGTCTATCGCAAAGCAAGTTGATCATATTAACGGTTAATCCGCTCTGAAGAGCCAAACCTACAAGAGATAAGTGACTAAGATGTTAGGTAAATTACTGACAAAAGTATTTGGAAGCAAAAACGATCGTACCCTAAAGAACTTGGGTAAAGTGGTCACTAAAATTAACGCATTGGAAGCAGATTATGAAAAACTCTCCGATGAAGAACTAAAAGCAAAAACCGCAGAGTTTCGCCAGCGTCTAGATTCAGGTGAAAGCTTAGAAAGTCTGATGGCAGAAGCATTTGCCGTTGTGCGTGAAGCGTCAAAACGTGTGTTTAACATGCGTCCTTTTGATGTCCAATTACTTGGCGGTATGGTTTTAGACAGCAATCGTATTGCTGAAATGCGTACCGGTGAAGGTAAAACATTAACCGCAACATTACCTGCATATTTGAATGGTCTCAGTGGCAAAGGTGTTCACGTTATTACTGTGAATGATTACTTAGCCCGTCGTGATGCTGAATTCAATCGTCCGTTATTTGAGTTTTTAGGCTTAACGGTTGGCGTTAACGTTGCTGGTATTGGTCAAATAGAAAAGAAACAGGCGTATAACGCAGATATAACTTATGGCACCAATAACGAATTTGGTTTCGATTATCTGCGCGACAATATGGCCTTTTCTCCACAAGAGCGTGTACAACGCCCACTAAACTACGCATTGATCGATGAAGTCGATTCAATCTTAATTGATGAAGCGCGTACGCCACTGATCATTTCAGGTGCAGCTGAAAACAGCTCAGATCTGTACATTAAAGTGAATAAGTTAATTCCTAGTCTTGTACGTCAAGATAAAGAAGATACCGAAGACTACATCGGTGAAGGTGACTTCACAATCGATGAAAAAGGTAAACAAGTTCATTTAACAGAACGTGGTCAAGAGAAAGTTGAACTACTGTTAACTGAACAAGGCATGTTAGCTGAAGGTGATTCACTTTATTCAGCCGCAAATATTTCATTACTGCATCACGTGTATGCAGCACTTCGTGCACATACTTTATTTGAACGCGATGTTGATTATATTATCCAAGACGATGATGTTGTTATTGTAGATGAACATACTGGCCGTACAATGCCAGGACGTCGTTGGTCAGAAGGTTTGCATCAAGCGGTTGAAGCTAAAGAAGGGGTTCATATTCAAAATGAAAACCAAACATTGGCGTCAATTACCTTTCAAAACTACTTCCGTCAGTATGATAAATTAGCCGGTATGACGGGTACTGCCGACACTGAAGCATTCGAGTTTCAGCATATCTATGGCCTAGATACCGTTGTAGTACCGACTAACCGTCCAATGGTTCGTAACGACATGGCCGATTTAGTTTATCTAACAGCTGCAGAAAAGTACGATGCTATTGTTGCTGATATTAAAGGTTGCCGTGAACGCGGACAGCCAGTGCTAGTGGGTACCGTTTCTATTGAGCAATCAGAGCTGCTTAATACATTATTGAAAAAAGCCAAAATTCCACACAGTGTGCTAAATGCTAAGTTCCATGAAAAAGAAGCTGAAATTGTTGCCCAAGCCGGTAGTTTAGGCGCAGTAACTATTGCAACAAATATGGCTGGCCGTGGTACGGATATCGTATTAGGCGGCAACTGGAACATGGAGATAGAAGCGTTAGATAATCCAACAGCAGAACAGAAAGCTAAAATTAAAGCAGATTGGCAAATACGCCATGATGAAGTGCTTGCGGCTGGCGGTTTACACATTCTTGGTACCGAGCGTCATGAATCGCGTCGTATCGATAATCAGCTACGTGGTCGTGCTGGTCGTCAAGGTGATGCGGGTTCTTCACGCTTCTACCTATCGATGGAAGATAGCTTAATGCGTATCTTCGCTTCAGATCGTGTTTCAGGCATGATGAAAAAGCTGGGTATGGAAGAAGGCGAAGCTATCGAACATCCATGGGTATCTCGTGCCATCGAAAATGCACAGCGCAAAGTAGAAGCGCGTAACTTCGATATTCGTAAGCAATTGCTTGAATATGATGACGTGGCAAATGATCAACGCCAAGTTGTTTATTCGCAACGTAATGAGTTAATGGATGCTGAAAGCATTGAAGACACCATCAAGAATATCGAACAAGATGTGGTTTCTGGCGTTATTGATACTTATATCCCACAGAATTCTTTAGAAGAGTTATGGGACGTACCAGGCTTAGAGCAACGTTTACATAATGAGTTCGCCTTAAAGCTTCCGATACAAGAATGGTTAGATAAAGAAGACGATCTACATGAAGAGACATTACGTGAGCGTATTGTGACATCATGGACTGAAGCCTTTAAAGCTAAAGAGCAGATGGTTGGCCCGCAAGTATTACGTCAATTTGAAAAAGCTGTAATGCTACAAACCTTAGATGGTTTATGGAAAGAGCATTTGGCTGCGATGGATCATCTACGTCAAGGTATCCATTTACGTGGGTATGCACAAAAAAATCCTAAGCAAGAATATAAGCGTGAATCATTTGAGTTGTTTCAACAGATGCTTGAAACATTAAAGCACGATGTCATCAGTGTATTATCGAAAGTGCAAGTACAAGCACAATCTGATGTAGATGACATGGAACAACGCCGTCGCGATGAAGAAGCTAAGATTAAACGTGATTACCAACATGCAACGGCACAAGCATTGGACGAAGGTGAAACGACAGCTACAGCGGAAAAACCTAAGACGGTTATACGCGATGGTGAGAAAGTGGGACGTAATGATCCATGTCCCTGCGGATCAGGTCAGAAATTTAAACAATGCCATGGCAAATTAAGTTAATAAACCAGTTAGCTTAGCTAAACCAGCATAGTGATTATAAAAAGCAGCTTATATAGCTGCTTTTTTTATATCTGATTGGCAAGAGTCTAAGCTTATAAAGCACCTATTGTGGATAACTTTGGGGGTAAATGGTGCAAAACATGTATGTAAGTGGGTAACTATCAAAAAGATCGTAAAAAACCGATCTTTTTACACAAAAGCCCTTGCACTGCCTCAGAATCTCCCTATAATGCGCAACCACTGACACGGCACAGCGCGAAAGCAAAGTGGCATCTGAAGTTAATCACTTAGGAAGTCAGGTTGATTTGAAAGGATAAAAACTTCGGTTTCATCATCAAATCAACAGCGAAAAGAAAGTTTGAAAAAACACTTGACGCTGACAACAGGGTCTGTAGAATACGCAGCCCAAGCCAACGACCTAGCGTCTTACGGCGATGTTTGAAAAATCAACATCAACGCTCTTTAACAATTTATCAAGTAATCTGTGTGGACATTCACAGGTATTGAGTTATTCGAAATTGCTTCTTCTTAGGAAGAGCAATCAAAAAATTTAAACTCAATGCAACGATGAATGTTCATAGCAATATGTACAAAAAGACTTTGTTAACTTCGGTTGATAAAGCAATCAGAATTCATTGAGCCGAATCGCAAGATTCAAAAAAACTTTAATTGAAGAGTTTGATCATGGCTCAGATTGAACGCTGGCGGCAGGCCTAACACATGCAAGTCGAGCGGCAGCGGGAAGATAGCTTGCTATCTTTGCCGGCGAGCGGCGGACGGGTGAGTAATGCCTAGGGATCTGCCCAGTCGAGGGGGATAACAGTTGGAAACGACTGCTAATACCGCATACGCCCTACGGGGGAAAGGAGGGGACCTTCGGGCCTTTCGCGATTGGATGAACCTAGGTGGGATTAGCTAGTTGGTGAGGTAATGGCTCACCAAGGCGACGATCCCTAGCTGTTCTGAGAGGATGATCAGCCACACTGGGACTGAGACACGGCCCAGACTCCTACGGGAGGCAGCAGTGGGGAATATTGCACAATGGGCGAAAGCCTGATGCAGCCATGCCGCGTGTGTGAAGAAGGCCTTCGGGTTGTAAAGCACTTTCAGTAGGGAGGAAAGGCAGTAGTTTAATAAACTACTGCTGTGACGTTACCTACAGAAGAAGGACCGGCTAACTCCGTGCCAGCAGCCGCGGTAATACGGAGGGTCCGAGCGTTAATCGGAATTACTGGGCGTAAAGCGTGCGCAGGCGGTTTTTTAAGCCAGATGTGAAAGCCCTGGGCTCAACCTAGGAATTGCATTTGGAACTGGGGAACTAGAGTCTTGTAGAGGGAGGTAGAATTTCAGGTGTAGCGGTGAAATGCGTAGATATCTGAAGGAATACCGGTGGCGAAGGCGGCCTCCTGGACAAAGACTGACGCTCATGCACGAAAGCGTGGGGAGCAAACAGGATTAGATACCCTGGTAGTCCACGCCGTAAACGATGTCTACTCGGAGTTTGGTGACTTAGTCACTGGGCTCCCAAGCTAACGCATTAAGTAGACCGCCTGGGGAGTACGGCCGCAAGGTTAAAACTCAAATGAATTGACGGGGGCCCGCACAAGCGGTGGAGCATGTGGTTTAATTCGATGCAACGCGAAGAACCTTACCTACTCTTGACATCCAGAGAATTCGCTAGAGATAGCTTAGTGCCTTCGGGAACTCTGAGACAGGTGCTGCATGGCTGTCGTCAGCTCGTGTTGTGAAATGTTGGGTTAAGTCCCGCAACGAGCGCAACCCCTATCCTTATTTGCCAGCGAGTAATGTCGGGAACTTTAGGGAGACTGCCGGTGATAAACCGGAGGAAGGTGGGGACGACGTCAAGTCATCATGGCCCTTACGAGTAGGGCTACACACGTGCTACAATGGCGTATACAGAGGGTTGCAAAGCCGCGAGGTGGAGCTAATCTCACAAAGTACGTCGTAGTCCGGATTGGAGTCTGCAACTCGACTCCATGAAGTCGGAATCGCTAGTAATCGTGAATCAGAATGTCACGGTGAATACGTTCCCGGGCCTTGTACACACCGCCCGTCACACCATGGGAGTGGGCTGCAAAAGAAGTGGGTAGTTTAACCTTCGGGAGAACGCTCACCACTTTGTGGTTCATGACTGGGGTGAAGTCGTAACAAGGTAGCCCTAGGGGAACCTGGGGCTGGATCACCTCCTTACCTATACGACTAACTCAATACCTAAAGTGCAGAGATGCATGTGAGTGTTCACACAGATTACTTGATAGAAAGAAAGAGAAATTACGTTGGGTCTGTAGCTCAGCTGGTTAGAGCGCACCCCTGATAAGGGTGAGGTCGGTGGTTCAAGTCCACTCTGACCCACCAATTCTTCATTTCTCCTGTGTTAATTTACCGCTCGTTTAGTGAACTAAACGTCCGCAATAAATTGCCTTGGATAAATTCGAATTGGCAAGCCAAATAAAATGGCTGACCTTCTTAGAAGGTAAACGTAAATTCTCACTGTATGTAAAGGGGTTATAGCTCAGCTGGGAGAGCGCCTGCCTTGCACGCAGGAGGTCTGCGGTTCGATCCCGCATAGCTCCACCATTCTCTTGAATGAGAAACATACATATTGGTCCGAGATGCCAAAGATAAACGAAATTTTATCTTTGGCTTTTTTAAGCCCGCTCTTTAACAATTTGGAAAGCTGATAGTACTAACTCAAGGCGCATAGATGATGATTCGTTGTCGTTTGTGTGATTACGTTAGTGCGAAAAATAATATTGATGTGAAAGCATCAGTATCTTGAGTTCTCAAAACACTGTTTAAGTGTCTTGAATATTCTAAAAACTAAGGCGAGTCACACTTCCTGGTCGGGAGTGAGACAAGTAAAAACCAGCTAGTTGCGATACAGTCTAATTAGTTCATTCTCTTGTTTACAAGGGTTGTGAAACTCATTTGGGTTGTATGGTTAAGTGACTAAGCGTATACGGTGGATGCCTTGGCAGTCAGAGGCGATGAAGGACGTAATAACTTGCGAAAAGCGTTGGCGAGCTAGTAATAAGCATTTGAGCTAACGATATCCGAATGGGGAAACCCGGCCACATAAGTGGTCATCATACAGTGAATACATAGCTGTATGAGGCGAACCTGGGGAACTGAAACATCTAAGTACCCAGAGGAAAAGAAATCAACCGAGATTCCCCTAGTAGCGGCGAGCGAACGGGGATTAGCCCTTAAGTCTATGGGGTGTTAGTGGAATGAGTTGGAAAGCTCAGCGGCACAGGGTGATAGCCCCGTACATGAAAACTAACCATAGATGAAAACGAGTAAGGCGGGACACGTGACATCCTGTTTGAATATGGGGGGACCATCCTCCAAGGCTAAATACTCCTGACTGACCGATAGTGAACCAGTACCGTGAGGGAAAGGCGAAAAGAACCCCTGTGAGGGGAGTGAAATAGAACCTGAAACCGTATACGTACAAGCAGTGGGAGCGGTTCTTGAGACCGTGACTGCGTACCTTTTGTATAATGGGTCAGCGACTTACGTTTTGTAGCGAGGTTAAGCGAATAGCGGAGCCGTAGGGAAACCGAGTGTTAACTGCGCGTTTAGTTGCAAGGCGTAGACCCGAAACCGAGTGATCTAGCCATGGGCAGGTTGAAGGTTGAGTAACATCAACTGGAGGACCGAACCGACTTATGTTGAAAAATGAGCGGATGACTTGTGGCTGGGGGTGAAAGGCCAATCAAACTCGGAGATATCTGGTTCTCCTCGAAAGCTATTTAGGTAGCGCCTCGAGCGAATACCATTGGGGGTAGAGCACTGTTAAGGCTAGGGGGTCATCCCGACTTACCAACCCTTTGCAAACTCCGAATACCAATGAGTACTACTCGGGAGACAGACAGCGGGTGCTAACGTCCGTTGTCAAAAGGGAAACAACCCAGACCGTCAGCTAAGGTCCCAAAGTGTATGTTAAGTGGGAAACGATGTGGGAAGGCTTAGACAGCTAGGATGTTGGCTTAGAAGCAGCCATCATTTAAAGAAAGCGTAATAGCTCACTAGTCGAGTCGGCCTGCGCGGAAGATTTAACGGGGCTAAACATACCACCGAAGCTACGGGTTTGCAGTTTACTGCAAGCGGTAGAGGAGCGTTCTGTAAGCGGTTGAAGGTGAAGGGGTAACCCACACTGGACGTATCAGAAGTGCGAATGCTGACATGAGTAACGATAAAGGGAGTGAAAAACTCCCTCGCCGAAAGACCAAGGGTTCCTGTCCAACGTTAATCGGGGCAGGGTGAGTCGACCCCTAAGGTGAGGCCGAAAGGCGTAATCGATGGAAAACAGATTAATATTTCTGTACCTCTGCTAACTGCGATGGAGAGACGGAGAAGGCTAGGCTAGCGCGGCGTTGGTAGTCCGCGTTTAAGGTAGTAGGCAGTGTTCTTAGGCAAATCCGGGAACACCTCTTTAGTGAGAATGCTGAGAGCTGATGACGAGTCACTAAGGTGATGAAGTAGTTGATGCCATGCTTCCAGGAAAATCTTCTAAGCTTCAGGTTAGTAGGGATCGTACCCCAAACCGACACAGGTGGTCGGGTAGAGAATACCAAGGCGCTTGAGAGAACTCGGCTGAAGGAACTAGGCAAAATGGTACCGTAACTTCGGGAGAAGGTACGCTGCTGTTGGTGATGGGACTTGCTCCCTAAGCTGACGGCAGTCGCAGATACCAGGTGGCTGCAACTGTTTATCAAAAACACAGCACTGTGCAAAATCGCAAGATGACGTATACGGTGTGACGCCTGCCCGGTGCCGGAAGGTTAATTGATTGGGTTATCGCAAGAGAAGCTCATGATCGAAGCCCCGGTAAACGGCGGCCGTAACTATAACGGTCCTAAGGTAGCGAAATTCCTTGTCGGGTAAGTTCCGACCTGCACGAATGGCGTAATGATGGCCACGCTGTCTCCAGCCGAGACTCAGTGAAGTTGAAATTGCGGTGAAGATGCCGTATACCCGCGGCTAGACGGAAAGACCCCGTGAACCTTTACTATAGCTTGGCACTGAACATTGAACCTACATGTGTAGGATAGGTGGGAGACTTTGAAGCTTCGTCGCTAGATGGAGTGGAGTCAATCTTGAAATACCACCCTTGTAGTTTTGATGTTCTAACTCTGGCCCCTTATCGGGGTTGAGGACAGTGCCTGGTGGGTAGTTTGACTGGGGCGGTCTCCTCCCAAAGAGTAACGGAGGAGCACGAAGGTTGGCTAAGTACGGTCGGACATCGTACGGTTAGTGCAATGGCATAAGCCAGCTTAACTGCGAGACATACACGTCGAGCAGGTACGAAAGTAGGTCATAGTGATCCGGTGGTTCTGAATGGAAGGGCCATCGCTCAACGGATAAAAGGTACTCCGGGGATAACAGGCTGATACCGCCCAAGAGTTCATATCGGCGGCGGTGTTTGGCACCTCGATGTCGGCTCATCACATCCTGGGGCTGAAGTCGGTCCCAAGGGTATGGCTGTTCGCCATTTAAAGTGGTACGCGAGCTGGGTTCAGAACGTCGTGAGACAGTTCGGTCCCTATCTGCCGTGGGCGTTGGATGATTGAGGGGAGCTGCTCCTAGTACGAGAGGACCGGAGTGGACGAACCGCTGGTGTTCGGGTTGTCATGCCAATGGCATTGCCCGGTAGCTACGTTCGGAATCGATAACCGCTGAAAGCATCTAAGCGGGAAGCGAGCCCCAAGATGAGTCATCCCTAGAGCTTTAAGCTCTCTAAAGGGCCGTAGGAGACTACTACGTTGATAGGCAAGGTGTGTAAGCGTTGTGAGGCGTTGAGCTAACTTGTACTAATGACCCGTGAGGCTTAACCATACAACCCAGATGGGTTTTACTGATACGACTTAGTATTAGAATGGGACGCTTAAATAGTGTGACGAGACTCAAACTGAGATAAAGCAATCAGCTTTCCGAATTATTATTTAATGCTAGTTAAATAGCGTTAGATAAACCAAATTTGTCTGGAAACCATAGAGCTGTGGCACCACCTGATCCCATTCCGAACTCAGAAGTGAAACACAGTATCGCCGATGGTAGTGTGGGGTCTCCCCATGTGAGAGTAGGTCATTTCCAGGCGCCAATTAAAATTACTCATCATAATGATGAGTAATAATATAAAGCAAGTTTTGCTGATATGGCTCAGTCGGTAGAGCGCATCCTTGGTAAGGATGAGGTCCCCAGTTCGATTCTGGGTATCAGCACCACGAATAATCTAGTGTATTGTCCTAGTAGAATTTGTCTGGAAACCATAGAGCTGTGGCACCACCTGATCCCATTCCGAACTCAGAAGTGAAACACAGTATCGCCGATGGTAGTGTGGGGTCTCCCCATGTGAGAGTAGGTCATTTCCAGGCGCTAAATAAAGCAGCAAGGCCACTCTAATTGAGTGGCTTTTTTGTTTTGTGTCGAAGTACTATTCTTGAGCATGAAAGTCGTGTGGCCGATATGCCCATGTGAGAGTAGGTCATTTCCAGGCGCTAAATAAAACAAAAAGGCCACTCTAACTGAGTGGCCTTTTTGCTTTGTGTCGAAGTACTATCCTTGAGCATGAAAGTCGTGTACCCGATATGCTCATGTGAGAGTAGGTCATTTCCAGGCGCCAAATAAAACAGCAAGGTCACTCTAATTGAGTGGCCTTTTTGTTTACGACGAAAAACTATTCTTGAGCATGAGTCATACAATTTACATTAAACATAGTGTGGCCGATATCCCCATGTGAGAGTAGGTCATACCATTTACATTAATTAATTGGTCAGTTTTGTCCACCGTCTAGAACATAGTAGAATCACCCTTTCCGGCTCTGCAATAAATCGATTCCATGCAATGGAACACTGCTCAACAATATCGTCATATCCACTAAAGCAACGATTGGCGAGTTCATTCTGACGAAGCCATTGCCACACTTGTTCTATAGGGTTGAGTTCTGGCGAATAGGGCGGAAGCTTAAGGATACTAAGGTTATCAAAGTCCTCTGTCAGATCCTGTTGATGCCAACCTGCGCCATCCATGATGACCAAAGCATGGCGACTCGATTCGGTAGCCTCTGAAATTAATTTTAAATGCTCCCACATATATTCACTATTGGCATGCGGGGCAATAATAGCCTCTGTCGCACCCGTTGCCGGACACACCGCGCCATATAAATACGCTGATTCAAACTGTTGTTGCCTTACCGCTCGTGGTCGGGTTCCTTTCGTTGCCCAAATGCGGGTCGTTGTATTTTGCTGACCAAATCTGGCTTCATCTTGAAACCAAACATCAATGCGATCTAACGCCACATGACCAGGGGTGTTAAGGATCGTTGACAGCTGGAAGTTTTTTAAAAGCGTCCTGAATATCTTGAGATTGCTTTGGGTGACGAGAGCGGGTCGTTATCCATGACAATCCTAATTGATGCAGTAATCTGTAGATATTTGCCTGTTTAAAGGTCACGCCAAATTCAGACTGGATAAAAAGACTAACATCTCTTGCCATCAATCTTCCGCCACTCTCAGACAAGCTTTGACGTTGTACAAATTCTTTCAGATTTACCAGTTGTTTCGCCGATAATTGAGCGGGTCGACCTGGATTATGTTTATCATCTAGGCCGCTAATGCCATGAGTTAAATAATGAGTAACCCATGCATTTACACTGGTTCTACTGACCTTCAACATGTTGGCTATAGCAGTACGAGAATGACCTTCGGTAAAATGAAGTAAGGCGAGATAACGCATACGTTTACGTGCGCTTTTCTCAGATTTAACTAATGCTGCAAGATTGAGATTATTCATCGATACTGAAATAAGGAAATGACAACTAATTAGATCACATATTTAATGTAAATGGTATTACT